>NZ_JAVDXA010000005.1:0-569423 GCF_031457695.1 Dyadobacter sp. BE31
TCTTCATCATGTCAAAGAACCTTGCTCCGGCTTCCCAGAACTCGTGGCAGCGACCGTTTTCGCTACCGTTATTCCCGATTGGGAGTGCAAAAGTGGCAGGTTCTTTTTTAAGATGCAAGCGCAGACAGCAAAAAATTGTAAAAAAACTTTTTCACTTTTCGGCAACCGATTGATAACCAGAAATTACCGGTCCGTAATTTTTTCACAAATTTTTGAAGTACTCGATCACGTGCATCTTCAAAAGCGCTTCTTGCTTCAAAAGATTGCCAGGAGGCAGTGCGCGTTCCAGTTTGTAATGAGGCCAGCCATCTTTGTCGGTGTATTCAAGACTATAATAGGACGACAGGCTTAGCACTTTGCATATACCTATATGCATCAGGTCTTGCTTCTGTTCCTTCGAAAATCGCTTCGCACCCTGCCCCAACTCCTGCACACCTATCAAAAATAGGACGCCGTTCAAATCGCCGGGGCGCTTGCCTACCATTTCTTCCAGCTGCCCCAGCAGGTGTTCCCATTGTACTTCCAGTGGTTGGTCTTCTATATTCATTGTACTCATTAGTCTGTGCGCATGCGGGCGATGCCCTATATATATGATGAAATCTGAAATTGTTGCTAATTAACCAACAATGCACACCTTATGTTCTGATCGCGGAATAATATTTAGAAAGGGCCTCTCTTACAAGCCCAGAGATTCAGGATGCTTTTGACGGTTTTTCCTAACTTTGGCTTTTGCTATATATTATAAGTAATTGGAAAAGCATACAACTTTGAACCACAACGATTATCTCTCGACCTTGAATGAGCCCCAACGGGAGGCTGTGCTGCACGGAAATGGCCCCTTGATGATCATTGCGGGCGCGGGTTCAGGGAAAACCAGGGTACTTACCTACCGCATTGCGCGGTTGATCGAGACGGGTGTCGATCCGTTCCGTATTTTGTCCCTCACATTTACCAATAAAGCTTCCGGCGAAATGCGCAGCCGGATCGAAGGCGCTGTCGGTACCGAGGCACGGAACATCTGGATGGGTACTTTCCACTCCGTTTTTGCCAAAATACTCCGCATCGAGGCCCGCTACCTGGGCTATACCAGCGATTTCTCTATATATGATACCGACGATTCGAAGTCATTATTAAGAAGTATCATTAAAGAATATAACCTCGACGACAAGGTTTACAAGGCCAATGTGGTTTTCAACCGCATCTCCGGAGCGAAGAACCGGCTTATTTCCCCGGATGATTACATTAATAATGCAGTGATCCAGGCCGACGACGATGCCGCCAAAATGAAGGAGATCGGCAGGCTGTACAAAACGTACGCAACACGTTGCTTCCAGGCCAATGCCATGGACTTCGACGACCTGCTTTTCAATACCAATGTCCTTTTCCGCGATTTCCCCGACGTATTATATAAGTACCAGCATAAGTTCCAGCACGTGATGGTGGATGAGTTTCAGGATACGAACGTTTCCCAATACCTCATTACCAGGAAGTTATCGGCGGTTCACCGGAACATCGTCGTGGTGGGTGACGATGCGCAGAGTATTTACGCATTCCGCGGCGCGAACATCGAGAATATCCTCAATTTTGAAAAGGACTTCCCCGATGTGCGCGTGATTAAGCTGGAACAGAACTACCGCTCCACAAGCACGATCGTGAACGCGGCCAACTCGGTGATTGCCCGGAACAAGTCGCAGCTCGAAAAGCATACTTTCACTTCTAATGAGGAAGGCTCGCTGATCGATGTGATCAAAGCCGGCTCGGATAATGAGGAAGGCCGGTTGGTGGCAACGGCGATTTTTGAAGAGAAAATGCAGAAATCGCTTCGTAACGAGAACTTTGCGATTTTGTACCGCACCAATGCCCAGTCCCGCTCATTTGAAGAAGCGCTCCGGAAACTGGGCATTAAATACCGCATTGTCGGCGGTCAATCATTCTACCAAAGGAAAGAAATCAAGGATTTGCTCGCATATCTCCGGTTTACAGTGAACCAGCGGGACGAAGAAGCTTTCAAACGGATCATTAATTTACCCAAAAGAGGCATTGGTGATACGACCGTGGCCAAAATTGCGGTAACAGCTTCGGAAAATAATGTGGCCATCTGGGATGTCGTGGCGAATATCAACCAGTTTGGTTCCGGGCGCTCTATTGCTCCTATCGAAGGGTTCGCTACGCTGATCAAGAGCTTCAAAATCCTCGTTGAAGAAGGCAAGGATGCCTACGAAATTTCTTCCCACATTGCCAAAGCCTCCGGAATTCTGCGTGAATTATATGAAGATAAGACCGTAGAAGGTTTTTCGCGCTACGAAAACGTGCAGGAATTGCTGAATGGTATCAAGGAATTTGTCGATAGTGACGAAACGGAGGATAAATCGCTTAGTGCGTTCCTTCAATCCGTTTCGCTTCTGACGAATGCCGACGAGCCGGACGATAATAACGACCACGACCGGGTGACGATGATGACGATCCACTCGGCGAAAGGTTTGGAATTCAGAAATGTATTTATTGTGGGGCTGGAAGAAGACCTCTTCCCGAGCCAGATGATGCTGGAAAGCCGGCAGGATTTGGAGGAAGAAAGAAGGCTTTTCTACGTGGCCATCACGCGCGCGGAAAAGAAATTGTCATTCTCTTACGCCGAGAGCCGTTACCAGTGGGGCCGCCTGAAAATGTGCGAACCGAGCCGTTTTCTGCTGGAAGTAGATCAGAAGTATCTGAATGTGAACAGAATGGTGCAGAGCGCGCTGGAGCGCGATACAACACCTCCAGTAACGACTTTCGCGCGCAACCTGGTACAACGGAAAACAGAGGCCAGGCCGGTTGCGACCGCTGCTACCAGCCACGTGCCGTCCGCCGATTTCGTACCGACCGACACGTTCGATCTCGCCGAAGGTGATAAGGTAGAGCATTTGAAATTCGGTTTCGGGGTGGTGACCAAAATGGACGTCAATGGTACCGATAGAAAAGCGACGGTCAAGTTCGACCTCGTGGGTGAAAAAACGCTGCTTCTCAGCTTCGCCAAGTTGCGGGTGCTGAAATAAATGCGGGAAAAATTGACGAAGTTGTTAAAATTCCAAGCTTTTTTGTAATAAATCTTACCCTAAACTTCACT
Organism: Dyadobacter sp. BE31; assembly: GCF_031457695.1. Lineage (NCBI taxonomy): Bacteria > Pseudomonadati > Bacteroidota > Cytophagia > Cytophagales > Spirosomataceae > Dyadobacter > Dyadobacter sp. BE31. The sequence continues at coordinate 3,107 of NZ_JAVDXA010000005.1, forward strand.
GATTAAAACCATACATTATGTTTATTGAAAACGATATTCAACAAATAAAGGAAAGAGGAAGCGATTTACGCGTGGTGGAAGAGCAAGTCCGCTATTTTGAAAAGGGCTTTCCGTTTTTGCAATTGTCAAAGGCGGCCACGGTGGGCGACGGTATTATCAGGCTTACGGATGAAGAGATCGCACAGGTAATCAGTGAGTTCGATAAAAGTGCCGCCGATGGGGAAATTGCACTTTTAAAATTCGTACCGGCTTCGGGTGCGGCTACGCGGATGTTCAAATCGCTTTTCGGCTTTTTGCAGGAAGATAAGAAGGACAAATCGGTAGACGAGTTCTTTGCTAAGCTGAAAGATTTTGCATTCTACGAAGACCTGAAAACTTCTCTGGAGGCAGATGGTTACGAAATCGAGTCTGCCGATGAAAAGACGATAGCTTCTTACTTTCTTACTGCCAAGGGATTAGGCTACGGAGAGTTGCCGAAAGGCTTGCTGAAATTCCATAATTATACCGAGCGCTCACGCACACCGCTGGAAGAGCATTTGGTGGAAGGCGCCAAATATGCGAATGCAGGCAGCAATGTGCAGATCCACTTCACGGTTTCTCCGGAGCACCGCGATAAGTTTGAAAAGCTCGTAGTGGAAGTGCTGCCAAGCTATCAGACGCAATACGGCGTTCGCTACATTGTTTCTTTCTCAGAACAAAAAAGCTCGACGGACACCATCGCGGTGAATCTCGATAACACGCCTTTCCGCGAAAAAGACGATTCGTTATTGTTCCGCCCTGCCGGTCACGGTGCATTGCTCGAAAACCTCGGGCAGCTCGATGCCGACATTATCTTCATTAAAAACATCGATAACGTCGTTCCTGACCGCATTAAAGGCGACACCATTACTTATAAAAAGGCGTTGGCGGGTATCGTTTTGAGATATCAGAAGAGAATCTTCGGTTACCTCGATAAGCTCGCCGAAAGCACGGATGCGGCATTGCTCGCAGAACTCGATGGCTTTTTCCGCAATGAACTTTGCGTGATCCCACCGGCCGGTTTTGAATCGTGGAGCGACGAAAAGAAGAAAGAATATTTTGTAGGAAAGCTCGATCGCCCGTTGCGTGCATGCGGGATGGTGAAAAACCAAGGAGAGCCGGGCGGCGGACCTTTCTGGGCTGAGAATGCCGATGGTTCTTCGTCGCTGCAAATCGTGGAATCGGCGCAGGTGGATGTAGATAATGCCGACCAGAACAGCATTTTCAAGAATTCGACGCATTTCAACCCGGTGGATCTCGTGTGTGCTGTGAAGAACAAAAAAGGCGAGCTATACGACCTGAAAAAATTCCGTGATCCGCTAACCGGCTTTATTACAGGCAAATCTAAAGACGGAAAGGAACTGAAAGCACAGGAGCTCCCAGGCTTGTGGAATGGCTCTATGGCCGACTGGAATACGCTTTTCGTAGAAGTGCCGCTGATTACTTTCAACCCCGTGAAAACGGTGAACGATCTGCTTCGCGAGCAACATCAATAGGTTTGAATGCATACCAAATAAAAAATGGTCGGAATCACTTCCGACCATTTTTTATTTGAGCTCATGAGCTTAAAGTTTATAAGAGCTTTCAACCTTAGACTCTGAACCTTAAACTCCTAGCATCAAGGTATCGGTAATACTTTGCTCTCTTTGAAAGTCGACAGGATCACCATCGTTTGTGTGCTGGCAACCTCTTCGATCTCATTGATTTTTTCGAGCATCAGCTTCTGGTAAGTGCTGATGTCTTTGGAAATTACACGAAGCAGAAAATCGCCCGTTCCTGTAATGTGGTGACATTCAATGACTTCGGGAATCGCGTGAATTTTCTCAACAAATGACTCCGTAACTGCCTTACGGTGCCCAACCAGTGAAATCTGAACAAAAGTGCTTACGCCCAATCCAACCTTCTCAGGTTCAAGCTGTGCGTGGTAGCTTTTGATGATCCCCGATTGTTCCAGTTTTTTCACACGTTCCAGCGTCGGAGCGGGTGAAAGCCCTATTTCTTTGGAAAGTTGAGCGTTGGTTATCTTCGCGTTCGTTTGTAAAATCTCCAGTACTTTGCGGTCTATCTGATCTAACTTAATAATGGCCGACATTTCTCTATGACTAAGGTTTATATGACGTGCCCATTTAGGGTACGGCGCAAAACTAATTAGTTTCCCGAAGATTCTTGTAATATTATACTGAAATTTTGTCTAAAAATAGAATTATCGTGGGTGAAATAGGATTTTAGTATTGAAATATTAGGCTATACCAAATGTAACCCGCTTCAACCATACTGGTTACACAGCATATGTTTCTATTTTTTCGAGAAAATCCTGGTAAGTCCGGGTAATACCTTCTTCGAGGTCGATGGTGTGCTTCCAGCCCAATGCGTGCAGCTTGCTTACGTCCATCAGTTTCCGTGGCGTACCGTCCGGTTTATCGGTATTCCATTTGATTTCCCCTTCATATCCGACCACTTGCCGGATCATTTCTGCCAGATGCTTAATGGTAACATCCGCGCCTACACCTACATTCAGGAAGCCGGCCTCATTGTAATTTTGCATCAGGTAATAACAAGCAGCAGCCAGATCGTCGGCGTGCAGGAACTCGCGGAGCGGCGATCCTGTACCCCAGAGCTCTACAAACGGCTTTCCTTCTTCTTTTGCCTCGTGAAATTTGCGGATCATCGCCGGTAACACGTGCGAATTATTCAGATCGTAATTATCATTCGGTCCGTACAAATTGGTAGGCATCACCGAAATGAAATTGCATCCATATTGCGAGCGGTAAGCCTCACACATTTTAATACCCGCAATCTTTGCGATTGCGTAAGGTTCATTGGTGGGCTCCAAAAGGCCAGTGAGCAGCGAATCTTCCTGCAAAGGCTGCGGCGCCAGTTTGGGGTAAATGCAGCTCGATCCGAGGAACATGAGCTTTTTGGCGTCGGTGCGGTACGCGCTGTCGATTACGTTGTTCTGGATGAGCAGGTTATCGTTCAGGAACTCTGCGCGATAAATATTGTTTGCCATAATGCCGCCTACCTTGGCAGCGGCCAGAAAGATATATTCAGGGCGTTCCGCTTCAAAAAATGCCCGCACGTCGGCCTGATTGCGGAGATCAAGCTCTGATGAAGTTCTGGTGATAATGTTGTGGAAACCTTCTTTTTCCAATTTTCTGAGAATAGCGGATCCAACCATTCCCCTATGCCCGGCAATATAAATTTTAGCGCTTTTTTCCACGGTGTTTTTTTAAATTTGTCTTGGAAATCAATATAGAAAAAACCAATTCGTTACAAAAGTAACAATCTTGCCCTGAAGAAAAATTCTATATACATGCAAAGAGTAGCACTGGTCTGCGGCTTTTTTTCAATCTGTCTGTCGGTTTCCGTTTCGGCCCAGAATGGCCAGAAGGACGCCTCTACCCCGTCGTGGCTACCCAAAGAGCAGGTGAAAAAAGATACAGCAGCACGTTCCAATGATCTGAAATCGTTCGTTTCGGGCCTGGATCCGGTGGTTGGCGCCTCGGTGCCGGGCGGTAAGGGCAAGTCCACCAACCTTTCCACCCTGTTCGGCGAAACGATCCCCGACCTGGGGCTTCGGGTAAAAGAATATAAGAGCCAGAAAAAAGACCGCAAGGCGAAAAAGGAAAAGGCGCGTCTTGCCAAAGTACAATATGAGGGTATTCCAATGCAGAGCATGTCCGTCAAATACGGCAGCGGCGACCGCGCTACGGTGGAGAATTTCCATGTATTGAAAGAATATAAGCCCTTGAATGAGTACGTGCGGGCTACCGAAACGCGATGGTATGACAAGAAATCCAGAAAACTGAGCTCTTCGGTGATTAAAGACAAGACGCAGGCATTACCACTCCACGGCTCCTATAAAAAGTATAGCGGCGAAAACCTGATCGAGGAAGGCTACTACTATATGGGTGTGAAAGACGGCCGCTGGGTGAAATATGATACCAAATATAACCTGATCGACAAGGCTGTCTGGAACCGGGGATTCCCCGCCGAATCGCGCATTACTTACTACGACTCCGCGCACACGCAAGTGAAAGAGGTAATGCCGGTCGCATTTGGAGAGGTGGAAGGCGAGTATCTGCAATTTTATAAGGAAGGCCAGCTTGCTGCGAATGGGAAATATGATTCGGGTAAAAAAGTAGGCCGTTGGGTGGAATACTACCAGTTTCGCCGCCAGCGCAAGAAAGAAATTCAATATCCGAAAACTGCCTGGGACGAGGATTTTGAGCCGTTTATTCTCAGAGAATGGGACGACAAAGGCAAACTGGTATACGATCATACCAAAGATCCCCGCGCCTCCGCTGAAGAGGAGGAAACCGAAAATTAGGCAGCGCATGGTTGAAAATCACGCCTCACCTGCTTAATTAGCACGCATGTTTTCATCCTTCCTCCGTTTTGTCAGAGAAAAAAGCTGGCTGGCATGCTTGTTGGGCCTGGTACCCGTTCTGATTTATATTTGGGTATTCAAAGTCATTGCGTTGAATGTCAACTACGTGGCATTCGACGATATCCTTATCCTGGGCATTATTCCCGAATTTTCGAAAGCGGATCTGGCAGGTAAATGGAAGCTGCTGACGACGCTTTTTCCCGAGCACCGGCTGGTATTCTCCCGCTCGGTAATCCTGTTACTGGAAAACACATTCGGTACGGTCAACCTGGTTTGGCCGATGATGATCGCAAACACCTGCTGGGCGCTTTGCGCATGGGTATTCTATTGCGCATTCAGGCATTTACGGCTTTCCATATGGTATTTTGTGCCGGTTATGTGGCTGTGGTTCAATATCCAGTCATTTGAAAACATCTTCTGGGGCGTAAGTTCGCTTTGCAATTTCGGGGTGATCCTGTTTGTGCTTTCTGCGCTCTATTTTGCAGTTTACAAGCCGGAGCGGATTGCCGTTTCGCTGCTTTTCGCCGTTGCGGCCACGTTTACTTACGGCAATGGATTGATGGTTTTCCCTGTGATCGGGCTGCTATTTTTGTTCGGAGGTTACCGCAAACAATTCTTTATCACTCTGGCGACGACACTTGTTATCGCAGTCATTTATTTCATCGACTTCACCCCGATCACTCAAAACCTTGATTTCTCGAACCCGCAGCAGGTAAAGGAAGGCTTCTTCGGGTTCTTCGGGTTTATCGGCTCGTGGGCAACGCTTACAGCTTACGGAACGCCCACATCCGGATTGTACATTGCCGTGGCGATGGGAATGCTGATGATCGCCGCATTGCTTTTTTTATACCGCAAACAATACATTCCACTCTGGAATTCGACCTGGCTGAAAGGGCGCTACACCAATCCAACAGCCCTTTTTGCGCTTGCTATTGCGATTTTTACGGGTATTACGGCCCTCGCCCTCACATACAAACGCATTCCTACGGACACGTTTGAAGGGATGTTTAAAGGACGCTACCGGATGTATTCGACGCTCTGGTGCATTGCCTTATACTTCGGATTTTTGGCTGTCGTACAAAACGCGACTCGAAGAAAACTGGCTCCGGGAATGCTGCTGGCCGCCATTATAATAAACCTCGTATTGCTGCACGGCAACTTCGCCGAAGCGGTAAATGGCCGTCGGGCAGCTATTGCGCAGGAGTTCAATGCGCGTTACAATGTCGATTGGCTGGGTCTCCGCATGTTTTCGATGGACCAGCAGCATTTTGAAAAAATCCGCTCCTATTACCGTTCCGCCGACCCGCTGGCTGAAAACTGGAACCCGCGGGCAGATTCGGTTTCCTGCGCCAAAACTTATCCGCCGGATGAAGTCGGGCAGCTTGGAGATCACATTGTGGTAGGCTTTCACCAGGAATTTTTCAAACCCGAAAAAGACTATTCGGATGGTGCATATGTGATTCTGAAATCAACGGAGCACGTATACGCAGCGCAGCCCAACCAGGCTTCCGTGCCGCTGAAAACGACTATCCGTCGCGGGATGTATTTCAATAAAGGTGTAAACGCGAGTTTTCACAAGGCTAATGTCGAGCCTGGTCTCTATCAGATTTTCCTCCTCGTCCGTAAAAACGGGCGCAATACCATTTACTGCACCGGGAGTACCTGGGAGGAAAAAGAATGATCAGTATTTGTTGCGGACGCCGGTCAGAATGCGTTCCACCTCCTTGCGCACATCGGCGGTAGGCTTGGTGAAATTGTTGTTCATGAAGCTGAAAGCCAGTATTTTACCTTTTTTTGTGATCAAATACCCACTTAGGTTATATACATTGCTCAAACTGCCCGTTTTAGCAAAAATAAAAGGAGGTTCCTCTTTGAAAAGGTTCTTTAATGTCCCGCTCTTCCCTCCCGCCGGCAATATTTGGAATAATCTTTCCTGCGGTACTTTCGCATAGATCTTTTGCAGCAAAGCCACCATTGTTCGTGGGGTGAAAAGGTTATAGCGGCTCAATCCTGAGCCATCTTTCCAAACCGGCTTATCGGGCAAATCGGACAAATGATGCTCTATGGTATGTGCAATGGCTTTTTCGGTGCTCAACGGCAGCTTGTTAGCAGTGGCGTAAAGCAGCATGAGCTGCTCAGCAAGCATATTGTCGCTCACCTGCATCATACGTGCGTACAGCGAGTCCGAAGGAATGCTATTGACCGTCTGCAATTCAATTTCCAGCGGGATGTTGATCAGTTTGATCTCCTTTTTCAACGTATCACTCAATAGCTGCAACATTACCTGGTCGGTCATGTGAACGGGAACGTCCCTGGTAACGCCTTGTGAGCCTGATAGTTTTGAGTGATGAAAGACATTTTGCAATTCCTCTCTCTCAATCCCTGAAACGGCCGTATCCTGCACCATTGCCTTCTGCCAGAAACGCGGATAGGCCCGGTATTGCCCAGCAGGCGTGCTTTTGAAACGCGCAATATTGCCGTAGATCGGCATGGCGGTCACTTCGGGCTGGTAGTAGTCGTTGTAATCGCTCCATGCCCAACCGGGGCCGAAACGTTTATTTTCGAAATGGAACGGTGTAAAAAATATCTGGTCTTTGCGGCCTTTCAGAAAGTCGAAAACCTTGCTGTGCGGCAAATCGGGATGTAATAGCGAAGGGTCGCCGGTGCCGCGAATGATAAGCAGCTCGCCCCATTCGAGGTATTCGAGGCCGGGAATGGAGTCGCCGAGTGCCGACAGGCCCGCGTAAAAGCTGAATAATTTGGTGTTGGATGCCGGAACGAAATACTTATTGTCCTGATACGAGGCCAGCGACTCCTGATCGCCGATGCGTGCAATGGAAACGCCCGTATGTTGCTGGCTGAGAACCGCCGAGCGGTCGATTTCGCGTTTCAGATAGTGGGAGGCCGAACAGCCCGACAGAGCAACAATACTGATGAAGAAGAGCAGCGTGCGCATGGAAACAGTTTAAAATGAACTTTAAACAAAGATAATATTTTCGCTGTATTGGCAAGATCGCCGGTCAAGGGTTTTGAACAATCAGCAGGTAGCCGCCATGCAATGGCACGATGCTGTCGTGTTTCAGGTCAAATTGCGACAAGCATGCAGAGTCGGCAAGGACGTACTTCAGGGAGTCGATTCCGGTGGAAAGCGATAAATGATGATAGCGCTGAAAGTTGGCGTGAATGTCGGCTCGCTGGAATAAATCGTGGCAAATTCCGATTGTAGTTGCTGACGGTACCAGTGTACGTAGCTGTTTCGCATTGGCCGAATGAACATCAGGCGGAATGGTGGCCAATTTCCGGAATGTAGCACCCCAGCATACCAACACGCCGATGCTCAACGCGATGGTTATCAATTGCTTTTTGTGTGCCATAATGAAAGCGATGCGCTGCACCAGCAGGAGTGCAAACAGCAGCGCCACGAAAGGCAGCGCCGGCAAAAGATAATGCGGATATTGCTTGATACTCACCAGCATAGGTACAATGCCTGACGCAGCTACGAGTGCGGTCAGGAGGACATTTTCGGAGACAGCCTTGTCACGGGGAATGCTCCATTTAAAACCGAAGGATAATACGTACAAAATTGCACATGCGATCAAATGCGGCAACAGATTTCGAAGGAGTTCCCACACCAATGTGAAATGGGCTGCCCAGCCGATGCCGGCTTTTTCGCGTTTTTGCAGCAATGCCTGCACCACTTGACCATTGAAATAGGTCGTCATGAACTCGCGAGCCGGTGTGTACGCGAGTATGCCTGCGATGCCCAACGCGATCGCCGTTAGCATGATGAAGGTCGGCCGGAAGGCCTTTGAAAACCCGTAAGAAGGTGTGGAAACAGCATAAATCGCCGAAAATGCGAGCGGATAGAGCCCTACCGGGCCTTTGGTTAAGAACGCCAGCACAATACAAATGCCGGCCAGGAGCGGCCACAATGTACGTTGCTTTTGAGCAGATTCTTCTTTCAGATATGATAATTGAAAATAGCAGGAGGCCAGGCAAAATAGCCCCATGGTACTGTCCAGAAAGTTGTTTGGAATACTATAATAGACAATGGCGACAGTGTACCAACACAAGACAGGTAACCAGTCAAATGCACGGAATGGACTCGCAGGGTCGAGCAATTTTTGCCAGATTTTGGCGACGAGGAGAATGTATCCGGTCAAAATCAGCAAGTTATAGCCGTTTTCGACGGCGGGCGTGTCGCCGAAAATTCTGAAAAGAACGGACTGCAGCCCGAATTGCAGCGGCGGATGCCCGGAAAAGTAAGGGCCGTTGTCATAGGGTAACCAAAATGAATGCGCGAAAAACGGCTGCCAGAATGAGCCGATACCCTCAGACATATTGCGGGCGATGGCCGCGTAGGTTACGCCGTCCATAAACATCGTGTCGTCCACAGAACGCGGCAGAAAAGTGATCAGAATGAAGCTCAGCGTAAAAAGCCAGGGAAGCAATGTGGCATAGCTTTCTTTTTTGCCGGAAGAAAAAATCATGATGCGGAGTGAAATTCTGTCGCTAAATAACGGGTTTTGTGCCTGATAGAATACCTGCCTGGCGTTTCTTTTTACCAAACGTGCGGTTTTCCGCTTTCGATAACGCGCCTAATGCAATTACTTTGCAAAATCTGATTACCACACCGCAAAATGCATTCTGATGACTGATATCCGGTCTGTCCTGAAACAATATTGGGGTTACGACGCTTTCAGGCCGTTTCAGGAGGATGCCATCCAGGCAGTCCTGAATGGTATGGATGCGCTGGTGCTACTTCCTACGGGCGGTGGGAAGTCCATTTGTTTTCAGGTGCCGGTTATGGCTTCGGAAGGTGTTTGCATTGTGGTAACACCGCTCATTGCCCTGATGAAGGACCAGGTAGAGCAGCTCAAACGCAGACATATACCCGCCGCTGCGATCCATTCGGGGATGAGCAAGACGGAAATCGATATTACGCTGGATAATTGCGTTCATGGCAATACGAAGTTCCTGTACGTGTCGCCCGAGCGCTTGCGTACGGACATCATGATTGCGCGCACTAAGCGTATGAAGGTGTGCCTGCTCGCGATCGACGAGGCACATTGTATTTCGGCCTGGGGCTACGACTTCCGCCCCTCCTACCTGCTCATCGCCGATTTCCGTAAGCTTTTGCCCAAAGTGCCGGTGATGGCGCTGACGGCCACCGCTACCGAGGAGGTAAGGGCCGATATTCTCGACAAGCTCGAAATGCGCAATGCGCGGGTGTTCAAGCAGTCGTTCGCGCGGGCCAACCTCTCCTATTCGGCATTCGCGGAGGAAAGCAAAGAGCGCAAATTATTGCAAATTTTACGGAACGTGCAGGGAACGGGGGTAGTATACGTTCGCACACGCAAGCGTACAAAAGAGCTTGCCGACTGGCTGAACCGCCAGGGAATTTCGGCCACAAGCTACCACGCAGGCCTGCCTTTCAAGGACCGTTCGGAGCGGCAGACGGCCTGGATACAGAACCGCATTCGCACTGTGGTGGCCACCAATGCATTCGGGATGGGTATTGATAAGCCGGACGTGCGCGCGGTGATCCATTTCGATTTGCCCGATAACCTCGAAGCCTATTACCAGGAAGCAGGCCGTGCCGGAAGGGACGAAAAGAAAGCCTATGCCGTGGCGCTTTTTAATAAAATCGACCTGGAAGAGCTCATGGACAGCATCGAGCGGAAATATCCGCCGGTGGAAATGCTTCGGCGGGTATACCAGGCGCTGGCGAACTACTACAAGATAGCGATCGGTGCCGGCGAGTTATCAGGTTTTGATTTTGATATTCAGGAATTCGCCGGAATATTCGGGTTGCCGGTGAATGAGACCCATTATGCATTGAAACTGCTTGAAGAAGAAGGCTTTGTGCAGCTCAGCGAGAGTTTCGGCGATTCTTCCAAAATCCATTTCCTGGTCGATAACCGGGAATTGTACGATTTTCAGATACGCTATCAGGAGATGGATTCGTTTATCAAACTGATCTTGCGGATGTACGGCGGGGAGCTTTTTACCGAGTACGTGCGCATTTCCGAAACGGAACTGGCGCAGATCCATTTTGCCAATGTACCCGAGATCCTGAGGAAACTGAAATTCCTGGCCGAACGCGAAATCATCGACTACGAGCCAAGGAGAGACAAGCCCCAGCTCACATTTCTGACACCGCGCTATGATTCTTCTTTACTGCCGCTGAATGTTTTTGAAATACAAAAGAAAAAAGACCGCGACCTGCAAAAGGCGCAGGCCGTGATCCGGTACGCGTCGCATACCAAACGGTGTCGTACGTTGCTTTTGCTGGAATATTTTCATGAATACGATGCGGAGGAATGCGATGTGTGCGATATATGCATCCAAAACCGAAAGAATGAGACGATGCGCGATGCCATCGGTGACGCCGATTTGGCCGAGCGGATCATCGCGCAATTGCATCGTGAGGGGCCAATGCTGCCCGCGGAACTTAGCCAGGCATTTGAAAATTTGCCCGGCGATATGTTCCTGAAAGCATTACAAGAACTAATCCAGGAGGAGGCGATCCATTACAACGAACAGGGAATGCTGACCCCGACTAACAAAACTCAACCTTGAAAACCTCATTACTTACCACAACACTATGCGGTCTGATGGCTGTGCAATGCGCTGTCGCTCAACAGATTCCAGGCCTGCAATTCAGTAACTACGGCGGCTTGTACCGGTCGACCTACAACCCGTCGGTGCTCGGCGGGCCACGGCATAAGTTTCAGATCAATGTCCTTACGCTCGGCGGCAGCATCAAATACCGCTATTTCCGTTTCATAGGGGAAAACTCATTCCTGTATCCCCTTCTGGCACCGCATTCCACGAAAGAGCTTTACGGGCGCTCGCGTACGATGGGCTCGCTTACCTATAAGGACCCTATTTTCCTGGCCGGTGAGATCCGCTGGCCGTCGGTATCATTTGCATTGGGTAAATACCACGGTGTGGCCGTGCAGCTGCGCACGCGCGGCTTTGTGGTCGGGCGGAATATCCCCTCGGCCATCGATAATTTGTACACGAAAAGGCTCGATACGGGCAGTATACCGTCGGTTTCCGATGAAGCCTGGGGCGATTTCAGCCTCGTCCAGCAGAGTTTTTCCGACCTGAGCTTTTCTTACGGGGCCCAGCTACTGGATATCGAAGGGCATAAATTCCGCGTCGGCGTGACGGTAAAACGCGTCTTTGGGGCGCGTGTCGCTTATCTGAAAGGAAATGCGGATCGGTATAGCATTAATCCTGTCAGCAGCAGCAATCCGGATGTGAGTCAGCTTGAAATCGATAATTTGACCTATGAAAGCGGATATAGCACGCCCAATCGCAAAATGAGTGTCGGAAACCTGTTCGATTCGGGCAAATATGGCTCCGGCTGGGGGTATGATCTTGGTTTTTCTTATGAAATCGGCTCGGTTTGGAAGGACCGCAAGGAAGTTTATAACGATAGCCCCGATTATCTGATCCGGCTTGCGGGCTCATTGACGGATATTGGCTCTGTAAAATACAAAACGGGCGATTCGAGGGTTGTGAAAGGGACGCATAGCGATGTCGTTGTGGGCCAAACGCAATTGGAAACGATCAGCGACCGTGGTCCTGAGGGGTTTATGAGCCTTTTCCCGAGCGATACCAGCTCCATACTGGCCCAGAAGGCGAAATTGCCCCAAGCCCTCAATCTCGAAGCTGATTTGCAGGTTTTCCACGGTTTCTTCCTGAACATTTCGCATACGAGCCGTCTTAGCGGAGGTGGTAAGCAATCAACTGGCAGCCTGTCTGATGGTCGGCAGTCATTAGATATGTACGTGCCCAATACTTTTATCATTACGCCACGCTTCGAAGATGAAGATTCCGGCCTTTCGTTCCCGATTTCTTTCATTCAGGGAAATAATAGGCCTTCAATCGGTCTTGCCGGGCATTTTGGGCCGGTATTCCTCGGTTTCAGCAATGTAAATGGCCTGATGAAAAGCGGCGGGGCACGCGGGAGTATGATGTACATCGGGTTCACCGCGTGGAAGGCATCTCGTAAAAAAGACAAGGATTGATATGAAAACATCGTCTGCCCTACTCCTTTTAGCAGTTTTCTTCCCACTGATGCTGCTCGGGCAGCACGATCAGCACACCCATCAGCCTGTCGCCGCCGATGTGGAGCCGCAGCCCTTGCTGGCGCAGGCGATGCGTTTGCAGGAAGCCCTTTCGTTTTCGGGCAATGCGCTGCAAGCTGCCGATGCCGCGAAGCTGAAAGCATTGGAACGCGGCCCGTTGTCGCAAGAAACCGTCACGCAGATCCAGGCCATTCTTGATCCCTATTGCCTGAATGTGGTCCATATCAACCCGGAAGGGCGTGTAAAAGTTGACCGCGGAGCTGCGAAAGCGGTGTTGGTACAGGGCGGCTGGACGGCTTTTCTGGTTAAAATCCATAATGAGGCGGGTATTACGGCCAAATTCGAAGCCACAAGCCCGAACGCACAGAAGCCTTTTCATTCTCCTTCCTTCGAGCACAGGGTCAAAAAAGAGCATGAATTGACCGAGGGGCAGGTTGCTAATCGGTTTCTGGATATTCAGATTTATGCCGGACGGCCTTTGCAGGCAAATTTGTCGGGTTTGAAGCTTGAATATGCCGTGGTTCAGATCTATTCCAAAGATGCGGGCAAGCGGGAAGCCGAAATCGCCTACAACGCCGGCCAGGGCTCGCAGGACATTGGTTTCCGTAATTCCACTCATATTTTGTTTGATGCGAAGCCTGCCGTAAAAGTCAGTTTTGATGTAAAAGACGACGATGGAACGCCTGCTATGGCTTCCTTCCTGATCACCGACGGGCAAGAGCATGCATCCGGCAAATTTAAAGGTATTTACCCGCTGCCATCCCGTCGTGTGGCCGCCTTCGACGAATATCCCGATTTCTTTTTCCAACCTCAGATTTACCGAAAAAGCGGCGAGCATGTGACATTGCCGCCCGGCCAATACAAGGTCACGTACACGCGCGGGCCCGAGTACATTCCGCAGACGAAGGAAATCGTCGTTCCGGAAGGCAGGGAGGCCATTAAGGTAGATTTTCAGCTGAAAAGGTGGATCAAGCTTGCCCAACTCGGCTGGTTTAGTGCTGACCACCACATTCATGCCGCCGGTTGCAGCCATTACGATAGCCCCACCGAGGGCGTCGATCCGAAAGATATGTTCCGGCAGGTGCTGGGGGAGGATTTAAATATGGCGGCGAATCTGGCCTGGGGACCGAGCTGGTACCATCAGAAAACGTTTTTTACGGGTAAGGACCACCCGCTGTCGGCCCCCAAAACGGTCATGCGTAACGATGTGGAGGTTTCGGGCTTTCCGTCGTCACATGCGGGGCATATCGTATTGCTGAGGATTAAGGAGGATGATTATCCCGGTACGACCACCATTGAGCAATGGCCCAGCTGGACCGCGCCGGTACTTTCCTGGGCCAAATCGCAAGGCGGCGTAGTGGGCTATGCGCACTCAGGCTGGGGATTGGAGCCGATGGAAGCGACAAACAAACTTCCCAACTACATCACGCCCAAGATGGACGGGATCGGTGCGAATGAATACGTGGTGACGGTTACCGACGGTCTGATCGACTTTTTCAGCGCTGGCGATACTCCCGCACCCTGGGAGCTCAATATGTACTACCACACGCTCAATTGCGGCTTTAAAACGAGGCTAAGCGGAGAAACCGACTTCCCGTGCATCACCGACGCGCGCGTGGGCCAGGCGCGGAGCTATTTCAAACCTAAGAATGCGATGGATTACAACGGATACGTGGAGGCCCTGCAACTGGGCCGAAGCTACGTTTCCGACGGGAAATCGCACATTATGGATTTTAACGTCAATGGTATGGAGGCAGGCACGGGCGATAGCGAAGTACTGATGAAAGCACCGGGTAATGTGAAAGTATCGGCCAAAATCGCCGCCTATTTGCCCGAAAAACAGGATGGCGCGGGAGAGAAAATAGCCAAGTCGCCCATTACGGAAAAGCCTTACTGGGACATCGAGCGGTCGCGGATACGCCAATCACGGACGGTGAGGGCGGAACTGATTTTTAATGGAGTGCCTGTTGACACCGTTGAGGTACAGGCAGATGGAAAATTGACGGACATTAGTTTTTCGCCCAAAATAGCCCGGTCGGGGTGGCTGGCGGTGCGCATTTACCCCAGCTCGCATTCAAATCCGGTTTTTATAAAAATCGATAACCAGGCTATCGCCGAAAAGCAGAGTGCGGAATGGTGCCTGGCGGCATTGGAGCAGTGCTGGAAAATGAAGGAGCCGAATATCCGCGTTGAAGAGCGAAAAGCAGCCGCTGAGGCTTATGAGAAGGCGCGGAAAGTATATCGCGGGCTAATAGCCGGCGGAAGCAAATAGGAAGGTTATTCAGGCGTAGTTTCGGCCTTTTTGGAGCGGAATAACCCGCCTATGCGGCTGAACATCCGTTTTTCAAACTCCCAGAAGAAGTTGAATTTGCCCCAGATCCAGCCCCAGGCTAGTAATATGACCTGGTACAGCGGCAGGATGATGAGGATATTCACCGACCAGCGGAGCCAGGCCGGGGAATTTTCGGTCAGCCCGATCAGCTCGAAAAGCCAGCGTTTGACGTAGAGGACCGAAAAACCGGTACAGGCGAAAACGACCAGAATAATGAGTACATCCCACCCATTCCGGACGTTCCAGCGCTGTTTCAGTTTTTCGATCATCGGCTATTATTCATGAAAGAAATCCAGGTGCTCGGGTTTGATCACCTCTTTATCCAAAGTTAAGAATTCTTCCCAAAAGGCATCGTTTGGAACGCCCGCGCGGCAGATAACCGGCTCTTTTTTAACCGGATGCTCAAAATAAAGCCTCCTTGCGTGCAAATTGATGCTGCCGTCCGGATTGCCTTTGGGATAACCATACTTCACATCCCCGCGGATCGGGCAGTTCATCGATGCCAGCTGTACGCGGATCTGGTGCGGCCTGCCGGTGACGGGCATTACTTCCAGCAAATGGAACTTGTTGATCTCGCCGATCCAGCGGTATGAAAGCTCTGCACGCTGCGAGCCGGGTACTTCCTGGTCGTGGGCGGTAGTCACATTGCGGGCCTCGTTTTTGGTAAGCCAATGCACGAGCTTGCCCTTCTTCTCGGCAGGCTTGTTTTTCACAACGGCCCAATAGGTCTTCTGAACGTCACGTTTGCGGAAAATCTCGTTCATGCGTTCGAGCGCCTTAGAGGTGCGTGCGAACACCACAAGCCCGCTCACGGGGCGATCCAGGCGGTGTACAGTGCCGAGAAACACGGCTCCCGGCTTGTTATATTCCTCCTTAATATAGTCTTTGACCATATCGAGCAGGCACGTATCGCCGGTAACATCGGCCTGAACCAGAATACCCGGCTCCTTATTGACGATGATCAGGTGATTATCTTCGTAAACAACCCGAAAAGGTTTTTTAGCCATATTATTAGTTTAATACTTTTTAAAAGGTCAGTATGATTCCGATTCGTTCGGGAATGACCTTCCTTTTACATCTGAAATATAATTGGTGATGGCGTTGGTCATAACGCCATTCAAATCGGCATAATGGCGCAAAAAGCGCGGTTTGAACTCCTTGTTGATACCCAGCAAATCGTGGATCACGAGCACCTGGCCATCGGCATGAGGCCCCGCACCGATCCCGATCGTCGGGATTTGAATGCTTTCAGAGACTTGTTTGGTCAGTTTCGCCGGGATTTTTTCGAGTACTACCGAGAAGCAACCCACTTCTTCGAGCATTTTGGCATCCTCGATCAGTTTTTGCGCCTCGGCTTCCTGTTTCGCGCGGACGGTGTAAGTCCCGAACTTGTAAATAGATTGCGGTGTAAGCCCTAAATGCCCCATTACAGGCACTCCCGCACTTAGTATGCGCGTCACTGAGTCTTTAATCTCCAACCCGCCTTCGAGCTTCACAGCGTGTGCGCCGGATTCTTTCATAATACGGATCGCAGAGTTCAATGCCTCGCGGGAATTGCCCTGGTACGAGCCAAACGGCAAATCCACGACAACCAATGCACGTTTCACAGCACGCACTACGGAAGATGCGTGATAGATCATCTGATCGATCGTGATCGGCAAAGTCGTTTCGTGACCAGCCATGACATTGGAAGCAGAATCGCCCACCAGGATCAGCTCAACGCCGGCTGCATCCACGATTCCCGCCATGGAATAGTCATAGGCGGTAAGACAGGTTATTTTTTCGCCACGGTTCTTCATTTCCTGAATCACGTGGGTCGTAATGCGCTTGATATCAGCAGTATGTACAGACATGGTGGTTATCGGTAATGGTAATCGAAAATCGTTAAGTCTAGTGTGGTCATTGTAGTCAGGTATTGTCAGGAGTGGCCAAGTGTGGTCATTTATGGTCAGATGCTGTCATGTGTAATTGGGAGGAGAATTTGCAGGTATGGTAAATTACACCCCTAACAATAAATGACTATTCCTGACTACAAATTACCTGTTCTACTATTCCTGACAACGCCTGACTATTCTTGACTCTCCTTCCCAAGACGTCACAGCCAAGTAGAAACGCTACCGGTGTATCAGCCAGTTTTCGGGGTTCAGTCGTGAGGTATTTTTCCAGATCTGGAATTGTAATTCCGAGGTGCCGTCGCTGTCGGTGGCTACCCGGCCGATATTTTCACGTGCTTTTACCTTTTGTCCGGCACGTACAGCCACACCGGCCATTTTGGCGTAAATCGTCATATAATTCCCATGCTGGATCGCTACCACGCTTCCCATTCCGGGCAGCTCGGTTACGTCAAGCACCGTTCCGTCATAAACCGACCTCACCGACTCCCCGGCGGTCGTTTGAATGTCAATTCCAAGGTTATCCACCATCACACCCTTCAAAACGGCATGGGGGCGCTGGCCGAAATGGCTGGATACAAAGCCCTTTACCGGCCACGGAAGGCGATTCTGCGAAGCCGTGAACGACGAGGCCAATGTGGTTTCTTCTTCGCTCATACCACTCGAAACGACCGGCTCCTCTTCTACTTCTTTCGGCGCTTCTACTGCTGCTTCTCCTTTTTTCTCCCGTTCGGCATTCTCGCGGGCAATTCTTTCGCGTTCAGCCTTCCTGCGCGCCTCACGCTCCTCGCGCTCGCGACGTTCCCTTTCGAGGCGTTCTTTGCGTTCCCGCTCGGCAATGCGGCGGATACTGGCTTCCAAAAGGTCGGTAGCGCGTTTATTTTCAGCAATTTGCTTCCTCAGCTCAACTTCTTTCAACGAGAGTTCCTGGATCACCTCGTTCTGTTTCACTTTCAGGCCTTCCAGCTTGGTATTTTCGGTAACACGTGTGTCCAGCACGTTTTTCTGCTGATTCTTCTTGGAAGTAATGCGCTGACGTTCAGCCATTACTTGTTTTTGCAAAGCATCAATCTCTTTGGCCCGGCCCTGACGTGCCTCGGTATATTGTTTCAAGTATTTGTACCGGAGCACAAACTGGTTGAAAGTGCCCGCCGAGAACAGGAAAACAAGTTGATTGAAATAGGCGTTCCGTTTCGACGCCTCATAAATCATATGACCGTACTCCTGTTTCAGCACCGCAAGGCTGCTATCCAGCGACTGGCGCCGTTTTTCGAGCACTCTTAGTTCCCTGTCAAGGATTTCCAGGTCGTCGGTAAGGAGGTCTATCTGCTTTTTGTAGGTGTTAATCTGCTGGTTCAGGGCTTTCAGTTGGCCTAGGTTGACGTTCTTTTGGGAAGAAGTCTGTTTCAAGATGCTCTGAATCTCCCTGATCTTGCCCTGGTTTTCAGCTTTTTCCCGCTCCAATTGCTCACGGGTCTTCTGCGCAAATGCACCTGCGCATGCACAAAGCACGAATGTAAGCACTAACCAAAAACGACGGCTACCAGGGGTACGAAAGGGCATAATATTGATTCTTGCGGCCAAAAATACATCTCACGGCGGGCAAAGTTAAGCAGACTTTCTGTATTTTACCTTTTACGCTTGTAGCTCGAAGGAACATTAAACGGAAAACCGGGACTTTGGTTTACCAATTCCACCTTGCTGTGTTTGAGGCGCATGGTTGTTTCGAGTTTCTGCTGTTCTTTGGAAAGCACGTTCAGGTTGATATGACTAATGAACGGGAAAAGGAAGCTGCCCACCGCCCGGAAATCCTCGTAATCCAGCGTAAAAGTGTTCTGTGTAGGCACTTCCGTTGCTTTCAGGCGTGAGAGCTTTTGATTTTTTTCGGCAATGTAGTTGTCCACTTCCAGCCTGTCGACGGCCTGTTTGAGGACATAAAAGTCATTTTCCTTTACAAAACGGCCATTTTCCTGCATTTCGAATGGCATATTGCCGATGATCACCGATTGCAGAAGATCAAAATTCAGGTCGAAATTATATTGCTTGCTAAGCTGGTCGTAATTGAAAACGAAGTAATCGCGGTGAATTTTGTCCATAAATACAATGGAATCCCGCGTAATAATGCCGCGCGCCACTTCCAGTCCCACACCGGTCACCGACAGCCAGATAATGCTGTCTTTTTTCATCCGGATATTCACATTAGTATTATCGAAATCCTGCTTCGCGCTTTTGAAAGAAAACTTGGATTTGGCTGTCAGGTAATCGAAATCGACTTCGGCGACTTTTACCGCCGGCATCGGCTCGCCCGCATCGGGCACTACCGCCACCGTATCCGCTGCGGCGGTATCTGCGGCTATGGTATCTTTTGGCTCCGGCCCCCTGGTAATCAGGGTTGTATCGATATCCGGCTTTTGGGAAACACTTTTGGAAGAACGTGGTTTGTGACAGGCTGTGAACCACATCAGAGATATGGCTACCAGCCCGACCGTAATTTTACTGCTCATGTAATGCACCTGTTGCTATTTTTTTGTCAAGAAGTTCGGTGGTTTCTCCCATTCTCTTGGCTTTTTTCCATTGGGCCACCGCATTGTCCCGTTCTCCCAGTTTGAACAGGACGTCCCCGTAGTGCTCAACAATTGTGCCACTCACACCGTTGCTGTCGAGCATTGCCTTTTCGAGGTACTCCTTGGCTTTTTTGTAGTCTTTACGAATGTATAATACCCAGGCGTAGGTGTCCAGGTAAGTGGGGTTGTTTTGATGCTGCTGCACCAGCCTTTCCGACATTTTGAGGGCCAGATCGAGCTTTTCCTTTCTCAAAGAAAGAAAGTAGCTGTAATTGTTCAGGACGTGATCGTTGTCCGGGTCAGCTTTCAATGCGAGTTCATAGGCGGCGTCGGATTTATCGTGATCGCCTATTCCGTTGAATGCGTCGCCGAGTTGTGCGTGTATCAAAGGCAGCAACTGGGGATTTTCGCCGATCATTTTCAGGCTTTCTTCGAGAGATGAAGTGGCTTCCTTATAATTTTTCTTCATCAGATTCGCCGTCCCATTGAAATACCAGAACATGCCCTGATTCGGGAACAATTCCAATGCTTTTTCCGAATGCACCAGCATGCTGTCGGGCTGATTGAGCTGGCCGTCGAGCTGCATAATGGCGATCCAAACCTGAAATACATTGGGATCTGCTGTTGCTGCCCTGAGGTACAGCTGCCGTGCTTCGGGATATTTGCCCTGCCGTGTCAGCAAATCGGCGTAAATAACAGTCGCTTTGGATTCGTTCGGGTGTGTTTCCGAGAGCTGGCGTGCCAGTGAAACGGCCTCGTTCACCTCGTTTTCGGTTTTCAGCATCGTCAGGTAGCCCGATAGCACCCGGATTTTTGGATCGGCGTCGAGGTTAGGGTTGGCAAAAACCTGTTTCAGCTCCTGGTTGCATTTCTGCACATCGCCGTTTCTGCGGTAGATATCCGCCAGCAATACGTGCGCCTGCGCCTCGTCCGGGTTAATTTTCAATGCTTCTTCCAGTGGCGTAACTGCTTCTACAATGCGGTCGTTGGCGATCAGCATTTCGGCCAGCTCCACGCGGTAGCTAACCTCCCCGGGCTCCGCCGCAATCAGTTTTTTGCCTTCCTCTAATGCTTTGTCAAGATTGTTCTGGCGAAGATAGAGCTGCTGTTTCTGGTGTGTGATCTCTTCGGTCACACCCATTGATTTTTCCAGCTTGTTGTAAGTTTCGATCGCCTTGTCGAACTGGTCGGCAAAAACATACACGGCCGCCAATTCTATCCCATACTCGATATTCTCCGGGTTTTTGGCCACCAGCGTCTCATAAATCTGGGCGGCTTCGGAGTATTTGCGGCGTTTCGCGTAGAGTTCTGCGAGCTGCTGGGAATAGAAAATATTTTCTTTATCGAGATCATGCGCCTTTTTGGAGGCGTTGACCGCGTCGTCGTATTTTTCGAGCTTGACCAGCGCCGTAGCCACCAGGTAATGCGCGGTCGCGTCCTGCGGGCTGAGGAGCGCCAGCTTTTCAAACACCGGTAATGCGCGGTCGGGCTCGTCCTTCATCATGAATTTCATCCCCTCGGCGGCCATCGACTCCCCTTCCAGCCTTGTAAGGACGCCATCCTCTTTAACTTCCTGCTTGTCACGATCTTTCCGACGCTGGGCGTGGGCCGGCGTCATCAGCCAGGAGGCCGATACGAGGCAAATAAGAAGGGTTATTTTCAAATATTCGGTCCTCATATATGAATCGTGCGCCATCAGATCGTGGTCATGACCGGCTATTTCAGTGTAAATAACAAAGTTACCAAATTTTGTCAGTATGCTCTGCCCAAATGTCTTGGCAAATAAGTATACTAACGTGGAAATACATATAATCTTATGCCTGAATCGGCCTCCATTGCATGGTTATCGCACCGGATAGGCCGATTTTCCGAAACCGGGCAGCCCGCTGGGGCTTAGCGCTTCCACGTGTATGTCCGCGGCGCCGACGGCATCGGAATGATAGTAGCTTACCCGGGCCTTGCCGTCGCTACCGGTTTTGAGCATAGGTGCCCAGAAAACGGTCGACCGGTAATCCGGATTCGGAGCGGGAGGACTGGCAGGCCCGTATTGAGGTGTATAAAACTCACGCGGGGTGTGAAAACCGGCGATTTTAGTCACCAGCACACCCGGTACAATGTCCTGCGAATAGTCGTAATTCTCATTTCCACGCCTGGTAAGTACCGAAATAACCCCGTTTCCGCCCCTGCTTCCGTATATCGCAGCCGACGCCCCTTTCAGCACATCAATGGACTCCACATCATACACGCTCAGCGAGGTAATCAGCTGCTTATCCACCGGCATACCATCCAGTACGAAAAGCGGCTCCCCTCTGTTGCCTCTTATCGACACCACCGCATTCATCCCCGATCCCATGACCGACACGCCCGCAACCCGGCCTTGGAGCATATCGAGTATACTTGTATAGCCGGAAGACATCTGAGGCGTCACTTTCAAGGTCGCATCGGCCGAACTGTAAAGTTTACGGGAGTCGCGGGGTACTTCTTTTTTGGCCTTAATGGTAACTTCCCGAAGTAGCCGCTCGCGGTTTTCCCGGATTTTTGTAGAAATCTCCTGGTCCCTGGCCGCATTTTTGAGAAAGTCGGCCAGCCGTTGTGCATCGACGGTTACGGGTTTGAAAGGAATTTTCACCACAGAAGCGCGTGGCGGATCGAACGGATTAAGGGTGAAAGACAGGTTCTGGTTGCCTTTTTTGTTCATCCCTTGCAAACGAAGTTGCAGAGAATCGCTGAAAGCCAGGTTGTAGATTGTGAAATGACCGTTTTCGTCGGTTTCCGCGGTCATGAAATTGCTGAGGCTATCGTTGCTGACAAAGAGCGACAGCACAGTTTTTTCGGTCAATTTTTTATTGTTCCGTTTGGTATCGCCTTCGAGTGTGATACCCTGCTCGACATATCTTTTAGTCGGCGGAATGGAGTCACTCAGTACGTCTTCCCATTTGAAACGCGTCCAGCCGTGCGTCATCATGAGGTAGTCGAGGTGGATTTTGCGCTGTGGTTTTGTCGGGTCCAGATAATAGGCAGGTTGTTCTATAAGCCCTTTTAAATCAGAAGATAATAGCAAATAGGAGGCGATATTCTGATCGAACGGCTGCTGTAATATCTGACCGACGTCGGTTACCGCCAGCGAGATGTTTGCCTCAACGGGTTTGCCTGCCGAGTCGGTGACGGTTACCTCTACATCGACTTTTTCACGCGGCTTGTACTCTGCCTTCGATGGCTTGACATTGACACGCAAACTCCTCGAATGGTCCACGAACACCAGCCTTTCGCAAACGGGCTTACCGGCGTCGTCGAAAAGCGTGAGATGGGTAATACCGTCGGGAAACTCGGTGGTCGGGAGCTGCATCATTAATCCACGGTTAGTGACTTTTCCTTTTGCCACAAATGCCACAATGCCCCGCGCGTGCCCCACCACGTGGACAGGTATTTCTGCTTTTCCGGGAATTTTAGCATAGGCTATCACCCTCATTTTGAATGGATTTGACAGGTTGTCGACCAGCATAGTAAAGCCGGTGTCGTGTAATTTCGGAAATGCTACCGGCGTTACTTTTCCATTGCTTTCCTTTACAAATGCCTGGTACGACTCCCCCGTTTTAGGTGCAAACTGAAACCGCCCCATTCCCAAATGTTCGCTTTTGAATGAAGCAACGGTGTCGCCACTTTGGGCCAAAACGAAACCTGTTACATCCTGGGCAAGTCCGGCTTCATTCACAGCCTTGAACGCGACGCGGGTGTTGATGTCCGCGACCAGCTGCCCTCCCTCCGGAAAAAATTGCAGGTCTATTTTACTGCCAGCCGTGTTTGGCGTGTTAGATTCTTCGTAATCAAATACATACACATTTTTTTGGAAGAAAAAGTCTTCGGAGGAGTTGCGCATCCAATTGGTGTATGCGCGGATCGTGTAAGCGCCGGGCGCCAGCGAATCGGCGAGGACGAACTCGCCGTGGCCAACGCCTCCGGTCATTTGTACACGTTTCAAAGCCGCATTCCTTCCCGAGCGCTGCTCGATCAGGTCCACGTAGAGCAGGTTACTGGCACTATCCGCGAGATGCAGCGACCCCTCGGTAAGATATGCTTTGAACCAGAGCGTATCGCCGGTTACGTAATAGGGCTTGTCGAGGTGGAGGTAGGCCTTTTCGACGGGCCGCGCGCCACGGTATTTATTTAATTTGTTGGAAATGAATTGAGTGAAGTCTTCTTCCGACCATTGGAATGCTGTGATAAGTAATGTAATGGCGGCAAGTAATGCACTGTTGATGAAGGTTTTTTTCCACGGCATATCGTTGATCAAGATTTGTTATATATGCAATTTACCTAAAATAAACTTGCAAAATAATTCTACTGATTCAGCTTACTAACCAGCAAATAAACGGGATAGCTTATCACAAGGAATAGCAGTGCATACTGGCTGCTCGGAAGGTCCTGAATGATGGCGCCGACCAGAAAAGCGATGGACAGAATCAGCATTAATACAGGCAGAAAAGGGTAGGCGGGGACTTTCCATGGCCTGGGCAAATCGGGTTCTTTTTTTCGTAATGCGAGCAGCGAGGCAAATCCGGAGGTGTAGCCGAGAACAAAAAAGAACGTCGCGATGTCGGATAGTTTTTCTGTCGCGTCTTTTCCGGTGAGAATCAATGTGATAGCCACTGCGGAGGTAATGAGCATTGCCACTGCCGGCGTGCCGCCCTGGTTCACGGTAACGCCGGATCTGAGGAACAGTCCGTCGCGGCTCATGGAGTAGAGCACGCGGGGATTGAACAACAGCTGCGCATTGACGATGCCGAGAATTGAAATCATCAGGAACAGGGTCACAATTTTGCCGGAACCTTCGCCGAAAATCAGGGTAATTGCATCGGCCGCGGCCAGTTTCGATTGTGCGAGCCGGTCCATTGGCAACACGTGGAGAATGGCAAGATTGCAGAGCAGGTAAATGGCAATGATGACTAAAACCCCCCCGATCATCGATTTGGGCAGGTTTTTGGAAGGATCACGGTCTTCTTCGGAAAAATAGGCCGCAGTATGCCAGCCGTCGTAGGTGTAAAATATGGCTTGTAAAGAGAAAACCACGGGCGCTATCCAGGAGCCCGTTTCGATGATTTTGCTCGTGGTGACCTGCGCTTCTTCCACAGTAACCTCATTGCCATACAAATAACAAACCGCCACGAATGCGAAGAGCCCGATACCTTTCAGCAAGCTCATGATGTTCTGAAAACTGCTCGCCAATGCCAGCCCGATCCAGTGTATGACCGTGAGTGCGAGCAGGATAGCCGCTGCCACATACGATTCAAAACCGGCCAGGGAGGGAAGCAGCAGTGCCAGGTATTCGCTCATCGTATATACCCCGAAACCCAGCGCCGAACAGGTGCCCAGCCAGCTGTTGATCCCGACCACGAAGCCTGCGTAATTCCCGAACGCACGCTGTGCATACACGTACCACGCCCCCGCCCGCGGGACCGACGTGCCGAGTTCGATCGTACATAACGTTCCAAGAAATGCGTAGAGGCTCACTCCGACCCACAGCGCCATGATCAGCCCTGGATCGCCCAGCTGCGCCGCAATAGGGCCCGGCTTCCGTAGAATGCCGGTGCCGATGGTGCCGCCGACGGTCACGGCGACGCCGAATCCGACGCCCAGGATCTTGAAAAGTTCGTTTCGGGTAGAAGGTTGCTGCATGGGTGGGAGTGAAAATGTGCTTTTCGAAAATAGAAAACTTTTTCTGAATGTAACTCCTATCTTCGTCATCAAATACCGCGCAATCGCCAATTTCCATCACGCCGCCATGTTTAGGGCTAAGAACCTTTGGATCATTCATTTGTTGGGATGGGTACTGTTTATGAGCCTGCCGCTCACGATTGTTTCGCGTGCGCCTCGTGCTGATTTTCCCGTGCAGGTGCTGCAATCGGGCTGGTTCTGGCTGTTTTTCCTGGTATATGCGATATTGTTTTACGGCAATTTGCGGGTGTTGATCCCTAAGCTGTATCTGAAACAGCATTATGTGGCCTATGGAGGCGTATTTGTGGGGCTATTTATATCGATTTATTTTTCGCAGCCCTTTGAGAAGCTCATATTCAGGAAGTTTCAGGAGGAGCAGCGGGGTAGGGAAGTGATGCCCGAGCCGCCGCGGGATGGATTCGGTGAGGGCCGCCCGCCCGGTCCGCCGCAAGGTCCCAAACCCCGCCGGATGCCGCGGCCTGGACAGGAAAGGGCCGTCGATTTCGTGAGTCTGACGCTTTTCATGGTCGTTTGGGCGATAGCCATGGCGATTCGCCTTTCGCAGGAATGGCGGCAGTCGGAGCGGCGGGCGATTCTTTACGAGGCCGAGAAGGCTCATGCCGAGCTTTCGTTTTTCAAGGCGCAGATCAACCCGCATTTTCTTTTCAATACCCTCAACAACATTTATGCCCTGGCCGTGAGCAGCAGCGCGCATACGGCGCCGAGCATTCTCAAATTGTCGCAAATGATGCGGTACATTACCGAGGAGGCGACCGAAAACTACGTTCCGCTGGAAGATGAGCTTGCTTGCCTCGAAAACTATGTGGAGTTGCAAAAGTTGCGGTTGAATGCCAAAACCAGTCTGGATTTCAGCGTAAAAGGCCAGGCGGAAGGCATTAAAATTGCGCCCCTGATCCTGATGACTTTCGTGGAAAATGCATTTAAATACGGTGTAAGTAATCACCGGGAATCGGTGATACGCATTGCCGTCGAGATTCTGGGGGACTCTGTTCGATTCTTTTGCCAAAACCGGATTATTGAACGGAGCAAGGATGAGGAGCGTACAGGGGTAGGTATTTTGAATACCCGGAAACGGCTCGATTTACTTTATAGCGGATCGTACGACCTCGATATACGTAATGACGGGGAGCTTTTTACTGTGCATTTAAAACTCTTGGGACGATGAAATGCGTGATCATTGACGACGAGCCGCTGGCGTTGAGCGTACTCGAAAAATACATTGCCGCATTTCCGGTGCTGGAATTAACCGCAATGTTCGACGATGCGATTGAAGGTGGCCGGTTTCTGAAAGCCAATGTGGTGGATTTGCTTTTCATAGACATCAATATGCCCGACTTGTCGGGATTGGAGCTGGTTGCCAGGCTGGACAACAGGCCGATGGTCGTTTTTACGACTGCTCATAAGAAATTCGCCTATGAGGGTTTTGAACTCGAAGCGGTGGATTACCTTTTGAAACCGATTTCAATTGAACGTTTCGAAAAGGCGGTGCAAAAGGCTGCCGAACGTTTCGAACTGAAAAAAGCGAGAGAAAAGGGGGAGTCTATCGTGGTCCGTTCGGAGTACAGGGCGATCAAGATTGCATCGAATGACATTGCCTATATCGAGGGAATGGAAGATTATATTAAAATCCATTTGCTGAGTTCCCGTCACCCGGTCATGACGCTCATGTCGCTGAAAGGGATTCTTGAAATTTTACCCGAAAACGGCTTCAGCAGAATTCACCGGAGCTATATCGTGCCCAATTTACAGGTGAAATCTATTCAGAATAAGAAAGTTAAGCTTTTGTCGGGCGCTGAGTTACCCGTAAGCGACAGCTATGTCGACTTCATCGAAAAATGGAAGAACCAGCAAACCTGATTTCAGCAAGCCTGCCGATTCACCGGTAAAATCGGGCCATTGACCGATACAATCCGCTTGTTCCGCAACAAAGGGAGAAACAGATACGATAATGTATTTGAACTCACAGAACTGCTGCAATTATGGAACGCAAAGAATTTTTGAAAAAAGGATTTTCGGCATTGGGACTGGCGGCGATCATACCCGTGATCAGCTGCTCCAATGATACTGTGGATCCCGTAGAAACCTCAACTGACACAACCGGTACAACGTCCGGTAGTACTTCGGGCTCTACCTCCGGAACCTGCACCACGACGGCCTCCGAAACAGAAGGGCCATTCCCGACGAAATCGCCCGCGAGCCTGGTTTCGAACGACATTACTTCCGACCGCACCGGAACCAAGCTGACGGTCAACATCACTATTCAGAATAAAAACAACAGCTGTGAAGGCCTGGCAGGTGCATTGGTGGATATCTGGCATTGTGATGCGGCAGGTAATTACTCTGAGTACGGCGGCACAGGTATGCAGTCGACAAACTACACGAGCGTGCATTTCCTCCGCGGTCGCCAGACGACCGATGCCAATGGCCTTGTGACTTTCACGAGCATTTATCCGGGTTGGTACTCGGGTCGCGCGGTGCACATTCATGTACACGTGTATAATGCGAGCGGAAAATCGTTGCTGGTGACTCAAATCGCATTTCCGGAAGAAATCAGCAAGGTTGTATTTGCGCAGGGCGTGTACGCGAGCCACGGCCAGGCCGACACCACGAATGCGAGAGATAACGTCTTCGGCGACGGCGTAAGCACCGAGCTGTCGACTGTTACCGGCAGCGTTTCCGCAGGGTATGTATTGACCCACGCAATTGTGGTAAGTGCTTAATTTGACTTCGGCTGTCGGCTTTCGGCAGTCGGACTTTTTTGTTTAATGCAGGATTTTGGACCGCCGACCGCTGAAATACTAGTCAAGCCGACAGCCGACGGCCGAAAGCCGAAGTATACATCTATGTTCCCAACAACCCAAGCTCAAATATATCTCGAAAGCTTTCGCGGGCAGTTTCTGGCGGATGGCTTCCGGAGTTTCAGGACTTTCAATTTTGAGGAATACCATGCTGCCGATCGCGGGCCGTTCGGCACGCTGGAAGTCCTGAATGATGAGACGCTGATGCCGGAATGCAGTCATGCATTGCGGGTGGAGCGGTTTTGTCAGATCATTTTGTTGCCGGTGGTGGGGGCGATCGAGGTCGGGGAAAAGGGTAGGGAGCCGAGGTTCGTCAACTCCGGAGAGGCGTTGTTTTTGCCTGCGTCGCCCGATGGAGTCTATACTATTACCAATCCATATCCTGATGAGGCGATCAACTATTTGCAGATCAGGATCAATGACAGTTCGTTTTTAAGCACCCCGATGCCATTATCAGGCATCACTGTTCAATTTGATTTAAGTGAGAAAAATGTCCTTCTTCCGGTAGGTGGGCATAACGGAAGTGCCACGCAGCTGTTTATAGGCCAATACGACGGTCGGGAAGAAGGTATTTTCGCCAGCGGGAATGCGGGTCATAACGCATTCATTTTCGTGATCGAAGGGGCATTTGAAGTGCAGAACCGGCTGCTGGAACGGCGGGATGGATTGGCCTTGGGTAATGCGGAAGCGATAGAATTCGAGGCGTTGTCGAATAGGGCGATTTTGTTGGTGATTGATATTGGAGATTAGGGCTGATAAAATATGAAAATCAGCTCTTTAACTCTTTCGAAGTGATCGTCTGTCGACAAAAGTGGAATACCCAGGAAAATGGATGTAGCAGCAATTATGGCGTCGGGGAGTGTGAGATTGTATTGACGCTGGATGTAAATGGCAATTTCCTTGATTCCATCAATCAGGCCGATGACTATGCATTCATTCAAAAACTTTTCAACCCAAGGCCCTTCCTCGACGGGTATTGCTCGATAACCCAATAATTCCAATTCGCCAACAATGGAAATGTAAGCTTCTGTGTCTTGCAAAAGTACAGCCAGATGTTGATCGCCTCTAAAGATGTTGATCGCAATATCTGTGTCAATCAGGATCTTGGTTCCACTCATTTTCTCGATCGGTTTTCTGGATGTCGTCATTAAATTTGATTACGCCTACAAATTTTTGAGCATTAAGTTTTTTCCCGTTTGCGCTGAATGCGGCAGGCGGAAAAACCTTCGAATGTGCAGTAGGGGAAAATACCTCATTTAGCATTTGACCTTTTTTCAAAATCACTTTCATGGTTAGCAGTGGTTGGGTTGATAAATTAAAAATAAGCTGAAAAGACATAAGGAAATTGATAAATGTGTGAACAGCCGTACTGGATGATCAGGAGGTGGATAGATCCTATGCAGGTTCTCCGCAACGGCAAATTTTGCTATTGTTGGACTTGGACTTATCTTTCAACACAATCAAAATTGAGGTTTCCATGTTATATTCGTGTTAAGGTAAATACACATAACTATGGAAATAACGATCGATATCCCAGAGAATGAAGCTCCATTCGTGTTGGAGCTATTGAAGAACTTGAAATTTTTGACAATCAGAAAGGCTGAGCCGCAAAATTCATTTGCAGACTTTCGTAGTGAATGGGCGAAGCTTTCTAGCCGTTTACCACAAACGGATCCAGATATCACAGAAGACGAAATTCTTGCCGAGATAAAAGCAGTTCGGGCGGCTAGAAATGCGAAGTAGTGCATATAGTCATTGACACCACAGACTATATCAGTGCTCTCATCGGAAAAACGCACCGGGCTAAGTTGGAGCGCATTTTCTTGAATGAGAATATTCAGATATTGGCTGATATCACCCTTTTAGAAGAGATCTCCGAAGTCGCTTATCGTGAGAAGTTCCGGAAATACATTACAATTGAGGATGCCGATGAGTTTATCAGTTCGTTAAAACGGCGCCTAAAACCTGTTGTCGTAACATCCGTTATCGATGCCAGCCCGGATCCTGAGGACAATTTCATTCTCGCATTAGCCAGAGACGGCAAGGCAGAATATATTGTAACCGGTGATAAGCGGGGCTTGTTGGAACTAGGATCTTTCGAAGAAATTCCAATTGTTCGTCTGCAAGCCTTTTTAGACATTTTGACCTTACCATAAAACACAAAAACCGCGGATGCCGTTTTCACAGCATCCGCGGTTTTGCATTAAATGTATATTCTTAAAGAACTGCTTCGGCGAGAACCAATACTTTGTTATTCAGCACTTCCACAACACCACCGTCGATGACGAAGTTTTGCTTTGCAGCGCCGGTATCGACTACCACATCACCTTTGCCCAGCGTGCTGACCAGCGGCGCGTGACGGTTCAGAACCTGAAACTGTCCTTCTGTACCCGGTAATGTTACGGCATTCGCCTCGCCGGCAAATACCTTTTTATCTGGGGTAATGATTTCTAAATGCATGATTAGAAAGTTTATGAGCTTATGAGCCTATGAGTTTAGAGTTTATGAGACTATACTCATGGACTCATAAACTCATGAACTCTATAACTTACCGGCCTGCTTCCGCCAGCATTTTTTCTCCTTTCGCCTGAGCGTCTTCGATGGTTCCAACGAGGTTGAAAGCCATTTCAGGAAGGTGATCGTAAGCACCGTCCATGATCAGGTTGAAGCCTTTGATAGTATCATTGATATCTACCAATACACCTTTCAAACCTGTGAACTGCTCAGCAACGAAGAATGGCTGCGAAAGGAAGCGCTCTACGCGACGTGCACGTGATACAACCAGTTTGTCCTCTTCGGAAAGTTCTTCCATACCAAGGATCGCGATGATATCCTGCAATTCTTTGTAACGCTGAAGAATGTTTTTCACACGTTGTGCACAGTCGTAGTGAGCTGCACCGAGTGTTTCAGCATTCAAGATACGTGAAGCGGAGTCAAGCGGATCCACAGCAGGGTAGATACCTTTCTCAGATACTTTACGGCTCAATACGGTCGTAGCATCCAAGTGGGCAAATGTTGTTGCAGGCGCAGGGTCAGTCAAGTCATCCGCAGGTACGTAAACCGCTTGTACGGAAGTGATTGAACCACGTTTTGTAGAGGTGATACGCTCCTGCATCTGGCCCATTTCAGTAGCAAGCGTAGGCTGGTAACCTACCGCAGATGGCATACGTCCCAAAAGAGCGGATACCTCTGAACCAGCTTGTGTAAAACGGAAAATGTTATCGATAAAGAAAAGGATATCGCGGCCTTGACCTTCGCCATCTCCGTCACGGAAATACTCAGCCATGGTCAAACCTGACAAAGCTACACGAGCACGTGCGCCAGGAGGTTCGTTCATCTGGCCGAACACGAATGTCGCCTGCGAATCTTTCAGTGTATTATAATCAACTTTGGAGATATCCCAGCCGCCTTCTTCCATGCTGTGCTTGAAATCCTCGCCGTATTTGATGATACCCGCTTCGATCATCTCACGCATCAGGTCATTACCTTCACGTGTACGCTCACCCACACCGGCGAATACCGAAAGACCGGAATATGCTTTCGCGATGTTGTTGATCAGCTCCTGGATCAATACGGTTTTACCTACACCCGCACCACCGAACAAACCGATCTTACCACCTTTTACGTAAGGAGCAAGAAGGTCGATTACCTTGATACCTGTGAAAAGTACCTCGGTAGCGGTTGCCAGCTCTTCGAATTTGGGAGCCGCGCGGTGAATGGAGATACCATTTGAAGAATCCAACGGAGTAAGACCGTCGATCGCTTCACCGATTACGTTGAACAGACGTCCTTTGATGCCTTCGCCGATTGGCATTTTGATAGGCGCTCCAAGCGGAGTAACCTGCATGCCGCGTTGCATACCTTCTGTACTATCCATCGCGATAGTACGGATACGGTCTTCGCCCAGGTGCTGCTGGCACTCAAGAACTACTTTCTGACCGTTTGGTTTGATGACTTCCAACGCATCAAGGATCGCAGGGATACGTCCGCTGTCCTCAAATGATACGTCTACAACCGGGCCAATTACCTGCGTAATTTTTCCTACGTTTGCTGCGTTTGCCATTATATAATTTTGATTATCTCGGATGAGGTTTTTTTCAGACCGCAAAAGTAGGAGATAATTTGGTCAGTACCAATAGCAGACGAGGCGAAAATTTGGATATTTTTTAGAAAATCACCCGTTTTTCCCGAAAACTGTGTTTAATATTTCCGGAAAGTGGGTTTGAGAGGGGTGAAGCGGGAACTTTTTGACCATACCCGGAACCACTCAACGGTTTGAGATAGTTGCTAAAATCGCCTAAATTTGAATTGAACACCGACAAAATGCAGATGAACACGCAACTTTTGGAACGTATTACATTTAATCCTAAACAATGCGGGGGCAAACCTTGCATCAGGAATATGCGTATCCGCGTGACCGATGTGATCGAGTTGTTGGCAGCCGGTCTTACGCCGGAACAGATTGTGAAAGAAGAGCTGCCCGACCTCGAACCGGAAGATATTACGGCTTGCCTCCTTTATGCAGCCGCCAAACTTAATCACCCCGTTCTGCAAGCGGCCTGATGATCATACTAGACGCCCAACTGCCTCCGGCGCTCGCTGTCTGGATCACCGAGATATTCGAAATTCCATGCTTTTCTGCGCAGTTTCTCAATCTCCGTCATGCTGAGGATGAAGAGATATTTGCTTTTTCCAAAACAAAAAATGCGATTGTCATCACCAAGGACGACGATTTTGTTTCGTTGCTAAACCGCTTTGGCAGTCCACCGAAAGTCATTTGGCTGACCTGCGGAAGTACATCCAAAAATAGATTGAAAGAAATTTTCGAGGCAAATTTGGCGTCAGCATTGACTTTGCTCGAAACGAACGATCTGGTGGAGATAACCGGTTTCTGACTGGTTTCTGATTTAAAATACTTAATATGAACGATTTACTTTTCTGGAAGGTATGGTCGCCGTCCGAGCGGCGGATGGCTGTCGGTGCTTTCCTGGTTTTGATTTTAGGCCTGGCTTTCCTCGTTTGGCAATGCATCGATCCGCTGGGAAATGTGGTGCGGTGGAATGTGGTAAGCGAGCTGTCGGAAACGACGGCCGTGGTGGATGTGCTGCAACTCGGACAATGGCAATATGGTATTTCGACGCCCACGCACCTGGTGACAGAGAGCTTTATGTCATCGGTGATGGAGGTCAATCCGGTGACGGTTTATCTGTTCTGGATCGGTGCATTGCTCGGCCTTTCGCTCGTGCTCGCTGCGTTGACGACCTTGTCGAGGTTCTGGTACCTGGCAGGAACGATCCTTTTCATTTTATTCCTCGCATTCGCGAGATTGGAAACATTACGTGTTTTCGGGGCTGAAAACCGCCTTTTGTTCCTTTCGGCTACTGTTTTGTACGGAGGTGTTTCCTACTATTTTCATGCATTCCGGCCCGATCTGGGCATCGGTACACGCATTGCGGGCATTGCCGGTGTTTCATTGTTGTTAGCAGTAGTGGTTGCATTCGGGTCGGTATCGCCGGTTCCTGCGCTCACGGCAGCCGCCTATTCCTTTCCGTTGTGGCTCGTTGCTACCATGCTCTTCCTGCTGGTTTCCGCGACTGAAATAATGGCGGGCCTTGTTTGGCTTAGCACTAGCGGACAGTCCGGCAAAGGGCGCTCGGGATTGGTGCAGTTCGTCGTGATCAGCGTGCTGTATCTGCTGCTATTATTGTTGATATACCTCCAAAATACCCGGCAAATAGACTGGAATGTGACTTTGATCAATCCTTTTTACCTCGCATTAGTATCGGGCGTACTCGGTATATGGGGGTTCCGGCGTCGGGCGGACTCTACCCAGGGGCTGCTTCCATTCAGGACTACGGGTTTCTGGCTTTACATCGGGTTGTTTATTGTTGCGGCTTCATTTGGCGGGTTAATGGCTGGTACCGCAAACGACCCCGTGCTCGAAACGCTGGAAGATACCATTGTGCAGGGGCAGCTGGCGATGGGCCTGCTTTTCCTGTTTTATGTGTTGATCAATTTCTACGAGCTGTTTCAGCAGAGACTGGCTGTTTATAAGGTTTTGTACAAACCACTCCGTTTCGGGCTGACGCAAACACGGCTTTTCGGTTTTGCGGGGGTAGTGATATTGTTCTCCATGCAACGGCTCCTTCCTCTCAATCAGGCGATTGCCGGTTATTTCAATGGATTGGGGGATTTGCATGCCACCACAGAGGAGTTTACCCTTGCCGAACAGTACTATAAACTTGCATTGCAGCAGGAGTTTCAAAACCATAAATCGAACTATGCGTTGGCGTCGATCGCATTGAAACAGGGTGACCGTAATGCGGCGGCGTACTATTTTAGGCAGTCGTTATTGAAAAACCCTTCGCCGCAGGCGTACGCGGGCCTGAGCGGCATCCTAGTCCAGGAAAGCCTGTTTTTTGACGCCGTATACAGCTTACAGGAAGGCCTCCGCCGCTTCCCGGCCAATGGCGAGTTGCTGAACAACCTTGGAATGCTTTATTCTAAAACCAATGTCGCCGATTCGGCTTACTATTACCTGGATTTGGCAAAGGCGAACGCAGCCCGCCCGGAAATCCCGGCGACGAACCTGCTCGCAATCCTCGCTAAAAGTACCGATGCGGGCCTGCTGGATTCCCTTGCTGCGGGTTCCGCTAAGCACGATTACCTTTCCTGGCATGCCAACTGGCTGGCAGTTCAGAATATGAGACAGCAGTTTCATAAAGAGGATTTTAACAAGAATGCGGTCCCGAAAGATTCGCTTTTGAGCGTCTCATCTCTCGCTTATTTACTCAATTATGCCACAAATCAGGCTGCATTTGATTCCTTACCGGCTGCATTGTTACCGAAACTGGCGGTAAAAAATCCGGTACTATCGCAGGATTTGTCCCTCGCGGCATTGTACCCGGAATTTTATAGCGGGAACAAATTAAAAGCACTGGAAACGCTCACCGGCTGGGCGGCGGAGGAAGGAGAAAAGAGTGATTTGTACCATAAAATATTAGGGCACTGGCTCCTGCAACTCGGGCTGTACGATAAGGCGATCGAAGCATTATCTCCTGTGGAAGGGATCGAAGGGACGATCGGGATGGCGGTAGCGAATGCATTGTCCGATAAAAAGGAGGTGGCCGTGGTATTGCTCGATAAAATCCAGGATAAGCAGCAAAATGCGGCGATAGAGCAGCTGAAACAGTCATTATTCGCCGGTGTCAGACCGAAATCGGTAACAGATTCATTGTTTGCCGTGGTTTCAAAATCGCCTTCTCCGCAAAACATTCAAAGTGCCGTGCGTGCTAATCCGTTCGATGCGCGCATTGTGTCGGCGGCGTCGGAATATTACCGTGGCAAAAAGCAAGTGAAGCAGGCTTATCAACTGGTGCTGGATGCATTGCGATACAATGAATATGCCCCCGAACTTTGGGAACAATACGCATTGCTGAACCTTGAACAAGGCTTGCTGGGGCAGGCGGCGGAGGGGGAAGCGAAGGTAAAGCAGTATGCATTGCCTGCCGGTTATCAGCGTTTTCTGACGCGCTATCAGCCCATGCGGGCACTTATCGAAAAACAAAGAGCGGAATTTTGATGATTTAATATTTTAGCCATCTCAAAATTACTCTTCATCAATGGCGGCTTTGTCCTGGAAATCCAATTTCACTGAAACGGAATGCCGGATTTTCCGGGGTAAAGTTATCGCCGGGATACTGAAAACGACCCTTTGGAAATACGACGGCCGCGGTGAGCTGGACGGCTACATGCTCACATTCAAGAGTAAAGGATTTTTCCAATCGCGCACCGAAATATGCGACATCGAAGGGAAAAATGTGCTGGGTACCATCGATTACAACGTTTTTCGGAGCAAAGCGCAGATTACCTACGATGGCGTGCATTACTACTGGAGGCTCGATTCGTGGCTGCGCGGCAAATGGGCAGTGAGCGATGGCAAATCCGAAGCGCGGTTTGAGTCTGCGGGGTTCTGGAAGCGGGAAGGACAAGTGATTAATGAGGACATTCCCCCGCCGGTGATCCTGGCTTCATTTTTTGTGCATGGGTTTTTTCATAAAATTTCATCTGCATCCTGACTCATAACAGCTATATTCCTACTGAAAAATCGTCTTCATGAAAATCATAGAAACCAGCGAGATCGCCAAACGCTACATAATGGGTAGCGAGATTATCCAGGCGCTCAAATCCGTTACAATTTCGGTTAACAAGGGGGAATATGTGGCGTTTATGGGGCCGTCGGGCTCGGGGAAATCGACTTTGATGAACATTATCGGCTGCCTCGATACGCCTACGACCGGAAGATATGTCCTGAATAACAAAGACGTGAGCGACATGACGGAAAACGAGTTGGCGGAGATCCGTAATAAGGAAATCGGGTTTGTATTCCAGACATTTAACCTGCTTCCGAGGATGTCGTCGCTGGATAATGTGGCATTGCCGCTCATTTACGCAGGGTTGAGTAAGGCCGACAGGACGGAAAAGGCGATGCAGTCCCTCAAAAACGTAGGATTGGAGAATCGGGCAGGGCATAAGCCGAATGAACTCTCGGGTGGTCAGCGCCAGCGCGTCGCCATTGCGCGTGCGCTCGTAAACGAACCGAGTATCCTGCTTGCCGACGAACCGACCGGTAACCTTGACTCCAAAACTTCTTACGAAATCATGGACCTGTTCGACCAGCTTTACAGCAAAGGCAACACGATCGTGATGGTAACCCACGAAGAAGACATCGCGCATTATGCACACCGCATCGTGCGCCTCCGCGACGGGCTCGTAGAGTCGGACACCATCAACCCGAACCCTACGAAGGTGAGTGCGTTGGTTTAGATGCGACCCAAAGAAGTTTACAGAAACAAATAGTATAATTATCTTTGTAACGGATAAAGGCCAGTGGCCGAGAGAATCCGGATGAATGGCCCGATGAGGCGCATCATCCGGATTATTTTTATAGCAATATCATGAAGATCAATTTCAAAGACATTATCATATTCGAGGACGAGGATTTTTTAGTGGTGAACAAACCGCCGCATCTGGCAACGCTGGATGAGCGTACGGCCGACCGCGGTGGTAGCGTGCTGAGACTTGCCAAAGAATATAATCCCGAATTACAAGCCGCCCACCGCCTCGATAAGGAGACTTCCGGTGCATTGGCATTCGCCAAAAATCCGGCTGCTTATCGGCATCTGGCAATGCAGTTCGAGCATCGCGAAGTTACCAAGCGGTACCACGCGGTAGTGAACGGTATCCACGACCTGGAAGGCGTGTCGGTTTATCTGCCGATCCTGCCATTGAAGAACGGAACCGCGGTGAAGATCGACCGGGCGGAAGGAAAGGAAGCGGAGACGATATTCAATACTTTGCAGGTATATCGCGGCTATACTTTAGTGGAATGTATCCCCATTACAGGGCGTATGCACCAGATCCGGGTACATTTGTCGTGCCTCAAAGCGCCGATCGTGAACGATCCGCAATATGGCGGCGAGCCTATTTTCCTTTCAAGCCTGAAAAGGAAGTTCAATCTCAAAAAAGACACTGAGGAACAGCCTCTTATTCAGCGGGTTGCATTGCATGCGCGATCGCTTTCCTTTGCGGTTATGAACGGCGAGGATATACGCGTGGAGGCGCCTTACCCCAAGGATTTTGAAGTGCTGGTGAAGCAGCTCAATAAATTTGGGGTGTAATAGCACGGTTTTTGTTGAATGTTAAAAGTTGTGTACGTTTATTCATCTTTTTTCATTCAAAAAACCTAAAACTATGCGGGCACACACGTTACGACCTACCTCTTTCCTGCCACTGCTGTTTGCATTGGTAAGCTTCGCCGCCATGGCGCAAACCGGCCGGAAAAACGACGTGATCATCAAGCGCGACAGTTCGCGCATCCAGGCGCTCATCACGCAAATGAGCTACGAAAAGATTAACTATCGTGACCTGGGCAAGGCCGATAGCGCAGCAACCTACATTTACCTGGACCAGGTGGCGCGGGTGCTGCTGAAAAATGGCAAGACAATCAATGTCAAAGACTCCATTCCCCCAGGCCGTATTCCGCCCGATAGCGTCGGACAGTATGCGGATATGAACAATTTGCCCACCGACCCGTTCGAGAAAAGCGTGGTGATGGCTAATTCAGATCAGCTACGGGATAAATATGAGTATCACCATAACCGCGCAATGGATGGCAAGCAAGGCGCCATCGTATTTACTTCGGTGGCCGTGGCAACATTGGTATCCGGCATTATCGTAGCCAGCACTGGCGACAGTCCGGATAACAAGACGATCGGAACTTCGCTCGCGATTGCGGGGCCTGCGGTAGGTGTCGTTTTTGGGTTAATCGGGTTTAAGAATTATAAAATTCATAGCAAGAAGGCCGAAAAGATCAAGAACGAACTGCAACGTAGGAACCAGCCGTTGACGACTTTCAGCATTACGCCGCGCGTCGATCCGTTCAATAAATCGGCACAACTCGGGCTGAGGTTGACGTTCTGATTGCGGTAAATTGATTACTTTCATAGGGTTAAATCAGTTACAAAAAGTCCTTCCCACATGAAAGTAATTTTACCACAGCTGAAAAATCAGCTTCTAGCCATGTTAATGCTATTATTTATCGTCCAGGCAAATGCGCAGACGCCACGAAAGGCGGATGTGATCAGGCTGCGCGACGAGTCCAAACTGGAAGTATATATCCAGGAAGTGGACGATCAGGTTGTGAAATACAAGAAGATAAGCGACCCCGAGGGGCCGCTTTTTTCCGTTAAGAAGTCCGAAATCGCCTCGATCCTCTATGGGAACGGGGAAGAGGAAACGTTTGAAGCCACGCTGGAAGTGCAGAATTACTATTCTCCTACAAAACCAGCTCCGGCCGCAAAGCCGCAGGAACTGCGTCCGGCGGCTCGCAAGCCTGTTAATGGGCCGGTAAAGCCATCGGTGCAGTTTGCAGAGGATGTCAGAAATTCTTCACCCGAGCATTTGCGGAGCATGTATACCTATTACAAAACGCGTTCAAAAGCGGGGATGGTAATGGGTATTGCGGGTACTTCGGTGGGCGTCATTGTGGCGGCGATCGGCACGGGCATTGTGGTCAGTGCTATGGACGACAACGGCAATTATAAGAGCTACCAGGATGAGCTGCGTGCGCGTAAGGGCGCATACATGATGCTCGGAGGCTTTGCGGGCGCGATCACATTCGGTACTGTCGGGTTTGTGAAAGGCGGCAAGAACGGCGCCAAGGCCAGCAGGATCCGTCGGGAACTGATCCGTCGCGGAGAGCCTTTGACGATTAGTATCAGGCCCTCGTTCAGTCCAAAGCAGCGGGCGGGAAGTCTGACATTAGCATTGAATTTCTGATATACTACCGAAAACAAAAAGCGGGCTCCGAATACCTCGGAGCCCGCTTTTTTATGATTTGAACTTCTTAGAATTTGAAGGCGATACCTGCTTTCAAAGCGGCTGCATTGTAGCCGACCTCTGCAAACACACCCAAATTTGGCTTAAAGTAGTATCTCGCACCTGCAAATGCACCAACGAAAACGCCGCTGCCATATGCATCGTGACCAAGTCCATCATAAGAAGAGCTCGCAACACGGTAACCCAATGCAGGGCCAGCGTAGAGGTCAAGGTTATCCAATTTCAGGAAATGCTTGCCATAGTGGTAAGAACCTCTGGCAGCGATGTTGATAAAGTTATAACTCCATCCATATCCATAAATACCACCGCCGTATCCCCAGTGCATGTAGTCGAACTGGCCACCAACGCTGATGAAGTCGTGGATACCACCTTCGAACGAAGCACCTACACCGACGCCACCGCCGCCGTACGTACCACCAAGGTTGATACCAGCATTCAATAATTTATCTCCTTTCTCAAATTGGGCGAACGCCTTCTCGGAAGCTGCGCTGAAAAGAGCGGCAACAACCAGCATGAATAGAGTCTTTTTCATCGTAATAGATTAGTTATTGTTAAAGAATAATGGCACAAATTAAAGCCTTTATTTCAATGCTTCAAAACTTGTGCCATTTATAGTTATTAACCGGAGTTTCCCACTTTATAAGTGGTTTCGCCATCTTTATTTAATCCAAAATCAGATGTGCTTCCTGAGCTTATCCTTAAAGACCTTTTTGAATTTGTCCAGTTTTGGTGCAATCACGAAGGCGCAGTAGCCTTGCTCGGGATTGTTGGCAAAATAATTCTGGTGGTAGTCTTCGGCCGGGTAAAACTTCTGGAATTTGGTGATTTCGGTTACAATCGGATTCGCGTAAGCGCCCGATTTGTCCAGTTCAGCCTTAGCTGTTTCCGCAAGCTGCTTCTGCTCGTCGGTATGGTAAAAAATGACTGAACGGTATTGCGTTCCTACATCATTTCCCTGGCGGTTCAGCGTGGTAGGGTCGTGGCTGCGGAAGAATGCTTCCAGCAGGTCGGCGTAGCTGATCACCTTGGGATCGTACGTCACTTCCACACACTCCGCGTGGCCGGTGGTACCCGTGCATACGGCTTTATAGTTGGGATTGGGGTCATGCCCGCCCGAATAGCCGGAAACCACTTTTTTGACGCCTTCCAGCGATTCCATCACGGCCTCGGTGCACCAGAAACATCCCGTACCAAATGTTGCGACTTGTGTGTTCGCGGTATCAACGTTGCTTTCGTCGAGTGCGGTTGAGGCTGTTTCTTTGTCCATTTTGCTTTTGTGTTTTTTGTCCGTTTGCGCGCACGACACGAGGGCCGCGCAGCACAAAAATATAAACGTGAAAATCGGGATGGTGGTTCTCATCATGAAATACGGGTTATCACTGTTTCGGTAACGATTACGGCGTCAATAAAGTTTTATCACCGTAATCCTATAATATTTACGAAATTTGAAGGCCAAAAGATCGGGGAAGAGTCAAATCCCGGCGGCACCAAATCTGCGGTAGTTTATGACCTATCTTCATTTCAAAGCGCTCCATATTATTTTCGTAGTGAGCTGGTTTGCAGGGCTTTTCTATATGCCCAGGCTGTTTGTGTACCACACCGAAGCCAACGATAAGCCTAGCCCCGAGCGCGAAATCCTCCTTGCGCAATTTACCAAAATGGA
This sequence comes from Dyadobacter sp. BE31, assembly GCF_031457695.1. NCBI lineage: Bacteria > Pseudomonadati > Bacteroidota > Cytophagia > Cytophagales > Spirosomataceae > Dyadobacter > Dyadobacter sp. BE31. Next base: position 43,999 of record NZ_JAVDXA010000005.1, read on the forward strand.
GAAATTGCTGTTCAATGCGATCATGACCCCCGCCTGCTGGCTCGCATTGCTATGCGGCACCGCCATGCTTTATATTACGCCCGCCTGGCTCGATCAGGGCTGGATGAAGCTGAAACTCTTGTTCGTAGTTGGCCTGTTAGCGTACCATTCCATTACCCGGAAGATATTACTGGAACTCCGTGCCGGTAAGTTTCGGTATAGTTCGTTCCAATTGCGGTTATTTAATGAGGTAGCTACGATATTCCTGTTCTCCATCGTGTTTTTGGTGGTGTTAAAGAATACAGTCGACTGGCTCTGGGGCGTGCTTGGACTGATTGCATTCGCGATCGTGATCATGACCGCGGTACGCATCGTGAAACGAATGCGGGAGAAAAGGGCGGGAGTGTAGCACTCGATATCAATAAAATAGAGGAAGCCCTTCGGATGTGTGGTCCGAAGGGCTTTTTGCTTCATGAATCTCAACTCGCATTACTGTTGTTTCGTTTTGTAACTAAAATTTAGTTATTAAGAACAAAAAATTTTAAAGTTTTCTGTATTCGTAAAACACGCGGCCGGCAGAAAGCTTCTCGTCGGCCGCGTAATGCTGCCAGGCTTCCATAGCGCCATTTCCGTCGCCTTCGAGCTGCAAGGCAATAACAGACGTTCCTGACTTCTCCTTATTGCAGAAAAGCTGCACTTCGTTGCCCGCGCTGTTGCTTTGCCACGTTCCGGTGAGTTTGTGGTTATTCGTAGCATCCTGCATTTCGAAATGGCCGTCAGCCCTAAGTTCGAGCTTCGACAGGCACACTTGCACATTGCCCGGGCGTTCGGGGAAATCGCGGGGCGTTTTGCCGTCGTTGTCGTTGATCGTAATGCGATTCATATTTTCCCAAATGCCGACGAGGTCTTTGTTGAGATATTCTGAAATGCTGTTTGCTTCGTTGGCCGGTCTTTCGCAAGAGAAAAGGAAGAGCATTAATGCGGCCACTGGCAATATTACCAGAAAGCGGAGCCGGCTAAGGGCCCCGGATGGAGTTTGATGTAACATGGTAATCCGTGATTTGATTTGACCATAATATGAAAAGTAATGCAGGGTTGAGATTTGCGTAGATGATGACAGGTCCAGGAGTAAATGTGTATAGCGAAATCTCCCGGCTTGCCGGGCGGCCTGTTCGTCGGCGATAAATTCGTGGTTGATGGTGATCGCCTGGCGCCAGAAACGCATCAGCGGGTTGAACCAACAGCAAGCACTCAGGAAGCGAATGAGCAGCCAGTCGCCCGTGTGCGCTTGCCTGCAATGTACCAGCTCATGCGCGAGGCAGGTGTGTAATGATTCGCTGTCGCGCAGTTTTTGGTTGATAAAAATGTAATTGAAAAAAGAAGAGACGGGCATTTCATTCCCGACAAATACCAGACGTACCTTACCCAGTTTTCGGGAAGGATATTTCCTGATTAGCCGGGCGACTGAGAGAATGTCTGCTAACAATTTGTACAAATGCCAGGCCGTAACGCAGCCATAAATTATCCAAAGGATGTACGAAACATCCGGCAAGTGCCATTGCGAAGTATGTCCCGCAATGACTTCGGGCAATGCATGTTTGGGAATGAAACGCATAGACACGTTCGAAGGCACCTCCCAATGACCGGAGAAGAGTGGCAGTTTCAACGCGGGTGCAACGATGCTGAATACGACCGCGAAAAGAAGGTATAACCGGTTGGCTGTAAAGAAGGTCAGGCCTTGAAATGCGATTCTGTAAAGCAGGATGGCAAGTGCGAGGCACAGGTTTACTTCCAACAAATAGATACCGGCCATCATGATCAGGATTTGAGGTAGTAGGAATCTATCAGTTGCTTCAAATCATCGATTTCGTCCGGTTTCAAGTTGTTTTCCTCCATCATAAACGAAACGACATTCTTTGGGGACCCCTGGAAATAATGCTTCATTAAATCGGAAAACGACCGCCGTGCATACTGTTCGCGGGTAATGGCAGGGAAGTATACATAAGTCTTCCCGTAAGCCTTGTGATCAATAAAGCCCTTCTTTTCCAGTAACCGTACAATCGACGACACCGTGGTATAAGGCGGCTTCGGCTCAGGCAATTTTTCAATAATGTCATGGACAACGCCTTCTCCAAGCTCCCAGAGAATGCGCATGATGTTTTCTTCAGAATGGGTAATCGGTTCCATGATCCAAAGGTATAACTAAAATTTAGTTATCAAACTTATATTTCGTTAAAATATTTGAAAATGGTACTGACGATGTCAATTCGGATAATTAGAATGAGAAGCCGAGCGCGAGTTTTGCAGAATAGCGCCGGTGAAGTGCATCATAAGGGTATTCTACGGCCGTCGGGATTACATTATAACCGACGTTTGTATCTACATAAATATGCTTAAACAGTCGTTGCTGAAAACCAATCGATGGTGAAAATGACCAGTATCGTTTATTCATTTGGTGGCCGTACGCATAACTTTTATACTTCGTACGAACACTTGCGGCTTCGAATGCGACGTAGAAGCCGGAGAGATTATCGCCTGACCTGCCATGTCGGATTTGCATACGCTGTAAAAAATAGTACCGCGCTTGCAGGCCCGCTCTGATTGAAAATCCACGTATGCCGTCCGGCGACTTATCGTAAAATTCGGCATTAGCATTTATGTCCAGGGAAAAGGGGCTTTTGCCAAACTTGGCTTCCCGTGCAATGCCTGCACGTAATGACCTGTGATTTAAGCCAATGCTTAATTCCGGAAAGCGTACCTTCCATTGATTGTGAACCTCTTCATCGCACAGCAGCATTTCACATAATTGTGACGGCCGGGAGCGTTTCCAGTCCCCGAGTGCAATTCCAACAGTCATTTGAGTTGAAAAAATAACATTTTGTTTGAAGTCGGACTTGCTTTCGTCTGGAAACAGAGGGTGCCTCGATGCCTGGCTCGGCCCCGGCTCGATGTAATAGGCCCCGAACGAAACATCGATATGTCCCCAATTCAGAAAGCGGCTCTGAAAGCCAGGTGTAATTCCTATCACCCGCTTGTATGGATTAATCTCCCACTTGCGTGTCGATTTCAACGGTTGTTCGTAAGACATTGCCAGGTAAGCCCCGCTGAAATTGTTTGCATTGAGCCCTTTTCGAATCCTCCCGGGCATGGTGTAATACCAGCGGGCTTTTGCGCCGAGCCATGTGTAACCGCGCCATGGTTTGACAAATGTGTGGCTATAAATGGCATCGTTCGGTGCATTCGTCTGGCCACGCAAGGTGGCTTCCAGAGAAAGGGCAGGGAACAGCTTATATTCATAACTGATATCGATTCCGATGCCAATACCCCTGATGTCGGAAGTGCGGTACCCCGCCTTGACAATGTGTTTCGTAGGAACGCGTGTCATGAATACATTATCATAGCGGTCGATAAACTTCTGGCGGACAGTCAGTGTGTCAAATTCTTCGCTGTAAGTCACGCGAATCGTGTCCTGCGCAGCCGCAGCTGACATTTTCAGCAGGATCAGAAGCAGCGGTAAAAGGTATTTCATGCAGACAGAAGTAATGGGCCTGGTGCTTAAAGAGGCATTTTTGCGTTGAAATGGTTGTATGGAAAAACCGGTGATTTTGAAAATCACTTGCTAGGGAAGTTGTTAAAAATCCTTAAACCCGAATGAATTGGAAAGTCGGCTATTATTTTAGCGAATATCAATCGTTAAGGTGCTCTGAATGAAGACAAAACTGCATCTGTTAGCCATCTTTTACCGTTCGTTTGGATTCTATCTGTGGGCTATTCCAATGATCGCGTGGTTTGCATTACGGCGGCCGACAGGCCGTGATCTGTACGTATTAATACCTGCGCTGATCCTTTTCAAATGTTTCCTGCAAGGCATCACCATTTACGTTTTGCGTCGCCGGTATGCACATCTGTTTTTCTTTTATGCTAACGCAAATCTTTCCGGACGACAGCTTTTCACCTCGGCTTTCATCACAGATTTTGTCCTCTTCGCTTTGTCAATGGCTGCCATCCAATTATCTGCCGATTAGTAAGATGAACAGCCGTATTCTCGAAGCGGACAGCATGTGGCTGGAATATGAGGGACAAAAAATTCTTCAAAATATTTACATTAAGCTGCAAACCGGCCATATTACCGGGTTGTTGGGCCGTAACGGGACCGGGAAATCCAGCCTGATGCAGATGATGTTTGGAACGCTCCGCGGACAGAGCCAGTCCGTGAGGGTTGATCGTGACTATTTTTCACATCCGTACCAACATCCCGGACTAATCAGCTACCTGCCTCAGCATCCGTTTCTACCCGCGAGCCTGCGCGTGAGCGACGTGTGTAGGTTGTATGATGTCGATTTTATGGCATTATGCCACCATTTTGAAAGCCTCGAACAATATGGACGCACCCGGATAGGTGATTTATCGACCGGTAGCCGTCGGCTGGTCGGAACGTTGCTCGTTTTGCTGATGCCAGTCGCATTTACATTGCTGGATGAGCCTTTTGCGGCGCTCTCACCCATCAATGTAGAGCAAATGGAAAAGGTAATTCTGGAACAAAAGGCCCGGAAAGGCATTCTCATTTCAGACCATGCCTATGAAGAAGTACTCGGCCTCGCGGATGAAACGTACCTGATCGTGCCCGTAGGACGGAGCGTGCTGCTCAAAGACACCTATGCCGAACTGGAAACATTCGGTTATATCTGACTACGGGCAGGGTTTACTTTTCAAATACCAATGTCTCAGCCTTCGCACCCAGTTCTTCTAATGCTTTCAGTATCGATTCCGTGAATGCATCCGGCCCGCAGACGTAGAACGGCTGGTCGAAATGGGTGATGTGTTTTTGCAGGAAAGCCTTGTCGATGCGGCCGTGGTAGTAACCTTCTGCATTTTCGCCTGAGATAAGGTTAAAGAAATGGTCGCCCAGCATCTTTTCAAGCTCTTCTTTGAGGATAATGTCGGCCGTAGTACGGTTGGAGAAGAAAAGTTGGTTCGCCCCGACCTCTCCTTTGGAATACAAATCCCTGAAAATCGCCAGAAACGGCGTGATGCCGGCACCTCCCGCGAGAAATACGCCTTCGCCCTTGTATTCGATGGCGCCCCAGGCGTCGCTGATCTCGAAATGGTCGCCCGGCTGGACTTTCGTCAATGCATTCGTTACGCCATCATGGTCGGTATAAGACTTGATCGTGAATTCGAGCGTATCCGCGGAAGGCAGCGATGTAAAAGTGAAGGGCCGCTTTTCTGTCGTCCACGGGTCTTTTTGTATCGAGAAATCCGTCGCCTGGCCGGGCGTATAGGTGAAACCCGCCGGCTTCTCCACCGTATAGGCATTTACATTATGTGTAACAGGCTTTTTGGCGAGCAGTTTGACGGAATAATCGGCCATGGCGGTAGGTTTTTGGGGGAGTTGTGGATGCAAACTTTATGCAAAATACGCACTCACAGCGGTGGTGTCAAGGGCGGGTTTTGTCGAATTGCATGGTTTTCAGGCAGCGGCTGAATGTGGCCGGCGTAGTGCCGAGGTAAGTTGCAATGTAATGATCGGGAATGCGGCGGAAAAGTGACGACGGCTGAGCAATATAATACGCGATGCGCTCTTCAACCGACAGATATTTGAAGACTTTCACCTTATCCGTAAAATTAATGAGGTGTTGTTCCAGGAGCTTCACCGCCAGCTTGCCCATGTAAGCATCTTCTTCCACCAGTTTCCGGTATGAATCATAGGAAATCGCATAAACGGTAGTGTCTTCCAGGGTTTCCAAAACTTCGTTTGAAAGCTTTTGCAATAAAAAACTTTCCGCAATGCAAACGATATCGCCTTCCGAGACCAGCAGCGAAGTAATATCCTCGGACCCGCGCAGATAATACGTACGCATGATCCCTTTTTCAATAAAATACAAAGACGGACTAACCTGTCCCAAATCGACCAGCACGCGTCCTTTTGGAATCATAAACCTTTTCAGGTTTCGCTGAAACTTCTCCCTGATTTCCTCCGAAACCATGAATTTGGAGGCTTCCAGTAAATGATATAACGGTTTTAATTCTTCGGAGAGTCGCATTTGTATAATTGAAATGAAAATGGATGCCGATGCATGTTATACGACAATGCGAAATCTTGTCGTACGACATGCCTAATTGATGTCTTTGGACAAGGTATAAAATAATAGTCGTGAAGTTAATTTGAGCAGGACAAAAAACTACTCGCTATGAAAACCCCTTTGATTAAAATGTTCATTTTGTCAGGAATATTATGCTGCGTGCCCACGCCGGCAGAATCACAGGATAAAGGAAAAAGCGAACTAAATGCCGGAGGCGGGATGATGGCTTCGGAAAATGCTTTTTCGGATGCTATTATACTTTTAATCAGTGCGTTGATCAACGATCCAGAAGAAGTGACGGTCCCGGGTGCAGCCTGGTCGCTGAGCTATAAGTACAATCTTTCGGAAAGGCTGGCAGTAGGCGGAACTTCGGTATACAACCCGTCGCCGGACCGATGGATACCCGATTTTGCCATTAACGACCGCTGGAAACGACGTTCGCTAACCAGCGCTGGTGAGGCAACTGTATACTGGGCAAAACAGCGTGCATTTCAATTTTATGGCACGGCGGGTGTCGGTTTTTTTGTCAAACGTAAAAGCTTTTATGAAGTACAGACCGAAACCGAATTCGGCTACACGTTCCAGGTGACGCCCGCCGGATTGCGGATAGGTGATAAGGTGGGTGTATATATGGAGTTGGGTTATGGGTATAAAGGGGTATTTAGTGGTGGATTGAGCGTACGGTTTTGAGCTTGGTAAATTTGTGTAAATAGTGCCGGACGTTACCGTTAAATTATCGGCAGAACCTATCGTTTTACAACTGAGGGAACTGAGCGGAATTATCATATCTTCGTCAAGGCATTAAGCAGTTACATATCGTTTATGTACCTGCTTTTAAAACTTGATACACGACGCTATGAAAATTAATCTGCGATTCATCCCGCTGGTTGCGCTCCTGCTGACCGGCCAACTTCCATTCTCGCAAATACCCAATACTGATCAACGACGCTGTATGAGAAAATTGTTAAGTTTCGCCCTTTCGGGCCTTCTTGCCGGAACTATTTCCATTCAAGCCCACGCCCAGACCAGGGAAATTCAGCTTCCCACAGGAGTCAGTTCGTTTGTTACGACGGTTCTTACCAATGGGAATTTTGTGATATCCAGCCAGGGTTACGACGAGCCAGGGAAATCCAATATTGGGATTGTATTGCTTTACGACGGGAATACTTTGGAGGTGATCAGCACACTCAAAGGTGAAAAAGCCGGAGACCTGATCGGACGGAAGATTTTTGCATTACCCAACGGAAATTTCGTGGTGGTGAGCGACAATTGGAGCGATGGCGGCAAGGCGTATGTAGGGGCAGTAACCTGGGTAAACGGTGTTACCGGCCTCAACGGGGTGGTCAATGCTTCAAATTCGCTAATCGGAAATACGGCCTCGGACCAGGTGGGAGTCAATGGGATTACCATATTATCCAACGGGCATTACGTGGTTAGAACATACAGCTGGCGGAATGCAGGAAAGAACACATTGGGTGCTGTTACATGGTGTAATGGCAACACCGGCCTCGTAGGCGTCGTGAGCGCCGCCAACTCACTGGTAGGCAACAGTACCGGGGATTATGTGGGATGGAGCCCGGTATTGGCTTTGCCCAATGGTAATTACGTAGTCCCGTCTCCCTCGTGGGACAATGGCGGGGTGCAAAATGTGGGCGCAGTTACCTGGTGTGACGGCTCCACGGGGCGTACAGGCGTGGTGGGAACGGCCAATTCGCTCGTGGGTGCCACGGCCAACGAGCGGCTGGGCGGCGGCGGTTTGGATGATGATACCCCGCGGCTGACAGCCCTCACTAACGGCAATTATGTAGTGAGCAGCCCGGCCTGGAAGAATGCGGCTCTCGACAGCGCGGGCGCCATAACCTGGTGCAGTGGCACAACCGGGCGTGTAGGGGTGGCCAGTGCCGCCAATTCGTTGATAGGGGGTAGTGCCAAGGATAAGGTAGGGATTTTCAAACCCGTCGCACTTTCGAATGGAAACTATGTGACAAGCAGCCCGTTCTGGAAAAATGGCGCAGCCGAGAATGCGGGTGCCGTAACCTGGGGCAACGGCTCGACTGGTACTTTCGGACTGGTAAGCAGTTCGAACTCACTCGTGGGGACCGACGGTACCGATTATGTCGGAGGATCGCAGCCGGTTACCTGGCAGATCTTCTCACTGGAAAGTATGGGGCCGCTGGAAACTGTGGTGCCACTTACGAATGGCAATTATGTGGTAATAAGCCATAACTGGAACCGGAATGGCCTGAAATGGGCCGGGGCGGTTACCTGGGGCAATGGGGCTACCGGAATCACAGGAGCAGTAAGCCCGGCTAATTCATTGGTAGGAACAGTTGCGATGGACCGCGTGGGGCATTTGGGAGCGAGGGCGCTTACGAATGGCAATTATGTGGTGACCAGTCCGCTTTGGAGTGATGGAGCTAAACTAAGAGTAGGTGCCGCGACGTGGTGTGATGGAGCTACCGGCCGGGTGGGGGAAGTAACTGCGGCCAATTCATTCATTGGGACGAAACAGGACGATAACATAGCCTCATTCTATACGACCGCATTGACGAACGGCAATTATGTGATACAAAGTCATGTCAACAATTTTAATGGAGTGGAAATGGCTGGCCTGGCAACCTGGGCGGATGGAACAACGGGACGAACAGGAAGCCCTGATGCCGGTAATTCTCTTTACGGGACTCATCCCAATGACTTCGTGGGTAATTATGTATTTCCTCTCGCGAATGGCAATTATGTGGTAAGCAGCAACGCATGGAACGGTACAGCCCAGTATGCCGGCGCACTTACGTTTGCAAACGGGACAACCGGGATTAGTGGTGCTGTGAGCAGCGCGAATTCCCTGGTTGGGACTTATGCCAGCGACCGCATCGGTATCGACGGGATAGTGAAACTTCCAAATGGTGATTACTACGTTAATTCGCGAGAGTACAGCCAGGCGGGTGCGGTGACATGGGGAAATGGCCTGACTGGCGTCGCGGGAGAAATCAATGATTGTAACAGCGTTATTGGCAGCTGGCGAAGCGAATACAATGACGTGTATGATTATCTCATCGTAGTATTTTCCGGGAAAATAGTGCTGTACTATCCTACGGGAGCGCCTTTCCTTTCCAAAAACTCCGACACCGGCTCCGCGGCAATCAATCCTTCGCAGACTGCCTCGATCATGGGCGGGACCGGCTGCCGCATTATCGCTACCGTCGAATCGAAAGGTGCGAGCCCGCTTACCGGGAACGTGAGCGCCAAAGCGTGGTTGGAAACCAGTGTTCCCACGTATGGCGGCAACGCATTTGTGGCGCGCCATTACGAAATTACGCCGCAGCAGAATGCCGCAACTGCCACAGGACGCATAACGTTGTATTTTTCGCAAGATGATTTTAGTGTATTCAATGCCGCGCCCGGCAGTGCGCTGAACCTCCCTGCCAATGCAGGTGACGCTTCCGGCAAGGCGAACCTCCGCGTGGGGAAATATGCAGGTACCAGCAGTGACGGCACCGGTTTGCCGGGAAGCTATCCGTCAGCTGTCTCCACAATCATAGATCCTGCCGATAATGACATTGTCTGGAACGACATCTTCAAACGTTGGGAAGTGAGCTTCGATACCCAGGGTTTCAGTGGCTTTGTCCTGCAAACGGTTGATGTGCCGTTGCCTGTTCGCCTGGTCGCATTCAATGCTAAACCCGAAGGAAAAGCTGTAAAACTCGATTGGCAAATCGCCGATGCAGTCAATTTCAGCCATTTCGAAATCGAGCGAGCGGCCGATGCGAAGCAGTTTGGTGCTTTCGGGAAAGTGGATTTTGAAGAAGGTATTGATAGCTACACGCTCACCGACGGTCACCCATCGACCAGTAACGACGGACAAACCTATTACCGGTTGAAAATGGTGGATGAGGACGGAAGCTATGCATTCAGTAAAATCCTAAGTGTACAATTGGACGGCGGAAATGTGGCTTACGTATATCCAAACCCGGTGGTGGACCACTTCAAAATTTCACTGCCGGGTTATGAAGGCAAAGCGGGTAAAATGACGCTCGTAAATGCATCCGGTAAAGTACTGCGCAGTGAAGCGTTCAACGTGAAAAACGGCGAAGCAAGCATGGATTTGAAAAAATCGCTGCTTGAAGAAGGTCATTACATCATTCAACTGGATCTCGGCGGAGAGCGGCGGCAGTTTAAAATAATCCGCACACGCTGATTCCGGTGTACCAGGCAGGAGCTGGTTTGACTAGCTCCTGCTTGTCAGTAATTCCGAAATGAGTATCCCGTTAATCCGTAACCCTTCTATATTACAACCTGAAAGCTCCACACCGCGGAGGTCGCAATTCACAAATTTGCTCTTGTGGAGATCGCAGTGTTCGAAATGCAAAGGGCGCTGTTCCGCATCCGGGTCGTACATCGGGTGATCCGGCGGGCACATACCGATGTTCTCAAACACCGCCCCGCCCAACTGCGCCCCTTCGATCTTCAAATCGCTCAGGTTGGCGTCGGTAATCGATATGTTACTCATATTTACGTCGTTGAATGTCGAATCCGAGAGCATTACACGATTCGCCGTGATGACCGCGCATTCGCTATCGAGCGTGATTTGTTTGATGGTTTCCATGGTGATTGTGTTATTTAAGATGAAAACGGGCTACTCAACCGAGGATGATGGCAGGTGCCATTACTGTTGTAAAAGTAGCTGAGCCCTGGCAAAACCGGGAGGGTTATTAGCGACGGATTTGCTGTGTAATCAGGACAAAATACCCGCTGTAAATAGACCAAAGGTCGCCGATCCATTCATCCGGGCTGGTTTGAGAAAGTAAATCCTGAACTAACTGGCCGTAATGCACCAGGCGTGACGAATCCGGGGATTCGTTGGTGATAGGTGTGTACATCGTAATTAAAAGGATTGAAGTGGAGCCCTGTCTAAGGCGTCCTTACGCTCACGATGTGTGCGTCCGGGGGACTTTCGCCGCACCCGCGCCATAACAGGGTAAATCTTCCAAGCTTTTTCATATTACATCGGATTAAAAGGAATACGAATATTCCCAGGATTTTTGGATGAATGCAACCGTATAGATTAGCACTTTCCAAAGTGTTTAATTCGATGTTTGAAATACAAATTGAAACTTCCAAACGGCTTTTAGCCCTGTTTTTTCACAGTTACTTCTTAGTATCTAAATATATTTCAATGGTACTATCTAGCTCGCTTCCGAACTTATAGATATCATCGATTGTCTGGATCTCAACTTTTGATTCCTTTTTTTCGGAATCAAATATCCCAATGTATTTTTTCGAATTGTTGAGGTAGAGGCGGCAAAGCGGTTTCCTGTTATTGTCATCCAAGAAAATCGCAAAATAAGAGAGTGCGTCTCGGTGAGTAATGCGGCTGGAAGGTACTTTTTGGCGTAATAGTGATCTTACTATATAAAATCCTTCGAGCTCTTCCTGTGTCGTAACAATTTCTCGCTCCTGTGTATTAGCTCCGGCAGAAAGAACAACAGGTGTCGGTTCTTCTTGAATTGGAGAGTCGGGCTTGCTGATAGCCGATTTCAAGCGATCGTTAATGGTGTCGTTTATGATGTTTGTAATTGTCCGTTTAACTAAAACGCGAAATGCTTCAAGAACTTTGGATGTTACGACAGATGGATAGACCTGTCTGGCAAAATATTTCACAAACTCATCGTTGGGTTCATGAAATTCCTGATTTACTAATTGCCGAATCTCATTGATGTATTTCAGTTCACTTGCTGATTGATAAATATTGTCTACATCGAAATATGCCTTATGAAACTCCTTCAGTTGTTCTATTTGCCCGTCCTTTATTTCTTCAATGTTGAATTCCAGAAAAGGCTTTTCATCCATCTTGTTGGGCTCAACAAGATCAGTGTAGAATCTGAAAATCAATCCATTGGTTAACATGGAGAACTTTGCTTTCGACACATGGAAATAGCGGAGTAGTTGTCCGTCGTGGACATCCAGTTTTTGTTTCCAATGCTTACATTCTACGAGGACAATTGGAGCACCATCCCGGAATATTGCATAATCTATTTTTTCCCCTTTTTTAATTCCGATATCGCATATAAATTCCGGAACAACTTCCATTGGATTAAATACGTCGTATCCTAAAATCTGTAAGAATGGCATAATAAAGGCATTCTTTGTGGCCTCTTCGGTGTGGATGTTATCCTTTAATTTAGATACACGCTCGCTAAATTGTTTGATCTGATCTTTAAAGTCCATGATAATGAAGGGTTTTTATCAATGATATTTTTTAAGGAGGTTGAGCTTCGATTCTACTTGTGTTTACCGCATAATTCAATATTAGTGTTAGTAAACGGATCGTTGTGGCGCACACTGCCAGTATTGGGGAATATTGAGAGGTGAATTTCAAAATATTCTGTTCGTTGATAAATGATACCGGACCATTGATAACTAGTCTGTCAAATGACTTTCATGGCTTTGATATTGCTGATATCTTAACATTCGTGGCATGCAAAGGCCAGTGTCTAACATTCGAAATTTCAGCGATGCACATTGTTAACATTTTTGACAAACGAGATTATTTGCTATATTTTTGTAACAAAAAAGATATGGCGGACGAAGATCGCATCGTAGGAGGTAACATCCGGCAATTTCGGGAGCGGCTATCTATGAGCCAGCAAGAGTTAGCTGATTTTCTGGGTGTTACTACTCCGTTGATTAGCTATTATGAAGGAGGAGGCCGGGCGGTACCCGTGCTTACTATCGAGAAACTGGCATCGCTCTTCGGGGTGGATGCATATGATTTGTTTGAAGAAAATGCTTCACATCATACGGCCAACACCGCCTTTGCTTTTAGAGCGGACGACCTGCTTAACACCGACTTGGAGCAAATTGCGCAGTTTAGGAAGATTGTTAAAAATTACATCAGCATGAAAAACCTCGCCCAAGCCAATGAAGCAAAAAAGGGAGAAAATTCAGGTTCTTGAACAGCGAGCATTGTTGCTGAGAAAGCTTTGGAATTACCAGAGTTTTGAACCTATTCCATTAAAAAAGCTCCTGTTCGAAATGGGCGTCGTGGCGTTGTTCAGGCCAATGAGTGCAAAGTTTTCGGGAATGGCCATCAAGATTCAGAATGATAATGAGGTCTTTCGGTTTATGATGGTCAATTCAGACATGCCAGTTGGTCGGCAGAACTTCACGATTTGCCACGAACTCTACCATCTTTATGTTCAGGAGCATTTCGAGACGCGCGTTTGCAAAGTTGGGAGTTTCGACAAAAAAGATCCCGAGGAGTACAATGCAGATATATTTGCGGCGCATTTTCTGCTTCCGGCCGAAGCGTTGAAGACAAGGATACCGTTGCAGGAATTGGAGCACCGAAATGTGAGTTTAGCCACGATTTTGCGTATTGAGAACTTGTTTGAATGTTCGCGGGAATTTCTGCTTATCCGGTTGCAAGAACTCGGTTTCATGCATGAGGAAGAGAAGGAGCAATTCCAAAAATCGGTGAAGGCCACTGCGCACCGCTATGGTTATTCTCCCTATTTGTATACTAAAAGTGCCGCCGAATCCGTGGTAGGGGATTATGCTTCGCTTGCTAACGAGCTCTTTGATAATGAATTAATCTCGGAAAGCCATTATTACTCAGTTATGGAAGATTTAGGCTTCAACCTTTCAGACATCGACTTACAAGGAGATGAAGCGGAATGAAAAGTTGATCCTGATCGATGCGGATGTTGTGTCCCATTTTTTGGTAGGGGGGTACATTCTCACACTTCCGCACATTTTTCCTTACCCGATTAGAGTTCTGGACCAGGTTTATGCCGAATTGGAGAGGTTTCCAAATCGGAAGCGGGAAGTGGATAATCTACTTAACCTCAAACTAATCGGAAAAATGGCCTTTCCGGAATCAGATGTTAATATCAAGAAAGAATTTTTTAGGTTACGTAGAAACAGGGGCGTAGGTGAAAGCGCTTGTATGGCGGTCGCCCGATACAGAAATAATATTCTGGCAAGCAGTAACCTTCGTGACATCAAGGATTACTGTGAGGCCTTCAAGATTACTTATCTTACCACGATGGATTTTTTATGCCAAGCGCTTAAATCTGGGAAAATGTCACGGATACAATGCGATGAGTTTATCTCGGCAGTGAAGGCAAAACGGGGAAAATTGCCAGTAGAAAGAATGGATTATTTTAAATGCAGGGATATTTTGATCCAATAAATTAAACGCTCCCCCGAGACTTTTTTGTCCCGAAAAGCAAAAACGCCGTTCCTGATAGCAGAAACAGCGTTTTGTGCCGAAGGCGGGACTCGAACCCGCACAGGATTGCTCCCTCACGCCCCTGAAACGTGCGTGTCTACCAGTTTCACCACTTCGGCCTGAAATCGGTGCGCAAAGATAGTAATCTTGTTTTGGACTTTACAAGCGTTTCGGGTTTCAAAAGGCGAAAAAATCTGAAAAATTTAAATTTTTACCCCTTCATATAGCGCCGGAATGTGGATTTTGCGGTATCCGGCCTTTTCCAGCTTCAATTTGAATGCGACTTGCGTCTCGTACTCGCCATGGACAAGGAACACTTCCTTCACGCGTTCGGGCTTCTGGCAGGAAAGAAATTCCAGCATTTCGTTGTAATCGCCGTGGCCGGAGAAAGAGTCCATGGTTTCGACGCGGCATTTGACTTCGAAGCGCTCGCCGAAAATGTTCACTTGCTTGTCGCCCCGCTTCAATGCGCCGGCAAGGGTGTTCGCGGATGCATAACCTACGAGGAGGATGGTCGAGTTAGGATCGCCGATATTGTTGGCGATATGGTGCTTAATGCGCCCGGCTTCGGCCATTCCAGAGGCTGAAATGATAATGCAGGGCTCGTGGCGCTCGTTGAGCGCGATGGAATCCTGCACGTCGGATATATAATTGAGATACGGGAATGCGAATGCGTCGCCGTCCTTTTCAATGTATTCGAGGATTTCGGGATTGAAACATTCGTCGTGTTCCTTCATAATGGCTGTGGCACGGATCGCGAGCGGGCTGTCGATGTAAACCGGGATTTGCGGGAGCTGTCCGGCGCTCGAAAGCTGATCAAGGGCGTAAATAAGCTCCTGCGTGCGGTCGATCGCGAAGGCGGGTATAATGAGCTTGCCGCGGCGGTGAATGCACGTCTCCTGCACGATACGCAGCAAATGGGCGTGCATATCGATCTCCTTTTCGTGGAGCCGGTCGCCGTAAGTCGATTCGCAGATGATATAATCGGCCTGCGGAAACTCTTCGGGCTTGCGCAGTATGCGGTCCTCGGGGCGGCCAATGTCGCCGGTAAACGTCACCTGTTTGAATGTGCCCCCGTCGGGAATGCTCAAATGTACGGCGGCGCTGCCTAGCAAATGCGCGGCGTCGGTCAGGATTACGGATACTTCGTTGTCTTCTCCCAAAAAGAACGTCTGCCCGTACCGCACGGTTTTGAAAAGTGACAATGCGTGCGCGGCATCCTCGGCGTTGTACAGCTCTTCAAGCAGCGGCCGACCCTGCTTTTTGCGACGCTTGTTGATGCGTTCCAAGTCCTTTTCCTGAATATGGGCACTGTCGAGCAGCATAATGCGGCAAAGGTCGGCGGTGGCGGCGGTACAGTAAATAGGCCCCTTGAAGCCCTTGCGCACCAGGCGCGGGAGCAGGCCCGAGTGGTCGATGTGCGCGTGCGAAAGGATCACGTAATCGACATCGGCGGGTTTGAAACCAAACTCCTGGTTGAATTCGTCGGTCTGGATGCCCTGGAAAAGGCCGCAGTCGAGTAATATTTTCGTTCCTTTTTCGGTGGTAATGAGGTGCTTGCTTCCGGTTACGGTGCGTGCGGCGCCAAAGAATTGGATAAGCATAAAGGGTGGAAATTTAGAACGTTGTTGAAAAAAGAGGGATCAGGCGAGAACGTAGATCGCGTCGAGATTACGCCCGATGCCGTCGTAGTCGAGGCCGTAGCCAACCACAAATTTATTTTCGATTTCGAAGCCTACATAACGCATGTCTACCGGCGTTTTCAATGCTTCGGGCTTGTGCAGCAAAGTAGCGATTTCAACGGATTTGGGCGACATAGTCCTCACTTTTGTGATCAGCTGCGACATGGTAAGGCCCGTATCGACGATATCTTCGATGATGATCACATCGCGACCCGCAATGCTGGCGTCCATCCCGATAATCTCCCGCACCGAGCCCGTGGAGGAGGTTTGGGAATAGGAAGAAAGTCGTATGAAATTGATCTCGCAGGACAGCGAAACATTTTTGACCAGCTCGCTTGCGAACAAAAACGCCCCGTTCAGGACGATGATAAATACAGGACACGAATCCGCGTAATCGGAATTAATGCCGGCGGCTAACTCAGCAATGCGTTTTTCGATCGTTTCACGCGAAATAAAAGGGACAAATGTTTTATCCAGAATGTTAATCATAATTTTGAACTGCGAATCAAGTTCCAACAGATGACAAAATGTTTATTGGAATCCGGGCGCCGGAGCGTGTTAAATACTCTGAGGATCAATATTAACTCTTTTTTTAAAAACCGGGCCGCTGACAAACGCAAAATATAAATCCGGCGTTAATAGGACAGATTTACCCCTGCTATGAGAAGATCAGTTGTTAACATAATCATATTCTGCTGCTTAACTGTAATTACAAGCCACATTGCGACCGCGCAATTATATTCTTCGGCCGAGCTGGACAAGAAGTATGCGATGGTCCTCCAAAATCCCGGGGTGCAGATTGAGTCGACCGAGGCGATCAATAAATTGTACAATTATCAGTTCTACGAAGCGGATGTAGAGTTCCGGTGGCTCAAATACCGGTACCCCAAACATCCTATGCCTCATTTTTTGATGGGCCTGGCCGAATGGTGGAAAATTGTACCGAACACAGAAAACGAAGCGTACGATAAGACCTTTCTCGCGCAGATGGATTCGACCATTACGCTCGCAGAAGAGTTGTACGACGATCAGGAAAATAAAATTGAACCTGCATTCTTCCTCGCCGCCGCCTACGCATTCAAAGGAAGGCTCTATGCCGAGCGTGAGAGTTGGGCAAAAGCAGCTTTTGCAGGGAAAAAATCATTGAAATATTTCGAACAATGCAAGGGTAATGGTGACCTCTCGCCGGAATTGCTGTTCGGCGACGGCCTTTATAACTATTATGCCGAATGGGTTCCCAAGGAATACCCGATCCTGAAACCGATCCTGGCGCTTTTCCCGAAAGGCAACAAGAAGCTGGGCGAGCAGCAGCTGGAAAAGGTGGGCAACAATGCATTTTACACGCGGGTCGAGGCACGTTATTTCCTTTTGCAGATTTATAGCATGGAAAACGAGTACAGCAAGGCGTACGAAATGGCCAAATACATGTGGCAGACGTTCCCGAACAATCCCTATTTCGAGCGGTATTTTTGCCGAACGGCATTTGTGACCGGCAAAATGGCCGAAGCAGAGCAGGCTGCGCAAAATATCATTACAAAAATCAGTCAGGGAATGCCGGGCTATGAAGGCGTGAGCGGGCGGAATGCGGCTTATGTGTTGGCTTACTATAATATGAATTACCACCGCAATTATGACGCGGCCAGTGAGTATTACAAGAAGGCGATAGACTATTCAACGCAGACCAATTCGCTGAATGCAGGATATTATGTTTCCTCGCTGCTCGGTTTGGGCAAAATCGCTGAGCATAAAAAGGATTACGATGAGGCCCTCCGCTATTATAAGCTCGCCGACGACCGGGCCGATAAAAAGTCGAGCCAGGATAAGGAAGCGAAGGCCGCGATCGCGAATTTAAAGAAGATGAAGCGGGAGCAGCGGAGAAAACGGTAATATTAACGACAAATCTTACGGTGCGCTGCACCTACTACAAATCTTACGGTGCTCTGCACCTCTACGTTAAGGCGCAGAGCGCCGCGAGATTTGTAGGTGCAGCGCACCGTAAGAAATCTATATCGGTTTTTTCAATTCCGCATAATGTTTGAAAAACAGGGGAATCGTTTCGATACCTTTATAATAATTAAACAGCCCATAGCTCTCGTTCGGCGAATGCAGCGCGTCGATATCCAGCCCGAAGCCCATCAGAATGCTCTTGCAGCCCAATTCCTGCTCGAAAAGCGCGACAATAGGAATACTGCCGCCGCCGCGGGTAGGGATTGGTTTCTTGCCAAATGATTCCTCCATGGCCAGTTCAGCCGCGCGGTACTCTACCGAGTCGGTTGGTGTTACGTAGGGCAAACCGCCGTGGTGCGGCACTACTTTTACTTTCACAGATGCCGGCGCGATCGACTCGAAATGTTTCGTGAAAATTTCACAAATCTCGTCGTCGTTCTGGTGAGGCACGAGGCGCATGGAGATCTTAGCGTGCGCTTTCGATGGCAGCACAGTTTTGGCGCCTTCGCCGATATAGCCGCCCCAGATGCCGTTTACATCCAAAGTAGGGCGTACGGAGGTTCTTTCGATGGTCGTGTAACCTCTTTCGCCAGCGACATCGTCGATAGCGAGGTCTTTTTTATATTCTTCCAGATCAAATGGTGCCGCGTTCAGTGCCGCGCGCTCAGAGGCGCTCAATTCCTGCACTTTATCGTAGAAGCCCGGAATGGTAATGTGGCCGTGCTCGTCTTTTAGCGATGCGATCATTTCGCAAAGGACATTGATCGGATTCGCTACGCCACCCCCATACACACCCGAATGCAGGTCACGATTGGCACCTACCACTTCTACTTCGACATATGTCAGCCCACGCAGACCGGTTTCAATGGATGGAACGTCGTTGGCGATGATACTTGTGTCGGAAATAAGGATCGTATCGCATTGCAGCATTTCCTTGTATTTTCGGACAAATGTCCCAAGATTCGAAGACCCAATTTCTTCTTCTCCTTCAATCATCACCTTCACATTACACGCGAGCGTGCCCGTGGCAAGCATAATTTCCAGCGCTTTAATATGCATATAAAACTGCCCCTTGTCGTCGCAAGCCCCGCGCGCGTAAATGCGGTCGTTCTTGATCACCGGCTCGAATGGGGGCGAGTTCCAGAGTTCGTAGGGATCTGCCGGCTGCACATCGTAATGCCCGTAAACGAGCACCGTCGGTAATGCAGGATCGACTATTTTTTCACCGTAAACGACCGGATGGCCCTCGGTTTCGTAAATTTCAGCACGGTCGGCACCGGCTTCGGCAATGCGGTCGCGTACATATTCCGCGGCTTTGAGCATGTCGGGTTTAAACTTCGAATCGGCGCTTACCGATGGAATACGAAGCAAATCGAGCAATTCGTTCAAAAAACGGTCGCGGTTCTTTTCAATATATTCTTGCATTGAATGGTTGTTTTTAGTCTTTACTGAATCGGCGGTCAAGTTAAAAAAATAACCCCTAAGGTTATGCCTCAGGGGTTAGGATTAACAAGGGTTAGATTACGAATATCAGCTGCGCGCTTTCGATCTCGCGAAAATGTTGACGCGGTTCTCATTGCCGTTGAGCAGGCGGACAATGTTTTTCTGGTGTGTAAAAACAACCAGGATAAACATCGTAAATCCGAAAACAACCAGCAATGGCTCAGGGTGCCCGAAGGCGCCTGTCCAGGAAAGTACCGGGAACGCCAGCGTCGCGAGGATCGAGCTCAGCGATACGTACTGAGATGCTATTAGTGTCAGAATAAATATGGTAATACAAACGGAAGCCAGCTCGGGGTGAATGGCGAGTACCATTCCGAGCAGCGTGGCAATGCCTTTACCGCCTTTGAAATTCACGAAAATAGGGAAGATATGGCCGATAATAGCGATGATTCCGAAGATGATCTTGTACATCAGGAGCTCGGTTTCGCCGATTTCGTTCATATAAAAAAGCATGGAAGCGAGGCAAGTGGCCGTCCAGCCTTTCAGTACGTCAATGAGCATTACAACAGTCCCAGCGCGTTTGCCTAATACCCGGAACGTGTTGGTGGCACCCGCGTTACCGCTGCCGTGTTTCCTGACATCTATTCCAAAATACCCAATGCCGTACCAGACTGAACTTGGGATGGAACCCAGCAAATAAGCAGCAACAATCGCAACTATTAATAAGGCAACACTCATTTTGTACTATTCAAAGATAAATTTAAATTACAAAAAGTTTTTCTCAAAAATACGATAGTTGGAGGATTTTACAAGCGAATGTGGTGTAAAA
Source organism: Dyadobacter sp. BE31 (assembly GCF_031457695.1). Lineage (NCBI taxonomy): Bacteria > Pseudomonadati > Bacteroidota > Cytophagia > Cytophagales > Spirosomataceae > Dyadobacter > Dyadobacter sp. BE31. The sequence continues at coordinate 64,192 of NZ_JAVDXA010000005.1, forward strand.
CTACATTTCAGTATACTATTTTTCAAAAATTAGCAGAAACTATTGTGAATGCTGCCAATCACATCAGAATCCTTCTGTCGGTTCTGCTTTTTTCTTCTTTTCTTCGGCTTGGGATGGTGCTGCCTTCTTCTTCGCAGTTTTCACGAGCTTCGCTTTCTTAAGGGCAGGCTGATAGAAATCGTCGAAGCGGTTAACAAACATTTCCTTCTCTTCAGTTCCAATGCTCACGAGCGTCATGTCCTTGGATTTCACATTCTTAGACTTCGCGACGATCTCGTCATTGAAATCCAGCATCGAAGAAACGACTCCCAGCTCACCTGCTTTTAGGTCAAAATAATACCATACGTCCGGGGACGCTTCCAAATAAAGACTAAACTCGTCGCCTTCCACGCCACGGCGAAGTTCCAGCACGCCGGTCATTTGCGCATTAATATTGTTGCGCCCGAAATGCGACACGCCGATAGGCCCCTGCGAGTAGTACGCGTTATGTACAGGCGACCAATGCAGGTTCACATTTGAAAGCACCATTGGCATATCCAGCAACGGCGAGGCTTCGAAAATCGGCTTATAGCCGCCGGCTGTCAGCTTCATATAAGCATCGACACCCTTTGGGCCGATCAATGCGGACAGTTTACGGTTCAGCTGATCAGGGTCGTCATCAGCCGCTGTGCTGTTGGATTCTGCGAGATTCGTTTCCACAATTTTAGCGGCAAGCGTTGGTGCGATCGGCGTCAATGCAGGCGCGTTAAAAAGCAACATCGTGTTGAAACGGAATTTTGAGCTATCCACCTGCACTTCGGCACTGCCGACGGTTTGCAGCCAGTTGGCCTGCATCAATTTAAAAGGCCCTGCGAAAGTAGCGAGGCCGGTTTTGTCATCGAAAGTCAGTGCATTGCCCTCGTCGATGAGGCCGTCGGCACCCGGCGGCGGGTTCACGCGGAAAGCTTTTTTGTCCTCGTCGTAGCTCAGGTTACCCTGTGCCTGGTAAATGTCCTCGTCCCCGTCCGAATCCTTCGGAGACAGAAAGCTCATGTACATACCCTTCGCTTCATTATAATGCAACCCGACCGAAAGCGGGATCTCGTGCTCGTTCTTAAGGTCTTTATTGATTTTAATGGAGACCGATTCGCCCGGAGAATCCTGGTACACGATCCACGAGCTCTGGAAGTCCTTCCGGAACTTGATCACCGGTTTTACAAAACCATCCAGTTTCAGCGAAGGCTCATAAGCGACGAGATTAATCGCTCCTTTGTATTGAATGCGAGGCGAAAGGAAGAGATTTTCGGCCTCCTTAATGTCTGCGCGGGCGGTGGTGTAGTACTTAATGCCGGGCGTGGTTGCCTTATCCTTCGGTTTGCGCTTGCCTTCCTCGCCCGCCCCCACTTCCACGAGCTCGAAATTCTGCATTTTGATATTGAATGTATCCTTTCGGGCGGTAATGTACTGGTAAGTGGCCGAGCCTTCAAAGTGGTTGCGGGAGTCGATACGGATGTCGGCGTCGCGCAGGTGGTGCGAGACATTCAGCGTATCGATCTCAATGCGGGCCTTTTTGAGCGGAACGATTTTACCTTTGCTATCCACGGCCACCATGCCGCGGTCCGGGATAATTTTCACGTCGGCAGTTTGAATGAAAGGGACGCCCCGGATATTCAAAGTCACTTTTTCAATGTCGTAGATGGCCTCGGAGCCGTTAAAAGTCAGGCCCTCCTGATCGGGATCGGTGGAGGTGTAAGAGGAGGTTTCACCCAAACCTTTCATCAGGATCGTCTTTTTGGTCATATCCCATTTCGCGCTTCCGATGAGGGTCTGGTAGGAAGCGGTTGGGATTTGCATACCCGAAGAGTCATTTCCAAAGCCCGATTCATCGGTCACGAAGTTGGCAATGCCGGTTTTGAAGTTGAAATCGACGTTGACATTGTTGCCGGTGAGCAGCTTTTTAGTCGACTTCACATCCGCGCTATTGATTGCAAATGCGGATTTGTTAGCCAGAAACCCGTCCTTATTAAACTTGATATCAGGAGAAGTAAGCTCTGAATCAGCGCGTTTCAATTTTCCATTACCGTACAAACCCGTCGAGCGAAGGAGTAAACTTCCTTCGAGGTTGGTAGTACCCTGGTGGAATGCAAAAGACTTGCCGGTGGTGCTGATAAACATGCTATCTGCATTTGGGTACCATTTCAGCGCATAATCTTTCAGCGCAACGGCAGGGAAATAACCCTTGCCGATGGTGGCTTCCTTAATGCTCGCTGTTTCTCCGGTAGCCATCAATGAATCAGCGGTTAGTAGTACATTTTTAGCGGGCATTGTGGCCGAGAGGTATTTCAAAATAGCCTTCGAATGCAAGCCGGAGTTATCCATTGTGAGCGTATCCGTAAACTTGGCCAATGCTTTGCCTTCGTACAGTTTCATGTCGGTAACCGGCGGTTTGTAGTCGAAACCGAGCGAGTTATCCGGCATGCTTTTCAGGATGGTCTGGATAGGCGGAATAATGCCGTTGGAATTAAATGTCCCCTCGAAAATCACGTCGCGCTGGTCGAGGCCATCCATGTCGATCTTGGGAATCTTGAAAAAAACTTCCCGTGGGTAGAGTACCGTCCCTCGTTCGGGCTGGTCGAAGTACACGATCATACCGTCGGGCACGACGAGTCTCGGTGATTTTTTAATGCCTTTCTGGATCCCCGATTTGTTTTTCGGGTCGCTGAGGTAGAATGTACCGCCTTTTTCGTACTTCACATGCCCGCCGACTTCGCCTTTCTGGCCTTTCGCAAACTTATCGCGCGGCGTAAACGTGATTGAATCGGATGGTGCTACATTCACGAAAAACTGGTTATAGTCGAATTTGATATTCTGGCCGCGGAACTGGTAGTTGGATGCCACCATTTGCCCGTTGAGCGTAAAATTGCGGTTCTTACCGATGACCACCTTCTTGTCGGAAGGAACAGCATATATTTTCAACGAATCGCTGACGATGAATCTCGAAACGCCCAGCACTGTGAGCATGGTATCGGGCAGGTAAATCGTCGCGTTGGCAACTTCGTCGTTGGCTGCAAATTGGCCGCTTACCTGAAAATTGTCATAATCGGCTTTGTCCAAGTTTGCCAGGACGTACATCACGCCCTTTTTACTCAATGCGTATTCGTCTGTTTCCTTATTGTAAATGAAATAGTCGTCGAGCGTGAGCCTCTGCAATGCATTGCGGATGATCGTCGGGTTCTGCTTGAATTTTGTTGCCAGTTCTTCCGGAAGGAATGACGTTTTTTTGGTTGTTTGGGCATAATTCGCGGCCATAATCAGCGGCTGAAAGCCAAACTCCTTATTGATTTCCCTGAAACGTTCTTTTTTGAAATAATCGAAAGATTCGAGTCGGACCGGCACCTCTGTTTTACCATTAATCCGCAAAAATTCTACCTTATCGGTCGGGAAACGCCAGCGCATGGCCTGCGACCAGATGTTCATTTTGTGGTACGAATCGCGGTAGGGAAGCGGACCGTAGTCGGTTTTGTCCATGCGGCCGAGCCTTACCAGCCCTTCGTCATCATTATATTTGAATGTAACGCCCGGGTGGATTAGTGAATCACCACCCAGCGGCATGGAATACAACGCAAAATTGGCCGTAAAAACGGAGTCTTTGAGCGCAAAACGCTTGCTGCGCGCTGTGAATGCAGGTTTCTCCTGGTATTTGACTTTAATGGTAGAGTATTTGTCGTTCAGAGCGGAGCTATACCGGTCCAAACCAATGAGGGAATAACCGCCTTTATATTCGATATTCTTGCGGACTTCTTTCAGCTTGGCATCGATATCATTCGAAACGAAGCGCGGATATTGTGCCGGTTGCCCTTTGATGCGTTTCACTCCCCGGTACTCCACCGTTCCTTTCACCGGTGCCGCCAGGTAATTGTCCGAATGCAGGGTACTGTTTTCGGCAACCAGTTTAGGATGGTTTATATTGAAAGAAAAGGCGTCGAGGTCTGCATAAATAGTCGAATCACCTGCGGTTTGCCAGGTAAATTTGCCGCTTTTACCCACAAACACGCCATCGCGGAGCGAGACGCTACCATTTGCCGGTCCGAAAACGACCGAATCACCGCCGGCAACCATCGCAAAAGTGGCATTTTCAAGATCCATCAGCGGTCCTGCGATCACCGGCAGCGGGGCAGGTTTCGTAGGTGCGATCACGAAGTTGGAATCCACGGGCGTATCCCAGCCGTCGTTGGCGGCCTGTGTTTCCTTGGCTACGGTCGTGTCGGCTTTCGTATCGAACCTGTATTTGAAATTCCCGCCCAGTAAATAGAGCGTATTATAATTGCTGGCGTACAATTTGTTGCTTTCGGTAATCGGAAGGCTGGTTTGAAGTACCTTTTGGAAGGTTTTCGCGTCGTATTGCTCCCCGGCATTGGTTGCTACATCCAGGAAACCATCCAGCTTATCCGGCGATTTTTTGGCCAGCGCATGTGTATTTCGGATAAGCAATGCCAACAGCGGCCCTCCTTTTTGTCCTTTTGCCACCTGCGTCTTGACAATCCCGATGAATTTCGCCTGCTGTTGTGCATTAATCCCCGACATCCAGACGCTATCCAGCTGGGCCGCCGACCGAATGAATTGCGGGTTCCGGCTGCCATCCATGATTTTCCGGAGCTGCGGCATAAACTGTGCGGGGTCGTCCGACAGTTTGACACCTTGTGCAGTTGCGTTTTTTCCGATAAAAGTCAGCAGGTAAAGCAGTATAGCAAAGCGAAATATCTTCATGGTTTGTAGCTGTTAGCTTTCAGCAATTAGCTAGTGGACTATTTAATTTTTTCAAAAACAACGGTTGCCCATTGGTTGCGCGTATTGGAGCGGAGCTTTTTCAAGCCGTTTTCCGCGGCACATTTTTCAATATCAGCCTGATCTGTTTCATAAAATCCGCTGGTGACAAGCCAGCCGCCTGGTTCCAGATGCTTTACATAGGTTGGAATTTCCGCCAGCAGGATATTCCGGTTGATATTGGCCAGGACACCTCCGAAAATTTTCTCATCCGGTACATCCTGGATTGTCCCCTGAAATACCTCCGACTCGGCGGGAAGCCCATTCATTGCGAAATTCTCGCGGGTGTTCTCCACGGCCCATTCGTCGATATCGAAGCCCAGCAGGTGCGAAGCGCCCAGCTTGTGCGCCAGAATTGCCAGGATTCCCGTCCCGCAACCCACATCCATGATCGAAAGACGCTCATGCGGCAGGCGAAGTTGCTCATTCATGACCAGCCACGTCGTTTCGTGATGCCCTGTGCCGAACGACATTTTGGGTTGGATCAGCAAATCGTATGTAAAAGAGGGATCGGGCTCGTGAAATGTCGCCCGCACGCGTACCTGGTCACCTACCTCGATCGGCTCGTAGCTTTTCTCCCATTCCTCGTTCCAGTTTCTCCTTTCTAACGATTTCCAGGTTGCGGCTATTGTCGTTAAATCCAGGTATTTGGCTGTTAAATCGTGGATTGCCTGCTCGTCAAAATCCGCCTCCTGAATATAGGCGAGTAATCCTTCGTCGGTTTCGACAAACGATTCAAACCCCGCCTCGCCCAGCTCTGCCATTAATATCTCCGAAAACTCGGGATCCACTTTCAAATCCAGTTCGATGTAATTCATTGTAATTGGTTATTGGTAAAAATTGCGAGGTGAAGGTGTTGAAAAATTTCAGGAATGCAAGGAGGTGGTGGTTAAGGATTGTTTTATCAGGTAAATCAACACTAGGATTTTCCAATTAATACCGGTATTTTTAAATCGAGCTTTAAAATAACGGGATTAATTTTGAATTATGTTCCCCAGGACCATCGAAAAGGAAGTAGTAGAGTTAGTGTCGGATACGCCGGCGATAGCCTTGCTCGGCCCCAGGCAGGTTGGCAAAACAACGCTTGTCAGACAGCTAGCTACTCACTTTCCCCATCCCAGCATTTACCTTGACTTGGAATCGGACACCGACCTCAACAGATTACGGGATGCCGAACTATATCTTGGAGAAAGGGAGGAATCTACCATCATTATCGATGAAATTCAGCGCATGCCTTCCCTTTTTCCCTTGCTAAGATCATTGATCGATAAAAAGCGCGTTCCGGGGAGATTCGTTTTACTTGGCTCTGCCTCGCCCGACTTACTTAAAAACAGCTCGGAAACATTGGCCGGGCGCATATCTTACCTGGAATTACACCCGTTGATGTTCGAGGAAGTGAAAGAACAGGTTTCTTATCGTGAACATTGGCTGCGTGGCGGCTTTCCCGATGTGTTGCAAGCAGTGTCTGACAATTCCGCTTTTCGAAAAATGGGGGACTTCATTAGTACTTATCTCGAAAGAGACCTACCGCTATTGGGCATTCCGGCAAACCCTCGTGGTATGCGCCTGCTCATGAACATGCTCGTAAGCGTGCATGGGAGTCTACTGAATGTGTCGCAGCTGGGCAATTCGCTCAAATTAAGTGTTCCAACGGTTCAAAACTACCTGGGTTACCTTGAAAATGCTTTTTTAATCCGAAGGCTGCAACCATGGTTTGTGAATATCAGTAAAAGACTGGTCAAAACACCAAAGCTGTACATTCGCGACAGCGGAATGCTTCATTCTCTGGCCGGAATTACGGACCCGGAAGAATTGGCAGGGAATATACTGTTGGGCAACTCGTGGGAAGGTTATGTCATACAACAAGTGATTGCCGGCCTGCCGTACAATATTCAGCCCTATTTCTACCGCACGCAAGATGGCGCCGAACTGGATTTGGTATTGGTAAAAGGTAATAATGTCAAAGTCGCGGTCGAGATCAAATACACCAACAGCCCGGTATTGAGCAGAGGCAATACGTTGGCTCAGGACGACCTCGGTAGCCCGCCATTGCTGGTAGTAACACCATCCGCGGAGGATTATAACATGCGGGAGAATGTAATGGTTTGTAGCATTGGTACGTTGACGGAACACTTGAAAAGGCTGTTAAAGTAAAAAGCCCACCGATTTTTTCGATGGGCTATATTGTTAAATGTCTCCAACTTAAGGCTTCCGCCGCTTCGCGGCCAGATCATGCGCCGTGTCATAATACGATCGCAGATTCATCCAGTCAAACACATCTGAGATGTTCTCGACGCGGTTGCGCTGCATAATGCGGTCGCGGCGCTGCATTCTCACGAATTTGAAAAGAATATCGGCGAGCTGATCGGCGGCTTGCGAGAAGGTCTGGGATTTGCGGTTGATGACGTAAATGCCCCGGTTTTCGTAGTCACGCATGATTTGCATGATGTAGTCGCCGAAGCCTGACAGGTCGCTGGTGACTGTCGGAACGCCACGGACAACGCATTCGAGCGGAGTGTAGCCCCATGGCTCGTAGTAGCTCGGGAAGACACCCAAATGGCAACCACGAACAAATTGCCCGTAATCGAGACCAAATAGTGGGTTGGTCGAAGCGATGAAATCCGGGTGGTAGACGATTTTGACGCGGTCGCGCTCGTTGTTGACCAGGTTCGCACGCTTGCAGAAATCGGTAATACCGTCTTCCTGTTTGAGGTCGTGCGTGACAAATGCCGGGAGTTTGTCGGTTTTCCAGCTTTGGATAGTCCTTCTCAAACGCAAGCGCCAGTACTCATCCACAAACTCGTTCAAATCGGGCATTTTGTGATCGGCCCCGGATGCGGTGGCGAGGAAAAGCTTTTCCCCGACTTCTTTCTCAATGGCCGTACAAGTTTCCTGTAACTCATTCAGCACCGCGCGCGATTGCAAAACATCCGGATTGACCGACGTATAGGGTTGTTTGGTTACAATGAACATCACCACCGTCATGTCCATATTGGCCTGCACCATTTTCCAGTTTAGGCGAGCGAGGGCTTCCAGCGTGAGGTCGTAACCTTTGTTGGAATACTCATAACGGCCCGACGTGAAGAAATACAGCGTCTTGTCGAGATCGAAAGAGTAGCTGGGAAAGAAATGCCCCATTACAAACTCGTGAATGCGCTCCTTATGCTTCAAGTGCAGGTTTTGGAACTCGTGCACGGCCTGGAAACGCACTACGTTGAGGCCGTTCGGGGTAACGAGGTCGGGCATGCGGCCGAGGAACACCTCGCATTCGCGGGCGGTGACGTCGCTTACGGTCGTGAGCACATGCGCATTCAACGCGGCCTGGCGCTCGATCGAGCATTGCGCGAGGATACCGTAGTTTTTAGCTTCCTGCTCCCAGTCGAAGAAAGGTAGCTTGTTATAAAAACCAGATACATTCTGCGCCAGGTAACGGCCCAGCATGGTCGCGTGCGTCGTGAACGTCATGGCGATTTTGACATTCTCCCGTTTCAGTTCCGGGAGCCCGGTACTTGCCATCCACTCGTGGAATTGCGCCGAGATCTCTTCCCGTTTGGCATTCTCTTCCGCGTATTCTTTCAGGAATATACGTACCAGCTCGCCGAAGCAAAGCGTCTGGTTGACAAGGTGTTCGACATTGATCGTCGGGATCCGGTTTTTTTCCCAAAGGTTAAATTTGATCGCATCGAGCTGGTTCATAATGCTGTCGACATCGAACAGCACCACCCGGGGCTTCCCGGTTACGAGCCAGTAGCCATAATACACCGCGAAACCCATATCACGCATTCTCTTGACGACGCGCCCGGCCGGCGAATCTTCGAGATCGTGAATCATTTCAAATTCGGAAGACGCTTTCTTTTCGAAATAAGGCCCAAGGAGAAAATAGTTCTCTTCCCATTTCTCAACCATGGCGGGCACCTTGGTCCTTATTACGGTATATATCCCTCCAACTTGATTACAAACCTCCCATGCAACTTCGAACAGGACGTTTTTCTTAGTGGTTTTGACAAATGGTTCCAATTAGGGTACAGTTTAAGCGTTACTAGGGTATTTTAAAGAGATTCTGCTTCCGGTTATGTCACAAAAATCCTTGTTATTACACAATAAATATGCAGAAAAATAATTCAGAATTACAACACTTGAATGTTTGCGCACACAACCGAAAAGCCGGTTTAAAACATCATTCCAGCGTCAAAATATAACTAAGTCAAGAAAAGGGCGTTGGCCCCTATTTTCATATACCGATCCAAATCAAAGCGTTATTGCTCGAAATTAAGACGGTTGTCGGCTAACTTTGTTCCAAAATACGTTACTTTGGTTGGATTAACATTTTGCATTGGTCAGATAGTGAAAAAAATTAAAATTGTTGCGCTTTCCTTCGTTATTATCACGTTTTTGCTGGAAAGTTGCATGGCTCAGAGCGCGGAAACAGAGAGTAATCTGCCCCCGAAGAGAGAATTTAGAGCGGTCTGGATTGCCACTGTCGACAATATTGATTGGCCAAGCAGTAAGACCCTTCTCCCCGAGGAGCAGCAGGAGGAATTCTCCGAGCTGCTTGATTTTCACAAGCGGGTAGGAATGAATGCGGTGTTCGTGCAGGTACGCGCAGCAGGGGATGCATTCTATGCCAAAAGCCCCGAACCGTGGTCGGAGTGGCTCACGGGCGTGCAGGGGCGCAAACCCGAGCCTATGTGGGACCCGCTCGACTTCATGATCACCGAGGCGCACAAGCGAGGCCTCGAATTTCATGCCTGGCTGAACCTCAACCGCCTGGTACATAAATCTTCGAAAAGTGTTTCGGCCGAGAATATCAGCCGGCTGCATCCTGAGTGGATTCTGACATACGACGGCTATAAGCTCTTCGATTTCGGCATTCCCGAAGTCCGGAAGTTCATTACCGACATGACCGTCAACGTCGCAAAGAACTATGATGTCGACGGCATTCATTTCGACGACTATTTTTATCCATACGCCGCGCCCGGCCAGGTGATCCAGGACGACGCTACGTTCCGGAAATACTCCGACGGCTACACCAACAAGGCCGACTGGCGCCGCCATAATGTGGATTTGTTGGTAAAACAGATTCATGAAGCACTGGAAGCATTGAATCCACGGCTTAAATTCGGGATCAGCCCGTTTGGCGTGTGGCGTAATAAGGACCGCGATGCGGAGGGCTCGAAAACTTTCGGGGCGCTGGCATCCTATGATGACCTTTTTGCCGACAGCCGCCGCTGGGTGAAGGAAGGCTGGATCGATTACATTGCGCCCCAGGTATACTTCTCATCGGGCTTCAACAGGGTACCTTATAAAAACCTCGTAGACTGGTGGACCGAAAACCGATTCGACAGACATTTATATATAGGCATGGGCGCCTACCGCGTCGGGTATAAGGATAGGGACTCGCATTGGTCGAATCCTGCCGAAATACCTAACCAGGTCCGCTACTTCCGCGATAGCGAGGCCGATGGGTCGATTTTTTTCAGTTCTAGATCGTTACGGGCCAACAGCCTCGGTTTTGTGGATTCGTTGAGAAGGGACCTTTTCAAATATCCTGCATTGATCCCGACGATGCCATGGAAGGATAAAGTTCCTCCATTGTCTCCGAAAAGCCTGAAAGCCACGTTGCTTTCGCGGGGTATCGAACTCACCTGGGAGCAGCCTGATGAAGCTGCCGATGGCGACAAGGCTTGGTACTACGTCATTTACCGCTTCCCGCCCGACGAAAAAGCGACTGCCCATGACCCGCGCCGCATTCTCGGCATGTGCTACGAAGGAGAGAAATTCGTGGATATGACGGCCGAATCGGGCAAAAGATATGTTTATTATGTTACGGCGGTGGATCGGCTGCACAACGAAGGCCGGCCGATCGGTCCGTTGCGTGTGGAAGTACACGATCAGAAGCTAGTCAGGTTTTAGGTATGAGCAATTCTATCCAATACGAATATAAACCCGAGCATTTTATTGCTTCGGCGCCTACGAAATACAACTCCGAAAATCTTCGTACGGAGGAGATGGTGCTCAATATGGGACCGCAGCACCCGTCGACGCACGGTGTATTGCGACTCGAAGTGGTGACCGATGGCGAGGTGGTGATCGATGTAGTGCCGCATTTGGGCTATTTGCACCGGTGCTTTGAGAAGCACGCCGAGTCATTGCCATTCAATCAGATCATTCCATATGTAGACCGCATGGATTACGTGGCTGCGATGAACTCGGAGCATGCCTACGTAATGGGAGTGGAGCGAATGCTGGGCATTGAAAACGATATTCCCAAACGTATCGAATACATCCGCGTCGTGGTGGCTGAGCTGAACCGCCTGGCCTCGCACTTCGTCGCGCTGGGCACGTATGCGATGGACATAGGCGCATATACACCCTTCCTGTGGATGATGCGTGACCGCGAACAAATTCTGCGCTTGCTCGAATGGACGTGCGGAGCGCGGATGTTGTACAATTATATATGGATAGGGGGATTGTTTTACGATTTACCGGTCGGTTTCGAAGAGCGTTGCGGGGAGTTTGTTAAATATTTGAAACCTAAGTTGACGGAATTGCAGCAGCTCGTGGTGGACAACAAAATATTTATTCAAAGAACTGCCAATGTAGGCGTGCTGCCGCTGGACGTGGCCATTAATTATGGTTGCACCGGCCCAATGCTCCGCGGTTCGGGTTTGAGATATGATTTGAGAAAAGTAGATGGCTACTCCGTTTATCCGGAGCTGGACTTTGAAATACCTATCGGCGAAGGAAAACTGGGTAAAACAGGCGATTGCTGGGATCGTACCTGGGTGCGAGTTGTGGAATGCTGGGAGTCGGTGAAAATCATTGAGCAGAGCCTCGTACAATTGCAGGGGGATCATAAAAGAACCCGCGATTTCGACCCGCAAGCCATTGTTCCCAAGAAAATACGGCCCAAAGCGATGGACTTCTACGTTCGCGCGGAGAATCCGAAGGGTGAGCTAGGCTTCTATTTCCGTACCGACGGCCGCTCCGATATCCCCGTTCGCTGCAAGGCACGGGCTTGCTCATTCAATAACCTTTCGGTAATTGGTGAAATATCAAAAGGCGCGTTGCTCGCGGACCTTGTCGCTGTGATTGGTTCTATTGATGTCGTAATGGGAGAGGTTGACAGGTAGGGACTTTTGGATTAGTATAAAAATGAAAAGAGCCGCGTCGCGGCTCTTTTCATTTTTATTACTAGGCTTCCGCAGCTACACCTACGAGGTCGTGTTTCGCCAGGAACTCCGCGATTTGAACTGCATTGGTAGCAGCTCCTTTACGCAAGTTATCCGCTACGATCCACAGATTCAGTGTTTTAGGCTGAGATTCGTCGCGACGGATACGGCCTACGAAAGTCTCGTCTTTGCCGTGAGCCGTCAACGGCATTGGGTACAATGCATTTTTTGGATCGTCCTGTACGATTACGCCTTCGGTTTCGCTCAGGATCTGGCGTACTTCGTCGAGGTCGTATTCGTTTTCGAACTCGATGTTAACAGCCTCAGAGTGACCGCCGATCGTTGGGATACGAACGGTGGTTGCGGTTACCGCAATGCTGTCGTCGCTCATGATCTTCTTCGTTTCGTTGGTCATCTTCATCTCCTCTTTGGTATAACCGTTATCGAGGAACACGTCGATGTGCGGAAGCACGTTCAGGTCGATCTGGTGCGGGTACACTTTGCCTTTGCTGTGATCGCCGGCGCGCTCCGAGAACAATTGGTCTACGGCTGCTTTACCAGTTCCTGTTACCGATTGGTAAGTGGAAACAACCACACGCTTAATTTTATATTTTTTGTGCAACGGGTTCAGAACCACTACCATTTGGATAGTCGAGCAGTTCGGGTTGGCGATGATTTTGTCTTCTTTCGTCAATTCACCTGCATTGATTTCCGGAACAACCAGTTTTTTGGTTGGGTCCATACGCCAGGCCGAAGAGTTATCCACAACTGTGATACCTGCTTCCGCGAATCTTGGTGCGAGTTCCAATGAAGTGCTACCGCCGGCCGAGAAGATCGCGATCTCCGGTTTGGCAGCAATCGCATCCTCGAAGCCGATCACCTTTATCTGTTTACCCTTGAATGTAACTTCCTTACCAACAGACCTTTCAGATGCGACGGCCAAAAGCTCCGTCACCGGGAAATTACGCTCTTCGAGCACTTTGAGGATTTCGCCGCCCACCAGACCGGTAGCGCCTACTACTGCGATTTTCATTCTTGCATTAAGATTAAAAATGGATAGAATATGATTTACTCCTTGCGAACGACTCACGCCGCTTCGCGAAAAGTGCCGCAAATTTACGCAGTTTTTTAGAATGATACCGGAAAATCAAGCATTAATGCATTAAAATTCAGGAAGGAACGATCAAAGCCCACATTTCAGAGTTGCTTACTAGGCTTTTCAGGCTCTAATACTTTTGCCTATTGATCACGGAAATTGTACACTCGCCCAGGCGTAATGCATGCATCAAGGGGGATGTCGTATTCATCAGTATCCTCTATTTCATCCACCTCCTCGAATAGCGAAAGACCCATCTTGATGCAATCAGGGCGCGTTTGAGGTAAGAAACGGTCATAATAGCCGCCGCCATAACCCACGCGGTAACCTCGACGATCAAACGCAAGGAGCGGGACCAGCACAATGTCGATTGAGTCCGGGAGAATTTTTTCGGAGGTCAAAGGATCAGGCTCTGGGATCCGCCATTGATTAATCACTAAATGTGTGTGTGGTGTCAGCAGATAATGCTCCATTTCACGCGTGCCGGGGATAATGTATGGCGCGGCGATGCACATTGCGGGAAACGATTTTCTTAACATATCGATAATCCCGAACGTATCGGTCTCGCGTGCATTGAGCTGCGGTAGGAAGGTATGCAGAGTTCCGAAAGCCTTGCTGTGGAGATATTTTTCAAGATTCAGCACGATCAGGGCGTTTTTTTCGATCAGCCGGCGCTCGTCGGCATCCTTTCTTCTTTGTAAAAATTCCTTGCGCAATGCGGCCTTTTTCATCGGGTACTGTCTTCTTTTTGGGGATGTAATCGGAGGAAATTTCGCCTTTTTATTCTATTGTTCGTACTTTCACGGTCTGATTTCAAAATCTTTAACTATTGTATAGAATTTAAGACATGAGCAAAATTAAAGTTGACAATCCCGTCGTAGAACTGGATGGCGATGAAATGACCCGCATCATCTGGAAATTTATCAAGGAAAAACTGATCCTCCCTTACATTGACGTAGATATCAAATACTACGACTTGGGTATCGAGTACCGCGACGAGACCAATGACCAGGTGACTATCGATGCTGCCAACGCTATCAAAGAGTACGGCGTGGGTATCAAATGTGCGACTATCACACCTGACGAAGCACGTGTTGAAGAATTCGGTCTGAAACAAATGTGGAAATCGCCAAACGGAACGATCCGTAACATCCTTGATGGTACCGTGTTCCGTGAGCCGATCGTAATGAGCAATGTGCCTCGCCTGGTTACTAACTGGACGGCGCCAATTATCGTAGGTCGTCACGCATTTGGTGACCAATACCGCGCTACCGACTTTGTAGTACCTGGAAAAGGTAAACTGACCATCAAATTCGAAGGTGAAGACGGACAGGTAATCGAGCACGAAGTGTACCAATTCAAAGGTGCCGGTGTAGCGATGGGTATGTACAACATCGACGAGTCGATCCGCGGCTTTGCACGTTCATGCTTCAACGTGGCTTTGGACAAAGGATGGCCTCTGTACCTTTCTACCAAAAATACAATCCTTAAAAAATACGACGGCCGCTTCAAGGACATCTTCCAGGAAGTGTACGAAAACGAATACAAAGGAAAAGTACATTACGAGCACCGTCTGATCGACGACATGGTAGCTTCTGCATTGAAATGGGAAGGTAACTTCGTGTGGGCTTGTAAAAACTACGACGGTGACGTTCAGTCGGATACCGTTGCGCAAGGTTTCGGTTCATTGGGTCTGATGACCTCTACATTGGTTACACCGGATGGCAAAACCATGGAGGCCGAGGCTGCACACGGAACAGTAACCCGTCACTACCGCGAGCACCAGAAAGGGAAGCCAACTTCGACGAACCCAATCGCTTCCATCTTCGCATGGACCCGTGGTTTGGCGTTCCGTGGTAAACTGGATAACAACCAGCCGTTGATCGACTTCTCGGAAGCGCTTGAAAAAGTGTGTATTGAGACTGTGGAAAGCGGAAAAATGACCAAGGATTTGGCTGTGGGTATCTACGGAAACGATGTGAAACACGGTGAGCACTACCTGTACACAGAAGAGTTCCTGGAAGCTATCGACGAAAATTTGAAAGCTGCTTTGGCATAATAACCACATTTAGTGGTACAAAGCCACCGGTTTCGCGAGAAGCCGGTGGCTTTTTTTGTGGCGGGTACTATTTTAATATATATTACTAGGAATGTACTTAACAAACCCGACCCAGTGATTAAGGCTTTTTACATAATAACTGCGCTCATTATGCTGACCGTGAATGGTTTGCAAGCCGGAAATTATGTAATTGCAACCCAGGCCGCTGGCCTGGATACCGTGGCCACTGCCGATTCAGCCCAAAAGGTGGTGCAAAAGGACCTGATCGACGTGCTCAGAAAGTGGAAATCGAAGGACAAGTCGGATTCGGTACGCGTTCCGAAGATCCGCTCCGGCAAGCCGATTTTCTCGCTCGTGCCTGCGGGTGGGTACACGCTCTCGTCCGGGCTCACAGGCTCGCTCAATGCGAACATCGCATTCTACACCAGCAACCCCAAAACGACCAACATTTCAAGCATTACCACCAATTTCATTTACACCGAATACAAACAAATGACGATCCCTGTCCAGGCCAACATCTGGACACGGCATAACAACTACAACTTTGTGGTCGACTGGCGTTTTTTCAAATATCCGCAAGACACCTATGGATTGGGTATGGATTCCAAAATAAGCGATGCTACGGGCCTGAAATACAAACATTTGCGATTGCATCAGACAGTTTTGAAGAAAATAGGCAAGTCGTTTTTCGTCGGGCTGGGTTTTGCCTACGATAAAAGGTGGCAAATCATGCAGACAAACAAGGAGGAGAAGCTGAACCAGGATATTAAGGATTATGGATTGGGCCACAAATCGTCGTCGGTGGGACCGCTGGTGACGGTTGCCTACGACAGCCGGACGAACTCCATTAACCCACTGAAAGGCTTTTACAGCAATGTACAGTTCCGCCCGAATATGACTGCGCTGGGCAGCACCAACAACTGGCAAGCCGTAGTGATCGACGTCCGTCGCTATTTCAACTTTCCGCAAGGCAGCCAGAACACGCTCGCATTCTGGAATTACAACTGGCTCACTATCGGTAAGCCTCCCTACCTCGACCTCCCTGCCACCGGTTGGGACCCTACCACCAATATTGGCCGGGGCTACATCCAGGGCCGCTTCCGTAGTACCAACTTGCTCTATTTTGAATCCGAATACCGTTTTGCATTAACCAAAAACGGGCTTTTCGGAGGGGTGCTATTCGCCAATGCCCAGAGTGTTTCCGACTGGCCTTCGAAAAGCTTCCGGCGCATTGCACCTGCCGGAGGATTAGGCATTCGCATTAAGGTGAATAAGACCTCGGGGGCTAATATTGCGATTGATTATGGGTTCGGAATGGATGGGTCCAGGGGGTTGTTTGTGAATTTGGGGGAGGTGTTTTAACTAAGAGATAAATCTGATATCGAGCTGACAAGCTGAATACCCTCTTGATCGCAAGCCAGTGAAAAATCCTCTATGTCGTAGGTGGCAAGTGTATCGATGGAATTCAATTTACAGTCAGCGAGAATCAATGCGTCGTTTGGCAGCAGGTTATATTTCGACATCATCTCCAAGAAAGTTGTCGTTACTTCGGGCCTCAAAGCGACCATTTGAAAAGTTGAAAGAAACGGTTCCGGATTGTTCCTTATTAATATGGCTCCAATATTTTCATCCTCTTTTATCGCTCTGGGCGATTTTCCTCCTTCGATTGCGAGTAGGTAGTAAGTGTACTCGCTAAGAACTGTACAATTCACGAATAGATTTAAAGCCTTATCGCTCATAAGTTGGAGGAGCAAATCGGTTTTGGTTTGCTTTTCAAATTCTACCAGAATGGAACTGTCGATGAAAATTTTTCGATGGTTATTGCTCATGTGGGTCCAAATCTCCTAAGTCAAAATTGGTTGGTTTTGATCTTTTGAGGTATTGTTGAGCAATTTTGAGTCTTGATTCCGCGTCAATTTCAGGCTGCACCAATGGGCGTATAATTACCTCTACCGGATCATCTGAAAATGTTTCCGGTAAAGATATTTTTAATTGTCCATTTTGAGGTTTTTCAATCAATCTCAGCACATTCATACTGATCTTCTTTTACGAAAGATAACAAATTATTCTCTCAATCCTCCCGCCCTTCCTTCCGATTCGCATCCGCCATCCGCACAATCTTAGGCGAAAACTTAGCCAGTACCGTTACGAGCTCCGATTGCGCCGCAATCACATCATCAATATTCTTGTAAACCATTGGCGATTCGTCCAGGTCTCCACCAATGAGCTGAATACCATTGTCTTGGAGGATTTTGTTCATCTGGCTCCGCGTGGTGGTGGAGAATGCCTTCGTGCGCGACATCACACGCCCGGCACCGTGTGAGGCGGAGTTGAGGGACTCAGCATTGGCTTTACCGCGGATTACGTAGCCCGGCTGACTCATCGAGCCGGGGATAATACCGAGTTCGTCGGTGCCGGCGGGCGTGGCGCCTTTGCGGTGGACGATTACTTCACGGCCGTCTGCCAATTGCTCTTTCCAGGCGAAATTGTGGTGGTTTTCGATGATTTTCAGCGGCTTTTCACCCAGCGATTTGGCCATTTTGTTGTGGATTTCGTGGTGGTTGGCTGAGGCGTAATCGCCTGCGAGGTTCATCGCGATCCAGTACTCCTGGCCTTCTTCGGTGTTGAGGTCCAGCCAGGCGAGGTGTGCGGCTTGCTTGGGAAGCACCGTCTTTTGCATGGCCAGTTTGGAGTAGTAATTGGCGACGGTCCCGCCGAAGCCGCGGGAGCCGGAATGCGAGAGTAGCGAAAGGTATTCGCCTTTGGGTAAATTCAAAAGCGGGTCGTTTTCAAATACTTCTACAATGCCCCATTCCACAAAGTGGTTACCGGTGCCGGAAGTGCCCAGCTGCCGGTAGGCCTTGTCTTTCAAAGACCGGATCGTTTTGGTGGCTTCCCATTCGGGCTGGTCCATAATGCTTTCGTCGTATTTCCGCACGGTTTCACCACCCATGCCGAATTTGGTGTTTTCAGTCAGGATCTTTTTCAGGAAATGCGGCTCGCGTTTCAGGTAATCGGTGGGAATGTCGAAAACGGACATGCACATGCGGCACGCAATGTCGACCCCTACGGCGTAAGGGATCACTTTGTCGGCTTCCGTGGCGAGCACGCCGCCGATGGGTAATCCGTAGCCCTGGTGCGCGTCGGGCATTAATGCGCCAGCGACCGATATGGGTAAGCTAACGGCTGTTTCCATTTGCAGTAATGCGGCTTCTTCAATGTGCTCTTTCCCGAAAACGGCGTAATGCAGCTTATCCTCCCGCAGGTTGAAGGTGTTCTTTTGCTGCGGTTCTTTTTCATCCAAAGTCAGTAGAGCTTCTTCATTTACAAGCAATTCCTTGCCGTCTTCTGTCAGGGAAATTTCAGTACCGGCTTTTCTGAGGTCAAAAACGGTCTTGGCCAGATTAGTGACTTTATTTTTAGAATAGGCATATTTCTTAGGGTCATTCAGCATTTTGACGAGCATCAGCAATACCTTCTCTTTCGGGTATTTGGCGCGCTCGTGCAGGCCGTTTGCTATACGCAGGAATGCGGCATGCAGATTTTCCGGCACATTGGCCAGGAAAATGATTTCTTCAATGGTAATTGGTGTGTCCATAAACAAATATCGTTGTTGATGAGGTGATTTCAAGTAAATATGGCGCGCCGACTGCTAAGTAATGCATTGCCGATAAATCTTTCTCAACATAATACAATGCAACTGTTAAAAAAGCCGTACCTTTGCGGGCAATTTGTTGATACAGTTCGCAGTACCTTCTTTAACTTAATTAAAACGTTGCAATGTCCGCAGTAGCAGAGCAAACCCGGTTGGCCGACCGGATCAACGCCCTCGAAGAATCTTCGACGCTGGCGATGACCAAAATGGCCCGTGAACTGGCCGCACAAGGCCATAAAGTGATCAGTCTGAGCGTTGGCGAGCCAGATTTTAAGACGCCCGCACACATTTGCGAGGCCGCTAAAAAAGCCATCGACGATGGTTTTCATGGTTACTCACCCGTAGCAGGTTACCCTGATCTGCGAAAGGCCATTGCTGATAAGTTAAAGCGCGACAATAATATAGATTGGAAACCCGAAAATATCGTGGTTTCGACCGGTGCCAAGCATTCACTCGCGAACGTGATCCAGGTTCTGGTTAATCCGGGCGACGAGGTGGTGATTTTCGCGCCTTACTGGGTGAGCTATTCCGAAATGGTGAAGCTCGCGGAAGGTAAGTCGGTGATCGTTGACGGTGCTTTCGAAAACGATTTCAAAGTAACTGCCGCACAATTGGAGGCTGCTATCACACCACGCACGAAAGTGGTCATGTACGCTTCGCCGAACAACCCGACCGGCGCTGTTTATTCAGAAAAAGAATTGAGAGAAATCGCGGCGGTGCTCGAAAAACACGAAGGTGTTTACGTGCTGGCTGACGAAATCTACGAATACATCAACTTTACCGAGGAAGGCCATTTCAGCATCGGTTCTATTCCTGCATTGAAAGACCGCGTGATCACTGTGAACGGTGTTGCGAAAGGTTATGCCATGACAGGCTGGCGGATCGGTTTCATCGCGGCGGCTAAATGGATCGCTGACGGCGTTGAAAAACTGCAAGGCCAGGTTACTTCGGGAACCAACTCTATCGCGCAGAAGGCGGCAACGGCTGCATTCAACGGCCCGAAAGAGCCTTCTATCGAAATGGCGAAAGCATACCACCGTCGTCGTGACCTCGTGGTAGGTTTGCTGAAAGACATTCCGGGTTTCAAAGTGAATGTACCACAAGGCGCATTCTACGCATTCCCGGATGTGAGCTATTACTTCGGAAAATCGGATGGCGAGACGCTAATCAAGGATTCCGATGATTTCGCTAACTGGATTTTGAACAAATCTTATGTTTCAACCGTAGCAGGTTCAGGTTTCGGTGCTCCAAACTGTATCCGTATCTCGACCGCCGCAGCTGACGAAGCACTGGAAGAAGCCGTAAAACGTATCAAAGACGCGGTTGCGACTTTGAAATAATATCAAAATGAAATCATAAAAGCCTCATGGGTGTTACCTGTGAGGCTTTTGTGTTGCAGATAATCGACAACGCACACCATTAAAATTTAAGTAAACGGGCCGAAAGCTGACCGCTGACGGCCGACCGCCGACAATGAGCAAATATTATTTTTTAAAAGTAAAGGAAATAGAAAAAGAGACGGAGGAAGCTGCGACCATCCATTTCTGGCACCCGATCAATGAAGTCGTTCAGTACCGGCCGGGGCAGTTCCTGACTTTGTTGCTGCCTTTTGAGGATAAAAAAGTCAGAAGGTCGTATTCGATGTCGAGTTCGCCTTACACCGATGTATCGCTGGCGATTACGATTAAGCGGGTACCGGGCGGCTATGCCTCGAATTTGCTGCTCGACACATTGAAAGAGGGCGATGTTGTGGAGGCCTTGGAGCCCATGGGCCATTTCTTTCCGAAACAAGCCGATGATCAGACGCGCCAGGTTGTATTTATCGGTGCCGGCAGTGGCATTACGCCGCTGTTTTCAATTCTGAAATCCGTGTTGATGGTGGAACCGGAAAGCGAGGTTTTCCTGATTTACGGAAGCCGGAAAGAGGACAGCATAATTTTCAAAGACAAAATCGCGGCTTTGGAGGCTAAATACGGCAAGCGCTTCACGGTTGTACATACATTAAGCCAGCCAAATGAAGGTTGGGAAGGTGAAACGGGCCGGTTGAACAAAAGCCATGTCCTCAAAATCATTGAAAAGCTTCCTACACTTGATAAAAAGGAAGCGGAGTATTTCCTGTGCGGGCCTGAGGATATGATGGAAGAAGCGCATCGTGCACTATCGATTCTGGCGGTGCCGGAAAGCAAGATCCGGAAGGAGAGTTTTGCGACGGCCACTACCGCGAAACCCGGCGAGGTGACTGTGGAGCCGGAAGCGGAAGACGACGATTCACCCAAAACGCGAGAAATCACGCTCTTTTATGAAGGAACAGAATATAAGCTACCCGTAAAACCGCATGAAACCGTGCTCGAAGCCGCATTAAATATGGATATCGACTTACCCTATTCGTGCCAGGCGGGCATGTGTACCGCGTGTATGGGCCGGTGCACGTCCGGGAAAGTACAAATGGATGAGGAGGATGCGCTGTCGGAAGCGGAGATTAAGGAAGGGTTTATCCTCACCTGCGTGACGCATCCGATGAGCGACGATGTCGTGATTGAAGTGGAGTAACGATTTCGATATATACAAATGAAAAGGGCAGCGATTCAGTCGCTGCCCTTTTTGCCTAATCTTTGAGCGCCTTCTTCGGCGGAAGCGGTGGCTTAGGAGCTGGTGCGGGTTTCGCAGGGACGGCTGGAACTACCTTGGCCGGTGCTGCAATTGGAGCAGGTGGGGGAGGAGGGGGCGTTCCTCCACGTCGTAGACGACTGCTGCGTGCGACGCGCGGCGCACGCGGAGGCTCTTCCAGGCCTCGCATTTTCATATACATCGCGTTTTCTCGCCCGATACTCATCCCGAGCTCGCTGATTTTGTAATTAACCTCCTCGATTTCACTTTGAACTTTCCGCTCGGGTTCTTCTGCTTTCAGCACTTCTTTTGTCGTGTTGGAAATCTGGTTATTGAACTCCGAAATAGCTTGTTCCTGAGTTTTAATTTGTTGTTCAAAATCGGCAAGCTGCTTGTCTAACTCCGCATCGCTGAGCTTCGATTCCTTTCCATCCTGATTGAAAATGACGGACCTTTTTTCCATCAAATCGGATCTCAATTCTTCCGCACGGCGTTTTTTCCACTCAATTTTCTCGATTTCGCGTTGAAAACGTTCTATTTCAAACAGGTATTTTTCTCTCTCGCGGTGTAGTTCCTGCAATCTGGCATGGTAGGGTTTCAAATCGTCCTCCATTGCCCTGATTTTGTGACTAAGATCCCAGAGCTTTTTGTCCAAAGTATCATTACCTGTCTGCCCGAATTCCTCCATTTCAGGGGCTTCGATATCGATACGCACATCGGCCAGTTCTGCTTGAACATCTTCCAGAATGTCTTCGTCGACAGTTACTTCCGCCATTTCGTCCATTTCATGCTCCATGCGGATATCTGTTTTCGACGGTTTCCGCTTTTTCACGGTCATGTGTTTGGCGGCCTTCCTTTCTTTATCCTTTTCAACCTTTTGGGCCACAGCATAAGCTGAAATGCCGATTACCAGTCCGATAGCGAAAATCATGGCAGGAAGGCTCGAAAATGTGCGCACAGGTTTTGGATTTAAACCTAAAACACGCTGTACACGATGCAGTAGCAAGGGTTTTTTAGAAGCAAAAGCCATAGCTAATCCAGGCGTTGCCTGCCATTCGGCCACTTTCACCAGAGCATGGGCGAGGGACATTTTGTCGCCGCAAACGGCTAATGCAATGTCGTCGCAGCAATGCTCGCGTTCGGCGCGCACTTTTTCGGACAGCCACCAGATCGCCGGATGGAAGAAAAAGATCACTTCCACGAACGATTGCAGCATATTAATCAGGTAGTCGTTCCTGCGGATGTGCGCAAGCTCGTGTGCGAGGATCGCCTCGACCTGCGCGGTGGAAAATCCTGAAAGTAGGCCGATGGGGATCAGTACTACCGGGCTGAATGTACCTATCACCATCGGTGTGAGTACTTTGGCGGTTTCGCGGAACTCTACGGCTTTGGAGATATTCATTTTGGCAGTGATCACCCCAAATCTCGCCCGCCACTCTTTGTCCATGACGATTTTGGCGTTGATCCGAAGCCTTTCGGTGAATATCCAGCCACCGGCGAAGCGCAGCAGGAGAATACCCGAGCCGATGAGCCAGCAAATGACCAGTTCATGCAAATGGGCGGTCAGCCACATTTGTATTTTAAATGTGATCGGCAGGTCGCGGGAGACCTCCGCCCACGTGCGGGATGCGGATAATGCGGTGTAACGCGCCAACGCCTTTGCATTGGAAACCGCGCTGGTGGTTTTAGGATAATAGTAAATGAATGTGCCAACAGATGCGACCACCTGTGCGAAAAGGAAGCCAACACCCGCCACGTAGCGCGTGTTGGCTGATTTTTTTCTCAAAAAATAGAATGCGGCAACAGCGACCAGCATCAGCAGTGTTCCCTGCCAGATGGAGTGGATGAGTGTCCAGCCAAATGCGGAGACGGCCGGACCAGGTAACAGATTTGAGAAGAATTTCATGGCTAACGATTGTTTTCCAGGTTATTTAATAACTCGCGAATTTCATCCAGTTCTTCCTTGGAGGTGGTGTGATTCCCCAGCGCCTGCATCACCATTTGCGCAGCGGAGCCCTGAAAGAGGGTCTCAACCATTTTACCTACCAAATTCTGCTGCGTCTCCTCTTTGCCGAGAAGTGCAACGTAAATGTGCGACCGTCCTTGCTCCGTGCGGTAGAGCAGCCCTTTGTCATGCATGATCTGCATGAGTTTCAAGGTGGTGGTGTAGCCAACGTCCTTGGTTTCGGAAAGGGCATCATGCACGGCACGGACGGTACTTGGGCCTGCCTGCCAGAGGTAGTTCAGGATCTCGAGTTCGGAGTCGGTGGGCTTGATATACATGCTATTAGTTAATTACGATAATCTTCGTACCAAATGTCTACGAAAAAAATCGTACTTGCAAGTCCTTACTACGATTTTTTTCGTAATAAACGCTAAGTGGCGACTAATATATTGTTTTTGAGGAGATTGTAAAACAAAAAAAAGTCCGGCATTCGTCGGACTTTGAAATATCGTATTTGGTTGATTCCTAAACGTAGGTGTTCAGCATTACCGGCATTACCAGCATCAGGATATCTTCGTTTTCCTCCTGATCTACCGGAATAATGAGTCCGGCGCGGTTTGGAGCGGAGAGTTCGAAGGTGATGGTTTTGCTCGAAAGGTTACCGAGTACTTCGATCAGGAACTTCGCATTGAAACCGATCTCCATATCATCGCCATTGTATTCGCACATCAGGCGTTCGTTCGCTTCGTTCGAATAGTCGAGGTCTTCCGCGGAGATGACCAGGTCGTTCAGCGCCATTTTCATGCGCACCTGGTGGGTAGTCCTGTTGGAATAGATCGAAATACGTCTCAGCGAGCTGAGAATTTCCAGACGGTTAATGGTAAGCGTATTCGGGTTGTTGGTCGGGATCGCGTTTTCGTAATCGGGGAAACGCTCATCGATCAACCGGCAAATCATACGGATATTGCCGAAGCTGAAAAACGCATTCGAAGATGTGAACTCCGCCTTCACAGGAACATCGTCCGAAGGCAGACAGCTTTTCAGCAGGTTCAACGCCTTGCGTTGGATAATCATCGACGTATCGATGTCCGATTTGATATCGGTACGACGGTAGCGCACGAGGCGGTGGCCGTCGGTAGCAACGAATGTCGCGCTTTCGGCTCCCATTTGCACGAATACCCCCGTCATAGCCGGGCGAAGATCGTCGGTGCTGGTCGCGAATAATGTGTTAGAAATAGCCGATCCCAACGCGACGGAAGAGAAATCCACGGATTGGCCGCGATTCACAACCGGTGTCTTGGGGAAATCGATCGGGTTTTCGCCCGAAAGCTTGTAACGGCCGTTGTCTGAGATAATTTCGGTACCAAATGTTTCAGCATTCACCTGCAAGGTAATCGGTTGCTCGGGCAGGCCACGGAGGGTGTCGAGCAGCAACTTTGCGGGAATGGCAATAGCTCCTTTTTCAGATGATTCTACTTCAATTTCCGTAATCATTACGGTTTGAAGGTCGGATGCAGTCACGGTCAGTGAATTTCCTTCCAACGTAAGGAGGAAATTTTCAAGAATTGGCACAATTGGGTTCGTTGAAACGACACCGTTTATAGCTGACAGCTGTTTGAGTAGAACTGATGACGAAACGACAAACTTCATAATTCGTGACGTAAGTGTTTAGTTGATAGATTTATATGCGGAAGATTCCGGAAAAACTTTTTTGTAGGGAACAAAAGTATAAAAAATTACGGAAGCGCCAGCCGCGTTGTCACCCAAATTTTCTGATTCGAAGGTAATACCTCGCGGCGCCGAAAAGGCCGATTAGTACTACCGGCAGCATCAAATTGAGCGCCTGCCAGAACTTCCTGTTTTCCTGAATCTGGATTTTATCCAAAGCCCGGATCGCGATCTGTTTACCGCGTGCATTGATCAAACCATTGGCGTCGGTCATATAATCCAGCGCGTGGAGCACGAAATCCTTGTTGCCGAACGTCTGCTTAGTCACACGGTCGTAACCGAGCGGTAGGGGAGCATTCCTTTTATAATCATAATCGTTCACGATGAGGTCGCCATCGGAGCAGATAATCACCTTACCGGCACTACCACTGGCCTTGAACTTTGCAGCGCGCGGATCACCGGGCAGAATGCGGTTTTGAAACAGCGAATTGAATGATCCTTCGAGCAATATCCCAGCCAGTTTGATACCCGAACGGTATTCCGAAGGCTGTGGATCCTTACGTGCTTCGTTATAACCCACGAGTGCAGGCGCATTCACGAGCTGCGTGTAAGGCGAGGTCATTAGCAAAGGCGTTTTGGCAATAGTATTCGCCCCGCCGACGGTGTCGATCGAGCTCAAAAACCTTGTGTAAACCGCATTCAGGTTACGGGTTACGGTATGCGTTCCGAAATTATTCAGCAGCGGAAAAAAGCGCCAGGGCATCGGGCGAATCTCAGGATTGTCACCTACATTACCCACATTCAGCAGGATTTGCGCGCAGTTCAGGTCTTTTACAAGATTGGTATTCAGTCTGATACCCCATTTGAAAAACAAATCACCAAGGTTCAGATCGAGCGGCTGGGCGTAATTGCCGTCGAGGCTCACGCTGTCGACCTTGGCTCCATCTACAAAAAACAACGCTTTGCCACCGCCAACCACATATTGATCGAGCTTGTATTTTTCATCCTCGGAAAACGCGCTGTCGGGTTTCATAACGATCAATGCGTCGAGCCCTTCATAGGATTCCGGGTTGTTCATGTCTAGAAATACATCGTAGCTCTGCTGAATCGTCGCGATAATATCGCTCAAACGGGCGGGGGAAATTTTCGTATGGCTTACGACAAACCCTACTTTTTTGCGCTGCGGGTTCGCCAGTACGCGTATCGCCGACGCCAGTTCAAACTCGACGCCCTCGTAGGATTGGTTCAATTGTTCCTCCGGGGTACTTGCTTTATTCCCTTTCAAGAGCTGCACCGGCACCGACAGCGTATCCGCCTGCACGATCACACCAGGAAAAATGATTTTTTCGGTGCGTTTGCCATCCTCGTTCGCGAAAACATTGGTAGGATTCAGCCCGCGGTCAATCAGGCTCATGTATTGCTTCTGGCGCTGCTCTTCGCTGGTAGCGTCGGATGGGTCGGAGTAGTTGACGATCAGGTGGCCGTTGGCGTAGGTTTTAAACTCTTCCAACGTCTCCCGCGTGGCGCTTTCGAGGCGTTCGAAGCCCGCTGGAAAGTCGCCGGAGAGGTACACATTCACGATCACGTCTCGTTCCAGACTTCCCAAAAGCTGTTTCGTAGCGTCGGAAATGCTATACCGCTTATCCTCGGTAAGGTCCCACCGAAAAAAGAAAGACGAAGCCAGCCAGTTGATCCCGGCCAGGACAACCACGAGCAGTACAAACCGGGTAATGGTGTTTTTCATTAGCACAAAGGCTGATTTATAAACGAAGAATGGACGATTCAGACGAACCGTCCATTCCTGCAAAAATATAAAAAACCGAAAATCAATCAGGTTTTATTGCCCTCGTGACGCCGGTTATTTCTTTTTATACTTACAAGTTGAGTTGTCGGCTGCTACGTAATACGACTTATAGTTCGTCGCTTTCGGGTCCATACAGCCTTTCAGGTTGAGCAATTCGATATTCCGGAAATCGATCGGGTGGCTTTCCGCTTGCAATGCAATATAGCCGCTGCCAAGCTTCGTACCATCCTTTTTGATCCATTCGGCCTCGTTACCCACTTTACCGTCCTTGAACGTGTGATTTTTGCCGACATAACCGCCACCAATGCGCGGATTGGTGTAAACCAGCACCGTATCGCCGCCGATCATATGGTAAACGATCGAATCGCCAAGCACGATAGCCTCAGCATCCACCCATTGGTCGCCATTATAGGTTTTGGAGTTGGAATCAATGCAATGCGCTTCGGCTAGTTTGCCGTCGATATCGACGATAGTGCCGGGCGTGCAGAGGTTACCCGTGTTACGTTCGCCTGCATTGAGGCCGCCGAGGTACTGCATTTCCAACGAAATTGGGAAATCCTGGTCGAGGCCCAGGCTGGCTGCGGACTGCGAATGCAGCATAATGCCGCTATTCCGCACATTCCAGGACGCTCCGCCAGGTACCTGGTTGCCGGTGAAGCGGTATTGAAGTCTGATTTTATAGTGTGAATAGGGCTTGTTGTAGTACATATGGCCGTATTCAGTCGTGAACTTGTCATACTCCTTGTAATTCACGCGGATCATATTATCCTCTACCAGAAACGTGTTTTTGTAATTATCATTCACCTTGTGCCCTGCGATCTTCACATCCCAGCCCGTGAGGTCCTTGCCGTTGAAGAGCGATTGCCATTCTTCTTTGTCGGCGGGTTTTTGGGCGAAGGTTGAAAATGAAATTAACAATGTGAGTAGTAGAATACTTAGTTTTGGGGTCATCGGTAGCTTCGTTTATTTTGAATGCCACGAAGGCACGAATTAAACACGAAGCGCATTCGTGGATATTCGTGCCTTCGTGGCATTCTATTAAAGCAAAAGTCGCTTGTATTCTAATTTCCCGCGTCCAAAATTCACCAAAAGCCCCAGCTTGTTTCCGGAGACTTTCAGATAATTCAAAGTTTGAGCAATGTGTTCATCGGTAAGGCAGGACACACATTTGACTTCAAGAATAATTTTGTCAAATACAACGAAGTCGGCGAAGAACTTGTGCGGTAGTAGAATCCCTCTGAAAAACACCGGGTATTCTTTCTCCCGTTCGTAAAAAATGCCTCCTTGCCGAAAAAGTATTTCCAGCGCATCCTTGTAAACAATTTCAAGAAAGCCATGGCCTAGCTCTTTATGCACCTCAATGCATTTGCCAACAACGGTGTAAGATTCCTCTTTATAAACGATTTCCATCTGAAATAGGATTGGTTATCCCATTTAGACGTAAAAAATCAAAAAAGTAACAGCTACCGCCTCCGCCGCTTCACCTTAGCCGAGCTTCCACCCCCGGTACCGCCACTGCCCCGCTTCACGCGCCCGGAACCCCTCGGCTCCTTCGGCTTGCGCTCCCGCGGTCGGCGATCGTTATCCCGGTCAAAACTTGGGCGGCTGAATTCGCTCCGACGACCCGGCTTGGTTCCGGCGAGGTACAAATCCATACTCCGGCGCGCGAGGTTAGTCTCTTTCACTTTCACCTTCACGGCGTCGCCAAATGTGTAAATCTTCTTGGTATGCTGGCCGATAATGCGGTAGTTATCCTTATCGAGCTCGTAGTAATCGTCGCCAAGGTCGGTCATGCGGATTAATCCTTCGGAAGCAGTCTCTGTGATCTCCACGAAAATACCGAACTCCGTTACCCCGGTAATGATGCCATCAAATTCCTTCTCCGGATCCATCATACTCATAAACTCGACCTGCTTGTATTTGATCGAAGCCCTTTCTGCTTCGGCAGCAAGTCGTTCGCGTTCGGAAGAATGCTTCGAGGCAAGCTCATATTGCTCACTATCGACGTTGCTGCCGCCGTCGAGATAATGCTGCAACAGCCTGTGCGCCATCACGTCGGGATAACGTCGAATGGGCGAGGTGAAATGCGAATACCGCCTGAACGCCAACCCAAAGTGCCCAAGGTCTGCGGTGCTGTACCGGGCTTTGGCCATCGTACGCACCGCGAGCGATTCGATCAGATTTTGCTCAGGCTTCCCTTCCACTTTCGCCAGCATCGCGTTCATCGATTTGGCGATCTTGCTTTCTTCTTCCACTTCCAGTTTCAGGCCCAGTTTGGCTACGAAATTGGCGAAGGTTTGCAAGCGATCGGGGTCGGGCGCTTCGTGAATGCGGTACACCATCGTGTTTTTGTCTTCACCTTTCGACAGCGAGTACACATATTCTGCCACGCGCTTGTTAGCGAGCAGCATAAATTCCTCGATCAGCTTATTCGAATCGTGGCGTTCCTTGGTATAAATGCCTAGCGGACGGCCTTCCGGGTCGAGGCGGAAGCGTACTTCCGGTGTTTCGAAATTGATAGCGCCCTTTTTGAAACGTTCTTTCCGGAAAACTTTCGCCAGTTTGTTCAGCGTATCCAGCTCTTTCGGAAAATCGCCTTCGCCGGAATCAAGTACCGCTTGTGCTTCTTCGTAGGTAAAGCGCCGGTCGGAATGGATGACGGTTCTTCCAAACCATTCTTTCAGCAACTTACCTTTTGAAGTAATCTCAAAAATGGCCGAAAACGCCAGCCTATCCTCATTCGGGCGCAGCGAGCAAAGGTTATTCGACAACTTTTCGGGTAGCATCGGCACCGTCCTGTCTACCAGGTAGACGGAAGTGGCGCGGCGAAATGCCTCTTTTTCAAGCTCGGTGCCGGGCAATACATAATGCGAAACATCGGCAATATGCACGCCTACTTCCACCACGTCTTCATCGAGGTAGCGAACCGACAATGCATCATCAAAGTCCTTCGCATCGACAGGGTCGATCGTGAACGTGAGTACATCGCGGATGTCTCGGCGTTTGGCGATATCCTTTTTGGCAATTTTATCGGGGATTTTCTGTGCCTCGGCTTCCACCATTTCAGGGAAATGGTAAGGCAATCCAAACTCGGCCAGGATCGCGTGCATTTCAACGTCGTTGTTACCTGCTTTTCCGAGCACGGACACGATTTCTCCCTCCGCCTGGCTCCTGCGCGTGGGCCATTCTTTCACTTTTACAATAACCTTGTCACCGTGGCGTGCCTCGCCTACTTCGTCAGGTTCCAGGAAAATCGGGTCGAAAAGTTTCTTGTTATCGGGCTGTACGACCGCGAAGCGCGGATTAATTTCAATAATACCGACAATCTCCGCATTCGAGCGCTCGACGATTTCGGTAACACGCCCCTCAGTCCGGTTGCGGCCGGAGTCGCCGCGGGAGCGCGAATTACGCGTGTTACGCGAAAGCGGCTGTATCTGCACGATATCACCGTCCCAGGCACCATTCAGCAATTCCACGTCCACATAGATGTCGTCGTCGCGACCATCGATCACGACGAACGCGAAGCCCTTATTGACGCGGTCGACACGACCTGTGAGCCCGGTCGGTTTCGTTTTGAGCGGAACGGCGGTGTAGGTGCCATTTTTATGGTAAACCAGCCGGCCATCCTGTTCCAGCTCGTGCAGGATCTCGTTGAAAAGTATCCGGACTTTTTTGTCGTGCACCCCGAAATGGTCGTGCACATCAAATGGCCGGAATGCATGCTCGGCATTCAAATCGAAGAACGCGGCTATATCGGCCTTTAAATTATCTATGTAAGAAACGATATGATGAGGCGTAGCGGCCTCTCTTCTTTCGGGTTGCGGTTTCTTTTTACTTTTTTTATCTCTCATGTATTCAATGTATAAAAATGTCCCGCGCTATGCGGAACGCCTGTGTCGGGCTGCTGTTTTTGACCGCCGACCGCCGACCGCCGACCGCCGACCGCCGACTATTCTGGTCGTACAATATTTTGTTCCGGCACTTGGTCAAGGCAATGCAGCCGCAAATACAATTGTGCCAGCACTACTACGTCCTCTCTGCAATATCGCGAAATTTTAGCCAGATCATTTTCTTCGTAGTAAACCTTTGTTACCTGGTCGCCACTCATTTCGTTTTTACTTCCGGGAATATCAAAAACGGCGGCGAGCAAATCGAGCGAGGTGTAGCTTTTGTAGTCACCGAATTTCCACAGATCCATCGTGTCCTGGTGGAGAAGTTCCCAGGGCTTTTTACCCGTAATCTGTAATGCTTTGGGGATTTCGATGCGGTGGATCAGCATCCGTCGGCAAATGAACGGGAAGTCGAATTCTTTGCCGTTGTGGGCGCAGAGGATCAACTGTTCGGCGGGGTATTTTTCAATCAGCGCCTTGAATTGCAGCAGCAACTGTACTTCGTCGTCTCCGGCGAAGCTACTCATCTTAAACGCAATCTCATCTTTTTCGTTCCAATAGTATGCGCCGAACGCAATGCAGATGATCTTTCCAAACTCGGCGTAAATGGCACCGCGGTCATAAAAAAACGCGGCATTCGTGGTCGTATCCTCGCCTTTTTTGAGCGTCAGCGCCTTCTTGTCCCAAAGTTTCTGCATTCGCTCAGGAAGTTCGTCATAGCTCAGGTGCGAACAAACGGTTTCAATGTCGAGGAGCAGTAAATTTTTGGCGCGGCGTTTAAAATCTTCGGTCATAGTGTGTGATGTTTGGAGGTGTCAGCTATTGTCAGGAATGGTCATTTTTGGTCAAGAGTTGTCATTTGTAGTCAGGGCTTGCCAGTAAGAATTAAGAAGGAGCGGTTCTATATTGATTTTCAAGATGATTGAAAATATCAAGACTTGCAATTCGCTATTCCGCTATTCCTATGTCTTTTACCAAACAGACCCCTTTACTTATCTAATTGCCGAACCCGGCAATCAAGGAACAACACCCGGCTCACCAACAGACTTAACTTCCTAACAATACCTGACTCCGTGACAACACTTGACTCCCTGACCTGAGGCACAAACGTCACAACTCAACCCAGGCGTTATTCGTGCAAAACGCCTTCAAGTCCAAGTGGATCGATCGTCATCATGTTCTCCTCGACGATGCTGTCGGGGACGAAAATGAATTTCTTGTCAAAAATCTGACTGCCAATAAAATAACTTACCCAGAATTCATTATTCAAATGAAAAACATCAGGCATAATCGGCTCCACCACCACGTGACCGCCGGAAGGAATCTCCGGGAAGAAATGCCTTAATGTGGACGTCCGTTGGTCGGTATTGGTCCCTGACTCGCTGTTGCTATAACCTTTTGAAGTTACAAAAACGCTAGTTACCGGTTCGTCGTTGCGGTTAATCACGATCACGTTCCATTCCTCGGCGTTCAAGTCGTTGGTACTCCGCACAATCGCAACTTGTATTCCCTTCACAGGGTGAAAAATAATATCCTTCTTCATTACGCTACTTCCCATTCCATGCTGAACAAATGCGCCAGATGGTTTTTTAATTTTACTGAAACTTCTTCCAAATCTATTTCCCTACCAAGCTCCGCGGCCAGCGACGTCACGGCCTTATCATCGATCCCGCACGGCACGATATTCCCGAAATACGACAAATCTGTATTGACGTTCAGCGCAAAACCGTGCATTGTCACCCAGCGGCTCGCCTTCACGCCCAGCGCGCAGATCTTTCTCGGATTTTTCTGCTCCTCAAAATCAATCCAAACGCCTGTTAATCCGGCAATGCGTCCCGCTTGCACATCGTATTCCGCTAATGTAAGAATAATCGCCTCTTCGAGCGTACGCATGTACACATGGATGTCCGTAAAGAAATTGTCGAGATCCAGGATCGGATAGCCTACGATTTGGCCCGGTCCGTGGTAAGTAATATCTCCACCCCGGTTGATTTTGTAGTATTTCGCCTGCTTGGCGGCCAAATCATCCTCCGCCAGCAATAAATGGTCCGGCTTGCCGCTTTTCCCCAACGTATACACATGAGGGTGTTGGCAAAAAAGCAGGAAATTTGGCGTCAGTTGCTGGTTATCCACATCCAGGCCCCGGTTTTGTGTCTTAATCGCCAGCGTCTCGGCAAAAATTTTCTCCTGGTAATCCCATGCCTCCTGGTAGTCGATCAGGCCGAGATCCCGGAACCGTACTTTTTTATTGATCAGGGTATTCATTTCAATGTTGAAAAAATTTTGGGGACGAGGGTGTTACCAATTCGTATTTGTGACGTCTAAATGTTCAGACCGGCAGGACCCGGTTCATGAAACATATTGTACACACATGTCCTGGTTTCACAACGCTAATTTATTAGCTAAATGTTCGTTAAATTTGTTAGTGCAACTAAATTCTGTGGTTATGAAGGTTTTACTGGATATTAAGGACGAAAAAGCGGAACTCTTCATGAAGATGCTTCGAAAACTTCCGTATGTCAAATTCAAGCCACTTTTGCCGATCCACTTCAAAATTTTGGACGAAGCAATTGAGGTTGTTGACGATATAGAATTAATCGAACAGGGAAAATTGGAAACCAGGGACGCAAAAGAGTTCCTGGATGAGTTACTTTGTCAGAACGACGCGAAGGTTTGAATCAGAGGTTAAACGACTTTTGAAAAAGTACCCTTCTCTGTCAAAAGAGGTTTTTCAGTTAATACACTCTTTAGAATTAAATCCGACGCAGGGGATTCCACTGGGCCAGGGTTGTTACAAATTAAGGCTTTCCATCAAATCAAAAGGAAAAGGAAAGTCGGGCGGAGCGCGTGTTATCACGTATGTTCACGTAACGAATAAATCGGTGGATCTTCTGACAATTTATGACAAAAGTGAACAGGATTCCATTCAAATTGCAGCGTTGAAACAGCTCCTGACCGAGCTTGACCAGAATTATAATATACACTAAAACACACTATGGCACAACACAACGACCTCGGCCGCTGGGGTGAAACCACCGCGGCATCCTTCCTGCTCGAAAAGGGCTTTAAAATCATTGCTAAAAATTACCGCAGCTGGCAGTCCGAGATCGATCTGATAGTCTCAAAAGACGATCTGCTGATTTTCGTCGAGGTAAAAACACGCACTGGCACAGCATTCGGGATGCCCGAAGAGTTTGTGAATGCGACCAAGGCAAAGCTGATCATGCGCGCCGCCGAGCAGTATATTTTCGACGCCGATTGGGAAAATGACGTTCGTTTCGACATTGTTTCGATCCTCAGATTACCCGA
Organism: Dyadobacter sp. BE31; assembly: GCF_031457695.1. Lineage (NCBI taxonomy): Bacteria > Pseudomonadati > Bacteroidota > Cytophagia > Cytophagales > Spirosomataceae > Dyadobacter > Dyadobacter sp. BE31. Next base: position 98,200 of record NZ_JAVDXA010000005.1, read on the forward strand.
TGGTTCGACGGACATCCGGCATATTGAGGACGCATTCAGCCGGTAACGTTACCCGCAGTATAAGTAGAAACCAAATCACAGACATTTTTGAAGATATTCTTTAAGTATTTCAAAATCTGACTGTAATGATAGATGGTTTGGTGCTTAACCGGCGGGAAATGCTCAAAAGCAGTGCGCTGCTGCTGGCATCGGCGGCATTTGACGAGAATAATGCGCTAAAAACCGGCTATGTGACGGCACCGAAATTCCAGATCGGCGCTTGTGACTGGTCGGTAGGACGGCTGCTGAGCCCGGAAGCATTCGAACGGGCGAAGCAGATCGGTTTGCAGGGGATTCAGGTGAGCTATAACACCGGAAAGGATGAAAAGGGCCTCTCGGTGCCGGAAACCTTGCAGACGATCCGCGACGCGTCCGCACGCACGGGTGTGAAGGTGTCGAGCCTGGCGATCGGCGAGCTGAACCGCGTGCCATATAAATCGCAGCCGAAAACGGAAGAATGGGTCTGGAACAGCGTCGACGCGGCAAAGGCATTGGGCGTAAAGGTGATTTTGCTGGCATTCTTTTCAGAGGGCGATTTGCGAAATGACGATACCGGTAAAAAAGCGGTGATTGAGCGACTGAAAAAAGTAGCCCCACACGCCGAAAAACAGGGCATAACCCTGGGTATCGAGTCGTGGCTGAGCGGGCAGGAGCACTTGGATATTATCCATGCAGTCGGCTCGAAGGCAGTGAAGGTGTATTACGATTTCCGCAATTCGACCGACGCCGGTCATGATATTTTCAGGGAAATACCGATGCTTGGTAGGGACCTGATCTGCGAAATCCATATGAAAGAAAACGGCCAGCGCCTCGGCGAGGGCCCGCTCGACTGGCCGCGTGTTGCCAAAGCGGTGAAGGACATCGGGTATGAAGGCTGGATGCAGATCGAAGGTGCCACGCCGCAAGGCGCTGAGATTATCCCATGTTACCAGCATAATCTCAGTTACCTCAAAAAGCTATTTCTAACCTAGAAGTTGGGAGTAAAGGAGGAAAGGGAGGAGGACGATTTCTTTCCTCCTCCCTTTCCTCCATCCTCCTTCCTCCCTTTTGTCCCTTTGCTCCCTTTATTTCAATACTATGTACATTACCAGTGCATTACCGCTCCGCAGGGCAACTATTTTAGCAGGAAGTGCCCTGTTGGCTTCCGCTTTCAGCATTGTTCTAATCCCAAGCGGACAGAACTCGCCGAGACAGTCTGTCTCGCCAGTTGCTGTGGCTGATGATTCCTCGCGCCTGTACGTGCCCGATGATCTGGAAGCCACATTGTGGGCCGAAGCGCCGATGTTCTACAACCCGACCAACATGGATATCGACGCCAAGGGCCGCGTATGGATCACGGAGGCGGTCAATTACAGGGATTTCAATACCAAACCCGCCGAGCGTCTCAGCCATAAGCAAAAAGGTGACCGGGTGATGATCCTGGAAGACAAGGACGGAGACGGTAAGGCGGAATCTTCCAAAGTATATGTGGAAGATTCGTTGCTGACGGCGCCTCTGGGCATTGCGGTCATTGGCAACAAAACCATCGTCTCCTGCGCGCCTAACCTGCTCGTTTACACAGACACGAATGGTGACGATAAACCAGACAAGCGAGAGGTTTTCCTGACGGGCTTCGGCGGTTTCGACCACGACCATTCGTTGCATTCGCTGATCGTCGGGCCGGATGGGATGTATTATTTCAATACCGGTAATGCAGGACCGCATAACGTCACCGACAAGAGTGGCTGGACATTGCGGAGCGGAAGCCTTTACGTTGGCGGGACGCCCTATAACAAGAAGAACGAAGGCAACCAGAAGTCGGACGACGGCCGGATTTGGGTCGGAGGGCTTGCATTACGCATAAATCCGGATGGTACCGGCTTGAAAGTACTTGGTCACAACTTCCGCAACAGCTACGAGGTCTGCCTGGACAGCTACGGCAATATGTGGCAGAACGATAACGACGACCAGGTAATCACCTGCCGGGTTTCGTTTTTGCAGGAAAATGGCAATGCAGGCTATTTTTCGGCTGATGGTACCCGCTACTGGCAGGCAGATCGCCGCCCCGGACAGGATATTTTCGCCACGCATTGGCACCAGGAGGACCCGGGTGTAATGCCGGCCGGAGACAATTCAGGCGCAGGTTCCCCCACGGGAATCGTGTTTTATGAAGGAGATGAATTAGGTAAAAACTATCGCGGCACATTGTTAAGCTGCGAAGCGGGGCGCAATGTGATATTTGCCTACCAGCCTAAGCCGCACGGAGCTGGTTTTGAATTGAAACGCCAGGATCTGATCAGCTCTTTCCCGAAAGTTTCGGAGCGGTACGAATGGTATGAAACCGACCAGGATTACCGCAAATGGTTCAGGCCGTCGGATGTGGCCGTGGGGCCGGATGGGGCCATTTACATCGCCGACTGGTATGATCCCGTCGTAGGCGGCCATGCCATGAAGGATAAAAAGGGCTATGGGCGCATTTACCGCATTACGCCGAAAGGCAAGAAATTAACTACCCCAAAGCTGGATTTCACGACGACCACGGGCCTTGTTAACGCATTGAAAAACCCTGCTATCAATGTTCGTGCATTAGGATTTGAAGGATTAAGGACAAAAGGCGCAGAAGCAGTGCCGGAAGTTAAACCATTGCTGGCATCCGAAAATCCATATCATCAGGCGCGGGCGATCTGGCTTTTGGCGCAGTTGGGGGAGCAGGGCAATGCAGAGGTAGTCAAATTGCTTAGCTCCGCCAATGCCATGCACCGGCTGACGGCTTTTCGTGCATTAAAATCGACCGGCAAGGTGCGTCCTTATTTGGAACAAATGTCCAAAGACGCCGACCCGTCGGTACGCCGTGAAGTGGGAATAGCATTGCGGGATGTTCCCTATGACCAGGCAATGGGCAGTATTTCAAACCTCATTAAAAACTACGACGGCAAAGACCCCTGGATGCTGGAAGCGATCGGGACTGCGGCAGACGGAAAGGAGGCTCAGGTGTACGCCTATGTGCGGGAGGCATTCAAAGCCGATCCGACGAACTGGAAACCGCAGCGCGCGGGCCTCGCATGGCGCCTGCACCCGGTTTCAGCGGTGGGGGAATTGAAAGTACGGGCGGGTTCGGCCAAAGTTTCGGAGTCCGAACGGCGCAGGGCATTGACGGCCATAGGCTTTATCAAAGACAAAAAAGCGGCCGAGGCGATGATCGCACTATCCAAATCCACTTTGCCGGATGTGGCTTCGCAGGCTTCCTACTGGATCAACTTCCGCAAAAGCAACGACTGGGCCGATCTGATGAACTGGGAACAAGCCACGGCACAGGTAATGACACCAGCCTACAAGCGCATGATCGACCTGAAAAAGACTGTCACCGACAAAACGCAGCCGATGCCACAACGCATTGAAACGGCCCGACAGATGGCCCAGGACAAAGATGGAGGCAATATCCTCGTGGATATGCGCGTGCAGGGCCAGTTGCCCGACACGATTGCCAAATCGGTGAGCGAGATTATTTTCAAAAACCCCGATCAGAACGTGCGTGTGGTCGCGAGCCAGTTTTTCCCGAGAAATGGTAAAGTTTTGAAAACGGATTTTATATCGAGAATGCATGCGGATCCGGCACACGGCGAGAAAATCTTCTCGACAACTTGTGCCGCCTGTCATAAGCATGGGAAAACCGGTGCCGAAATCGGGCCGGATTTGACCACCATTCACAAAAAATTCGATAAAGCCGGGCTGCTCGATGCCATAGTGAATCCGTCGGCGAGCATGGTTTTCGGTTATGAAAGCTATACGATCGTGACCAAAAAGGGTGATACCTACTTCGGCTTCCTCATGAGTGACGGCGCGAATGTCGTGTTAAAAGACGCAGCTGGCCAGCAGCACACGATTAAGGCGGATCAGATCAAAACGCGTGAAAAAATGCCTTCGTCGTTGATGCCCGAGCCCACCGCATTGGGCCTGAATGAGCAGGATCTGGCGGATTTGACGGGATATTTGTTGAATTTCAAGTGAAAGTACAATGCGGGGCCTGCAAAGTGAAAATTTGTTTTACTGGATAATAAAAACAAATAATATAACTTTGCCAGATTCCTGTTTCCCGATCCCAAACAAAAACAAGCTGTAATGGTGGATAACGACAAGGCCGGCCACCTGCTTCTCGCATTGCAAAATGGGGATGCGGAAGCATTTACGGCGGTTTACAAGGCCTATTGGTACGATATGTTCCTGGTTGCATACCGCAAGCTCCGCAACAAGGAAGCGGCCGAAGAGATCGTGCAGGACATTTTTCTGCGGCTCTGGCGGGAACGGGATACCCTGCGGATCGAAAATCTCAATTACTACCTCTTTTCCGCTGTTCGCTATGAGGTTATCGACTACATCCGCACCAAAGGCCGGACGTTCGAGTACCTCGACGACTACGGCCCATTCGAAGGCATGCAGGATTTGAATACTGAAAACCAGCTTGCATTGGATGAGCTGCTGCGGGTAATCGACGAGTGCCTGCACATTTTACCGGAAAAGACCCGAGAGATCTTTCGCCTCCATAAGCTTGAATATTGGCCCGTAGCCCGCATCGCCACCCGTTTCGGGCTATCCGAGAAGGCGGTCGAATACCATCTTACCAAATCGGTACGGGTAGTGCGGACGCATTTGAAAGAAGTGATGGTCCTGCTCCTCGCCGCCTCCGGATTGATCTAGTACCCCGCGCATAGAAAGCAAAGTTCCCCTTCCTCCATTTTCCCTTTCCTCCATCCTCCCCTCATTATCTTTTTCCAAGGACTTTCCATCCGGAGCGCATTTCTAATTGTATAATTCAAATATTTTCTGAATCTATTTAGGGAATGGTGCCATTTCTTCGGCTTATCATTTCGAAGACCTGATTGAAACATCAATGAACAACAAGGAATGGCAAGCCCTGCTCCTGAAATACCGGGAAGGGAACTGCACGAAAGAAGAAAAGCTGAAAATTCACCGGTGGTATGAAAGCCTCAACGCCGACGGAATGGCGGTGCTCAGCGACCAGGAAAAACGTGAAATGGAGGAGCGAATGCTGGCTAAACTGGCCATGGAAACATCCGGCGCGGGACCGTCCGCCCTGGATTATGCAGAGCCGGCTGTGGTGAGGCAGTGGTGGCGCAGGGCTACGGTATATATCGCCACGGCTGCGGCGGTGCTGCTGGTGATCGGTTTCTGGGCATTTCTGGGTAAGGATGCCCGTAAGCCGGGTATGATGCAGGAAAAAATGTTTGTACAAGCGCCCCAAAGCCGTCTGATCACCGAAGAAAACACGACCGACGTTCCGAAGCGCCTTACACTGAGCGACCGCAGTACAGTAACCCTCGAACCGGGGGCAAAAATCGTGTTCCCGGCGTCATTCGCAGGCGACAAGCGCACGGTGCAGCTTACAGGTAATGCATTCTTTGAGATTACCCGCAATCCCGACCAGCCTTTCCTCGTATACAGCGGCAAAATCATCACCCGCGTGCTTGGAACCAGTTTCAGGATCAAAAACAATGCGAAGGACAAGGCGCTGGAAGTGGAAGTTGTGACCGGGAAAGTGTCGGTATTTGAAAACCGGGAGGCATTCAGCGAGGGGGATTCTGTTGACAATCAGGATAATGGTGTGGTGCTCACGCCGAACCAACGGGTAACCTATTTTGCCGAAAGCCGCCACCTGATGACCGGTCTCGTGCCCGAACCCGTGAAAACGTCGCAAGTTGCTGAGGAGGCAAAAATGATTTTCAATGACGAAAAACTGGAAAAAATAGCAGCCGCATTGCAGGAAACCTATGGGATAGAGATCGTCTTCGCGAATGACCGCATCGCCCATTGCTCTTTCACCGGAGACCTCACCGACATGCAGCTGTACGACAAGCTGGCGCTCGTTTGCAAATCCAATGGCGCCGATTACGAAGTGAAAGGAACACGCATTCTGATCAACGGCCGCGGCTGTGACTAAGTCTTTCCTAATCCTAAACCCTTAACTATGGAACTATAAAAGCTACCCCACCGACCTAAAACAAAGAAACCGATAGTGTACCACCACTACCGGCTTCGGAAATGCCTGCTTACGAGATCCTGGACAGACGGTAAGCTGGCGGATGTCCTGTTTTTCACAAATAGAACCTTCAAAAATATGCAAAAAACCCAACAGTTAAAATGGTGTGCATCACTATGCATGGTCATGAAAATAACATTTGCCCAAATCCTTTTTGCAGTGGTTTTCACGACGCTCACCCACGCTGCGAGCGAGGGGCGGGCGCAGGAGATCATGGAGAGAATGGTGACGATTCATGCACAGAATGCCGAACTGAGAAATGTCCTGCGTGAGATCGAGGGACAGGCCGACGTGAAGTTTGCGTACAGCCAGAAGAATATCCGCGCCGAGCGGACCATCGATGTGCATATCAACCGGCAGAAGCTGTCGACTGCGCTGAGTACACTGCTCGATCCACTGCATATTGCTTATGAACTAACGGCAGGCCGCATTTTGCTGACGGCCGAAACCGGCGCTGTAACCGAACCGCAGCAGCCCGAGGCGGCTGAAAAAATTGCCAGCCCGGCCGTAGCGCAGGTCAAAGGCAAGGTGATCGATGAGAACAATGCGGGCCTGCCCGGCGTGAGCGTGATCATCAAAGGCACGCAAAAAGGTACTACTACCGATCAGGACGGTGCATTTGCCATCGATGTGGCCGAACAGAGCGCCGTGCTGGTTTTCAGTTTTGTGGGCTACAAGCCGCAGGAGGTGGCTCTGGGTGGTCAAACAACCCTGAATGTGACATTGCTGCCCGACAACCAATCGCTTGAAGAAGTGGTGGTGGTGGGTTATGGTTCGGTGCGCAAAAGCGATCTGACGGGCTCGGTGGCGAGCATTAAGGGCGATGCGATCCGCGAAATGCCGGTTACGTCGGTGGATCAGGCGATCCAGTCGCGGGCGCCAGGCGTGCAAGTAACGCAAACCTCGGGCGCGCCGGGTGGGGGTATTTCCATCCGTGTGCGTGGTGCCAACTCCATCAACAGTGGTAGCGAGCCACTTTATGTGATCGATGGCTTCCCCATTTATCCCGACAACGGCGCATTGGGCACCAGCGGCAACCGTCAGCCTACCAACGCGATGGCGACGATTAACCCCAACGAAATTGAATCCATTGAAATACTAAAAGACGCCTCGGCGACCTCCATTTACGGTTCCCGCGGGGCGAATGGCGTAATTTTGATTACGACCAAACGCGGTAAGGAAGGCCAGAGCCGTGTGGATTATGACGGTTCGTACTCATTCCAGACCATCGCGCGCCAGGTGGATGTGCTCAACGGAGCCGATTATGCACGTTACATTAATATGCTGGAACGCAGCCAGGGCGGTAACCCGCGCTATACCGACGCGCAGATCGCGCAAATCGGCCAAGGTACCGACTGGTGGGACGTAATTTCGCGTACCGGCGGGCTGTCCAACCACCAGCTTTCGTTTACCGGCGGCACTAAGGGAATGCGGTATGCATTTGTAGGTAATTATTTGAATAACAAGGGGATCATTAAAAATACGGACTTCAACCGATACGGTTTCCGGATGAACCTGGATAACGATTTCCTCAAAGGGAAGGCTACGCTGAGCAACAGTTGGTCGTTCAACCGGTCGGGCAGCAGCAATGTACCTACCGACCGCGGCGGACCGGGCGGTATCGTTATTACGGCATTGGGCCTCGATCCTACCGGCCCGGTTTACGATCAGAACGGCGGTTACCAGTATGCAAGCTACGACCAGCGTTTCATGACCAACCCATTGGCCGAAGCCGTGGAGGGTTATGACAAGGATTTTACCAACCGCCTTTTCGGTACTTCGGCGCTGAACGTGAACATTCTGGAAGGTTTGAAATTCCGCACGAGTCTCGGACTCGACATCGTGAATGCACGCCGTACGACTTTCTATAACAACTTCACTTACATCGGACGCCAGAACGGACGCGAGTTGCAGAAAGCGAACCGAAATTCCAATAACATCCTGAATGAGAATATTTTAACCTACAATAAAGAAATTGCCAAAGGACATTACCTCGATGTGACCTTGGGTTATACCTACCAAAAGGAAATCAATTATTTCGAAGCTAATGCTACCCGCGGGCTTCCTTCCGACGATATCGACGCGGTGAATATGCAAAACGGCAGCCGGCCGCTGGTACCCACTTCGGGTCGGGTTGAATGGGAGTTGATGTCGATGCTGGGACGGGTGAATTACAATTTGAAAGACCGCTACCTGTTTACGGTGACGCTCCGTCGCGATGGCTCGTCCAAATTCGGGCCGAATAATAAATGGGCTACCTTCCCATCGGCGGCGATCGGTTGGCGTGTAGTGAATGAGGATTTTTTCAAAAATTCGGGGTTAGGGAAGGTTTTTGACGATTTCAAAATCCGCGCGAGCTATGGTCTGACGGGTAATTCGCAAATCCCCGTTTACCGTTCGGTAGCTGGATTGGTGCCTTACAATTACGTTTTCGGAGGAGTACCCGCGCTCGTTTCGGGCTATGCACCAAACCGCATTCCGAACTCGGATTTGAAATGGGAGAGCACCTCGATGCTCAATGTCGGTCTGGATTTCGCATTGCTGAACAACCGCCTCAGCCTGACAATCGACGCATTTAAAAACAAAACCACCGACCTGCTGCTCGACGTTTCCATTCCGCAAAGCACGGGTTTCAGCACCATTATGCTCAATTCCGGTTCGCTGAGTAACAAGGGACTTGAATTTTCGGCTAATTATAAGCTAATCAGTACCAGTGCATTCACCTGGGATGTGAGTGGTAATGTATCTGTCCTGCGCAACAAGATCCTCGATTTGGGCATGAGTACACCATTCTTTTCCAACAGCACCAGCGGGCACCTTGGTGTGCTCGGCAGCTGGGTGCAGGGCGGCAACCCGATCGGCGTTTGGAGCGGATACAATTACATCGGTCTGTTCCAATCCGACGAGGAAGGCAAAAGCTATTCAGCCAAAGCGGGTTATCCCAAATATGAAGACGTAAACGGTGATGGTAAATACACTACCGACGATTTCAAGATCATCGGCGATCCGAATCCGAAACTGACCTGGGGATTCAATACCACCCTGAAATACAAGGGCTTTGACCTCGCGGTGTTCTTTCGCGGCGTGCATGGCAACAAGGTCCGCAACCTGCAACAATCCGAAATGGGTGACGGCGTGCAGAAAATTAACCAGATCGGAAATATCCTGACAGACTCCTGGACACCTGAAAACCCGAATGCGCCGCGCCCGGTAATTGATGGCCGCCGCGATTTCATTTCTTTCCGCCGGTCGTCATTCTTCATTCAGGACGGTTCGTTCGTGCGCCTGCAGAATCTCTCGCTCGGGTATACGGTCCCGGTCAAGAGCGCCTACATACGCAGCGCGCGTGTGTATGTGAGCGGGCAGAACCTCTTCCTGATCACGAAATACAAAGGTTTCGACCCCGAAGTGAACAACCAGGGCCAGAACAACCTGAACCGTGGCGACGATTACGATGCCTATCCGCGATCGCGCATGTTCACAGTGGGCGTTAATCTTGGTATTTAATATTTCAAATTGAAAATCAGTTTGTTATGAAAAAGTCATTTTTATATAAAATCAGATTGACGGGTCTTTCCGCAATATTTTTCGCTGTGGCAGGCTGCTCGGATTTGAAGGAGAAACCCGATTTCATCAATCCCGATACGTTTTACAAATCAGCGGCGGAATTGGTATTGGGTGTGAATGCGGTTTACGACGACCTGAATTCGGGAGGTTTCGGATTCTTTTACGACCGTTATGTATTTGAATGTCTGGTGGGTTACCAGGTTGGATGGGAGAAAGGGCCGCTGCAATACCAATTGGGCAACGTAAGCCCGGCCGACGAATACATCGAGGCTTACTGGGGAACTTGCTACCGGTCCATTAACCGGGCAAATGCGATCATCGAAATAGCTGATGCTATGCAAGATCCGGCGAACGAAGCGTTGATCAAGCGAGTGAAAGGGGAAGCATTGTTTTTGCGAGCATTCTATTATTACAGCCTGCTGAGCTATTTCGACAATGTGCCGCTGACGACTAAATCGACGCAGAATATCTCGGAATTGCCCTCTAATTCGGGAGGAAAGGCTGCTGTGATCGCACAGATTTATGCGGATTCCAAGGCGGCGGCAGAATTGTTGCCGGCCAGCTACACCGGCGCAGATATTGGCCGCGCAACCAAATGGGCTGCGAAATCGATTCTCATGAAAACCCAGCTTTGGGATGAAAAATGGGCGGAGGCGAAGGCTACGGGCGAGGATATCATTAACAACAGTGGCCTCACGCTGTTTACCGATTTCTCCCACAATTTTGATCTTGCCCATGAAAACCAGGGAGAAAGGATCTTCGAAGCGCAGGTTTCGGCCACAGCCAACCCAAGCGAATACAATGTACATTCGATGCACTTTAACCCGGAAGATTTCCCGAGCGAACTGGGCGGATCAGGATGGAGCTGGATCAGCGCTACGCAGGAATTCCGCGCGAGCTATGATCCAAAAGATAAACGCATTGCCGGAACGTTTATCGAAAGTTACCCAACGGGCCGTTTCGGGAAAATCAACGGCGCCTATCCGATCGTGCATTGGAGCGAAAAGGCCGATTATAACCTGTCGCGCTTCGGCGGGGTAGTGAAATCGGACGCGAATCCTAACGACCCGGCGCAGATGATCTTTGGAAAGGCATGGGCGGCAAAGATCGTCGAGCTCGACAAAAGCAATGCTTCCACGGAGAAAAACACGATTTACATTCGTTTGGCGGATATTCTGCTCGGGCACTCGGAAGCCTGCAATGAAAGCGGGCAGGGCGATGCATTCGCGTCGATCAACAAGGTGCGTACCCGTGCCGGACTGGCCGCATTGAAAGGCCTCAACCAATCGGCCTTGCGCGATGCGATCATTCACGAGCGTATGCAGGAGTTTGTTTTTGAGCAGGTAATGTATCCGGAGCTGCGCCGGAAAAGCAAACTCGGAGGTCCGGTAGATTACCTGGGCAAGGAAATCAAGCATTTTGCAGAGAAATACAAGCTCGACCGCGTGCCCAAGGAACGTGACTACGTACTGCCGCTGCCGCAAAAAGAACTGCTGGGCAACCCCAATGTGAAGCAGAACGCCATTTGGCAGTAACCAATGCCCTGTCGCCGGCCTGATTTAGTGGGTAATTTTGATTAAATTCAGTCTTTTAGCCATGAAATCAGCAGGATAACTCAAATATGCTGCCTGTTCATTAAGTCGTGTCGCGACGGGGTTTTTGGGTTATATTTAGTGTTCATTTTGAATGGCGTATCAATCTTTTTCCGAGTTTGTATAAACATCTTTTCAAGTTTGTATAAACAATTATTATCGTATTGATAAACCTCTTGGTATTTTTGTAATTCTTGTTGAAATAATTATTTAAAGTTAAACCAATGCATACCAGATTTTTGATCGGTTTAGTGGTGGTAGCTGCGCCGGTAATGTACTTTTTGTCGGGCGGCGTTCCGTGGGGCGGGAAGGTGGATTACAATGCGGATGTAAAGCCGATCCTTAACAAGCATTGCATGGGCTGTCACGGCGGCGTGAAAAAGGCCGGTGACGTGAGTTTTCTGTTCGAGCACGAAATGCTGGAACCGGGGAAATCGGGTAAAATACCCGTCGTGCGCGGCGATGCGGATGCCAGCGAGATGATCCGGCGCATCCTGACGGACGATCCCGACGAGAAAATGCCGAAAAACGGCACGCCGCTGAATGAAAAGGAAATCGGTATTCTGAAACAATGGATCAATGAGGGCGCGAAATGGGAAACGCATTGGGCCTATAAAAAGATAGAAAGGCCGGATGTGCCGTCCCTGAATACCTTTTCGAACCTGTTTGGCTTACTGAATACAGGGGATAAGGCATGGGCCAAGAACGAAATCGACCATTTCGTTGCCAGAAAGCTGAAAGATGAAGGCCTGAAAACCTCCCCGGAGGCCGACCGCGCCACGTTACTTCGGCGTGTAAGCCTCGATATCACCGGCTTGCCCCCGACAGAAAAAGAAGTGCGGGATTTCGAGAACGACAAATCGCCCGACGCTTACGAAAAGGTGGTGGATAGGTTGCTCAAATCTCCGGCTTACGGAGAGAAATGGACGTCGATGTGGATGGACCTCGCACGTTATGCCGACACGAAGGGCTACGAAAGCGACGGCGGGCGCACCATGTGGCGTTACCGCGATTACGTAGTCAAATCCTTCAATGAGGACAAGCCATTCGACCGCTTCACGATCGAACAGTTGGCTGGGGATCTGTTGCCGGAAAAGAAAGACGGCTTTCCCGTGGAGCAAAACGTGATAGCTACCGGTTTTCACCGGAATACGATGACGAACAATGAGGGCGGAACCGACGACGAAGAGTTTCGTACAGCTGCATTGATCGACCGGGTGAATACTACCTGGGAGGTCTGGCAGGGGACTACATTTGCCTGTATACAATGCCACAGCCACCCTTATGACCCCATTCCGCACGACGAATATTACAAATACGCGGCGTTCTTCAACAACTCCCGCGACGAGGATGTGTGGGACGAATGGCCTAAGCTGCGGTTTTATAAAGGAGAAGATTCCCTCCGTTTCGAACGGGTGAAAGAATGGGTGCGGAAATACGATCCGAAAGACCTGGAAGCCAAAACACAGTTCATGAAGGTGGTGGAGCCGAAAATCAATGCACACAACTTCGTGAAAGGCGACCAGTCCACCGTGCTGGTGATTTCCTATTATGGTGTGAAAGACAAAGGCAATGCGCGCATTCCGCAAGTAAACCTTACCGGCGCCGACAATGTACTGATGAATATCGGTACAAGGGCCGAAAATGCGGTATTGACTTTGCATTTGGATAAGCTCGATGGTCCGGTACTTTCGACGATCAAAGTGCCGACCCGCGACACCGTAATCGTAGCTCCGATTCTGAAAACGAGTGGAAAACATGATATTTACCTTTCACTAAATAGCTCCAAGGCACCCGAAGAATGGGTACGCATATCGTGGGCGGCATTTCAGAAAGCGTTACCGGGAGCGGGCCAGCCCGGCTATGAGCAGATTGTGGCCGACTACGCCACCGCATTGACGCGACCGACCGAAAGTATGCCCGTACTTTGGGAAGGGAAAGGCGATTTTGCACGGAAAACCAATGTATTTGTCCGGGGTAACTGGATGGTGAAAGGGCCCGAAGTGAAACCCGATGTGCCTAAACTGCTCTCGCCGTTGCCCAAAGACGCTTCCCGCGACCGGCTTGGCCTCGCCAAATGGATCGTGAGCCGAGATAATGCATTGACCGGGCGCGTTATCGTGAACCGCTTCTGGGAGCAACTTTTCGGGAGAGGAATTGTGGAAACGGTGGAGGATTTCGGCTCGCAAGGCGCTGAACCTTCTCACCCCGAGTTGCTCGACTGGCTGGCGGTTTCATTTATGGATGATTATAAATGGAGTGTCAAAAAATTGCTGAAAACAATTGTAATGTCGGCCACCTACCGGCAGGATTCCCGTTCCGATGGACACCGGAAAGAGAAAGACCCTTACAACGTGTGGCTCTCGCGCGGGCCTCGCGTACGCCTGAGCGCCGAACAGGTGCGCGATCAGGCCCTTGCGTGCAGCGGACTTATTTCCGGTAAAATGTACGGCCCGAGCGTAATGCCGCCGCAGCCTGACAAAATCTGGCAGTCGCCATACAGCGGCGAGAGCTGGGTAGTAAGCGAAGGAGAAGACAAGTACCGCCGGGGAGTCTATACTTATTGGAAAAGAACGGCCCCATATCCATCGATGACGACCTTCGACGCGCCGAGCCGGGAATTTTGCCAGTCGAGACGAATCATCACCAACACCCCATTGCAGGCATTGGTAACGCTGAATGACCCGGTATACCTGGAAGCGGCTGAAAAACTGGCTTCTAAAATGAAGACTCGCGGTAAGACGCCCGAGCAGCAGCTCAAAGAGGGTTACCGTTTGCTCACATTCAAACCCATTGAACAGAAGAGCCTGAATGTGCTCATGAAAGTATACCAAGATGCACTCAAGGAGTACCGGCAAAAGCCTTCGGAAGTGGACAGTATTTTAGTTTACGGAAAAGAAAAGTCCCCTGAACTGGCCGCCTTGACGGTTTCAGCGAACGTATTGCTGAATCTGGATAACGTAGTGACGAAAGAGTAGAACTGCGTAGACGGTACCCGGTACGGGTTCGGCTCCGGCGTTAGGACCGACTTCGGACCGGCCTAGGGCCCGACTTCGGACTCGGCCTTTTTCCGTTGACTGAAGTCAACGGTATTAGATTGAGAGTCAGGGGAGGTACCTTAGGCGAATTGAATAAAAGGAAAGCAGGCGATTCGCCTGACGAGAAGGGTACAGGAAGAACCTATCTACTACCGTCGACTTCAGTCGACGGCTTAAAAAGAAAAAAGTTAAAAAAAAGCAAAGAAAGGGCCATCGGCCCGTAACCATATTCCTAACCCAGGGTTTCAACCCTGGGGGGCAAGGTAACCAAGTTTGCAATGGAGAAACTACTGAAAGAACTACAATATGCCGACGTGCAGCGGCAGACGCGCCGCCACTTTTTGCAATCGGCTGGCTTTGGGTTGGGTGCATTGGGGCTGGGCTCGCTGCTGGGCTCCTGCGGCTCGTCGAAGGCCGGTGATGCGGCAGGGGCTTCGGAATCGATCGCAGGGAGCGGTATTCCGCAATTTGCTCCGAAAGCCAAGCGGGTGATTTACATCCACATGGCCGGCGCGCCGTCGCAGCTCGAACTTTTCGACTACAAGCCCGAGCTTGTCAAATACCACGGGAAAGACTGCCCTGCCGAATTTCTGGAAGGCAAGAAGTTTGCATTCATCCAGGGAGTGCCTAAAATGCTCGGGCCGCAGGGGAAATTTGCACAATATGGCCAATCCGGCGCCTGGCTGTCGGATTATCTGCCCTATTTGCAGACCGTCGCCGACGAGATCACCTTCCTGAAAGCGATGCACACCGACCAGTTCAACCACGCGCCTGCGCAGCTGCTCCTGCATACGGGTAGTCCGCGGTTGGGGCGCCCGAGTCTGGGTGCATGGGCGGTGTATGGCCTGGGTTCCGAAAACCGGAATTTGCCTGGTTTTATCGTGCTGGCTTCCGGGGGGCGTCAGCCCGATGCGGGAAAAAGTGTGTACGGGAGCGGATTCCTGCCCTCGGTTTACCAGGGTGTGCAATGCCGTACTGGCGGCGACCCGGTTCTGTACGTGACCGATCCGAACGGAATGAACCGTAACATCCGTAAGAAAACGATCGACGCGATCAACGAAATTAACCGGCAAACTTACGAGGAAGTACAGGATCCGGAGATCTTGACGAGGATCAGCCAGTATGAAATGGCGTTCCGAATGCAGATGTCGGTGCCCGAGGTAATGGATGTGGCCAAGGAGCCGCAATTTATTCTGGATATGTATGGAGTAAAAGCCGGAGAAGGAAGCTTTGGTATGAACTGTCTGCTTGCCCGGAAACTCATTGAAAACGACGTGCGATTTGTGCAGCTTTTCGACTGGGGCTGGGACGGACACGGAACCAACGCGACCGATAATGTAGAGGGCGGGCTGCGTTCCAAATGCCAGATTTCCGATAAGCCCATTGCGGCATTGATCAAAGACCTGAAAATGCGCGGATTACTGGAAGAAACGCTGGTCATATTCGGCGCGGAATTCGGTAGGACGCCCATGCAGGAGAACCGTAATGGTGTGGTAATGCCCTATATGGGCCGCGACCATCACCTGGAAGCCTACACGATGTGGATGGCGGGCGGCGGCGTGAAGCAAGGTTACAGCCATGGCGAGACCGATGAACTGGGCTATTATGGCGTGAAAGATCGCGTCCACGTGCATGATTTGCAGGCAACCATCCTGCATTTAATGGGCTTCGACCACGAGAAATTCACCTATCCGTTCCAGGGAAGGAATTTCAGGCTGACAGACACCGAAGGTAAAGTTGTGAAACAAGTGATCGCATAACTAGTCGCATTTTTTTAGCAGTATTTAAAACAAACTATGGCGGAGGAAACAGTTAAGGCATTCCGGATGCAGCTCAAACCCGGATTTGAAGCAGAATACAAGAAGAGGCACGACGAAATATGGCCGGAACTGAGCCAGCTTTTGAAAGAAGCCGGAATTGCGGAATACTATATTTTCCTCGACGAAGCCACACTTGCACTTTTTGCATTTCAAAAACTGGGCGCCAACGACACAACCGCCAGCCTCCCCGCGCTCCCCATCATGAAAAAATGGTGGGATCATATGGCCGACATCATGGAAGTAAACGCTGATAACTCTCCCGTGGCGGTTCCATGCCCGGAGGTTTTCAGGTTGTAATACATTGATTTTTGAATAATCCTAATCCCTTAATGTTGATTTCCGGTATGCTCATTCCTCTTCTTCAAGCATCGCCCTGGGCACTGTTTATCGGGCGGTTTCATCCTGTGTTGGTGCATTTACCCATTGGTTTTTTGCTGATCGCGGCCCTTATCGAGATCGGCCGCAGGACCGGCAAGATTTCCGTGAGTGAATCCACCGTAGTTTTTGTGCTGTTCTGGTCGGCGGTGAGCGCCACTTTTGCCTGCATTGCGGGTTACTTGCTGTCGCTGGGCGGTGGCTATGACGAAGATCTGCTTGGTGCACATATGTGGAAAGGCATTGGTGTAGCGGTATTTGCCTGGGTAGCGTGGCTTGTCAAATCGGACCGGCTAGCCGGGAAGATATCGTTTGGGAAAGTCGTTTACCTGCCTGCATTCGCTGTGTCGGTGTTGCTGACCATGACAGCCGGCCACGACGGCGGTTCGCTGACGCACGGAGGCGGTTACCTCACGCAGTACACGCCCGAACCCTTCCGCAGCCTCGCGGGAATGGATCCTATCGAAGAAAAAGCGAAGGAAATCAAGCCTATTACCGATGTGCAGCAGGCTGTTGTTTATAAAGATATTGTCCAGCCGATCCTCGAAGCGCGCTGTACACAATGCCATAATGCAAGCAAGAAAAAGGGCGATTTGCGCATGGATGAGCTCGCATTACTGATGAAAGGCGGTGAAAACGGTCCCGCATTGGTGGCAGGCAAGGGAGCTGAAAGCGATATGATCAAACGGTGCTTGCTGGACGAAAGCGACGACAACCACATGCCTCCGAAGGGCAAGCCTCAATTGAGTACCGAGCAGATCGCGTTGCTATCATGGTGGATCGATCAGGGAGCGCCTGCGGACAAAAAAGTATCAGAGCTGGCAGTAACGGATCGGGTAAAACCGGCGCTCGCGTCACTCGGCGGAGGCTCGGCGACGGGTGGATCCGGCGGCGCAAAACAGAAAGAATCGGCCATTGCTACATTGAAAGTTTCACCTGCGAAAGAAAGTGACATCCAGGCTTTGCGGAAAGCAGGACTGATCGTCAACACATTATCACAAGATCAGAATTTGCTGGAAGTGAGTGCAGTAAATGCACCGCAATTCGGAGACAAGGACATTGCATTGCTTTTGCCGGTAGCCGAGCAGGTAACCTGGCTGAAACTGGGCGGTACCCAGATCACCGACGGCGGTTTGAAAGAAATTGCCAAATTGAAGAACCTCACCAAGCTCCATTTGGAACACTCCGGCGTGACCGACCAGGGCATTGCGCAGATCAAAAGCCTGCCGCATTTGGAATACCTGAATGTGATCGACACCAAAATGGGCGATGCGGGATTGAAAAATATCGCGTCGATGAAAGGGCTGCGTTCAATTTACGTCTGGCAATCGGGCGTGACCGATAGTGCGGTAGCACAAGCGGCAAAGCAGTCCCCGGGTTTGCAGATCGTCAACGGTTTCAGCGAAGCCGAGGTCGCACAGTTCCTGAAAGCGGGCGATAGCACGGCGACCAAGCCGGTTGCGGCGTCTAAAAAATAGTCAGTTGTTGTCAGGTTTGGTCAAGTATTGTCAAATGTAGGCAGGCTTGTCAAGTATTGTCAATTGAAGTCAGTAGTCAGGTGTAGTCAAGTATTGTCAAGAGTAGTCAGGAATAAACATTCATTGACTGGAACACAATACCTAAGCCAATGACTATCCATGACTACACCTGACAATCCATGACTACACTTGACAATACCTGACCAACGTCGCCCATTCAATCATTCAGTCATTCAATCATTCAACATTAAAATGACCCGCCGGGATTTCATTAACAACGCCACAGCCGCCGCAGTCACCACGGCCGGCGCCTTAACGACCTTCGAATCGGTCGCCGACGCGAATAAAGCAGCGGTGCAGTTTGAAAATAAGCTGTCATTGAAAGTGCTCGGTACCAACTGGGGCTTTCAGGGGACCACCGACCAGTTTTGCGCTGCCGTCAAAAAAGAAGGTTATGATGGTATCGAAATGTGGTGGCAAGGCTCGAAAGACAAGCAGAAGGAGCTTTTCGACGCATTGAAAAAGCACGATCTCGAAGTAGGCTTTCTCTGCGGATCGGGCGAGCGGGATCACAAAGCGCATTTGAATGCATTCAAATCGCAGATCGACGCAGCTACTACGCAATGGCCGGTGAAGCCGCTTTACATCAATTGCCACAGCGGCCGTGACCATTTTACTTACGAACAAAACAAGGCGTTTATAGACCATACCACCGAAGCGTCGGCCAAAAGCGGCATACCCATTCACCATGAAACCCACCGCGGGCGCATGCTTTTCGCGGCGCATGTGGCCCGGAATTTTATCGAGAAGAACCCGGCATTAAGGCTTACGCTCGATATTTCGCATTGGTGTAATGTGCATGAAAGCCTTTTGCAGGACCAGGAGGAAACCATTCAGCTTGCGCTTACACGCGTGGGGCACATCCACTCGCGCATCGGGCACGAGGAGGGCCCGCAGGTGAACGACCCGCGTGCACCGGAATGGGAGGCGGCCGTGAAGGCGCATTTGGCGTGGTGGGACAAAGTGGTCGAATACAAGGTCAAAAGCGGTGAAACGCTAACCGTTCTGACGGAATTCGGGCCACCGAATTATCAACCAACCGTACCGTTTACACATCAGCCGCTATCGGATCAGTGGGGTATCAACGTGCATATGATGCATTTGTTAAGAAAGCGGTATTTGAAATAAAACACTACTGAAAGGTTGGAGTTGCACGTCCATTTTTCTCTAACTTGCAGTGTTTTAAATCAACGACTCTATGAAAAACACACACTTCCTGCTGGCCCGGGAAGAATCCGATGTCCGTAAAACGTTCCTGGGTGCATTTATAGCCCACATCGACGGAGGTAAGGCGACGTCCGCCAAAGATTTCCACGAGGCAATCGCCGCCGCCATGCATTTCCCCGATTATTCCGGTAAAAACCTCGACGCGCTCGACGAAATGCTCAATGACCTGGAATGGATCGATGAAAAGAAAGTCATTATCTACATCGGAAATTCGGGCGACTGGCTTTCAAAGGAAAAGTCCGAGGATAAGCTACTGACGATCATCGACATTTTCGACGCTACGGCAGAAGACTGGAAATGGCTGGACGAGGAAGAGGAAGGCGTAGCGAAAAAGGAATTGCAAATCGTCTTCCAGGATTCGCCACGCATCCGCACATTGCTCGAAGATCAGGAAATCCCGTTCGATACGCTCGATTGATACGTCGCTCATAATCGGGACGTTGGTATTTGTCATGTGTTGCGGTCCGCCGCGCGGTCAAGAATGGTCAGGTATTGTCAAGTATAGTCAGGAGCTGTCAAGTATAGCCTGAGTGGAGGAGATTTAAGCAACACCAATTCCTGACGACCAAACCATCCATGACTACATCTGACTACACATGACCATCAATGCCCACACCTGACTACTAATGACAATCCCTGCCTACGCCTGCCCATACCTGACAACGTCCCTGCGCCACTGTACGAACCCGATAACCGCAAGTATGAGAAAGACGCCGTACAAAATTGCGGTGAGGTGGAGGTCTTTGTAGAAATACACAACCACATAAGCCGCGTCGGCGACGATCCAGATGATCCAGTTTTCGAGGTATTTACGGGCCATCATCCATTGGCCGATCAGGCTGGCGATCGTCAGTGCCGAGTCGGCGTAGGTGAGGCTCGCATCGGTAAACTTGCCGAGTAAAAAGCCCCAGGAGAGGGTTACTGCGACAAAAATCAACCCAAAAACCGGGTAGAGCTTCACGGGCGTGCGCGTTACACGCAGGCCATCATGGTTTTGTCCACCGAATTTCCACATCCACCAGCCGTAAATGCTTGTCAGGAAGTAATAGCCCTGCAAGCCCATGTCGGCATACAATCTTACCTGCCAGAAAACCACCCCATACAACACCGCATTAATAATCCCGAAAAACCAGCCGAGCACATTCTGGCGGGTATTGAGGTAAACGCAGATCGCGCCGGTGACGAAACCCAGGATTTCGAGCACGGTTGTCGGCAGTCCTGCCAACGAAACGGGTTGATTAAGCCAGTCGGTCATGAGGGGATTGAGATGAGAAAAGGTAAAAATAAAATGATCTGACCGATTTTTACGCGGAATGATTTACGGCTATTTTTGTAGTCCGGTTGGTTACAGCAACAAAATGCGGCCGGCCATTGTTATTTATTTTGCCGGTCCGGAAATTTCCCGAAACGGCTTTTTGCGTTTACATTCACTGCGGTTGAGGCTGCACAGCATTTGATATAATTGGAAGTTAAAGACTTATTAACACTATACGGAGGCGACAGTTACATGGATGTGCTGAGCGCGCAGATCGCCTCTAAGGATGCCGATGCGGCGCACGTGCAGGTAAAAGGGCTGGTAGGAAGCCTCGACGCGGTGGTCGCCGCTGCCGTGCAGCACAAGAAGAAAACATCGGCTTTGTACATTCTCAGCGACCGCGAGGAAGCGGCCTATTTTCAGAATGACCTTCAAAACCTGCTGGGTTCTACCGAAGTCCTGTTTTATCCTACATCCTACAAACGGCCTTACCATTACGAGGAAGTGGATAATGCCAATGTGCTCATGCGCGGTGAGATCCTGAACAAGCTCAGCGCAGGGCGCAACACGCCGGTGCAAATTGTGACTTACCCGGAAGCATTGTTTGAAAAAGTAATCAACAAGCGCTCACTGAAAGCCAATACGTTTTCGGTGAAAGTAGGGGAAAAGCTCGATCCTGCATTTCTGACGGAGTTTTTGAACAGCTACGGTTTCGAAATCACCGATTTTGTGTTCGAAGCGGGGCAGTTCTCCGTGCGCGGGGGTATACTCGACGTGTTTTCATTTGCCAACGAACACCCGTTCCGGATTGAGCTTTTCGGGGATGAGGTGGAAAGTATCCGCTCGTTCGATCCCGACACACAGCTTTCCATTGAGAGCGCGAAGCAGATCAATATTGTACCGGACATTCAGCAAAAACTCTCGCACGAAACGCGGGACTCGTTTCTGAGCTTCTTCACCGATGATACCGCTATCTGGTTCAAAGACGCGGAACTGACATTGGAAGTGATTGAAAAATGCTTCGAAAGGGCTGAAAAGGCATTGGAAGAAGTGACCGGCGGTGGTGTACAGATCGTTTCGAATCCCAACGAGCTTTTCGAAACGCGACGCGGGTTTCTGAACCAGGTTAAGAAGTTTAAAACGGTTGAATTCGGCAAGAAATCGTATTTCAAGACTGAAATGAAGCTGCCCTATTCTTCGAAACCGCAGCCTTCATTTAACAAGGATTTCAAAAGGCTTTTGGATGATTTGACGGATAATCAGAACAAAGGGTATGTCAATATCATCGTTGCCGAGCAACCCAAACAGCTCGATCGCCTCGAAAGGATTTTCGAAGACCTCGATCCGTTCGTGAAGTTCCGGCCCATGCACATTTCGCTCCGGGAGGGTTTTGTGGATGATAACCTGAAAGTAGCGTGCTACACCGATCACCAGATTTTCGCCCGTTTTCATAAATACCGCCTGAAAGAGAAATTCAGCAAATCCAAGGCAATGACCTTGAAAGAGCTGAAATCCTTGCAGGTAGGCGACTTTGTGACGCACGTCGATTATGGCATCGGCCGTTTCGCAGGAATGGAGCGCAAGGATGTGAACGGGAAGGAGCAGGAAGCGGTACGGCTCATTTACCGTGACAATGATTTGCTGTACGTGAGTGTGCATAACCTGCACAAAATCGCGAAGTATACCGGCAAGGAAGGCACTCCGCCGGCAATGAGCAAGCTGGGTTCGGGGGAATGGGAAGCCAAAAAGTCGAAGGTTAAGAAGCAGCTCAAAGACATTGCGCACGAGCTGATCGCATTGTATGCCAAACGTCGCCAGGCGCCGGGATTCCCGTTCTCGAAGGACAACTACCTGCAAGTGGAGCTGGAATCATCCTTTATATATGAAGACACGCCCGACCAGGCCACCGCTACGGCCAATGTGAAGGACGATATGGAGAAAGGCCACCCGATGGACCGGCTCGTGTGCGGGGACGTAGGCTTTGGTAAAACCGAAATCGCGATCCGGGCCGCATTCAAGGCGGTTTGTGACAGCAAGCAGGTGGCGGTACTCGTGCCTACGACGATCCTGGCCATGCAGCATTACAAGACATTCAGCGAACGCCTCGCCGATTTTCCAGCCCGGGTAGGGTATATCAACCGCTTCAAATCTGCGAAAGAAATCAAGGATACATTGAAACAGGCTGAGGAAGGGAAGATCGATATTCTGATCGGTACCCACCGAATTTTGAATAAGGATGTAAAATTCAAAGATTTGGGACTGCTGATCGTCGATGAGGAACAGAAGTTTGGAGTAAAAGCCAAAGACCGGCTGAAAGAAATGCGCGTGAACGTGGACGTGCTTACGCTTACCGCCACGCCGATTCCGCGTACATTACATTTCTCGCTCATGGGCGCGCGCGACCTTTCGGTTATCGCAACCCCGCCGCCGAACCGCCAGCCCGTTACGACGGAAGTACATACTTTCAGTGAGGAGTTTATCCGGGACGCCATCAGCTTCGAGGTGCAGCGCGGCGGGCAGGTTTTCTTTGTCCATAACCGCGTGAATGACATCGAATCCATCGCGAATATTATCCTGCGCCTCGTGCCCGACGTGCGCATAGGCGTAGCGCACGGGCAAATGGACGGCGATAAGCTCGAAAAAGTGATGATGAATTTCATCGACGGCGAGTACGATATTCTGGTTTCGACCAATATCATAGAATCCGGGATCGATATTGCCAATGCGAACACCATTATTATCAACTCCGCGCACATGTTCGGGCTCTCGGATCTGCACCAAATGCGCGGCCGCGTAGGGCGCTCGAACCGGAAGGCATTCTGCTACCTGTTAACCCCGTCGGTATCGACGCTGGCGAGCGATTCGCGTAAACGTTTACAGACCCTGGAAGAGTTTTCGGACCTGGGTGACGGTTTTAAGGTAGCTATGCGAGACCTTGACATCCGCGGAGCAGGTAACCTGCTGGGCGCTGAGCAAAGTGGTTTTGTGAATGATTTGGGATATGAATTGTATCATAAAATGCTCGACGAGGCTGTCCAGGAGCTGAAAAGCAATGAATTTAAAGACCTGTTCGAAGGTGTTTTCAGCCTGCCGAAAAACCTGGTGCCCGATACGCAGATCGAAACCGATTTCGCGACGTTGATACCGGACGACTACGTAAAAAATATTTCGGAAAGGCTGTCGTTATATACCCGCCTTGATAATATTGCGACGGAGGAGGAGCTCGGGAAATTTGAAAAGGAAATCCTCGACCGTTTCGGTCCGGTGCCGCATGAGGTGCAGGATTTGCTGAAAACGGTCCGTTTGCGTTGGGAAGCAGAGGCTTTGCAGTTCGAAAAACTGACTTTGAAAAGCAATACGATGAAAGGCTACTTCGTTACTTCGCAGAATGACGAATTCTTTCAGTCGGCGAAGTTCGGGCAGGTGATTGATTACATTAAAAAACACCCTAAGCAAATTTCGCTTAAAGATCAGAAAGGCAAGCTGATACTGATTTGCGAGGACATCAAAAGCATTGATCAGGCACGCCAGGTATTGATGGAAATGACCCAGTAGCAAACAGGCCCCGGTTACCTGATAATTGATTTTTAAAAATAATATCGATTGATTTCATACATTTGCGGTTTCGCATACTATAAAATACCAAACACTTAAGTCACTTTAAAGCAATGATTTGCATGCAAAAGATGGGTACCCGGTCGATCGCGCTGATTCTGATAGTGTTATTAGCGGCAACTGCGTGTAGTAAAAAGAAGCCAACCAGCTTGAAACCTGGCAAGACCAGCTCTAAAACAGGCTTGGCTTACAACGGCAAAGACGGGTTTGAAGTAAAGCAGTACAAAGCTTTGCCAGCCGGTCCTGACCTAGTGTACATCGAAGGAGGACGTTTTACGATGGGTTCTTTGGAAGAGGATGTGATGACACGCCGGGACAACCCGAAACGGACTGTCAGTATTCAGTCGTTCTACATGGACCAGACCGAAGTGGCGAACGTCCACTACCTCGAATACCTGAATGCAATCCAGAAAGACTCTTCGGAAGAGTTCTATGCAAAGGCGCTTCCTGACACAACAGTTTGGTTTAACGAACTGTCATTCAACGATTCTTACGTAACAATGTACCTGCGTCACCCGGGCTTCCGCCTTTATCCGGTAGTAGGTGTTTCGTGGGTTCAGGCCAACGACTATTGCGCATGGCGTACCGCTGCTGTGAGCCAGGCTAATAATGCCAAGGGCGCAGCTGCTGCTGGTGGTAAAAAGAAAAAGGGATTCTCTTTCGGCAAGAAGAAGAAAGCAGAAGGCGAAGCTGTTGCAGCTGCTGATGCTCCCGCACCACAACTTCGTATCGAAAGCGGCTACGTAATGCCTCCATACCGCCTTCCGACAGAAGCTGAGTTTGAATACGCTGCTATGGCGATGATCGGAACACAGTATTCTGACGAAAACCAGGCCAATTCAAGAATTTATCCATGGGATGGTTCCACCATGCGTAACCCACGTGGCCGCAAGCAGGGAACAATGCTCGCGAACTTCAAACGTGGCCCTGGTGACTACGCTGGTATCGCTGGTAAATCCAATGACGGAGCGATTATCACACAGGAAATCCGGTCGTATCCGGCCAACGACAATGGTCTTTACGACATGGCTGGTAACGTAAGTGAGTGGGTTTACGACGTGTACCGTCCGCTTTCAAACAGCGATGTAAACGACCTCAACTCCTTCCGTCGCGACGGTTACCAGGATGAGGCTAAAAACTACGACAGCAAAAACAACAACTCAATGGTTGATGATAAGCTGAGAGTTTACAAAGGCGGCTCATGGGCTGACGTAGCTTACTGGTTGTCTCCGGGAACACGCCGTTACATGGATCAGGACTCTGCTACTGCGATGGTAGGTTTCCGTTGCGCGATGATCGCCACCGGAACGCATAAAGAATAAGATTTGAAATAAAACCAATAAGAAAAGCCGCTGTTCTTATGAATGGCGGCTTTTCGGTTTTAGTGCTGTGCCAGAGCGATGGTGAGAATATGAAATTGTTTGCAACCGGAGGCAAGTAATGTCCTCGCGCACTCTTCCAATGTAGCACCGGTAGTAAGTACATCGTCGATCAGGATCACGCTTTTAGGAGAGAAGCCCGTTTTAACGGCAAATACTCCCTGTACATTCTCCCTTCTTTCCATTTTGGTTTTACCAGTTTGTGTGGCGGTGTATTTTACGCGTTCGAGCATTGCGCCCGACCACGGAATGCTTGTTGCCCGGGAAAAGCCTTCTGCGAGCAGGTCGCTTTGATTGTAGCCCCGTTGCTTTCGCTTTTTGGGATGAAGCGGAATGCTCAGGATAATTTCAGCTTCCGGTAAATGCCCCGATGTCTTTAATTCTTGCCCGAACATCTGCCCAAGCAATATCCCCACTTCCTTATTTCCCTTGTACTTCAATGCGTGCAGCAGTTTTTGCACCTTGCTTCTCTTGGTAAACAGCAAAAACGAATGGGTTGAAAGGACTTCGGGAAGGCCCACGAATTTGAATTGGAGCGATTCGCCATTCAATCCATCCGACCCGACGCGCGGCAACGAAATGCGGCAAAGCGTGCAAATAGTAGCTTCATTGCCTTGCAATACCCGGTCGCAGCTCTCGCAGCAGCGTGGAAACAGTAGATCGGCAAAATCACGGAGGAGTTGTTTCAGGTTCATTTTTGTGTGATTCAATGAGTGAATTTCAACCGGTCTGAATACCTTTGCACGACATCAATCCAATCGCCGCCGCACATGACAACGCTGATCTTAAATGCCCAGGTCGTAAATGAAAACCAGGTTCAGTATTTAGACGTGATAATTGAAAATGGTCACATTAAAAAAATCGAACGGGATTTACAGCATGTGCAAGCGGACAGGGTGATTGATGCAAAAGGGCTTTTGCTGATGCCGGGGGTGATCGACGACCAGGTGCATTTCAGAGAGCCGGGGCTTACGCACAAAGCGAACATCTACACGGAATCGAAAGCGGCAGTAGCCGGAGGGGTTACCTCATTCATGGAAATGCCGAATACGGTTCCCAACACGCTCACGCAGCAATTGCTGGAAGATAAGTACCAGATCGGGGCCAATACATCCCTTGCCAACTACTCCTTCTTTATGGGGGCGTCGAACGACAACTATGATGAGGTAGTGCGTACCGATCCTACACAGGTTTGTGGTATTAAGATATTCATGGGGTCTTCCACTGGTAATATGCTGGTAGACGCGCCCGAGGTGCTCGAAAAGCTCTTTGCCAATGCGCCCTGCATTATCGCAACGCATTGTGAGGATGAGCCGACTGTAAAGGCCCGCATGGCTTATTTCAAGGAGAAGTACGGCGATGATGTGCCTTACGACATTCATGCATTGATCCGGAATGAAGAGGCTTGCCTCAAATCATCCACTTTTGCAAGTTCACTCGCGCACAAGCACGGAACGCGCCTGCATATCCTGCATATTTCCACTGGTGACGAGGTTCATTTGTTCGAACCGGGAATCCGTAGCAATGGCAAAATCCTGCTCGCGAACGGGCAGCCGAAACTCGTAACAGCCGAAGCATGCGTGCATCATTTGTGGTTCGATGCGGAAGATTACCGGAGGCTGGGTAACGAAATCAAATGCAACCCGGCGATTAAGGCGCCACATCACAAAGAAGCGATCCTGCAAGCCGTGCTCGACAACCGCATTGATGTGATCGCAACCGACCACGCTCCGCATACCATCGAGGAAAAAGCACAGCATTACTGGCAGGCACCATCAGGTTTGCCATTGGTGCAGCATACGCTGAATGTGATGCTTGAACTGAGCAAGGCCGGCAAGATCCCGATTGATCGTGTAGCCGAAAAAATGAGCCATGCCGTAGCCGATCTTTTCGATATCAAAGATCGTGGCTATATCCGCGAAGGTTACTGGGCAGATCTGATCCTGGTGGACCCGAATGCGACCACGGAGGTTAACCCTTCCAATATTTACTCCAAATGCGGCTGGTCGCCGTTTAACGGCACGGAATTCCGGTCACGGATTACCCACACATTTGTTTCGGGGCACCTGGTTTATGAAAACGGGAAATTTGATGAAACGGTGAAAGGTAAGCGGTTAACTTTTAGCCGCTAGGTAATCGTAGTAATTTTTGATTACGTTCAGGTCTGCTTCGGTCCAGTCGAGGGTAGGGAGGTCGTCGGGATCCAGCCAGAGGACTTGTTCGTGCTCGGTGAGGACAAAATCGGTCGTATCCACTTTGCAAACGAATGGTACCAGCACGATCTCGCGCCAGCCCTGGTCCTTGGACGTTTCGGGGAGTTTATCGACGATTTCAACAGTTACATTAAGTTCCTCCATGATCTCACGGAGCAATGCCTGTTCGTCGGTTTCGCCTTTTTCAAGCTTTCCGCCAGGGAATTCCCATTGGAGGGGGAAGGACAAGGCTGCGCTTCGCTGCCCGGCAAGTACTTTTCCATTACGTTCTATCACAGCACAGGGCACTCTCACTACCAACTTTTCGGAAACCAGTACTTCGATCATAGGAGGCGGTTACGCTAATTTACCGCAAAATTACAATTTTCAGGTTTATGTTGTATGTGAATGTGAAAACTTCTTAAAAAGTTAACGCTCAGAACAATTCACCAGAGCGATGGCGTGGTAAAATGCCCAGGTGCTTGAATGCTTTTTCTGTCACTTCGCGACCGCGCGAGGTGCGTTTGATATAACCTTCCTGAATCAGGAACGGCTCGTAGACTTCCTCGATCGTGTCGGCCTCTTCGCCGCAGGCAGTGGCAATGGTGGATAAGCCTACCGGTCCTCCCTTGAACTTTTGGATAATTGTGCTCAGAATGCGGTTATCCATTTCGTCCAGCCCGTTCTGATCCACATCCAATGCCTGCAAGGCCATTTCGGCAATGGCTACGGTAATGCGACCATTACCCTTTACTTGCGCGAAATCGCGGGTTCTGCGCAGCAGGTTATTGGCAATACGCGGAGTACCGCGGCTACGCCGGGCAATTTCATAAGCCGCATCCTCCTCCAAAGGCGTTCCCAGGATCGAGGCCGAACGTTTCAGAATGGATGATAGCAATTGTGCATCGTAATATTCCAGCCTCGCATTGATCCCGAATCTCGCGCGTAGCGGGGATGTGAGCATGCCCGCGCGCGTAGTGGCGCCTATGAGCGTGAATGGGTTCAGGCCGATTTGAATGCTGCGGGCATTCGGGCCGCTATCGAGCATGATATCGATTTTATAATCCTCCATCGCCGAATACAGATATTCCTCCACAATGGGGTTCAGACGGTGGATTTCGTCGATGAAAAGGACGTCGTGTTCCTGCAAATTGGTCAGCAGGCCGGCCAGATCGCTGGGTTTATCGAGTACCGGGCCCGAAGTGATCTTAATCCCCGACCCCAGCTCATTTGCGATGATATTCGATAGGGTCGTTTTCCCTAACCCCGGAGGGCCGTGCAGCAACACGTGATCGAGCGCATCGCCGCGCTGGCGGGCGGCCTGCACGAATATCCTCAGGTTTTCAAGAATCTTGTCCTGCCCGGTAAAATCCTCGAAAGACAACGGCCGCAACGCGCGTTCGATGTCTTTATCGGTATTTGAAAGGTTTTCTTTATCTCCGGACAGATAATCCTGGCGCATAGTCGGTTGAACAGATAGTGAAAACCAGCCGTCCGTTTTGAGCGGCGGCTGGTTTGATATTATTTAATCAAAAATAACTGATTTAATCTGCAAAAGGAAAGGCTAACGGATCACCATTACCGATCCGCGCTTCATAATCGGGTTGCGTTCCGGATAGTAAAGTGCCTCGTAGGAAATGACGTAGGGGTAGCTTCCGGGCTGCACTTTCAGGCCTTTGTAAGTCCCGTCCCAGCGCGCCTCTATGTCGGTAGTCGCGAAAATAACCTCACCCCAGCGGTTGTAAATGCGCATCGAGAAATTGGTATAATATGCCCCGAACACCTGCAATATCTCATTGTGACCTTCGCCGTCCGGTGTGAAAGCGTCGGGGATGAAGAATCGTGGCTCGCATTTGTCGACAACTTCTGTGGTTTGTTCCACGGAACATCCCTCTTTGTTGGTTGCCCGCACGGTGTATTTTCCTTCCTGATTGACGGTAATGGTTTTCGTTGTGTCGCCGGAATGCGGCCAGAGATACTCGTAGGGGCCTTGTCCGTTGGCATCAAGTATGACGGACTGGCCATCCGGAATACAGATGTAATTCTCGGGAGCTAATCCCAGAATTGGGGATGGGCGCTCGCCAATCTGCACTGTGTCTGAATTGTAGCAATCGTTTCTGTCCTTCACTGTAACAATGTATGACCCTGGTTGTGTAACAGTGATTTCGCGGGTTGTTTCTCCTGTGCTCCAATTAAATTCTATCCATCTGGTGCTCTCTACGCCCAGCACCAGTGAACTGTCGCGGCAGAGCGTAGTATCCGGGCCGATGGAAACGGCTGGCGGCTTGCGTAGTGTAATTTCGATCGTGTCGGCTGCGTAGCAATCGCCTTGCGGGCCGTTGAATGCGATAGCGATATATCGGCCGGTTGATGTGGCGTTATAGGTACGGCTACGGCCAACAACCCGGCCGCGGTAGACCCATCTGTAAACTTCCGCGTCTACCTTCATATCCAACGGCACATAGGCACCACAAGTGTCTTTGTCCTTGCCAAGATCGATGTTTGAAGGCGTTTCGTAGATGGTAACCTCCTGCACGATCGTGGTGTCGGTACATTTGTTTGTAGCGCGCATGGCTACCATGTAGGTACCCGGTTTGGTGTATGTATATGTGGCCGTTTGCGTTTTGGAAGGAGTTGAGAACTGGCCGTTCCCTAGGAAATCCCAGGAATAAGTATCCTCGATCGGGTCACACATTGGACTGGCCTGGAACTGCGTGGGTTCATTGGTACAGAACCCGTTGGCTTCAAATCCCGGCCCTTGTGATTCTTGTGTAAAATCCTGCACCATATTGGGCAATCCTAACTGGCTTTTTTTACCTCCCAGATTCGCTCCGTCGCGCTCATAGTCGACGCCCGTCAATGAATTCCCCTCCGGCTCGCCGATCGTCGCCAGGTATTCGCTCCCCTGAATAGCCATGTAAATGCGCCCGTCCGGCCCGAACTGCAATGCCCCAAACTTCTGCGTGGCAGAGCTGTCGATGGTGATAGCCGTTTCCGTGACAAGGCTGTCAGGCAACGTAAGATCGTATTGTTTCAAATAGGATTTCGTGCCATTGTCGCCCTGGAAAGAAACGTACATTTTTTCCCCCGTCGGCGAGAATTCAATACCATATGCAATGGGTGGTGCAGGACCGAGGTCCATGGTTTTCTTGTAGGTCAATGTGCCTGTCGAATCATTGAAGCTGAACAGCTCCACATAATTCCGTGCAGGTCCCGGAATCACCACGGCCAGCTGGCGTTCACCGGTAGTGCTGTCGGGTGATGAAAACTTCATATAACCCTCAGCTTTGTTGGTACTGTCGTGTGCCATGCCCAACTCGGGAGCCGCCACTTCTACGAGGCCACCTGTGGTAGCGTGGAAAATGCGGAATTTGTTGGTGCCATAATCGTGCGAAACGACCCAGTAGGTACTGTCGCGGTCGTTGCGGACGGCGGCAATGCGCTCGGTAGTAGGGGTTTGAAGGGTTGTATTCTGTTCGATAATCTGGCCCAGACCGTTGTTGCGGCGCATATCCACCACGCTCACGGTAAGCAGCTTTTCACCATTAATATCCGAAGTCGTGAATACATTATAGAGGTACTCGCAGCCCCTGCAAGTAGGCTGGGGCACAATGAGCACCGATTGCGTCGAATTGGGGCTTCCCTTCATGGGTGCGCACGCGCCGAACGTACACGTCATTTCATCCCCATTCTTATTCCATACTTTAATACCGTCCGAATAGAAGAGTAGTTGTCCTTTCGAATTGGCAATGGACGACGTTCCTTCGGGTGTATTCAGCTTGCCGTCGGTTAGCGGGGAAGGAGGCGTGTTAGAAAAATCGAGACCGGCATTGCCCCCGAAGTACCACTTGGAGCCTTCTTGTGCCTGAGGCTCCATACAAATTTTGACGTTGATCCGATTCTGGATTTTGCAGCCATTCACAATCACTTCTACGGAATAACACCCTGAACTGTCGACTCTTAAAGTCTGTGTCGTGTCGCCTTTGGGATACCAGATATATTTCGCACCCTCCGGCGCACCGTTGGGATAGGGATCGAGCGTGATCGTATCACCCTTACAAATGGTTGTATCTATTCTCCATTGCTGGAATTCAGGAGGAAGCTCGCCGATTTTGACTGTTTGGGGTACTGTTTCCTGGGTACCGTTTTGCAAAGTGCGAACAAGCGTAACGGTGTACGTACCAGGAGCCATATAGGAATGCTGAGGATTGCGGCGGGTGTCTGTGGCACTACCGTCGCCGAAGCTCCATCGCCACGCTTTCGCAACAGTGACGGTATCGCGAAACGAAGTCGAATCCGCTTCGCAATCGGGGTTCTGCATACACTGTCCTTTTACGACAAAGGGCGACTGCGCCATGGCACTTGCGCCAAGGAGCAGCATGAGCAGGCAGAGAACATAAAAAAATCGGTGGTATCTATTATAAAATCGCCCCATGTTTCGTTACTTGTTCAAACACCCCTACCGTCTCAAAGAATATTCAAGTTACCCGACATTACTAACGAAAATAAAATGTTAAAATTTTGTGCGGTAATGTCGTAAAAACCACTCTAATTTGAATATTAATACGCAATTTGAGGATAATTTGTGAAATTAATCAGGTAATTTTTTTGAGTCCAAAAAGGGGCCGTTTTTTGGAAACGGCAAGCCAACACATCTATGATCAAGCGTCTACTTCCTCTTTTCATACTGACACTGCTTTGCCTGAAAGGTTGGAGCCAGGATCCGCAATTTTCGCAGTTCTACGCAAACCCGTTGTACTTAAACCCCGCGCTGGCCGGAGGGGCGCTGGCGCCGCGTGCAACCATCAATTACCGTAACCAATGGCCATCTCTGTCGGCCAACTTCGTAACTACTTCGATAGGCGCCGATGTGTTCCTGCCTAATTACAATAGTGGCCTGGGCGTACTGGTAACGATGGATAGCCAGGGGCTGGGAAACCTCAAATCAACCGAGGCTGCACTGCAATATTCCTACCAGATTCAGTTCAATGAGCTGACTTCGCTGCGTCTGGGTATCCAGGGCGGCTTTGCGTCGCGCACGCTGGATTACTTCGGATTGACGTTTGGTGATCAATATAATAATGGTGGCTTAACCGGCCAGCCGTCGGAGGATCCATTTGCAAAAGGAGGGCCTAATGTATTCTACGCCGATTTTGGTGCAGGAGCAATGCTCTATTCCGACTGGTATTGGGCCGGGGTTTCGGCACATCACCTGAACCGTCCTAACCAGGCATTTTCGGAACTTACCGAGGCACGCCTTCCTGTGAAAGCCAGCTTGCAAGCGGGTTTGCGCATTCCATTTGCCGGTTACACATTTCTTGGAGACGAAATCGATAAGGAGAAGACAATTTCTCCCGCGATCATGTATAAAAAGCAGGGCAAATACGACCAGTTCGACGCCGGCATGTATGTGACTATCGAGCCGCTGGTAATCGGCGCATGGTATCGGGGAATTCCATTCAAGAAATACGAACAGAATATCAATAACCACGAATCACTGATATTCCTGGCAGGCTACCGGCAGGATAAATTCTCAATCGGTTACAGCTACGATCTTACCATTTCTACATTAGGTGCTGGTAGCGGAGGTGCGCATGAGATTTCACTTTCGTATGTTTTCGCCCCGCTCGAATCAAAACCGAAGCGCCCGAAAACCCGGAAACGGCAGCTTTCCTGTCCCAAATTCTAATGCGCTTCGAAAAAAATTAGTGGGGATTGAGATAGGGTAAACTTCGGACACAAAAGTCTTTTTTGGTGGTTATTCACTATTTAAATGACATTTTGAAGAGTATGTCCAACTACCGAAACCTTAATTTCCTTTTTACCCTTTTGCTGCTCGGCATTGCATTGAGCACCGTAGCCGCGGCTCCCAAGCGCGAATTTTACGAGATCAAAATTTATCATCTTAAAAATGCCGATCAGGAAGCCCGCGTAGAGGCTTTCCTGAAAGACGCATATGTGCCCGCAGCGCACCGCGCCGGGATCAAAAATGTGGGTGTTTTCAAGCCCGTCGCGACGGACACCATGGCCGGAAAGCTGATTTACGTGCTTACGCCGATCAAGTCACTCGATCAGCTGCTGACTTTGCCTAAAACTTTGGACAAGGACGCTGCTTATGTGTCTGCTGGAAAAGACTATATCGAAGCGAACTATAAAAATCCGCCTTACGCGCGTTTCGAGTCGATTGTGCTGCAAGCATTCACGGACGCACCCGTACACATGAAGCCCAACCTCACCGGCCCGAAAAGTGAAAGAGTGTATGAACTGCGTAGCTACGAAGGGCATACAGAGAAAATTTACCAGAATAAAGTGAAGATGTTCAATGCGGGCGGGGAAGTTCCATTGTTCAAGCGCTTGGGCTTTAATGCGGTATTCTATGGCGAAGTGATCGCTGGAAGCCACATGCCGAACCTGATGTACATGACCACTTTCGAGAACAAAGCATCGCGTGATGCGCACTGGAAATCGTTCACCGAAGATGCGGAATGGAATAAGCTGAAAGTAAATCCGGAGTATCAGAACAACGTTTCAAAAAACACCAGCTTCTTCTTGTATCCCACCGAATATTCGGATATATAGCATCCGAAACGGTTCCAATCATTTTAAAATGATGAACTACGGCAGGTACCGTTTCGGGCAGGCTGGTTCATCATTTTTTTGTTTAAAAACCCAACATTATGAAAGCCGCTATTTTAAAGAACCTTCATGAGCCATTGGCGATTGAGGAAGTGCAAAAGCCCAATCCCGGTCCGGGGGAGGCGGTTATTGAGGTAAAAGCCGCGTCGCTCAACCACCGCGATGTTTGGATACAAAAAGGACTTTATCCGCGCATTACAACCCCTATCATCCCTGGTTCCGACGGTGCGGGCATTGTGACCGAAGTAGGTGACGGTGTGGCCAAAAACTGGATCGGAAAAGAGGTGATCATCAACCCATCCCAAAACTGGGGCGAAAACCCTGATTTTTACGGCGATGACCACAAAATACTCGGTCTTCCCGATAATGGAACATTTGCGGAATACGTAAAAACCGAGGTGAAATACCTGGCCGAAAAGCCTGCGCATTTGTCATTTGAAGAAGCGGCCGCATTGCCCATGGGCGGGCTTACCGCCTGGCGCTCGCTGATGACGCGCTGCCGGTTCAAGGAAGGAGATCGTGTGCTCGTAACGGGTGCGGGCGGAGGCGTGGCGCTTTTTGCGATCCAGATCGCCATTGCCGCCGGTGCGGAAGTGTGGGTAACGTCCGGCTCCGATCAGAAAATACAGAAAGCGATCGAAATGGGCGCAAAAGGCGGGATTAACTATAAAAACCCGACCTGGTTCCGGGACTTGCTCGTGAAAGCACGCGGACCCAAGACGGGTTATTTCAATGTCATTATCGATAGCGCCGGTGGCCCGGGTTTCGCGAAACTGATCGATATCGCTGCTCCTGGTGCCCGCATTTGCTTCTACGGAGGCGGCACCGGCAATATCACCGACATCGTCCCGGCGAAAGTGTTTTTCAAACAACTTAATATTTACGGCAGCACCATGGGTACCGAGCAGGAGTTTGCCGATATGGTGCAGTTTGTAGCCGAAAAACAGATTGTGCCGATCATCGACAAGGTGTTGCCGCTCGAAGAAGCCGAGCAGGGGCTTCGTTACATGGATTCCGGGCAGCAGTTCGGCAAGATCGTGCTTTCGGTATAACCCTATTTTCTCACTGCTTCGATGGCCGCGCGGACGCTTCCGTGCTCTTCGAGCAGTGATTGGGCCTCGTCAGGCGAGATATTCAGTTCATCAATGATCATCCGCAACGCCCTGTTGACCAGTTTTTCATTGGTGAGCTGCATATCCACCATTTTATTCCCTTTCACTTTGCCGAGGCGGATCATGACTGAGGTTGAGATCATGTTCAGCGCCAGTTTTTGAGCGGTACCGGATTTCATTCGGGTGCTACCGGTCAAGAACTCGGGGCCTACTACGATTTCCACCGGGTATTCGCAGGCTTTGGCCACTGCGGAGCCGTCGTTGCAAACCACGCAGCCTGTCAGCAAACCTGCATTGCGTGCTTCATTCAAACCGCCGATTACGTATGGCGTGCGGCCGGAGGCTGCTATTCCTATTAATGTATCATTGGCATTAGGTGTATAAACCGCCAGGTCTTTCCATGCCTGGTTCCAGTCGTCTTCTGCATTCTCCACGGCTTTGCGAATGGCCGTATCGCCGCCGGCAATAATTCCCACTACCAGATCAAACGGCACACCGAATGTCGGCGGGCATTCCGATGCATCCACAACGCCCAGCCGTCCGCTGGTCCCGGCGCCGATATAGAATAGCCGGCCGCCTTTCTGCATTCTCGGAACGATCTGCTCCACCAATGCTTCGATCTGCGGAATGGATTTCTGAACGGCGTGCGGCACGGTCTGATCCTCGCGGTTGATGGAGGTCAGAATGTCGTGGACGCTCATTTTTTCGAGATCATTGTAGTTCGAAGACGCTTCGGTAGTCATCATTGTGGTTCGTGGTTTTTGGAATCCAAAATTAAATGTTTTCCGATAACGATCCTGCACCGGGAGGAAATTTGGTATTTATCATAGATTAATAACAAAAAAAGCTTTGAATGTTTGGAAAATAAAAAGAATGGCTTCTAATTTGTAACACCAAGTCAAAAACAGCGAAATTTCGCTAGACTCAAAGGTTCCGCTAAAAATGAAACTGACTCTTATCGTCCCGGTCCTACTTATCGTCACGCAATAGCGTGAGTGGGATGATAGCACATAACTGGCACCTCACTCACCTAACCGAGTGGGGTGTTTTTATTTTAAATACAATCATTCACCAATGGCGACAGAATTAAACAGATTTTCGAAGACCCTTACCCAGGAAGTAACCAATCCGGCCGCGCAGGCAATGCTTTATGGAATTGGTTTGAAAGAAGAAGACTTTGTTAAACCCCAGATCGGGATTGCCAGCACAGGATACGAAGGTAACCCTTGCAACATGCACTTGAACGGCTTGTCGGTGTACGTGAAACAGGGCGTGAATGCGAACGACATGGTGGGCCTGATTTTCAACACGATCGGCGTTTCGGATGGTATGACCAACGGAAATGACGGTATGCGCTACTCGCTCCCAAGCCGCGACATTATCGCGGATTCGATCGAAACCGTAGTGGCTGCACAATGGTACGACGGCGTGATCGCGGTGGTGGGTTGTGATAAAAACATGCCGGGTGCTATTATGGCCATGGCGCGCTTGGACCGTCCAGCTATTATGGTGTACGGTGGAACAATCCGCTCGGGACATTATAAAGGACAGAAACTCGACATCGTTTCGGCATTCGAAGCGTTGGGTAAGAAGTTCGCCAACAATATTTCTGACGAAGATTATAAAGGAGTAATTCAAAATTCGATCCCTGGCCAGGGCGCTTGCGGTGGTATGTACACTGCCAACACGATGGCGTCGTCGATCGAGGCAATGGGATTGAGCTTGCCGTTCAGCAGCTCGTACCCGGCTACGCACGAAGGCAAGCAGGAGGAATGCAAGAAAATCGGTGCGGCGATGAAGAAGTTGCTTGAACTGAACATTACTCCAAAAGATATTATTACCAAAAAGTCGCTGGAAAACGCATTGACGGTGGTAATGGCGCTGGGTGGTTCTACCAACGCGGCATTGCATTACCTGGCAATCGCCCGCGCAGCCGGCATTCCATTGACATTGGACGATATTCAAGCGATTTCAGACCGTACACCGTTTATCGCGGATTTGAAACCTAGCGGTAAATACTTCATGGAGGATATCCTGGAAATCGGTGGTGTGCCTGCCGTTACCAAGTATTTGTATTCAGTAGGATTGATCCACGGCGATTGTATTACGGTAACAGGCAAGACAGTTGCTGAAAACCTCGCCGAGGCTCCTGACTTGAATTTCGAAACACAAAAAATGGTGTTCCCGATTGAAACACCGATCAAGCAGACAGGCCACATCCAGGTACTTTACGGTAACCTGGCTCCGGAAGGTGCGGTTGCGAAAATTACCGGTAAGGAAGGTCTGACATTCGACGGCGAAGCGAAAGTGTGCGAGCACGAATCGGAGATCATCGAAATGCTTGCCAAAGGAGAGATCAAAGCAGGCCACGTGGTAGTAATCCGCAATGCAGGTCCGAAAGGCGGTCCGGGTATGTCGGAAATGCTGAAACCTACTTCTGCGGTAATGGGCGCAGGATTGGGCGACAAGATCGCATTGATCACCGACGGTCGTTTCTCAGGCGGTACACACGGTTTCGTTGTAGGCCACATTACCCCGGAAGCATTCGACGGCGGCCCGATCGCCCTCGTTAAAGACGGCGACCGTATTTCTATCGATGCCAACACCCGCGTGCTGACTCTGCACATTACGGACGAAGAAATGGCAACCCGCAAAGCAGCCTGGGTACAACCCGCGCCGAAATTTACAAAAGGTATGCTGGGAAGATATATCAGAACTGTGAAGTCGGCCAGCGAAGGTTGCGTGACTGACGAAGCGTAAGCATTAGTGAAGATTAAGGAGAGGATTCATCCGACTAAATAAAATAGAGGTCATGGGATTTAATGAAAATCAAACTGCAACAATTCAGGGCTCGGAACCGGTGGTTTCGGTGGCCAAGCCGGAGCTGATCAATGGCTCGCATGCGGTGATCCAGTCGCTGATTGCGGAAGGGGTGAAAACCATTTTCGGCTATCCGGGCGGCGCGATTATGCCGGTGTACGATGCGATCTATGACTATCAGGATCAGATCAACCACATTCTTGTGCGCCACGAGCAGGGCGCTGCGCACGCGGCGGAAGGCTTTGCGCGCATTACGGGTGAGGTGGGGGTTTGCCTGGTTACTTCGGGACCGGGTGCCACCAATCTGGTAACCGGTATCGCCGACGCGATCATCGACTCTACGCCGATGGTCTGCATTATCGGTCAGGTGGCTTCGCATTTGCTGGGTACGGACGCATTCCAGGAGACCGACGTGATGGGTATCACCATTCCTATTACGAAATGGAACTACCAGGTCACCAATGCGGATGAGATCCCTGAAATCATTGCCAAAGCATTTTATATAGCAAAATCAGGCCGTCCGGGTCCGGTTTTGATCGATATTACCAAGGATGCGCAGCAGAAGCTGATGACGAAGCCTTTCGTACATAAAAAGACGGAGACTTTGCTGAGCTACCATCCGCGCCTTGCTCCTAAGGAAGAGCAGCTGGCAGCAGCAGCGAAGCTGATCAACCAGGCGAAGCGTCCTTTCCTTTTCGTAGGCCACGGCGTGCAAATCGCCGGCGCGGAACAGGAATTAATCCGTTTCATTGAAAAAACAGATATTCCTGCCGCTTCGACATTGCTGGGGCTTTCCTCAATGTCGGTTGACCACCCTAATTATATGGGCTGGCTGGGCATGCACGGTAACTACGGTACCAACGTGCTCACCAACCAATGCGACCTCATTATCGCCGTCGGAATGCGTTTCGACGACCGGGTAACCGGCGATTTGAGCCGCTATGCGAAACAGGCGAAAGTAGTGCATATTGAAATCGACCCGGCTGAGATCGACAAGATAGTGAAAGCGGATGCGCCGGTAGTGGGTGATGCTAAAATCGCGCTCGAACAGCTGCTTCCATTGGTGAATGCGAACAATCATGCAGCCTGGATCGCGGAATTCAAGAAGTACGACGCGATCGAAGACGAGAAAATCACCCAGCCGGAATTAGCTCCAACTACTGAGAAGATCAAAATGGCAGAAGTGATCCGTACGCTTTCGGATAAAACCAAAGGCGAAGCGGTGATCGTGGCGGACGTTGGCCAGCACCAGATGATGGCAGCGCGTTACTATCAGTTCAAAAAGCCTAGCTCGTACATCACTTCGGGTGGTTTGGGAACGATGGGTTATGCATTGCCTGCTTCATTCGGAGCGAAAGTAGGTGCGCCGGACCGCGAAGTGGTTGCGATTATCGGTGATGGTTGCTTCCAGATGACCATTCAAGAGCTTGGTACCATCGCGCAAAGCGGCCTGCCGGTGAAAATCATCATTCTGAACAACAACTTTCTCGGAATGGTACGTCAGTGGCAACAGCTTTTCCACCAGAAACGCTACTCGTTCGTGGAGCTGCAAAACCCTGATTTTATCACGATTGCCAAAGGGTTCGGTATCGACGGCCACACTTGTGCGAAACGTGAGGATTTGCACGCGTCGCTCGATACAATGCTGGCTTCCGATAAGCCTTACCTGCTGGAAGTATTGGTAGAGAAAGAAGAAAACGTGTTCCCGATGGTGCCAACGGGTGCCTGCGTAGCCGATATCCGTTTGGAATAATATAAAAGAGGAGGAAATTATGACATCATACACCATTTGTGTTTTTACTGAGAATTCAATCGGTATTCTCAACAAGATCACGACGATATTCACCCGGCGACGGATTAATATCGAGAGCTTAACGGTTTCGGAAACCGAGCGTAAGGGTATTTCCCGCTTTACGATCGTCATCCGTAGCGAGTCGCGGGACGCGGTGGAGAAGCTCGTCCGCCAGATCCGCAAGATCATCGAAGTACTCGCGGTTTTCGGTTATCTCAATGAAGACATCGCGTACAATGAGATCGCATTGTTCAAGGTTTCTACGCCGATCGGAGCCAAACCACTCGATATCGAGACCATTAACAAGACTTACAAAGCCTGGGTCGTGTACTGGCACCTCACTTATGTGATCATCCAGAAAACGGGAACAGAGGAGGAGATCTTTGAATTTTTCGACTATATCAAACCCCACGAGATCCTCGAATTCGTTCGTTCGGGCCGTGTGGCGGTAAGTAAATCGCCTCAGACACTGGTAGATTATCTTCCGGAAGCTGAGTGGGAGTATTACCAATAGTCGGACAACTTTTAGTAGTATT
This sequence comes from Dyadobacter sp. BE31, assembly GCF_031457695.1. Taxonomy (NCBI): domain Bacteria; kingdom Pseudomonadati; phylum Bacteroidota; class Cytophagia; order Cytophagales; family Spirosomataceae; genus Dyadobacter; species Dyadobacter sp. BE31. Next base: position 138,767 of record NZ_JAVDXA010000005.1, read on the forward strand.
GCTTTTTAATTCGTAGTAAATCAATAATCCAATCAATAATCAATGGCAAAATTAAATTTCGGCGGGGTCGAAGAAGAAGTAGTAACCCGTGAAGAATTTCCACTCGAAAAAGCACGTGAAGTACTTTCTAACGAAACCATCGCTGTAATTGGTTACGGCGTACAAGGCCCAGGCCAAAGCTTGAACATGCGCGATAACGGATTCAATGTAATCGTTGGTCAGCGTAAAGGTGGTAAGTCTTGGGACAAAGCCGTTGCTGACGGATGGGTACCAGGCGAAACCCTTTTCGATATCGAAGAGGCGCTTGCTAAAGGAACTATCATTTGCTACTTGCTTTCTGACGCTGCTCAGATCGAACTTTGGCCAACTGTTAAAAAACACCTTACTGCTGGAAAATCACTGTATTTCTCACACGGTTTCGGTGTAACTTATAAAGATCAGACTGGCATCGTTCCTCCTGCTGACGTGGATGTGTACCTGGTTGCTCCAAAAGGATCGGGAACATCACTTCGCCGCTTGTTCGTGGAAGGAAAAGGCTTGAACTCTTCTTTCGCGGTATTCCAGGATGCTACTGGTAAAGCGCGTGAAAAATGTATCGCAATGGGTATCGGTGTAGGTTCAGGTTACCTGTTCGAAACTGATTTCTACCGCGAAGTAACTTCCGACCTTACCGGTGAGCGTGGTACTTTGATGGGTGCTATTCAGGGTATTTTCGCTGCACAATACGAAGTGTTGCGTTCGAATGGCCACACGCCGTCAGAAGCATTCAACGAAACTGTTGAAGAGCTAACCCAATCGTTGATGCCATTGGTTGCTGAAAACGGTATGGACTGGATGTACGCTAACTGCTCTACTACTGCTCAGCGTGGTGCTTTGGATTGGTGGAAACCTTTCCGTGACGCTACCAAGCCTGTTTTCGAGCAATTGTACAACTCTGTAAAAAGCGGCGAACAGGCTACTATCTCGATCACCCGCAACTCACAGCCTGACTACCGCGTGAAGCTGGAAGCTGAATTGGCTGAATTGCGCGAATCAGAAATGTGGCAAGCTGGTACTACTGTACGCGGTCTGCGCCCAGAGAGAAACTAATTGTTTCAAAAAATAAAGGCGAAGCCAGGGCCGCAAGGCCAAATTTAGGCGAAGCCTAATCCCATTGCCCTTGACTTAAGTCAAGGGCAAAAGATAGAAATGGAGCTTTGCTTTTGGCAAAGCTCTTTTGTTTCAGAATCATTTATGAGCACTTCACATTCCGTTCCGACTCTCGATAACATATTCCTCGCCGCCGAACGCCTGCGCGGGGTGATTAACCACACACCGATATTTTTTAATGCACATCTTTCGGAGCAGTACGGGGCTAATATCTACCTCAAACGAGAAGATTTGCAGACCGTTCGCTCCTATAAGATCCGCGGAGCCTACAACAAAATGGCGAGCCTCACGCCCGAAGCCCTCGCGGGTGGGGTCGTGTGTGCGAGCGCAGGCAACCACGCGCAAGGCGTAGCGTACGCATGCCGCAAAATGCAGGTGAAGGGCGCTATTTTCATGCCTACCACTACCCCGGCGCAAAAAGTAAAACAAGTGCGGCTCTTCGGACAGGAATGGATTGAAATACATTTGGTAGGCGATACTTACGATGACGCTTACCATGCTTCCATGGCCTACCGCGACAGTACCAATGCTGTTTTCGTGCATCCATTCGATGATTTGCAGGTGATTGAAGGCCAGGGGACTGTCGGTCTGGAAATTTTCAAAGACGCCGATTTCAAGATCGATTACCTGCTGATGGCTATTGGTGGTGGTGGCCTGGCATCCGGCATTTCCACTGTTTTCAAGCAACTTTCTCCTAAGACCCAGCTCATAGGCGTGGAACCGGAAGGCTCACCGACCATGCACAAATCCATTCAGGAAGGGCATGTAGTGACGCTGGATAATATTGACAAGTTTGTGGATGGCGCGGCTGTGAAGCGTGCCGGCGACATTACATTTGATATTTGCAGCAAGAGTTTGAATCAAATCCTGCTTGTGCCGGAAGGGAAGGTATGCTCCTCGATCTTGCAACTTTATAATGAAGAAGCGATTGTCGCCGAACCAGCTGGCGCATTGACGGTAGCTGCTTTGGATCTAATTAAAGAAGATATCAAAGGCAAAAACGTCGTCGTGCTCATCAGCGGAGGCAACAACGACATTACCCGCACCGAGGAAATCAAGGAACGCTCGTTGCTTTATGAAGGTTTGAAGCATTATTTCATCATTCGCTTTCCGCAACGTTCCGGTGCATTCCGCGAGTTTTTGAATGTACTCGGGCCGAATGATGATATTGCGCGTTTCGAATACGTGAAGAAAACCAACCGCGAGCAGGGGCCGGCATTGGTGGGTATTGAATTAAAAAGCCGTGAAGATTTTGCGCCGCTGATCGAGCGAATGGATGCGAACCGGGTGGTTTATGAGTATTTGAACGATCAGCCGGATTTGTTTCAGTTTATGGTGTAGAATGCGTTATGCGGCAATGAGGTGAGATTTTTTTAACTTGTTGTCAAAACATATGCTTGTCAAATGGTTACAGCTAAAAAGGAAATACTTCAACTTATCGAAAGCAAGGCTTCATCAATGAAAGCATTGGGAGCGGAAAGGCTCGGCCTTTTTGGCTCTTTCGCGCGTGGAGAACAGAAAGAGACTAGCGATGTTGACCTGTTGGTGGAATTTCGGCCAGGTATGAAGACGTTCAGCAATCTCTTCGATATGGCGGAACTGTTGGAAAAACTTCTCCAAAAAAGAGTTGATCTGCTCACTTGGGAAGGAATGGCAGGTTTTGTTCAAAATGAAGTAAAAAAGGATATTGAGTATGTCTCCTTTGTTGATTGATTTTCTCAAACATATTCAAAAAGAGCTTCAATTCCTGACTGAGCGCTCTTCCGGGCTGACATTCGAACAGTTTACCGGCGACGATCTTGTGTCCAGAGCATTTATCCGCAGTTTGGAAATTGTTGGGGAGGCTTGTAAGAAGGTCCCCGATGAAATCAGGTATAAATATCCGGAAGTCGATTGGCGCAGGTTAGCAGGCTTGCGCGATGTATTGATTCATCAATATTTCCAAGTAGACTATTCAATTGTTTGGGATGTAATACAGAACAATGTTCCTTCTGCCAAAGATTGGATTGATTATGTGATCGACCAGGAGCAACAATCTAATTAACCCGTGCTCCGCGTACCATCCGACATCAGCTCCCAGGAATTCGAGTCCCTGAAAATTCAGGACATGACCTTCGTGGCCTATCGGAATGAGGTGTACCCTTCCAAATACGATGTGTTTTTCGAGGAGCATGCGGTGATTGTGGTGCTGGAAGGCGAGAAGAAATTTACTAGTCCTACGCAGGAGGTGCATGTCGAAAAAGGGGATATCCTGTTCATTCAGAGGGGATTTTACTTAATGTCGGAATCCATTCATGAGGCTTATAAGAGTTTGGTGTTCTTTTTTGACGAAAAGCTCCTGAAAGAATTCGTAGGCCTGCACCCGGAGCTTTTTGATGCTCAAAAAGACACCGAAGCCGTCGAATACCCGATTTTGCTTTTGAAGTCGGATGATAACTTTGAAAAGTTCATCCAATCGGTATTTCCCTATTTCCGCTCGCGAACGGAATTGAAGAACCACTTTCTGAGGTTGAAATTTCAGGAATTGCTGCTGCATTTGATGGAGCTGGATAACTCAAACCAGCTACGGGGTATTTTGTACAGTCTCTATAAAGGCGAAAAGGTCGATCTTTCGTTTTTGATGAACAGCTACTACTTGAAGCCGTTGACATTAAATGAGCTGGCACGGCTCTCCGGCCGAAGCCTTTCGGCATTCAAGCGGGACTTTCAGGAGGAATTCAATACTTCACCTGCATTGTGGCTGAAAAACAAGCGGCTGGATTATGCGGATTTTCTATTGAGGAATAGTACGAAGAATGTTTCGGAGATTAGCACGGAAATCGGCTATGAGAGTGTTTCGCATTTCATCAAGACTTATAAAGAGAAGTACGGGACTACGCCGAAGCGGCAGGGGTGAATTGTTAATTTCAAATCCATAGGTTATGAAGTTACCGGATAGAGTATTGAAGGGAATTAATAGAGGTAGGGAGGAAATTGCCGAAGGGCGTTTCATGACATTGAGCCAATTCGAGCACAGAATGCGAAACCGTGCGCTAACAAAAATTTTAGACTGTCTGCATGAGCATAAACTCAGCCTGTTTGCCAAGTATCCAATAAGATCACTTGCACTCTTCGGTTCCTATGCACGGAACGAGGCTCGCCAAGGAAGCGATTTGGATATTTTAGTCGAATTTTCTCAGCCTGTTGGTTTCGAATTTATTGACTTGGCGGGAGAGCTTGAAGAACTATTGCAGCAGAAAGTAGGACTGGTAAGTAAGAATGGGGTCAAACCGAATATTTGGCCATTTATCGAGAAGGATCTGATTTACATTTAAATGTGACAGGCGCTACGAATAAAGATTTCCGCTCAAACCATCATCCCAAACCAAAATCACTATTTTTTGAACCGTTACCGTTATACATATTCTTTTAATTATACGGTAATTTGTAATGTCGGTTCTCCTTCTGAGAAAGGCGTTGATTATCAGCTCTTTCTTTGAAGCCTGAACGACGAGGCGAAATTCTAATTTTAATCAAAATGAGTAATCAAGCGAGTACCCTTTTCGACAAAGTGTGGGATGCCCACGTTGTCCGTAAAATCGAGGACGGTCCGGATGTGTTCTTCATCGACCGCCATTTCATCCACGAAGTAACAAGCCCTGTTGCTTTCCTGGGACTCGAAACCAGAGGCATTGGCGTGATGTACCCCGAGCGTACTTTCGCGACGGCGGATCACAACACCCCGACTATTAACCAACACCTTCCGGTACAAGATCCGCTTTCGGCGAACCAGTTGAAAGCCCTCGAAGCGAACGCTGCCAAATACGGCATTTCACACTGGGGACTGGGCCATGCCCGCAACGGTATTGTGCACGTGGTTGGACCGGAAAACGGTATTACGCTTCCGGGTATGACCATCGTTTGCGGAGACTCGCACACTTCTACCCACGGTGCATTCGGCGCGATCGCGTTCGGTATCGGTACTTCGGAGGTGGAAATGGTGCTTTCTTCGCAGTGCATTATGCAGCCTAAGCCTAAGAAAATGCGTGTGAACGTGAATGGCAAGCTGGGCAAAGGTGTGACGCCGAAAGACGTGACGCTTTATATTATCTCAAAACTGACTACTGCCGGTGCAACGGGTTACTTTGTTGAATATGCAGGTGATGTTTTTGAAAATATGTCAATGGAAGGCCGTATGACCGTCTGTAACATGAGCATCGAAATGGGTGCCCGTGGCGGTATGATCGCTCCCGACGAGACTACTTTTGCCTACATCAATGGTCGCGAGCAAGCTCCGAAAGGCGAGAAGTGGGATAAGGCATTGGCTTACTGGAAAACTTTGAAAACAGACGAAGGCGCTGTTTTCGACAAAGAATATAACTTCGACGCGGCCGACATCGAGCCGATGATCACTTACGGTACCAACCCGGGAATGGGCCAGGGTATCACCCGCGCGATCCCTACTTCGGATCAGGTGGAAGGTGGCAAGGCTACTTACGACAAGTCGCTGAATTACATGGGCTTCCATGAGAACGAAAATATGCTGGGCAAGAAAATCGATTACGTTTTCATCGGTAGCTGTACCAATGGCCGTATCGAGGACTTCCGCGCATTCGCGTCGATCGTGAAAGGCCGCAAAAAGGCGGATAATGTGACGGCATGGATCGTTCCGGGATCGCACATTGTAGAAGCTCAGATTAAGGAAGAAGGTATCCTGGATATCCTCACCGAAGCAGGTTTCGAACTCCGTCAGCCAGGCTGCTCGGCTTGTTTGGCAATGAACGACGACAAGATCCCTGCCGGCAAATATGCGGTAAGTACCTCAAACCGTAACTTCGAAGGTCGCCAGGGCCCAGGCGCGCGTACATTGCTCGCGAGCCCGCTCGTAGCAGCTGCGGCAGCGGTAACGGGCGTGGTTACGGACCCGAGGACACTGCTTTGATGTACTTCGGCTGTCGGCTATCGGCAGTCGAGCTTTAATGTTGCACACTATCATGAGGGATTTTAGGAAGTACGGGGTTTGGGAACAGAGCCATAAGCTTGTTCTTGAACTTTACAGATTGACAAAGAGCTTTCTTGTTGATGAGAAGTTCGGGCTTGTATCTCAGATACGTCGGGCGGTCGTTTCCGTTCCAACGAATATCTGCGAGGGATGCGGAAAGACCAGTGAAAGGGAATTTGCCAGATTTCTGGGAATTTCATTCGGGTCTTGTCAAGAAGTGGAGTATCTGAGCTTACTCTCAAAAGATCTGGGATTTCTTGATATTCATTCGTACGATTTAGTTCAGTCTGAAATCACTTCGATTAAAAAGCAACTGTATCATTTGATTAAAAAACTAAACGCTGAAAGTTAAGGACAAGGCAAGGCTCAAAAAGCCGAAAGCCAAAGGCCGAAAGCCGACAGCCAATAAACAATGGCTTACGATAAATTCACCATACTGAAAAGCTCGGCAGTGCCTTTGCCGATCGAAAACGTCGACACCGACCAGATCATCCCTGCGCGCTTCCTGAAAGCGACCAAGCGTGAAGGATTTGGCGACAACCTCTTCCGCGACTGGCGCTTCAATGGCGACGATACGCCAAAGCAGGACTTCGTATTGAACAACCCTATTTACTCGGGCAAAATCCTCGTAGGAGGCCACAACTTCGGTAGCGGTTCCAGCCGCGAGCACGCTGCGTGGGCGATCTACGATTACGGTTTCCGCTGCGTGGTTTCCAGCTTCTTTGCAGATATTTTCAAAGGTAACTCATTGAATATCGGTATCTTGCCGGTGCAGGTGAGCCCTGAGTTTTTGAACAGGATCTTCGAAGCGATCGAGGCTGATCCTAACGCAGAACTGGAGGTGAACCTGCCTGAGCAGAAAATCACGATCCTCGCGACTGGCGAAAGCGAATCTTTCGACATCAATGGTTATAAAAAACATAACCTGATGAACGGCTTCGACGATATCGATTATCTGCAAGCTATGAAGGGAGAGATCAAGGAATTTGAAGCAGAGAGAATATTTTAAGGGTAGTCGGACTTCGGCAATCGGCTTTCGGCAATCGGCTATCATACTTTGTTAATAGCCAACAGCCGACAGCCGACAGCTGACAGCCGACGGCCGACAGCCGCTTATGAGTAGTCGCTATATACAAATTATGGACACGACACTCCGCGATGGTGAGCAAACCAGCGGGGTGTCGTTTTCCGCATCCGAAAAACTGACCATCGCCCAGATCCTGTTGCAGGAAGTGAAGGTCGATCGCATTGAAGTAGCCTCGGCACGTGTGTCGGAAGGGGAGTTTCAGGCGGTTAAAAAAATCACGGATTGGGCCGGTGCGAATGGTTTTCTGGATAAAATAGAAGTACTCACGTTCGTTGACGGCGACGCGTCCATTAACTGGATGGTACAGGCCGGTGCGAAGGTGATGAACCTCCTTACCAAAGGGTCGCTGAACCATTTGACCCACCAGCTCAAAAAATCGCCGGAAGCGCATTTCGAAGACATTCGCAATGTGATCGAGCTCGCGGAAACGAAGGGCATTCAATGCAATGTGTACCTCGAAGATTGGAGCAATGGGATGCGCAATTCGAAAGAATATGTGTTCCACTCGCTTGATTTTCTGAGTACTTTGCGAGTTAAGCGTATTTTGTTGCCGGATACGTTGGGCATTCTGACGCCATTTGAGTCGTATACATTCATTAAGGAAATCGTTGAGCGTTACCCCAATCAGCATTTCGAATTCCACGGCCATAACGACTATGACCTGGGCGTTGCGAACGTGATGGAAGCACTTCGGGCGGGCGTACAAGGCCTGCACCTGACCGTGAATGGCATGGGCGAGCGCACAGGTAATGCGCCCCTCGCGAGCACGATCGCGGTGATCAACGACATGATGCCGGAATGTACCACGGCGGTGAATGAGAAGTCGTTGTACTCGATTTCCAAATTGGTGGAGACGTTCTCCGGCATTCGCATTCCTGCTAATAAACCGATTGTAGGAGAGAGTGTTTTTACGCAAACTGCTGGTATTCATGCGGATGGTGATAAAAAGAACAACCTCTATTTCAGCAAACTGATGCCCGAGCGTTTCGGTCGTCAGCGTTTGTATGCATTGGGTAAAACTTCCGGAAAAGCGAATATCGAGAACAACCTGCGCGACCTGGGCATTTCGCTTTCAGATGCCGATTTGAAAAAGGTAACGCAACGCATTATCGAGCTGGGCGACAAAAAGGAGGTGGTGACGCCAGAAGATCTGCCGTACATTATTTCCGATATCCTCGACAGCAGTGCCGTGGAGGAGAAGGTGGTAATCACCAACTACGTGCTCACGCATTCCAAAAACCTGAAACCTTCCGCCACATTGCAGATTTCTTTCGGCGAAGAGGTTTTTGAGGAAAATGCGCAGGGCGACGGCCAGTACGATGCATTTATGAATGCATTGAAAAAGATTTACAAGAAAAAGGGAATCGAGCTGCCGATGCTGAGCGACTATGCCGTGCGAATTCCACCGGGAGGTAAGACGGACGCATTGTGCGAAACGATCATTACCTGGGAGATCAACGGCAAGGAGGTCAAAACGCGCGGTCTGGATTCGGACCAGACGTTCTCGGCGATCAAGGCGACGCAGAAAATGCTCAACCTGATCGGCGTTCCCGAAACTAAGATTGAACCAATCGCTAGTGCATTGTCGTAAGGCAGTGCATTTATTTTGTTTATAATTTATTGATTATCAATTAAAAATTTAATGAAAAAGCATATCCTTATCGTTCCGGGCGACGGAATCGGACAAGAAGTTACAGAGGTAGGAAAGGCAGTATTGGTAAAAATCGCCGAAAAATTCGGTCATGAATTCACTTACGACGAGGCACTGATGGGCCACGTGGCCATCGAAGCAACAGGTAACCCGCTTCCTGACGAAACGTTGGAAAAGATGCGCAACTCCGACGCGATCCTTTTCGGTGCCGTTGGCCACCCGAAATATGACAACGATCCTACTGCCAAAGTTCGCCCTGAGCAAGGCTTGCTGAAAATGCGTAAGGAACTCGGGTTGTATGCTAACCTCCGTCCGATCAAGTTGTTTGATGAACTTTTGGGTGCATCTTCCATCCGTCCTGAAATCCTTAAAGGCTCGGATATCCTTTTCTTCCGTGAGTTGACGGGCGACATTTATTTCGGAGAAAAAGGCCGCAAAAACGACAACAACACCGCTTACGACATCGCTGAATACAGCCGTTACGAAGTGGAGCGCATTGCCCGCAAAGCTTTCGAAGCTGCTCGTACCCGGGGAAAACGTCTTTGCTCTGTGGATAAAGCAAACGTTTTGGAAACAAGCCGTCTGTGGCGTGAGGTGGTTCAGGCTTTGGCTCCTGAATATCCGGATATCACCGTTGAGCACCAGTTCGTGGATGCAGCTGCGATGATGCTCATCAAAGATCCTAAGCGTTTCGACGTAGTAGTGACTGCGAACCTTTTCGGAGATATCCTTACCGACGAGGCCAGCCAGATCGCCGGATCCATGGGAATGCTCGCCTCGGCGTCAGTTGGCGATAGCACCGGTGTTTACGAACCTATCCACGGCTCAGCGCACGACATTACCGGTAAAGGTGTTGCAAACCCCTTGGCATCAGTACTTTCGGCCGCATTGCTCCTCGATATTTCATTTGGTCTGAAAGAAGAATCGGAGGCGATTATTTCGGCGGTAGACAAGTTGCTGAAAGATGGTTTCAGAACTCGCGACATTGCCGATGTAACCACCCCGGCTGACAAGATCCTGAATACACAACAGGCTGGCGAAGAGCTTTTGAAAAGAATCTAAAAAATTTTAAAGTTTTGCCAAACAATATTTGTTGCATTCAAAACTTGTGCTTTCTTTGCAGAAGAAAATCGCGGTGAGCGAAATTTCGCAACATGAATATGAGCCAACAAGATAACCTCATTCTCAATCTCCAACAGCTACCGTGAGGCGGGAAAGGTTATGTTTTGATAAGTTACAGACCCTTTCCCGTGACAAGGAAAGGGTTTTATATTGCCTGAAATATTGTTAAATTCGTGTCCCATAAAAAAATTAATACCCACCAATGAGTAATCGAGTTCAGATCTTCGACACTACTTTACGAGACGGCGAGCAGGTTCCTGGCAGCCAATTGACCACCGAAGAAAAAATCGTGGTTGCTACCCAACTCGAAAAGCTGGGGGTAGATATTATCGAAGCCGGTTTCCCGGTTTCAAGTCCCGGAGATTTTCGTTCTGTGGTAGAAATCTCCAAAGCTGTACGTGAGCCCATTATTTGTGCGCTTTCACGTGCGGTACAAGGCGATATCGACGCGGCTGCGGACGCACTGCAATATGCCAAACGGGCACGTATCCACACAGGTATCGGTTCTTCCGACATTCACATCCAGCATAAGTTCAATACTACCCGTGAGAAAATCATCGAAAGAGCGATCGCGGCTACGAAATATGCTAAAACCAAAGTCGAGGATGTTGAATTTTACTGCGAAGATGCAGGTCGTGCTGACCTGGTTTTCCTTTCACAGTTGGTAGAAGCGGTAATCGGTGCCGGCGCAACGGTCGTGAACATTCCTGACACGACTGGCTATTGCTTGCCCGATGAGTACGGAAACAAAATCAAATATATCTTCGAACACGTTTCGAATATTCATAAAGCCACTATTTCGATCCACTGCCACAACGATCTCGGCTTGGCTACTGCGAACTCGATCGCGGGTATCAACCAGGGGGCGCGCCAGGTAGAGGTTACCATCAACGGTATCGGCGAGCGCGCCGGTAACACTTCGCTGGAAGAAGTGGTAATGGCATTGAAAGTGCACCAGGAGCTGGGTCTGGAAACAGGCATTAATACGCAACACATTTACCCGACGAGCCAATTGGTGTCAAAAATGATGCGTATGCCGGTGCAGGCCAATAAAGCTATCGTGGGCCGGAATGCATTCGCCCATTCGTCGGGTATCCACCAGGACGGCTTCCTGAAAAACAATCTGAACTACGAAATCATGAACCCGCAGGACGTGGGTGTCGATAAATCCGACATCGTACTCACTGCCCGCAGCGGACGCCACGCATTGAAGCACCGCCTCGAATTGCTTGGGTTCTCCTTCGAAAAAGCTGCATTGGACGAACTGTACACTCGGTTCCTCGAAGTAGCCGATATCAAGAAAGAAGTAAACGACGGAGATCTGGTTGAGCTGGTACGTACAGCGGAAGCAGTTTAATTAGAATATCCTTAGAATTAGTTAACACGTTGAATCTGAATTTGATGTTTTAAAGAATTTTTTGTAAGATTACATATTCAATAACATCCATCAGATTGCAAAAAGCCCTCGGTGATTCTGACTAAGGGCTTTTTCTTTGTTTTATAGTATAATGGTGCGGTTGTGGTGAATGAAAACGCGGTCGTTAAACACCAGTTTCAAAGCCTTCGAGAGTACCGCTTTTTCCGTGTCTTTTCCCAATGTCGCCATATCCGAAGCGGTCAGTTTGTGATCCACTTCTTTTACATCCTGCGCGATAATCGGGCCTTCGTCGAGGTCGTTATTCACAAAATGCGCGGTAGCTCCAATGATTTTCACACCGCGTTCGTATGCCTGCCGGTAAGGGTTGGCCCCGATAAATGCGGGTAAAAATGAATGATGGATATTTACGATCCGGTTCGGGAAACGCTCGACAAATTGCGGCGTGATAATGCGCATATATTTGGCCAATACGACGTAGTCGGGACGATAAATGTCCAATGTTCTCGATATCGCCTCCTCATGTTCCTCCCGGGTTTTGTTTTCATGGGAAATAAAATGGAAAGGTATGCCAAATTTGCCCACTAGTGGCTGTAACGTATTATAATTGCTTATTACGGCCATAATCGTAGCATCCAGCTCATTGAATGCATAGCGGATCAGCAGCTCGCCGAGGCAATGGTGCTCCTTGGTGACCATCAGCACAATATCCTTGTTCTTTTTAGGATTAATGCGCAGGTTTAATCCGGCAGGCAGTTCGGATTGAAGGGCTTTTAATAATTCTGGAATATCGGTATCTCCCTCAAATTCGGTACGCATAAAGAAATAGCGCGAAGGGCTTACGTACTCGTCGTTACTGATGATATTCTGATTGTGGGCAAAAAGAATGCGGGTAACATGATAGATCAAACCCTTGTGATCGGGGCCATCCATTAATAAGATATGTCTTTGACTCATGAGGGGACTTGCTTGTAGCGCTTAATCGAACTTCAAATATACAACAGAAGGCGTGCTATTACCGGCTCAATCAGAGCGCATTTTCATATTATTTGTAACTATTCAAAAGGCATCTGTGTTAACCAGAAATCGAGAAGTATTTCAGATTATGGCAGAAACATTATTTATACCGACAGATACAAACAGAGGTGAGGTTTATGAAGCGCTTTTTCCGCAAATCGAAGCATTGATTGCCGAAGAAAGTGATCTTACAGCTAACCTTGCGAATATAACCGCGGTTTTAAAGGAAGCTTTCGGGTTTTTCTGGGTGGGATTTTACCTGGTTAAGGAAGGACAGTTGGTGCTCGGGCCGTTTCAGGGGCCGATCGCGTGTACGCGTATTCCATTCCATAAAGGCGTATGCGGTGCAAGTTATACGCGCGCTGAAACCATTCTGGTGCCGGATGTAGAGCAATTTCCGGGTCATATCGCGTGCAGCTCGGCATCGCGTTCGGAAGTGGTGGTACCGGTTTTTCACAGAAATGGAACCGTTGCAATGGTGCTGGACGTGGACAGCGACCAGCTCGACGATTTTAGCGAAACCGATCAGGTAGCCTTGGAAAAAATAGCTTCCCTGATTACCAGAAAGCTCTGATTATTAATAAAAAAAGCCTCGCCGGTTATACCGGCGAGGCCATTACAGGCAACAAAATACCTTCAATGGGTGTCAGTTCAATGAGAACATGGGCAGACGAAGGGCTACCACATTATTGAACATAAGCTTGGTTATTTTGGGATCCATATAATCGATCAGCGGAAATTCCGAGACGAGCGACATAACTTCAAATTCAGTTTCTGCGCGAACCACACACCAGAGTCTGGAATAATCATCAGACAAAGCATAAGACATAAGCCTTCCTTGCTCCATCAGTTCATTAATCTTTTTTCTCTGAGCAGGTATTTTTGCTGTGAAATCTTCCGACATGACAGCCGGCAGCTGGATTTCAACCATATATTGGCTCATGGGGCGATAGATTTTAGGTTGTATTTATTAAATGATATGCGCCTTCGAATAGTTCCTTGGCGTAAAGTACCCAACATTCGGCAATAGTTTTTCGAAGCATTCCAACCATTTTGATAATGAGGGTGTCAGACAATTTACGACGGACGCGAGAGCGCGGGTCGGATCATAACGCAACAGTAGTCGGCTATCTTATGGATAGAGGTGCTGAATTTAATTACAAACCGAACGAAGCACCCCTAACCTTCGGATGACGTTTAACGAACAGGAACTGGTGAAAGGCTGCAAGCAGCGCAACCGTATCGCCCAGAAGCAGCTATATGATGTTTTTGGGGGTAAGTTGTTTGCTATTTGCCTGCGCTATACCAAAAACCGCGCCGACGCGGAGGACGTATTGCAGGACGCTTTCATCAAAATTTACGAAAACATTGATTCTTTCAGGGCCGACAGCCCGCTGGAATACTGGCTCAGATCCGTAGTGGTAAACACGGCATTGAACCATTTACGGCAGCAAAAATACCTGAAAGAACTCGACGATATAGATGTACATCACAATGGCTTGTCGGATAGGGAGTTCACGCTGGGGAATTTCCAAATGCAGCAACTCATGGAAATGATCCGCGAATTGCCGCCCGGTTGTCAGACAATCTTCAATCTATATGCGATTGAAGGTTACCAGCACAATGAGATTGCCCAGATGTTGGGTATCTCCGAAGGAACGTCCAAATCGCAATACTCGCGGGCCAGGACGTTGCTTCAACAGAAGTTGAACAAAGAAAAAAGATTTGATGATGGATCCGTCCAACATAAACAATTTTGAGGATCAGTGGAGAAAGGCCCTGCAGGAGGCTTCCGAAGCTCCCCCGCCGTCTGTGTGGGAGGGTATCGAGGCGCGTCTTGACAAGGAGCAGGAAAAGGTCGTTCCGATGTGGTGGCAGTCGCCGAAAGTATGGTACGCTGCTGCGTCGATCGTTGCACTGCTGCTGGTAGGCGGTGGACTTTGGTTGTCGGGCCTTAAAACCGGTGATAAACCACAGGTAGCTGTGAATACCAAGCCAGCGGGGGTGTCAGAAGGTGAGAGTCGTGAAGCAACTCAAAAAGCAGCTTCTCCAAACGAGAGCTTGAATACGGAGAGACTGGCGACTGCAAGCGAGCCCCAAACTTCATCGATAAAGCCAGGGCAGCAGCAATCTTCCGAATCGAAGACCGGGATCGCTGCAACAAGTCGTGGCAAGGCTGTTGGCAAAGGCGGGAGCGCATTTGCTGAAACAAAAAATCCTGAGGCTGAGCGGCAGGAAGTAGCAGTTGCTGCCAGTGTTCGGAAGCCGTTTGCTGACAAAGGTTCAGTGAATGAGGTAATCAACACGTCCTCTTCGCCTATCGAGAACGCGCAGCCCGGGGAAATTGCGGCGGCAAAAGTGACCGGAAACAGCTATGCGGCTGCATTGGCGGACCAAAGCCAGACGATTTCTGCACAATTGCTGGCGTCTCTGCCTTACAGTGACCTGGATGTTTATGTACAAAAGCGTCATGTTTTCTTCCGTCCTCAAATAGAAATAGAAGAGCCTGTAAAAGAGAAAAAGCCTAAGGAATATTACGCTGGCCTGGGCGTTATGCCGGCATCGTTCAATCCGGATGTACAGTTGAAAGAGGCACCCATGGCTTTTTCGGCGCAATCGGTGAGCCAGAGACGGGCAACTACCGGATCCAGCGAAGCCCGTGCCTCGTACGCGGTGCAAACGCAGGGCGGTGTGCGACTGTCGAAGCATTGGTCCGTAGAAACAGGCATTAGTTACCTGCGCGGCAATTCAGCTTATGAAGGTGGTGGTTATGTGCTGAATGCATACAGTAACTTGTCTTCTAATGTGTTGGAAAATGCATTGGCCGGATTAACTACCTCTGCGAATAGCCCTGCCGCCGATAAAGCGGCCGGTTTCAATAATGGTGCGTTATATATTGATGTCGCTAAAAAAGTAAGTAACAATTATCAATATCTCCAATTGCCGGTGCAGGCGGGCTTTACATTAAATCCCGACAAGAAATTCAGCTACTCGGTGCTCGGTGGGATGATGGCCAATTTCTTTTTAGTAAATGAATTGGAATCCGCTTCCGGGGAGATTATTCGAACAACAGCCAGCGACGATATTTACCGTGGCATGAATTGGGCTGCGACAACCGGATTGAGATTGAATTACAAGCTCTCTTCAAACTGGGCAGCCAACCTGACCGGTTCGTATCAAAAGGCCGTATCGTCAGGCTTTAAATCCAATCAAAGCCTCGATGCGCATCCTTATTTGTATGGCGTATCCTGGTCCGTTCGCTATTCTTTTTGAGATAATTGAAAAAAGATTCCAACCATTACCAATTGGTTTGAATCTATCGAATTGTGGGTTGATTGTGGAGAAGGAAAATGTTCTTGCATCTATTAGCCATGAAAATTTCAAAGAAGTCGATCACCGTTCCGATGCTGGCAGCAGCGATGCTGTTTGGCTGTACAAACGACAACGTTGCGCCCGGGAATGAAGTAAATCCGGTGGAAATACCGGCCTCGGTTTCAAACGGGACCACTTCTTTTGCATTTGATTTCATTCACGCGTTACAGAAAACGCAATCAGCGGAAGAGAATCTCTTCGTATCACCACTCAGCTTGCACATGGCTTTGGGCATGCTTTTGAACGGCGCAGAAAAAGAAACCGCCGACGAGATTCAAAAGGCATTGAAAATGGATGCAGTCGCATTGGCTGACTTGAATGCGGCATATAAAACATTAATTAATGATTTGCCGGTTGCCGATTCGAAAGTGAGTTTGGGATTAGCAAATTCGGTTTGGTATAGAAATGACTTTTCAGTTGAAAATGATTTTCAATCTGTTTTGAAAAACTCATTTGAGTCGGAAGTAACAGGACTGCCATTTGACGATGCTGCGAAGGACCGGATCAACAAATGGGCGAGTGATAAAACAAACGGAAAGATTCCGACGGTCCTCGACCAGATTCAGCCGCAGCAGGTCATGTTTCTGTTGAATGCATTGTATTTCAAGGGAGACTGGCAAACGAGGTTTGATGCCGGCAAGACGCAGGATACACCATTCAGGCTGGAAAACGGGCAGAGCAAAAATGTAAAAATGATGTTTGCCGAATCCGATTTCAAAGTGGGTTCAGGGAGCAACTATGACGCAGTCCGCCTTCCTTATGCCAATGGCCAGTTCAATATGACCTTACTCATTCCCAAAGGCCAGCATACGGTGGATGCGGTGCTGAACGACATCACAGGCGAGGGATGGACGAAACTGAATAGCGGAATGGCTGAACGGGGTATTACTGTGGGATTGCCGAGATTTACATTCAAATACTCAGCTAAATTGAATGGAACCTTGGACGCGATGGGCATCAAGCGTGCGTTCGTGGAAGGAAATGCACAACTCAACAAGATCAATAAAGTAGCACAGCTCTACGTGGATTTTGTAAAGCAGGATGCATACCTGGGAATCGATGAGAAGGGAACGGAAGCAGCTGCGGTAACAACCATCGGTGTAGGGCTTACATCTGCCGGACCGGAATCGCCAAGATTTATTTGCGACCGTCCGTTTGGATTAATCATCAGCGAAAGCACTTCCAATACCATTCTTTTTATGGGTAGGATCAAAAATCCGGAATCAAAATAGCAATGCCAAAAAGCATTTAAAAATATCAAAGATAAAAAATACCGGTTCGCCGGTATTTTCGGGGTGCGTTATCGTCCGAAGGCCTTGCTTTCGGACGATTTTGTTTTGTGTTCCAACCAATTACAGAAAAGTATTGTCCTGCATTTACCCAAGTTGAAATATCATTTTTACTAGCCTCTAAAACCAAGCCGTATGAAACCTAAACTTTTACTGTTATGTGTCGTAGCATGGCTTTGCTGGTCGTGTAACGATCAATGTAAGGAAACACGTGTTGTCCGCCGTTTTAGTAACGTTACCTATTCTCTGATAGAGCTCAGGACACAGGTGAAGGCAGAATCGCCCCGTAGTTTGGTGCAGCCAGGGAAAATGTATGTGAAGGGGAAATATTTATATGTCAATGAAATTAAAAAGGGTATTCACATCATCGACAATGGCAACCCTGCCAGTCCGAAGTTTATAACGTTCATCAATATTCCCGGTAACGGCGACATAGCGGTACGCGATAATATTCTTTATGCTGATAGCTATTCCGACCTTGTTTCGATCGACATTACCGACCCTACCGCGCCCAAAGAAGTAGGCCGTGTTAAAAATGTTTTTCAAACCGGTACTTTCGACGGCGGCAGCTGGGGACTTAATGAAAGCATAGGTGCTATTTTCGATCAGAATGTTGAATGGGTGGAAGAAACCGTGACTGTGAATTGCGAAGACAATATTTCGCCCGGGTCGTGGTGGGGTGGCTGGCTGTTTGCCGACAGGGCGGTTCTCAGCAGCGCATCATCGGCTTCGCCGCAATCTTCGGGCAGCACCACCGGGCAGGGAGGCTCCATGGCCCGTTTCGCGCTCGACCGTAATTTCCTCTACGCAGTGGGGCAAAGCCAAATGCATTTATTCAAGATCGACAAGCCTTCCCAACCGGTTGATTTTAAAACGATCAGTCTCGGCTGGGGCATCGAAACCATTTTCCCTTATAACAACAATCTGTTCATCGGCTCTTCGTCGGGCATGTTTATCTATGACAATAGTGATCCTGCGGAGCCTAAGCAGCTTTCGATGTTCCAGCACGGCCGCGCGTGCGATCCTGTGGTGGTAAGCGGGGGCATCGCTTACGTGACGTTACGCACGGGCACCGCTTGCGGGGGAGGCCAGAACCAGCTCGACCTCGTGGATGTGAGCAATCCTTCCGCGCCACAACTGATCAAAAGTTATCAGATGGAAAACCCACATGGCCTGAGCGTCGATTTCCCTACGCTTTTCCTCTGCGAAGGCGAGCACGGTCTGAAAGTGTTCGATGTGAGCGAGCGCTTCTCGGTGGATAAAAACCAACTCGCGCATTTCAAAGATATGCACGCATATGATGTGATTTCGCTTGGCAAAACTTTGCTGCTGATCGGGGAAGACGGTTTTTACCAATATGATTCTTCCAATCCGAAAGATCTGCGGTTACTGAGCAAAATTCCGGTCGGAAAAGCGATTTGATATGAAAAAGATCGCATACTTATGCTTGCTGCTCGCCGCTACGGCAGCAAATGCGCAAACCGGCAAAAGCCCGAGGTTTGTAAACCATACCGAATTTGGCGGCTTATTTGGCCGGGTTAAATATGATAATCCTTACACCGGAAATCAGGAGCAGGTCGATAGCAAGACAAGCCTAACGATCCAGACATTCAATGGCCTGCAATTGAACCGCCGACTATCCGCCGGCGTAACCCTCGGAATGGACTGGTACAAAGCCGCATTACTGAACCCGATTGCGGGAGGCGTGCGGTACGATTTGGCAGGAAGGAAAAACGTGCAGCTATTCGGTACGCTCGACGCAGGTTACGCATTTGCCTGGTTTCATGACGATTCCGAAGGCTTCGATACTAAGGGCGGGCTGATGGTCAATCCGGGCCTGGGCATTAAAGTAGGAAAGCCGGGATCTGCTGCATTTACGTTGGCATTGACCTACAAACGGCAGGAAGCTCACGTTACCAAAGCCCCGTTGTGGGATCAAAAGGAGCGTTTCGAAGACCGGGTTTACAACAGGCTTGCATTGCGGTTAGGGATCAGTTTTTAAAATTATAAGCCATGAAAAGAATTGCATATTTGTTTGTTTGCCTCGTTTTTCTTGGATTAACTGCGTTTGAGTGCGGAAATGGGAAGGATTGTTGTGCTATGCCGCCATGTTCGGAAGTCGCGTCGCTGGCTGGTACCTGGCGATTGGATTATTTTCAGAATACAACCACAGGCGCGATTGACAAAGATCCGGGAATCAGCGGGAAGAGCGTGGTTTTAACTTTCTCGGACGACCAGAAAAATGGGACGATCGCCGGCCACACTTTTGTGAATACGGTTACCGGAGCTTATACGCTTGGCCCCAATTGTACTTTCAAAATCAGCAGCTTCGGCGGAAGTAAGGTGGGTGAGCCGGAATGGAG
Source organism: Dyadobacter sp. BE31 (assembly GCF_031457695.1). Taxonomy (NCBI): domain Bacteria; kingdom Pseudomonadati; phylum Bacteroidota; class Cytophagia; order Cytophagales; family Spirosomataceae; genus Dyadobacter; species Dyadobacter sp. BE31. Next base: position 158,173 of record NZ_JAVDXA010000005.1, read on the forward strand.
TGGTAAAGCCTGGCTGCCGTCGGATTCGACGGGCGGTAAGGGGAGTTATCACGTACAATCTGATAAACTGATCCTTAAATTTGATCGAAATCCCGAACAGCTGGTGTTCAAAAAGGACAAGTGAGCATGAATCAGGCGGAGAAAGTCAGATCTCCGATTGTATTTTCCGCCTGATGTGGATTGATTTCTCAAATTCTGCGATTTCCCGCACAAACATCTGCTGCCCGCGGTTATACCAGTCCCTGAATTTCTCCGACTGATCAATATGCTTCGGCAGATAATCAAAGATTACTGATAGGTCAAATGACCTGGACATTACCCCGGCGCCGGATATCACGCCGTCGATCGCGTTGCATTCCTGTTCGAAATGGTTCGGTACGGGCACCATCATCACGGGTTTGCCCAGGTACATTGCCTCACAAACCGATTCGAAACCCGCTGTGGTCACCAGCGCGCGGCAGGTAGCGAGCATCCGCAGGTATTTTTCACTGTTGATCTGGTGAAAAGTGAGTGTATCATCAAAAGCAAACTCTTCCGACGCATCCGCATTGTCCCAGAAGCAATGCAACTGTACATCTGGGTGTTTTCGGTGCCAATCGATCACCTGAGCGCTCAGGCTGTGATGGGTCATATAAACGAGTATGAAGGAGCCTTTTTGCGGCGTAAGTCGCGTAACTTCCTTGCGGAGCAGCGGCGGTACTACCGTGATTTTCAGATCAGGTTCCGATGACATTTCGCGGAACGACAATGCAAGCCGGTTAGCCGAAAGCCAGGAGGTCGATTTAGAGTTGAGATTGATCAGAAACTGGTTGATCCGGCTGTTTTCAGGAAAAATAAACTTCGGATGGAGCAACAGGTATTGATGCGCGATGCAAACCATCGGTATGCCCGAGCGATAAATCAGATTGTAAAGCCCTCCGTAAGTATCGTAAAAACTCACAATCAGATCCGGGTTGATCTGCTTCACCGTTTCGTGGATACGATGTAAGCTTTTGAGGTATTTGGGTAAATGCGCCAGGTGGGTCGCAATCGTCCGGCCTACATTCATACCGCCTCCTTGTGCTTTGTATATGATATTGGGCGCGGCAAAATGATGTACCGGCGCGAAGATCTGCTCCTGGAAAAATGACGGAATATTCCTGCCCGGAGATGTCCCCACCATCGCACCCACCACCTTGTGTCCTGCACTACGCAGAATCTGGCCGAGCGAAATGGCTTGCGTCAAATGCCCCCGGCCCTCTCCCTGAACCAGAAAAAGGATTCTCATGATTATAGATAGCGCTGATTCCGCCCCGTCAGAAAACTGGTGAACGCCACCTGCTTCTCGATGCCGGGGAAGTTCTCAACGACTTTTTTGGTACTCGTTTTTTTTACAGGCTTCTCGATGATCTCCTGCTGGTCGTAGTAGAGCAGGCTCCAATTGCCTTCGAAATCCTCTACCAGCGCGCTCAACGTCTCGACCCAGTCACCGGAGTTCATGTATTTGATACCTTCTATTTCGCGGATCGCCGGGTGGTGAATATGCCCGCAGATCACGCCGTCGCAGTTCCGCGAGCGGGCGAGTTCGGTCAGTTTCTCTTCAAAGTCGGTCATGTAATTCACAGCCATTTTCACCGACTGTTTTACACGTTGCGATAAAGAGTAATAGGAGAGACCGCGCCATGCGCGATATTTATTGTAAAATTTATTGACCCAAAGCAGGAACGTATAACCGATATCGCCCAGGTAAGCCAGCCATTTCAAATGAGTGGTGATGGAGTCGAAAACGTCGCCGTGAGTCACGTAGAACCGCTGTGCGCCGGAGGCTAATACGTAATCTTTTCGGATCTGGAAATGCTTACCGAGACGCAGCGGGATAATCTGATCGAGGAAATCGTCGTGGTTTCCGCGGATATAGATCACTTTCGTTTTATTTTCCTCTATCATTTTCAGCACGCGCTTGAAAAACAACGTATGCTTGCGTTTCCACACCCCATACTTTTTCAATTGCCACGCGTCGATAATGTCGCCATTCAGGATAAGCTTCTTGCAGGTGTAGCTTTTCAGAAAATTGGTGACCTCTTCTGCCTTCGATCCTCCTGCTCCGAGGTGAATGTCAGAAATGATGATAGTCCGAAAGTGAGTTGTATCTCCCATGATACAAATTTTCTCATTTAATATTAACTGGATATTATTCGCAGGTTATCAGTAGGTTAAGTTTGTGCTGAAAACTACTTCTACAAATCGTTTTTGAAATATTTGCAGAGTAACTATGAGTTTCTTTAAAAGAAAAATATCATTTTTACCTTTCGCATAACTCATCAACCCTAATGAAAAAACTACTCACTCTATTGTTATTTTCCACTGCGCAGGCATTTGCCCAGCAGGTGTATTTACCCCATGAAGTAGAGAAACAAGCCGAACCCGCCGGCGGACTGACCGTCCTTAATCAGTTTATTACCTCGAACCTTCAAATACCCTTTCAAAATTCGATCAAAGGAGTAAACGGACGGGTGTATCTCAAAGGCGTGGTGCAGCCTGATGGCAGCATGAGCAGCATTGAAGTGACCCGCGGGATCGACACTTTATGCAATGCGGCGGCCGTGCGTGTGCTCGGGATGTACAAGGCCTGGAAGCCGGCTATGCTGGCTGGGCAACCAGTCCGGCAGGCGGTCTTTTTTCCAGTAACATTCAAGGCGGAGGCTAAGCCTGCCTTTGACACGGCAAGGCTTGCATTCATTGATTATTTCAACGAGGCGTTCGTACCCATCGACTCTGCGCGGGCCAAGTACCGGAGGACATTGCCCGTCGATGAGCGGGGTTTCGTATCGGGAGATGTGGCTTATGAAGAGTCAAGAGGCAGAAAATGGAAGAGGCTCGGCGAAGCAAAATTTGCGAAGACGCCTATCCGCTACAAATCGCGTTTTGTGAACCCGGGTGCAGACTCGATTGCCGCGTACAGGATTGCAGCCCGGGATTATAACGAAGCCAGCCATGCTCCCGAAGTTACATTTGACGCCGAAGGCCGCGTGCTTTCATATGTGGAATACGGCGTGGATGGAAAAGCATCCCTTATCAAAGACTATGACCTGAATGGCATGGTAAGACGCCAACAGTTGATATCAGATTCTCTGATTACGGAAGTTTACTGGGATCCCAATGGGCAAATCAGGGCTCATAGGGAATTTCCGGTCAATAGAATGGGCGCTAAGGAGGAACCCCTGCTGATGAACGCCTGGGGGCCGGACGGAGCACAATATGTGAAAAACGGCGATGGTTATTGGCGAGCCGCGGGAGAAACACTCAATGGTAAATGGCTTTTCGAGCAAGGAAAGGTTGTGAGTGGTGTGAAAGATGGGAATTGGGTCGGGAAATTGGCGGATAGTACCCTGTATTACGAGGAAGTTTATGATTTGGGTCAATTCAAAAGTGGTAGTTCCTGGGCGAATGGGGAAAAGAAAGAATATACCAATACCATGATTAGTCCCGAATTCAAAGGCGGGATCAAAGAATTCTATAAATTTTTGGGGATGAATATCAGGTATCCCATTGATGCCGCGCGCAACGGCATCTCGGGACGTGTAATGCTCTCGTTTGTGGTGTGTGAAGATGGTTCAATGTGTGAGTATAAAGTGGAAAACCGAATTGGTCATGGGTTGGATGAGGAGGCGCTTCGAGTTGTAAAGCTAATGAACGGAAAATGGAATCCGGGGGAAATGAGGGGCCAGAAGGTGAGGGTTAAATACAATGTACCTATCAATTTCCAGGTCGAGGGGCCAATATTCCGCCGCTAGCCGCTACCACCCATCCTTTCCCGGAGCCTTTCACAGTCTCCGGGATTTTTTTGTCCCAAATGCATTAGGAAGTTGCACGGAGTTTGATAATATTGTGATATCAATTTAATATCAAACTAAGCAAACTATGATCGAAAAAGAATTACGCTCTATCTCTGGCTATCTGCTGTTTGTGATAGGCCTGGCGCTGCTTTTTGGCGGCTTTGTGTATGCGATCGCCACCGGCAGCCCTGTTACCGGACTGATTATCGGCGTCACCGGATTTATTATTCTCATTGGTCTCACGGTCATTAACCCGAACGAAGCGGTTGTAACGACTTTTTTTGGCGATTATATGGGTACGATGAAACAAAATGGCCTGCGTTGGGTAAACCCGCTCTTCCGCAGGAAAAAGATCAGCCTCCGTGCCCGGAACCTGAACGGACAGAAACTGAAAGTGAATGATAAGCTAGGTAACCCCATCGAAATCGCCGCGGTAGTAGTGTGGCGCGTAGGAGATACTGCCAAGGCTTCTTTTGAAGTGGATGATTATGTAAAATATGTGGAAATCCAGTCGGAGGCGGCGGTGCGGCATTTGGCGGGCATTTATGCTTATGACTCGATGGAAGATGAAGAAGCGAGTGCTCAGGAGGTCACGCTGCGTGACGGGAGCGGAAAAATCAACGAAATGCTCGAAGCCGAGCTGACCGAGCGCCTGAGCCGGGCCGGTATCGACGTACTCGAAGCGCGGATCAGTCACCTCGCTTATGCCCCTGAGATCGCGGGTGCGATGCTGCAACGCCAGCAGGCATCGGCTGTGGTTGCTGCCCGCCGCCAAATCGTGAATGGAGCGGTGGGAATGGTGGATATGGCGTTGGCCATGCTATCGGACAAGCAGATCGTGGAGCTCGATGAGGAGCGCAAGGCCGCGATGGTGAGTAATTTGTTGGTAGTTTTGTGCGGTGAGAAAGCGGCGACCCCTATTCTGAACGCCGGCACTTTGTATCCATGATATGGCGGAGAAAAAAGCATTTGTTTTGCGGATCAATCCTGATATGCTTAGGGAACTCGAAACCTGGGCACAGCAGGATTTCCGCAGTTTGAACGGGCAGATCGAGTTTTTGCTGAGTGAGGCATTGAAAAAACAAAGGCGCTCAAAATCAAAGGGAAGCGATAGAGACGGTGCAAAAGATTAATTAAAATGTTAAAATTGCACTTATATAGTTGTCGTACTAATTTTTTAAAGCTCACATGAAGCAAATATTCAGGACACTTTCATTAACAATCCTTTCCTTTCAGCTTTTTGCGCAGATTCCAGACACATTTCAATGGCTTCCCGACGGCAGTGGTTACCGCGACGCAGGCGACAGCCAGATCGTGGAAGTAACCTTGCCCGCCAACCAGGAAAAAATCATTGTATCATCCGCGCAGCTTACACCACAGGGCGGCTCTCCGCTGAACATCCGTAGCTATTCGATCAGCAAAGCAGGTGATAAGGTTTTAGTTTACACCAATACCAAACGTGTGTGGCGATACGATACGCGCGGCGATTACTGGGTGTATGACATCACCGCCAAAACGCTGAAACAACTCGGAAAGGGGTTGCCGGAGTCGTCGCTGATGTTTGCGAAATTCTCACCCGATGGCAAGAAAGTCGCGTACGTGAGCAAGCATAATGTGTATGTGGAAGACCTCGCGACCAGCACGGTGAAGCAGGTTACTACCGATGGTACCGACCGCGTAATTAACGGTACATTCGATTGGGTTTACGAAGAAGAATTCGACTGCCGCGATGGCTTCCGTTGGAGCGACGACAGCAAGTCCATCGCCTATTGGCAGCTCGACGCCCGCAAAATCCGCAATTTTCTGATGATCAATACTACGGATTCCATCTACTCGTTCAATGTGCCGGTGGAATATCCTAAGGTAGGAGAGACGCCTTCTCCGTATAAAATCGGGGTGGTAGACGTTGCTTCGGCGCAGACGAAATGGATGAATATCCCCGGCGATCCGCAAAACACCTACGTTCCACGTATGGAATGGTCGGGGATGCCGAACGAGTTGGTGATCCAGCAGCTGAACCGCAAGCAGAACGAGAGCACATTGTTTTACATTAATACCACCGATGGCAGCGCGAAACCATTTTACAACGAAAAGGATGAAGCGTGGATCGATATCAAAAGCCGCTGGGATAACGACCCGATGGGCTGGGACTGGATCAATGGCGGTAAGGAATTTTTGTGGGTAAGCGAAAAAGACGGTTGGCGCCACACCTACCGCGTGAGCCGCGATGGGAAGAAGGAAACGCTCATTACTTCGGGCAATTTTGACGTGATCAGCCCGGTTCGCATTGACGAGAAGAACAATACCTATTATTTCATGGCATCGCCGGATAATGCGACGCAGAGCTATCTGTACAAGACTTCGCTGGATGGCAAAGGCACGCCGGTGCGCATTACCCCGGCCGATCAGGCAGGAACGCATGCGTACGACATTTCGCCGTTGGGTAAATTCGGGCGTCACCAGTTTTCGAATGCCAAAACATCGCCTTTGGTAGAGTGGATTTCGTTCCCTAAGCACGTTTCGATCGATCCTAACAACTCCATCGCACAATCCAAAGACAAGATCAACTCATCGAAAGCGAATATCGAGTTCTTCAAAGTAAAAACAGACGAAGGGGTGGAAGTGGATGCCTGGATGGTGAAACCGACCAATTTCGATGCGAGCAAAAAATACCCGATCGTATTCATGGTGTATGGCGAAGCTGCCGGAAGCACGGTGAAGGACGTTTGGGGAACCGGCAAAAACCGTTTGTATGCAGGTAGCATGGCCGACGACGGATACATTTACGCTTCCATCGACAACCGCGGCACACCTTCGCCGAAAGGCGCCAAATGGCGCAAGGCGATATACCGCAATATCGGTCGCATTAATATCAAAGACATGGACGGCGCTGCAACGGCGATGTTCAAACAATTTGCATTCATCGATACCAGCCGCGTGGCGGTGCATGGATGGAGCGGCGGCGGTTCGTCTACTTTGAACTTGTTGTTCCAATATCCGCAGCATTTCAAAACCGGTATCGCCGTAGCGGCTGTGGCCAACCAGCTCACTTACGACAACATTTACCAGGAGCGCTACATGGGCATTCCGCAGGAAAATCGGGAGGATTTTGTGAAAGGCTCGCCTATCACCTACGCTAAAAACCTGCGTGGTAACCTGCTCTACATTCACGGAACCGGCGATGATAATGTGCATTATCAGAATGCCGAAATGCTCGTTAATGAGCTGATCAAAGCTAATAAGGTGTTCCAGTTTATGCCTTATCCGAACCGCTCACACAGCATTTCCGAAGGCGCGGGCACATCGAGGCATTTGCAGTCGCTCTTCACGGACTATTTGAGAAAGAACTGCCCTCCGGGAGCGAAATAATATAGTAGTTAATAAAAGGAAAGACCTCCGGAACAATGTGCTTCGGAGGTCTTTCCTTTTGTATTGAAAACCTTACTTACCGTAGAGTTTCTTGGCTGCCGGCTCATATTTATCACCTGTACTCCATTGCGGTGCCGTTTTGCGGTCGGCGATCAGGCGGGTCGCATATGTGTAAGCCTGGCTGAATTTCAGCAGGTAGTTGAAATCGACGGTTTCGGGATGGTCGGTTACCTGGTGGTAGTTTTTCATGATATCCCCATTGAACTCCTTAAAACCGGGGGTGAAAGTGGGGGCAGGAACGCCTTCTTTGGCAAAGCTCACGTTATCCGAACGGTCGAAAAGCCCTTGCTCCGGCGAAGGGTCCGCATAAACGCCCAGGCCGAATGCCTTGCAAGCCGCTTCGATTTCCGCACGCGCCCCGGTGCGGTCGAGGCCCATGACCGAAACGATGGTGGTATCATTATATCCCGCGCCGTCGGAGTTCATATTGAAAATGCATTTGTTCAAAGGCATAATCGGGTGGGCCGCGTAGTATTTGCTGCCGAGCAGGCCTACTTCTTCGCCGGTCAACGCGACAATCACGATCGAACGCTTGGGAGGATTTTTCGCCAACGCTTCGGCTGCGGTGAGCAATGCGGTTACCCCAAAAGCATTATCGCGCGCGCCGTTGAAGATGCTATCCTCGGGCGTGTATGCCTGCCCGCCTTGCTTGCCTACGCCCACGTGGTCGTAGTGCGCGGAGAGCAGGATGTATTCTTCTTTCAGTTTGGCGTCGGTACCGGGAATATAACCGGCCACATTGTAGCTGTAAATCGGTTTGGCAATCCTGCCGGAAGTTTTAAAGGTAACTTCTTTCACCGCGCGCAATGCACGGGCAAATTTCGCCTCCTTGCCGTTTACCCAGGCATGCGGGATCGATTTAGCAGCAGTACCTTCGGCCAGCGAGATTTTTTCTCCTGCAAAAAACTTGCTCACCGTATTCCAGGGAATGGGAGCATTGAAAAGCTCAATAACCGCAATAGCGCCCTTGTCCTGGGCAATTTTGCGTTTTTCCGTCGAAGTAGCGATGATTTCGGAGGGTGTTTGTGTTTCGGGCGTACCGCTTTCTACCAGCACAATTTTACCTTTCACGTCCAATCCTTTATAATCATCCCAGCCTTTGGCCGCATTTTCCAGACCAAAACTTGCGTAAACGATCGGCGCTTTCAAATCCACCGCATCGCCGGCCATTAGAAGCCAGTCGGTGCCGCTTTTCATGATTTCGGCATCCGCTGCGATCTCTCCGGGGCCATTAGCACCCATTTCCTCGAATGGTACACGCTGGAAATAACTCGAAGTACCGGTTTCGGTATTGCCCGGTACGGGTACCACGCCCAGTTTGCGAAACTGCTCGGCAATGTAGCGTGCCGCTACGAAGTTACCCTGCTCGCCGGTGCGCCTGCCCATAAGCTCGTCGCCCGCGAGGAAGCGGATATGCGCCTCGGTTTCTGATTTTTTGATTTGGAATTCAGGTAATGAAGATGTCTTTTTCTGCGCATCGGCCGGGATTGCAAGGGCCAGCCCGAGCGGTAGCAGGAGGAAAGGTAGTTTCATGACTGTTTTGTGATGATTTAAAAAGAAAATGTGAAGATGTAAGATAATCAGACATCTCCACATTGTATGTTAGCCGAATCGGAATTCGCTACCGTTTGTTTAATATCACGGCTGCTTCTTTCGCGAAATAGGTCAGGATGCATTTTGCGCCCGCGCGGCGGATGCTGGTAAGCACTTCCATCATCGCACGGTCACCATCGAGCCAGCCGTTCTGCGCAGCGGCTTTCACCATCGCATACTCGCCGGAAACGTTGTAGGCAGCGATCGGAATATCGAAGTTTTCGTCCAGCAGGCGGATAATATCGAGGTACGACAATGCAGGCTTCACCATCAGCATGTCGGCGCCCTCTTCAAAGTCGAGCTGTGCTTCGAGCAATGCCTCGCGTTTGTTGGCGGGATTCATCTGGTAAGTCTTTTTGTCCCCAAACTTAGGCGCCGACTCTAATGCGTCGCGGAACGGACCGTAGAACGCACTCGCATATTTGGCAGAATAGGACATTATGCTCACGTCGGTAAACCCGTGCGCATCGAGATGCCGGCGGATGTAGCCCACACGGCCGTCCATCATATCGCTCGGGCCGAGAATGTCCGCACCCGCTTTGGCTTGCGCCAGCGACATATTAGCGAGGATTTCGAGCGTGGCATCGTTCAATATCTTGCCATTCTCAACGAGTCCGTCGTGGCCGTCCGAGCTGTATGGGTCCATCGCCACGTCGGTCATGATCACCAGCTCGGGGAATTGCTCCTTTACGGCGGTAATCGCTTTTAGGTAGAAAGTGTCTTCGTGGTAGCTCTCGGACGCGAAACGATCTTTTTTGCTTTCCGGATAGTTGGGGAAAAGATCAATTGCCCTGATACCCAGGTCAGTCACTTCTTTAAGCTCTTCGAGCAGATTGTCCAGCGAATAGCGGTAAATGCCGGGCATCGACTTCACTTCGGATTTCTGCCGTGTTCCTTCTACAACAAACATGGGGAAAATGAAATCGGATACCTGCAAACTGGTTTCCTGAACAAGGTCACGCACACCTGCGGATTTTCTATTGCGTCGGGGACGACGGTCTAACTGGATCATGATATTGGGCAGTCGGCGATCGGCTTTCGGCCGTCGGCTTTTTTATAGAAGCTTATTGAAATACTTTAAAGAAAACCCCACAAAGAAACACAGAGTTTCCCAAATGGCCCCTTTTTCGCAGTACTTAACTCACTCCATTGTCCCTACGCGGGCCGCCCATCCTCCTTTCCTCCATTTCTCCTTTCAACCAACCATGAGTTTAAACCCCTCCCCATGCAAATTCATGATCTGAATCGAAGGGTCTTCACGGAGGTATTTGCGGAGCTTGGTAATGTAAACATCCATACTGCGTGCATTGAAGTAGGAATCGTCGCCCCAGATGGTTTTCAATGCAAAGCTGCGGCTGATGGGCTGGTTGAGATTCTGGCAGAATAACCGGAGTAGCTCCGATTCCTTGCTCGTCAGGCGTGCGGAAGTGTCGCCAATAGCTAGTTGCTGGTGATTATAGTCAAAGGTATATTGGCCAATCTTGAATGCCTTCACCTCTTCCGGCTGGTCGGTCTGCCGGGTATAGCGCCTGAGAATAGCCTGGATCCGCATGAGCAATTCTTCACGGTCGAAAGGCTTGGTCACGTAGTCATCCGCCCCAACCCGGAAACCCTGCATCGTATCCTCCTTCATCGACTTCGCCGTTAGAAAAATAATAGGCACATCACGCCCACTCATACGTACCTCTTTTGCCAGCGAAAAGCCGTCCTTTTTGGGCATCATCACATCGAAAATGCACAAATCGTATTCTTTATCCACAAAGTGCTGCCATCCTTTTTGCCCATCAGTAGCAAGGTCGGTAGGAAAGCCTTTATCGGTCAGATATTCCTGAAGAAGCATTCCGAGGTTGGCGTCGTCTTCAACGAGTAAAAGATTGGGCATTTGGAAAAGGGGTAAATCGTTTAGGTTTGCAAGATACAACATCCCTGCCCGGGGTGGGTTGACCCATGAATAACAGAATTCAGGAAAAATTGCTGAATGGTTACATCCTGCGTAAATTAACCCGATAAAACTAGCGATCTTTCGTATCTGTGAAACCTTCTTAATTCATAAAAAATGTTAAAGTTCATCCTATGGGTCGCCGCGATCCTCGTGATCCTCGGTGTAGTGTACATTTCCGGGCCAAAAGTGCCGGAAGCACGCCTTACGCCTGTTTTACCAACCGTTACCAGCGATCTTATGAAGCTGGAAGAGGAGATAAGCCGTACCGAAAAGGCCACGCCGCTTTTGAAGCCCGACAACGAGGCGAGGATCGTGTGGGCGAACGATAGCCTGAAACAGAAGACTACTTACAGCATCGTGTACATTCATGGGTTCGGGGCGAGCTGGGCCGAGGGCGACCCTATTCACAAGGACCTGGCTAAGAAATATGGGGCCAATCTCTACCTCTCGCGTATGCACGACGCCGGTATCGCCGATACCAACGCGTTCGACGACCTCACGCCCGCCAATTTCCTGGCAGGAGCGAAGCGTGCGCTGGCGATCGGGAAGGCTTTGGGAGATACGGTGATCGTAATCGGTACTTCGGCGGGCGGCCTGCTCTCCGTTTACCTGGCGGCCACCCATCCGGAAATCAAGGGATTGGTGCTTTACTCGCCGTGCATGGCCATTGCGAACCCGGCCATGAAACTCGTGACTGGCCCGTGGGGTCAGCAAATATTGCATAAGGTGATGGGTACCCACAATATGGGTAAGGATTCCATTCCGGCGCAGGCGCAGTTCTGGTTGCAGGGCTACCATACCAATGGGCTCACGACATTGCAGCAGATGATCGACGCCATTGCGCGGCCGGAGATATTCGCCGAAGTCAAAATGCCGGTTTTTGTCGGGTATTATTATAAGGACGAAGAGCACCAGGATAAAGTGGTGTCGGTGAAGGCGATCCGTAAAATGTTCGAAGGCCTGGGCACGCCGGCGGACCTTAAAGAGGAAATGGCATTTCCTGAGACCGGCGACCATGTGATCGGCTCGCGGTTACGATCGAAGGATGTAAAGAGCGTGTACGAGGCCACAGACCGGTTTTTCCAAGAAAAGCTGCATTTGAAACCAGTAGAAAAGCCTGTGGCCCAGCCTTGAACGGATACAGGAAAGGGATCGCGGCGGCGGATATTGTGGTTAAAGCCGTTAAAAATGCTTTACTTTGCCGGCTTGAACGGACATCCTAATTAATCAACAATAAAAGGAAACATGGCTTACGGTTTATTAAAAGGAAAAAGAGGAATTATATCGGGTGCACTGGACGAAAACTCCATTGCCTGGAAAGTAGCGCTGAAAGCAAAGGAAGAAGGTGCCACGTTTGTACTCACCAACGCGCCTATCGCCATGCGTATGGGGGCGATCAATGATCTGGCGAAACAATGCGACGCCGAGATTATCCCTGCTGATGCTACTTCCCTGGAAGATATTGAGAACCTCTTTACCAAATCGACCGAGATTCTCGGCGGCAAGATCGATTTCGTATTGCACTCGATCGGAATGTCGCTGAACGTACGCAAAGGCCGGTCCTATGGCGACCTGAACTACGAGTGGTTCCAGAAGGGCGTGGATATTTCGGCACTTTCGCTGCACAAATTCTTGCAGGTAGCCGAAAAGCTCGACGCGATCAACGATTGGGGATCGGTTGTGGCATTATCCTACATTGCGGCACAACGTACCTATTCATTCTATAATGATATGGCCGAAGCCAAAGCCATGCTTGAAAGCATTGCGCGCAGCTATGGCTACCGTTATGGAAAAGCTAAAAATGTGCGTGTGAACACGATTTCGCAGTCGCCTACCAAAACCAAGGCCGGCTCGGGTATCGAAGGGTTCGATGCATTCTATGATTTCGCAGAAAAAATGAGCCCGCTGGGCAACGCTTCGGCAGATGATTGCGCGAACTACGCGATCACCCTGTTCTCGGATCTGACCCGTTTCGTGACGATGCAGAACCTGTACCACGATGGCGGTTATTCTTCAACCGGCATTTCCGAAGAACTGGTAACGATGATTCAGCAACAGGCGGAGCAGCAGCAGTAATATTCCAATTCGATTTTCTGAAAACCCTTCAAGGCACGTGTTTTGAAGGGTTTTCTTTTTGTATTAAAATAAATGCGTATACACACCGTTTCGCGTTGTGTAATGTTTGAAGAACCAATTAGTTTAGCCAAATAAAATCCATTTATGAATCATCAGACCCGTCACCCCTTTTTCAGCAAACCCGGGGCATTGGCAAGCCGCCTTTTGCTCGCAGCCATGTTCCTGACTTTATTTTCATGTGGAGGAGAAAAAGAGGCCACCAAAGAGGCTGTTCCCGATGCGCCGGTTTACACGCTGGTGTTTCTGGATAAAACCCAAAGCGTGCATGTCGACAAACGCTATGTGAACGACAAGTACCGCCAGGCACTGACCGACATTATCGATCAGAATATGAAGAACAAGGGCGATAAACTGGAAGTGTACTTCATTCATGAAAACACATCCAAGGCCCGCGCGTTGTCCCTAACCATTCGCAGCGAGCGGGATAATCTCGAAGGCGCGAATGCAACCGACCGGGAGGGCATCGAAACCGCGTTCCAGCTGACATTGCAAAAGGAAAAGAGCATTTACCTGCGGCAGTTACTGGCAAAGCTCAATCAACAGAATACAGGGGCCTCCAACTTGTCGACAGACATTTGGGCCAGCTTGCCTGTTATCGCCAAAGCCGGTGAAAGTGGCTCGGAAGTGAAAGTATATTATTTCAGTGATATGGTGGAAAGCGTAAAAGGCGCCGATCGCCGCGATTTTCATACCAACCCGCCGAAAAGCGACGCTGAGGCAGAAGCGGATGCCAAAGAAGATACCAAGAAGCTGGAACGTTACGCGATTGGCTCACCGCAGGTTACGATCGTGTCCCCATTCGAACCAACAGCTTCCAGCAAAGAAAACAACCCGCACGTAACGCATTACTGGCAAACGCTCTTCCAGGAGCTGGGCGGGGTAAGTGTAGAGGAACTTTGAGTAGTGGGGAATTATAGATTTTGAATGGCTTTCAGATTCTCTGCGTCGTCGAAAATGGCGCGTATGGGGATTTGGAAGCCTTCTACTGCGAAGCTTTTGACATCGCCTACGGCAGATTTGAGGATCAGCTGGTACTCCTCGCCGAAAAGGTGATATTGTTCCAAAGTTTCATCTTTCGGGTCGATAATCCAATATTCATTGATACCATGTGCTTGGTAATCCTTGAATTTGATTCCTCGATCACGCGCTTTTGTCGAGGGGGAAAGGATTTCAACTACCAAATCGGGTGCTGGAAAAAGCATCTTGTCACTGGAAAATTCATTTGATTTTTCCTTGGTAAAAAAGCAAATGTCCGGCTCGTAGTCATTGCGGGTTAAGGAAATCATTAGCTTCTCATATCCTACAAAACCTAGCGCATTCTTGCGTACATAAAGTGAGAGAGCAGTAAAAAGCAAGCTCCCGATTTTAGTGTGCATGAACGTTGCGGGAGAATGTGTGACAATTTCGCCATTGATAAACTCGGCTTTTTCCTGCTCGGTAACCTCATTGTAAAATTTCAACCGACGCTTCCGTTCTTCATCAAGCGCTTTTTGTACCGCATCCAGCACCAGATATGCATCTGGCTCATCCATGATTTCCGAAACGATACGATTACTCATCTCTTTTGTCAATTGTAGTGTTTCCAAATTTAACAAAGTTTAGGGTGAAAAGATAGACTATAGGTGCGGTCATCCAGCCCAATTCTCCCGGTCCAGACTCCGATACTGAATCGCTTCGGCCAAATGCTCGACTTTGATATCATCGCTATCGGCCAGGTCGGCGATTGTGCGGGAGACTTTGAGGATGCGGTCGTAGGCGCGGGCGGAGAGGCCGATGCGTTCCATGGCTTTGCGGAGAAGCATTTTGCCGGCGTCTTCGATGATGCAGATCTGCTTCACCATTTCCGGTGTCATCATGGCGTTGGAATATATTTCCTTATGATTTTTAAAACGATCGGTTTGGCGTTCGCGGGCACGGATCACGCGCTCGCGGATCTGTTCGCTGCTTTCCGATTTGCGGGTGGATGAGATTTGTTCGAAGGAAACGGGCGTCACTTCCACGTGCAGGTCGATGCGGTCGAGTAGTGGGCCGCTGATTTTGTTGAGGTATTTCTGAACGACGCCCGGGCCGCAAACGCAGTCTTTTTCAGGATGGTTATAATAGCCGCAGGGGCAGGGGTTCATGCTCGCGATCAGCATGAAGTTGGCGGGATATTCAACGGCCATTTTGGCCCTCGAAATACTTACTCTTCTTTCTTCCAATGGCTGTCGCATGACTTCCAGTACGGAGCGTTTAAATTCCGGAAGCTCGTCCAGGAAGAGGACGCCATTGTGCGCCAAAGATATTTCGCCGGGTTGCGGATAACTCCCGCCACCAACCAATGCGACGTCGCTGATGGAATGATGTGGCGAGCGGAAGGGGCGGCGCGATACAAGCGTTGCCTGCTTCCCTAGCCTCCCTGCTACGGAATGTATTTTGGTCGTTTCCAATGCCTCGGGCAGGCTCAGCGGTGGCAATATGCTCGGAATACGCTTGGCCAGCATGGTTTTGCCGGCACCAGGCGGACCTATCATAATGGCATTATGCCCGCCCGCAGCGGTGATTTCCAATGCGCGTTTGATATTTTCCTGTCCTTGGACATGCTCGAAATCGGCTTCGTAGTCGTTTTGGGAAGTGAAAAAGAGGTCGCGGGTATCGACGATGAGAGGCTCGATGTTTTTAGTCCCCTTGAAAAACCCGATGGCGTCGTCCAGGGTTTCGACGGCGATCACGTCGAGGTTGTTTACGATAGCGGCTTCGGACGCGTTTTCGGAAGGTAAAACAATCCCCTTGAAGCCTTGTTTACGCGCTTCGATAGCGATGGGAAGCACTCCCTTGATAGGACGTAAAATACCGTCCAGCGAGAGTTCGCCGAGGATAATGTAGTCTTCGGGGTTGCGGATGCAAACGAGCTGGTCGGAACATTGTAATGTGCAAATGGCAATCGGCAGGTCGTAGGCGGAGCCTTCCTTGCGGATATCGGCGGGTGCCAGGTTCACGACCAGTTTCTGCCGGGGCATTTTGTAGCCGAAATGTTTCAGAGAGGCTTCAACCCGCTGCTGGCTTTCTTTCACGGCGCTGTCGGCCAGGCCGACCATGTAGAATCCCAGCCCCTGGCCAACATTTACTTCAATGGTGATGATCGTCGCATCGACGCCGAAAACGGCGCTTCCGTATGTTTTAGCAAGCATTAGTGTGTGCTTTGATGAATAGAAAAATTTTTGGTAAAAATAGCAGGAAAAAGGCGAAAGCAGGGAAACCGCATGCAAGGCTTGCGCAACCGGTTGATCATTCCTAATTTATGAATCCATTAAACTAAGCCCATGAATCGCATCTTTCTGACCCTGTTATTTTTCGTAAGTATCATATCGTTTACCGTAGGGCAATCGAAACGAAAGCCTTTGAAAGGAAAAATCATTTGCATTGACCCCGGTCACGGAGGTACTGCGGCCACGGATAGTTACCGAGTGGGCCCGGGCGGCGAGCGGGAGGAGTGGGTGAACCTGCGGGTAGGACTGTTATTGCAAAAAATGCTCGAAAAGAAGGGGGCAAAAGTGGTGATGACAAGAGTCGCGGACGTTGAAGTACCGCTTGCCGACCGGGCGAAACTTGCCAAAGACCGAAAAGCCGATCTTTTTGTTTCGATCCATCACAATGCAACCGCCGATTCGTCGGTTAACTTTCCGATCATTTATTTTCACGGAAATATGTCGGAGAATGTTGCCAGTGTGGATTTTGGAAAAGAATTGGCTCAGGCGTTGTTGAAATACCTGCATAAGCCCCAGACGCCCGTTTCGCTCGTTTCCGACTTTACAATTTTCGCCGATGCCGGGGCTTCCGTACTGAGGAATACCTATGGAATGCCTGCACTGCTCGCAGAGGCGTCATTTTTTACAAACCCGTCCGAAGAGCAGCGATTGAAACAGCCCGAACATAACCAGAAAGAGGCCATTGCATACACCGAGGCCATAATCGCGTTTTTTGGAAAGCCTGTGGCGCCCATTGTTGCTAAAAATTCGAAAGTACCTGTGATACCCGCATTCAAAGTTTTCCAGGAGGCCGAACGCATGACTCCCATTGCAAAGCGCTGGCGGAAGGACTTCGAAGAAGGAAGGGTGTTTATGACGAAGCGCGATACCGCGTTGCTGCGGGAGTCGTATGAGCTTTTTACCCGCTCGGCCCGCTCTTTCCCCGACTCCTGGTTGGCCGGGCAATGCCACCAGAACCGCGCCGTACTTTTGCGTAAATTAGGAAAGGGCCTCGAAGCGGGGCAGGAAGATCAACGGTCCCGGGAGTATTATGTGCCTGTTTTGGCCATTCCTGCTGTCCGCTAACGAATTACAGCCGTCCGGTTACGGACAAAAAATCATTTTACTTTATATGTAATTAATTGATATATAAGTATCTTTCAAATTGGCATGATTGTTTTATCTACAAAAGTGAAATATATACAATAATGAAGCGGACCTATCTTGGAGAATTTGAAGAACTGGTGCTGCTCACTGTGGCTATTCTTAAAGAGAAAGCCTACGGCGTGGCCATTGCCGACGAGTTGCAGGACCAGACGGGCCGCTCGGCCAATATCAGTGCTGTGCATGCTGCATTGCACCGGTTGGAAGAAAAAGGAATGCTCGTATCGCACCTGGGAGAAGCTACGGCCGAGCGTGGTGGCAGGCGCAAGCGACTGTTTGCTGTGACGGCATTGGGCGGCGCGACACTATCGGAGATCAAGGAAATGCGAAACCGCCTTTGGAATGCGATTGGACCAGATACATTAATACCCACGATATGAATCCTCCCCGCCCTTCCCGCTGGGCCGACGCCCTGCTCAGATTACTATGCACACCCCATTTGCTGGAAGAGGTGCAGGGCGATCTCTATGAGCGTTTTCAGGCCGATTACCTGGCTTTTGGGCAAAAGGAGGCGAGCCGTCGCTATTCCCTCAATGTGATTGGCTTCATCCGCCTGCGGTTCGGGTTCGAGCGGGCAGGCTGGTCGCCCGCGTTAAGGACACAGATTAATTCAAACCATCAGACCCCGTACCAGGCTATGTTCAACAATTACTTCAAAATCGCGCTGCGGAATCTTTGGCGCAATCGTACGACCAGCATTGTCAGCATCCTGGGCCTGTCGGTAGGGCTTGCGAGTGGGTTGGTAATCTTTCTGCTTGTGGGTTATTTGTTCAGCTTTAACCGCTATCACACCAAATCGGAGCGCATTTACTGGGTCGTTACCGACATCCTGAATGATAAACCGCAGCCGACCGATGTGACGCCGAGGCCGGTCGGGCAGGTTCTCCGCGACGAATACCCGTTTGTGGAAAGTGCCGTGCGACTGAACAATGTATTTGGCGCATTGGTGGGTGTCCCTGATGGGAAGGGCGGGATGTCAAGGAAATTTGAAGAATCCCGGAATATCTGTTTTACAGAACCGGAGTATTTCAAGGTCTTCGATTCAGAATGGGCAGCGGGTGACCAGCTGGCGGCATTAAGCGCTCCGAATACCGCAGTGCTATCGAGGGAGTATGCGAAAAAGTATTTTGGCACAGACCGGGCCATTGGCAAAACACTACGCCTGGATAACAAAGCAAACCTTACAGTAACTGGTATTATTGAAAATCCGCCTTCCAACACGCAGCTGCGGTACGATGTGCTCATTTCCTACTCTACGCTGCCAGGCTTGTGGAATGACCCCGGCATGATGCAGGCCTGGGGCGAGCCTATTACCATGTGCTGGGTGGCCATGAAAGAGGGTGCCGATGTGGCCCGGCTGGACCAAACACTGACGGAAATCACACGAACGCATTATAGCGCAAAAGATGCCGGAACGTACAAAATGCGGACGATTCCGTTGCACGAAATGTTCCATATGCCCGGTTACGGTCCGGCGCCGCGGCCCATTTTATATGCGTTGATCGTCGTTGGCGTATTTCTGGTGATTGCTGCCTGTGTGAATTTCATCAACCTGTCCACAGCCCAGGCGGTCAGGCGGTCGAAGGAAGTGGGGGTGCGCAAAACGGTGGGCAGCTCCCGGGCGCAGCTGATCGGGCAGTTTATGCTGGAAACGGCGATATTGTGCGGGGCGGCGTTTGTGATGGCGTTGCTGCTCGCCCAATTGAACTTGCCGATGCTGAACGGCGCATTGTGGATGCTGCGTGCGGATATTTCTGTGCTGGATTTGTTGAATACCCATGCATTGTGGTGGTTTGGAAGCCTGGTAATGCTGGTGATCTTGCTGGCGGGACTTTACCCGTCGGCTGTGCTGGCCCGTTTCAATCCGGTGGCCGCATTGAAAGGGAAGCCTGGCCGGCGCGACGGGAGGTTTTCGGTGAGGAAGAGCCTGGTGGTCGTGCAGTTTTTTATCACGCAGCTCTTCATTATCGGGGTGATCGTGATGTCGGCGCAGGTGAAGCATTTGAAAACCGCCGATCCCGGATTTGATCGGGAAGCCATTCTAATGGTGGGCCTTCCGGGTGGCAATGCGGCTGGAACCGACGCCTGGACCAATCAGCTTAGCACCGTGCCCGGTGTGCAGGCTGTGGCGCTGGGCGGAGAGCCGCCTATGTCCCAAATGGATACCGACGAGCCATTTACATTCGACCATCGCACCGAAAAAGAGAAGTTCCAGGTGCGTGTCCGGATTGGAGACGACCATTATGTGCCTGTTTTTGGATTAAAAATGCTGGCAGGAAGAAACCTCGAATCCAGGGACGCTTCACGCCGGGAAGCGCTGGTGAACCAGGCAATGCTGAAACAGTTGGGCATCGGCAACCCGGCCGACGTTTTGAACAAGGACATTCGGCTCTGGGACCGCGAACGTACGATTGTGGGCGTTATCAGGGACTTCAACCTGGACCCGCTGAGCAATTCAGCGCAGCCTGCGGTCGTGGTCAACGAGCCTTCGGCTTATGCCATGACGGCCATTAAGCTTCAAACCGGCACAATGAACACGACCTTGCCCCGCATTGAAAAGGCCTGGAATACATTGTTTCCGGAGAATGTTTACCACTCCGGTTTTCTGGAAGACAAGATCAACGATTTCTATTCCACCGAACAAATACTGTTGGGCTTTATCCGCGTATTTTCCGCCATCGCGATCCTTATCGGCTGCCTTGGACTGTACGGCCTTGTCACTTTCATGGCCGAATCGCGGTCGAAAGAGATCGGCGTGCGAAAAGTACTTGGCGCGACAGAGAACCAGGTGCTCTGGACATTCGGAAGAGATTTCGGTCGGTTACTGGTCACAGGTTTTGTACCCGCGGCGGTATTAGGCTGGTTCCTGATGTCCAACTGGCTCCAAAGATATGCCTACCGCATCGATGTCGGCTGGTGGATTTTCGCATTGACCATCGGCATAACAGCTCTGATCACGATATTGACTATCTCCATTCAATCGATGCGGGCGGCAAGAACCAATCCGGTCGTAAGCTTGCGGAGCGAGTAACATTATTCCACCACCGCCGACACGCAAATGTAAGTCGGGATAATACCGGTAGCGCGGATACGTACCTCCGCGTCTTCTGCTTGCGTGTTACCTGTGAGCACGAGCGCGGTGTCGAGGCCGAACTTGTTGCCGCCCAGAATGTCGGTATTCAGCGTGTCGCCTACCATGAGAATGTCTTTTTTGCTCACATTAGGATAGTTTTTAATGTGCTGATAGGCAAAAATAAACATCTGGGGATCGGGCTTACCGAAGCGGATAAACTCCCGTCCGATGGTATTTTCGATCATCTTCGCCAATGCGCCGATGGCGAAGGAAACGCGGCTTTTCGAAGCCGGATAAGTCTTGTCGGTATTCGCTACGATAACGGGAATGTTTCGTTTCCGCAGCAGGTTCAGCGTTTTGGTCAGATCCGTATTCCAGTCGAAACCTTCATCATCCAGAAACACCAGTGCATTGATATCACCCACATTATTCAGGTCCAGCTGGCGAATGGAGAGTGTTTTTAGATCCGAGGTCTCGATATAATGCGCAGAATTCTCGGTACCGAGGTAGGCAACGGTTCCTTTTCTTACTTTCAAGTCGAGGTACTCGCGGGCTAGCATGCCCGACGAAATAATGCGATCGGGCGTTACATCGTTGATACCCAGGTTGACGTAGCTTTGCGCCAGCTGCTCGGGGCTGCGGGAGGCATCGTTGGTGACCACATAAAAATCCTTCCCGTGCTCGCGCAGGTAGGCGAATGTGTTTTCGATACCGGGAATCAGCCCGTTATACGTTTTGAGTACACCGAATGCGTCAAAGAAGATAACGTCGTATTTCGAAAGGACAGACTTAAAATTATCGAGTACCATGCGGTTGGTGTCTTGGAGTGAATAGGATGAAAGGAGGTTGCTAGATTTTCAGGGCACGAAGAATTTTGTCGGGATCGAACCCGTCGATCGACGGGAAATACAGCTCATAGGCCTCTCGTTGCAACTTCGTGCAATACGAGCGGTGGAAAAAGTATTTACCATATTTGATCACATAATTCAATATAAAAAAGCGGTAAGCTTCCTTCATGAAGCGGACTTCATTCTCGGTGAGCGGGTAAACTTTGTGATATTCCTGCAAAAACATGATAAACCGCTCTTCCATCAGCGGCCCGATGAGGTAGCTGAATACCGTGCGGTCGCCGACGTTGGAACACACCCTACTGAAAAAATAGAAATCCATCACCCGGGAAGACACGCGGAACCAGTCGTAGTCCCAGCGCGAAAAGAGCTTCATATCGTCGGTAACCGAGAAATTCCCGATGTTCCAATCCACAAAAACCGGCATAAGGTCGAACGAGCTCACGTTCAGGCGCTGGATATTCTTCATGAAAATATCGCATTGCCTTTTCAGGATATGGATGTAGCCGCGGTGCTCGTACTGGCCGGTGTCGGTTTCCAGGATTTCCAGTAAATGGTGAATGTCGGTACGGAGGTTTTTGGACGATTTTGGAATGGACCGGCTCGCCCGGAAACATGCCTGATGGAATTTGGCCGCTTCGGTGCCCAGCTTGCGGATATGCTCTTCGTCCAGCCTGCGTGGCAACCGGTGCATGGCTCGGATCGGGTTGTAAAATACCACCCAGGTATCCACGAAATCTTCCTGATAACGATAGGTATAAACCTGGTTGTTCTTCACGAGCGACTTCGCAAGGACATTCTCAAAAGGATAAAGCAGGTTATTCGAAAGGGCCTGGATGATCCGGTGGTCCTCCTTAAAATGTTCGTATTTACCGAAATAGGAAAGCTTCGCCACCACTTTATCGTCGTTGTCGAGCGTGACGCGGAACACGTGGTTGGTCGAAACTTTGGCACTGATATCTTCTACAAATTTGACCCCGATAGAATTATCGAACCCTGCCCAGGCTTTGCGGATAATTTCGGGATAATCTTTTAAACGCATTCCAAATCTCACATTAGGCTTTACAGATGGCACCAAAGGTAGCAAACTCGCGGAAGCAGAATACCCTGGCCGTTAGGATTGAATAAAAAAATAATCACATAATTTTGCAAAAACTTACTTTTTGAACTTTGTTTTACTATTTCTCGCGCTTCCTGGTCCGTCTGGCATTGCCTATTTATTTGAGAAAGCTTTGCGTCGTCCATTTCGATAAACTACCCAAAGGGGCGCCGCTGCTGCTGGCCTCCAACCATCCCGATTCATTTTTCGACGCGGTCGTGATAGGCTCCGTGCTCGAACAACCCATTC
This sequence comes from Dyadobacter sp. BE31, assembly GCF_031457695.1. Lineage (NCBI taxonomy): Bacteria > Pseudomonadati > Bacteroidota > Cytophagia > Cytophagales > Spirosomataceae > Dyadobacter > Dyadobacter sp. BE31. The sequence goes on from NZ_JAVDXA010000005.1 coordinate 180,748, forward strand.
ATACGCTCACCCGCGGCGACGTGTTCCGCAAAAAAGCGGCCGCATTCTGGCTGCGGCAGATCAACCTGATCCCGGTATTTCGGGGCTCGGAAGGTCGTCAATATGTTAAAAATCATGATATTACTGCGCAGGAAAGTCACGATGCGCTGAAAAAAGGCGATGCGGTAGTCGTATTTTCAGAAGGTATTTGTGTAAACGAATGGCGTCTTCGGCCGCTCGGCAAGGGTACCGCGCGGATGGCCTATAAAATCTGGTATGGCGAAGATGCGCTCCAAAGTATGAAAGTGATCCCGACCGGCCTGAACTACGAAAACTTCCGCGGCCCGGGCAAGCGGGTTTCACTCAATTTCGGCGAAGCCATTGCCGCCGACGACATTCAAACCAGCCCGCAGGAGTACGAAAAGTGGCTTCGGGAATTCAATGAAATCCTCGACCGGAAGATGAATGCGGAGATACTCACCGTCCACGCCGATCTGCCCAAAGCTGAGCAGCAGCGGCAACTGAATGCATTCTTCGATAAATGTGCTACGCCGAAGGCTAAAAGCAATCCATTGCTAGGCGCCATCGGCTGGATTGGCCGCATGATTCATTTGCCATTATATTCGTTCTTCGAAAAAAAGGCAGCCAAACTTACCGCACGATCGGTGTTCTATGATTCGGTTCTTTTTGGCATGCTGCTGTATCTGTACCCGGTGATCGTGGGTTTGCTATCGATTATCGTAGCAGCGTTTGCAGGCTGGGAGGTCGGGCTCGGAACATTTATCGGGCTGCCGTTGCTGGCCTGGGTGGGGAGTAAATGGTAACATTAATATTGGGCGACCATGTTGAGTGTTTTCAAGTGCTCAATAAGCTCGCTAATATTACAATGCAGCCATTTCGGACGTACGGCAATATTTCCTCCATTGGGTGTCACCACAAAGTTGTGTTCAGTTTGCAGGTCATTTGCAGATTCTGTTGAACCTCTTTTTAAGGCTGGCGCAAGCGAGAGTTTTATTTCAATAGAAACTACGGGTGTAATTCCGTCTACCAGTATCAAATCCATTTCCGCTCCATTGGAAGTTCGGTAGAAGTACGGCCGTATGCCCGGATCAAGCAGTGGAATAATCTGTTCAATCACATAGCCTTCCCATGATGCCCCGGCAATCGGATGAGTGATCAGATCTTCATAATGACGAATATTAGAGAGAAAATGCAGGTTACCCGAACCCCGAATGTAGATTTTGGGACTTTTTACGATCCGTTTACTCACATTCACAAACCACGGTTCCAGTCTTCGTATAAGGTAGGCCTGCTCCAATATTTCAACGTAGCGACGCACGGTGTTGTTGGCCATTCCGAGCGAGTTGCTGAGCGTCGAATAGTTGAGCAGCGAGCCGTGCACGTGCGATATCATGCGAAGAAAGTTGTTGAGTAACGGGATCGTCGTGGAGATTCCCATGGCTGATAGGTCTTGCTCAACGTATGTTTTGATAAAATTCTGCTGCCATTGATACCAGTATCCATTGTCGGGAGCCAACAATGCATCAGGAAACCCACCCCGGTGCCAGTGAGTGGGCTGGGGAATGAACGAAGATTCCGCCTCGGACTTCAAAATCGGCATAAGCTCGTGGTATGCGATTCGTCCGGCAAGGGATTCAGAGCTTTTTTGCAGGAAATCGGGGGAGGCAGAGCCGAGTAATATAAAACGCCCGGCTTCACGCTTGCGGTCGACGAGCGCACGCAACTGTGGAAACAGAGGAAGCAAGCGCTGGACCTCGTCGATTACGATGGTTTTATTGATATTATTTTCAAGAACCCAGGTAGTGTTTTGAGAGAGGGTTTCGAAGTCTTCGACCAGTTCGAGGTCGTAGTAAACAACAGGTTTATTAAGCTCGCCAATCAGCTTGCGAGCCAGAGTCGTTTTGCCCACCTGCCGGGGGCCCAATATACCAACAACCGGGAAGAAATTCAGCGACCGAAGTACGGTTGCTTCAATAGCTCTGTTAATCATTAACCATGTAAATTTGCAAGTCAAGTGCAAATTTACATGGTTAATTTCAGATAATTGTATTTTAAATAGGCAAAATTAGTACTATTTGTCTTTCACTTTATTCAACCCCATTGCCTTCAACATCCAGTTCGGCAACGGCTTTCTCAGTCCCCGTTTTTGCAAATCCAGGAACCAGCCCAGCTTTTTCAGAATTGGTACTTTGTGTGTTTCCACGAGTTCAATCAGCGTGCCGTCGGGATCTTCGAGATAGGCGAAGCGGCCTGCGGCATTTTCCATGCCGAATGAGCTTTCGCTGTCGATGGTGAATGGATAACCTTGCGCTTGCAACTTGGTTTTCAGAGCGTCCATATCCAATGTGTCGAAACACAGGTGAATGTAGCCGCAATCACCCCAATAGCGGTTTTCGAATATCTTTTTAGGCGTGCGGTCGAGGGCTTGCACAAGCTCGATCTGCACGTCGCCGAGCAGGCGGCTGAACGCGCCGTCGGGTGTGAAATTCTTACGAAGGAGCATTCTGCGGAAGCGCTGGCCGGGAATGGACGTTGGCAGGTCTTCGAAAACACCTGTTTTGTCGTAAACGACATGCAGTGGTTGAAGCAGGTTTTGGTAAAAAACGGCTGCCTTATCGATATCGGAAACGCCGATCACGACACCGGCAACGCCTCCCACGTTTTTGCCTTTGGTCTGGAACCAGGTAGCATCGCTGGTGACCTGGAAAACATTACCGTATGGATCGGTTCCCCAGAAACCTTCACCTTCGGGCAGCTTAGAGAGTGGGCCGGTGGCTTCTTTGGAATGGCTTTTCACCCACTCGTGCGCTTTTTTGACGTCCGGGGCTTTGAAACGGATCGCATTGATACCCAGGTCGCCGAGCTCGACTTTGAAATTCGCAGGCTGCGAAACGCGGCTCGTGAACGACCATATTTCCAGTCCGCCGCCGCCTGCCATATTGATCACCAGCGCCGCCTGCCGCGATTGCACTTTGCCGCCGGTATAGGGCGTCATGAGCGGGGCATCGGCTTTTTCATCGAATATGGGTACGTCGAAGCCCAGCACTTGCCGGTACCATTTCCAGGTTTCTGGCACGTTCTGACAACCAATTCCTACCTGTTGAATTCCAGAGATCAGCGGAGCACTCATTTGTTGAGGTTATATGAGGATAAAGGTGGATAATCTTAACGAAGCGGCAATTTTACGAAATAAAAAGCAAACGAGCCGTGGCACAGGCATTTGAACTGGGAATGCGACCTGTGGAAAAATTTCTCGGGATACAAAAACTAAATGATTATTTGATAAGCATAATAATTGCTATCTTTAAAATGGTTTTCCAAAATTTTATTTTAAAAACCTGGAAATCAACGCATCCATTTGGTTGCACTCATCGTATCTGTGATGAGCCCGTCTCAATGATAGTCTAGAATGAACCAGTCAGTAGTAATTGCACCGATAGGCGAGAGCCTACCGGATTTTTTGAGTTCAAAACAGTATTCAAAAATTGTAGTAATAGCCGATAACAACACCAAAAGGCATTGTTATCCGATTTTGAAGGCGTTTTTGCCAAAACATAGTGTTGTTACCGTTCCCAGCGGCGAGGCGCACAAGACATTGGCGACTTGCGAGAAAATCTGGGAGGCCATGACCAAGGACGAGCTCGACCGGCATGCATTAGTAATCAATGTGGGCGGCGGGGTGATCGGAGACATGGGTGGTTTCTGTGCCGCGGTGTACAAGCGTGGAATAGATTTTATCCAGGTTCCGACGACTTTGCTTTCACAGGTGGATGCGAGCGTGGGAGGAAAATTGGGGATTGACTTTCAGGGTTTTAAAAACCATTTGGGTGTTTTCAATATCCCGAAAAGCGTGCTCATCGACCCGGTGTTTTTGAAGACTTTGCCGGAGCGGGAAATACGCTCAGGGTTTGCGGAGATTATCAAGCATTGCCTGATCGCCGACGGTGCAAAATGGGAGGAAATCAGGGCGAAAGATTTTGAAGCGCAGCAATGGCCGGACCTCATCGCGCATTCGGTGAAGATCAAGCAGCAGGTGGTGGACCAGGACCCTACGGAGAAAGGTTTGCGGAAGATCCTGAATTTCGGGCACACACTTGGCCATGCGGTGGAGACGTGCTTTTTGAATAAGGGCCCCAAGGAGCGGCTTTTCCATGGGGAAGCCATTGCAGTGGGGATGATTATGGAGGCATATCTGTCGTTTGAGCGGAAAATGATCGATCAGCAGACGCTGACAAATATTGAAGAGTTCCTGTTCGCGACGTATGGGAAAGTGAAGATCAAGCCGGAGGATATCGAGGAGATCATCGCGCTGACGCGGCAGGATAAGAAAAACAAAGGGAAGGAAATCAGGTTTTCATTGCTGAAAGGGGCCGGGCAATGTGCCTTTGATATCGTAGTAACGGCAACTGAAATGCGCAGATCAATAGCTTATTATTTGGGATAGATTTACAGTGCGGCATAAGCTATTGGTAGTGTAAGAGGAGTATTCAAAATACATTCTTGATATATCTTAATTCACAACCTGACAAATTTAAATGCTTATGCTGAGGTCTATTTCTATTTATGCTGCTTTACTGCTCGTAGTCGTGATTGCAGGGTGTTCCAGTGGCCGGAAAGTGTTTGTGGAGCATGATTACAGCTACGAAACCAATTTTAAAGATTACTCTTCTTATACGTTTCTGGAATGTGAGAGGGATACCAATAATCTTTGCACCGAAATTTATGAGGCGATCCGTCGCCAGATGCAGGTAAGAGGCTACAAGCTCACTGCCGAAAAGCCTACGCTGCTGGTGAATTATGGTATTTTCTATGATAACCTGCGTTACCAGGGCTACATGCAGCCGGTGATCAAGAACTGGGTAGATACGGAGAATGAGGGATTCCGCTATGAACCGATTAAATATGCGCTCGACAAAGGGACGCTGATCGTTTCACTGATTGATGCGGAGAGCGACCAGGTGGTTTGGAGAGGTTATGCTTCGGGGATATTTAAAGGAACGGAAGGTTCCAATAACCATTACCGGAGCGTTGTAAGGCGCATTTTTGACCAATATCCGCTGTTTGCGAAAGGGTACGACCCGCGGCGTTACAGCGAGCAGGTTGGGCGATAGTTTTTAAGTGAAAAGAGAAAAAACCGATCTCGTGTGCTCTGTCAGGGACACGCGGGATCGGCTTTTTTGTGGCTACTTCGTCAGACCGGCGTCGTCCGACGCTCCAAGTGCCAAAGCGCCCCAATCCAGGTTTTCGCGGCCTTTGGCAAGACCGGAAATGAAGCGATTTTTAATAATATCCGCGAAAGGCATCGGTGCATTTACGTCCGAGGCTGTTTGAAGGGTCAGGTTAATGTCCTTCAACCCGAGTGGGTAGCGGAATGCAACGGGCTCGTAGGCGTGCTGGGCTACAATTTTACCGTAGTTCTGGAAAATAGGCGCTGCAAACAAGGTCGATGTCAGCATTTCGTAAATGCTTTGTCTTGAAATGCCATTTTTTTCGGCCATGGTGAATGCTTCGCCCATCATTTCGAGGCTGCACGCGATCATGAAGTTGCCGGCGAGCTTGATCACATTCGCTGCTCCGGGATCGTCTCCAAAATCGAAAACACCTTTTACAAAACTTTGTACAATGGGCTTAATGCGCTCTTTGGCGGCTGCATTACCCGAAAGGCAGATGTTTCCCACCTTCGCGCGCACGGCTTCCGGCCGGGCGAATATGGGCGCGCCCACGTAATGCGCACCGTACCACTCGTGTACCTGCGCGAGCTGGCGCGAGGTTTCAGGCGAAATGGTGCTCATGGAAATGTGCACGCCGTCTTTTCCGAGTTTTTCGACGAGCTCCATGGAGAATAGCTCTTCGACAGCTGCGTCGTCTGCTAATACCGAAAATACCAGCCCGCCGGGCGTAATGGCGTCGATCGCGTTTTCAACGACGGTCGCGCCGAGTTTGGTCAACGGTTCTGCTTTGGAAGCCGTTCTGTTCCAAACGACCAATTCATAACCCGCTTCGAGCAGGCTTTCAGCGATAGGAGTACCAAGGTTCCCGAGTCCGAGAAACGCTATTTTTTCAGACATAATAACAGGTTTAGATTACAATTAAACTTGAATGACCCCTACATTGAATGGTTTCTCAATGGGCGCCTGGTCGGCGGCTGTGATACCCGCCGAGATAATACGCCGCGTTTCCGCGGGATCGATAATGCCGTCGACCCAGAGGCGTGCAGCGGCGTAGTAAGGGGATAATTCCTCGTTGTAGCGGTCGGTAATCTGACTCAGCAATTCCTTTTCAGCCTCGGGAGTGATCGTCTGGCCTTTGGCTTTCAAGGTGGCCGTTTGTACTTGCAGCAATGTCCGTGCCGCAGTGGCGCCGCTCATCACCGCCATTTGGGCTGTTGGCCAGGCGAATATCAGCCGCGGATCGTAGGCTTTGCCGCACATGGCATAGTTCCCCGCGCCATACGAGTTCCCGATAATGAATGTAAACTTGGGTACCACCGAGTTTGCCACCGCATTCACCATTTTAGCACCATCCTTGATAATTCCGCCCTGTTCCGCGCGACTACCGACCATAAAGCCGGTAACGTCGTGGAAGAAAACGAGCGGGATCTTTTTCTGGTTGCAATTCATGATAAACCGGGCCGCTTTGTCGGCCGCCTCGGCGTAGATCACGCCGCCCATTTGCATTTCGCCTTTGCCCGACCGCACCATTTTACGCTGGTTGGCCACGATCCCTACCGCCCAGCCGTCCACGCGTGCATAGGCGCATATGAGGGTTTTGCCGTAATCAGGTTTATACTCATCCAGCTCCGAGTTATCCACAATGCATTCCAGAATGGGTAGTACATCGTAAGGTTTCAGGCGATCAGTAGGGAGGAGATTGTATATTTCCTGAGGCTGGCGCGTTGGTAATTCAGGGCTTTTGTGGTCGAAGCCGGCAGATTGGGGCTTACCTATTTTATCAATATGCCTTTTAATCGCATCCAGGCAGGATTTATCGTCGGGAAATTTGTTGTCGGTAACGCCGGAGATTTCGCAATGCATGGCGGCACCGCCGAGCGATTCCGCGTCAATATCTTCGCCGATGGATGATTTGACCAAATAAGGCCCCGCCAAAAACACCGAACCGGTGCCTTCCACAATGAATGCTTCGTCGGACATGATCGGCAAATAGGCCCCGCCTGCGACACAGGCACCCATAATGGCCGAAATCTGCACAATGCCCATGGCCGACATTTGTGCATTGTTCCTGAAAATGCGGCCGAAATGTTCCTTATCGGCAAATACTTCCGCCTGCATCGGCAGAAACACGCCCGCGCTATCCACGAGGTAAATCACCGGCAGGCGGTTTTGCATCGCGATTTCCTGGGCACGCAAGTTCTTTTTGGCCGCTATCGGGAACCACGCACCGGCTTTCACCGTGGCGTCGTTGGCGACGATCATGCATTGTTTTCCTGAAACATACCCGATACCCGTCACCACGCCGCCCGACGGGCAGCCGCCTTCTTCTTCATACATTCCATCGCCTACAAATGCACCGATTTCGAGGAAATGCGATCCTGGGTCGATCAGGTAATCGATCCTTTCGCGGGCCGTGAGTTTGCCCTTCTGATGCTGCGCTTCGATTTTTTTCTTACCGCCGCCGAGCTTTACCTGCTCGTATTTCTGGTTGAGGATTTCGATGAGGTGTGGTAGGTTTTCCTGGCTGGTCATGATGATGAAGAATGGTGTGAGTAATTGAAATGGGCTTATTTCAAATGTAAAAAGTCGTTCACCGGTAAGCAAACGACTTTCATATTAATTTAAAAATGCGAGGCCCTATTTAATGGTAGTGGCCGTATCCAGCGGCGACTCGGCAGGTCCCTTATCTTTTTTACCAAAGACAGAAACATGGATATAACGCTTCGGATGCTCGCGGAAGTTGGTGAGCAGCTTGTTCATGCTGATCATCGTGCGGTTGAGGTTGTTGTACAAGGCCTCGTCCTTTACGAGTTTGCCGGCGGTGCCTTTGCCCGATTCGACGCTTGCGAGTAGGGTGTGCAGTTCTTCAATGGTTTTACGTGCGCTTGTCACGGTTTCGCCCAGGCGCAATGCATTCAGCGAGTCGGCCAGCGTGCCGGTTTTGGCGAGCAATGGCTTCAATTCCTTTTCTGTCTCGACGAGTGAAGTAGTGAGCTTGTTCAGATTTGAAGTCATGGCCAGCAGGTTTGAGCGGTTTTCGGCTAAAAGACCTTGCAGGCTGGTGCCCGTCTGGTTATAGTTTTTCAGAACCTGATTCAAAATCAAACCTGTCTCCTGGAAGCCGCCCACGACGAGGTCGAGGTTCTTAATGAGGGAATCGGCGTGGGAGACGAGCGGCAATGCTTTTTCCTGCAAAACAGCGGAAATACCCGACTCTTTTTTGGCAACAAGTGTGTCGCCCTCTTTCATCGCGGCGCCGGTACCCATTGCGAGGTGGATCACCTTGCCTCCGAGAAGGCCGCCATCCGCGAGTATCGCCCCTGTTCCCTGAGGTAATAGAATGCCTTTTTGCACATCGATGGTTACCAGCAACTGGTTCCCGCGGTTTTGAAGCAGTTTGATCTCCTGCACGCGGCCCACGTTCAAGCCATTGAGCAAAACGGGGTTGGAAGCGGTTAGTCCGTCGATATTGTCGTAAACGACGTGGTATTTATATGTTCTGGAAAAAACGTCGGAGCCTTTGAGGATGTGGAAGCCGAAATACAGCATGATAATGGCGAAAAGTGCCATGGCTCCGACTTTTGCTTCTCTTGATATTTTCATGGACTATTGGTTTGTCCTGCTCGCAGCAGCGGCAGGTTAAGCGGTATTAACACCAAAGTATCAAAAATTGTTTTGACAAATCAAAGCAATATGTGACCGTTGAGCTACCGGTCCATATCTTTTTTGTACGCCATAAATGCCGAATGAATGCATTTGGCGACCTCTTCCTGTCCGGCTTCGGAGCTCAGGTATTCCTCTTCATCGGGGGAGGAAAGGAAGCCGGTTTCGATCAGCACGCTGGGCATTGCGCAACGCCATAACACGAGGAATCCCGCCTGTTTCACCCCGCGGCTGTCCCGCTCGGAGATCGACTGGAATTTTTTCTCGATCAGGTCGGCTAGCTTTAAACTGCTGGAAATGAATGCGCTCTGATAGTTCGCGAGCATAATGTGCGCGAGCGGCGAATCGGGGTCGAACCCTTTATATTTCTGCTTGTAGTTGGTTTCCTGCAAGATTACCGAGTTCTCGCGTTTCGCTACTTCCAGGTTACCCTCGGTTTTGTGCAAACCCATTACGAAGGTTTCGGTACCTCTTACGCTTCTGGAACGGGGCGTGGCATTGCAATGGATGGAAATGAAAAGGTCGGCGTTGTTGCGGTTGGCGAATGCGGACCGCTCGCCGAGTTCGATGAACACATCGGTAGAGCGCGTGTAGAGCACTTTGACGTCCGGCGTTTCTTCCTTGATCTTCTTGCCGAGCTCCAATGCTACGGCCAATGCTACATCTTTTTCCTTGGTGTATTTGCCCCTGGTGCCGGGGTCTTTGCCGCCGTGGCCGGCGTCGATTACAACTGTATTAACCTTGCTTCCCGACTTCGCTGCAACCGGTTCTTGCTGAAAAACAAAGGCGACGCTCGCCAGCAGAAAACTTGCTACAATTACTAATTTAAGAAGTTTTAACATTATTTTTTAGTTGGGGCCTTACGCGAAAGGGGTTTCTCTGCTAATTTTGAAATTCGTTATGCAAAAATACGCTAATTGTTAGAACTGAAAAGAAAGGCGATTATTATATCGTCGGTAGTTGCGGCGTTTCTCCTGTTCAGCACTGTGGCATGTGTGCAGCAACGCTCCAAGGGTTCCGGGAAAAATCAGGGTAAGCTTAAAAGTTCGGCTTCTGCAAAGCAATCAGCGGATTCCCTTCTTACAGTGCAAAAGCAAGCAGGTGCGGACACTTCCCGCGCCGGTCAACCCGGTGCGTCCATTCCGAGAGGGGGCGTTGGGGGCGATAGTACGTTGACCGGCAAAGGGTTAGCCGCGGATTCCACAGCCGCCGACTCTCTCAAAAATCCCGACGATCTTGAAAATACCGTAGAATATACCGCCGAAGATTCCACCATCATGGACGCAGTTTTGAAGCAGGTCCATTTGTATGGCAATGCGGAAGTGAACTACGGGACCATCAATCTCAAAGCGAATTACATCCGTCTCAACTGGATTACCAACGAAGTTTATGCGATCGGGACTTATGATTCAACGGCAAAAAAAATGGCCGGCGAGCCGATCTTTCAGGATGGACCGGAGACGTATAATACCAAAGAGATACGCTACAATTTCAAATCCAAAAAGGCCCTGATCCAGGGGATCGTTACCCAGGAGGGCGATGGAAACATCCGGGGAGATAAGGTAAAGAAAGATACGGAAGGCAATTTCTACATCAGGCATTCCATTTACACGACCTGTAATCTTACCCACCCGCATTATTTCATTAATGCGCCGAAAATCAAGATGGTGAACAAGAAGCAGGTGATTTCGGGGCCTTTTAACCTTGTCATCAGCGATGTGCCATTGCCGATAGGCCTGCCGTTCGGTTTTTTCCCGTTTCCGAAAAAGAAGGAAAACGGAACGAGCGGCGTCATCATCCCGACCTATGGGGAAGAACCGAATGGTCGTGGTTTTTACCTGCGCGACGGCGGTTACTACTTCGCGATCAGCGAGTATGTCAATGCGATTGTTACAGGTCAGATTTACTCCAACAGCAGCTGGGGGTTGGGGCTCACGTCGAGCTATATCAAACGCTACCAGTATTCGGGTAACCTTTCGCTGCGTTTCAACAGGAACAAATCCAGTGACGAGGTCCAAAGGTCGTTCGGCCTCGGGGTCACCAACGATTTCAGTATCGTATGGTCGCATGCGCCGAAGGCAAGGGGTAACTCGACGTTTTCTGCGAATGTGAACGTCAGCAGCAATACATATAACCAGCAGCAGGAATTTAATGTAAACAAATATACATCCAACGTCGCCAGTTCTTCAGTGCAGTACAACCGCACGTTCGGGCAATACATGCGTGCGGCGGGATCCTTGCGCGTGAACCAGAACTTCGGGCAGATAAACCCTACTACCCAGAAGCGTGAAAATGGCAAGACGAACGTTTCTACCGATTTTAGTTTTGGAGTGAACCAGATTGCCCCATTCGCATTAAAGGGCGGCCGCGGGCGTTGGTACGAGAGCTTCCGTCTGGGTCTGGATTTCAACGGTAATTATGCCCTTGCCAATGCATTGACGGCCATCGACACGTCTTACAGCAGCCTTGGCTTCGTGATCACGGATGCGAAAATCGATACGACCCGCCTTAAAAAGACCAAGATTGTAGCTTTCAACCTGGACAACCTGCCGGACATGCTCAAAGATGCGCAGTTTACGGGCCGGTACAGCCTTCCGATCTCGCTACCCAACTTCAAAGTCCTGCGTTTTGTGAATATCACCCCCAGCATGTCGCTGTCAGGCGAGGTGTTCACCAAGCAATACCGTTACACCAAAACAGGGCGCGATTCGATCCGGATCGACACCCTTAAAAAGGTCGGCACGGAGTATTCCTATAACTTCGGTGCGGGGATGAACACGCGTTTCTATGGGACGTTCTTCTTTGGCGGGAAGCGTCTGGAGGCTATCCGCCACACGGTAATTCCTTCGGTGTCCTTTACCTACACGCCTGATTTCTCGGGAGATGCATTCGGTTTTTATCAAAACATCCAGGTCGAAGACAAGAAAGGTAATGTGCGTGAGCTTTCGTTGTCCAAATTCCGAGGGGTAGGATCGGGTGTGAGTAACGGGCGGGCATCGAGTGTCATTTCATTTAGTTTAAACAACTCATTTGAAATGAAGCTCAAAAGCAAGAGCGATACCGCGGCGCAGCAGTTCGAGAAGGTTTCGTTGCTCGATAACCTGAGTTTGGGAGGTAGCTATAACCTGCTGGCCGACTCACTGAATTTATCGAATATTACCATCAATGCCAACGCGCGGATCGGGCGGAACCTGAACCTGAACTTCAATATGAACCTCGACCCGTACACCTACGTGGCGAACCCCAATATCATCGGTAATCAGGTTGGGACAAAAGTGAATAAATATGCGATCACGTCGGGGCAGGGCCTTGCTAATTTGCAGAGTTTAGGGTTTACATTGGGGACCAGTTTTTCACCCAAAAGCAGTTCTTCCAACACCAATACCAAGAATGCGCAAACGACGAATCCCAATGACCCAAATGCCAAAGCCAAGCAGGAGGCCAAGGAGTTTATCGCACAAAACCCCGAGTTGTACGTAGATTTCAATATCCCCTGGAACGTTTCGCTGAACTATAACTTCGGGCTTACGAAACCGGGCTTGTCAAAAGCGCAGATTATCCAGGCGATCCAGGCCACGGGCGATCTGAGCTTGTCCAAAAACCTGAAAGTGACCCTTAGCACCGGTTTCGACTTCGTAGCTTTCGAGCCTACCATCACACAGCTGGGCCTCACGCGCGACCTGCATTGCTGGGATATGAGCTTTAACTGGACGCCGTTTGCCGGCAGCGCAGCCCGCGCGAGCAACTATTCCTTCACTTTGAAAGTAAAGTCGGCCATCCTGCAAGACCTGAAAGTGACCCGCCGCCGGTCATTCTACGACAGAGCGGCCTATTAATCAGTGGGTTTGTATTAAAACAAAAATGGCCGTCCCATTGGAACGGCCACTGCAATGCTTGCGGATAATGCTTATTTGGAAGCAGGCTTAGCGGCCTTCGGAACCACTTCTCCGTTCAGGTAAAGGGTAATTGAACCACCTTCTGTGTTGCTGAAAACGGTTACAGGCTTGTTGAAAGGACCAGCCGCAGCAGCGTTGAAAGTAGCTTTTACTGAACCGGTTTTACCTGGAAGAACAGGGTCTTTGGACCATACAGGTGTAGTACATCCGCATGAAACGGTTACGTTAGAAAGGATCACGGGATCTGAACCTGTATTGGTGAATACAAACTCGTGCGTAACGGGAGTGCCTTGTGGTACTTTACCGAATTTGTGTGTCTCTTCTTTGAATTTCAGAACACCTTTCTGTGCGAAACTTACGGTGGTCAGCCCGAGGATTAAAACCAGCGCTGAAAAGAATACTTTCATAGTTGTAACTATACTTTAAGTGGTGAAAAACTTACTGTTAAACAAGATTAACGCTTAAAAAGCTAAATATAATAATCATTAACCAATATTAACAATGCCCCAAAAGTAGGCGTTCCGATGCCGTGGTTATTATTTTCCTGCATAATTTTGGCTTGCATTCAAAAAAACGTAATTTAACTTACGGATTAAAACCCGTGATTTTTGCTTATGCTTCAAAATGATAGTTTGACCGGTTCCAGTGTTTTGAGTAAGGAGAATATTATCGACGATTACCGCTTAGCTTGCGAAAGTCGTCAGGTAAGTTTGCTGGGGAGGAAGGATACAATGGGCGGCCGTTCTAAATTCGGGATTTTTGGAGATGGAAAGGAAGTAGCACAAATTGCACTTTCCAAAGTTTTTCAACCGGGAGATTTTCGCTCGGGATATTATCGGGACCAGACGATTGAAGCGGCTGTCGGGAATCTAACCTGGCAGCAATTTTTTGCCCAAATGTACGCCCACGCTGACCTCGAACATGAGCCAAACACAGGCGGACGCTCCATGAATGGGCACTTTTCTACCCGTTGGATAGATGAAAATGGCGACTGGCTCGATCAGACTAAATTGTACAATTCCGTTTGTGATATTTCTTCCACCGCCGGGCAGATCCCTCGCTCGGTAGGCCTTGGATATGCTTCCAAATTATACCGCGAGAATACCGACCTGCACGATATGACCACGTTTTCCCACGATGGAAATGAGGTTGTATTTGCGACGATCGGTGACGCTTCTACGTCTCAGGGGATGTTCTGGGAGGCGATGAATGCGGCGGGCGTGTTGCAGATACCGCTGATCGTTTCAGTTTGGGACGACGGCTATGGAATTTCAGTTCCTGTTGAGTATCAGACTACTAAAAGTAGTATTTCGAAAGCATTGGCCGGATTGCAACGCAATGAGGACGGTGATGGCATCGAAATCCTGGTTGTAAATGGGTGGGACTACCCTGCGTTGGTGGAGGCTTATCAAAAGGCCGCGAAGATCAGCAGGGAACAACATGTGCCGGTGCTGGTACATGTTACTGAACTCACTCAGCCGCAAGGGCATTCCACTTCAGGCTCGCACGAGCGCTACAAGTCGAAGCAGCGGTTGGCATGGGAGCGCGAACACGATTGCAATGTGCGTTTTCGTGACTGGATATTGAAAAACGGCTACGCCACCGACGAGGAGCTGGAACAGATCGAAGCAGAGGCGAAAGAAAAGGCGCTCGGCGAACGTAACGAAGCCTGGCAGGCATACCGGAGGGAACTGGATAAGGAATATACCGAGACGATCCGGCTTTTGCAGGATGTAGCCAAGGCAAGTACTTCTACCGCGGAAATAAATAATGCGATTCTCGAATTGCAAAAGACGTACCTGCCTGTTCGCCGCGATATGATCGCGACGGTGCGCAAGGTGCTGAGGCTTGTTGGTAGAGAAGAAAATGCGGAGAAATTGGCTTTGCAGGCATTTCTGAGGGATAATTTGAATGCCAATAAAGAACGCTTCAATACCCATTTATACAGCGAAACACGCTACTCCCCGATGCTCGTGGAGCCGGTAAGTCCCGTGTATTCGGAGAATAGTCCAGTTGTTGACGGGCGTGAAGTGATACGGACCTACTTTGACGCGCTGTTTGAAAAAGACCCGCGCGTGGTGGCATTGGGCGAGGACATTGGTTTTATCGGCGACGTGAACCAGGGCTTTGCCGGCTTGCAGGAAAAATACGGAGAGATTCGTATTACCGACACGGGTATCCGTGAAACGACAATCATTGGCCAGGGAATAGGCATGGCAATGCGCGGCCTGCGGCCGATCGTTGAAATTCAGTATTTCGATTATATCTATTATGCATTGGCGACGCTTACGGACGATCTGGCATCTCTCCGGTATAGAACAGCCGGCGGCCAGCGTGCCCCGCTGATTATCCGGACGAGGGGGCATCGCCTCGAAGGTATATGGCATTCGGGTTCACCGATGGGGACTATGCTCAGCAGCTTGCGTGGCTTGCATGTGGTTGTTCCGCGGAATTTCACCCAGGCGGCAGGTTTTTACAATACATTGATGAAGGGCGATGACCCCGCATTGATCGTAGAGCCGCTGAATTCGTATCGTCAGAAAGAGACTATGCCCGATAATGTGGGCGATTATTACATTCCGCTAGGCCAACCTGAAATTTTAAGAGAAGGAAATGACCTCACTATTGTTACCTATGGCTCAATGTGTCGTATAGTAATGGAGGCCGCTTCTCAATTGCAGAGTTCAGGAATTGAAGTTGAAGTCATTGACGTGCAGACTTTGTTGCCATTCGATGTCGACAACCGGATAGTGGAGTCCATTAAAAAGACGAACCGGGTAATTTTCGCCGATGAGGATTTACCCGGAAGTGCGTCAGGTTTTATGATGCAGCAGGTTTTGGAAAGGCAGCAGGCTTACCGCTGGCTCGATTCGGCGCCGGTAACCATCGCAGCGAAAGACCACCGCCCACCTTATGGCTCGGACGGCGATTATTTCTCGAAACCGAATATGGACGACATTTTTGAAACTGTTTACAACATCATGCGAGAAGCGGCCCCAGATAAATATCCGGAGCTGTTTAACGTATGATCTCATGTATCGTTCAAAAGGAAAAAGAATTTTAGACATTTTACTGGCGGCAACAGGGTTGATAACCTCGTTGCCGTTTTTTGTTGTGTTGCTGCCCGTGTTGTGGGTGTATTTTAAAGGAGATCCGTTCTTTGTGCAAATCAGGCCGGGACTGCATGCGCGGTTATTCGTGATCCTGAAACTCAGGACTATGCATAGCGACGGGCGGCCGGTTAGCGGACTCGGCAAATTGCTTCGGAAATCGTCGGTCGACGAGTTGCCGCAGTTCTGGAACGTACTGCGGGGCGATATGAGCATTGTGGGGCCAAGACCCCTGTTGCCGGAATATCTGCCGCTTTACAATGCTGAGCAACGTTTACGGCATTCCGTGAAACCGGGTATGACCGGCTTGGCGCAAATCAATGGAAGAAACAGGCTGAGTTGGGACGAAAAGTTTGAGTTCGACCTGCATTATGTGAAAAACCTTTCGCTGATGCTCGATGCCAGGATTATTTTTGAGACCGCTGCGGGGCTCCTGCTCATGCGTAAAACTGTGGGTTCCGTGGTCGATACTTCACCATTTAAAGGTAATGCGCCATGCTGATCTACGGCGCAGGCGGGCATGCGAAGGTAGTAGCAAGTATACTTTCAGCATGTGGAGAACAGGTTTTGGCCCTGTTCGACGATGATTGGAAAAATGTGAAATGGCCTGGTCCGACCGTTCCGGTAGCTTATAACCCAGTGCTGATGCAAAATGAAAAGTTGATTATCGCCGTTGGCAACAATTTCATGCGCCGGCAGATTGCCGGGAAAGTCGCGCATTCTTTTGGAACAGCTATTCACCCCACTGCGATAGTCGATCACTCGGTACGCCTGGGACAAGGCGTAGTCGTGGTGCATAGGGCAGTCATACAAGCCGATTGTTGGATAGGAGATCACGTGATTGTCAATACCGCCGCTATTGTCGAACATGAATGCATTGTCGGCGATTCTGCGCATGTAGGCCCGGGCGCTGTTTTGTGCGGGGGTGTGCGCGTAGGGGAATGCACGCTTGTAGGTGCAGGTAGCGTGGTACTACCGGGTGTGGAAATCGGTAGGGAATGTGTGATCGGCGCTGGTTCCGTGGTGGTGCGGGATGTTCCCAATTATGTGAAGGTGGTTGGTAATCCTGCGAGAATCATTTATTGATATAAACACACTATGAAATACAAAATATACCTGTCGCCCCCACATATGAGCGGGCGTGAGATGAAATACATCGAGGAAGCATTTGATAGCAACTGGATCGCGCCCGTCGGGCCGAATATCGATGCATTTGAGGAAGAACTATGCCAATATACCGGCAGCAGGCATGCGCTGTCCGTATCATCGGGAACGGCGGCATTGCATCTCGCATTGCTGGCACTCGGTGTCGGCCCGGAAGATATTGTCCTTTGCCAGTCGCTCACATTCGTAGCTACGGCAAATCCGATCATGTACGTAGGCGCAACGCCGGTTTTCATCGATAGTGAGTCCGTCACCTGGAATATGTGCCCTAATGCGCTGGAAGACGCGATTAGGCACTATTTAAGTATTGGTAAAAAGCCGAAAGCCGTAATCGTCGTGCATTTGTACGGTATGCCGGCCATGCTTCGGGAAATTTTGTATTTGTGTAAAAAATATGAAATCTATTTGATTGAGGACGCGGCGGAGGCCTTGGGCTCAGAGTATCAAGGTAGGAAGGCAGGAACTTTCGGTGATATCGGGATCCTGTCTTTTAATGGGAACAAAATCATTACCACATCGGGAGGCGGTGCAATGCTGTCGGATAATGTAAAATACATTGAAAGGGCCCGGTTTTTGGCAACGCAGGCGCGTGAACCGGTATTGCATTACGAGCATCAGACGGTTGGCTACAACTATCGAATGAGCAACATTTGTGCGGGTATTGGGCGGGGGCAGTTGGAAGTGGTTGATGAGAGGGTTAGGCAGCGACGGGCTAATTTTCAGTTTTATTCAGGACACCTGGACAAGCTGCAAGAAATAAATTTTCAAAAGGAACCGATTGGTGTGTTTAGTAATAGATGGCTGACGGCTTTGAAAATTAGTAAATCACCAACTTATCAAAAAAGTGCAAACAATATCCTTAATGAATTGAATAAGAATCGAATTGAATCGAGGTCGATTTGGAAGCCAATGCATCTTCAACCTTTATATTGTGAACACAAATATTTTGGCAACAATATATCGAAAGAGCTGTTTGAGAAAGGTATATGTCTTCCTTCTGGCACTACCTTGTGGGAAGCTGATATAGATTATATATGTAATATAATTGCAAGCAATTTACGTTAATACGAGCTACCTTAATTAATAAAAATTCGAGGCAAGCTTATTTAAATCAACATAAGTTTGCCTCGAATTTAAATATTGATACCAGCTTATCGGTAGACAAAATTAGTTTGTGACGACAAAGGTTGTAGTGGACGTGACACTGTTTCCATTTTTATTAAAATCCGTAGCTGTAACGGGAATATTGAGATTTCGAATGTCGCAGGGAATGCCGTCGTATAAAACTTTGGCGAAGCTAGGTATTCCACTTTCTGTCCAAGTTCCTGAGTGCGGATAATATGTTCCGAAATTTGCTAGACCATCGGATAATTCAAATGACCAAGTTGTACTATACTGCTGTGGCGTGCGTTCTTCATCAGGACCCCAACCTTTTTCTCTGTAATATTTTCCTGAAACTTCAATCGCCATCATGCCCCGATCCATACCGGGAAACCAGGGATTAGGAATCCAATAATATCGGCAAACGAGCCAAGATTTAAGATAATAATCGCCGTCCCAGCCTTTCATATCTGTAATGGCGTTGCCCCGCTGCTCTTTTTCCCACGGGCCCACTTTTGCATTTCTACTCGGCTTAAAGCCTTCTTCAACCGAGGAAAACTTGATGCTGTTTGCTTGATATTCTTCCCGCTTGGAGGTTAGCAGTGTACTTGCCGCGTTTTGATCAATTCCTTTAATGCATTTTACTTCGGTTGCGGAGAATTGATAAGTTGCATTATTAATAATAACTAAGCCTTTTTCATTAGTAATTTTTGCATAGTTGGAGTTGACACTATTTAACTCGTAAGCATTTGTGTTCTCATTAAGAGTAATGAGGTGGGGACGAGTTTTTGCGACTTGTTGTAACGATGCACTAGGTGGCAATAATAAATACTCTGAATATAATGTCTTTACATCGTGAGATTTTTGCCAAAGTGAATATTCTTGGCTACTCATGGAGCCGATTTTTTTGACAGTAGCTTCAAATTCATCTACTGTCTCAAATGAGAAAGTACCATTGACAACTTTCAGGGAACTTTCATTGACTTCCTGTTTGCTCTCAGGAACTCCCGGATCCATAGATGATGGACTCTCACACGACAATGCAAATAGCATTAGAACTGAAAAAGATAATTTCTTCATAGAATGTGTTTGTTAATTGGTTTGTAACCAAAAGTATACAAAAAATAATTACCTCACAATTAATTCTACAAACTTTGAATTTATTTTCTTTGTCAATAGCTAAATAATAGAACAGTTTCGTACTTTATTCGGAGTATATATTAATGATTGAGCAATAAAAAAGGACCGCCTAGAAAGACAATCCTTTTACGTGGTTTCGCATTGATTATTGAATCTCAATTTCAAATTGAAGCGGAGAATATGGTAAAATAGACTTGGTCCAGTTTTTACCATAACCTAGTTTGGAAGGGAATATAATGACTGCTTTTTCACCCTTTTTCATTTTTCTAATCGCCCTATCGAATCCAGGAATCGTGTTTGGGCTACCTGTGATGAAACTGCTTGTATTTTCATCGAACTTTGTGTCGTCGAGCAGCCTTCCTACATATTTTACATTCACCGATTTTCCTATGCCGATTGTGTCACCGGTCACAGTGTTGGCTCTGACAATCACGAGGTTGTCAGGAGTTCTTTCAGATACTGTGTACCCTTTCTTCGTAATAAAGTCGTCAATCTGCTGCAATTCGGTACGAGTTTTAATAAATTCAACCTCGAGGCGAATGGGCGTATAGGCAGGGATATTCACTCTATCCACGGCGCCCGATGCCAGGTAGAACGGTAGATACAGTGTCGCCTGTTCACCGGTTTTCAATTTGAAAATTCCCAACTCAATGCCTGGCCAATACACACCTCCATTAACAGGGAAAGAGAATTCTGTCTTGTTGTCCTCAGTAGAAGAGATGACTTTTGTCCCGTTCAGCGTATATCCGGTGTATTTGATCGTTGCGGCATCGCCGATCTGCGCTTTTAGACCGCTTGGATTAGACTTTCTGATAATATAGTAATAGCCGGTAGAATCCCTCACCGCTTTTGAGCCAAGGCTGTCGGCCTGCAATGCTGCTTGGATAGCTGCTTCATTTTCGGCGATTTTCTCTTCGTCCCTGCTCGACACATCTTTCATACAAGATGAGACCCCGATCGCCATCGTCAGTAGTACACACCATACCAGGTTAATACGCTTCATTTCTTTTCTAAGTAATTAATGGGATTGTTTTAGTTTTCAGGGAGACCCTGGTATGTTGAAATTGGTTGTAATCACGAGTGAAAAACGTCGATTTTTACATTTTTTTCAAAGTATTTGCAAAATGGCGACAGGGGGCACTGGAAGCACTGCGGGTTGCGCGCGGTACACACGTAGCGCCCGTGTAAGATCAGCCAATGATGGGCTTTGTGAATCAAATGCTTGGGGATATGCGCCACCAATTCCTTTTCCACTGCCAACGGCGTCTTGGCGGTAAGCGGTACCAGGCCCAGCCTGCGCGACACCCTGAACACATGTGTATCAACCGCCATAGCCGGCATGCTGAAAATCACCGAGGCAATTACGTTGGCAGTTTTGCGACCCACGCCCGGTAACTTTTGCAAGTCTTCCACAGTAGATGGCACCTCGGAGTGAAACTGTTCGACCAGCATCCTTCCCAGGCCTACCAGGTGCTTGGCTTTGTTGTTGGGGTAGGAAATGGACCTGATATAAGTGAATACTTCCTCCGAATCGGATGCAGCGAGCGACTCGGGGTCCGGGAAACGCTCGAAAAGCTTTGGTGTGACCATATTCACACGCTTGTCGGTACATTGCGCCGATAGCACCACCGCCACTAGCAGCTCATACGGATTGGAATAATGCAGTTCGGTTTCTGGCTCCGGGAAATTCTGGGTGAAATAATCCAGGAAATGTTTATAACGTTCTTTTTTTTGCATAACAAGGTCATGGTCCTATGAAGGAAGGAGCTCCCACACAGAAATCTACTGAGAACGGGAGCCGAGTAACGGGGCTCCGTTCTGAATCTTAAAAATAATGACAATTTCCAGCTACCGCACCGATAGCTGGAAACAAAAAAATCTGCCGACTCGTCCTAGTACAAGAGTGCAGCAGATCTTTTAGAAGAGAATTTTCGCGAGTATCTGAAAACTTCTGAAATCACGTTCTCGGAGGGAGTCCGAGTGATCTTGTTCATCTGATTCTGGATTTCCAGGGAATCGAGATAAAAGTTCATCAGGTTGTCGTCAAGAGCGAGCGCCTCAACAATCTGTTCATTTTCATTCTCAGTTGTTTCGGCATATAAATACCTTACAACATCATCGTAGGTAAAGGTTTTTGTCATACTGTGGGGCACGTTGGTTAAATTGCTTACGCAGGTTTATCAACGCGTAACGCATTCTACCCAATGCCGTATTAATACTCACACCCGTGGCGTCTGCAATTTCCTGAAAACTCATGTCCTCGTAGTGGCGCATGATCAGAACTTGCTTCTGCACGTCGGGCAACCGCTGGATCATCTCCCGCAGCTGCTCATGTGTTTCCTGACGAATCTGGATCGACTCAACGGAATCTTCCGAAAAATCCAGCGTGTTGAAAACACTGCTCCCATCTTCGAACACTACATTGGGGTAGCGTTTATCGCGTCTGAAATAATCAATGGCGAGGTTGTGTGCGATACGTATAATCCATGGTAGGAACTTACCTTCGTCGTTATATCTACCACCTTTAATTGTGTCAACAGCTTTTATAAATGTATCCTGTAATAAATCTTCGGCTACATATTGATCCTTGACAATCAGATAAATAGTGGTGTATATTCTCGACTTATGGCGTTGAACAAGCTTTTCGAAAGCCTTCTCATTGCCCCGGATATACAATGTTACCAACTCACTGTCGCTAACTTGGACTTTCTCCATTTTACTATTCGATTTAGTTAACGTAGAGCAGTTGATCGATATTGTTTCTCCTTTCTGGTTTGGTGAAAAATTAGATGTGACTTTTCGGTATTTCGAATTATACGAATCAAAGAAATGGATTTGGAAAATAATTTGCAAATGTTTGAGTTCCTTTTTGCAGAAAAATTATTTCCCGTTAACAGATGTTAACAAGTTGTGCATGTTTTAGATGCATTGCGTTCGTTGTCACCAGGTCGTAGACATATTAGAATAAATAATAGTATTTAATAAATAATCTACGATGCGCGCGTCGAGTTAGATCGATTTTCGTATGTCGGATCCTGTATTTTTCGACCGGACATCGTAATTTCACTTTTCTTATAAAAATTGAATTTTTACCAGATATGAAATACAAGCATATCTTCTTCGATTTGGATCACACACTTTGGGATTTTGAAAGAAATTCGTCCGAATCCCTGGAAGAAATTTTCCACCACCACCAGCTTAGCCGCTACGGCATTCCGTCCCTGGAAGCATTTGTGGGCTCTTTCCTTAAAATTAATACAGCTTTGTGGGATGCGTTCGATAGGGGACAGTTGCACCATAGCTATATACGTGAGAATCGTTTCAGGATGGTTTTCGAGGAACTCGGCGCGGAATGCCCGCCCGAGCATGCCGAGATCGGTGAGTTGTACCTTACTTCGCTGCCTACCAAAAAGCATTTGCTGGAAGGTGCGCTCGATTTGCTGAACTACGTTTCGGCGGCGGGCTATGGAATGCACATTATCACAAATGGTTTCAACGAAATCCAGGCGAGGAAGATCGCCAGTTCGGAGATCGGCCATTTCTTCGATCATGTAGTGACGTTTGAAACAGCCAGCGCCAAAAAGCCGGATCGCCGTATTTTCGAATTTGCATTGGAACTCGCGCAAACCACCGCGGAGGACAGTCTGATGGTAGGCGATAACTGGATCGCGGATATTCTCGGCGCAAAGCAAGTAGGGATGGATACGGTGTACCTCAATCCGGCGGGTTTGCAGTTCGACGAATCGCCTACCTATAATATAAAGAGGCTCGAAGAGCTAATGCTTGTCTTGTAATGAGGCAGACCGTCAGTTTGGATCTGCTTCGTAGTAACGGATGTGTTTTTCTTTTAAGAATTGCTTGATCACGTCTACATGTACGCATTGCCCGACGTTCAGGAACGGATAATTGGAAACCCGCTTGCGGTGGCCGTCGATGGTTACCTCGCGATTGACCTGGTCGAAGCCGAGGTGCAGATGGCGCGTGGAGCTTTGCATACCATAAATGATGCCGTTCTGGTCAAACAACGGCCCGCCACTTTGGCCGCGTAGCCCCGGCGTACTCATTTCGATGCCGACAACCTCGCTGTTGTCGCCGATATGGCGGGTAATAATGCCGTCGATTGGAAAGCTTGGAGTCTTGACCTTCCCTTCGGTTGTCCATTCAATATCCCCGGTATGCTTGTTATACCGGTAATTAGTGAACTCGGGAAACGGATAACCCAGCCGGCATAAATAGCGACCCTGTTTCACCATCCTCGAATCTTTCAGGAATTGGGCATGTGACTGGTATTGCTTCGATTCGTAATTCCGGAATTGAATAATGGCCAGATCCTGCGTCGGATGCAGATGGATCGTGAGTCCTTTGTATGCCGACACGCAATGTATGAAATTGAAAAGTATGCGAATCGGGCTGTCCGGTGCGATTTTGTATTTCGTTTCCAGCAAATTGCGCTGTGTGGAGAGGCCCGGATCTTTCTCGAATTTACGAAGCTCCCCTTTAAATTTCAGGTAGTTTTCGTAAATGCTGTTGGCATGAAGGATTTGTCGCGCTACGTGCCTGCACGTGACCGCGAAGCCGTCTTCATTTACAAAAAACAGTGTGGCAGTACCCGGAACAATGTCGCTCCCTGCGTAATAACGGATGATAAAGTGAACCGGACGGGTAAACTGATCTATTTTTTCAATAGCATCAACAAACATAAAAAACTGGCCGAAGCCGTATCGAACTAAGGGTGGGTAAAGGGAACAAGTGCCTCGGTCTGGTCCCAGCTCAGGACCATGTTGGCACCATTGGGGATTTCTTCAAAATAGATTTGGAACACTTCCTGGACCGACGGACGGATCCTGATCGGGACTTCCACATTCATGACATTCTTGCCATCGTTGTAATCTGTACCCCATTGCCCGGTCTCAGCGTTCAGGATGATTTTCCAGGTGCTCTGCCCAGGCACTGAAAAAAGCGAATACGTGCCGGCTTTTACCGGTTTTCCGCCCATTAAGATGTCTTTTTCGAATTCGATCAGCGTCGCTTCGTTGGCGCCGGTACGCCATACTTTGCCGTAAGGGAGCAATGCTTTGTCCTGCTCCCGGCCGAAAATCATACGGCCTTTTTTACTGGGTTGTCCGTAGGAGATTTTAACATTAACGCCATTCAGACTGGTTTCTGCCACTGCCTCGGGACTGAACGATTTGGTGTATTTTCTGACTCCCCAAAAGCCTGCGAATGCAACGATGATCAAGGCAAAGACAATCAGTAGAATTCTTTTCATAAATCAGGGACAGAAGATTTTATAGAAGGTATAGCTGACGGACAGGCGCACGTAAAAGTAGGTATCTTTTACGGAAGGATCGCCCTGTTGCAATTTGTCGGTGGACGTAGGATCGCCGCCGAGGTTGTCGAGATAATCCGTGAAAGTTTTCCGTGTGCCGTATTCGAGTCCAATGTTCCACGGGCGACGGATCTGGTATTTGATCCCGACGCCATAAGGGAGCACCAGGCCGGAGGTTTTGTAGGAGCCGGTCTGAACATTAGGATTAAACTTGTTGAAACCGAGCCCTCCGAACACATAGGGACTCCAATTGACTGCGAACCGGCGATCCTGGAAATTGAGGAAATTGTATTCGGCGACCGCGCTACCTTCGATTATCGTGGTGCGGAAAGACATATTCCTGACCTGCTGAAATGGGTCGTCACTTTTTTTATCATCAGCACCGATAAGTCCTCCCGCAATTTCGGCGCGAAGTGACAATGCCTGGTTCGGATTGAACCGGAAGAAGAGACTTCCGCCCGGTTTGAAAAAACGTAACCGAAAAGTAGGCGAGATATCTCCCCGGTAGTTGAACCCTCCAATACCTGCCCCGAGCTCTATCCGCTGCGCTTGTGCTTGTGCGGTTGCCAGAAAAAAACAAATACCTGCCAGCATCACAGCCGGCAAGCATTTCCGCAACGGCGGCCGTTCATTCAAATGTTTGAAAATGTATTTCAACGGGGTAAGTCTTATCTCAGTGGAGGACATTTAACCTGCGAAGGCAGCATATAATGGACGGTGATCATACCAAAAAGATATGCATCCTTTTGGGTTGGACTATTGCCGCGTTCGGTGCCGGGAGCTCCAAATCCCGTAGTAGGCAGTTTAGCAAATGGATCTTCCCCGCCAGCTAAAACACCCGGATAGTTGGCATCCATGAATTTACGCACATCGTTGGTTCTGTCTGTCCCCTTGCGTGCGGCGAATTGCTCGGTAGTACGGTTTGCGACCAATGCCGCTGTTGGATTATCCGCAAAAAGCGCTGGGTCGGCGTATGCACCGTGCGCGTCGTCCAGGTAATCTGTGAATGTTTTACGGTAGCCTAGCTCAGCCGAAATGTCGAATTTAGAATTGATTTTATAGCGAACACCGATACCGAGTGGAATCGCAAATTGAACCAGCGAATAGGGCTTGGCATATCCCTCGTTACCCTGGCCTTCAGTGCCAAGTGGTTGCAGTTTCACCCAATCGCCGTTGAGTGAATCGAGTGCTTTCGGGTTGTGCGCGGTAAGCGCGACACCCGCGAACAGGTACCAGCCCAATTGCGGGCGGCGGTCATAGCTGCGGTTATCGGGTGTCAGCTTGTAAATACCCTGAACTGAAAATTCTTTAAGGTCGTTGCGGAAATGCAGATTCCGCGCATAGTAAATACTGGTGACGTGTCTCGAATCGCGGTTCATGACGTAATCGTCACCGGCGATTCTCGCGTAAATGAAGCTTGCGCGTGCGGCAAGCCGCGGTGTAAAGTGGCGTGTGTAGTTCCCGCCGACGCTCCAGCGGATCATTTTGAAGGTAGAGGCCAGCGGGCGACGGTATGGTGCAAGATCACCATAGTAGCTCGAAGTACCAATACCAAAACCTGCCGTAGAATAGGGAACGAAGAAACCTCTGTTCTGTGCTTTTACGTCTTTGCCAGACAGTAATAGCCCCAAGATCAAGGTTAAAGCCAACGCTCCGGATACTCTTCTCAAGTCGAAATTTCTACGCATTTTCAGATCGATTTTTTTGCAAAAATAGAATAGTTGTTGGTTTTCTTCAGGATGCAACACCATTTCAACGACAAATCTTCCTTATCATTGTGTACTCAAAAAGCACCACAGAAAATGATTTCGAGTAACCAGCTACGGTTTTCTTATTCCGCTCAGAAAAAATTCAGCTTCCCCGATATTCATTGCAATGATAAAGAAACGCTCCTGATTCTTGGTCAGTCGGGTAAGGGCAAAACTACATTGCTGCATTTGCTGGCGCTGCTGCTGACGCCGGAGTCAGGTGATGTGGTCATCGCGGGCAAATCCATTAAAAACCTGACACCGCAGGAAATTACCGCCACACGAGCCAGAAACATTGGTATTATCTATCAGCGGCCGCATTTTGTGAGCTCGCTTTCGGTGATGGACAACATTTTGCTGTCCAATTACCTGGCCAATCAGAAAGAAGATCGCCAAAAAGCCCGTCACCTGGCCGAGCAGCTGGGTTTTGCGGATCATTTATCCAAAAAAACGAACCAGCTCAGTCAGGGCGAGCAGCAGCGCGTAAGCATTGCGCGGTCGTTGATGAACAACCCGAACATCATCCTCGCCGATGAACCCACGTCCAACCTCGACGACGATAATTGCCAGCGCGTGATCCAGCTTTTGAAAAAGCAGTCGGCACAGATCGGAGCAAGCCTGGTGGTGGTTACCCATGACCAGCGCCTCAAAGACGAGTTTTCTAACCAGGTTTTTCTGTAAAATAATCCCAATGAACCTATTCAAGATCAGCATTGCCAATCTCCGGGAAAAGAAGCTCAACAGCTTTTTGAGCGCATTGTTGCTGACCCTCGGCATCGGCATGATCTCCCTGCTTTTATTGCTGAACAAACAGCTCGACGAACAGTTTAAGCGTAACCTGAAAGGCATCGACATGGTGGTAGGGGCCAAAGGCAGCCCGTTGCAGGTGATCCTTTCGAGCATCTACCAGATCGACGCGCCTACTGGCAACATCCCGCTGGCCGAGGTGAATGCGCTCCGGAAAAATCCGTTTGTGAAAACGGTTATCCCGTTGTCGATGGGTGACAACTACCAGGGTTTCCGCATTCTGGGCACGACGCCGAAATATGTCGAGCATTTTAATGCTAAACTCGCCGAAGGACATTTATATAATGCATCCATGGAAGTGACGATCGGCAGCAAGGTGGCGCGGGATTCCAGGCTGAAAATCGGAGACCAGTTTTCGGGATCGCACGGCCTGGATTCGGAAGGGGAGAAACATGAGGATAAGAAATACAAGGTCGTAGGCATTTTTCAGCCCAGCGGCACGGTGGTGGACCAACTGATTATCACCCGGCTATCAAGCGTTTGGGACATTCACGAGCATTCCGAAGGAGCAGAAGCACCGGCGGTCGCGGAAGTGGAGCATACCGACGGACAGGTACACACTGACCCCGAACCCGACGAAGAAGGCAAGGACGTAACCAGCGCGTTGATCCAGTTCCGTAATCCGATGGGATTGATGACCATTCCGCGGCAAATCAACGACAATACTTCCATGCAAGCTGCATTGCCCAGCATTGAGATCAACCGGCTGTTCTCATTACTGGGAGTGGGAATCGAAACATTACGGACTCTGGCCCTGATCATTATTTCCATTGCGGGCGTCAGTGTTTTTATTTCTTTATATAACTCATTAAAAGACAGAAAATACGAAATGGCCCTCATGCTTTCGATGGGCGCCACGCGCACGAGACTGTTCCTGATGTTGCTGATTGAAGGCTTATCGCTCGCTGTGATCGGATTTTTTGCCGGTATCATCGCCAGTCGAGTTGGATTGTGGGTGTTTTCCAAATCGGCGGAGCAGGATTTTCATTACTCGCTGGGCAAATTTGCGCTGCTGCCGGAAGAAGTTTACCTGTTTTTCGGTGCGCTGGCGATCGGCGTAGTGGCGGCTGCGTTACCGTCGCTGGGTATTTACCGGCTGAATATCTCGCGGACATTGGCGGAGGAATGATTATGTGTGTAAATTTGTAAACCGGTACAAATCATTGTAATACAAAATTGGAATACTGATGAAATCTGTCAAAATCAGCATATTGTTTTTCTGCATCGTTTCATTGTTTGCTTTCAAACCGGCGGTTGAACCGGTGAAACTGACCTGGGAAACCCTGCGGGATGTTACTTTTAAAAAGAAATGGTATGCCGAAGAGTCGATCTACATGCTACACCCGACATTCGGACCGAGCGTGCAGAAGCTGAAAAACCAGCAGGTTTCAATTACAGGTTACATCCTTCCGGTTGATCTGGAAGCCAATTTGTACGTGCTTTCCGCATTTCCGTTCAGCGCGTGTTTTTTCTGCGGAGGAGCGGGCCCCGAAACGGTGATGACTTTGAATTTTAAGAAAAAGGACGGGAAGAAGTTCAAAACCGATGAGCGCCTCACTTTCACCGGCACATTGAAACTCAATGCCGATGATATTTACCAGATGAATTACATTCTGGACGGCGCAGAGATCGTCAAATGATCAGATGCCGATCAGGCGCCAAACTCCTGAAATAAAGAATAATACAAGTCCCACGGGCGTGAGTACCTTCCAGCCCAGGTACATGAGCTGGTCTACGCGCAGGCGCGGGAGCGTCCAGCGCGCCCACATCTGGATCAGGATGCCGAACAAAGCCTTCGATAGCAGCCAGAAAATCCCCGTCACGTAGCCGAACCACGTTCCCGGTTCACCGCTGGTCCAATCCGCCAGTTTCACCGGGCCAATGTTGGGCAACGGCGTGTTCCAGCTTCCGAGGAACAAAATCGCCCCTAGTAACGAAACCAGCAGCATCATGCCGTATTCCGACAGCATGAACAGCGCCCAGCGCATCCCGGAATATTCGGTGTGAAAACCAGCCACCAACTCCGATTCACCTTCGGGAAGGTCGAAAGGTGCGCGGTTACATTCGGCCAGTGAAGCAATGAAGAAGACCACATAGGCAATCAGCAGAAATGGATTGCGCACAATATTCCAGGTTAGGAACCCGCCCACACCGCTCACATCGATTCCGAATTCGCGCATACCGAAGAGATATATAGTTTCGGGCGAGTAAATGCCTTGCTGGTAGCTGATAACCTGTAAATCGAGCGTCTGCGTGAGCATGACCACACAGAGAATGGAAAGGCCCAGCGGGATTTCGTAGGAGACGATCTGCGCCACCGCGCGCATCGCGCCATACAATGCAAATTTGTTATTGGAACCCCACCCGGCCATAAGCAGCCCGATCACGTCCACAGAAACGATCGTAAGCAGGAAAAACACCCCCACGGCCGCGCCCGATCCCGCGAGCTCGGGTGCGAGCGGAACCACGGCGAATCCTGCAAAAACAGATATGAAAATGACGAACGGAGCGATCAGAAATAGTCGCCGGTCGGCGGCTTTGGGTACAATGTCCTCTTTTTGAAGTAGTTTGAGCAAATCGGCGAAGAGCTGCAACAACCCCCATTTCCCAACTTCCATAGGCCCGAGGCGGTCCTGAATAAAAGCCGAAACCTTCCGTTCCAGATACACACCGATCACGACAAAGCCGGGGACGAGCAGGAGGAAAATGATGAGCGTAAAAGGCATTAAATGCTATCTGAACAATGGTTTGACGCAAAAGTAAGTAAAAAACTTACTCATCTTCGTCTGTCTGTCCCTTATATCCCGATTCCTGCAAAATTCGGCCGGCATTATCAATCGCCATGAGATCAGTGAGCTTTGTGTTGGGATTTTCGGCTAAAAAGCGGCTCACGATCCGCCAGCCGACCCATCGGCCGATGGCGCCCGGCACTTTGTTGCCGATTTCGGTGGTAAATGGGCGATCGTCGATGAATTTGCGCTTTTTCAGGTCGCTTTTTTCGTACAGCAGCTTGCTGGAAATGAAGTATGCCCAGATATCCGTTTGGCTGTTGTAAGTCCTTCTCAGATCATCCTCCGAATAGCCGATAATGAGGCTGTCCGGGGTTTGCGGCATTATTTGTTTCACAAACTCATAACCTTTCCCGTAACCGATCATATCCGATAGCAACGTCTGGTCGCCGACATTCATGAAATTGAATTGATTGGATTCAAAGAAAATGATCGACGGCACAATGTACTCGCGCTGGTAACGGCGGAGCTGATAATCATATACGTTGGGCCGGTAACGCGCAGCAGGGCCGCCAAAATAATCGAGGCCGATAACGATCAGCGAATCGGAAATATAAAGGTCGTTGCCGGTGAAACCGGTAACGATAAAATCTACCTCAGGGATTCTGAATTGGGGATAATGGTATTTAATTTGCTTGAATGCATTGGTCAGTGGGTTCAGGATACGGGTTTTCCGGTCGCCGATAATCGAATCGAGTTGCGCGCGGAATGCCTGTAAATCGGGGTTTTGCAGGATTGTAAACAAATGTGCCGCCAGTTTTGCAGGCTCGACGGGGGCGTCCGTAAAATAGCCTTTGCCAAGATAGGGATGACTGTCGAGGAACTTTTGTACATCTTCCACTGATTTGCAGGAGAACAGCTCCTCGTCGAGATTTTTGGAGACCAGTTCAACCTGGATATTGCTGGTGTCCGCCTCCTTGCGCTGGTCGGTTTTACACGAAAATTGGAAGAAAGCTACTAACAGAATGCACAATAAGGACCTGAAATAAACCATTTGGCGGAGAGAATATATGTCGGAACAAGTTTCAAAAGTAGAAAAAAAACGCATAAGCATCCTGGGCTGCGGCTGGCTGGGGTTTCCATTAGCTAAACGGTTACTGGGCAGCGGTATTACATCGCAGGTAAAGGGCAGCACTACATCGGAGCATAAACTCGACCAATTTGCCGCCGCCGGAATCGACGGTTACTTACTCCCATTGAACCCGGAAGCGGGTCTGGACGCAAGCATTTCGGAACCGTTTTTCGACTCGGACGTGATGGTGATCTCCATTCCACCACGTATGTCGCAGAATGTGGCCGGTAACTACTCGGCGCAAATGCGGATGGTAGCCGAGGCAATCCGCCAGTCGCCGGCAAAAGAGGTGGTTTTTGTAAGCTCCACCGGCGTTTACCGCGACCTGAGCCAGACAGCCGTAGAATCGGATGTGCAACTGCCCGAACATTCAGCCCAACCCGAAATGGTGGCCGC
Organism: Dyadobacter sp. BE31; assembly: GCF_031457695.1. Classification (NCBI taxonomy): domain Bacteria; kingdom Pseudomonadati; phylum Bacteroidota; class Cytophagia; order Cytophagales; family Spirosomataceae; genus Dyadobacter; species Dyadobacter sp. BE31. The sequence continues at coordinate 212,134 of NZ_JAVDXA010000005.1, forward strand.
GGAGAATGCAATAGCCGCATTAAGGCCGAAAAAAACGGTCACTATCCTGCGATTAAGCGGCCTGCTCGGCTACAACCGCATTCCCGGAAAATATGTGCAGGGTCAAAAAGAAATGACAACGGGCGATATTCCCGTGAACTACATTCACCGCGACGATGCGGTGGGCATTATTCTCGCGGTTATCAGGCAGGGGATTAGAAACGAGACATTCAATATCACCGCCCCTTTCCACCCGACACGGAGCGAAGTGTATGTCGATTCCTGCGCGCAGTTCGGCTGGGAAGCGCCTACATTCAAAATGCCGGAGGAGCATCCTCCATTTAAATTGATTTCAGGGGATAAGTTTTCGAAAACCTATCAATACGAATTCAAATACTCCGATCCGCTGCTATTTCATTATCAGCTCGACGAGGGTTTATGAGTCTATAAGTTTAGAGTATATGAGTTCAGAGCGTTTTTTAAACTCATAAACTCTAAACTCTAAACTCATGAACTTCTAAAAACGCAAAAAATCCGCAGGATCAACTCTGCGGATTTTATTATTTATAAACCAAAAAGTGTATTACTGAGCTCCCAGCAGCTCGGTCAGCTTGGTTTCAAGCGCCGCGCCGCGGAGGTTTTTTGCAATGATCTTGCCTTCTTTATCGAGTAGGAACGTGGCCGGGATCGCATTCACACCGTAAGTCTGTGCCACGCCGGAGTTCCATTTCTTCAACTCAGAACCGTGCAGCCAGGTCAGCTTATCGCGTTCGATGGCTGTTTTCCAGGCTTTTTCGTTATCGTCCAGCGACACGCCGAAGATATCGAAGCCTTTGTCCTTGAACTTGCCGTACATGCGTACCACGTTCGGGTTCTCCATCCGGCAAGGCCCGCACCACGATGCCCAGAAGTCGATCAGCACATATTTGCCGCGCAACGACGACAATGCGATCTGTTTTCCTTCGGGGCTGTTGAGGGTGAAATCGGGAGCTACTTCGCCGACAGCCAGTCCTGCCATTCTTTTGACCGAACCAATAAAGCCTTTTGCCAAAGTAGGCACAGGCTCTACTTTGGAATAATCGTCGGCCAGCTTCTTCAGAACATCGAGGTCGTTTTCGGGCGTGAGGAAGTTGTTTGCAGCAAAAAGTGCGATCAGCGATGTGCCCATTTCCGGGATCATCTGGCGCAATGCAGTTACTCTTTCTTTTTCTGCCGCTTGGTAGGCCTGTTGTATCTCCTGAATTTTTTTAGCGTCTTTTTTCTCTTCTGCTGCTGCGTATTGTTCATTCCAGCCGGTCACTTTCGCCGAGAATGCCTGCATCAGCTGGTCGATTTTGGCGTAGTACTCCATGTTTTTGGAGCCCGTAATGGCTACCTTTCCGCCATTGCCTTTATCGTCGCGCTGGGTACCGTCGGCGGTGATATTGAAGGTTTCCCCACCCTCCACGAGCAAGGGGAATTTCTGCCGGTCGGCGATGTTGACTGTAAAAAAGCTGCCACGGTCCTTATCTACACCTTTCAGTGTAAAGCTACCGTCGGCGCCTAGTAATGTGGAATCGAGTTTAACGGAAGATCCGGCTGCGGTGGATTGTGACAGAATGACTTTCTCGCCTTTGGAACCGCTTTTAACCTTTCCATTAATGGTAAAGCCTTTCGGTTCAATCTGCGCCAGGGCCTGGAAGCTCAGTAACGCGCCACCCAAAACCAATGCACTCTGTTTGATAAATGCCTTCATGATCTTCTATAACTGATTGTCGAATGTGTGATCTATAACTTTTGCGCCAGTAGCTGGTTCACAAGTTTGGGATCGGCAGCTCCGTTCGATTTTTTCATCACTTCGCCGACGAACAATCCCATCAATCCTTTTTTACCTTTTCTATAAGCGGCAACCTTGTCGGGCATTGCGCCGATTACCTCATCTACCAACGTTTCAAGCTCGTTTGTATTGCTGTTTTGCAGCCAGTTATTTGAAGACGCGATCTCCGACGGGTCGCGATCAGGCTCTTCTAGCATGACCGGGAAAACCTTCTGTGCAGCCACCGAATGGCTCACTGCACCCGATTCGTTCAGCTCGATCAAAGCCGCAAGGTTTCCGGCGCTGATCGGGAAATGCGCGATGTCGCCATGGTGATCGTTCAGATACGATTTCACAGGGCCCATCAGCCAGTTGGATGCGGTTTTGAAATGCGTTGTTTTGGCACAAACTGCCTCGAAATACTCGGCCAGTTCGCGGGTATCGGTCAGTACCGCGGCGTCGTAGGCCGGGATACCATATTGGGTCACAAATTTCTCGCGAAGCTCGTGCGGCAACGCAGGCATACTCGCCTTGATGCTTTCCAGCCATTCGTCCGAAACCACTACCGGGCTCAGATCGGGATCCGGGAAGTAGCGGTAGTCGTTCATCGTTTCCTTCACGCGCATTCCGTAAGTCTGTCCGCTTTCCACGTCGAACATCCGCGTTTCCTGCTGAATCACCTCGCCGTTTTCGAGCATGGCAGCCTGGCGACGTTCCTCGTAAGCAATGGCGCGCATCATATTGCGGATCGAGTTCATGTTCTTGATCTCGACTTTCGTACCATATTCTGCCGCGCCCTTCTTGCGCAGGGACACGTTCACGTCCGCGCGCAGGGAACCTTCTTCCATATTACCGTCGCTGATGCCCAGGTAGCGCACCAAGCGGCGGATTTCTGTCACAAATGCGCCCGTTTCCTCTGCCGAACGCAAATCCGGCTCGGAAACCATCTCTACCAGCGGTGTTCCGGCGCGGTTATAATCAAGCATTGTCTCGGTATGGCTGCCGTCGTGCACCGATTTTCCTGCGTCTTCTTCCAAATGGATATGGTGGAAGCGGATGGTTTTCTCGGTGAACTTACCGTCGTGTTTAAAGGAAATATGCACGCCGCCTTGCTCGCAGATCGGTTTTTTGTCCTGCGAGATCTGGTAACCTTTCGGAAGATCGGGGTAGAAGTAATTTTTGCGGTCGAAAATAGTCCTTTTACTAATGGAGCATCCGCAGGCAATGCCGAGGCGGATGGCGTATTCGACAGCTTTTTTATTGACTTTGGGCAGAGTTCCGGGCAATGCGATCGTCAGCGGACCGATATTGGTGTTGGGCTCAGTGCCGAAAATGTTGAAATCGCGGGTAAACAGCTTGGATTCCGTCAGAAGCTGGCAATGTACTTCGAGCCCGATTACGGTTTCATAAGCGGCCAGAAGTTCATCGGTAACGTCAGCGGGGTGAATTGCGGTTTGACTCATATTATATTACTAATGCTTTCGCAAAGATACAAATACGGGCCGTCCATAGCATGAACGACCCGTATTTTATGGAATATAGCCGGTTTTGCCAGGGATCAGAGCGAGTTGATCCAATTGGCGATTACGATAATGTCAGCTTTTGGAACGTGCGCCAACGGAGCCATCGGAGGATAGCCAGGCCAGTGTTCCGGTTTTGGATTGTGAACCAGGTCTACGATCTGGTCAGCAGTATATTTTTTCTTGGCAACTTCTGCGTAAGCCGGACCGATTACTTTGTCGTAAGCCTGGTGGCATGCCAAACAAGCATGTTTGTTCAACAATGCGGAAACCTCGGCAGGAACAGGTTTGCGTTTAGGGGCCGCTGCGGGTGCATCGGCTGCGGGAGCTGCTGCTGCTGTATCACCACCGGCTGCCGGTGCTGCTGCGGGTGCTGCTGCTTTTTCTGTTGCCGCCGCGGTAGCCTGCTCAGCCGCTGCTTTTCTATCGGCTTGGAGCTTCACCAGGGCAGATTCTTCCCGCGCCTTGCTTCCTGAGCCATACCATTGATCATATTTGTCACGGTCTTCTTTGGATGAACAACCGATGAAGAAAGAAACTGCCAGGGCCATCAGAGCCAAAGAAGCGCTTTTTTTGAGTGTCATTGTGTTAATTTTTAAGAATTTTCGCCAGATTAAGGTTGCGATACCAAATCGACCACGAAGAAAGCAAGTTTGCGTTAGATTTCCTTCATGCTCCGAACAGAAATTCGGACAATTCTTGAAAACACCGAATTGTATTCGCTTGTCCGACAACCGCTTATCCGCAGGTGGCTTTTAACAAATTCAGGAAAATTTCTTGTTTATTTGTCTGTAATTGTTGCGATTAATGCAAAATGTCTTTACTTTTGCACTCCTATTTGTAAAACGATGTAAAGCAATGGCTAAGAAAGGTAATAGAGTACAGGTCATTTTGGAATGCACTGAACAAAAAGAAAGCGGTGTTCCAGGCATGTCACGTTACGTGACCACAAAAAATCGGAAGAATACGCCAGGCCGTATGGAATTGAAGAAATTCAACTCTTTCCTGAGACGTTACACAGTCCACAAAGAAATTAAGTAAGTTCGTCTTGTTACCCGTTAACTGTCACGTGAAGCTGAACAATAACTGGGTAAGCACGGAACAGTTAATCATTAACAAAATAACTTCTAACTGATATACAGACATGGCAAAGAAAGTAGTTGCTACCCTGAAAAAAGAAGGCGGTAAAGCATTCGCGAAAGTGATCAAAGCCGTAAAATCTCCTAAAACAGGAGCTTATACCTTCAAAGAAGAAATCGTTCCCCTGGACGGCGTACAGGGTGCATTGAAAAACTAAGGTTATCCTCGGTTTTGATATTGAATTGTAAAAAGTCCCTTTCCGGGACTTTTTTGTTTTATTTTTGAGCCATCAATGTAATCAGCACTATGGGTTTATTTGGCTTTTTTTCAAAGGAGAAAAAAGAAACATTAGATAAGGGCCTCGAAAAAAGCAAGGACAGCTTCTTTGGCAAGCTCTCACGGGCCATCGTGGGGAAAACGACCATCGACGAGGACGTTCTCGATGAACTGGAAGATATACTGGTAAGCTCCGATGTGGGTGTGGAAACGACCGTGAAGGTCATCAAACGCATCGAAGAGCGTGTAGCCAGGGATAAATATGCGTCGACGGCCGAGCTCGACAGCATCCTGCGCGAGGAAATCGCTGCATTGCTGACCGAGAACAAATCGATCGATATTAAAGACAGCTTCGAAACCGAGCATTTGCCGAAACCTTACGTGATTATGGTAGTGGGCGTGAATGGTGTGGGCAAAACGACGACGATCGGCAAGCTGGCTCACCAGTTTCATCAGCGCGGGCACAAAGTAGTGCTCGGTGCGGCAGATACCTTCCGTGCAGCGGCGGTTGACCAGCTGAAACTCTGGGGCCAGCGCGTAAATGTGCCGGTAATCGATCACGGGATGAACACCGACCCGTCGGCCGTGGCATTCGACGCATTGAAAAAAGGTACCGAAACCGGCGCGGATGTGATCATTATTGACACTGCGGGCCGCCTCCATACGAAGGTGAATCTGATGAATGAGCTTTCGAAGATCAAGCGCGTGATGCAAAAGATCATCCCGGATGCACCGCACGAAGTATTGCTTGTCCTCGACGGCAGTACGGGCCAAAATGCTGTGATCCAGGCGCGCGAATTCACCAAGGTGACCGACATTACCGCATTAGCCATCACCAAGCTCGACGGTACCGCGAAAGGCGGCGTCGTGATCGGTATTTCGGACGAATTCAAAATCCCAGTGAAATACATCGGGGTAGGCGAAAAAATGGACGATTTGCAGGTTTTCGACCGCGGCGAGTTTGTGGATTCGTTGTTTAAGAAAATAGGATAGCAGCCGCTGATCGAGTTAAGTAACCGTTTGCCTATTGCTGCTTTTGATAAGATTTGAAAAAGGTATCTTGATGACATTCTCGTCTCAGGATACCTTTTTTCATGGAAACGTTGATCACATTTTTGATTGTTTTCGTGCCTTTCGGCTGGTTTATGTGGAAAGTACTGCGGTACACGCGGAATACTATCGGGGCCAATTCACCGATGAAGGTTTCGCGCTTCTACGAGACGACTGCCTGGTGGTATTTTGTGAGAATGGATAACTTGTTTGTTTTCTATTCACTCGTTTTCGGCGTGTTTTTATACAAAATATCACTGTTTGGATATATCTCGTACACAGTTGACTACCAAACATTGATGCGGATCGGGATGCTGATTGGCTCGGTATTTTTTCTGGGAGCCGGACTGCTGATTCTCGCACTGGAACTAGATCATTGGTTTTATGCCAAAGACATTACAATTGAGACGTTTCCGGAAACACACGAACTCGAAATTACATTTAAAGAAGTGGTGCTGCGACTCAAAGAGGGTGACATCGAGAAATTAGTAGTTTATCACAACGGTAATTACAAAATGCCTTTCGGTTATGCCAAATGCTACCTGACCAATGGAGATCATTTCGTTGTGCCCAACTATACAAGGGGCGAATGGGTGATTGTGGAGTATTTCAAAAAGATCCCGACAGAGTACGTCAGACAAAGGTTTCCTTTCATCCGATAGTACTTCCTATTCATTTTTTCACGAACTTTGCACCCCATTTCGCCGTTCATTATCAGTCACTTTGAGGCAGAATGCCGGCTAATCAATTCAAAAGCATACAGCTTATGGCTTAAAGCCTACGGCCAATTTCAATGAAAACCAAAGGAATAGTTAAGAATAAAGTCAATATCGTGACGCTGGGTTGTTCCAAAAACCTGGTCGACTCGGAGGTGCTGTACACGCAGCTCAAAGGCAACGGGTTCGCGGTGGACCATGAGTCGAAAAAGGATGATTCGCAGATTGTAGTGATCAACACCTGCGGATTTATCGACAATGCGAAGGAGGAATCGATCAACACGATTTTGCGCTATGCTGATGCCAAAGCGGCCGGGATGGTGGACAAAGTGTATGTGACGGGCTGTCTCTCGCATCGGTATAAAGATGAACTGGCGGTTGAAATACCGACAGTGGACGCCTGGTTCGGGACTAACGAGCTGCCCCGCCTGCTCAAAACCCTCAAAGCCGATTACAAACACGAGCTCGTAGGCGAGCGCCTGCTCACTACGCCCGCGCATTATGCGTACCTGAAAATCGCCGAAGGTTGCGACCGCCCGTGTTCGTTCTGTGCGATCCCACTTATGCGCGGAGGCCACGTGTCGAGGCCGATCGACGAGCTGGTAAAAGAAGCGAAATCGCTTGCGAAACGCGGTACCAAAGAGCTCATCCTCATTGCCCAGGACCTGACTTACTACGGCCTGGATATTTACAAGAAAAGAAACCTTTCGGACCTGCTCCGTAACCTTTCCGATGTGGAAGGTATCGATTGGATCCGCCTGCAATATGCCTACCCGGCGGGTTTCCCAATGGACGTGCTGGATGTGATGAACGAGCGCAGCAACATCGCCAAATACCTCGATATGCCGCTGCAATCGGGCTCGACGGAGATGTTGAAACTGATGCGCCGCGGCATTACCCGCGAAAAAACCGAAGCGCTCATCCACTCGATCCGCGATAAAGTGCCCGATATCGCATTGCGTACGACACTCATCGTCGGCCACCCGGGAGAAACCGAAGAGCTGTTCGATGAAACCTACGAGTTCGTTGAAAAAATGCGTTTCGACCGCCTGGGTGCATTCCAATACTCGCACGAGGACAATACGCATTCGTTCTCGATGGAGGACGATATCGACCCGGAAGTGAAGCAAGAGCGTGCAGATGCGATTATGGAATTGCAGCAAGGCATTTCGGCAGAGCTTAACCAGGAGAAAATCGGTAAGACCTTCAAAGTGCTTTTCGACCGGAAGGAAGGCGGCTATTTCATCGGTCGTACCGAGTACGATTCACCCGAGGTTGACAATGAGGTGCTCGTGCCTGCGAGCCAGTATGTACGGTTGGGTGATTTCGCACAGGTGAAAGTGACTTCCGCCGAGGAATTTGACCTTTATGGTGAAGTGATTTCCTGATGCGATTTCCGGCAAATGGCGTCTTTGCCTAAATTTGCCATTCAATTTGAAAAAGAACAACTCTTAAAAAAGCATGTTACAACGTATTCAAACTATCTTCCTGGCTATGGTCGTCATTGGAATGGGTATTTTCCTCGCCTTCCCGATCTGGTCCAAAGTAGCATTAGCGGGAGGACAAAGTGCCGATCTGACGGCCCTGAGGCTGCACCACCAGATCAACGAAGTACAATCCAATGTTCAGCCGGTATATTACCTCGTCGCGCTGGCCATTCTCACAGCCGGTGTGGCTGCCTATGCGATCTTCCAGTTCAAAAACCGCATTCTGCAATCGGCATTGTGCGCGGTGAACTCCATATTGATGACCGTTACGATGGGTCTGGTGATCTATTTCACTTTTTACAAAACAGCCAAGCTTTTCGATCCTGAACTGACCGGCAAATATGATATCGGTTTCTACGGACTCGTGGGCGCCATGCTCGCAAATGTGTTTGCGAATCGCTTCATCCGCAAGGACGAGCGGGAAGTGCAGCAGTCCAAGCGCTTCAGATAGGCAGCACCGTAACCCAGGCCTTGAGGCCTGGGTTGGCAAGGGCCTGGGCTATACCAACCCCTCCCGCAGCAGATCGTGCAAATGCACGAAACCCAGCGCTTTACCTTCTTCCACCACTACTACTTGGGTAATGCTTTTGGACTGCATTACCTCCAGAGCATTCACCGCATATTCATCCGGCGAAACCGTAATCGGAGATTGGGTCATAATATCCTTTGCGTGCAAGTCCAGCAAGCTTGCCGCGCCGTAAGTTTTCAGCATTCTGCGTAAATCTCCATCGGTAATAATACCCGCCATCAGGCCATTTTCACTCACTACCGCCGTCGCTCCGAGCCGTTTTGAAGTCATTTCGAGAATTACCTCCTGCAAAGTAGCCTGCTCGTTCACAGTCGGCAATGCATTATGCGGGTAAATGTCGCAGACTTTGAGGTAAAGCCGCTTGCCCAATGATCCGCCGGGATGGTACCGGGCGAAATCGTCGTGTGTGAAGCCGCGCGCTTCGAGCAGGCATATCGCGAGCGCGTCGCCGAGCGCCATGGTTACGGATGTGCTCGTTGTAGGCGCGAGGTTGAGCGGGTCTGCCTCTGCGGGCGCATGTGCGTGAAGCGTGAGAATGCAGTTTTTGGCCAGGTAGGAGTCCTTGTTGCTCACCATGGCGATCATCTGCACGCCGGTACGTTTCAGCAGGGGCACAAGTACTTTGATCTCCGGCGTATCGCCGCTTTTGGAGATCACAATCACCACGTCGTTGTCCTGGATCATGCCCAAATCGCCGTGAATGGCGTCGGCCGCGTGCATAAATAATGCCGGTGTGCCCGTGGAGTTCAGGGTGGCTACAATCTTCTGTCCTACAATGGCGCTTTTACCCACGCCAGAGACCACAACGCGCCCTCCGGAGTGTAAAATGGCATATACGCATTTTTCAAATTCATCGTCAATCAATTCAATCAGATTACGTACAGCTTCTGCTTCCTGACGTAATACTTCTTTTGCGGTTGACTGAATATTTTTTATTAATTTCAAATCTGAAACACAGTTTAGAGAGACAAAAACGTCATTATTTATTTCAAAGCGCAAAGATAGGGAAGTTTGGAATAACCATTTTGTGAACAGAGTATGGTACAGCAGGTTGATAAAGTCGTAACAGACACATTAAAAGGGAAGCTTAAAGAAATATTTGGATACAGTCAATTCCGCGGAGATCAGGAAGTTATCATACAAAATATACTTTTAGGTAAAAATACATTCGTCATTATGCCTACGGGCGCAGGTAAGTCTCTCTGCTACCAGCTTCCTGCCCTTGTCAGCGACGGACTGACGATCGTGATTTCCCCGCTGATCGCCTTGATGAAAAACCAGGTCGACCAGCTTACTGCGTTCGGTATCAATGCTCAATTCCTGAATTCAACGCTTACCAAAGCCGAAATGACACGCGTCAAAACCGACGCGCTCGACGGAAGCCTCAAACTACTTTACATTGCCCCTGAATCGCTCACCAAAGAAGATAATCTCGATTTTCTCAAAAAAGTAAAGATCTCGTTCGTAGCCATCGACGAGGCCCACTGTATTTCGGAATGGGGCCACGATTTTCGCCCCGAATACCGCCGCATTTACGGCATTATCGAGAATATCGGCAAACTGCCCATCATTGCGCTCACGGCCACTGCCACTCCGAAAGTGCAGCAGGATATCCGTAAAAACCTGCAAATGGAAGAGGCCGAGACGTTTAAATCTTCTTTTAACCGCAAAAACCTTTATTACGAAATCCGTCCGAAGAAGGACATTAAGAAGCAGCTTATCCGCTATATCCGAAACAACAAGGGCAAATCGGGCATTGTGTACTGCCTGAGCCGTAAAACGGTGGAGGAAGTCGCGGAGCTTTTGAATGTCAACGACGTACGTGCATTACCGTATCACGCGGGCCTCGACGCCAATACGCGCATGGCGAACCAGGACGCGTTCCTGAACGAGGAGTGCGATGTGATCGTGGCGACGATCGCATTCGGAATGGGTATCGACAAGCCGGATGTGCGCTTCGTGATCCACTACGATGTGCCGAAGTCACTTGAAGGCTATTACCAGGAAACGGGCCGCGCAGGCCGCGACGGGCTGGAAGGCAACTGCCTGATGTTTTACAGCTACGACGATATTCAGAAGCTCGAAAAGTTCAACAAGGACAAAACCGTTACCGAGCGCGACAATGCACGCCATTTGCTGAACGAAATGGTGGCGTACTCGACATTGGGCGTGTGCCGGCGGCGGCAGCTGCTGAGCTATTTCGGCGAGTATCTCGAAAAAGATTGCGGGTACTGCGACAACTGTAACAAGCCCACGGAGAAGATCAAGGTACAGGAGGACGTGATTTTGATCCTCAAATCGGTAGCGCTGACCGAGCAGCGTTTCGACGCCGACCATATCGCCGATTTGCTCACCGCCACCGACAACCAGTACGTAAAAAGCTACGAGCACGACCAGCTGGAAGTTTTTGGCAAGGGATTGGAACTGAATGAGTCGCGTGATTACTGGGTGTCGGCCATTCGCCAGCTTGTGATCCTGAACTACCTCGAAAAGGACATTGAGAATTACGGAGTGATCAGGCTGGGCGAAAAAGGTGCCAAATACCTGAACGATCCTTACCCAATCACACTTCAGAAGGACCACAACTTTGATGAAGAGGAAGTGAAACCAGAGGACGACGATAAGGAAGCCGTGAACGGAAATGGCAGCGCGCATGCTTACGACGAGGCATTGCTCGGAATGCTGAAAGCCCTGCGTAAAAAGGTGGCGAAGGAGAAAAACCTGCCGCCGTATGTGATCTTCCAGGATCCTTCGATGGAAGAAATGGCCACTACTTATCCTACCACCCAGCAGGAAATGGCGCAGATTAACGGCGTCGGAATGGGTAAGGTGCAGAAGTTCGGCCGGCCGTTTATCGAACTCATTTCACGATACGTGGAAGAAAACGAGATCGAGACGGCGAAAGATGTGGTGATCAAATCCACGGTTAACAAATCCAAAATCAAGATTTTCATCATCCAGCAGGTCGACAGGAAGGTAAGTCTGGACGAGATTGCCGAAGTGAAGGACCTCGCATTGGCCGATGTGATCGAAGAAGTGGAACACATTTGCTACTCCGGTACGAAGCTCAACCTGGACTATTACATCAACCAGGTGATCGACCGCGAGCGACAGCAGGATATTTACGATTATTTTATGACCGCCGAAACCGACAATATCGCCACCGCGCTGAACGAATTCGAGGGCGAGGAGGTCAGTGAAGAAGAATTGCGCCTGATGCGGATCAAGTTTTTGTCGGAACTAGCCAACTAGCACCCCCGGAGTACTTGCCGGACAATCAGTATTTTTTGAATTTTTAAAACCAGTTATGAACATACTCATCTTGGGATCGGGCGGAAGAGAACACGCTTTTGCCTGGAAAATAGCCCAAAGCCCTCTTTGCGATACCTTATTTATGGCTCCCGGAAACGCCGGAACAGCAGGCATAGCAACGAACCTATCCATTTCTTACAACGATTTTGACTCCATTGCCAACGCGGTAATTGAAAATAACATCGAACTCGTGATCGTAGGTCCCGAAGAACCGCTGGTAAATGGGGTTGTAGATTATTTCAATGCACGGGAAGACCTTTCGAAAGTGCGGATTATCGGCCCTGACAAAGCCGGTGCGCAACTCGAAGGAAGTAAAGACTTCTCGAAGCAGTTTATGGATAAATACGGCATTCCAACCGCCGCTTCGCGCACATTTACTGCCGAAGACCTGGAAGTAGGACTGGAATACCTCGAAAACCATTCGCTGCCGATCGTGCTCAAAGCCGATGGCCTCGCTGCCGGCAAAGGCGTGATCATCGCGGAAAAGCATTCCGACGCCGTACAGGCGTTCCGCGAAATGCTGCTGGACGGCAAATTCGGTAAGGCGGGTAACAAAGTTGTGATCGAACAATTCCTGAAAGGGATAGAATTGTCGGTTTTTGTGCTTACTGATGGTGAGCATTACAAAATCCTCCCGGAAGCGAAGGATTACAAGCGTATCGGCGAGAACGATACGGGCCTGAACACGGGTGGAATGGGGGCGGTGTCGCCCGTCGTGTTTGCGGACGCGAACTTTATCCGAAAGGTAGAGGAAAAGGTGGTGAAACCTACATTGCACGGTCTTCAAAGCGAAGGAATCAAATATGTAGGCTTTATCTTCATCGGTCTGATGAACATCAAAGGCGAGCCTTATGTGATTGAATACAACGTCCGGATGGGCGATCCCGAAACCGAAGTAGTAGTCCCGCGTATCCAGTCGGATTTTGCGATGCTCATGGCATCGACGGCCAAAGGTACCCTGCAAGATTTCGATTTGCAGATCTCACCGCAGGTAGCCGTAACGACGGTAGTGGTGTCGGGCGGCTATCCCGAAGACTACGAAAAAGGGAAGGTAATTTCGGGGACAGACAAAGTGGAGGATGTACATGTGTTCCATGCAGGTACCACTTTTAATGCAAACGCCGAGGTCGTGACGAACGGAGGACGGGTAATGGCCCTTACAGGCCTGGCCAATTCCCTCGAAAACGCAGTGCACAAGTCACAGCGGGCTGCGCAGGCAGTGCAATACGAAGGAAAGTATTTCCGGCACGATATTGGCGTGGATTTAATTCGTTATAACGATTGATGAAGCGGAGTAATTATGGGATGTGGATCATGTTCATCCGGGGGTTGCGGTACTAACGGTACGGCCGTCGCCGGATGTGGAAGTAAAGGAAGCTGCGGAACTGGCGGATGCAATAAAATGAATGTTTTCGATTGGCTCAGTCACATGGACGTGCCGGCGGGACAGCGTTTTGATGTAGTTGAAGTCAAGTTCAAAGGAGGCAGAAAGGAATATTTCCGGAATATAAATCAGCTGGAATTCATCACAGGCGATTATGTGGTGTGTGAAATGGCTTCCGGCCAGCATATTGGAACGGTATCGTTGCAGGGGGAACTCGTGCGCCTTCAGATGAAGCGCAAGAATGTCCAGATCAACGACGACCTGCACGTGATCTACCGCATCGCGACGGAAAAAGATCTCGACAAGTTCACGCAGGCGATGGCGCGCGAAATGCCCACGCTCTACCGTACGCGCGAGATTATCCGGGAAATGAAGCTCAATATGAAGCTTTCGGACGTGGAATACCAGTCGGATAATACCAAAACGACATTCTACTATTCGTCGGAAGAGCGGGTGGATTTCCGGGAACTGATCAAAATGCTGGCTTCGGAGTTCAAAGTGCGGATCGAAATGCGGCAGATCAGTCTGCGGCAGGAAGCGAGCCGCTTAGGCGGGTTAGGCTCCTGCGGGCGCGAACTTTGCTGCTCGACCTGGCTGACCGATTTCAAGAATATTTCAACTGCTGCGGCGCGTTATCAGAACCTTTCATTGAACCCTGCGAAACTGTCGGGCCAGTGCGGAAGGCTGAAATGCTGCCTGAATTACGAGCTCGAAACGTACATCGATGCATTGCGGGATATCCCGACGGTGGATGCGCCGTTGAAAACCAAGAAAGGCGTAGCCACCTTGCAGAAGACGGATATCTTCAAGAAAATCATGTGGTTCGGGTTTGATAAGGACACGAACTGGTATCCTGTACCGATCGACAAGGTTTTGGAAATCATTGAGTTGAATAAAAAGGATATTATCCCCGAATCACTCGAAATCCTGACACCGGAACCTGAAAAAAGTGCGGACAAGTTGGCGGGCAAGCTCAATAGCGACCTGGAAAACCTCGACAAGAAGTACAGCGACGAGCAAAAGAAAAAGAAAAAGAAGAAGAACCGTTCGGGTAAAAACCGCGGAAATGGCCCTGAAAACAGCGCTGGTGAGAGCGGAGGCAATGAGGCTGGAAACAGCATTACTGCGGAAAATACCGGGAATGCGCCTCAGAATAAAGGGAATAACCAGAACCAGAATCAAGGGCAGCGAAACCGGGGTAATAACCAGGGGAACGAGGCCAGGAACCGCGGTAACAACCCGGGAGAGGAACGTCAGAACAAAGGCAACAACCAAGGAGAAGAGCCTCGTAACAGAGGTAATAACCCGAACGAAGGCCAGCGTAACCGGGCCAATAACAATCCCGGAGGCGAACCGAGAAACAAAGGTAACAACAGTAACCCCGGCGGTGAGCCCCGCAACAAGGGCAATAACGAAGGAGGTAACAGAAATAACAACGAAGGAGGAAACAGGAACAACCGTAACCGTAACAGAGGGCAGAAGCCTTCGGGTGGCGGACCGAAGCCGGAAGGAACGCCGCCGGCAGCGGAAAACAACGGGTAACCGCGTTTCCAACGGATCCTTACGGGCCAGCTCATTCAAAGGCTGGCCCGTTTTTTAGCAATACCATCTGTGAAAGAACACGTTGAAAAGCTTTACGCGCTGAGCCGCAAGCCGTCGCGCAGGATTATCGGGCTGATGTCGGGCACTTCGCTCGACGGGCTGGATGTGGCACTTTGCCGCGCGGAAGGGAGTGGGCCGGAGACGCATTTGAGCGTCGAGCATTTCAAAACGGTGCCTTATGAAGAGGATTTCAGGAATGCCGTGCGGGAGATTTTCGCGAAGAGGCAGATCGATTTTCAGCAACTGGTTTTGCTCAATCCATTCATAGGCCTGCAACACGGTCGGATGATCCTCGAATGCCTGGTTGAATGGGGTGTTAATACTTCGGAAGTAGACCTGATCGCGAGCCACGGGCAAACCGTTTTTCACGCTCCGCAAAAGCAGCACGGCATTGCAGGCTTTCCCAATGCGACCTTGCAAATCGGAGACGGCGACCATATTGCGGTGACAACCGGCATTATCACACTCAGTGATTTCAGGCAAAAACACATTGCGGCAGGCGGCGAAGGCGCGCCGCTGGCGGTGTACGGCGATTATTTTTTGTTTTCCCAAAAAAATGAAAACCGCATTCTGCTGAACATGGGCGGCATTGCCAACTTCACATTCCTGCCCGGGAACCTCGATGCTTCACGGGTTTTCACGACCGATACCGGCCCTGGAAATACGTTGATCGACGCGTTTGCACGCTTGCATTTCGGGAAGCCTTTTGATGAGAATGGGCGCATTGCGGCGAGCGGTGCAGTCGACGAAGCATTGCTGAATGCACTCAAAGACTCGTCGTTTTTTGAACAGCCATTTCCGAAAACCACCGGCCCGGAGGTATTCAGCGTTGATTATGTGCAAAATGCCATGCAGCTCTCGGGGCGCAATGCGGTGAAACCGGAAGATTTGATTGCGACATTAACGCAGTTCAGCGCCGAAACAATTTCGGAGGCGATCCGCAATTCAATGCGAAGCGGCGAAACGAACGCAAAGCAAAACGCCGAAGTATCTGAAGTGTACGCAAGCGGAGGTGGTGCGCATAACCCGGCATTAATGGACGCGATTGGCAGGTTATTGGGCCAAAATATCCGTCTGATCGATGAGCTCGGCGTTGCGGGGGATGCGAAAGAGGCCGTATTGTTTGCCGTTCTCGCGAACGAGGCGGTAGCAGGCGAGGCGGTGTATTTCGGCGAAAAGAAAGGCGTGCCGGGCGTTTCGATGGGGAAAATATCCTTCCCCGGTTAATTAAGGAATTAGTATTAGCATATATGTACGACATTACCATCATAGGCGGCGGCATTGTAGGCCTCGCAACAGCCCTCCGCATTAAGGAGCAGAAACCTGCATTGAAAGTGCTGCTGCTCGAAAAGGAAAATGAAGTAGCCAAACACCAGACCGGCCACAACAGCGGCGTGATCCACTCGGGATTGTACTACAAACCCGGGAGTTTGAAAGCCACAAACTGCATCCGCGGCTACCGGATGCTCATCGATTTCTGCGAGAGGGAAGGCGTTGCGTATGATTTGTGCGGAAAAATAGTGGTGGCCACCACCGAGGAGCAGCGCCCATTGTTGCGTAACCTCTTCGAGCGCGGAAACCAGAACGGCTTGACCCAAAACCGCATGATCTCGGAAGGCGAAATGAAGGAAATCGAGCCGCATGTGAAGGGGTTAGAAGGCATTTGGGTTCCCTACACCGGCATTATCGATTATAAAACGGTTTGTGAAAAATACGCGGAGAGTTTCCGGAAACTGGACGGCGAAGTACATTTCGGTGAAAAAGTGACCGACGTGAAAAACCGCAATACGCACTCGGAAGTGGTAACCGCTACCGGGAAGGTATTCGAAACCAAACTCGTCGTAAACTGCGCCGGGCTCTATTCCGATAAAGTAGCGCAGCTCACGCAGCCCGAGAATATCAACGTCCGCATTATCCCGTTCCGCGGGGAATATTACAAGATCCGGCCGGAGAAGCATTATCTGGTTAAAAACCTCATTTACCCGGTGCCTGATCCTAATTTCCCTTTCCTGGGCGTGCATTTCACGCGTATGATCGAAGGCGGCATCGAGGCGGGGCCGAACGCGGTATTTGCATTCAAAAGAGAAGGTTATAAAAAGCTGGACATTAACGTGCCCGAAATGCTTGAATCGCTCTCTTGGCCGGGCTTTCAGAAAGTAGCGATGAAATACTGGCGCACCGGGTTGGGCGAATATTACCGCTCATTTTCGAAAGCCGCATTTACGAAAGCATTACAAGGCCTCATCCCTGAAATCCAGAGCGACGACCTCATTCCCGGCGGCTCGGGCGTACGCGCACAGGCGTGCGACTACGACGGCGGGTTGCTGGATGATTTCTCGATCATTGAAAACAAAACGGCCATTAACGTCTGCAATGCGCCTTCGCCTGCCGCTACATCATCGCTCTCCATCGGGCAAACGGTTTCGGAGAAAGTGTTGTCAAGATTTTAGTATCGATATAGCCTTAAACAGAAATAGGCCATCCAGTCACGGAATGGCCTATTTTGCTTTGATATATTTTCCTTTTTCCTCTCCTCCGTCCTCCCTGCGCGGGCCGCCCTTTTTTTCTTCTAATTACGCCTTCTTGGTCTGCGTCATACCGAAAGTCACAATGTGAATAGCGGCAAAGATGAGCGAGAAGTAATAGATCCCTGTGTCGGTGCCGTCGGTTTGTACGTGGTGGAAATAGGCTATCGCGGCCAGCAGCACAGCCAGCACGATTCCCACGATTCCAACGGTTTTGCCGCCAGCCACAATGGAAGCCGGCAGTTTGTTCGACAGGAAGCTGTTTTTAATACCATAATACAAATACACGTCGAAACCGATAATCATCCACACGAACAGACGGATCCAGGTATCAAGTGGCAGGAACGCCATCATGAAAAAGCAAGTGAAAATACCGAGGATCGGAACCAATGGCACCAGCGGTGTTTTGAATGCACGCGGTGCGTCCGGCATTTGCTTGCGCATTACGATGATACCGATACAAACGAGGATAAACGCAAACAATGTACCGATGCTGGTCATTTCACCCACGACGCGCGCAGGTACGAATGCCGCGAAAAGGCTCACGAAGACCAGGAACATGGTGTTGTTCTTCACCGGCGTCTGGAATTTCGGGTGTACGGCCGAGAATACGCGTGGCAGCAATCCGTCTTTACTCATGCTGAAAAATACGCGGCTCTGGCCCAAAAGCATTACCAGGATCACGGAAGCATAACCCGCGAGGATCGCCACGATGATTGCGCGGTTCAACCACGGATAGTCGGGGTGGATAGCACCACTGGCATCGGGCGTACCCATGGATTCGATCGCTACGGCAACCGGCGCGATACCGTCCTGGCCTTTGAATGTGGTGTAGTTGGTTACACCCGTCATTACGTGTGCAAAGAGAATATATAGAATGGTGCAGATCACCAATGAGCCGAGGATACCGATCGGCATGTCTTTCTTAGGGTTTTTGGCCTCTTGCGCCGCAGTACTTACAGCGTCGAAACCAATGTAGGCAAAGAACACGATCGCCGCGGCCCGTATGATCCCGCTGAAACCGTATTCACCGAATTTGCCCGTGTTGTCGGGGATATAAGGTACGTAGTTAGATTCGTTGATGTATTTCCAGCCCAGCACGATGAAGATGATCACAACGGCTACTTTCAAGCCTACGATGATACCGTTCACCAATGCACTTTCCTGGGTTCCTTTCATGAGCAGCAAGCTCATCAGGATTACGATGAAAATAGCGGGTAGGTTGATCACACCGCCGTCCCACGGACCAACTGTGAGTGCCGCGGGTAAATGGACGTCAAACCCCTCGCAGAACTTGACTAAATACCGGCTCCAGCTGATACTTACCGTGGCGGCACCTACGGCGTATTCCAATACAAGGTCCCAGCCGATGATCCACGCGATGAACTCGCCCATGGTGGCATAGGAATAGGTGTAGGCACTACCTGCAACCGGGATCATGGAAGCGAATTCGGCATAACAAAGACCGGCAAATGCGCAGCCCAATGCCGCTACGATGAAGGAGATGGTGATAGCAGGGCCGGCCTGGTTGGCAGCCGCTCCACCCGTGATGGAGAATAGACCCGCGCCGATGATCGCACCGATTCCCAGTGCCACAAGGCTTCCCGGGCCCAGCGTGCGTTTCAGCTGGTTACCTTCTCCGGTAGATTCGTGTAATAGTTTTTCAAGTGGTTTTTTAATCCAGAGTTGACTTGCCATATATTAGGTTTGTTGTTGTAGAAATGATGGTCTGATAAAGCTAAAAGAAAATTTGCTAACTACGTATAGACACCAAAGAAAAAGAGGGTAAGTGCAATACTTACCCTCTTTTATTCTTTTATTTTAAGCCTTTGCTTTTTTGGTTGCCGCTGCCGCCGTAGCGTCTGCTGCTACTGCCGGCGCAGGCTCATTCTTCTTTGAACGTTGCAGCAGGTCAACCACGATAGGTGCCGCTACGAAGAGTGAAGAATAAGTACCCACGATTACCCCGAGCAACATACAGAAGGTAAATCCGCGGATAACCGCTCCACCAAAGATCATCAGAACGATCAACACGAGGATTACCGAGATACCGGTTACTGCCGTACGGCTCAAAGTACTGTTCAATGCGTTGTTGATAACGGTCGACAGGTTTTGCCCGCGTGACTTTTCGTCGGCGAGGTAATCACGGATACGGTCATAAATTACGACGGTGTCGTTCATCGAGTAACCGATCATGGTCAGGATCGCACCGATGAATGCCTGGTCGATATCGAGCGACCATGGCAACCAGCCGTTGAACAGCGAGAAGATTGCGAGGATAATCACCACGTCGTGCGCGAGAGAGAATACCGCACCGTACGAGAACGCTACGCGCTTGAATCGGATCAGGATATACACGAAGTTCGCTGCCAATGCAAGCAATACCGCATATACCGCGCTCCAAAGAGTGTCTTTCGCCATAGTAGGACCCACTTTGTTCGAGCTAACGATCTTGGCAGGGTTGTTGGCGATTTTCTTGGTCGCTTCCAGGATTTTCGCTTCCGCTTTCTGATCAGCTTCCGGCGTAACGTCTTCGATGAGGTAAGGAGTCGTGACTTTCACCTGATCCTGTCCTCCGAAAGTTTTCACTTCGGTAGTCGAGCCGAGTACTTCGTCCATGTTGGTACGGAGCGCATCCGCATCCACATTGTTTTCAAAACGAACTACATAAGAACGGCCTCCTTTGAAGTCGATACCCAAACCGAACCCTTTGAAGATGAATGAACCTACACCAATCGCGATAATGATCGCCGAAATGATGTAGAAACGACGGCGCTGCGAAACGAAGTCGAAGTGGTTATCCTGAAACCAGCCTTTGGTTAGCGTATTGGTAAATGCAAAAGTCTTGCCGTTTTTGAGCTTTTGTTCGAGCAACAGGCGGGTAATGAAGATCGCGCTGAAGAGGGAAGTCAAAAGACCCAAAACGAGGGTTGTTGCAAAACCCAATACCAGACCTGTACCGAATGTGTAAAGGATGATACCCGTCAAAAGTGTAGTAACGTTGGAGTCAATAATCGCTGTGAGGGAGTGTTTGAAACCGTCACGGATCGATTGCGCAAATGGCTTTCCTTCCGCCAGCTCGGCCTTGATACTTTCGTAAATCAGTACGTTGGCATCCACCGCCATACCGATCGAGAGTACGATACCCGCGATACCCGAGAGCGTCAGTACAGCTCCGAGAGAAGCCATTACGCCCAAGAGGAAGAACAAGTTGATCAACAATGCGATATCAGCAATCCAGCCAGCCTGGTTGTAGTAGGCCACCATGAATACGAGTACGATCAAAAGACCTACGGCCGAAGACCACAATCCGTCGTTGATCGCCTCAGCGCCGAGAGAAGAACCTACAACTGCTTCTTCCACGATGTGCGTCGGAGCCGGCAGTTTACCTGCTTTCAACACGTTCGCCATATCTTTTGTCTCCTCCACGGTGAAGCTACCGGTGATGGACGAGTTACCGTTAGGGATCTCGCCTTGCACGGTAGGAGCTGTGTAAACCAGGCCGTCGATGATGATCGCTACCGGGCGGCCTACGCTGCGGGCAGTCAGTGAGCGCCATTTGCGGGCACCTTCACCATTCATTTGCATCGTTACTTCCGGACGGCCGCGGTCGTCGTAGTCGTGGTTTGCATTCACGATCACATCACCTTCCATAGCTGCTTCGCCATTGGTTTTCTTGATGAAATACAAAGGCAAAATCAGTTGGTTACCACCTGCTTCGGTTCCTTTGCGGTCCCACATGAACACGAGGTCCGAAGGGAAAAGCGAGCGTACTTCCGGGCGGCGCAGGATTTCGCTGGCGCGCGCAGTGTCTTTCAGGTATACACCAAGGCCTTGCGGCATCGGTACGAACAGGCTGGTCAATGCAGCGCTTTGAGCCGCCAATGCAGCCGAGTCAGTGGCAGTAGAATCTGCTTTTTTCTCCAACTGCGCAGCCAGGCCGCCCTCGGTCGATTTTTTAGTAGTATCGGTAGAAGCAGTTGCAGCTGCACCAGGTGCGGCAGTTTTCTTAGCCGCTTTTTCGATTTCAGCCTGTTGAGTCAGGTAACGACCCAGGCCTTCGAGGCCGGCACCGAGTTCCTGCGTCAGGTATACTTCTGCAAATTCCAGTTTCGCAGCACCGGAAAGGAGGCGGCGAACACGCTCAGGGTTATCCACACCAGGGAGCTCCACCAAAACGCGGTTCTGGCCAGGCAGGCGCTGGATGTTCGGGTTAGTCACCCCGAATTTGTCGATACGTGCCTGGGTGATCTGGAATGCACGGTCGATAGAACCGTCGATTTCCGTTTTCAGCATTTTGATCACGTCCGAATCCGACGAGTTGCTGTTGATCTTGCCGCGGTTGGCGCTGGTAGCAAATACCGACGCGAGGCTGGTGTTCGGAGCAGCTTCTTTATAAGCGCTTACAAAACGGTTGATAAATGTGCTGTTGTTGGCCGACTTATCTTCACCTGCTTTTTTCAATGCATTCTGGAATGCTGCACTGCGGGCATTACCGCCAGCCATTCCTTTAAGGATGTCGGCAGGAGCCACTTCCAATACCACGTGCATACCACCTTGCAAGTCAAGGCCGAGGTTGAGTTCGCGCTCGGTAACTTCCTGCAATGTGTGGCCGAGGTATACCTCTTCGCGCCACAGCGAGTCGATGTAATGCTGTTTTTTGGTCACGTCAACCTCTCCCTTCGCGTCGGTGGCATAGGCGATCGCCTTGCTTTTGAAATTGCGCGACACAAAAGTGAAGGACAGGTTATAGACGCTAATAAGGGCGATGACGATCGTCAACGCGATTATCCCGTTCTTGTTGGTCATTTTGAAATGAAAAATTTAATTGAAATCCTTGAAATACAACTGAAAACAGCCCGGCTGGAAATATAAAACGGCGCAGGCTTTCTGAGAAAATGCGGACATGCGGGCCTGCTGGGCCCGCTCACACATTACGGAGCGTTGGTGACGATAAATCGGCCGAAAACCCGCTGGAAATGAGAAACCAGGTACACCGGCTCGCTGAATATAGTCCGGACGACCAGTTTTTTGGCAACGAAATGCCAGACGGGCTGAGGTAAAAAATAAAGGTATTGATAAAAATCGAAGGAAATGGCGGGCGTAATGACCGCATTCAGGCTCAGCGCGCTTACCTCGGGCTGTTCCGACTGGCCTGATTGCGCATTGGCCTTCTTAGCCAGATCTTTGGCGACCGCCTCGGTCTTAGCTCCCTGAAAAGCGCCCCGATCCGTATGATCCGACCACGACCGCGCTCCCGCCACCGTCAATAACATGACGGCAAGCATTAAGCTGATGGCCTGGTTAATCACTCGTACAGTCTTCACTTTCAGATTCGGGATTTCAATGAAACCGCAAATTTGATTCGAAAAAATCAGAATCGCAAGATAAATTTCCTAGAACCCGATATTACTATTCTGCTAATAACTTGTGTTTTGTGTGTTTTTTTAAGGGAAATGGCCATTTCGGCCGACTTTTCTATAAGCGAATGAAAATCAGACGGGTAAAATGACAGCAAGTTTGCCGTTTTTACATTTTTGCTCTTATCCTTTCATTTTTCCAAAGCTCAAAAGCCATTTGAACCGGGCTACATCGTAATTGCTCCAAATGATACAGTCAGGGGGTACATTGATTACAAGAGCTGGTCACGCAATCCGGAGACCATTAACTTCAAGGCTCTAACAGGCGAGAAAACCGAAACTTACGGGCTTAGCGATATGGAAGGCTTCGGAGTGCATGGAGAAAACTACGTCAAAGCGCATGTAGAGGTAAACATAAGCGCGACCGAAATTGACAATTTAGCCTCCTCACCGGTACCGGAAGTCGTAAAGACAGCCGCCTTTTTGCTGGTGGTGAATAACGGCCCGAAGGGTCTGTTTTACCTGAAAGATAAAGATGGGAAAGTTCAGCTCTACATCAGGGATAAGGATGGGCCTTACCAATTGCTGATCAATCACCGCTATCTCGCTGCCAACGGGCAGGTGGTCAACGTTACCTACTATCGCGAGCAATTGAAAAATTTCTTCGCAGATTGCCCGGGACTCATCGCCGACCAGCGGATGTTGCCCTATTCTCAGCAATCGATAGGCAAAGTCTTCGACCGGTTTTACGAAAAATGTTCCTCTCAAAAGGGAGCTGTTACTTCGTATAAACCTACCGGTTCCTTAATCCAGGTAGGTGTAGTGGCCGGCCTATCGAGCTCGAAACTGAGTTTCGAAGGACCCGTGGTGCCAGAATTGGTGAATGGAGATTTTCCCTTATCCAACAAGGTTTCAGGCGGCGTATTCCTGAATTTTGTGTTCCCGCGGTTGAAACAACGGGCTTCGTTGTATAATGAATTGGTATTTACTTCCTACAAGTCAAGCGTTGTCAGGGAGAGCACCTTTTCGGACGATGGCCTGAGCAAGGTTACGAATACATTCGGTTTTGGCTATATCAAGCTCGTTAACATGGTCAGATACCAAATCCCGATTGGTGGATTTAAATTATTTCTGAACGGAGGGGTAACAAATGGCCAAGCGATTTCTGTAACTAATGAAAGAAAGAAGGAGGATAGGTTTCAGAATTCAGATCCGATTGTAACCAGACAAGAGGCGATAAGTGCGCCCAAAAAATACGAATTCGGTTTTATCTATGGTTTGGGTATCAGCTACAAGAAGTTCGGCTTAGAGGTACGTCAGGAAATCTCAGAGGGGATGTCCCGTTACTATAAATTGACATCGAACGTCAAGCGTAACTACTTCCTGCTATCCTATCGCTTTCTGGAAAAGTAGGTATGGTACCAGCATGGTAAGTTTGTCCGCATCTAAACAGCCATCAGCGTTGCATAACCCAGCGGAATCGACGGCCCGTCATCGGAAGCGAGCGTGAATGCCGATACGCCCGCCGGGAGTGTGAGTGATACCGCAAAATCGTATTCCACGGGGATAAACCAGCCCAGTAGCCAGTTTACCAAGGTGTCGAAGTTCTTGTTGTGCAGGTATTGGTCCAGAGCGGCAGGGTCGGGGACTTCTATGCCGACGTTGATCTGCGGCAGATAGGTATCCAGCTCGCCGCCTAATGCGGTATCTGCGCCAAGCAGGGCGTCGCCCATGCCTGCTTCGGATTCGAAGTGGTATTTCAAGCCGAAAATGGTTTGTATTTCAACGGGCAACCGCAATGCGACCGTCATGATATCAGCGGCTTTTTCGAGATTACCGCGATTTTCGGAGACGAGCGGAAGGAGCGGCAACAGCTGCACGAACACGCTTTCGTCGAGGGAAGGAGGTGCCTGCCAGAATGCTTTCAACTCTTCCAGTAACCCCGACTCCGGCCCAAGTTCCCAGGCGCATTGTTCCAGGCGGGCCAAACTCACGCGGTTAAGAAAGAATTCCTGTTCCAACGGAAGGAAAAACAGCCGGGACTGCTGTTCCTTCTCCCGCTGGAGGCGGATTTCATCGACCTTCTTTTTAGTGGAATTCAAGTTCGTAGACGACGGCAAATGGAATAGCTGCTCGGGCAAATGATCGTAAATACCGCTTCGGTTCGAATCAATTACCTGGCCTTTGAAATTGCCTATTTCCAGCTCCCGCGTGTTTTCGATATCGCGATGACTGCGCCGTTTGAAATCCCCCAGCGGGCGGAAAAGGATCTGCCGGGCAGGAATATCGTTTTCGAGCCATGCACTGGCGATGAATTCGGCTCTAAGATCGGGACGGGGTTCCATTTTTCTGGCGGATGCGGTTAGAATAGTCAGGAGTTGTCAGGGATGGTCAGGAGTTGTCACGGGTTGTGAGAAGTTGTCGGGAAGGGTCAGGAGTTGCCGGGTAGCGTTACTACCTGGATGGGATACATTCCTGTGGAAAGCCGGCTTACTTTCAGTTGCAGGAGCTCGCATTCGCGTGCCCAATCGTCGCTCCCGCGGGCGGGTGAGGCGGGCGTGAGGCCTATCTGCAAACAGCGGACGAAGCCCTGGCCGGGCATTTTACCAGGCATAAAATGCGGCTTCACCTGCACTTTTCGCAGCCGGTCGCCGAGCTCGGCGGTGCAGAATGCCCGCATATCCTCCAACGTTACGAGCCTGTTGCGGGTGACGATGTTCTTCCGGAGCTGGTTCACGTAATCGCCTTCATCGGGGCGGGATTTCCCTCCGGACGAGCGCGTGAGCATGGTAATGTCCGCGCCGCTCACGCCCGAAGCCGCGTACGATTGCAGCCGCGTGCCCGCGGGAATGCCATTGGCCTGCTCGGCGAGCGTGCTCCAATAGGAAATGAAAAGCACGTCGGGGGTTTTATCACCACGAATGACCAGGAATGGCTGAGCGGTGGTTTCACTGGCTTTTTTGGTGCCCAGCTTCTGCTCGATCCGCGCCATATTTTGCGCGATTTCGCGAAGAATGGAGGCCAGGAAATCTTCACCGATCGCATTAAAAGCCGTCACTTCGTCGCGCAGCAGTTCCAGGAGCTGGTACAACACTGCCCGCGCATCGCGCTTGTCGAAACGGCCGATGCCTTGCCTGCGGAGCGTGTACACGCGTACTGCGCCAGCGGGCGCCCCGCCCAATTGCGACGTACCGGCATTGAAAGACGTTTCTTCGTCGGTATAAAGGCTCTTTTCAGATGCAGCATAAGCCTGATTCTTTTGATTAACCACACTTTGAATACCCATAAAAGCGTCGCCGCTGGGCAATGCAATGCCGTTCAGGCCGGTTTGCAGGCGGTAGGTGATTTTGTTTAGCTGCTTGTTCTGCACGGGAAATGCATTTAGCGAAACATTCATTTGTTCAAACCCTGCCGCCGGAAATATGGCCGGCCATGTGATTCGGAGCCATGTCAAAGGCTTTTTCAGTGATTGCAGCGTCCGGGTATCGAACATGCTTTCAAATGCATCGGGATAGGGCTCTGCTTTCAGTTTGCCCTTCTCCCAGGAATCGTCGCTGTTTAAGCGAACGAAGCTGTTGTGGTAGATCAGAATGGAATCGTCTACGGCACTGTCCTGTAAGCCATGCAGGATGGGAAGCGTTTTATTGTTCCATTGCCAGTTCGCCGCTTGCAGGAACTCGCGGTATTGGTATTCTGCGGGGTCTCCTGCCCAGTCGAAATAGAACCGGAAGCCCTCCCAGGAGGTAATGCCCGGCTCGACTTCCAGCCCGAGCCAAATGCTTTGTTCGCCGCCTGGCTGGGGTAATGTTTTGGCTATTAATGTTTTCGCGCCTTTTTCTATGACAAACAGCCCCTGCGGCGTCGCGTATTGCGCAATGGTCGCATTTACTAGCGGGTAGCGGTCCGCCGGGGCGAAATGGACTTCGGTGGTTTCGCCCTTCCGCGCATTGGTACGCTTACCGGTGAGCTGGTTCTCCGGCTCTATCCAGCCCGTAGGTTCCTGCGGGCGCGCCTGTACGATGGCCGTTGCGGGTTGGGGTGCATTATGGGTTTCGGGGGAAAGGATTTCGGCCAGACGCGTCATCAGCCGGAGTTCGGTATGCTCTATTTCCTGCCCTACCTTTTCAAACTCCACCGAACATGCCTCTGCGAGCAGCCGCACCAGCGGGTCGAAATGGTCGGTTTGGGCGTCGTCGATACCCCACAGCTCGGCACAGCGCCTGATCAGCCGGCGGGAGATGTTCTCCTTGGTATAACTTATCGTTTCGGGCATATTATTCGATGGATAAAGGGGATATGAAAATGCGCTCGAAGAACACGAAAGGTTCATTGGTGCGCCGGATGGTAGCTTTGATCTCAATGCCCACGCGTTTGCGGATATAGTTGTTGGTTTTGCTCAAAACCTCAAATTCCTCCATTTCAACCCTGATTTTGACATTGGTAAGCCTCGGTTCGTAGGTACTCACCGCTTCTTCGAGTGATTCGCGGATGAGGTCTTTCCATTTAATCTGCGACAAAACCGAAAAATCATGCTCCCAAAGCGCGCAGCCATAGCGGCTATCGAAACGATTTTCGTCGAAGTGGGTTACCATTAACAGATATAAATGTTGGTGGATGGCTTCTCTGTCAGGACATTTCGGATGCGGCAGGCCGGCTACGATGCGGTCGAGCGCGAGAGGCAAAGAATAGTTTTGATCTTCCATCCGGCGTTTAATAAATTGTGGTTGTATTAATGAAAGTCTGGCTTATTTTTGTTTGTTCACCAACTACGCACGTCCCCGATGAACCTTCCGTTTGTTAAAACTGTCACGCAACGTCTCCAACTATTGTATGCAGTCGTTCTGATAGCCGTGCTGACATTGGTAGGGGCACTGGGTTTCTGGGTGACCGATTACCACGACGCCTATCCGATGGCGATGGCATGTTTTCTGGTTTTGGGCATTCTGCACGTTTACCTGCTTTCACAATGGTTTGATATTCTTTTCGAGAACCGTTCCGCCAGGGCGATCGGTTTTACGCTGCTGATCACGCTGCTGACGGCATTAGTGGTTATTTTTCTCTACCATAAGCTGGCAGATGAGCTTTCAAAAGGCCTGGGTATGGCCACGGCGCTGGTGGGTTTTCTGTTTCCGGTTTTTGTAGTACGGGTTTACCAGAATTACCTCGAAATACCCCTCAAAGAATACAAAAAGTGGTATTATCCCGTGGGCCAGCCATTGCCGGATATGGACCTTCTCGATCTCTCCCGCGTGCTGGTGATTCAGTTTGAGTTTACCAAAAAGGCCGATGAAGCCGCATTTACGAACTTCCGGGCCAAAGCGCCGCATTCAATGCTCTTCGGCGAGCTGTTTTTTATCTTTCTGAACGACTACAACGACCGTAACCCCGGCAGCCCGGTGGAATATCTCGCGCCCGACGGTGCGCCTTACGGCTGGCTTTTTTATAAAAAACAGCCCTGGTACAAACGCCGTGTTTATATGGATCCGGACTTAACATTTCAGGCTAACCACATTGTCGATAATGAGACAATCGTAGCCGTGAGAGCATAGCATTTAAAAATTTTCAGAAGGAGGCGGGCGCATATCCCGCCTCTTTCTGCTTACCAGCGGTTGGTGTGCGGGGTGCCAAACAGTTTGATTTCCCGTGCCGACAGCGTAATGCTGGTGGTCATCGGCATGGAGCCGGTTTCTACGAAGCTTTCTGCATATTGCACGCAGTACACATCGGTGAGTTCGAGCTCCTTTTGAGTCTGCTCTTCGTCTACATTTTTGAAAGTAATCTTTGCGGACGATTTCTTTCCGTCCGGGTCTACCATCCACTCCCAGAGGCTCTTGCTATCGTCGGCGCTGGAAGAGTCAACTTGTATAAAGACATTTCCACCATACACTTTGGAAGAAACACGTCCTTTATCGTCGGTGGATTGCGACAGGGAATAGCTGCATGAGATCACGGCGATGCCGTCGCCCGACGGGCCGCCATCCCAGGTAAAATAAGCGTCAAAACTTGAAGCTGGCATAGTTGTAAGTGTTTAAAAGTGAATGAATTGTTTATGGATATATTGACTTAGTTGAGCATGATCGGGTTACCCTGCACCACAGTGGCGGCACTGGATTTCAGCTCGGCCATAGCGTCTGCTTCGAGGCTGAGCTGCGCTCCCTTCACTTTCGCGGTTGCGGTACCTTCGGCTTCGAACTCGGTGCCGGCTTTGACTTTGGTGTCGGTACCGCTTTCTATTTTAATGTTCTGATCGGCCTTCATAGCGATTTCGCCGGCATGCAAGTCGAATTTCCCGCCCGCACTGACGGTAATGTCCGTGGTAGCCTCGATCTTGATCTCCTTCGATTTGACTTCGACTAACCCGTTTTCGACGTGCAGCCTGATCTGGCCGTCGTCTTTGAATGCGAATTCCAGGAATGTGTCGGTCTTGTTCCGGTTACTGATCTGGATTTTGGCGTCGCCTTCCTTGTCGATGAATATCATCATGTTACCCGAGCGCGTGGCAATCACCTTCACATCGTTGTTTTCGGGTGAATAGTCGATGTCCTCTTCGGGTTTTGGATACAGGCAGGTCATTACGAAAGGATTTTCGGCAAGGTTACCCTCATAGCCCACCATGACCATCGCGCCGATCTCGGGTACGAAATTGATGCCGCGGCCTTCGGCGTTGTGGAGCGTGCCTACCCGCATCCAGTACGATTCCTGGTCCTGCTGGCGGCCCTGTCCCCAGAAAAACTTCACACGTACACGCCCGAGGCTTTCGCTGTCATCGTTGTCAATCACTTCCGCCTGCTCGGTTTCTCCCAGCGGGTTACGCACATACGGGTTGTTAGGCGGGTGCTGCGCCGACTCCGGCACCGCATTGAATGTGTTCTGATAGCTGCCCGCCGTATTGACTTCGTGGCGGATGTGTACTACACGATATTTTCCGAAATTCTCTTCATAGGCCTCCCCGCGCTCGTTGAGGCGTTGCCCTTTAACGGCCAGTACCGTGCCCACACTCATGGTCGGAGTTTCCCCGGAGCCTTTGAAATCAACCATTGAAGTAACCCTTGCCGAGCGCTCCATTTGGGTCAGCTCGTCGATTTCGCCCTGGTTTCCGATAATCTCCGGCGCTGGCAGGAGGGATGTTTGGGCAAAAAGGCTGTCGGATTGTTCCAATGCGAATTCGCTCAGTGCTGTAAGGCCATCCACGTTTTGCGACGACGATTGTCCCGTGAATGTTTCGGGAACGGTGTAGTTGTATCCTTCAAAGGAGAATACCGTTGGTTGAAGCCGGATCGCTACGTCGAAATTCTGTAAGCCGTCGACCAGGAAATCCACTTCTTCCGAGTCGTTGTTGCCCAGCACGAGTTCGCGGCCATTGTAATAGAACCACTCGCAGCAACGATCGGCTACCCGGCAAAGAAACTTGTAATTGCTTTCATTGTATTGTGTAAACGGGACCCGCCGGCTGCCATTTTCGGGATTAAGCTGTTTCCTAAGCAGATTTTGCGGGTACGGTTGCAGTACATTATTGAAAAGGTCCTGAACCGAGGACCGCAGGAACGAGCGCCGTTGCACAGAATCTTCCAGCACGATCGTCGGGCTATATCCTTTCAGCACGAATGCACTGCTCATGTCGCTCAGGCTGCGGAGGCGGATCTCGGTCACAATGCCTTGAAATACGAAGTCGAAGGAATCGGAACCGAGGCGCGGACTGAACGAGAACGTGATTTTCTTGCCCATGACCGCACGGTGCGAGCGGTTGAAGAAATGCTCTCCCTCGTCTTCCAGCTGATCGAACGGTACCAGCAACTCAAACCAGTGATGGGCGAACAAATCCTGCTCGATCACCAGCCCCAGGTGCCGGGTAATCTCGACGCCACCTTCGATTTCAATGCTCGTGTTAACCTGTCGTGCCATTTAACTGCTTATTTCAACCTGACCTATTTTGACTTTCTGAGGCAAGATCACCAACTCGTAAACCAATGCGAGGCTGCTGTCGCGCAGGAAATAGTCCTTGCCACGGTGCTGCGGCAGATAGCCTTTGGTATCCGGCACATGCGCCAGCTTGTGCCCGCGGATCGTCGACTGCTTCGCCCGGAACGACTCCCGAAAACCGACACAATAGGCTTCTTCAAACTCCATTTTGCGCAGGATCTGCGAGTCGTTGTCGTATTTAAACTCCACCTTTCCGCTGAGCTGCCGGTCGTTTTTGAATGCCCAGTCGTAGAGCAATGCGAAATCGTCGTTCTTCGTGGGCGAAATCGTCATGCGTATCAGCCGCGCTTTGGGCGAGTCCGTCGGGCTCCCGCGTTCGTCCGCATTACGATTGCACCCATAGGCGATCTTTTTGACCATAAACTCCTTCCCGTCCAGGGTAAGGTGCGCCTCTACTCCGATACTGGCGTCCTGTTCGGCCATGGCTAAAAATTTTCGAGTTTCGCTTCGTTGATTTCCACGCTGCCGGCGGTTACGGTAATGCAAGTGATAAAATTCTGCAACCGGCTGGAAAGCGCCTTGTCGAGGTCGTCGGTACCGTCGTCAAACATTTCTACGAATTCAATGCAAACAGCCTCCTTGAAACTCAGCGTTTTGAATGAGCCGGTTTCGCCGAATTGTTCCACCGTGAGATCGTATTTCTGCGAAGGCTTGTTGGCCCATTCAACCAAAAAATCATCGAGGACCATTCCCAGCTCCATGTACAAATGCGCCCACTGGATCGGCGAGGTAATGGACATCGCGTCGTCCACCGTCTGATGCAACTCGAATTGCATGAACATGACGCTGTACTCGTGGTCGCCGTCGATTTTTACGGTGGAGCTGAATGGCATGGTTTATGAGCGGATGAGTTTAAAGTTTATGAGTTGATGAGTAAGAGTGCTTGACTCATAAGCTCTCAACTCATGAACTCGCAATCATTGTTGCGCATACTCCGCGGCCCAGGCCGCAGCGTCCAGGTCATCTCCTTTCTGGCCCGTCAGGGCTATCATGAAGTTTTTCGCGGGGAAATAGGGTACCATGTGGATGTCGAGGTAAACCTTGTCCTTCTGGTCCTTATCCTGCTCGAAACGCATGACGCTGAACTTTTCGATGAGCTTGCCGGGCCCGGTAACGCTGTCGAGAAACTTGATGATCTGCTTTTTCAGGTCATTTTTGGTGTTGTAATCGAAGTTTTCGAATGCGCGTCGGTTCAGGAAGTCGATGAGCACTTTGGTGATGTAGTCGAAAACCCGGACTACCGAATAGGTTTGCAAGCCCACATTATCTCCGTTGAAGAGCGTTTTTGCCGAAAACGCCATTACCTTGCTGTACTCGTTCACCATCGGGATCAGCCCCATTTTTTCGAGGTCGGCGATCTCCGATTTTTTCAGCGGGAACCGAACGCCGTCCACTTCGCTGAGCGTACCGTGTTTTTTACCCGCGGCTACCTGCGACATCAGGGTTTTATACACATTACCGGCCAATGCAGTCGATGGCGGGATGTAGAGATCGTCCTCTTCGCCCAGATCATCGTGTTTTGCACGGCCTACCAGCCAGTTGCAGGTCATCATCACATTCGACAAATGTGCCGCGCCGCCGGTCAGGTTAGCCGATTCGAAAAGCTCCATCACGTCTTCGGGTGCATCCAGGTGCATGAAGTCGGTTAATAGCATTACCTTGTTCTTATGCGCCATTTTCGCCCATTTGTCCACTACTTTCCCCGAACCCAGGTAGCCCGGCACATTCAGGATGGAGTAGTTTTCGCGCAAATCGAGGCGGTCGTATTTCGAGGCGAGTTCCTCGCCAACAGCATCGATAAATGTAGTCACATCCAGATCCTGCAACTGATCAGCCGCCGCATTCAGGAATGTGACGTTTTTGACCTTATCCTGCTCCGTGTTTTTGAAAAACATCGCCACCGAGCGGTACGACTGTTCCAGCGGGCGGATTTGCTCCACGGCCTTGCCCAGGTTTTCTTTCAATAATTCAAATGCGGCGTCTGCCTGTTTCTGACCCGCTTCGATCATATCCGGCACGCTTTCCGCGCTGCTCAGCAGCTCCGACCACAATTCCAGGCGCTTTTTCAATTGCTGGCGCTCTTTCTTCTTGTCGGCTTCGGTGAGGAATATCTTTTTCCGGGCCTTCTTCTCGGGGTTAATATTCGCGGCGCCTTCGATGATCGTTTCCACGAGGTCGAAGCTGCCATATTTGGCGAGAAGCGGCAGGCCGGTTTCCAGCGGAACGGCTACGCGTTCTTTGAGCGCCGGTGCGGCTTCTTGGGATGTTTTTGTATCGTCTGCCATGTTCAATTTTGAATGACTGAATGATTGAATGACTGAATGAATTGTGATTGAAACTTCTATCGCTACCCTGCTTCCTCCAACTCGTTAATCAGCGTCTGGAACACGCCGAGCAATGCGGCTTTGGCTTCGGGTTTTTCCAACGCGGCTTTCAGGATTTTGTTCACTTTGAGATGCCTCACTACCTGCTGGTAGGCTTCATTGCGGGCGTCGAGGTCTTGCAGGAATGCGCTTTGAGCGATAATTCCTTTTTTACCAAAATCCCCGAGATTCCTGAACCGCAGGTTCTCATTGATAAAACTGCCGTCGGAAGTGATGAACTCTACTTCCGCCTCGGGCTGATAATGCGCGAAAACTTCTTCGGTGGTTTTGAGATCGTAAACCATTTCCGGCCGCGGCGACGGCTCGCCTGTCAGCTGCGTGGCGAAAAGGGTGCGGTTTTGAGGAATGTCAGCAATCCCTTCACTGGACTGGTCAATCTTGCGTTCATTACCGCCTATTCCGTAGTTGAACATAGTTGTATAGGATTAAGTAAATACTGTTGTTGCTAACCGATCAAAACTGTGGGACAGCCTGCTACGATACTGCCGCCGTGGGCCGTGGCGTCGCCGAGGCGCGCCGCCGGTTTTCCGCCGATGAGTACCGAGGTGGAACCCATTACAATGGAGTCGGGCGGGCCCGTACACAGGCACATATCGCCTGCACAAGCGCCCGGCTGCCCGCCTATAAGCACAGTGGGGGTGCCCGGGGGCAGCACGGGTCCGCCTACATGGGGCACCGGAGGCGTTCCGGGGGTAACCATCGGGCATACGTGCATATCGCCAATTCTTGCTGCGGGTTGGGACATGGTTTTGGGGCTTTCGGCTGTTGGCTGTCGGCGGTCAACCTGGTGAATGTTGTAAATCAGAATACACTACTGCGACAACTGCTTGGCGCGCTTGAAATCGAACAGCGAAGTGAGCGATACGCCGAGGCCGACTGCCGCTGCGCCTACCGAGACGTAAATGCCCGGTTTGGCATAGCTGGTGAGCCCTTCCGGGTTGTCTATCAGCCTTTTGTATTCCTTATAATCTTTATTAAGCATACTGTAAGTCACCGCACCGAACGCGAGCGCTGCCACGCCGGCGCCGAGTTTGATCGCGCCCCATTTGCGGGCGTTGGCGGCTGCTTCGGCATTGGGTTTGTTGAGTTCTTTGAAAACCCGCTCGCCCTCCTTGGCATCCTCCGGCTTAGCAACCGGCGGCCGGTCCGAGGCTTTGCTTACTACCGGCTCTTTTTTGCGTTGGAGCGAATCGTAGGTAGCGGAAGGTTTCGGTGTTACCGGTACAGATTTGGCGCTTTCGGCAGAATTGAATGCAATGCGCGTCAGGAACACGATCCAGTCATTACCCGATTTGTCGGCCCGGAGCTCGGCTACTCTTGCAATGGGCGTGTAGGGGGTATTATCCTTGTTGCTTTTGCCTTTGAACTGCTGGGTGTAAAACACCTTTACAAACGGGTATTTATCGACCTTGACGTCCGAAACGACCAGGCTGGTGAATTCGATCGTATTGGTTTCCGATTTGGTATAAAACAGGTCGAAATTGCTGAGGTACTTTTCAATGGGCGTATCAAGGCCCGGCGCGCTGGATTTGTGTTTCGGGTCTATATCGTCCTCCACAATTACACCGTCGTTGATGAAAATCTGATCGTTGCTCGGCATATAGCTGTTCATCATCAGGTAGCGGCGCTCGTAGTTACTGAGGTCCTCGTTGGCAATCGCATTGAGCAGATCATTGAGGCCTTTCACCTTTTCGCGCGCCAGTACGCGTATCTCGTCCGCATCCCTGCGTGTGAGTGTCTGCGCGTCCACCTGCAAAGCGGCGCCCACAATGCCCAGTGTCAGGAAGGCCACCCGCCATTTAAAACTGTTCATTCCCGTTTTCATATTTTTAGTTGCTTTTTGGATCTAAGTCAATGATCTGCACCTCTACACGGCGGTTCATGCGCCGGTTCTCCTCGCTGTCGTTGGGACGTGCCGGAAACTTGCTGCCGACGCCCACCGCGGCTATCACGCCCTCGGGCACACCTTTGCCGATGAGGTACCGCGAGATCACCCGCACGCGGTATTCCGAGAGCGTGATGTTCAGGCCGGGGTTGCCTACGTTGTCGGTATGGCCGGTAATGCGCAGGCCTTTGTTTTTGTTTTCAAGAATGTACACCGCTACCGAATCGAGGTAGGTCCGCGATTGCAGCGGCAGCTTGTAGTCGCTTTTCGGGAAATAAAGTGTCTTGTTCGAAGCGGTAATGCCTCTGGCAGCCGGCGTTTCTACCCGGGTAACTACCGACGGCCGACGCTCCGGCGCCGGGCGCTCCGGTGCCCGCTCGGCCACACGCAAAGTTTTCAAGGTAATGCCTTCCTTTACCGACGCCATAGCGGTAACCAGTTCCGGCTGGCTGGATGCGGGCGCAATGCCGAATTTATAGTCGCGGCCCGGCACGAGGTCGGCGAAATAGTGGCTGTCGTTCACCCGGTTCAGGGTAATGTCCGACTGGCCGTCACTCCATAACCGGCACAGCATTCCCTGCTGGGCTTGCAGGATGTTGACGGACAGGATGGTTCGCTGGCGGTTCAGTTTGATGATGTAAGTCCGGGGTTCCTGGTCGGTTTTGTCGAGAATGAGGTTGCCGTTGTAGGCCTGGTATCCGCCCGATTTGACTTCAATGGCTACAATGTCTTTCTCGGTAAATACGATTTCGGCCCTTGGGCGGTCGGTCGTCAGCGAGAAGCAATCCTTTTTTTGTTTTTGGGTATAATAAAGACAGATCTCGGCTGGCAGTCTCTGGTCGGACAATGCGTCCCGAACTTCGATCCGCCGCACAATGGAAACTGCTTTCAGCGAATCTTTCAATTCGAAATGCTTTTGCTCCGATTGTGCGTACGGCTCGTCGCTGGTTTGTTTGCCCAGAGGCATCATGGCTAATGTGATGAAAAACGTGCCTTCGGTTTTGCCGTCGATATTCACGGGGATATGTTGTGTCTGGAACTGCGGGCATTCGATGGTGAGCTCGATGATATGGCAGGGCATTTCCACATTGAATACGCCCAGGCTGTCGGACTTGCCGAGCCGCAGTTTGCCCTGCTCGGTTTTGGCGGACAGGCTTGCCAAGAGGGGCGTAGCGCCCGAAATATCGGTGATCTTGCCGGCCAGGTAACCGCATTGCGCATACAGCGAAGCGGTGGCGGCCTGAAACAAAAGCAGGATGATGTATAGCCCGGTTTTCATTGTCCCTCGTTGGTTTCGACCCCTATATTTCCCAATAAAACTTCCCAGTTCACCGTATCCTTACCGTCGATGGTTTTCTGATACGATTCGAGCTTCACACGGATATTTTTGCGGGTAATATCCCCGTAGGCGACCTTTCCATTCGCAGAATAACCCTCGAAGACCTGCTGCCCGGCGATCGTACCGTAGTAGTTGCCGTCAGCCTCCTGTTTCAGCTCACTCACATATTTAACCTCATTCCAGGTAATATTGATTTTGGCATAAGGCAGGAGTTTCAGGCGGTTGAGGTACTCTTTCACCGGATATTTCTTCACGCCTTTTGCCGAACTCACGGCTACGGTGGCCTGCGGTTCGAACAGGCTTAATGCTTGCTGTACCGCCTTATTCTTATCTTCCGATTTCATGCTTTTATCGCCGATGATGCGCAGGTAGGAGGTGAATTCATCCACCCGGCGGATACCTTTCGCGCTGTATTCCTTGTATTCGGCGTCGGTCAGCACCGGTTTTACCTGTTCTTTCGGTGAGGGCGGAACGTCTTTCTTAGCAACAGGTTGGTTTTGGGCTGGGTCCGGTTCTTTTCTGACAATTTCTCTTTCCTTTTTCTCAATTTCCTTATGTGCCAATGCAAGCAATGGTGCCACATCCACCACATCCCGCAGGATTTCGTGTCGGCCGTCGCGGTAAATCACCGTCGCCACTTCCTCTTTGTTGATCGACGCCGCGTTGCCTTCCATCGTGAGGTAGTTGATCACGTCGTCGCTTTCGTAGGAAATGTTGCCGGTGATCACGGTCAGCGGGACGCTTTTGATGATAATATCCTGGCTCACATTCCGAGGAGGAGCCTTGTAAAATGCTTCGATTTGCGTCTGGGCCTTGTTCGGGCTTTCGTTCAGCTCGGAAATCACCATAAATTGTCCTGCTGACCCGAATATGACCAGGAAGCGTTTCCGGTGGTAAACCCGCGGGATACCGTCCGAGGCGATCCATTCCAGTTTGCTGTCCATCGCACGGCTCAGTTTGGCTTGTACGGGATTGCCGTTATCGAGCCAGATCCGATCCTGGGCCAGCGCCTGAACGGCGAGGAGCATCATCAAAAATGTAAAGAGTTTCTTCATCATACCATTAGTTTTCATAAGTGATGAGGCTCATCGTGATGTCGTTGGCTGTCACGTCTTCGATCCGCCATTTCCCGAACCGGCCTTCCCCTGTTTTGAATGCGATCACGGTATTGTCCGTTAGGTTACTGAATACGTAGGTAATGCTCATGCTGCCGTAGTTCGTGATGCGTACAAGGTCGAGATAAGTGAGTTTGTCGTAGTCAGCGAGGTCCAGGTTTGCGAATTGCAGCTTGTTAGCGGTATTGATTTCGAGTACCGTGCCCCGGGCCGATATGACAAAGAAATCGATCGTAATGTCCTTTTTCGGGTCGTCCGCGGTGAGCAGCGGGGTGCCGGTGTCCAGGTCGTACCAAAGTGCTTTGGTTCTGGCAACCTTCACGGAGTTGCGTGTCACTACGGCGGGTGGTATAAGAGTTGTTTTGATGTCCAGCACCTCTCCGTAGGCGATTCCGCCGCCCTCATTTCGGGCATAGAGCGCGATGTAATAGCGCGTATCGGACATGAGCCCTGCTATCTTCTGGTTCTGGATTAAAACCGGGGTTTGCCCGGGTGTTTCGCCAAGTTTGATCACCTTGTCCTTCTGCACATCGAGGGTCGATGCAGTACCATATACCAGACCATATTCCTTAATGACACCGCTCTTTTTCTCCTGCCGGTCGTTCTTGCTGTCGGGATTGTCGATTGTCCCGCTGACTGTGATCTCGGTGCGTTTGATATCCACCACTTCCAGTTTCGATAACACAGGCGGAAGCGGATCGACCGGCGCAAAGAGGTTACACGACTGAAACACCACAGCCGATACGAAAGCCACCAATATGAACAGCCAACTTTTCATGCTTCCCTTTAAATAATTTACCTTACGGTTACGTATATACGCTTATGGTTGGTCGTAGGTTAGGATCGTCACTTCCATATCGCCGCCGCTTGCTGATCCGGGCCGGCGGTCTTCGCCGTGGGCATCGACACGCAGCTTCCCATACCTGCCCTGGTTGGTCAGAAATGCGATCACGGTGCCGTTCTGCAACTGGTTTGCCATTACATCCGTATAGCTGCCGTTGATGAAGCCGGTACTAAGATTGGCCCGGGTGAGATCGCTGTATTTCACCTGGTCGAAATTCACGGCCCCTAAAACCGCGAACTTAGCCCCGTTCCTCGGGTAAATGCCCGGCTTGTCGTTATAGGGGTACCAGTTTAAGTCTTCCGAGCCCACTTGCGACACCAACGCGCCCTGATCGAGGTCATAAGGGTTGGAATAGTACATGGTGAATGATTTTTTGGGTGTAAAAACAGCGGGTTCGCCGAGCGAGAAGCCGGTCGTCGCATCACTGTAAATGATGCCGCCCAAAGTGATCGCAAATGCGCGGGCGTAATAGGTGGTTCCGGCGGCTAATCCGCCTACATTGACGGTGAAACTACCCTTGGCTGCTTTGCCGTTGGCTGTCGCCCGGCTGTCCTTCGTGGTAGGCTCATTGTTGGTGGACGAATAACAGACGCCGAAGGACGAGATTTCAGCATTGCCCAGGGATAAGATATTGACCACAATATCAGCCGACACCTTGGAAGTGGTGGTTATCTTACCCAATGAAAGCTCGGCAAAAACATAATCGTCTGTTTTGAATGTCGCCACGGGCCCGTATCCCACGCCGCCGCCCTGGTTTCGGGCATAGGTGCGCACGTAATAGGTGGTAAGCACGGAGAGCCGGTTGATTTCCCGCACGAATTCAAATGGGGTCGGAGGATTGTCTTCTCCTACCTTGATCACCGTTCCGGCTTCGAGCGTAGGCTGATTCTGGGTACCCCAAACGAAGCCATATTCAAGGATCTTCCCGCTTTTCTTTTCCTGGCGGTCGTTTTTAGGATCGAGGTTATCGATTTTTCCCCTCACGGTTGCCCCCGATGTCCACACCTGCTCCACGCTCACCTCCGAGGCCGCGGGCGCCAGCGGGTCCACCGGTGCGAACATATTGCATGCTTCGGTGAAGAAGGCAATTCCTGTAATAATCAGTATGCTGGTTAACTTTTGCATGGCTTTAATCGCTGCGTTCAGCGGATTTGTTCATTCATATTTTCAGGAAGCTGCCGGTGCGGCTGGACGCCAGTCGTTATCCCAATATTCGATCAGCTGCGGGCTTGCAACCCTTCCGCGGAAGGAAACGGTGGTATCGTAATGCGTTTGCGGGATCAGGTGGTTGCGCAGGCGCGTGATCCATGGCTGCGCGTGACGCGGCGTGAGCAATCCGCCCATACCCATCTGGTTTTCGCGTTCGGACAATGTCACACCATAATTGGCATCGCTGTTACCTACCCCTTTCACGTGGTTTAGCCCGAGCGTGTGGCCAAATTCGTGGTTAACCGTCGTTTGCAAAAACGACACATTGTGGTTTTCCGAGCCAATGCGGGTAAGGCGGTCGTTCCAGTGAGGTTCCAGGTCGTTATGAGTGAATACGCCGGTTCGATTGAACTCTTCCACATAGGATCTGAATGTGCTTTCGCGCGGGTGAATGATCCGGTAGGTCTGGTGCGCCTGAGAGGAGCTGTCGACGAGCTGGATGGACAATCCGCATTGAATAGTGGCCGAGTTGCGCGGGGATGTGGTGCGGGGGACATGCCAATCCTTGTTCGGATCGAGGATGAATTTATCGCTCCAATGCCTTTGCACTACGTTGACGAACCGGTCCTTGTAATTTTCCCATTCGTGATCGTCCCATCGGTCGAGGTGAAAATGGCCGTAGGTGTCGTGCAGCA
This sequence comes from Dyadobacter sp. BE31, assembly GCF_031457695.1. Classification (NCBI taxonomy): domain Bacteria; kingdom Pseudomonadati; phylum Bacteroidota; class Cytophagia; order Cytophagales; family Spirosomataceae; genus Dyadobacter; species Dyadobacter sp. BE31. The sequence goes on from NZ_JAVDXA010000005.1 coordinate 252,140, forward strand.
TTCCGTTGCCGGTTGCGAAGGTTTCACCCATGAAAAAGCGGGTGTTTGGCTCAACACGCACCAGGCGCACTTTAAATTGCAGGATCATCCCGAACGTCGTATCGTCGATCGGAACAAGGCACGAATCCCACCGCCTCGCATTTCTGAATAGATGAATGTGCATAATGTTTCAGATTTTCGGATGGATAACTTCTCGGTGCGGAGGGTCAGGTGGTTGGCCGTGCCTGCGGTCGGTAGAACCACATTTGCCCGGAGACCGTCACGCTGCCGCCGCTCATCGCGCCGGTGCGGAGGTACAGGCGGTTTTGCTGTACGTTTTTGCTGCCATTGACATTGCATTCATAAACTTCTACGGCGCCGGACGTATCGACCGACATAACGATCGCCGTGTGGTGCGGGCGGGATTCCGTCCGCCAGGCGCCATCCGAACTATCGAACCGGAACGTGTAGTTACGAAACTGGATAATATCGCCCGCTTCGAGGTTGGCCGCGGTAATGGCGGTACCCCACACGTAGTTGTCGTTCGGACCTACGTTGCCCATGATTTCGGTGGAAGTTCTGGCGCCGGCACTTTGCAGCGCGCGTTCGGCCAGCGTCCAGCATTCTCCGTTTCCTACCTGGCTGGCCAGGTTAGTTTGCGCGAATTGCGCGACTGCATTTCCAAGTACACTCATTGTTCGATTCAGGAAGGTGTGGATAGTTTATCAAAATGGGTGCTATTCTAATATGCTTTCGGCCTGGTGGACATTCCAGATGACCTCTCCATGGTCGTCGGTGCTGAGGTCGATCACCGATCCTTTCCCGGCCTGGCCCGAGATAATCATCCGGCTTACCGGCCGCCTTAGCAGGTTCCGGATGACGCCTTTCAGCGGCCTCACGCCGTATCTTGGTGTAAAACCTTGCATTGCGATGCTTTTCCGTGCCTCGGCGGTAAGGTTGAGGCTGATACCCTGCTTATCGAGCAAGTCGGTAAGACTGCGCAAATGGATATCGAATATTTTAACCACATTATCCTCTGAAATCGGGGCAAAAGGGACGATTTCGGTTAACCGGGCCAGAAACTCGGGGCGGAAATATTTAGCCATGATCTCCATCAGATCGGACGACTGCGGAATACCTCCTTTCCCAAACTCCTGGATAATATGCTCCTGTCCGATGTTGGAAGTAAAGAGGATTACCGCGTTAGAAAAATCACCTTCCTTGCCGAGCCTGTCGTGTAACTTGCCCTCATCGAGGATTTGAAGGAAAAGGTCAAAAACAGAAGGGTGCGCTTTTTCTATTTCATCAAAAAGAACCACCGAATAGGGTTTCTGGCGGATTTTGTTCACCAGCAGCCCACCTTCCTCGTAACCCACGTACCCCGGAGGAGCGCCATAGAGCAATGCCGCCGAATGCTCTTCCTTGAATTCCGACATATCGAACCGGATCAGGAACGATTCATCGTTGAACAGGAAGTCTGCCAGTGCCTTCGCGATTTCGGTTTTTCCGGTCCCAGTTGGTCCCAGCAGAAAGAACGAACCAATAGGCTGCCCGGCCTTGATGAGGCCTGAGCGTGATTCCAGAATAGCTTCGCTCAATGCTTTCACGGCTTGATCCTGGCCTACCACCCTTTTCTTCAATACTTCGTCAATTCCCAGCAGCTTGTCACGTTCGGAGCTTTGGAGCTTGCCGAGCGGTATACCCGTTTTGTGAGAGATAATGGCGGCTACGTCATTTTTGCCGATCGAATCGGAGCGTCGTGTGGCCAGGTCACGCAGCGCTGAAAGTTTGGTACTTAATTGATTATGAATTCCTTCTGGTGTTTCAAGGTCGGGGTCATCATGGGCATTGAGCTGACCGGTGAGCAGGGGGCTGAGCCGGTTAGGCAGCTGCCGGGCAAACCATTTGAGTTCATGCAGCCTTTCCGCTTCATCCACGGCCATCAGCGTGTCGAGGTCGGTCTGTAAGGTATTTAGTTCATTTTCAGACACTTCGTCCATTAAGCGCATCGCGGCCATGGTGCGGTCGAGCAGGTCGAGGGCGACGTCGGGCAGGCGGCGGTCTTTGACATACCTTTTCGCCAGTTTCACAGCCTCGGCTGCGGTGCCTTCGGCCACTTTCAGGCCGTGGTGGGCTTCATACACCGGCAGCATGTGCTCGATCATGCGTGTGGCAGTGGCTTCGTCGGGCTCCTCCACATGCAGTATTTCGAACCGCCGGGAAAATGCTTCGTCTTTTTCAATGTATTTCCGGTATTCCTCCGGCGTAGTCGCACCGATCAATGTAAGCTCGCCACGGGCCAGTTCGGGTTTAAGCAGTTGGGCAACTCCCGCACCGATCGACCCTTTGGGGTCGAGTAGCATGTGAATTTCGTCGATGAACAGAATCGCTTTGTCAAATCCTTTCAATTCATTTAAAATACCCTTCAATCGCTCTTCGATTTCGCCTTTGTAGGATGCACCGGCTACCAGCGTACCGGTGTCAAGTTCCAGTAAGCGGGCGTTTTGCAGCAGCTGAGGGACTTTTTTTTCCGCTATGAGTTTGGAAAAGCCTTCCACCAGCGCCGATTTGCCAACACCCGGTTCGCCGGTCAATATCACATTAGGCTTGCTTCTGCGGCCTAGTATTTCGGCCATTTGCCGGATTTCCCGGTCGCGACCGATAATGTCGTCGGTTTTGCCTTCGGCGGCACGCTGTGTTTTGTCAGACGTGTATTTATCCAGATAACCGGTGCCTTTTGCTGCTGCCGGCGCAGCGGGTTTTGCAGCTTGATTTTTGCTATTGCCTGCAACAGGAGGCGCATTATGAAGTGCCAGTACTTCTTTTTGAGTAATAGGAAGGGATTTCAACTGATCGGAAGAAAACCCCACCCCGGGTTTGAGTAAAGCGGCTAATGCACAAAGCGGATCGGTATCGATATTGAACTGTAATGCAATGAGTTCTGCAAGTTCCAGCGCGGAGGTGGCCTGGTTATCGGGCTGCGGAAGCTCCGGCACCCGCACCGATTTTGCGCTTTCTTCCAGTCGTACCTCGGCCCAGTCGCGCAGGTATGCAAGGTCTTTGCCAGCCATTACGAGTTCGGAAGCCAGGCCGACGTCGTTATGCAGCAGGCCCATGAGCAAATGCGCGGGACCAAACCGCTCCTGCCGGTATTCTCGCGCAAGCGACTGTGCGATCGTGATCGCGTATCTGAGTGCTTCGGTTTGCATGGATCAATAGGATAGATTTGGAACGCTGTTTCTCAGGGCTGATTTTTTTGCAATGCCAATAACCGTTCAGAGGCCTTGGCTTTCATGTCTTTGTTGGCTGTCGAAACCTGTAAACCGTCGAATATCTGTTTCGCCTGGTCGTAATACACTTTCCGGTCGTTTTTGCGCAGGTTACCTTGCGTGAGCAACTGGTAATACCCTTCGGCTTCAGAATACCGCAGCCATTCGCGGTAAGTGACGGCCGTACCATTTTTGGCTGCGAGACATTCATCGAGCTGCCGTTGAATGGCGGCGATGTCCCCGCCGCTCGATTTGGAACTCCTGCAATTATCGAGGTCGCGTTGAAGCGCAGCCAGTTTGGCTTGCAGCTCCTTGTCTGGGCCTCCACCGCCACCTCCTCCGCCTCCGCCACCACCGCCTGCTGCGGCAGTAAGCAACTGGCGTTCCATTCCTTTGATTTCCAGATCCTTCATATTGATCTGGTTGCGGAGGTCATTCACCATTTGCATATCAATGCCTTTGCTGTCCAGTGTGCGCCTAAGCTCGCCGATGGTCTGGCGGTAGGTAACCAATGCTTCGGTCAGTTTGGCAATACCGGTCGATAACCGCTTGTTCTGCTCATGCGCGGCGGCGGCGGCCAGATTGTTAAAATGGCTCATAATGCCGTTAACGCGACTCTCAATGTCAACCAACTGCGTTCTCGCCGTGGCTTTGGCCATTTCATCGGTGGCGCTGCTGTAAACGCCGTCGAGCTGGATGAGCCTGCGCGATATCTGGCTGAGCGTGTCGGTATCGACCAGCATCGGGTCCTGCTCTTCGACGATCTCGCGATACTTGCGGGTCTCCGAAGCGGACACAGAGTCGGGTACCCGCATGAGCAGGTACACAGCCGCGAGCGGGAACGTGAGCGACAGTACATACATGCCTACAAACCGCCCTATCGCTGTTTTTCGCTGGATTTTGTTAGTTGGTTCCATAGTTGCTACATATGCGTGCCGTTATGTGGTAGGGTAACGTGTCGTCTGGAGGCCTAGGGTTGAAACCCTGGGTTAGGGTATCTCAGGTAGCGCCAGAGGCGCGGTACATTTTATATCCAGGGATTTAAATCCCTGGGAACGGGACTGTGCGGGACCGACGGGCAGATGAGCTAAAGAGGGCTCCACCGGGATTTTGCTTTCTCCGGTTGCACGGGCGGCTCGTGTACAGGACTTTCGATGATAAACACCTGCTGTCCTTTGCGTTTTCCGATAAACTCGAGTTGGCTCAGTTTCAGGAACAGGGCGGTCCACATGGCGTAAAAATTATCGATGACCCGCAGACCCGGTAACATGTCGTTTTGATTAAACGGCGCTTGTATCACGGCTAACAGCTGCTTTTCAATGCTTCCGGGCGAGTCATCGGCCCATTCGCCGAGGTAACCCAGCAGTTCTTCTTTCTCTCTGTCTGTGAGGCATTCCATCGCTACACGGATAGCCTGAGCCGTCTGGATCATCGATGTTACCATTTGTACCGGCGGTTCGAAGGGAATTATTCGCTGGAAACTGATATTCAACATCGTCATCGTGCTGATAAGCCCTTCCACCATCATTTGTACACTATCCGCGAGCGTACTTTTCTGGCTTTTGGTTTTGATCTTCTGCAAAATCCTGAACGAGTACATTTCGATGTCATTCAAATAACCCGTCCACCGACTATGCCATTCGCGGAGGTTTTTGTGGCTGCGCACTGTCCGGCTTGCGGGAACGAAATCGTGCAAAACGCGCAATTCGGAGTTGCTGTATGCCAGCTTGCCGATAATCAGCCCAGGACCGCCCCATTGTTCGATATTGATAAGCTCCGAAGGCACCAGGCTCACGCGTGAAAGCGCGAGTGTGTAAGGGTGCCGCACCGGAATTTCGGACTCCGAAGGCGTTCCGGCAGGTTGTCTTTCGAACATGCCCACGCTGAGTACCATGTATATTTCCACATTCTGCGTCATCGGAAGCCGGTATTGTTCCAGGATTCCGGCCAGCGACGTGTCGAGTTTCAGTTCGTCCGTTTCTTCGACGTCGAGCAGGCTGCCGTCGGGTGCTATCGCCTGGCAGCGGTTCACTTTCACCCTGATCTGATTGCCCGCGTCGCCCAGTACCTGTACTTCCAGCGGGTCGTTCCCGTCTTTGGGAAGGAGCAGGCCAAAGTTCAGCGGAGTGAGTAATGCGGCTCCGGCGCGTCGAACCTGATCGGTGTGGTAATGATCTGTTTCGATAAAATGTTGCCGCGAGATTTTCATCCCGTCGACCCAGTTGACGGCCATGCGACGGATATCTGCCATACCAATTTGCAATTACGAGTACTACATTTTCATGGCTGCTTTTACCAGCCCTATCACCGAACGTACACCGAATTTTCTGAACAGACTTCGCCGGTAGGCTTCTACGGTGGAAATGCTCACTTGCAGCCTTTCGGCGATCTCCTTGGAACTCATTTCGTCCATGATCAGATCCAGGATTTCCTTTTCGCGCTTTGTCAGTTCCATAATTAAAACACTTAGACAAAGTTGTTGCGGCGCAAGCGCTATTTCAATCGGCAGATACCCTGAATTTTCCGGATTTTTACCCTGATTTTACTAATGGTTTTGACTATTGTTTTTAAGGGTTTCCCACTATGAAAACCGGTGAAAAACTACACTACGCCCATGCGGACGGCTATTTTGGTGAGGCCAACCGAGTTTCTGACACCCAGTTTCTGAAAGAGGTTACGGCGGTGGGTTTCGACGGTTTTGTCGCTGATGCACAGTTCGCTGGCGATCTTGTTGGTAGAGTATTCGCTGGCAACGAGCCGGAGGATTTCAACTTCTCTCTTGCTTAAAAAATCACGTGTGGAAGGGGCGGGGTCCTGGATATATTTGTCCATGGAAGTCTCAGCGAGTTTGAGCATTACTTCTTGCCCATAGTACACTTTTCCTTCCGAAACGGCCCGTATGGCGCGTTCCCATTCATCGAGTTCGGCTTCAAAAACAATATAACCGCTTACGCCCGACCGCACTACTTCACGGACCGATTCGGCCGATGGGCTGGGGGCAAGCAGGAGGAATTTCAGTTTGGGGTAGAGTTTTCTGATCTTTAAAATCTGGTCTGCCGTCTTCTCGGCGTGATGAGCGAATACAACTACGATATCAATTTCTTTCAGGTAGGGTAACTGGGTGATTTGTTCAAGATTATTACACTTACCAACCAGCTCGATGTAAGACCTCCTCCTCAGCCATTCTGCAACCGCCTCGCACTCTAAGGGGTGCGGATGGACGAGGCACGCGTGTGTAATAGAATGTTCCATACTTTTCGGGGTTGAGTACTAGAATTTACACATCAAAATTAATTCTAAGCGACAGGTCTGGTCAATACGGGAAAGTACAGGAAAAGCCAGGTAAGATTACCCGGTTTCGTAAAGGGTTGAAAATTAGCGCTTTTCAGCTAAAATCCTAACTAATTGTTTGCATTACCCAAAATATAAGTGATTCCCTTAGGGGTATTCACTGACTGTTTACCATATACGTCGAACTATTTCTCAGGCTATTCCTTAATCCGACCGTATTTGCGCATGATTTCCAGTACTTTGTCCTTCGGGAGTTCTTCTACTTTGTGCCCCTGAGTACCTTCGGAAGTCCTGGCCATAAAAAGCGAATTGATAATAGCTTCCTCAGTTGCTTCCATGGCCGCCATAAAAAGCGGTGAAACGTAATCGTTGTGCAAGAATGCCGAGCTGAAAACTGCTTCGGACGTTTCGTGCAGGACTTTGTTGGCTGTCGAGAATGCGATCACATAGTCGCCGCTGCCGTTCGCGGCAATGCCGCCCGTTTGTGCCATGCCGAGCATAACGCGTTTTGCAAGCCGTTTCAGGTTGCGGGCGTCCAGCGGCGCGTCGGTAGCGATTACCATCATACAGGAGCCATCGGACGACTTGTCGAGGGCTTCTTTGAAGGCATATTTACCCAGTTCCTGGCCTACGGGCACACCGTTTACCTTCAAAACACCTCCAAAATTGGTCTGTACCAACACACCTATTGTGTAGTTGCCGAGCTTTTCGGGTAGTTTCCGCGAAGCTGTACCGATGCCGCCTTTCCAGCCAAAACAAACCGTACCTGTTCCCGCGCCCACATTACCTTCGGCTACTGGGCCTGTTTCGGCCTGGGCCAATGCATTTAGAACATGGTCTTTCCGCACATGGCGTCCGCGGATGTCGTTCAGGAAGCCGTCATTGGTTTCTCCTATAACCGGGTTCACCGATCTTACATTCTCGTTGCCTTTCTGGCCGAGCGTCCAGTCGATCACCGCGTCGGCGGCGGTGGGGACGCTTAATGTGTTGGTTAAAACAATGGGAGATTCGATGGTACCAAGCTCTTCGACTTGCGAATAGCCCGTCATTTTGCCAAAACCATTGCCAATATACATTGCCGCCTGCACCTTCTGCTGGAACATGTTGCCGTCGTGCGGGAGAATGGCCGTCACACCCGTACGTACATCCGCGCCTTCCGTGAGCGTCACCTGGCCTACCTTCACGCCCGTTACATCGGTGATCGCATTCAATGCGCCTGTGGGCAGCACACCGATTTTGATACCCAGGTCGCGGGGGCGTTTCTGGGCGGCAAGCGTGATCGGGAGTATGAGCAGGAGTGAGAAGAGGCGCTTCATAGGTTAGTTTGATTCAGGATGAAATATAATAAAAAATCCACTGGGAACCGGGGCTCTCCAGTGGATACATCTGCTGTTGAAGTGTAATTTTTAATCGTTGTCGGGCCGGGCTTTTTCCGGGTCAATCACAGTTTCCATGCGACTCACAGCCGATGCGCTGAAAAATCCGAGCGCCTTAGGGCCCTTGGGATCGGCATTGATGATATTCGACCGGACGTTGGCAATCGGGGTGGCGAACAACCCGCCATTCGTACCTTGCTCGTTCACCTGTTTGAGAAACTCGAATGCCTCGTAGGTAATGCTGTGTAGCTCGACACCTATTTGCGCTCCTGCTGAATACAAGGAGTCGGTGGTGATCGATTCGCGTAACGGAAGGATGAATATCAGCCCGTCGGATGGCGCGCCGGCACCGAATGCGGCGTCGTAGGCAATGGAAATATTGGCTGCCTTATCTACCACCGCTTTTCCGCGGATTACCGGTTTGATCCAGTAAGTATCGCCTACGCCTTCCAGATCTCGGGCATAGAATGACGCCACAAAACCTTCGCGGGGCCCTTTATCGGGCTCGAATGGCCATTTTTCGTGGCGATATACCACCGAATCCACGGTTGGTACGCGTTTCAGTTCGGACTGGGCGGTGAAGGTGTCGGTGCCGTTCACGACTTTGAGGGAGTAGGTGCGGCCTACGTGCCCGAGCGTGTCGGCGGTGGTTTTGCCCCAGGTATACTTGCCGTCGCCGTCGGTGTCTTCGAATTTGTAAACCTTGCCTTTGTCGTCGGTAACGGTTACTTGTGCGCCCAGCACGGGTTTGGGGGTATTGTTGTCGAAATAGGCTTGCGACCACGACAATTTGATGGCCTGTTCACCGGGTTGGTTGGTAAGCCAGGCATCTACCACGAGCTGGGAAGGGCCGTTCGCCGTATCGAGGTCGATCACATCCTCGCAGCTTGTGAGGGACATCAATGCAAGCGCGAACAATGCAGGGTATTTGATATATTTTAATGTTTTCATCATTGCAGTTTTTCTGGCGTGATTTCAGTTTGCAGGTGTCAGAATTTGAAGTTGTAGGTCACGGAAGGAATGAAGTTTCCGATCACTGAATAACGTACGGCCTCTGTTTTAAGCGGGTTATCCTCGTTGACCCTCGTGTAGACCGAGAACGGGTTGCGACGGTTGTATACATTATATACTGAGAATACCCATTCGCCTTCTCCGACTTTGAAAAGTTTCTTTTTCGCTTTCAATGTCGCGGCCAAATCCAGGCGGTGGTAAGCCGGAATGCGGCTGTTGTTGCGCAAGCCATTGTAATTGTTGCCAATCTCAAAGCCCCCGGTGCTGTAACGGTTGGTCGGGAATGTTGCCGGGGTTCCGCTTTGAATAGTGAAGTTGGACGAAAGTGACAGGCGCTTGTTCAGTTCGTAGATAGCTACCGCGGTAATATTATGCGGTTTGTCGAAACGGGCAGGGAACCAATCATCATTGTTAATGGATTCTACCAAACGCTCTGTTCTCGAAAGCGTATAGCTTACCCAGCCGGTCAGTCTGCCTTTATTTTTCTTTACATAAAACTCCGCCCCGTAAGCGCGTCCTTTGCCGAACAGCAGGTCGCCGGTGAAATATTCGTTCAGCAGCAGGTCGGAAGCCGGCACATAGTCGATCTGGTTGTATAGTTTTTTGTAATACACTTCCACAGAAGCCTCGTAGGTATTATCCTTGAAATTCTGGAACCAGCCTAATGCAACCTGATCGGCCTTTTCGGGCTTGATATTGATGCCGCTCAAAGTCCAGACATCGAGTGGTGAGCTGGCTGCAGTGTTGGAAAGCAAGTGCAAATATTGCGATGTTCGGTTATAGCTGGCCTTAATGGACGCATTGCTGGTAATACCGATGTTCAATGCCGCACGCGGTTCCAGGTTGCCGTAGCTCTTGATCACATCCCCTCTTTTGTATTCCGTCCCCGGGAAAATCGGATCTCTGCGGACGCCCTTGCCTTTGTCGGCGTACTCGTATTCTGTGGCTGGCCCGAGGCTGCGGAAGTAGGAGTAGCGCGCGCCATACTGCAATGAAATGCGGTCGCCGAATTTCAATTCATTACCTATATATAATGCAGACTCGTCGGCATAGCGTGGTTCAAGGCTGATGTCTTGCATATCGCCTTCCGAAACGAACGTCGCTTTTCCGGGGCGTGTATCGTAATAAATGTACTGGCCACCGAACGTCAACTGGTTGTTAGGAGTGATGTAAAATGTAAAATCAGGCTTGATACTGGTGCTGATGATCTTCGATTTCCAGTCAAACTTGTCTTTTGCGTCGGGTTTGTTCTGGTTCTGGCCCAGGTTATAGTCGTAGTTGCTGTAATAACCGGTCAGGTTCATGAAGAGCTTATTGGAAAAAATGTGGTTCCAGCGGGCTGTGGCCGTTTTGTTGCCCCATCCGAAGCCGAAATCACCGCCGCCGAACACATCTTTTCCAAAATATCCTGATGCGTAGAAGGTATCCTTATTACCCAATTGGTAATTCACTTTCGCCGTCAGATCATAGAAATAGAATTTCGAATCCTTCAAATCCGAGTTCAGGAAAGGTTTTGCCAGAATATCAATGTACGAACGACGTCCTGCGACAATGAACGATCCTTTTCCTTTTGCAAAAGGCTGCTCATAAGTCAGGCGGGAGAATATCGAACCGATACCGCCGTTGATTTCGCGTTTCTTGGCATTACCTTCTTTCATCCGCACATCGAGAATAGAAGAAATACGGCCGCCATATTGTGACGGAATACCGCCCTTGATGAGCTTCACATCCTTCACCGCATCCGGGTTGAATACCGAGAAAAAGCCGAATAAGTGAGAAGAGTTATAAACCGGTGCTTCATCGAGCAATACCAGGTTTTGGGAAACATCCCCACCGCGTACGTTAAAACCTGAGGCCCCTTCGCCGACGGTCGTCACGCCGGGAAGCAGCTGAATGCTGCGGATGAGATCGACCTCGCCGAGCAATGCGGGCATTTTGCGGATGGTTTTCATTTCCACCTTGTTCACCGACATTTCAATGCTGCGCACGTTCTCGTCCTCTTTTTGTGTCGAAATCGTCACTTCCGCGAGTTGGTTGCTTTCGTCGGCCATTTCAATGCTTACAGTCTTGTCACCATCGAGTACCACTTCGCGGGTCACTTTCTGGTAGCCGATATAGGTAAATACGAGCGTGTACTTGCCGTCGGGGAGTGTCAGTGAATAAAAACCGTAAGGGTTGGTAACAACGCCGGTTTCGGCTTCACGTACGTAAACGGATACGCCAATGAGTCCCTCGCCATTCGAGTTATCTTTGACGTAACCGCTCACGGAATGCCGGTTCTGGGCGAGGGCCGGCAGGCTGATCAAGGCTAATAGAAGGCATTTGAGTATTCTGTTTTTCATGGACTGGATTTGTTTACTATCAAATTGGTTTATGTTGCTGTCGACGAAGGCGGTCATTATTACAGACGATCAAATTGAATTTTTCCTTTTCTCCTTGACAACTCAGTGTGGATATACCCCCTTCCAATGACTAAAAAATATTTCGACATTTTTTGGGAGGTCCGACAAAGCACGTGTTAATCAGCCTAAAAAGACAGTAAAAAATGATGAACTGGTAAAAAACCTGAATAAATGGCTTTACGCCGGAAATGAAACAGAGAAAATGCCTATGGTACTATTTCAAGGTGTTTTTGACACGGCGGATGTGTCGGGGCATTGTTCCAGCAGTTGGGAGGAGGTTTTTTGAAAAAGGGGATGAATAAAATCGGGTGCGATCTCAGCCAGCGGCGCCAATACAAAACGGCGGTCCTGAATGCGTGGGTGCGGTAAGGTAAGCCGGGCGGAATCCATGACGGTTTGCCCGAAATACAAAATGTCGATGTCGATCACACGTGCGCCCCAGCGCTCGTAACGTACGCGCCCGAGGTCGTGCTCGATGTTGAGAATGATCCTGAGCAAATCCTCAGGGAGGAGGGAGGTGGTGATTTCGAGTACCTGGTTCAGGAATGCCGGTTGATCGGTAATGCCCCAGGGAGCGGTTTCGTAGATCGCGGATTGGTTAGTAATGCTTCCGGCCTGTTCGGCAATGGCTTCACGCGCGGCTGCGAGCACCTGCGGGCGATCGCCGAGGTTGGAGCCTAACAACAGAAAGACCTGGCCGGTAGTTGCCATCACGGAATTTGTCTGGAATAATCAATCCACGAAAAAAAGGACTTCCCGATCGGAGGAAAGTCCTTTTCCAAATAAATTCGTAAAATTCCTTTTAGAACGTAAGCGTTCCTTTGTCGTATGCTTTTTGTATAGTTGCTTCGATACCGTTTTTGTTGATGGTACGAAGAGCAGAAGCTGCTACTTTCAACGTAACCCATTCTCCTGATGAAGGAAGGAAGAAACGTTTCTTTTGCAAATTCGGGAAGAATTTACGTTTTGTTTTATTGTTAGCGTGGGAAACGTTATTTCCGACGCGAGTTCTTTTACCTGTTATTTGACAAACCTTAGCCATGACTTACAATTTTTCCAAATGAGGGTGCAAAGATGCGTAATTAATTTTTGTTGAGCAAGTAACGGCAAAACAAATTTTCAAAAAAACTCCATTTTACCATCTCATCCTGAAACCCACACCGTGCACATTATCAATGCGGATATCCGGATCGCCCGAAAGATATTTGCGTAATCTCGAAATGAAAACATCGAGGCTGCGGCCCATAAAATAGTCGTCGTCGCCCCAGATAGCCTTCAAAAGCTCGTCGCGGCGGATTACCTGATCGGTGCGTTCGGCCATGAATTTCAACACTTCGGCCTCGCGGAATGTGAGGCTTTGCGATTTGCCGTCGAGTGTCAGTGTCAGTTTTTGAAAATCGAATACATATTTCCCGATCTGCTTGCTGCCAGGTTTTACGACCAATATGGAGTCGGCTTTGCTACGACGAAGGAAGACATCGATCCGGAGTTTCAGCTCCTCAATGCTGAATGGCTTGGTAACGTAATCGTCGGCGCCGAGTTTGAGGCCTTTGATCTTGTCCTCTTGCATCGAGCGAGCGGAAAGAAAGAGAATCGGCACCTGGCTGTCGGAAGCGCGGATCTTCTCAGCTAATGTAAAGCCGTCCATTTTGGGCAGCATGATGTCGAGCACACAAATGTCGAAATGTTCTTTTCCGAAAAATTCCAGCGCTTCGGCGCCGTCCGTCGCGTGCACGACTTCGTAATCGTATTGTTCGAGGTTATCCTTGGTGGCAAATGCCAGATTGGGGTCGTCTTCAACGTACAGGATTCTCTTTTTCATCAAGCGTGTTTCTGCGGAATAGTGATTTTAAATGTACTGCCTTTGCCCAGGGCGCTTTCCAATCCGAGGTGCCAGCGGTGCGCACGGACGATCTGTTTGACATAACTCAAACCGATCCCGAAGCCTTTCACATTATGCACATCGCCGTAAGGGATGCGGAAAAACTGGTTGAAAACCTTCTTCTGGTATTCGGGCGCGATGCCAATACCCTGGTCGCGGACAGCTATAACGAGGTTATTGCCTTTATTGTATGTCTCCACCACCACATCCGGCACATCGTCGGAATACTTCAATGCATTATCGACAAGGTTGCTGATCAGGCAGCGGAGGTGGAACGGGTCGGCGTCGATCATGCTGTTGGTCGCATTGGCCTGGAAGCGTACTTTTTCTTCATAAGGCAGCAGAATCGATTCGATCATCTGCCGGGCGTCGAGCCGTTCCTTTTGCAAATGCAATGCATCGCGTTCGGCTTTGGCCATGGAGAGTACCATTTCCACCTGGCCTTGCAAGCGAAGGATTTCGTCCTGTACGATCTGTACATAGCGCTTATGCCGCACAGGCTGGGACACGATATTGTCGGAATTGAGCACGTCGGCGGCGATGCGGATGGTCGAAATGGGCGTTTGCAGCTCGTGCGTCATGTTATTGACAAAATCACGCTGTACTTCCGAAAGCTGTTTTTGCCTTAGAATCACAAACAATGCATACGCAAAGAACGACACCGCCACCATAACCAGCGCCGACGACCAGATGGCCCCATTAATACTGCCCGCGAAATAGGTTTCCTGCTCGGGGAAGCGCACGCCAAAGTAATAGGGATACTTGTCGGTTTTAACCCAATTGGTCGTTTTAGCGGGAATTTTATCGTTATTCTTCGTACTCAACGACATTGCGTAACGAATGCGGTTGGTAGTACAATCGTAAATCCCGATCTCGAAATTGGTGATCAGGTTATGTTTTTGAAAACTGTCCTTGATAAAATGTTCCAGCATTTCGGGCTGGGTGGTGGCATTGGTATTCACGAGAAAATATTCCGGTGAAAGCTGCTCTACGGGATTGGTCGTTTGCATTACCCCGCACACGTGGGCGAGTTTTCCGGCCACGTCCTGCAATGCTATGTGGGCATTCTGGTTGAACTGCCGGTGCCGGAGGTCGAGCGCCTGTTTTACCCAGTAAATCTGCGTGATAACAACGCCGATAATGAGCAATGCAGAAAAAACCGTGAGGGATTGAATGGTACGTCTTGACATAACTAACTCGAAATGACCAATAAATATACGGCCATTCGTTCAATTAAACAGCCGTGCCAGCCGTAACATGACCGGCGCTGCGCTGTTTAACATTTCATTAACTTTTTAAGCTTTCAAATCGGTGAGATGATAACCGATCAATCCTTCCAAAGGCGATTTCAGAATACGGCCGGTTTTTAAACCATTATTTTCGAGCACTACCCGAAGAATATCCTGGTAATAATAGGCGATCGAGCCGGTGAAATGCACGGGATGTTGCGCCGCATTCGCATGTTTCAAAACATATTTCTTTACAAACAGCCCGAATGCATTGCTGATTAAAGCCTGGATGAATTCATGGGTACGGTTTTCCGCAATGAATCTGGAATACGAGGCGAAATACCGGTTCGGATAAGGCTTTTTATAGGCATGGTCGAGCACGGTAAGGCGGTCGAGGCCGGGATATTCTTTGGTGAAACTTTCGTGAAGATCCTCCGGTAGCTCGTTTTGCAAGTAATGCACGACCAGCGTCTTGCCCAGATAGGAGCCGCTACCTTCATCACCCAGCCAGAAACCCAGCGAGCCAATGGAATGCGTAATACGGCTGCCATCGAAAAACGCATTGTTCGCGCCTGTGCCTAATATACACGCAAGCCCGGGCTCATGCCCGCACAATCCACGTGCGGCCCCGAGCATGTCAGAAGCCACTTCTACCGCCGTTGCGGACGGGAAACAATGCTTCAAGGCATTGGTAACCGGCAAGCTGGATTGGTCGTTGGCACAGCCCGCACCATAGAAATGGATTTCCTCAATATCTCCGCCGATGCCGGGCACGACCTGGCTTTGCAAAACGGGGATGATTTCCTCGGTAGTCTGGTAGAAGGGGTTAATACCTGCGGATTGTACCGATTGATAATTACCATTGCCGTAGTCGACAATAGCCCAGTCTGTTTTGGTAGAACCGCTGTCGGCAATAAGGATATATTTGGAAGCCATTTGGTATCGTTCGGTTGGGTTATTCGGGTAATTGCAGCTTGCCGATGATATTGAACCGCTCAAAAACGCGTTCGGTATGCGGAGCATCGCCGAGCTCTTTGGTGAGGTCCTGGCCGGCCCAGTGCTCGTAATGGTGGCCATTGCGCCAGAGCCGTGAGGAGCTTACGTCATAAATCATTCCTTTATATGCACACCATATTTCTTCCCGGTCCTGCCCATTGCGAAGCGCCAGTTGTGCCCTGGTATATACTTTCATTATATTGTTTTAGCGCGCAATTTAGCGATAAGGGTATTCCGTTGGAAAATTTAGAAAACGATCTGACATGAATATTTTGATTATAAGACTAAAAAGTAAGAACTTGGCGTTTTGAAAAGACATTCACGAAAAATAAAATATGAGAAAAAGTTACGCTCTTCTTTGGTGTTCAGTGATGATTCTGGGACTGTTGGCTGCCGGTTGCAAAAAGAAAGTTGCACCTGTATCTGAAAGGATCGCAAAGGCCTGGACGGCAGAATCTGTTAAGCACGGTGCAACGGTGGTTTATACCCGTGGCGGTTCCGGCAACATCGAAGCCGCTTACTCCGGCTTCCGGCTGACGCTTACTAACACTGGCGGTACAAAAACAGTGAGCCTAACAGATGTTGACGGCAAAACCTTCACAGGAAACTGGGATCTGGAAGGCGATACCAAGCTGGTACTCACCAACCTGACTCCGCAACCAACCGGTTCGGGAGGTAAGCTGGAATTCACGATCAGCGGGCTGGAAGATTCGCGGGTAGTGCTCACACGCCTCACGGCAAGTCCTAAAACGGGAAACACCATTAATGAATACACATTGAGCAACCCGTAAGCGGAAAGTCAATATAGCATATCGATCGCGAAGCCATTTCCAATGCGGGAATGGCTTCGCTTTTTTATCTAATTTTGCGGCATGGAAACAAGAACTGAAATAAGCAGCCTGGGGGAATTCGGGCTGATTCAAAGAATAAATAAAGGAATACGGACTACATTGCCCGATACCGTGAGGGGCATTGGCGATGATGCGGCGGTGATCGATCTGGGCGAAGAATTCGGTTTGCTCACGACCGACATGTTCCTCGAAGGCATCCATTTCGACCTTACGTTTTTCCCGCTCAAACATCTTGGGTATAAAATCATCGCAGCCGGTATTTCCGATGTTGCTGCTATGAACGGTATTCCGCGGCAGGTTACGGTCAATCTCGCATTAAGCAACCGCTTTTCGGTAGAAGCAGTGGATGAGCTTTATGAGGGAATGAAGCTGGCTTGCAAAGATTTTAATGTAGATCTCGTAGGCGGTGATACCACTTCCTCGCGTTCGGGGCTTATCATATCCGTGAGTGTTTTTGGGAAGGTTAAAAAAGATAAAATCGCATACCGGAATACGGCAAAGCCGAACGACCTGCTTTGCGTGACGGGCGACCTGGGTGGGGCCTATATGGGCCTGCAATTGCTCGAAAGAGAGAAACAGGTGTTTCTGGCCAACCCGAATATGCAACCGGAGCTCGAAGGAAAGGACTACGTGATCCAGCGCCAGCTGCGCCCGGAAGCGAGAATGGACGTGGTTTATGAACTCGACGAAGCCGGGGTGATACCGACTTCGATGATCGACTTATCGGACGGCCTCGCTTCCGATCTCCTGCATATATGCGCGCAATCGGGCGTAGGCGCGGTGATTTTCGAAGAGCGGCTGCCGATCGACGAACAAACCTACCTGGCGGCTTCGGAACTGAATATCGGTGCGGCTACCGCGGCACTGAACGGCGGCGAAGATTACGAACTGCTTTTCACGGTTTCGCAGTCAGCCTACGAGCAGATCAAGAACAATCCCAAGATCACTTTTATCGGTTATATCACCGATAAAAAAGGCGAGGTGGAGCTCCATACGAAGGGCGATTCCCGCGTGCCGCTTACGGCACAGGGCTGGAATGCCTGATTTGTTGCTCGTCTGAAAAGTTTCAAAGCATAACCCTCTCCGGTTATGCTTTTTTTGTTTTAACCCATACACGCAACCATCGGAAAGGTTTGGTCGTAATCGCGACGTATCCAATTCATCTCTCACAAATCATAATTAAATCCGATGAAAATCTTTTCAACTTCCAGAATGCTGGTTGCATTGGGACTGTTAATGGCGGTCAGCTTCTCGTGCTCCGACGACGACAAAACCGATCCTACCCCAACACCCACCAACGATGTTCAATTGAAAGACAATGCGACGCTGGGCAAGATCCTGACGGACAAAAATGGTAAAACGCTTTATTACTTCTCAAAAGATGCCTCCGGTGCCTCGGCTTGCTCAGGACAGTGCTTAGTTAACTGGCCAATCTATTCGGCAGGCGACCTGACGGCGATCAAGCTCGATGCCGGTTTGGATAAGGCCGATTTCGGCACGATTACCACGAATGGGCAGTCGCAAACTACTTACAAAGGTTGGCCGCTTTACTATTATAAAGACGACGTGGCTGCGGGAGATGTAAAAGGAGAGAATGTAGGAACAGTTTGGTTTGTGGCCAAAACCGATTACACCATTATGATCGCCAGCGGGCAGCTGGTGGGCAATGACGGAAAATCGTACAAATCGGATTACACCGAGGGCACCGGTACTACCCAGTTCTTCACCGACGGTAAGGGAAGGACATTGTATGCGTTTGCCAACGACAAAAACAATAAGAACAATTACACCAAGGCCGATTTCTCGAATGACGGTGCCTGGCCTATTTACACCGCCGATTTGAAATCGCTGCCGACGGGTGTGGATAAGACATTGTTCAGCACGATCGATGTATTCGGGAAAAAGCAGCTGACTTACAAAGGCTGGCCGCTTTACTATTTCGGTGCGGACGGAACGACAAGAGGCGCCACCAAGGGTGTGAGTGTTCCTGTGCCAGGTAAGTGGCCGATCGTCAATATTGCCTCACCAGTTGCGCCTAACTAAATAAGTGCTTATTACGAAGCGTAGTAGAAAAGTGGCTTTCCCAACGGATCGCCACTTTTTTGTTATTTACCCCAGCGGGCTACCAGTTCTTCAAATTGCTTTTGCAGATGTAAAGTTCGCTTACCAGCCAGGCCGTTTGCGACAGGCTGGTCGCCGATATGTACTACCGGCATAACCCATTTGGTGGTGCTGGTAGTGAACACTTCATCGGCGGTAATCACTTCTTTGTAGGTTACCGGACGTATTTCCACCTCAAAATCTGCCTTGGCAAGCTCGATCACGACACGGCGCGTCACGCCGTTGAGGACATTACGGTCAGAGGTAATGAGCTTATCGCCCTGGAATGCGAACAGGTTGCTTCGCGTGAGTTCGCTCACTTCACCGTCTTTATGGAAAAGCAGATCTGCGGCCTGCTGGCGTTTCATTTCGTCGGCCATGAGCACCATATGCACATAATTGGTGCTTTTGATCTCCGGCAAATCGCGAACATATTCATAAGGTAACACTTTAATACCTTTCAACCGGCCAGCCGGGTTATCCTGGGGCAGCGCTTCGGTGCGGATCAGCAGATTGGGCTGAACCACGTGCACGCCATCCGGCGCGTAGCCGCCTGTAAGTACAAACCGGAATGCTACTTCGGCCTCTCCGGACATCGAATGCAAATCGGCCAGGATCTTTTCCGTCTCTTGTTGCGTCACCGGAAGCGGCAGTTTCAGCAACCGCGCCGAATTCTCGAAACGCTGCCAGTAATCGTTCCACCGGAACGGAACGCCGTTATAAGTCCTGAAAAAGTCGAATAATCCGTAGCCCCGCAGTAAGCCGAGGTCGCTGGTCTGGAAAACGGGCTGGTCGAGCAGGCAGACTTCGCCGTTAAAATATTGGAAGAAAGGCATTGAAAGCAGATTTTGTTGATCGGGGTAAAGTTATTGATAAAGGCTTTTTAAATACTGCTTTTGTAAATGTAAATGCCAGTTTTTAGGTTTTATCTTTGCGGTTCACATAACCCGTAGGGCCATCCATGGGCCCCGCAACATTACGCTTCGCATGATCCAACCCACATCATTACTTGAAAGACTTCAGATTGAATTTGACCGGCATTCCTATGGCGATGCGCCTGTGGAGCTTTATGAGCCGATAACCTATATTATGTCGCTGGGCGGGAAGCGTTTCCGGCCGTTGCTGACGCTGCTTGCCGCCTCTATTTTTGATACGGATATCGAAAAGGCCCTGAAACCGGCTATGGCGGTGGAGGTGTTCCACAATTTCACGCTTATGCACGACGATATCATGGATCGCGCGCCCCTGCGCAGGGGTATGCCTACCGTGCACGAGAAATGGAATGCGAATACGGCTATTCTGTCGGGAGATGTAATGCTGATCCGTGCCTATGACCTACTGCTGGATGTAGATAAAGAAAAATTGCGCGCAGTTCTGAGCCGGTTTAACCAAACCGCCGCGGAAGTGTGCGAAGGCCAGCAGCTCGATATGAATTTCGAAACACGCTGGGATGTGACGGAGGAAGAGTACATTGGTATGATCCGCCTGAAAACTTCGGTGCTGCTCGGTTTTGCGCTGGAACTGGGCGGGGTGATCGCCGGAGCGGATGAGGAGACGGCGAGACTTTTATACTCGGCGGGTGAGAACATGGGTATCGGTTTCCAGCTGAAAGACGATTTGCTGGATGTTTACGGCGATCCCGCGAAGTTTGGAAAACAGGTGGGCGGCGATATTATTGCCAATAAAAAGACATTCCTGCTGATCGAAGCATTATCCAAAGCAGAAGGCGGTTTGAAAACCGAGCTCGACCGCTGGATAAGCCTTGATACCTTCGATAATGCGGAGAAAGTGGCGGCTGTGACTGGGATTTACGATGCGCTGGACATCCGCGCATTTACCGAACGTAAAATAAATGAATATTTCTCGCGTGGAATGGCTAGTTTACAGCAACTGCGCACAGACAGCGTTCAGAAAGAAGTGCTCTTGCAGTTTGTGGAGCAGCTTGTGGCGCGGGAAAAGTAATCTTATCAACAAATAACCCATTATATGTCGATTACCCTCATTTTAGTGATCATAACTTCGGGGATCAGCTATTACGCATTCAACAATTACAGCTTAATGGATAAGCTGATCCTGAACCCATACCGCGTGACGCAACGCAACGAATATTACCGGTTTGTGACCTCGGGTTTTGTGCACGCAGATTTTGGGCACCTGATTTTCAATATGCTCAGTTTGTGGTTTGTGGGAGAGAGCATCGAGCGGCTGTTTTCAATGCTTTTCGGGCCGAGTGGAACGTATTACTATTTGTTCCTGTACCTGGTCGGCATTATCGTGTCGGACATTCCTACATTTCTGAAACACCGGAAAAATTCGAAGTATAATTCTCTCGGGGCTTCGGGCGGCGTTTCGGCAGTACTTTTCGCGGCGATCCTCTTTGCTCCGCTGATGCAGATCTGCCTTTACTTCTTCATTTGCATGCCCGGTTTCATATTCGGCTTGCTTTTCCTCGGGTATTCTTTTTACGAGGCACGGCGAGGTACGAGCTATGTAAACCACAGCGCACACATGTATGGGGCGATTTTCGGGATGGTTTTTATGGCTGTGGTGTATCCCAATGCGGTACCACAGTTTTTTGAGCAGATCCTGAGCTGGCGCTTATTTTAATGTAGCCAGCACAGTAACGCTACCTACCGTTTTGTCTTGAAGATTGACATTGATTTCGGCGTCCAGGGGAATGTAAAGATCGACTCTGGACCCGAATTTGATAAAGCCCATCTCGGTGCTTTGTTCCACTTTATCACCTTCCTTCACATACCAGCGTATACGACGGGCAGCCGCGCCCGCGATCTGCCGGAATAGTACTTCGATACCTTCCTTATTACGTATTACAACTGTCGTACGTTCGTTTTCGGTACTGGATTTCGGGTGCCAGGCTACGAGGTACAAGCCAGGGTGGTATTTAAAATATTGAATCACCCCACTGATAGGGTTCCAGTTCACGTGTACGTTCAGCGGCGACATGAAGATGCTGATCTGCCGGCGCGGTCCTTTGAAGTATTCTGTTTCCACCACTTCTTCGATCACCACAACTTTACCGTCACAGGGCGCTACGATTTCGCGGTCGCTTTGGCGTACCACACGCGTGGGAACCCGGAAAAACTGTACTACAAGGAAGAAGATGACAATGCTTGCAGTTAATACAATGCGGGGGATCCAGTAGCCGTCGGGAAGGAGATAGTTGATCCCTAAATTGATCATGATCAGCACAATGGCCGTTACAGCCATGATCGTATATCCTTCTCTATGCAGTTTCATGCAAGCTTGTTTTTTGTTAATGATGGTCTCCGAAATGCAAATATCGCATAAATCCTGATTTTCCGGCAACGAAAAAGCCCCGACGAGTGGCGCCGGGGCTTTTCGTTGACATTATGCTTGGAGGTCAAGTGTTGTCATTTGTAGTCAGGTATTGTCATGTGTTGGTCAAGTGTTGATTTTGTAGTCAGGTATTGTATAATCTAATTTTAAACAAAAAATGACAACCTCTGACTATTCTTGACTACGCCTGACAATAAGTGACTATTCTTCATGCACGTCAACCACGACACAATCGCCGTTTTTCACCTCGTGCTCTACTTTTTTGAACTTCACATCACGGACAATGCGGCCATCGCGGTACTGAACCGAAACGCGCTGGTTACGGTCGGCGATTTTAATGGTCCGCACGGGCTGCGCTTTGGTAGTCGATTCCTGTGAATGGAATGTGTCGGTTTCTACGTCGTAATCTTCCTCACGGTTGGTGTGCAGCTCAGGCGTGGGCTCCGGTCTGCGAACCTGCTGCGCTACGGCAGTTGGCGGTGCTGCTTCCTCCTGTGGAATATCAGCTTTCATCAGGAAGGAAATCATATCAAAATTCACCTTGCTCAGGAAGCGTTTGAAGAGCTCCACCGACTCGAATTTGTAAATCAGCAATGGATCTTTCTGTTCGAATACGGCATTTTGAACCGACTGCTTCAAATCGTCCATTTCACGCAAATGCTCTTTCCATTCCTGGTCGATGAGCGAAAGTACGATGGCTTTCTCCATTTCGCGGGTAATGTCCTTGCCTTCGCTTTCGATGGCTTTTTGGAGGCCTACTACCACGCCTGCCTGACGGATACCATCGGTGAACGGGATCATGATTTCGGAAATCACCGCACCGCGCTCCGCGTAGATCGAGCGGAGAACCGGCAATGCTTTGCCTGAAATGCTGTCGTTTTTGTCCTGATATTGCTTTTCGGCAGCGTCGTACAGTTTCTGCGAGCGGTCGGAAGGCTTCATGGTACCATATTCAGCCTCGCTGAACGGCACTTCCATGCCCAATGTAGTAATGGCTGCGAGTTCGAGTTCTGCGTAGCTTCCTGCGGTAGTCGCGATTTCGTCGCACACGTCGTACAATGTGTTAGCGATATCCACCGCCAGACGATCGCCGAACAATGCGTTGCGACGGCGCGTGTAAATCGCGTCACGCTGGTAGTTCATTACATCGTCATATTCGAGGAGACGCTTACGCATTCCGAAGTTGTTCTCTTCAACTTTCTTCTGTGCACGCTCGATCGATTTTGTGATCATGCTGCTCTGGATCACCTCACCTTCTTCAAGGCCCATACGATCCATTACTTTCGCCATCCGGTCGGAACCGAAGAGACGCATGAGGTTATCTTCGAGCGAAACGAAGAATTGAGATGAACCCGGGTCACCCTGGCGTCCCGAACGACCACGCAGCTGGCGGTCGACGCGACGGCTTTCGTGGCGCTCCGTACCGATGATCGCCAAACCGCCTGCGGCTTTCGCTTCCGGCGTCAGCTTAATATCGGTACCACGGCCGGCCATGTTGGTGGCGATCGTCACTGTGCCCGGCTTACCCGCTTCCGCAACAACCTCCGCCTCGCGCTGGTGTTGTTTCGCGTTCAAAACCTGGTGCGGTATCTTGCGGAGCGTGAGCATCCGGCTGATGATCTCGGAGTTTTCAACCGAAGTTGTACCCACGAGTACCGGACGGCCTGCTTCTACGAGTTCCACGATTTCGTCGGTTACCGCATTGTATTTCTCGCGAACCGAGCGGTAAACCTTATCTTCCTGGTCTTTACGAACGATTCCTCTGTTGGTAGGGATCGAAACGACGTCGAGCTTGTAGATTTCCCAGAACTCGCCCGCTTCGGTTTCCGCGGTACCGGTCATACCAGCCAGTTTGTGGTACATCCGGAAGTAGTTTTGAAGGGTAATCGTCGCGTAAGTCTGCGTAGCGTCTTCCACGCGTACACTTTCCTTCGCCTCTATCGCCTGGTGCAAGCCGTCAGAATAGCGGCGGCCTTCCATGATTCGGCCGGTCTGCTCATCGACGATCTTCACCTTTCCGTCCATGATCACGTACTCCACGTCTTTTTCAAACAGAGTAAATGCTTTCAAAAGCTGGTTTACCGTGTGAATACGGGCTGTTTTAACGGAATAATCGCGGATCAATGCTTCTTTCGCTATTACACGGTCGTGCTCGCTGAGCGAAGTATCTTTTTCGATAGCGTCGAGGTCAACGGCAATATCGGGGAGAATGAAGAAATTGCTCTCTTCCGATTCGCCGGTAAGGAAGTCGATCCCTTTTTCGGTCAGCTCGATGCTGTTGTGGCGCTCGTCGATTGTGAAATAGAGCGGTGCATCGGCTTGCGGCATCAGTTTCTGGTTTTCTGCGAGGTAAATCGATTCCGATTCCTGCATAATGGCCTTCACGCCGCCTTCGCTGAGGTATTTGATCAAAGGCTTGTATTTCGGCATACCGCGGTGTGCACGGAACAATGCCAGACCGCCTTCTTTTTTATCTCCTGCCTGGATTTTCTTCTTTGCATCATTGAGGAAGTCCATCGCGAGGCGTTTTTGGGCCTCCACGATCCTTGCAACACGGGGTTTCAATTCCAAAAATTCCTGCTCATCGCCGCGCGGCACCGGACCACTGATGATCAAAGGCGTACGCGCGTCGTCGATCAAAACGGAGTCAACCTCATCCACCATTGCGAAATGGTGCTTGCGCTGAACGAGTTCTTCCGGCGTCCGTGACATATTGTCACGCAGGTAGTCGAAGCCGAATTCGTTGTTGGTACCGTAAGTAAGGTCTGCTTTATAGGCATTGCGGCGTGCAATGGTGTTCGGCTGGTGACGGTCGATACAGTCGACGCTCATGCCATGGAACTCGAAAAGCGGTGCATTCCACTCGGCGTCGCGTTTCGCGAGATAGTCGTTCACGGTTACAATGTGAACGCCTTGTCCTGCGAGGGCATTCAGGAACGAAGGAAGGGTAGCCACGAGGGTTTTACCTTCACCGGTCGCCATTTCGGCAATCTTACCCTGGTGCAACACCACACCACCGATCAGCTGCACATCATAATGGACCATGTTCCATTTGATAGGCTGGCCGATCACGTCCCAGGTTGTATTCCAAAGTGCCTTATCGCCGCTAATGGTCACATTCGACTTTTTAGAAGCGATTTCACGGTCAAAATAGTTGGCGGTTACTTCCAGTTTATCATTTTCTGTAAAACGGCGCGCCGTGTCTTTCACAATCGCAAATGCTTTTGGAAGGATATCCAGCAACACCTTTTCCAGTTCTTTATTTCTTTCCAGTTCGAGCGCGTCTATTTTCTTGAAGATCGCCTCTTTGCTGTCCACATTCGGTTCGTCGGCTGCCTGCTGTCTCAATGCAGCGATTTGTTCATCGACGGATTTCAGTTGATCGGCAATATGTTGTTTCAAGTTCGCGGACTGGGCCCGGAGCTCGTCGTTCGACAGAGAGGCTAGCAATGCATATTCGGCATTTACCTTTTCAACGTACGGGGTCAGTTCTTTGAGGTCCCGTTCCGATTTCGTGCCAAATAGCTTGGAAAATATTTTAAACATGATGTGTTGTATGTTTTTTAACCGGTTTTTCCTTATAAAATATTGAGCCTGCCACAAATCGCGTGTCACATTGTCAGCAAAACCCGCATTTACAATCCCAAAGGTAATTCATTGCCAATAGTATTACGCAACATCCGGCAGAATCCTAATGCATATCTAATCTTTTCACAGCCATTACTCTATCCTCAAAAATCACCCGTGCCAACGGTGTAGGACCGTTTGTACAGATTCAAAACCACTACTAGGCAATGCATAGTACCTTTGAAACATCAAAACGATTTAAACAGATATAGCCATGAACCACAATAGATTGTTCCGTAACACCAGCAACAAAATGATCGGCGGTGTAGCCTCAGGATTAGCCGATTACTTCGAAATCGACGTCACCATTATCCGTGTATTGTTCGTGCTCGCAGTCTTCATTCCGGTGACGTTCCCTGTCATTTTGTTTTACATCATCCTGTGGATCGTCATGCCCGACATCGCAAAACGCCCCAAAGAGCTGGAACAAGGACATATCCCTTCTTAAAAATTAAGACTTCCATCAGCAAAGACTTGGTAGTTGCAAACCGCCGGAAAACAAACTCCGGCGGTTTGTTGTTTTAGGATTAATACCTATTTTTACGAATGGTATGCAGGCATACTAATTAATATGTCTGCTTAATATCGATTTCCAAAACAGATCCAATATGAACGCATACATTGTTGCGGGCTATCGCACCGCGGTGGGCAAGGCGCCGAGAGGCGGTTTCCGGTTTACTCGTCCCGACGACCTCGGTGCAGCGGTGATCAAGCATTTGCTGGAACAAACCCCGCAGCTCGACCCGACCCGTGTGGATGATGTAATTGTGGGTAATGCGGTGCCTGAGGCCGAGCAGGGCATGCAGATGGGCCGGTATGTGGCATTACTTTCGTTGCCTAAGAATGTATCCGGAATTACCATCAATCGCTATTGCGGTTCGGGCGTAGAGGCAATCGCGATGGCGTCGGCGAAAATCCATGCCGGAATGGCCGAATGCATTATTGCGGGCGGTACGGAGTCGATGTCGCTAGTGCCTACAATGGGCTGGAAAACGGCTTTGAACTACGAAATAGCACATACCAATCCGGATTATTACCTCAGCATGGGCCTCACCGCCGAACAGGTTGCAAAGGATTTCAATATCAGTCGCGAAGCGCAGGATGAATTTTCATTCCAATCACACCAAAAAGCGCTGCGCGCGCAGAAAGAAGGCTGGTTTGCGGATGGCATTGTGCCGGTGACCGTGAAAGAAACGTATTTCGACCAGGCTTCCGGCAAGAAAAAGACGAAGGAAACGGTGATCAGCCAGGACGAAGGCCCACGTGCGGATACGACTGTGGATGCATTGAATAAGTTGAAACCCGTTTTTGCAGCGGGCGGCTCGGTAACGGCCGGTAACTCTTCCCAAACTTCGGATGGGGCCGCATTTGTGCTGGTTATGTCGGAAAGGCTGGTGAATGAGCTCGGCCTGAAACCCATCGCACGCATGATGTCGTACGCGACTGCGGGCGTAGACCCGCGCATTATGGGCATCGGTCCCGTAGCCGCTGTACCACTTGCATTGAAACAAGCCGGTTTGAAACTGGGCGACATTCAACAAGTGGAATTGAATGAGGCTTTTGCGGCGCAATCGTTGGCGGTGATACAGGAACTGGGCATCGATCCCACGATCGTGAACCCGAACGGCGGCGCCATTGCATTAGGGCACGCATTGGGCTCGACGGGCGCCAGGCTTTCGGTGCAACTTTTCAACGAAATGAAGCGCCGCGACCAGAAATACGGCATGGTAACTGCCTGTGTAGGTGGCGGCCAGGGTGTTGCCGGTATTTATGAAAGGCTCAATTAGGCCGTAGACTAACAATCGACCCGATTTTAAAGGTCTCCCTGGAATGGTTACCCATCTTCCGGGGAGATTTTTTATTTTTGCCCTTTCATCATGCACGCCCGCTTTCATGGATGTATCCATTATTATCATTAATTACAGGACGCCTCAACTCATTATCAATTGCTTAGATTCTATCAAACGGTTTACTTCCGAAGTAACCTTCGAGATAGTAGTAGTAGACAATGATCCGGCAAATGGTGGCGGTGCGTTGGTGAGGGAGGCTCATCCCGAAGTGCAGTGGATCGATATGGAGTACAATGCGGGTTTTGGTATTGCCAACAACCGCGGCATGGAAATCGCCAAAGGGAAATACTTGCTGCTATTGAACGCCGATACACTACTGACCGACAATGTGATCGGCCGATGTTTTCATCGGATGAACGAGCGGCTCGATATTATCGCCTGCGGCGCATTGCAATATTACCCCGATGGCACCCCGATGCCCTTCTACCGGAGCTTTAACGAATTCCGGAAGACGTTTTTCATACTTCCTCCAAGCGGTCTGGTAGATAAGGTCGTTAACAAACTTTATCCGGAGCCTGTCTACTCCGACCCCGATCAGCACGATTGGCTCGTTGGCGCATTTATGTTTGTAAGAAGGGAAGGTTTTGAAAAGACAGGCGGTTTCAGCAAAGACTTTTTCATGTACGGCGAAGACGTGGAATGGTCGGGCAGGTTGGGAAAGCTCGGGAAGCTGTGTTATTTTCAGGACTGTACTTTTATCCATTTGGAAAACAACAACCCGTTCCGGCGGACGCATATTTCGTGGATCAACCGGTTCAGCACCCAAATGCAGGTTTCCAATTTCCTTTGGGTAAGGAAGCAGTACGGCGTTTTGCCCTACATCATGCTGATCCTGCATTACATTATCATGGTGCCGGTGGTTTACGGGTGGAAAATGCTGTTTAATTTGAGAAAAAGCGGAAATCCGTTCTCGGAACTTCGCACACAACATATATATGTAAGGAAGACACGCGTTCTTTTAAAATATTTCTGGAAAACGCTGTTCCTCAGGGAGGGGTTGTACAAAATCAAGCCCCAGGAGAACATCGACCTCTTAACTGCCTCTGCATGAATCAATCCAAGAAGAGAATCCTCTTTTTTACGCCCTATGCCACACGTACAGGATCGGAAATGATGCTGTTGTACATTTTGAAAAAAATAGACCGCTCGCGGTTCGACGTCGGTATCGTCAGTTTCGCGAATGGCGAGTTACTTGCCGAGTTTCCCCAGGACATTCCCGTCCATATTGCCCCGCGCAAATTCAATACGATCGAGAAAATTTCTTTCCACCTCGGCATTAATCCCACGCTGAGGGCATTAAGAAAACTGGCCAAAAGTTTCCAGGCGGATTTCTGGTATGTGAATACGACGATGATTCCCGAGACAATCGTAGTGGCAAAGGAATTTGGAATAAAAGTGATTACCCATTTTCACGAAATGCCGCTCACATACGCGTACCTGAGCGCAGCCGATTTCAAAAGCATCGTGGATTACTCGGAGCTGCTCATAGGCTGCTCGCAAACTACTTGCGATTCACTGAAAGACGCCGGTGGGAAAAACGTAGGGTTGCTTTACTCATTTATCGACCCGTCCCTGGTCAAAAAGGATGATAACCGTTCTGCCGAACTACGGAAAAAGCTCGGTATCCCGGCCGACGTATTTGTATGGATATTGTCGGGAATGACTTCCGAACGCAAGGGTTTCGATATGCTGCCGGATATTGCCGCGGAAGTGAATGACCCGCGGGTACATCTGGTGTGGGTTGGTGCAACGATCGACGATGGATTGGTGTATTATACCGAGCAACGCTGCGCCAACAACACGTCGGCGACCAAAATTCACCTGACCGGCAAGCAGAAAGAAGATTATTATGCCTATCTTAATATGGGAAATGGTTTTCTGCTTACCTCACGGCAGGACCCTTTTCCACTGGTGATGATAGAAGCTGCGTTGCTGGGTAAGCCTATTGTTGCATTTCCTTCCGGGGGTGTTTCCGAGTTTGTCAGGGATGGCATGGGTGTGGTTACGGAAGATCTGAGCGTCAGACAAATGGTTGCGGCCATGCGGTCGTTGATGAATGGTGAAATCAAAACCGACAGTGCCCGGAGCATCGAAGTAGCGAGCCGGTTCAATGTGGAAAACGGATATAATGAGTGGATCGAATTAATTGACAAAACCCGTTAGTATGCTCAATTCTACGTGCGCGTGTAAGTTTTTGACCCGTATTGCCTTGTTACTGACCGTCCTCGTGTGGGCCGGTCCTGTATCGGCGCAAAGCTCGCAAAGAACCACCGAAACAGATAACCAGCGCTACCTTGCGCTGATGCTCCTGAACCTCACCAACCCGGACGATATCGGTCCGGAGCCGGATCTGATCCGATCGGCAAATAGTTACGGGCTCAATGCGGTGTACATTACCATTCCCTGGGACAAAATCTATCTAAATTCTCCTACCGATAAGCCGCAGTGGGCCAAGTACGATCAGCAGATCAAAATTGCGACGGACCTGGGCATGAAGGTGGCATTGCGCATTCACCTCGGTCGGCACAGCACGCGCATTAAAGGTTTCTGGGATGTTTCCGACAGCCAGTTCAGCCATTCAGGCAAGCCCCTGCTCAGTGGTTATGAGGATACTTTTTTCGGATTTGATAACCAGCCTATTCTGGATAAGGGAGTTGCCTTCGTGAAAGAGGTAATGAACCATTACAAGTATTTGCAGACGGAGAAGAAACTACTGTATGTGTCGGTGACCTGCACAGGTACGCAGGAAGGCGAGTACGGCGGCGGTTTGATCGAAAATGGCAAGGAAAATGCGGCTGTTTACGACTATTCTCCTTCCATGGTGAAGGGTTTTAAGGAATTCGTTAAAGGAAAATACAAAAAAATCGAGCGGATCAATTACCTGTGGGGGATGACTTTCAAGTCGTTCGACGAGGCTAATCCACCGGCAACTGCCTGGGAGCCCAACCTTTCGTTCCGCCAGCGCTATGGAAAGGATTGGTACATCTATCGCCACATGATGCTCAAAAGGTTTACTGAGCAGATGGTGGCGGCAGTTAAAGGCGTCGATCCGGGCATTAAATATGTATCGGATTACGGGTCGGTATTCGATGGGCAATCGGCCACTCGGGGTACATTGGGCTTTCGGGATCTGAACGAAAAGACAGACGGGATCAAGGTTAACGACAACCTGGCGGCACACGATCACCGGTGGTCGGTGGATATTCTGAAAAGCGATGCGCCTGCGGGTTTTATCACGGCCAATGAGCTTTTTGTGAGCTCATACCTCGATAATGCCGCCCATATGAAGCAGATCAACGAGAACTTCGAGCACGGGGCAAATGTGGTGGCCGCGGTGATTTCGACAAAAGAACAGATGGCCCGCGCCGAAGGTTTTTTGAGACAGGGCGCAGTCACCTGGTTGAACAAACCAATGACGCCTATCGTGTATGCCGATTCGGTGTCGTACCGCTTGTCGGCAGCGACCGAAAAAGGCGGCGCACAAGGGGTGATTTACGATGAATGGGCCAAACGTGCCTATGCCGACCCGGCGAAACCGCGTCCTATCCGGATTCGTTTGATCGAGGACATTTTATCGCCTAGCTATTGGGACGACGCGTCCAACAACATGCCTTACGTTTTCAGGCCGGTGCCGATGCAGATCATTCCGGTCAATAAAGATTTCGAATACAGGCTTCCTATTGATACTTTCTCGGACGTGGATGGTAAGATCGTACGTGTAGATGTGGGCGCGTTACCCGCGTGGCTGCGCTACGAGAACGGCGTTTTACGCGGAAGGCCTACGGTGCTCGGCGATTACCGAATTTCGGTGAAAGGTATCGACGATGAGGGTGGTTCGGCGGAAGCGTTTTTTACTATCCGTGTAGATACCCGCGAGAATGCGAACAAGCCACCGACCGTTGACAGCAATTTCTCGAACCAGATGGTGGCCGTGGATAAACCATTTACCATTACCATTCCCAAAACGGCATTCGTGGACCCGGATGGTAGCATTACCAAAGTCGAAGCGAGCGAACTGCCTTCCTGGCTGACGTTCTCGAATGGCATATTAAGTGGCACGCCTACCAAACTGGGCGACTACCGCATTATCCTCAAAGCATATGATGATCTGAATGCGTTTGTGGAAACTTACTTTACGGTTAAAGTCGTGGAGCCGCAGTTCCTGAATGCGCCTCCATTCGCTACCAGCGGATTGCCCGTGAAGTATGCGCAGATCAACATGCCATTCAATTACATTCTGCCGACTAACATTTTCGGAGATACGGACGGGTATATTTCATCCGTCACGGTACAAAACAGGCCGTCGTGGCTCACTTTCGCACTGAATGAGTTCTCGGGAACACCTACGGAAGAAGGTGAGTACCGGCTGATTATCCGCGCTTACGACAACGCGGGCGCCTACGTGGAAATCCCGCTGGTGTTGCTGGTACAAATCCCCGAGATTCGGTTTGAACTTGTGCAGGGTGGCAGCAAGGTGGATCAGCGCGTGATCAGGAAACTGTCTGGGGATGATGTGATCCCTTACGACTCACTGCCTTCGAAATTGAATATGTATGCCTACGGAAATTTCGAGTACGACAAAGTTTCCTTTGACCTGAACGGTCCTTTCCGCAGAAAAGCAACGACAGCGATTTTCCCGTACGCATTGTATGAAGATGCTTCCGGCTTTGCCCCTTATGTGGGAAGGTATACGCTGACGGTTACTGCATTTAAAGAGGACTCCGCCGTGGTGACGAATTCCATCGAATTCGGTATTTCGGCCGGAGATAAGGTCAATATCAGCAAAAACATGGAAGACTGGGCGTTTTATCCGAACCCGGTGGAAAGCATTGTCAATATCAAACTCCCCGAATACCAGCCGGGCGACAACCTGAGCTGGGAGATTGTCACGGTAGCGGGCAAGCGAAAGCCGATTCCCGGGTCGCTCGTAAAGGTGTCCGACGAGCTCGCAAACCTGGACCTGGATGCTATCGGGTTATCCTCAGGGATCTATTTTATCAGGGTAGAAAACAATGGGGAGCTGGTGAAACAATTCAGGATTTTCAAGAAATAGCAGATACTTACGCTGCACTATGAATGACCGCCCATTGAAGGCGGTCATTTTCATTTATTTTGACAATAGTATGCTTGCATAATAATTTTTATGGGCTATATTTGCATCAATCGCTAATAGTATGCAAGCATACTCAATACTTTTCCGACTAACCCGCATTCAGATATGTCCGTTGCAGCAGTAAACCAGACGTCCATCAAAGGAGGTGAATTTCTGATCAAGGAAACCCTGGCGAACCAGATTTTTATCCCGGAAGAATTCAACGAAGAGCAGCGAATGATCGCCGATACTTGCCGTGATTTCCTTTCAAAGGAAGTTTGGCCGCATCTGGATGAAATAGACCAGGCCAAAAGCCCGGCGCTGATTTCGGGATTGATGGATAAAGCGGGGGAGTTGGGCTTGCTGGGAACCGCGGTTCCGGAAGAGTTTGGAGGGTTTGGAATGAATTTCAATACTTCCATGCTGGTAGCGGAAGCGACGGGAGCCGGCAACTCGTTTTCGGTGGCGCTTTCGGCGCACACGGGCATCGGGACACTCCCCATTCTCTATTATGGCAATGACGCGCAGAAGTCTCAATATCTGCCGAAACTCGCCTCCGGCGAATGGAAAGCAGCCTACTGCCTCACCGAGCCTGATTCGGGTTCGGATGCCAATTCGGGTAAAACCAAAGCTAAACTGAGTGCGGACGGACAGCATTATGTGATCAATGGTCAGAAGATGTGGATCACGAATGGCGGTTTTGCGGATGTGTTTATTGTGTTTGCCAAAATCGAAGAGAATGGCGAGACTGATAAAAACCTGACCGCATTCATCATCGAGAAGTCGTTCGGCGGCATCACTATGAACGAACCTGAGCACAAAATGGGCATTAAGGGCTCGGATACGCGCCAGTTGTTCTTTAACGACTGCCTGGTGCCGGTTGAAAATATGCTTTCCGAGCGGGGTAACGGGTTTAAAATAGCGGTTAATATCCTCAATATCGGCCGCATTAAGCTGGCTGCGGCAGCTCTGGGTGGCTCCAAACGCGTGGCTTCGCAAGCGATACAATATGCCAATGAACGCAAGCAGTTCGGTACCGCGATCGCCAATTTCGGCGCTATCAAGCACAAACTCGCTGAAATGGCGGTGGGAATGTTCGCAACGGAATCGGCGGCTTACCGGGTAGGGCAAAATATAGATGACCTCATCCAGGCCTTCAAGGACAAGGGGATGAACGATGCCGAGGCGAAATTGAAGGCCCTGGAAGAATTTGCGATTGAGTGCGCGATCATGAAAGTGCATGGGTCGGAAGTGCTGGATTTTGTGGTGGACGAAGGTGTGCAGGTGTATGGAGGGATGGGTTTCTCGGCCGATGCTCCCATGGATCGCGCCTATCGCGATAGCCGGATCAACCGGATTTTTGAAGGTACTAATGAGATTAACCGCCTGTTGGTGGTGGATATGCTGCTGAAACGCGCCATGAAAGGCCAGCTCGACCTGATGGGGCCGGCCATGGCGGTAGGCAAAGAAATTCTATCAATTCCCGATTTTAGTTGGGATGAGGACGAAACGTTGTTCGCGG
The DNA here is from genome assembly GCF_031457695.1 of Dyadobacter sp. BE31. Lineage (NCBI taxonomy): Bacteria > Pseudomonadati > Bacteroidota > Cytophagia > Cytophagales > Spirosomataceae > Dyadobacter > Dyadobacter sp. BE31. The sequence goes on from NZ_JAVDXA010000005.1 coordinate 285,935, forward strand.
CGGAGAAAAAAGTGATCAAAAACCTGAAAAAGGCCGCGTTGATGATTGCTGGTGCGGCGGTACAGAAGTTTATGATGAAACTTTCTGAGGAACAGGAGATTATCATGGATCTCGCCGACATGGTAATTGAAATTTATGTGGCCGAATCGGTGTTATTGCGGGTGGAGAAGCGAATCGGATTGCTGGGCGAAGAGGCGAATGCATTGCAGAAGGATATAGCGCTTATTTACCTGAACCGCGCCGTCGAAAAAGCGAATAATGCCGGTCGTTCTGCCATTACCAGTTTTGCCGAGAGCGACGAGCTCCGTGTGATGCTGATGGGACTGAAAAGATTCACGAAGATCGAACCAATGAACCTCAAAGATGCACGCCGCCGCATTGCCGACGAGCTGATAGCCAAAAATGACTACGTCTTTTAAAAAACCATAAATATCTCAGGCGAATAACCTGCTACAACTGAAAACCAAAATGTACACGTTTGAAAGCCGTATCTGACTCAGATGCGGCTTTTTTGTATCTTGGTAAAAGGTTTTCGATTATCGGTCAAAATGCGCAATTTTGGGAAACCAAAAACGGCGCCTTTCTCGTTAGATAGTAGGTTTCTTTTTTGAGTCAAATAGCAAAAATAAATACGTTGGATTCTCTACTAGCTACTGAAAAACCACCTTTCATGACTTTGCATTCCGTGGATCTGCGTACCACAGGCCAGTTTCCTGCATTACTACTCGATTACCTCGATCAGAAACCTACGCTTGAATCTTTTTACAGCATCTTCCCGACGTTAGAAAATGCGGAAAAGGCTATTTTGAACAAAAAAGACTTCTCTGCCGACAAGCGCAAAACGCTGGTGGATGTGCTCACGAAGCAATACCACGGCTTGCCTTACCTGCCCGATTTTTCGGTTTTACGACAAGAGAATACATTTACTGTAACAACCGGCCACCAGCTGAATATCTTCACCGGCCCGTTGTACATTATCTATAAGATCGTCACGATCATTAAGCTCGCCGAAGCATTAAAAACGAAGTATCCGGAGTATAACTTCGTGCCGATTTACTGGATGGCTACGGAGGATCATGATTTTGAAGAAATCGCTTCCTTTCATCTTTTCGGGCAGACGCACAAGTGGACGGGCGAACATAAAGGAGCCGTAGGGAAGCTGAATCCCAAGGAATTGGCAGGTATTTTGAAGCAATTGCCGGATAAACCGCTGCTTTTCGCCAAAGCTTACCTGGAAAACAGCACATTAGCCGACGCCGTGCGATGTTATATGCACGAGCTCTTCGGACGTTACGGGCTGGTTAGCATCGATGCCGACCATGCAGATTTGAAACGGCACTTCCTGCCGGTTATTCAGGAAGAATTGAAAGACTCCATTTCGGAGAAACTCGTTACAGAAACCACTTCCCGGTTGAATGCGCTCGGTTATCACACTCCCCTGCATGCGCGCGAAATCAATTTCTTCTACCTCGACGACAACCTGCGCGAACGCATTGTGCGCGAGGGAGAGGTGTTTAAGGTACTTAATACCGAGCTGGAATTCAGCGAAGCGGACCTACTGGCGCTGGCAGAAACCAATCCGGAGCGTTTCAGCCCGAATGTAATCTTGCGGCCATTGTATGAAGAAGTGATTTTACCCAACCTTGCGTATATAGGCGGGCCGTCAGAAGTGCCTTACTGGATGCAGCTGAAAGGCGTCTTCGATCATTTCGGTGTGCCTTACCCGATGCTGATGCCGCGGAATTTTGCATTGTACATGAACGGTCATCAGTATAAGAAGGCGCAGAAGCTGAAAATCGATTACAAAGACCTGTTCCTGGACGAGATCGCATTGCGTAAGACCTTCATCGAGCGCAATACCGAGCACGAGCTGAACCTGGACGAGCAGAAAGAGGCATTCAACGCCATTTTTGACCAGATCCTAGCCAAAGCAACGGAGGTGGACCAAACCATGCACGGTGCTGTAAAAGCCGAGCAGACACGCCTTTTGAATTCATTGAAGCATCTCGAAAAACGCATTATCCGCGCCGAGGAACGTAATCACGAATCGGAGATTGAGCAATTACTGACGCTTAAAAACAAACTGTTCCCGAACGGAATCGCCCAGGAACGGTATGATAATCTGCTGAATTTTTATATTAATGACCCTCAGTTCATTCAGAAGCTGGTTAATGCCTTCGATCCGCTGGATTTCAGGTATAATGTACTTCTCGAAGAATAGGGGAGGGGTTTAATTCTTCATTTTTACATCACCGAAGACCGAGGTAACGGTAATCTTGGGCCCTCCGCCGGAGCCAACTTTTCCCTGGTAATGCTTCATCTTGTCGGGTCGACCGTCTTTATCCGGTTGCATTGAGAAATTGACATTCTCTGTCGGGTAACTGAATTTACCATACGTTACACTTACATTGAACTGGTTGGATTCGGCAGGCAACACAATCGAAGAATATTGCGCCTGGATGTCCACATTCTGGGCTGAATGCATCAGCTCCTCAATTTTGAAATTACCCGAATAGTTAAGCTTGATCTTACCGGTACCACGGATCGTCCCGATTTTAGCGCCTGAGTAATCGATAGCGGCATCCAGATTTACGACATCGCCGATCATCAGTTCGCCGAATTTATTGCTCAGCCATACTTTCTTGGCCTGGTCGAGCTTCACATTGGCATACTGGCAATCCAGCTTCCCACCATCCATTTTGCCGATTTTGGCACTTCCAAACTGGATATCGATCACATTGTCCGGGTTTTCGAGGAGCATAGCCATAAAATTACCATGCTTGGAATCGACCGTTAGCGGAGCATAGAACGAAGGGATGTCCGTATTCCCGAATTTGTTGCGAACGGTCAGCGAATTTTCCTTCGGCATGTAGATCGTGTAATCGATCTGAATGAAATTCTTGTCACCCTTGCTCTTGTTCCAGCCATTGTTGCCGAATTGGTTGCGATCAATGCGGGTAGTGAGGCTGATAACGTTTTTGACGCGTTTTTCGTCGACATTCACCGAGCTCAGGTATTCGGCCGCGCGGTTGTCGGAGGGCGCATTGGCGGTAACGACGATCTCCACTTTAATTTCTTCCTTGGCCCACAGATTCACTTTTACGAGGCCGAATTGATTATCAACTTCAAGCGCGTCGCTCTTTTTGACGTCGAACACTTTTACAATATTCCTTCGCTTCTCTACCAGTCCATTCTGTTCGGAATCGTCGGGATCGAGGGTTGCACTGGCTACCTGTGGGAGTGCGGCAATCACACTAAATAACAGGAGCTGGGCTATTTTCTTTATCGTTATCATTTTTCACTTTGTTAATGCGTTGCAAAATTTCCAGTTGTTGGTTCAGCAGATCGACCTGTAATTGCAGGTTCTGAACCATTGCTTCGAGCAGTGCTTCCTGGTTAGGGGCGTTCGACAAGTTGGATCGAAGGTTTTTATAGTTCGATTCCAGACTTTCCAAATCAGCGGAGAAATCCTTGTAGAGCTCCGGATTGTTCCGGGCCAGCTTGATGATCTCCTCCCTTTTTTGGTCTATTGCAACATTGTATTGATTGAATTCGCGGGCATATGCGGGAACTTTCAGGGCCACGCGCGGATCACGGGTAATGCCGTATTCGTTATTGAGGTACACCAGAAACCCGATCCCGAGCGCCAGGAATACCCCCGCGGCAATACGCCAGTCGAAATAGGGGTTACTCAGACGCCTGATTTTTTTTTTCGATTTTTCAGGAACTATCGGAATCTCGTTATGTAATTGGCTCTCAATTTGGCTCCATAAAGAATCCTGCGGTAAGAAAGTATCAAATCCATCCCTGTTATCACGCACAAACCGCTCCAATCGATCCTTTTTATCAGAAGAATTTTTCATAGATTAATTAACTTGTCAAGTGTAAATAATAGTCTCAAATCCGTAATAGTTTTAGGTAAGTATCGTAATTCGTGTTTTGCACAATCTAATTTTTAGTCATTTGTTGCGGTCCGCCGCGCGGTCAGATATTGTCATTTTTAGTCATTTATTGTCAAGTGTTGTCATGTATTGTTTCTCTCCCATTTGACTATTCATGACCACGCCTGACTACTTCCTGACCATACTTGACCATTCATGACTTCTCTTGACCACACCTGACTACTTCCTGACCACTTCTGACGGTTTCGTTACCGTACCAGCATCTCGGTCAATTTCCGCTTGGCCCTCATGTATTGCGTCCGGGAGGTGGTTTCACTTATCCCGAGCACTTCGCCGATTTCTTCGTGGTCGTAGCCTTCGAACAAATACAGGCTCAATACCACCCGGTAACCATCCGGCAATTTCTGTACCGCGTTGCGAACCCTTTCTATTTCGAGCGTCGTGTCGCTCTCATCCAGTCCGAAAGAATCCTCATTCCGGTCGCTGTGCTCTAATGTCTCGTGGAATTCGTCGATTTCCACCCATTTTACCTTCCTGCTCCGCATGTGGTTGATAGCCTTATTGACCACGATTTGCTTCAACCATGCCCCAAACGTCGACTGCTGCCTGAACTGGTGGAGGTTCGTGAATGCATCCACGAAAGCCTCCTGCAAAGCATCCTCAGCCTCTCCCAAATGGTTCAGTATCCGCATGCAGATGTTGAACATGGCTTTTGAGTAATGTTTATAAAGCTCGTATTGCGCTTTGCGCTCTCCGAGTTTACAACGCTCCACCAGTTCGACGTGCCGGTCGGGGTAAATTTGTGTTTTCAAGCAGAAGGTTTATATTTTGAACGTTCTGGATCAAAGACAATCGTTTATGCGGCATGTTGCATTTGTTTTAAAAATTTTTTCAAAATGCCGCATACCGAACAAAGGGACATACCGTGTTGTTCTTAGAAAAGGCAGGGTTATCTTTGTGCTGCCTAATGCAATCTACCGATTTTAGTACATGAAAACTTTCAATATCCCCGATTTTTACCGGAGCCGCATTATCACGCCGATCAAGGGATTCCGCCGTAAGAACGACAAGCTGAAAAGGGATTATTCGCCTACCGTGCTTGACTTCGGACCGGTACAATTTCTCATTGCGCGCCATTTCGGCTTTTGTTACGGGGTAGAGAATGCGATCGATATTGCCTACAAGGCCATTGCCGAAAACCCGGGCAAGCGGATCTTCCTTTTGAGCGAAATGATCCATAACCCCGACGTAAACCGGGATCTGGTAGAGCGAGGTGTGCAGTTTATCATGGATACCAAAGGCAACCAGCTGATCGGCTGGGAGGCGCTTACTGCGGAGGATATTGTGATCGTTCCCGCATTTGGTACCACGGTGGAAAACCAGCACAAACTCTCGGAACTGGGTGTGAATGCGTATGTGTACGACACAACCTGCCCGTTTGTGGAGAAAGTCTGGAACCGTGCGGCGCAGATCGGCGAGAAGGATTACACCATTGTAGTCCACGGAAAGCCCAACCACGAAGAAACCCGCGCTACATTCTCGCACAGCAAGGAGAATGCGCCGACGGTAGTGGTGGAAAATATGAAGCAAGCGCAGATTTTGGCCGAATATATGACCGGCGCCAGACCGGCATCACAGTTTTTCGAGGATTTTAAAAATCAATATTCCGAAGGTTTCGATCCCGCAAAAGATTTGCAGCGGATCGGCGTCGTGAACCAGACTACTATGCTGGCTTCCGACACGCAAGGCATCGCCGATTACCTCAAAAATGTCATGATCAGGCATTACAGCCTGCGGCCCGAGCAGGTAGAGGACCGTTTTGCAAACACGCGCGACACATTATGCTACGCGACGAACGATAACCAGGATGCTACTTATGCATTGCTCACGCACGACGCCGACCTGGTGGTTGTGGCAGGTGGGTATAACAGCTCTAACACCACGCATTTGGTGGAGCTGTGTGAACAGAAGTTTCCTACATACTTTATCGAATCAGTCAATAAAATCCTGGACAGGCAACTGATCCGCCATTTTGATCTGCATAAGAAGGAAGAAGTGGTAACAGAGAACTACATTCCGGCAAAAACTCCCGTGCGTATCATGCTCACGTGCGGCGCGTCGTGCCCGGATGCAGTGGTGGAGGGAATTCTCGTGCGGTTGCTTTCATTTTTCGAAGGGGCAAGGCCGATCGAAGACGTAATGCAGGCATTTTGAAGCAACGGTTACCGCTAAATCTGGCAGGGGCACCGTTGAATCATTTGAAAGAGGTTATTAAGAGCGAATTAACTTGTATAGTTTAATTTAGGCGGATGGTTTTGCTTACAAAAATCATCCGTTTTTTATATCTGCTTTCCTATGAAAAAGACTGCCATCCTAAGTTCTTTTTGCTTCCTCTTTTTTGTCTGGGTTTTCAGTGGCTGCTCTTCCTTCAACGAGATCCGCGTGGCGGGTACCAACTTCACGGAGGAGGTAGGGCAATCGCAAAACCTGGTATTTACCTTCAACAAGGACCTCGTTTCGACGGCCGAGCTGGATAACTGGGATTCGACGCAATATGTGACGTTCGAGCCGGCTGTTCGGGGCAAGTTCAAATGGACCGCGCCGAATGAGCTCGTGTTTTCACCCGTCGCGGGGTTTGGAGCCGCTACGTCCTATAAGGCGCAACTGACAGAGCTCATTACGGAAAAGACGGATAAGGAAAAGAAATACAAGCTTTCCCAGGAGCCGATCGCCTTTCACACACCTTATTTGCAACTGGTAGAAACCGAAAGCTGGTGGACGCTTTCGACAGAAACCGTCAGGCAGGAGGCACGCCTGCGATTGCATTTCAACTACCCGGTAAACGGGCAGAATGTGGCCGAGAAGCTGAAAGTACTGTTCGAAAACCAGCCGTTGGATTACCGGGTATTGCCTTCGCAGGACGAGTCGACGGTGACACTGGCGTTGGCGAAGGTAGGAAAAGCGGATAATAATGAAACGCCGGTCAACATCTCGATCGAGAAGGGCGTAAAGGTGCAGAACACGTCATACAGTAGCCAGGAAGCATTGTCGAGGACCGTCAGCGTTCCATCCCCGTTGCATCTGGAAGTGGTGGATATCAAGACAGGCTTTGAAAACAATGCGGGCTACGCGCGGATCGTGACCACGCAGGAGCTCGACAAGGAAAGCATTGCCAACAGCTTTACTATCAACCCCGAAGCAGCCGTAGAAACCGAACCAACCGAGAACGGCTTCGTCATTCGCGGGGCATTCAATGAAACGGAAACGTATGTATTGCAGCTTAAACAGTCGCTGAAAGGAATCTTGGGGCAGAATTTGGAAGAAGAGACCTCGCGTGACCTGTTTTTTGGCAAAATGCCCGCTGCAATCTCGTTCGCGAATAAAAAGGGGCTGTATTTGTCGTCCAAAAGCTCGCGTAATATCGGCGTGAATATCGTGAATGTGCCGAAAGTTCAGGTCCGCATTTCGAAGCTTTATGCCAATAATATCCTGCATTACATCCATAACAATCGTTGGAGCGACTACGCGTACGTGGGTGACGACTGGCAGCCGACCGGCAATTTCAATTACAGCGACGACCGCGAAAGTCAGTTAAGCGATGTGATTGTTAATAAGACAGTTGAAACCAAAAATTTATCCAAAAACAAGGGTATATCCGCATTGAACATCGCATTGCCGGACGATAACAAACGGCAAGGCGTGTACCTCGTAGCCGTGAATTCGGAGGAGGAAGCATACCTCGGTGCTACCAAGCTGGTTTCCATTTCCGATATCGGCCTCATCGCCAAGCAGGGTAAGGATGAGCTCTGGGTTTTTGCCAACTCGATTAAAACCAATGACCCGATCAAAGACCTTGAATTGACGCTCGTCAGCTCCAATAATCAGACAGTACACACGGTTAAAACCGATGGCGATGGCATTGCGCATGTCGACAAGCTAAGCGAAAAGGCGCCGGGATTCAAGATCGCGATGATCACGGCGAGCTCGGAGGATGATTTTAATTACCTCTTACTCGAAGATACACAGGTGCTTACCTCTCGGTTCGATGTGGAAGGCTTGCGGGACAATGCATCAGGTTATCAGGTTTTCATCTACGGGCAGCGCGACATTTACCGGCCGGGCGAAACCATGCATTTCAACACCGTGCTGCGGATGCAGGATTGGAAAACCGCAGGAAAAGTGCCTCTGAAACTGCGTTTGCTCACTCCGAATGGCCGTGAATTCCGCACATGGCGCAAGACCACCAACGACCAGGGTGCCGTAGAATCGGAGATCCCGCTCGATGCCGGTGTACTCACAGGTACCTATATTCTGGAAGTGTACAATGCCAATGAGGTTTTGCTGGGCTCGCAAGCAGTGAGCGTGGAGGAATTCATGCCCGATCGCATTAAGGTCGATCTCAGCGGGGCTGCCAAGGATTATGTTTCAGGCCAAAAAGTGGCGCTTACGGCTACCGCTACCAATTTGTTTGGCCCTCCCGCGAGCAACCGCACCTACGAAATGGATTTCCAGTTACAGCGGAAAGGTTTTTCAGCCAAAGGTTTTCCTGAATATACATTTGATATCCCGGCCGAGACGACTTTCGAACGCGATAGCCGCCAGGGCACGACCAATGAGCAAGGGCAGGCGAACGAGCAGTTTACATTGCTATCCGGCTTACAGGATATTGGCGTCCTCGAAGGCAAGATTTACGTAACGGTTTTCGATGAAAACGGACGGCCTGTCAACAGGTTACAGCGTTTCGACGTGTACACGCAGCCCGTATTTTACGGTATCCGCCTGCCGGATGCTTACGTAGGTACCAATGCGCCGGTTCCCGTGGATATTGTGGGCGTAGGCAAAAACGGCGCATTGCAGAATGGCGCCACTGCGAGTATCGAAGTGGTGCGGCTGGAATACCAGACCGTCGTGGAAAAGAAATATGATCGTTTGCAGTACACCTCTCGGAAGAGTGAGAAACTGGTGTATTCCAACAAACTGACGCTTTCGGGTGGAAAGGGGACGTTCAGATATGTGCCCACGGTTTCGGGCGAGTACGAGGTACGCGTGCGGCGCCCAGGCGCCGCGCATTATACGCTGGCGAATTTCTACGCTTATGGCTATGGTTACACGCAATATTCGTCCTTTGAGGTGAGCAACGAAGGCCGGGTGCTGATGGAAACCGATAAGGATCAGTACAAAACCGGTGAGTCGGCAAAGGTATTGTTTAAAACCCCTTTTGACGGACGGTTACTTGTAACTGTGGAGCGCAACAATGTACTCGAACAGCATATTCTGACGACCGAAAAAAAGGCGGCTGAATTAACATTCAAAATCAAAGAGGAGCATTTGCCCAATGTATTTGTTACGGCGACGCTCATCCGGCCGCTGGACGCGTCGGATATGCCGTTGACGGTCGCGCACGGTTTTCAGGCCATTTTGGTCGAAGATCCCGAGCGGAAACTGAACGTCGCTATCGCTGCTGTTGAAAAATCGCGCTCGAAAATGAAGCAGCAGATCCGGATCAAAACAGAGCCGAATGCGGAACTGACGCTGGCTGTGGTGGATGAAGGTATTTTGCAGATCAAAAACTCCAAAACGCCGGACATCCACGGGCATTTTTATCAAAAACGGGCATTGGAAGTTTCCAGTCACGATTTGTATGCCCAGCTTTTCCCTGAATTAACGATCTCCGGTACGTCGAGCTCCGGTGGTGACGGTTATGATTTGGAAAGAAGGATTAACCCACTCAGCAACGGTCGTACGGAGCTGGTGTCGTTTTGGAGTGGCCAGTTAAAAGCGAATGGCAGCGGCGATGTGACTTTCGATGTCAATATCCCGCAGTTCAGCGGCGACCTGCGCATTATGGCAGTGGCATATAAGGACAATGCATTCGGCTCGGCTACTAAAAATATGAAAGTTGCGGACCCGATCGTGATCAGCGCCGGTCTGCCGCGCTTCCTGAGCCCGGGCGATGAGCTGGTGCTGCCAGTGAACGTCAGTAACACCGAAGCGAAAGCGACTACCGCTACCGTCTCCGTGCAATTGGCTGGTCCGTTGGCGGCCGGTTCGGTTCCGCTTACACAAACCATCACGATTCCCGCCGGAAAAGAGAGCCGTGCTATGTTTACAGTGAAAGCTGCAACGGCCATCGGCATCGGTAAAGTAGTGGTGAAGGTGAATGCATTTAAAGAGACATTTATTAACCAGACCGAAATTACGGTTCGTCCGGCATCACCATTGCTCAAAACCACTACATCCGGCCTTATTGCGGGTGATAAACAAGGGCTGATCGACCTTAAATCCTCGTTCATCCCTGCCACAAGCAGCAGCCAGATCGTGTTGAGCCGCTCGCCTTTGGTACAAGGTGGCGGAAAGGCATTATCGACATTGCTTGGCTATCCTTATGGTTGCCTGGAACAAACCGTTTCCAAGGCATTCCCGCAGATTTATTTCGCAGACCTTACCAAGGCAATGGCTGCGCCGGTTTACACGGTCAAAAGCGGAGAAAGTGATTTTAACCCGATGACCAACGTGCAGCAAGCCATTCGTAAAGTGGAATCGCAGCAGCTTTTCAACGGAGGCATGGGCATGTGGCCGGGGGCGCAGCTGGAAGACTGGTGGGCTACTGCCTACGCGGTGCATTTTCTGGAAGAAGCGCGGAGGGCAGGTTTTGAGGTTAATGCCAAAACACTAAGTCGCGCGGTGGAATATCTGACAGCGCAAAGCGGCTCGACGGCCAATAAGGAAGTCGTGATTGCGAGTACCAACAACGGATTGGCATACGAAGGACAGCCGAAAGGCACACAGACAAAAAAGAGTGTTGCGCGTCGTGAAGCCATTTATTCGCTTTACGTGCTGGCATTAAACGGCCATCCGAACCGCGCTTCGATGAATTATTACAAACAAAACCCGCATTTGCTCACGCAGGATTCCCAATATCTGCTCGCAGGCGCATTCCAGCTCGCGGGCGATGCGCGGAGTTTCAATGCATTGTTGCCTAAAAAATACGTAGCCGAGAATGCGGGACATTATTACGACAACAGCTATTCATCGCCGTTGCGGAATATGTCTTTGGTTTTGAATACATTAATTGAATCCGACCCTTCCAATGCACAAATCCCGGTGTTGGGCCGGCAGCTTTCTATGGCCATTCAATCGGCCTCGTATCTCAATACCCAGGAAGCAGCATTTGCGGTGCTCGCTTTGGGTAAACTGGCAAAAAGGACCTCCAACTCGACGGTAACGGCTTCTGTTTCCGCAAATGGCAAGTCGCTCGGTCAGTTTTCGGGTAAGGAATTGAAGATTTCAAAAGGCATTTTGAACCAGAAACTGCAGGTCAAAACGCAGGGCAAAGGCGATCTGTACTGGTTCGCGCAAACGGATGGTATGTCGGCCACGGGAAGTTATGTGGAGGAAGACCAGGGCATCAGCATTCGTCGCCAGTTCCTGAACCGCAATGGAGCGCCGGTGCAAACTTTCCATCAGAACGACCTCGTGGTGGTGAAACTGACGCTTAACAGCAATAACGGGTTGCCGGTGGAAGACATCGTCGTTACCGACTTGCTGCCCGCAGGCTTTGAGATAGAAAACCCAAGGATCACCGAACCGCGTGATATGCCATGGATTACGAATGCAGCCGTTCCGGAATATTACGACATCCGAGACGACCGCATTCATTTCTTCACCAATGCCGATGGCCAGCCGAGGACATTCTACTATCAGGTGAGAATCGTAGCCAAAGGCACATTCACAATCGGGCCGGCCGCTGCCGACGCGATGTACCGGGGCGAATACCGCAGCTATTCGGGCGGCGGCAAAATCACGGTTGAATAGATTAAAAAGAGAAGCTACGCAAAATCAGTCCGCCGATGATGGCTCCCGCAATGGGGGCCACCACGGGGATCCAGCCGTAACCCCAATCGGAGCTTCCTTTGTTGGGAATAGGCAGGACAGCATGCGCAATGCGCGGGCCGAGGTCGCGTACGGGGTTGATCGCATAGCCGGTGGTACCCCCGAGCGATAACCCAATGCTCCAAACCAGCATACCCACCAGGTAAGGCGCTACACCCGAAGGAATGCCGCCTTTTTCGGGGTCAGAAGTACCGGCATAGCCGATGGCGACAATGCCGACGATCAGTATCATAGTCGCGATAAACTCACTCAAAAAATTGGCACCGGTACTTTTAATGGCCGGGCCGGTTGAAAAACAGGCCAATTTGGCCCCGCTGTCTTCGGTAGCGCCCCAATGCGGCAGATATTGCGCCCAAACCAGCACAGCCCCCAGGAATGCGCCAATCAGCTGAGCCGGGATGAAAGTTGAGATAAGGCTGTAATCATTTTGAAGTACCGCAAAGCCCACAGTTACCGCGGGGTTCAAATGCGCTGCCGCGCTGCCGAATGCATTGGCCGTGAATACCCCAAACATCACCGCGAACGCCCATCCTGCTGTAATGACGATCCAGCCACCGCTTTCGCCTTTGGTTTTTTTCAACACGACATTGGCGACGACGCCGTTGCCTAATAAAATAAGGACCATTGTTCCGACTAATTCTCCAATGAAAGGCGAAGGCTGCATGTGCTTTGTATAATCAAGGTTAGTGAACGAATATGCGAATAGTTTTATAATTTCTATTTCCAATCCCAAAAAGAATTTTTCATTCTTGTTTTACCATTTTAGGACCGTGAATTCTGCTAACTTTGCCTGATAATCAATTTTTGTATTGAAAATCATGTCATTAAATCAGCTTACGGCGATCTCTCCGGTTGATGGCCGTTATTACAAACAAGTATCTGAACTTTCGGCTTATTTTTCGGAATATGCCCTGATTTACTACCGGGTGTATGTCGAAATCGAGTATTTCATTGCACTCTGCGAAATTCCCCTCCCTCAGCTATCCGAATTTGACAAGAAAAAATACGCGTCACTGCGCAAAATCTATGAGGATTTCAGTGAGGCAGACGCATTGCATATAAAGGACATCGAAAAGGTGACCAACCACGATGTGAAGGCTGTCGAGTACTTCATTAAGGAGCAATTCGAAAAGCTGGGCATCGAATCTTACCAGGAATTTATCCACTTCGGTCTCACTTCGCAGGATATTAACAATACGGCGATCCCGCTTTCGCTGAAAGACGCGATGGAGCGCCAGATCAAGCCGTTGTTCCGTCAGGTGCTTTTTGTGTTGAAACGCATGTCGATCGAATGGAAAAACGTGCCGATGCTCGCATTCACGCACGGGCAGCCCGCGTCGCCTACACGTGTGGGCAAGGAATTTCTGGTGTTTGTAGAACGTCTGGAGCGCCAGCTCGAAATGCTCGATAAAATCCCGCATTCGGCGAAATTCGGCGGTGCTACCGGTAACTTCAACGCGCACCACGTTGCTTATCCGAAACAGGACTGGATGGCATTCGGCCACCATTTTGTGGAAGGGTTAGGACTGAAAAGAAGCCGCCACACGACGCAGATCGAGCATTACGACAACCTCGCCGCCACTTTCGACTGTCTGAAACGCCTGAACACGATCCTCACCGACCTTAACCGCGACATGTGGACGTACATTTCGATGGGCTATTTCAAGCAGAAGATCAAAGCCGGCGAGGTGGGTTCTTCTGCAATGCCGCACAAAGTGAATCCGATCGATTTCGAAAACTCTGAGGGTAACCTGGGTCTTGCGTCGGCATTGTTCGAGCATTTTGCTTCCAAATTGCCTATTTCACGTCTGCAACGCGACCTTACCGACTCTACGGTATTGCGTAACATCGGTGTGCCTATCGCGCATTTGGCCATTGCTTTGAACTCCCTGCTGAAAGGCTTAGGCAAAGTCGAATTGAACGGCGAGGTACTGAAAGCAGAACTGGAAGAAAACTGGGCGGTTGTATCCGAAGCGATCCAGACGATCCTGCGCCGCGAAAGCTATCCGAAGCCTTATGAGGCATTGAAAGAACTGACGCGTACCAACGAAAAAATCACCCACGATTCGATCTCGCGTTTCATCGAAACACTGGATGTGTCTGAAAAAATACGGGAAGAGCTTCGCGCATTGAGCCCATTCAACTACCTGGGCGTTGTAGAGGACACTTTTTAAAGAAGTTATACTCCCAATTCATCCCTGATCTTCTCCTGCCAGTCGCGCGGGAGAAGATCCAGCAAACTCACCTCACATAACGTCGCAATGCGGCAGTAATGCTCCATTTCAATTTTGGTGGTGCCGGTTTCCCATTTGTGATAACCTACCTGCGAAACGCCGAGCAAATCGGACATTTGTTTCTGAGAAAGCGCATTATCTCTGCGGTACCTGATCAGGATTTGCGAAATAACCATGGTGTCGGTTTAAAGCGTGAATGCTTTGAACCGGGGCGAGGCGGTGGGGTATGAGTGGCGTGAGTAGTAGTAGTTTTGAATGACTGAATGACCGAATGATTGAATAGGCGATATTCGGTCATTCAATCATTCAATCATTCAATCATTCAAAATTAAGAAAATCATCCGCATTTCGACGAGCCGCAATCCTTGCATGTCAAACATCCTTCCTGGTACAGCAAATTTGTCGAGCCGCAGTTCTGGCATTTCTGCTTCGCTGCTTCGGTGCCGTCCGGGATGTAACGTTTCAATGCGCGCGCAACGCCGGCTTTCCAGGTGTTGATCGCCTCGTCGAGTTGGAGGCTGCTGATCAGGTCTACCACCTTTTCGATTGGCATTCCGTGGCGCAATGTGCTGGAAATGAGCTTCGCGTAGTTCCAGTATTCAGGATTGAATTTGTAGGACAGCCCTTCGATCGTCGTTTTGTAGCCGCGCGTATTTTTGTATTGAAAATCATAGCGCGAGCTGCCGTCGGCTTCCCGGTTTTTGATAATCAAACCCTCATTTACCCAGCGGGGAATCAGGATACCATCTTCGTCGTCCGCAAAACCGGTGAAAATCTCGTACGGACGACCGTCGATCAGGCCGATAAACGCGATCCATTTATCTTTTTTATTCTGAAAACGTACCACATCCGCTTCCAGCGTTTGCGGGCGCTCGGTCGGGAATGGCATCGGGCTGCCGTCTTTCGGTTCTTCTTTTTTCTCCGTGTTGGCGATCAAAACGCCTGAACGCGAGCCGTCGCGATACACCGTAACGCCTTTGCAGCCCGCTTTCCAAGCCTCCATGTAGCATTCGCCCACGAGTTCTTCGGTCACGTCGTTCGGCATGTTGATGGTCACGCTGATCGAGTGGTCGACCCACTGCTGGATAGCGCCCTGCATTTTTACCTTTTTCAGGTAATCCACGTCGTTGGAAGTGGCTTTGTAGTAAGGCGATTTTTTTACCAGCTCATCGAGGTCTTTTTGCGCGTAATTTTTGGTGGTATCCAGGCCATTGACCTCCATCCATTCCTTAAAACGGTGATGGAAAACCACATATTCTTCCCACGAATCGCCTACCTCGTCGACAAAGTCCACGCGAACGTCCTTGTCGTTCGGGTTGACCTTTCTTCTTCTTTTATAAACCGGAAGAAAAACTGGCTCGATACCTGACGTGGTTTGCGACATCAAACTCGTCGTGCCCGTCGGCGCGATCGTCAGCAATGCAATATTCCGGCGGCCGTATTCCAGCATTTCGTAATAAAGCTGCGCGTCGGCTTCTTTCAGGCGGTTGATAAACGGGTTGTTTTTCTCCCTTTCCGAGTCGAAAATCGTGAACGGTCCGCGTTCTTTGGCCGTGTGAACCGATCCGCGGTAAGCTTCGAGCGCTACGGTTTTATGGATTTCCACGGCAAATGCATTGCCTTCGTCGCTGCCATAGCGTAGGCCCAATGCAGCCAGCATATCGCCTTCGGCAGTAATACCAATGCCGGTGCGGCGGCCTTCTTTGGCTTTTGTCTGGATATTCAGCCAGAGGTTGCGCTCCACGCGCTTTACTTCGGCATCTTCCGGATCTTCATCAATTTTTTGCAGAATCGCATCGATCTTTTCGAGTTCGAGGTCGATAATGTCGTCCATCATGCGCTGCGCCGCTGCAATATGCTTTTTGAACAGCTCCCAATTGAATTTTGCCTTGGGAGTGAATGCATCCTCAACGTACGAGAAGAGGTTAATGGCCAGCAAGCGGCAGGAATCGTACGCGCAAAGCGGGATTTCGCCGCAAGGGTTGGTCGAAATGGTCTGGTAACCAAGGTCGGCGTAGCAATCGGGTACCGATTCGCGGATGATCGTGTCCCAGAACAGAATACCCGGCTCGGCCGACTGCCATGCATTATGCACGATTTTCTTCCAGAGCGCCGTCGCGTCGATGTCCTTGATATGCGAAGGACTATCGCTTTTGATGGGATATTGCTGGCGGTAGGCGGTTCCAGAGTCTACCGCTTTCATGAAATCGTCGTCGATCCGCACCGAAACGTTGGCGCCGGTAACTTTTCCTTGCTCCATTTTGGCGTCGATGAAGCTTTCGGAATCGGGGTGTTTGATGGAAACCGAAAGCATCAATGCGCCCCTGCGGCCGTCCTGCGCCACTTCGCGGGTAGAGTTGGAGAAGCGCTCCATAAACGGCACAATGCCGGTTGATGTGAGTGCCGAGTTCTTCACGGGCGAGCCTTTCGGGCGGATATGCGAAAGGTCGTGCCCTACACCCCCGCGACGTTTCATGAGCTGCACCTGCTCCTGGTCGATCTTCATGATGCCACCGTAGGAGTCTGAAACGCCATTGTTGCCGATTACAAAGCAATTGGAAAGCGAAGCGATCTGGTACGGGTTGCCAATGCCCGTCATAGGGCTGCCTTGCGGGATAATGTATTTGAAATCTTTGATCAGATCGAAAATTTCGGCTTCGCTCAGCGGATTTGGATAGCGCTGCTCGATGCGCGCGATCTCCGACGCAATGCGGCGATGCATGTCGTTTGGCGTCGCTTCGTAGATGGCTCCGAACGAATCTTTCAATGCATATTTATTCACCCAAACGCGGGCCGCAAGATCGTCGCCCCTGAAATATTCCAGCGAGGCTTGAAAGGCTTCGTCACTGGTGTAGGTTCTTTCTGATTGTGAAGATTTTATGGATTCCATTAGGTGGTATCAGACGTTTTTTGAAGAAGTTGAGAATTTCAAATTTACGAATTTTGGAATTTAAATGAAAAGTGTTTTGAGAAAAAGTTTTCAAATATTCATCATTAAATAATTGTATTTCAGATGATTATGATATTTCAATGTGAAAAAAGTTCACAAATTTTGTTTTGACTTGAAAAAAGATCTTGGAAATTTTGACAAAAAAATACCGGCTCACTAATGAAGCCGGCAATTTCTAATTACTATGGCGAAATTTAATCTTAATATGCTTGTACAAATGCTTTTGGTCAAAATTTGATCGAATGCAGCTCGATCAGCGCAGGCCATTCGGCCAGTTCAGGGATTCCCGGCTTGCGCTTGCCGAAGAACTGGTTGAACATCACTCCATCCTTATCGATGAGCTCGATGCCGGTCACGATGCCGTCTTCGGTAGGCTTCTGCACCACCCAGGCTTCGTCGATGGCGTCCTCCCTTAAATGCAGGTTGAACTCCGGATCCATTACATTCAACCATGGGCCCATCACGAAGATCTTTTTGATCGGGCCGGTATGGATCTGAATGCAGTTCGGGTTTGAAACAAACACCATAATGGGTAGCCTGGTCTCCGAAATCGCGTCGAAGAGCGGCTTCATGCTCTCCGGCTTAATGCGGTGGGCATAGCCTTCGGGTGCATTGCGCAACGCCTGCTTTCTCGACAGCTTATGCTTCCGCAGCAGCGTGAAAAAGTCGTGGGTATCTTTCAATGCAAGCCATTCCTGCTGGAATACGGCTTGATCGAAGTCTGCAACCTCGTCGGGTTCGGCTACTTTCTCTTTTTTCTCGGTGACAAACAGGTTTACGTCCTGGTCGGTCGCCAGGTATTTGGTCACCAGCGCGTCGTAGGCCTTTTTGTCGCTCTTTTCCGTGAGATAAATTTTATGCGCCGCCTCGCCGAAGCTGTTGAAGAATTGCAGGCTGTAACGCTCGTTTTCCGACACCGCGAAGCCGAATTTCCAATCGCCCAGAAACAGGCGCAGGTCGATATCCTCGCCCAGCACGAGGCCGACGTGGTTATTGAACGAAATCTTCTCGTACACGCCTTTGCGCTCGTGCACCACGTGGTCGTTACGTGTGAGCGCCATCACGTGTCCGAGTGAGCCCATTTCCTTGATCAGCTCCCTGAAATCGCCGTCGAGGAGCTGGACATGAGAGCCAAGGCCGGTGGCAAGGAGTTCGGCTTCCGAGGTGCCGAGCGCTTTGGCGTCGTCGCGGATGCGTGATTTGGGATTGGCGAGCTTGTATTCTGCCCAGCGTTCTTTCAATTCAGTTCTGTCCGGTGAAAGGGTTGACTTCATCTTTGGGTATTTTAATAGTTGCTAATCAGGGTAAATGGTACGAAACAGGTGCCACCTGGGGCACGATGACCGGGTAGGGCGTCATTTCCGGCTGGATAATCTGTACCGGCAATCCGAAGGCTTCCTGGATGGCTTGCTCGGTCAGCACGTTTTCGGGTAAGCCAATGGCATGCATATGCCCGTTTTTGAGCATCAGTACGCGGTCGGCGTATTGCAATGCCTGGTTCAGGTCGTGGATCACGGCAATCACCGCGAAGTTTTTACGGGTGAGCTCCTTCGCCAGCTGGAATGTCTCGTACTGGTGCAAAAGGTCCATTCCGGTAGTAGGCTCGTCGAGCAAGAGCAGGCCGCTGTCGATCTCCCACACCTGTGCCAGCGCACGGGCAAGTTGTACGCGCTGCTGTTCCCCACCGGATAATGTCGGATAAAGGCGACCTTTCAGATGGCCAATACCCACTTTTTTCAGGCACATATCCACGATCGCCAGGTCGCGCTGGGCAGGGTCGGCGTCGTAAAACGGGTAGCGGCCCATCAGCACGATTTCCTGCGTGGTGAACGAAAGTGTGATATTGTTTTTCTGGGACAGTACCGCCCGTTTTAGGGCCAGTTCTTTCAGCTTGTATTTCCGAAGGTCGCGGTCGTGGAAATGTACTGCGCCCGAAGTAACGTCGTGCTCCGCTGAAAGCAGTTTGATCAATGTCGATTTTCCGGCACCATTAGCGCCCACGACCGCCCAGAACTCACCGGGTTTGACCGAAAAGCTGACATTTTCAAGCAGTTTTCGGCCCCTAACCTCAAATCCCGCATTCCTGACCTCGATCATAGCCGCTTGCGTTTTTGTTCCCACAAAATATAAATGAAGAACGGCGTGCCGAGCATGGCCGTGAGAATGCCGATCGGGAGTTCCGACGGCGCTACGATAGTGCGGGAGAGGGTATCGGCCAGCGTGAGCACAATAGCACCCGAAAATGCCGAGCCGATAATCAATGTCCGGTGGTTTGGCCCGAACAATGTGCGTATAATGTGTGGTACTACTAATCCCACAAAGCCGATCGTTCCCGCAACAGCCACAGATGCGCCTACGCCCATTGTTGCGAGGATAATCACCTTTTGTTTCAAAGATTTCATATTTACACCGAGACTGGCCGCCTGGCTTTCACCCAGCACGAGCAGGTTCAATGCTTTGGAAAGATAAGGCATGAAGAAAATCGAAACCGCTACGAACGGCCCTACGGCCATGACGGACGTCCAGTTAGCGCCGCCGAGGCTGCCGAGGTTCCAGAAGGTAATGCTCCGGAGCTGTGCGTCGTCGGCGAGGTAGGTCATCAGGCCCGTCATCGCTCCTACAAATGCGTTGATCGCGATCCCGCAGAGCAGCAATGTGGTGACACCGCCGTCGCCCGCGAGCTTCGATAGCTGGTACACGAGTAACGTCGTACAAGCCGCACCGACGAAGGCGACAAACGAAATGCTGTACGCGCCGGCGAGCTCGTTCAGCATTCCGAAGTACTTAACGTTGAGCATAATGACGAACACAGCGAAAAGCGATGCGCCGGAAGTGACTCCAATGAGCGTCGCATCGGCGATCGGATTGCGGAAAAGCCCTTGCAGCGACGCGCCCGCAATGCCCAATCCAGCGCCGATGAGCACTGCCAGGCATACCCTCGGCAGGCGGATGATCCAGAAAACGATTGATTTCTGTTCCTCGACCTGCGTTTCGGAAATCCAGCCGAGTTTGAATGCGACGATCCGCCATAACTCGCTTACGGAAATGGACAAAGCTCCGGTACAGGCCGCGAAAATCACGCATGCCAGCAGGATTGAGCCCAGTATCCATACCATTTTCCCCGTCGAAGAAGGCAAAATGTGTTTTTGGGACGTCTCCGTTTTCGTTGTCTCCCGCTCGTTTACCGTTTCTGTCAGCATTGCCTCCTTATTTTACTTTTTGAGAAAGTTCAATGGCTGCCTTGCCGACCCGTGGTCCAAAGCCCGTGAGTAACTGGCCGTCCATGGTTACGATCCGGCGGTTTTTGCCCGCATTGGTGTTGGCAACGCCCGGTACTTTCAGCAGGCCGTCCATGCCTTCCAGGCTTTCGAGTCCGCTGGAAAACAGCACCAACACATCGGGATTGGCCGCAATGAGCGACTCCGCGGTGAGGGGTTTGAAATCGGTGAAGCCACTTACCGCGTTCTTATGCCCGGCCAATGCGAACATTTTATCGAGCGACGTGCCCGTGCCGGAAACCATTAATGTACCCGCGCCGCGGGCGTAGATGAAGAGTAATTTTTTGGGATTAGCCGGGGCAGGGATCTTCGCCAGATCGGTCCGCAATGCGTTAATCATTTTTTCGGCTTGTGCCTGTGCTTTAAAATAGGCGCCCATTTCGCGGATCAGTTTGATAGCGCCCTCTTTGGAATATTCGTGCTTGAACTCGACGAGTTTTTTACCGCTGCCGTTGAGTTGCTTCACAACCGCCGGCGAAAGCATGCTCTTGTCGGTGTATAGGATTACATCGGGGTTCAGGGCCAGGATGCCTTCGGCGGAGATGGTACGGTTATGGCCGATTTTAGGGAGTTTTTCGAGGGAAGCGGGGAAGGTGCTCGTCACGTCCACGCCCACGATCTGTTTTTCCAAACCAAGTCCTACGAGGATTTCACTCAGGGTCCCGTTCGCCGAAACGATCCGGAGTGCTTTCGCGTAACCGGAGCACATCGTCGACAGGGTTAGTATCAAACAAATAAGGAATCTCGAAACTGGCGTCATTTCAGGGGTTACTTTTTATAGGAGAATATTTTATCTACTTCCAATACCAGCAGCGCCTCCTGGAACATCGTGCGGATCTCTTCCAGCTCGGTGTCGTCGAAAGAGAGCATGAAATTCGGGATAGGCGATGGTAGTAAATGGGTTTTGCCGTGCGGCAGCGCTTCACCGACGCTTTGCATGTGGTATTGGTCGTACAAAATGGATTGAAAACCCCGCAAGCCGTCCTCTGTGAATACAAACAGCACATTGCCGTAGGCGAAATTGAAATGCGTGCAGCAATGGCACTGCCCTATGTAACCCTTGCCGGTGTGGCTCAAAATCCGTAGCGAATTGTATGAATGCGAATCCTCCTGCATAGCCTGTTAATAATCATGGATGTGAATACCCGCCATTTGTCTGTGGCAAATATATGGTATTAATTTAGACCAAGTATAAATAGTTGATAAAAATTTACTTCCGCCTTCCCGGAATCGTCTGGCAGACTTCTTATTATTGTAAATTGGTAAGTTGCCCGATTGCTGTGGGCGGCGCCCGACACGATCTGTTTCATTCCTATTACCTGAACGCCTTTGAAAAAGCTTGTTACCAACCTGACCTTCTGGGTCCTTACCGCCATTACTGCCGGTGCCTTGCTCGGCCACTATCTCCCCGAAAAGGCGGTCGAAATGAAGATCCTCGGTGAAGGTTTCATTTCGGTGGTGAAGCTTTTTATCAATCCTATCATCTTCCTGACCATCACGCTGGGCATTGTGGGTATGGGCGATCTGAAAAAGGTAGGGAAAGTGGGTGCGAAGGCATTACTCTACTTTGAGGTGGTAACGACCCTCGCGCTTATTGTGGGTATTATCGTTGCCAACATCATCCGCCCCGGTCACGGCGTGGTCACCGATTCACTGGAAAAGGGGGATATTTCCAAATATGCCGGTAAAGCGCACGATTTCAGCTGGCTGCAATTTTTCTTCGATAATGTCACTTTGCAGGTTTTGTTGTTTGCATTGGTTTTCGGCTCGGTACTAAGCCGCATCGAAGCCAAGCAGCGCATGGTCGACGGCCTGAATTTTGTGTCCAAATACGTTTTCAAGGCACTACATCTCGTGATGATTTTCGCGCCGATCGGCGCATTCGGCGGGATGGCGTTCACGATCGGGAAGTACGGCATTCACACGCTGCTGCCCCTCGCCAAGCTTATGGGGACGGTTTATGCCACGATGGCGGTTTTTATTTTCGGGGTTTTGGGATTGATTTTAAGGACTTATAAAATTAGCCTATGGCGCTTTTTGAAATACATAAGGGAAGAACTGCTGATCGTGCTCGGTACTTCCTCTTCCGAAGCGGGCTTGCCTTCCCTAATGGCCAAGTTGGAACGAATGGGGTGTTCGAAGCCGGTGGTGGGGCTCGTCGTACCGGCCGGATATTCATTCAATCTGGACGGTACCACCATTTACCTTTCCATGGCGACGATCTTCCTCGCGCAGGTTTTCAACGTACATTTGAATATGGGGCAGATATTATCGCTGATCGGCATTTTGATGGTGACCTCGAAAGGCGCCGCGGGTGTAACAGGCAGCGGTTTCGTCGTGCTCGCGTCGACTTTGACTGCCATTAAGGTAATTCCTGTCGAAGGGCTGGCACTTCTGCTGGGCGTCGACCGTTTCATGTCAGAGGCCCGCGCCATTACCAACTTCATCGGCAACGGCGTAGCCACCATCTGGCTCGCGAACAACGAAAAGGAGTTCGACCGGAGCAAAATGGAATACGCGTTCAACAATATTCAGGAAACAGAGAATGTTGTTACCGATAATTTGAGCGATGTAACGCAGCCGGAACAGACGAAGTTGTAGTGCCAAAAGTTGTATTTTAGTGTTCTATGCTTGAAAATTGATTTTATGACTTACAGAGAGTTTATAACATCTGATCATACGATAATGCTCGGTAAGCCGGTCATTAAGGGGACGCGACTGACCGTCGAGCTCATTTTGCGAAAATTGGGAGAGGGTGCTACGCATGCTGATTTGATTCGTATGTATCCCGATTTGAGTTCCGAGGCAATCCAAGCGGCTTTGCAATATGCGGCGGAGGTGATAGCTAATGAGGAAAGTCTGGAAGCGGCGCGATGATCCTTGCCGATGAAAATATAGATCACAGTTTGATCAAAGCGATCAGGAGCGTTGGATTTGAAGTCCATTCTATTTACGAAAGCAACCGAGGTTTATCTGACGAAGCCATTATCGAATTTTCGCGAAACCCGCCGCGCATTATTCTTACGGAGGACAAGGACTTCGGAGAATGGGTCTTTGCGCACAACATTTCGGGCATCAGTGTGATCTTTCTTCGGTATGCTTTCCCTGAAACGGAAGCCATTTCAGAAATTTTGATCAGATTGCTGAACGAGCGTTCAAAGGAATTGTTTGGCCATTTTACGACAATTACAACCCAAAAAATCCGTTCAAAACCATTTTTGTAATCTTCTTGCAGCCATGGGATATCAATTTTTACATTTGATTTTTTAACAAAGTACCTCTTATATGTCCAATCAGGAAACACTTCATATACCTACGCGGGCGAAACGGCCTTTTATTGGGGAAGAATTTGATTTGAAGAAATGGGATGATGTTCAGCCGTTCTTCGAGAATTTGAAAAACAGGGAAATCAACTCCCTGGAAGATTTGAAACAATGGTTTTCGGACCGGAGCGAGATAGAATCATACCTCTCCGAAAATTTCGCATGGCGCTATATCCGCCAGACTTGCGATACCGCAAATACAGGGTTGATCAACGCATTGCAGTTTTTTATCACCGAAATTCAGCCGAAACTGGCGGAATACGGCAATGCGCTCGACAAGAAGATTGTCGATAACCCATTTCTGGGCGAGCTTACCGAGCCCGGCTTTGCGATCACGTTGCGGGGAATGAAGAAGGCGATCGAGATCTTCCGGGAAGAGAATATCCCGGTGATCACCGAAATGCAGACCGAAGAACGCAAATACGGCGCTATCGCCGGTGCGATGACGGTGACCCTTGATGGCGAGGAAATGACCCTGCAACGTGCCGCCGATCGTTTGCAATCTACCGACCGCCGCGTGCGCGAGGAGGCGTGGCGCGCGATCAGCGGGCGCCGGTATGAGGATCACGACAAACTGGATGAATTGCTGAACAAGCTCGTAACCCTGCGTGACACCGTGGGCCGTAATGCCGGTTTCAATAACTATCGTGACTATATGTTCGCGGCAATGGGCCGTTTTGACTACACACCGCAGGATTGCTTCAACTTTCACGACTCGGTGAAAAAGGCGGTTGTGCCGATTTTGAATGAAATGGCGGCAGAACGCAAGGCTGCATTGCAGTTGGACGCGCTTCGTCCGTGGGATACGAAAGTCGATCCGAAAGGGTTACCGCCGTTGAAGCCATTTGAAACGGGTGAAGAGCTTTTGGATAAAACGATCCGCGCGTTCTCGCGCCTCGATCCGTTCCTGGGCGACTGCCTGCGCATTATGAAGACCATGAAACACCTCGACCTCGAATCGCGGAAGGGTAAAGCGCCGGGCGGGTATAACTATCCCCTCGACGAGATTGGTGTGCCGTTTATCTTCATGAATGCGACTTCGAACCTGCGCGATATGGTCACGCTCCTGCACGAGGGCGGGCACGCGGTGCATTCGCTCGTGACGCGCGACCTGGCCTTGAATTCCTTCAAACACACGCCGTCGGAAGTGGCAGAGCTCGCTTCAATGTCGATGGAGTTGATCACGATGGATTTTTGGGATGAGTTTTTTGAGAATGAGGAAGATTTGAAACGTGCGAAAATCACGCATTTGGAGTCTATTATCGAAACATTACCCTGGGTTGCGACGGTGGATAAGTTTCAGCATTGGATGTACGAGAACCCGCAGCACACGCCGGAGCAGCGCACCGAAGCGTGGGTACGCATTTACGAAGAGTTTACGGATACGGTGATGGACTGGTCGGGATTGGAAAACTTCAAAAAGTACCTCTGGCAGCGCCAGCTGCACATTTACGAAGTGCCATTCTATTACATTGAATACGGTATTGCGCAGCTTGGGGCGATTGGCGTTTGGAAAAACTACCGGGAGGATGCTGCGAAAGGTTTGAAGGGTTACCTGGACGCGTTGAAGCTGGGTTACACGGCCACGATCGGCGAAATTTACCAGGCGGCCAATATTCCGTTCGATTTCTCGGAGCGGCATATCGCTGAGCTGATGCAGTTTGTGCGCGATGAATTGGCCGAGTTAAAAAAATAATATTTCAGCAGCCCGCAATTTGGTGGTTATGAAATTGGCGGTTATTTTTGCGCACAATACTATGAACGATCAAAGAAATGAAATTCAATAAAATAGTTGCTTTTGTTGCGTGTGTGGTGCTTCTTTCTTCTTGTGAATACCAAAAGTATAACCACAAGGACCAGAAGGATGTGAACGCCGGTAATGAGTGGGTGTACGGTGTAAGCCCTGATTCCCTGCCGCGTCAGATGTCATTCAAGTATGATGCGAAGCCTGAGCTCGATGCCCGCGTAAACGACATCCGCGCGAAACTTTACGGTGGTAAAATTCCTAGCTCGCTGGTGAAAGAATAGCAACCATTCATTGAGAAAATATACGAGATATCCCCACGAAATGGGGATATCTTTTTTTTGCCCTATTTTTTTAGTTATTGAACAATTTTAATATTGCTTTGCGCGTATTATCCTTCTGGATTCTGCCCATTGACTAAGTGAAGTTGTGACGATTGAACATTTTTAATTTACTTTACGTATTCGAGGCAAGGCGAAGCCAAAATTTTAGAAAGAAATAAGCGATTAAAAAGTATTCAAAACATGAACATAGCTTTGGTCACCGGCTCCGCCGGACTAATTGGAAGTGAGTCAGTTGCTTTTTTGGCTGGCAAGTTTGATCTGGTCATCGGAGTTGATAACAACCTTCGTCAGTACTTCTTCGGTGCGGATGGAAACACCGAGTGGAACCGTAACCGTATCGAAGAGGCTTTCGGCAACTACAAGCACTATGCTGCGGACATTCGCGAGGTAAGCCAACTCGAACCTATTTTCAAGGAGTACGGAACGGACATTAAGATGATCGTTCACGCGGCGGCGCAGCCAAGCCACGACTGGGCGGCCCGCGAACCATTCACGGATTTCGGAGTGAACGCGGTAGGTACACTGAATATGCTTGAAATGACCCGCCTGCACGCTCCTGAGGCAGTGTTTATTTTCACTTCTACCAACAAGGTTTATGGGGATAACCCTAACTATCTGCCATTGGTAGAGCTTGAAACACGTTGGGAAATCGATGAGAACCACCCGTATTTCGAAAACGGTATCGACGAAAACCATAGCATCGACCACACGAAGCACTCTATTTTCGGAGCTTCCAAAGTCGCTGCCGATATCATGGTGCAGGAGTATGGCCGTTATTTCGGCATGAAAACGGCTGTTTTCCGTGGAGGATGCCTCACAGGCCCTAACCACTCTGGCGCACAGCTGCACGGCTTCCTGGCCTACCTGATGAAATGTGCCATTACCGGAACGCATTACACGATTTTCGGATACAAAGGCAAGCAGGTACGCGACAATATCCATAGCCACGACCTGGTGAACATGTTCTGGCATTATTACCAAAACCCGCGTCCGGGCGAAGTTTACAACGCCGGCGGTGGTCGTTTTGCCAACTGCTCGATGCTCGAAGCGATCGCGTTGTGCGAGCAGATTACCGGAAACAAACTTTCTTACTCTTACTCAGAGACCAACCGTATCGGAGACCATATCTGGTACGTGAGTGATCTTTCGAAGTTCAAGTCGCATTACCCGGACTGGAACTGGGAATACGGCCTGGTGGAAACACTCACCCAGATCCACGACGGAATTTCGTCGCGATTGGGCGTAAAAACGGTTTAAATCACACTTAAAGCCTCCGGAACTTCTTTCCGGAGGCTTTCGTAACTCTCTCCCATGCCAGAAAATTACGTCATTATTATCCCCCAATTCAATGACTGGGAGGCACTTAATCTGCTGATTCAAAAGATTAATGCAGATTTAAATACCCCGATCCTTCAAAATACCACACTGCTCATCGTCGACGATTGCTCTTCGCGCGCGAGAACGGCACCATTTGCGACTTTCGGCGGAAAAGAGCTGAAAGTGCTGCGGCTATACCGCAACCTCGGCCACCAGAAAGCGATTGCGATCGGGTTGTCGTATGCCGCCGAAAATATGAAGGCAGATAAGGTGATTGTGATGGACGCGGATGGAGAGGATGCACCGGGTGATATTAACAGGCTGGCGGAGAGGTCGGCAGAGGAGCCCGACAAGATCATTTTTGCGGAGCGCAACAAGCGTACCGAAGGCTTTCTGTTCCGGTTTTTCTATGTGATTTACAAATATGTTTTCAAACTGCTGACCGGCAAAGTGATCACTTTCGGCAATTTCAGCCTGGTGCCGCAAAGCCGTTTGCAGAACCTCGTTCGTGTTTCCGAAATCTGGAACAACTATCCGGGCGGTGTAATCAAATCGCGCATTCCTTACGACTCGGTGCTCACCAATCGCGCCAAAAGGCTGGCCGGCGAGAGTAAAATGAACTTCGTGTCGCTCGTACTGCACGGTCTGAGTGCCATCTCGGTCATGGTCGATACCACTGCGGTGCGCATTCTGATCTTCTCGATCTTCATGTCGGCCGTCGCCATTGGATTTATATTCTTCATTCTTTTCCTGAAACTGATCGGGAATGCTACGCCCGGTTGGGCATCGACATTGGGTAGTACGCTCATGATCCTCATGCTGCAATCCTTCCTTATTTCGCTGTTTCTGGTGTTTATGGTGTTGCAGTATCGGTCGCAGCAACATTTTATTCCCGCCGTTCACTACCGCGATTTTGTCGAGAAAGTAGAGTCTTTTAGCTAATCGTATGTTGAGCTTCGACAATTCTCCGCCTGTTTATTGGTTCCTGGGCTATTTATTGGCAGCTGTTGTCATTTTTATCTCACAAAACAAGTCACTCTCTAACCGGGCGTACCTGTCATTAGGCGTTTTGTTACTTGTGATGATGCGGTTGCCGGTGATCGTTTTCAACCGTGAGCTCAACCAGGACGAGAGCCAGATGCTCAGCCACGCGATTACGCTTTTGCAGGATCCGGTATATTGGCGGTCGGTTGATGGCACGACCATCGGCCCGCTGGATAACTATCTGCTCGTACTTCCCAAACTGCTGGGTTTCCAGATCGATTATACGGCTGCCCGTTTCATGGGCTTGCTTTGCGTTGCCGGAGCGTGGCTTTTGCTGTTTTCGGCATTGAAAAACTGGTTTGGCACGACCATAGCGCGCGGCGTTTCCATAGTTTCGCTGCTTTTCGTTGCTTTTACGCAGGAAATCGATTTCGTGCATTATTCGAGTGAGCAGCTTCCGGTACTGTTGCTCGCATTCTGTGTGTACCAACTCTCGCGCCTCGATCCGAAAACGGCGCCTTCATTGGGCGGGCTTTATCTGCTGGGATTGGCTGCGGGAGCGGTTCCTTTCGGGAAATTGCAGGCCGTACCGATTGTGGCTGTAATCGTCTTGTCGGCATTCTGGGTATTGTTCAGCCGTTTTCAAAGATATGGGGAGTTCAAACCTGCCGGCGCATTGGTTTTGGGAGGGCTTACTGTGCCGCTCTTTTTCCTTGTATTCACCCTGGTGTTCGGTGTTTTCGACGACCTCATCGATTTTTATGTACTGGGAAATGCGATTTATGCGGGCGGAAGCACTTTCGTAGAAATTCCCGCTCAGTTCTATAAAATTGTTTCGCTATCGACGGATTTTCAATTTTTCAGCCTCGCTTTGATCGTTCCGATTGTGATCGGGCTGGTCAGGATCGTGCGGCTTTACGTGCCCGGGAAAATGGATTTCCATGTGCCGTTCACCATTTTGTTCCTTGTTCTGGCGAGCATTTACGCCGCTACCAAGTCGGGTAACGATTTTATCCATTACCTCAATTTCTGCATTATTCCCTGGACATTGCTGGCTGCCTACGGCTTTTCGGCTGTTGAAAGCTGGTCGCTTGCATTTCCGGCGATCCTTGTGCTGTGGTTTGGCGGCTATGACGCGCTGCATTTTGTGAAAGAGCGCCGGTTGAATGCGTTCGATTCGGTGGGCAAAACGACGTTGCAGCAAAGCCCGGTGGTAACCGAGATCCTGAAACGGAAGAAAGAAGGCGACTATATGGTGGTATGGGGCTGGAATTGCTCTTATTATGTAGAAGCCCAACTAGCGCAGGGAACGGCCGAAAATCACTCCGAACGATCCATTTTTGAACATCCGATGCGTGATACTTATCGCAAGCGCTATATGTCGGACCTGGAAAGGACCAAACCTGCATTTGTCGTCGATGCTGTGGGCAAGAACAGCCATTGGGTACAGGACAAAAAAACTCAGGGCATCGAAAGCTACCCTGAGTTAAATCAATATATCCGTAATCACTACACTTTGCTGGGCGAATATGACGATGTGCGGCTTTACATCCGCAACAATCGGGGGGCGACCCCGCGCCAGTAGTCGGCCGCCTTACGATAGAATGTCGGTTGACGCGGCGTTTTCAGCCTGCAACAGGTCATTCAGCGTTGTTTTGTCCAAAACAGCCAGGTTGGCATCTCTCCATCTTTCGAGAACGGTGCGCAAGCTGCATGTTTCTTCATCCTTGCAGTCATCGCATTTGCCATAAAAGAACATGGAAACGCAGAGCGCAGGGGCGATAGGGCCGTCGATGATCCGCAACACCTTCGAGAAATTAACTTCCCCGGGAGGTACGCGAAGCAGATAACCGCCGCCTTTTCCTTTTTGGCTTTGCAGTACGCCATTGTTCCGCAGATCGAGCAGGATCGCTTCCAGGAATTTTTTCGGAATCTTCTCTTTTTCAGCAATGTAAGAGATTAATACCGGTCCTTTTCCATATTGTTCCGCCAGAACTTTGAGGGCCTTGAGCGCGTATTTAGCTTTTTTCGAAATCATTGTTGATCAAATGTACTTTTGGGTCAGCAACCGTAAAGATGAAACATAATTTGGTGAAACAATAATTCCCGATCAGTTTCTGGGTGGTTTTCCGCCGTTGAGGAGCCCCTGCATTCTTTCCAGTGTCTTTTTCTCCCCGCACAAGGAAAGAAAGGCTTCGCGTTCAAGGTCGATCAGGTATTGTTCCGAAACCAGCTGAGGGTAGCTCAAATCACCGCCGTTGATCACATAGGCCAGTTTGCCCGCGATTTTAGCATCGTGGTCGCTGATGTAATTGGCGAGCCGCATTTGGGTAATGCCCGCCAGGAACAATGCAATGCCCGTTTTTCCCTGTACTTTTATATCGTGGCGTGGTTTGGGTTGCGTATAACCGTTTTCAGCCAAATCAATCGCCGCCTGTTTCGCTTCGGCGATCAACCGGGAGCGGTTGAGCACGATCTGGTCCTTATCCTGCAAGTAATTCATCGCTTTCGCCTCGTACGCGGACGTGGACACTTTTGCCTGCGCGATGTTCATGAATGCGTTTTGCAGGATATTCAATTCAGGGTCGCCTGCCTGGTACATATCCGAGCAGCGCAGCGCCATTTCTTTGGTACCACCGCCGGCAGGGATCAATCCCACACCAAATTCGACCAGACCAATATAGGTTTCCGCGTGCGCGACCACCTTGTCTGCGTGTAATGTAAGCTCGCAGCCGCCCCCGAGCGCGAGCGTGTGAGGCGCCACCACCACCGGCACCGACGAGTACCGGGCGCGCATCATTGTCTGTTGGAACTGTGAAATCACGAGATTGATCTCGTCAAACTCCTGTTCGACCGCATACATAAACAGCATCGCCAGGTTGGCTCCGGCCGAAAATGCTTCCACCGCTTCATTACCGATCACCAATCCGCGGAAATCCTTTTCGGCAAGGCCGATGCCTTTCTGAATGCCTTCGATCACTTCCGAGCCCATGGTATTCATTTTGGACTTGAATTCAAGGTTCAGGATGCCGTCGCCGATGTCGTACAGATTAGCACCTGCATTTTTCCACACAATATTGTTGGAAAGGTTGCTGAGCAAAATAAAGCTGTCCTGCCCCGGAATGCGTTTGTACGATTTGGAAGGAATATCATAATACAGCCGCTTGCCATGCTCAACTTTATAAAACGACTCGTTACCTGCCGCTAGCATTTCGTACACCCAAGCAGCCGGTTTCAGATCCAGCGATTCCATGATCGCCAGCATATTTTTCACACCAATGGCATCCCAGGTTTCGAAAAGGCCGTATTGCCAGCCAAATCCGGCAGTAATGGCCTGGTCGATGCGGAATATTTCGTCGGAGATTTCAGGAATGCGGAATGTGGCGTATTTGAACACATCGGCAAACGTCTTTCTGTAAAACTCGCCGGCCTTATCCTTACCCGCTACCAGCGCGCCGAAGCGTTTGTACACGTCGCTGATATTCTTCGTGCCTTCCAGCGTTTCGAATTTCACTTTACCCGACGGCACGTATTCCAAAGTCTTGAAATCCAGCGCCAGGATTACCGACTTGCCTTTGTCGTCTTTGATCTTTTTATAAAAACCCTGTCCTGTTTTATCGCCCAGCCATTTGTTATCAAACAGCTTTTGCATGATCTCCGGCAGCACGAACGCATCACGCGATTCATCCTTGCCTTCGCCGGACGCATAGAGGTTATTGGCCACATGTACCGTCGTATCAAGCCCGACCACGTCCGAAAGCCGGTAAGTACCCGATTTCGGCCTTCCGGCAACGGGGCCGGTCAGTTTATCCACTTCATCCACGCTCAGGCCCATTTCTTCGGCCACGCGAATGGTTTGTATTAATGCGTAAATACCCAACCGGTTGGCAATGAAGCCCGGTGTGTCTTTGCAGAGCACGGTCGTTTTACCCAAAAACAGCTCGCCGTAATGCATCAGGAAATCCACCACACTCTCGTCGGTATCGGCCGTCGGGATGATTTCCAGCAGGCGTAAGTAACGTGGCGGGTTAAAAAAGTGTGTTCCTGCGAAATTCTTACGGAAATCCTCGCTGCGGCCTTCGGCCATCAGGTGAATAGGAATCCCGGATGTATTGGAAGTAACGAGCGTGCCCGGCTTGCGGAGCGCGTCCACTTTTTCGTAAAGACTTCTCTTGATATCCAGCCTTTCGACCACCACCTCTATGACCCAATCGTAATTTTTGATATCGGCCAGGTTATCATCAAAGTTGCCGAGCTTGATCCGCGACGCGAATGCGGGGCTGTACAATGACGCGGGCGTCGCTTTGAGCGTCGCCTGGAACGAATCATTCACGATCCGGTTCCGAAACGCGGGATGGTCGGTCGTGATGCCCTTCGCTTTTTCGGCGTCGGTAAGGTCTTTCGGGACGATGTCCAACAGGAGTACTTCAACGCCTATATTGGCAAAATGGCACGCAATGCGTGAACCCATAATGCCTGAACCAAGAACAGCTACTTTACGAATGGAACGATTCATTTTTACTCAGGTTGGTTTTCAGGATGGGATTGATGGTTATTCCAGATCTTCGGCGACCTCGCCGGCTTTCAGCTTCTGGTTCTCTTCTTCCACCAATCGGTTTATATCTTTAATGACGTCAAAAAACACGACCAGCTTATCGAGCGGTATCTTATCGCGGATCATCGTGTTGAACGAGATCACACCCTCACGTGCAAGTTCGCGTTTTTCCTTACCCAATTCGGTGAGCACAATGCGGACGAAGCGCTTGTCGTCTTTACTCACTTCCCGGCGGATGAGGCCCCTTTCTTCAAGGTTTTTCAGCATCCGTACCAGGCTGCGTGGTTCCATGCCGAGCAAAGGAGCTATTTTCGTCGCCGGCGTGCCGTGTTCGATGTCGATATTCAGGAGCACATACCCGACGGCCATCGTCGTGTCAAAACGGGCGGCATAGGCATTGTACATCCGCGATATGGAATGCCAGGCCCATTTGATCTGGAAATCGATTGTTTTTTCCTTGCGCATCGTTTCAAAAAGCTATTGGTATCAGGTAATGCCCTTATCACAAATGTA
This sequence comes from Dyadobacter sp. BE31, assembly GCF_031457695.1. Classification (NCBI taxonomy): domain Bacteria; kingdom Pseudomonadati; phylum Bacteroidota; class Cytophagia; order Cytophagales; family Spirosomataceae; genus Dyadobacter; species Dyadobacter sp. BE31. Next base: position 318,972 of record NZ_JAVDXA010000005.1, read on the forward strand.
AGCAATGTGCTTACTATTATGCAAGCATACTAATTTGTGGTCAATAAAAAACACACCGCCTCGCAATGTGACGGTGTGCCTCTCTTGTTTTTGCCGATTATTTCTCGCTGATAAGCTTATCCATTAAGGTGTTGAAATCGGTCACGAACTCGTCGTAATAATGGCCGGTGCCCGGGCCGTTGAAACCGGTGTGTATCTCGCGCACTTTGCCGTGCTTGTCGATGAAAATAGTGGTCGGGTAGGACATTACTTTATTCAGCATCGGCAATGCCTTTGCGGTAGAAGCATCGGAGCTGGTGCCCGCGAGTACTACCGGGTAATCGATACCGAAGCGGCTCACCATTTTATCGATTTTAGGGTTGGCGATCTCGGGCTTGTCGTTGCGCTCGAAGGACAAGCCTATAATCTCGACGCCCCGGCTTTTGTTCTTTTTGTACCACGGCGCGAGGTAATTGGTTTCGTCCATACAGTTGGGGCACCATGATCCCATGATCTGGATAATGACCGGCTTACCCGCGAAACGCGGATCTTTCAGTGTCCAGGTTTTGCCTTTGGTATCTTTTAACTCAAAATCGACGCTTTCGAAGCCTGGTTTGAGGAATGTCATTTTAGTCGCATCCGGCAGCTTGGCATTCGCGTCGGGCTTGGCCGTCCAGGTTTTGAATGCTTTTACACCCGACCACTGGTTGCCGCTCAGGGATCCGTCTGGCTGGAAGCCTCCTTTGAACAGCATGGCAAATGAACCGTCGAATGTGGATAAATAGAGGCTGTCGCCATTTACGCTGCCCGTCAGGAAGCGGTAGTCGCCTGTTGGCGTCAGAAACGAGCCGGTTACGTCGGTACCTTGCTGGGTGAAATTTCCTACTGCAAACGATTCGTCGCCCGTAGCGGGGTTTTTAAAGGTAGTGGCCCATTTGCCGCTTACATTACGGCTACTTTTGGCTTCGCCTTTTTTGAAAAACTTATAATTTTCGCCCTGCTCGGCTTCGAAAGGCAATGAGCCTGCCACCGCGCCGTTGGCATAGCGGTAATAAGTGCCTTTCAGCTCGTCGCCGGTGGATTTGGCGATGATCTTGGCGTCGAACATCATCATCGGGATCACGAGAGAGTCGTTCTGGAAATAGCTACTGTCCATTTTCAGCTTTTCCGTTCCGTTGATGATGTGCACGGTGAGCGTTTTGCCGTCGGGATTCTGCGAAATATCGAGTATCAGGGGCAGCTTTTGCTTGTCGCGGGTGAGCGTGGCCCGCCAGATGCCCGATTTTACGGGAGTGTCGGAGAATGCTGGAAAACTCGTTGAGATGATAAAAGATGAAAGTATTCCAAATAATAACAGGAGTCTCATATTCAATTAAATGGTGTTTAAAGACATTAGTGGTGCTAAAATTAATTCCCCGCGCGGGCGTGATTCCTACGCTTGAAAATTGCTAAGTTTGTAACTGCCGGATTGCCGGAAATAGTTCCTCAGTACATTGCTTTTAATAAATGGATTCGCCTAGTACCTACCACGTTCCTGTCATGTTGTCCGAGTGTCTGGAAGGCCTTCAAATACAGCCTGATGGCATTTATGTCGACGTTACTTTCGGTGGCGGCGGGCATTCGCGGGCCATTTTGGAAAGGCTTACGACCGGCCGCTTGCTGGTTTTCGATCAGGACCCCGATGCGGTCGCCAACGCGCTGGAATTCAAGGATGATGAGCGCTTTACATTCATTCCAGCCAATTTCAGGCACCTCAAACGCTATCTGAAACTGAACAAAGCACCCCAGGTGAATGGCATTCTGGCCGATCTGGGTGTTTCGTCGCACCAGATCAACACGCCTGAGCGGGGGTTTTCTACCCGTTTTGACGCCGACCTGGACATGCGTATGAACCCTAATACCGAAAAAACGGCCCGCGAGGTGCTCAAAACACGCTCGGCAGGGGAATTGCAACGGATTTTGGGGATGTACGGAGAAGTGACCAATGCCCGCACTGCGGCGGAGGCGATCATCGCCGCCCGATACAATTCGCAAATCGAAACCGTTAATGATCTGAAAAGCATTCTCATGCGCTACGCGCCCAAGCACCGCGAGAACAAGTATTTCGCGCAGGTGTTCCAGGCGCTGCGGATCGAGGTGAATGATGAGCTGGCGGTGCTCGAAGAGTTCCTCACGCAGGTACCCGAGGTGCTTGCGCCCGACGGAAGGCTGGTGGTAATGTCATACCATTCGCTGGAAGACAGGCTGGTGAAAAATTACATTCAGAAAGGGAAGTTTTACGGAGAGGTCGAAAAGGACTTTTATGGGAACGAGATCAAGCCGCTGAAAAGCGTCACCCGCAAGCCCATCGAAGCAACTGCCGAGGAGGTAGCCGTAAACCCGCGCGCCAGAAGTGCGAAGTTGCGCGTAGCGACCAGGGCGTGACGATACCGGGTTGCGGAGGGGTCAGGTATTGTCAAGTGTAGTCAAGTGTAGTCAAGGGTAGTCATTTGTGGTCAAGTGTAGTCATTGATAGTCATTTGTAGTCAAGTGTGGTCATTGATAGTCAGGTGTTGCCAGAGGTAGTTAATGATATTTGAGAGAGAATTTTTTACAATAAATGACAACACTTAACAATTCCTGACAATACATGACTACACCTGACAACCTCCTGACTAAATGCAATCCGACCAATACTTAATGTAACGTCGAACAAAACATGGCTGAAAATAGAAAACGCCCAAAGCCGGTACCGCCAAAACCGCCGAAACGAAAGCGGGAATATTCGCTGTTCAACTGGCTGAACAAGTTTTTGCCGCTCGATAAGGTCTTTGGCGAGAAGCTGCCGGGGCAGGAAGAGCGTTTGCCGGTGAAATACTTTTACTATTTCGGCTGGGTGATCATCCTGCTCGTCGCTTACGAGCGGATCGGGTTCCAGTCCGAGGATTATGTGCGGAAAAGCATTAAGCTCAAAAAGGAGGTCGACGACCTGAAAGCGGAGTATACCTCCATTCATGCCGAATATGAGCGGGCAGGGAAGCAATCGGTGGTGGTAGAGAAAGTACAGGCCGAAGGATTGGTAGAGAACCTTACCCCGCCTAAGAAAATCATTTTAAAAGAAGACGAAGAATAAGCCGTTTTTTTCTCAACGCCTCATGAAAAACGAAGTCGAAAGCGGTCAGAACAATAAAAAAGCGCTGATCAACCGGGCCCGTTTGGTCGGCTGGTTGCTGTTTGTATTGGCGATCATGGTTTTCGTGAAGCTGATACGGGTACAGTATTACGATACTTTCAAGGGGAAAACCTGGGCGGAGTATTCGGAAAAGAACGACCTGAAACTGGACACGATCCCGGCTATGCGCGGGAACATCTACGCGAGCGACAACAGCTTGCTCGCGACCTCGTTGCCGTATTATTATGTAGGTTTTGACACCAAAGTCGCCGATTCGGCCTATTTCTATAACCATATCGACGAGCTGGCGTCGCTGCTCGCCAAAAACTTCAAGGAAAACACGGCCGAAGGCTACAAGAGCAAGATCATGCGCTACCGCGTAAGCAAAAGCAAGCGGTACCTGCGCCTGAAAAGCAAGGAAATCACACATTTGGAACGCGAGCGGCTCAAAAAGTGGCCGTTTTTTGCCAAGGACCGTAAAGGCGGCGGCGGCAAGTTCGAAACGATTTACAAGCGCTACAAGCCATTCAGCCCAATGGCCGACCGTACCATTGGCGGCATTGATCCGAAAAGCGGACGCGGGTATATCGGCCTGGAAGCGAGTTTTGACAAGCAGCTCGAAGGGCGCCCCGGTATCGGCTGGGTAGAAAAAGTAGAAGGTGGTCTGAAAATCCCGGTAGGGGATGCATTGAACGTGCAGCCCGCGGCCGGAAGGGACATTTACACCACGCTCGACATGAACTACCAGGAGCGTACGGAGATCGCACTGCGCCGGAAGCTCCTCGAAATGGATGCGGATTTCGGTTCGGTGATCATTATGGAGGTGGCTACGGGCGAAATTAAAGCCATGGCCAACCTTACCAAGCGCGGTCCGGGTAAATACGAGGAAGTTTTCAATTATGCTTTGGCTGGAAGCAACGACCCCGGCTCGACATTCAAGCTGGCGACGATGATGGCCTTGCTGGAAGAAACCCACATGGATCCCGACCAGGTGACAGTGAATACCGGCGATGGTGCCATGAAGTTCCGCAACCACATTATCCGCGACGCGCACCGGGGGGGCTTCGGTACCATTACTGCCTCGCAGGTTTTAGAAAAATCATCCAACATCGGCATTGTACAGCTTATGCAACGCTACTTTGCTAATAAGCCCGACAAATATCTGAGCTACCTCAAACAATTCCACCTCACCCAGCCCACCGGCATTCATATGAAGGGCGAAAAGCCGCCGTTGATCCGCGACCGCAAATCGAAGCAATGGAGCAGTTATTCGATGTACTTCATGGCGCATGGCTATGAAATGCAAATGACGCCTCTGCAAACGCTCGCTTTCTACAATGCCGTGGCGAATAACGGTTACTGGGTGCGGCCGATGATTGTGCGCGAGATCCGGAATGCAGAGGAAATCGAAGACAAAATCCCGCCTTATGTGGAAGAAAAGCCAATTTGCTCGCCCGAAACGATTCGAAAAGTGAAGAAAATGCTCGAAGGCGTCGTGAATGCGGGTTTGGCAAAGCACATTAAAAGTGATTTGTATCAGATTGCGGGGAAAACCGGTACGGCGCGGAAGCTGATCAACGGCGTTTATACCGAGGGTAAGAATTATACCTCATTTGCGGGCTACTTCCCGGCCGATAAGCCCAAATACAGCTGCATTGTGATTATCGATAACCCGAAAAGTACCGGTGCCGATTATACCCGTTACGCGGGAAGTGTGGCTGCACCTGTGTTCAAGGAAGTAGCCGATCGCATTTATGCTTATGACGTGGCCATTCAGAAACCGGTGAGGGACTCGGTTCCTGAGAAATCGGAGGATGTGAAATGGGCGGGCATTACCAGCGACCTGAATGTGATCAGCAAATCACTGAACATGACACCGGCACCGGAAGAAAGCGAATATGCGGCGGCATCGCTCTATAAAAAAGGTAAAACCAAATGGAACCCGCGCGAAGTCGACTCGCGCGATGTGCCCAACCTGCAAGGCATGTCGATGCGGGATGCTTTGTATTTAATGGAAAACAAGGGTTTCAGGGTCACATTCAAAGGCTCGGGCAAGGTGGTGGAGCAATCGCTACCGCCGGGCAGCAATAAATCAGGAAGCAAGACAATCCTGCTTACATTACAATAATCCTTCATGGAAAACGAACAAGTGTTGAGCAGCCTGCTCGGCGAAGTTAAAGGGGCCATTATTCATGGCTATGCCGACGTCAAGGTCAAGAATATCATTCTGGATTCCAGAAAAGTACTGCCGGGAAGCCTTTTTGTGGCATTGCGTGGCACACAGGTAGACGGCCATCAGTTTATCCACACAGCTGCCGAGCTCGGCGCGACGGCCATCCTGTGTGAGGAATTGCCGGAAAATGTAAGGGAAGATGTTACCTACGTAGAGGTGGAGGATTCCGCCGCGGCCATGGGGCTGATCGCCGCCGCATTCTACGGGCATCCTTCCAAAAAAGTGAAACTCGTGGGGGTAACCGGCACCAATGGTAAAACTTCGGTGGCAACCTTCCTGTTCCAGCTTTTCAGGGCTTTGGGCTATCGCTGCGGTTTGCTATCGACGGTCCAGAACCAGATCGAAGACGAGGTTATCCCTTCTACACACACCACGCCGGACGCCGTTGCATTGAATGCATTGCTGGTGCAAATGGCTGCCCGGAAATGCAGCCACGTGTTTATGGAGGTGAGCTCGCATTCCGTGGCGCAACACCGCATTACCGGGCTGCATTTTGCGGGGGGAATTTTTACCAATATTACCCACGATCACCTCGATTTTCACAAAACTTTCGATAACTATATCAAAGCCAAGAAGGGCTTTTTCGATGCATTGCCTAAATCCGCATTTGCATTAATTAACATCGATGACCGCCGTGGGAATGTGATGGTGCAAAACACCAAAGCGCGTATCGAAACCTACTCGCTCCAGACGCTCGCGACTTTCAAAGGCAAGATCATCTCGGATACGCTCGCGGGAATGCATATGGAAATCAATAGCCAGGAAGTCTGGTTTCGTGTGATCGGCCGTTTCAATGCCTACAACCTGCTTGCAGTATATGGTGCAGCGGTGCTTTTGGGCGAGAAAGAAGAGGCTGTTTTAACCGAACTTTCCAACCTGAAAAGCCCTCCGGGACGCTTCGAGCAATTCCATTCGGCTGACCATATTGTGGGCATTGTGGATTATGCACATACGCCCGACGCGCTCGAAAATGTGCTGGAAACAATCACGCATTTGCGGCAGGGTAATGAGCAAGTGATAACGGTGGTGGGCTGCGGCGGTAACCGCGATGCAGAAAAACGTCCCAAAATGGCGGAAATCGCCTGCCGGTACAGCAACCGCGTGATCCTGACATCGGATAACCCGCGTTTTGAAGATCCGATGGACATCCTCGACCAGATGCGGAAAGGCGTGCCGCCATTGGATTACAAAAAAACGACGGTGATCGAAGACCGCCACGAGGCTATTCTCAAAGCAGGGCTCGAAGCGGCGCCGGGCGACATTATCCTCATCGCCGGTAAAGGACACGAGAATTACCAGGATGTAAAAGGCGTAAAACATCATTTTGATGACAAAGAAGTGCTGATGGAAGTGTTCGCAAAACGGGCGGGCAATTAAAAATCACTATGCTTTTGGCGTAGTCTATTAAAAAAACCAATTTTGCAGCCGTCATCCCAACACGCTTTTTCATGCTCTATTATCTCTTCGATTATTTAGACAAACAATTCAACATTCCCGGGGCCGGGGTATTCCAGTATATCTCGTTCAGGGCGTTGGGTGCGACGGTTTTGTCGCTGTTTATCGCTGCTGCCTACGGAAAGTCGATTATTAATCTCCTTCGGAGAAAGCAAATGGGCGAGTCGATCCGTGACCTTGGGCTGGCAGGCCAGATGGAGAAAGCGGGAACGCCTACCATGGGTGGGTTTATTATCCTGGCGTCGCTGCTGATCCCCGTTTTGTTGTTTGCGAAATTGAGCAATGTCTACATCGTTTTGCTAATTATCACAGCTGTCTGGACGGGCGGTATCGGGTTTCTGGATGATTATCTAAAGAAGTTCAAGAACAATAAGGACGGCTTGGCCGGCCGTTTCAAAATCGTCGGCCAGGTAGGCTTGGGTCTGATCGTCGGTATTACACTTTCTTTTAATGATAATGTCAAAATCCGCGTGTATGACCAGCCGGTGCTGAGTTCCAGCCTGGGCGAGGTGCAGCGCTACCGCGACATTATCCATCCGACGGTAACGACCATTCCCTTTATCAAGAACAATGAATTCGACTACAAGGCGCTGCTTTTTGGCTGGCTGCCCGAAGAATATACCTGGGTTATCTACACCATTATCGCGATTTTCATCATCACCGCGATCTCCAATGGCGCTAACATTACCGACGGTATCGACGGCCTTGCAGCGGGTGTGTCGGGCATTATCGCATTGACGCTCGGCGTGCTGGCGTATTTGTCGGGTAATACCAAATTTTCGCAGTACCTGAACATCATGTACATCCCCAACTCGGGAGAGCTGGTAATATTCTGTGCGGCGTTCATAGGGGCCTGTGTCGGGTTTTTATGGTATAACGCGTACCCTGCACAGGTATTTATGGGTGATACGGGTAGTTTGATGCTCGGCGGGGTGATCGCCGTGGTAGCGCTGGCGATCCGTAAAGAGTGGCTGATCCCGGTCATGTGCGGGATTTTCATCGTCGAGAATGCGTCGGTGATATTACAGGTCAGTTATTTTAAATACACCAAAAAGAAATACGGCGAAGGGCGAAGAATATTCCTGATGTCGCCGCTGCACCACCATTACCAGAAAAAAGGCATTCACGAGGCCAAAATCGTAACACGGTTCTGGATTGTCGGCATTATCCTCGCGATTCTGACGCTCGCTACGTTGAAGCTACGTTAGCAGGGAGAAAAGGGAGGATGGAGGAAGGGGAGGAAAGGGATTTTTTAATCTGCCTTTTCCCTTTCTTCCTTCCTCCCCATCCTCCCCTTCCTCCTTTTCCTCCTTTCTCCCATCAACAAGAAGCCCGCGATCATGCGATCCGGGCTTCTTTTGGTTTTTAGTCTGATGATATAGGGGTAATTTATTCTCTTAGTTCAAGTAACATCTCATCGGTGATTTTGTTCTTCTCCTTGAAATCGGCTACCGTTTCGGTGAACGAGTTTTGAAGGTTTTCCACATTCTGGAGATTTTTATAAACACCGTCGTAAATCTCGTTCAGTGACTTGTCGAGGTTTTGGACGTTGACGTTCATGTTTTCTGTTTCAATCTGACCAATCTTCTTGATCACGGCAGTCTCGCTGTTTTTCAAATCCTCGATCTCGCGCAGGATTTTCTCCATGGTCTTAAACTTTTCGATCTTATCCATAAGTCTTTTTCAAGATTGTTTTCAGGGTAAATATTTAAAATATCATACCAAAGCAGATGTGCCTCCCGGTAAAATGGGTCGCGTGCGTGCTTTTGAAGGCTATGAACACGAAAAGCTTCTCATGGAACCTGCTGGCCGTTTTGCTACTGTCCGCAACCTATATTTCAGCCCAAATCCCCGAAAAAACGACCCAGTGGAAAGGTTTTGAAAAAGTGGAATTCACATTTCAGGACCGCAATGCGTGGTACGTGAAGCCCAGAAAGGCCATCGACGGCAATCCGTGGATATGGAGGGCACATTTCCCCACATGGCACACCGATATGGACAGTATTTTGCTCTCACGCGGGTTTCACGTGGCGTACGTCAACACGAACGACATGTTCGCACATCCGAAAGCCATGCAGGTATGGGACGCTTTTTACGATTACCTCGTGAAGGAAAAGCATTTCGCCCCGAAAGTGGCATTGGAAGGCGTCAGCCGCGGTGGTCTGTACGTGTATGGCTGGGCGAAACGGAATCCTGATAAAATAAGCTGCATTTACGCCGAAGCACCCGTTGCCGATCCGAAAAGCTGGCCCGGCGGAAAGGGTAAGGGCAAAGGCTCGCCCAAGGACTGGGAGGCGTGGAAGCAGATTTTCAATATGACCGAAGAGCAGGCGGCCACATTCACCGACATCCCACTGAACGACCTGGCCGGGTTAGCTTCCTATAAAGTGCCTATCGTCCATGTGGTAGGCTTAAAAGACGAACATGCGCCGGTTGCTGAAAATACGGATTTGCTTGTCAAAAATTACCTCGCATTAGGCGGGCCCGTGAGCGTATACCCGATGACGCGCGGCGAGCAGACGCTGGAAGGCCATCACTTCCCGATCGAGCATCCCGAATTTTTCGCCAATTTTATCGAACAGAATAGTGTACCCGTTCAAAAACCGCTGTTGCACACGCCTTATATCACTTTAAATAATGGCCTGGGCAATGCATTTGACAAATTCAGGACTACCAAAAAAGGCACTGTCGCATTCCTCGGCGGCTCGATCACCCACAACCCCGGCTGGCGCGATAAAACCTCCCAATATTTGCAGGAGCATTTTCCGGATACTCAGTTCACATTCATCGCTGCGGGCATTCCATCGCTGGGCAGCACGCCACATTCCATGCGTTTCAGCCGCGACGTGCTCGCGAAAGGAACGCCCGACTTACTTTTCGTAGAGGCAGCCGTAAATGACCGTGGGAATGGTTTCAGCGAAAAGGCGCAAATTAGGGCATTGGACGGTATTTTGAGGCAAATGTATGCAGCCAATCCGACAGCGAATGTGGTGATGATGGCTTTTGCAGAGCCGAAAAAGAATGACGACTATGAAGCCGGCAAGGAACCTGTGGAGGTAGGTGTGCACGAGCGCGTGGCGAAATATTACGGGGCCGTTTACATTAACCTCGCCAAAGAGGTGTACGACCGCATTAAGGCTGGTGAATTCACCTGGAAATACGATTTCAAAGACTTGCACCCGTCGCCGTATGGCCAGGAAATTTATGCCCAAACCATCAAGGAAATGCTGAAAATGGAATCTCCTGCCGCTGGTGCTATAAAGCTTCCCGCTGCGATGGACCGTTTTAGCTACGAGAAAGGGAGCTACCATAAACTGGAAGAAGCTAAAAATCTCAAAGGATTCACGCTCGATCCCGATTGGAAACCGAAGGTGAAGTTTTCTACCAGGCCTGGATTTGTGAACGTACCGATGCTGGTGAGCGAAACGGCCGGTTCTTCGCTGGATTTCGAATTCAAAGGGCGTGGCGTCGGTATCGCGATCATTTCAGGACCCGACGCGGGCAAAATCACCTACACCATCGACGGCAAAAAGCCGCAGACGCTCGATACTTACACGCCTTGGAGCAATCAGCTGCACTTGCCATGGTATCTCATGCTGGCCGATGAACTATCAGCAGGTAAGCACAAGCTGCATTTGACGATTTCAACGGAGAAAAATGAGAAGAGTGAAGGGAATGCGCTGCGGGTTGTGCATTTGCTTGTGAATGAGTAAGATTTTTTGGGTGGTAAATTTTGATTAACTTAGTATTAAACATTACCACTATTGTGATGACACAAATAGATCTGAAGTCCACCCTGTATTCGCTGATAGACCGGATAAATGACAAGGCAATACTAGAAGCCTGTATTATTTTCCTGGCCAGAAAAGCGCAAGTTGAGGAAGATTTCTGGGACACACTAGATGAAGAAACGAAAGCGGCAATTGAAGAAGGCATTGCCGATGCCGATGCTGGTCGCGACATCGATTTCTTCGCATATATGAAGGACACACATGGCATTGAACGTAAGACTATCTGACCGGGCAAGGGCAGACATTGAAGAAATTGCAGAATATTTGGAACAGAATTGGTCGGCGAAAGTAAAAATGGACTTTCTGATCGGCATCACTGACAAAATGGAGGCCATCAGCGAAATGCCCCATATGTGTCGTGAGTCCGCAAACCAACCCGGTGTCCGGGAATGCGTGGTGAACAAGCATATTATCATTTATTATAGAATCGTCGATAATCGGCTAATTAATGTGTTATCAATCAGGAATACACGGCGTAATAACTCCTAACGACCCGTCTGCGTTGTATAGGTACTCTCAAAAATTTTATCCGCATTACCTGCCTCAAAGCCATCCCGGCGGTGTTTTCTCTTGATTTCACCGGCTGGAAGACTGACAAATTCCGGCAGCACCTTCCTCTCCGCAAACTCCACATAAGAGCCTGAAATGCGCAGTTTTTCGCCGTTAGCAAACTCGGCATCCAGCATTTCGGCCACAGTAGCGCTTTGCAATAACCCTCCGTCAGGGCTTACTTTGATCTTACCGCCCGAAGTATTCAGCTTAATGCCGTGCTTTTCGAGAAATTCGTTGAACTGCGCGACGGTGTTGTAGCCTTCCGGGAGGTTATGGACGCTGATCGTGAAATGGTTGAGATAATAGCGGTTGTAAATGACCCATGCGGCGTATTCACTTTCTTTGAGCAACGACTGGTAGTCCGAAACCGTCGGCGTGCGCCAGAGCGGCTGGTGCAGGAATGCGTCCACGGCTTCGCCATCGTCGAGGTCGAGCGAATCGGCGGGATCCGTGAGCACTTCGTCGGTGTAGCTACGGATGGTGCGCTGGCTTTCCTCCGAAAGATCGCCAACGCGAAGCTCGCTCACGAAAATGCGCGGATCGGTTTCGCGGGGCGGGGCGTACCACCATGCATCGAGCTTTTTGCCTTCAAAAAAGTAATGGTCGCGCTTTTCGTAGCCGTAATGCAGGAAAATTTTCTCAAACGACTGCACGCCGAGCTGAGGCACACCCATCGTACGGAATGCGATGTGGTCGTTTTCGATATCGTTAGCATTTTCAACGACGCCATCAGCTACCATCGCGTCGAGGATAACACCTACGTCGGGGACGCGCTCTTTGTAGCGGCGCATGAGGCCGTTCAGAACAATGTCAAGGGTGGCGAGTTTACTGGCGGACGTTCCCATTATTTTTCTGTGTTTGATGATTGTGAAGTGTGTGCCCCGCGCGGACGCTTGCCGCGCGGGGCTTTATTCAATACTATTATCCTCTTGACAACTCTGCCGACCGCACTTGCGCGGCAAAAATGCCTTTTTCAAGTGTCTTATCAAGTTCACCGGCTTCAAACTGGCGCAATGCAGCCTCGGTAGTACCACCTTTGGAAGCAACCGCCTTGATCAGGTCGTCGAGCGACTTATCGGCCGTGTTGATCAGGTGGTAGGAGCCGAGCATGGTTTGTTTCACGAGCAATGCGGCCACGTTTTCTTCAAAGCCCATTTGCTTGCCGGCTTCGATCATCGCTTTTACGACATAAAAAAAGTAAGCCGGACCACTGCCGCTCAACGCCGTCACCGCATTCAGTTGTTCCTCCTCTTCAAGAAATACCGACCGGCCGGTTGCGTTGATGAGGTTTTCTATTTTGCGTAGTTGATGAATATCCACTTCGGGGGATGCTGAATAGGCCGTAATGCCCATTCCAAGCATTGCAGGCGTGTTAGGCATTGCACGGATCACCGCTTTGTGGTCCAGCGCATTCTGAATGCCTTCGATGGTAACGCCGGCCATAATCGACAATACTACCTGGCTGGGTTTGATGACTTCTTTGAGTGCGCCGGCTACCGAAAGAAAATCCTGCGGCTTCACTGAAAGGATGATCAGGTCGTACTCGCCGATCTGCGGGCCGATAATGCCCGTAATTACGCCCGGTTGGAAGCTTGTGAGGCTGTCCATACGGTCTGCGCTTTTTTCAACCAGTAAAAAGTCCTGGTTTTTGACAAGGTCAAATTTCAGGAAGGCGCGGGCGAAGGCCATACCCATGTTGCCGCAGCCGATGATAGCAATTTTCATTTTGGACTAAACTAATGGTATCGTAAGGATTTTGGCGAATGTCGTAACTTTTAAGGAATTATCAGCCCCGGACGGGCGGGTATGATTATAGGCCTGAAAGAAAATTTCGTTTCATTCATTTGCTTCAATCTTATATTTTGAAAAATAAGCGTAAAGCATTTGTTTAGGGTAATGTATTTTCCCGTGCGCCAAATTATATGATTTTATAATAATACTCCTATTATGGCTATAAAAGTTGCTATTTCGCACAAAACAAGATATAAGTTCGACCGGAGTGTTTCGCTTTCACCGCATATTTTCAGATTGCGCCCCGCGCCGCATTCACGCACGCCGATCGAGGGCTATTCCCTGAAAATTACGCCCGAAAACCATTTCATCAACTGGCAGCAGGACCCGTTCGGAAATTACCAGGCGCGGGTGGTGTTTCCCGAAAAAGCAACAGAACTAAGCATTGATGTGGAGGTGATCGCCAAAATGCAGGTGATCAACCCGTTCGACTTTTTTGTGGAGGATTACGCGGATAAATATCCGTTCAAATACGAGGAAACCCTGGAAAAGGAGCTGGGGCCTTACCTCGAGCCACGCGAAGCGGGGCCGCTTTTGATGGATTTTATTCAAAAACTGAATATTCAGCAGGATATCAAAACGGTCGATTTCCTGGTGTATCTCAATCAGGAGCTGTACAAGGCCATTAATTACAACATCCGCATGGAAGCGGGTGTGCAGACCTGCGAACAGACGCTCACGATCCAAAGCGGATCCTGCCGCGATTCGGCGTGGCTGCTGGTGCAGATCCTGCGGCATCTGGGCATTGCAGCGCGGTTTGTGTCGGGCTACCTGGTGCAGCTTACTTCCGATATCAAGTCGCTCGACGGGCCTTCCGGGCCGGAGGCCGATTTTACCGACCTTCACGCATGGACGGAGGCATACGTACCCGGAGCGGGATGGATTGGCCTGGATCCTACTTCCGGACTTTTTGCCAGCGAAGGCCACATTCCGCTCTGCTGCACGCCCGATTACGCCAGCGCAGCCCCGGTTTCGGGGGCTACGGATGTTGCCGAAGTGACCTTTGAATTTGATAACAAGGTTTTCCGCATTCACGAGGACCCGCGCGTGACCAAGCCCTATTCTGAGGAACAATGGGCGCAGGTGATGCAGGTCGGGTATGATGTGGAAAAGGATTTGCAGGAAAACGACGTTCGCCTCACAATGGGCGGCGAGCCTACCTTCATTTCCATAGATGATTACGAATCGGCCGAATGGAATACGGCTGCCGACGGGCCGTTGAAGCGGCAACTGGCTTATGACCTTTCATTGAGGCTTAAAAACAGATTTGCGCATGGCGGGCTGTTGCATTTTGGTCAGGGTAAATGGTACCCGGGCGAATTGTTCCCGCGCTGGCAATATGCGCTTTACTGGCGGAATGACGGCGTCCCGATGTGGAAAAACGATGATCTGGTAGCCAAGGAAGGACAAACGAAATTCACGTTCGGGGATGCGGAGGTTTTTACTAATGAATTAACCAAATACCTCGGCCTCGATACCAACAACATTACCCCGGCCTACGAGGATCCTATCTACTGGGCCATGGAAGAGGGCAAATTGCCGGTGAATGTCGACCCGTTGAAGGTGAATCTCAAAGATTCCGTCGAACGCAGGACATTGGCCAAATTGCTCGAAAAGGGCTTGAATAACCCTGCCGGGTTCGTGATTCCGGTGAAATGGGACGAAAGTGGGAAGCATTGGACGAGTACGGCCTGGCAGTTCCGCCGCGGCAACTGTTTCCTGATCCCAGGGAATTCGGCGATGGGTTATCGTTTACCATTGAACTCGCTGCCCGAAATCGCCAAAGAACGGCGGGAGCAACCTGTGGAGCGCAGCCCGTTTGAGGATTTGCCTGCATTGGCCGATTACCAACCCATTGTGCAGGCACGCTACGGTTCGGTAGCACCCGTATACGAATTGCCTTTGAATGTGTTGCCGATTGACGAGGATTCAAAGAAAAAACCGGAAGAAGAAGCTCAGAATAACCTGCTTTTCGACGTGCCGGTGATTAAAACGGCGATTTGCGTGGAGGAGCGCGACGGCATTATTTACGTGTTCCTGCCGCCCACCGATTACCTGGAACATTACCTCGACCTGATGGCATCCATTGAAGCCACTGCCGAGAAGCTGAAAATGCCGGTGCGGATCGAAGGATATCCGGCGCCGTCGGATTACCGGGTGCAGAAGCTGATCGTCACGCCAGATCCCGGGGTGATTGAGGTGAATATCCATCCGGCGAAAAACTGGCAGGAACTGGTCGATAATATCAGCGCATTGTATGAAGAGGCGTTCTTCTCGCGGCTCGGAACGGATAAATTCATGGTCGATGGCCGGCATACCGGCACCGGCGGCGGTAACCACGTGACCATCGGCGGTGCCAAACCGGCCGACAGCCCGATTTTGCGCCGCCCCGACTTGCTGCGCAGCCTTTTGACCTATTGGCAACATCACCCGGCGTTGAGCTACCTTTTCGCGGGCCCGTTCATTGGCCCCACCAGCCAGGCGCCGCGTATCGACGAAGGCCGTGACGAGCGATTGTATGAAGTAGAAATCGCATTTGACCAGATTCCCGAGCATGGCGAAGTGCCGTTCTGGATGGTCGACCGCATTTTCAGGAATTTATTGGTAGATATCACGGGCAATACCCACCGCTCGGAGTTTTGTATGGATAAACTGTATTCGCCCGATTCATCGAGCGGACGGCTGGGTATTCTCGAATTCCGGGCATTCGATATGCCGCCGCACAAGCATATGAACCTCGTGCAGACGCTCCTCATACGCGCGCTCATCGCGAAGTTTTGGAAAGAACCTTACAAACATAAACTCATCCGCTGGGGTACGGAGCTTCACGACCGCTTCCTGCTGCCGCATTTCGCCTACCTCGATATGGTGGATGTGGTGAACGACCTGAAAGCGGCAGGTTACAATTTCGATATTTCGTGGTTCGACCCGTTCTTCGAGTTCCGCTTCCCGTATTACGGCGGAATTACGGTCGACAATATTCAGCTGGAATTGCGCCTGGGCATTGAGCCCTGGCATGTTTTAGGAGAAGAATTGTCGAATGCGGGTACCGCGCGGTTTGTGGATTCCTCGCTCGAAAGGTTGCAGGTGAAAGTGAGCGGTTTTGTGGAAGGAAGGCATATTCTGGTCTGCAACGGCTGCCGCGTCCCACTCCGGAGTGCGGGTATCAAGGGCGAATATGTGTCGGGAATCCGCTACAAAGCCTGGAACCCGCCGTCGGCATTGCACCCGACGATCGGGGCTGATGCACCACTGGTTTTTGATATTGTGGATACCTGGAATAACCGTATATTGGGCGGCTGTACCTATTTCGTTTCGCACCCTGGCGGGCGTAGTTTTGATACTTATCCGGTCAATAGTTTCGAGGCCGAATCACGCAAAATCAGCTTGTTCCAGGGATTCGGGCATACACCGTCGGCTACCCGCGAGGTGCCGGTTATCGAGAAAACGGCCTCGGGTGTTTCCCGGTTTGTAGCCGAAACGAAAAAGGAAATGCGCGGCGACACCCCGATCGAACTGATCAATCCGGAGTATCCCAATACGCTGGATTTACGCAAATTCTGGAAATCGCGATAGATTTGCAGTATAACCCTGACTTTGAATATGCTTACCGAGGCTTCCGTGAATCTGTTACAATCCTATCAAGCCGGCCTGACTTCCTACGACGAGGTGCTGGATCCCAACGGAAAATTGAAGCCACACTGGCAGGCGCTTTTTGCCACGCTGGAAAAGCTGGGCATCGGGGAGCTCCAAAACCGTAACCAGGAGATTATCAGTAAGCTGCGGGAGAATGGTGTGACTTACAATGTCTACGGCAGTCCCGACGGCATGAACCGTCCCTGGCAGCTCGACCCGATCCCTTTCCTGATAGAACATCGTGAATGGGAGAAGATTTCGAAAGGTTTACAGCAGCGGGCGGTATTACTCGACCTTATTTTAAAAGATATATACGGGCCCAGAAACCTGGTGAAGGACGCCGTCATCCCGGCGGAGCTCGTTTTTGAGAACACAGGATTTTTACGGCCTTGCATTGATATCAAAGTCCCCGGCCCGCGGCAGCTGACGTTATTCGCGGCCGACATGGCGCGGGGACCGGACGGGCAAATGTGGGTGCTCGACAGCCGCACGCAGGCGCCCTCGGGCTCGGGCTATACGCTCGAAAACCGCATTGTAATGAGCAAGCTATTGCCCGAGCTGGCCGACGGCATGTATGTAAGCAAGCTCTCGCCTTTTTTTAACAGCATTCAAAACACGGTACTCAGGCTGGCGGACAAAACCCGCGATGCCCCCAATATCGTGTACCTCACCCCCGGACCGGGCAATGAGGCCTATTTCGAACATGCTTACCTGGCTTCGTACCTGGGCTACACGCTCGCGCAGGGCGATGACCTGCTTGTACGTAATGGGAGCGTATGGCTGAAATCCATCGACGGCTTGCAAAAAGTGGACGTGATTGTCCGCCGGGTCGACGACGAATGGTGCGATCCGCTGGAATTGCGGGAGGACTCCCGGCTGGGTGTACCGGGACTTTTACAAGCGATCCGCCTGGGCAACGTGCAGGTGATGAACCCGCCGGGATCGAGCGTGCTCGAAAACCACGCTTTTCTGGCATTCATGGAAAATATATGCCAGTATTTTCTGGGCGAAAAGTTGATTATGCCTAATGTGGCCACCTGGTGGTGCGGGCATCAGAAAGAACTGGCTTACGTACTCGACAATATCGACGAGCTGATCATCAAAAAGGCGAACCGCAAATCCAAATTCGCCTCGATTTATGGCCGGACCCAGAGCAAGGAGGAAAAAGAGAAGTTGAAAGCGATGATTATCCAGCGACCGCACGATTTTATCGCGCAGCAGGAAGTAAGCCTTTCCACAACACCTTCATTGATCAACGGTGCGATTGAGCCGCGCTATGCTGCGCTGCGGGCATTTATGGTGGCCGACGAAAACGGTTATCACGTAATGCAGGGCGGGCTTACGCGGAGCTCGGCGGTGAAGGACCGGTTTGTGATTTCCAACCAACAGGGTGGTTTTTCCAAAGATACCTGGATCGTCTCCGACAAATCCGACGAGCCGCAGGAACGCATTGTGCTGAACACCCCTGCCGCGGTGAATAAGCATGTGTCGCTTCCGAGCCGTAGTGCCGAAAACCTGTTCTGGGTAGGGCGGTACTGCGAGCGGGCAATGGCCGTGATCAAGTTTATGAATGTTACGATCAATGTGCTCAACCTCGATCGGAACTTCGGAGGGTCGGCGAAGCAGGAGCATATCAAAGTGCTTTTACAGTCGCTGACGCACGTCTCATCCACGTATCCCGGGTTTCTGGATGGGGATGAAAAGCTGAATGACCCTTACAAGGAAATCATCGCATTGATTTCCGATAGTGGGCGGGCAGGCACCGTCGCGTCGAATATTGGCTCGTTCCTGAATGCTGTGGGTGCGGTACGGAACCAATGGGAGCTGGAAATATGGCGGATCGTGGATCTGATCGACAACGGCTACCACGAGATCCGGAATGCGTCGCACATGAACAGCACCAACATCCAGCGCACGCTCGACGGGCTGTTCAACAATATGTTCACGTTCCTGGGTGTGATCGCCGAAAGCATGCCGCGGGATAATAGCTATTTGTTGCTGGAAACCGGGAAACTGATTGAGCGGATATTGTCGAGAATCAGCGTGATCCAGTCGAACTTCGGCGTGGGGCGTACGGCTGCCGTGGAGAATGAGCTGATAGAAGCGACGCTGATCAACCATCATATGCTGGTGAATTACCGGCAGATCTATAAGTCGCATTTGAGTGTGGAAGCCATGCTGGATATGATTTTGCTTGAACCGCGGCTGCCCTATTCGTTGACATATATGCTCGATGAACTGGGTAAAAACCTGGCGGAACTGCCTGCTACCGTGCATGGGGAAAGGCTGAATGAGGCCGAAAAGCTTGCATTGAAAGCATCGACGCTGATCAAACTTTCGAACATCCAGGATTTGTGCAAATGCAATGCCGACGACGAGCGGGACGAGCTCTTCACCCTGCTCGGAGAGGTAGCAAGGCTGGTGAGTTCGGTATCCATTTACCTCACCAACCAGTATTTCAGCCATACATTGATACACCACTCTTTCGAACCGTTGGACTACGATACGGATGAAGTATAAGCTGATCCATAAAACCGAATACAAATACGCCGAGGCAGTGAACAATTACCACAGCCTCGTGTGTCTTACGCCGCGCACACTACCGGACCAGCTTTGTCAGGATTTCAGCATTAAAATCACCCCTGAACCCGCTCAGATCAGCGAGCGGGTCGATTTTTACGGCAATACCACGCATTATTTTTCCCTGCATTCGCCGCATAAAACGCTCACTGTGCTCACAACGGCTATTGTCGAACGTCTGAAAGAGCGTACGGGCTCGCTGTTCATTCCGTCGTCGGTCACCAGTGGAGAGGCCAGAGAGCGGCTTACAAGCGACCGCGCGACGAAGATTTCGGTTTTGGAATACACATTACCCAGTCCGCAGGTGAAATGGGACGCCGAAGTGAGGGCATTTGCGAGCGATTGTTTCGATGATCAGGTGCCTTTGTACGAATGCATTGCGAAGCTTTGCAAAAAGATTTACACCGAATTCAAGTTCATGCCGGATTTTACGACTGTTAATACCCCTATTAAAGAGGTTTTGGCGGCTAAAAAGGGCGTTTGTCAGGATTTTTCGCATCTGGCCATTGCTTGTATCCGCAGTTTCGGCTTTGCCGCGCGGTATGTGAGCGGGTATCTCGAAACGCTTCCTCCGCCGGGAAAACCCAAGTTGCAGGGCTCCGATGCGTCGCATGCGTGGATTTCGGTTTTTATCCCGGATTACGGCTGGTGCGACTTTGATCCCACGAACAATGTAGTGCCCGGCGAACGCCACATCGTCACCGCCTGGGGCCGCGATTACAGCGATGTGCCGCCGCTGAAAGGCATTATTTTCAGTTATGGAAAACACACGCTTTCGGTAGAAGTGGACGTGATCCCGATTTAATACTGGAATGGGCTGCATTTACCCCATTTTTTAACAGAATGGTTCAAGTAAAGAATTTGAGAATTGGCCGGTGTTGCCTAATTTTACCAGATCATTTTGAAACAAGTGTACAAAACCTCTTTTAATGTAACCGCGCAGGTCGGTCTGTACCAGATGCAATGATGCTGCGGTGGTTTCTTCTAAGAATTAATAATTATCAGAATTACGAATGAAAGAAATAGCATTTAGAGATGCCATTCGCGACGCTATGTCGGAAGAGATGCGCCTTGACAAGAGTATTTTTTTGATGGGTGAAGAGGTTGCGGAATACAACGGTGCTTATAAGGCGAGTCAGGGAATGCTCGATGAGTTCGGTCCCGACCGCGTGATCGATACGCCCATCGCGGAGCTTGGCTTTGCGGGGATTGCGGTGGGTGCTGCCGGAAACGGCCTTCGTCCGATCGTCGAGTTCATGACATTCAACTTCTCGCTGGTGGCGATCGATCAGATCATCAACAGCGCGGCGAAAATTCTTTCGATGTCAGGCGGCCAGTACGGTTGCCCGATCGTGTTCCGCGGCCCGACCGGTAATGCAGGCCAATTGGGTGCACAGCACTCCCAGAACTTCGAAAACTGGTTTGCTAACACGCCCGGTCTGAAAGTGGTCGTTCCTTCGAACCCTTACGACGCAAAAGGTCTTTTGAAATCATCCATCCGCGACAATAACCCCGTGATTTTCATGGAGTCGGAGGTGATGTACGGTGATAAAATGGCGGTACCTGAGGAAGAGTACCTCATTCCGCTGGGTAAGGCAGATATCAAACGCCAGGGTAAAGACGTTACCATTGTTTCTTTTGGTAAAATGATCCCCCGCGTGGTCATGCCGGCGGTGCTTCAACTGGAAAAAGAAGGTATCGACGTGGAAGTGGTTGATTTGCGCACTGTTCGCCCGATCGACTACGCTACCGTGATCGAGTCAGTTAAGAAAACGAACCGTTGCGTGGTGGTGGAAGAAGCCTGGCCACTGGCTGCTATTTCTTCGGAACTTGCTTACCACATCCAACGCCATGCATTTGATTATATGGATGCGCCGGTGATCCGTGTGAACAGCCGCGATGTACCTCTGCCTTATGCGCCTACGCTGATCGAGGAGATCCTGCCTAGCGTGAAGCGCACAGTGGAGGCCGTGAAATCGGTGCTTTATAAATAATCTTCAGAGATTCTCAGCGAAGCCATTACCGACCCAGGTTTTGGCTTTGTTGATTATAGCCCCTGATGTCAGTGTTAGTAAGTTTCTCATTTGAAAGTGGTTATTAATTAAATACTATTCCGAAATAGGCAGAATACTAGTACTTTTGTGCTTTGAACGCTCCTTGATGTAGACTAACAAATCAATTCAGATTATGCAAGAAGAACGAACAAGATATTCAGAGGAAGAATTAAAGGAGTTTGAAGAGCTGATCCGTGGGAAGCTGGAAGCGACAAGAAGTGAGCTCGAATACATCAAAACAGGATTGAGTAAAAAGAACGATAGCGGCACGGACGTAACAGCCGGAGCGGCCAAATTAGTGGAGGATGGGGCAGATGCCAGTGAGCGTGAGAATTTGAGCCAATTGGCCGCACGTCTTCAAAAATATTCGGTACAGCTCGAAAACGCGCTGATCCGCATCAAAAACGGTACTTACGGCATTTGCATCGACACCGGTAAACTAATCCCGAAAGAACGTCTGCGCATTGTACCGCATACACAGCAAACCATTGAAGCGAAGCTGAAAAGAGCAAGCTGATATTCATCAAGACCAAATAGGACAGAAAGCGGGTTATTCCAAATGGGATAGCCCGCTTTTTTGTGCGATGGTGCAAAATTCCTGCTTTGCACACCCTATTCGCAGGTCTCCGGCCGGTCTTCACCGAAAGACGATTTTGCATAAATGACCGGCCGGAGGCCTGCGAATAGTGCGCACGAAGGAAACCTTCGCGCCATTGCTCTTACTACTCCGCTTCGCTTCCCAGTACCTCGCGGAAAACTTCCATTAAGCCTTCGGAGGGCTCCTGGCCTTTGTTTTTGCTTTTGAAATACTCTTGAAACAACTTCTCCATACTCAGGGATAGATCGACTTCGGATGAGTTATCCGCCACCTCGCTCTTCTTAATCTGCGGAATGATCTGAATAATGCCCGAATGCGCTTCCATAAGCCGCTTTTTATCAGAGGCTTCGAGGTAATTGTCGGAAATGATGGTGAGCTCAATTAAATCTTCCGAATGCTCAGCCAGCCATTCAATGGCTTCATCGATGCTATGAAAACTCTTGCGACGCAGTTTTTTCCCTTTCAACAATTCAATAGGCTTGTAGCCGACCAACTTTCCGGCCTCTGCTTCGATCAGGATCACATATTTATTCTGATTGGCCTCCGAAAAGCTGTAAGCCAGCGGGCTGCTGGAATATACCGATGGCGCCGGAACTTTATCTACCTGGTGGAACCGGTGCAAATGTCCTAATGCGATGTAATGCACCTGTTTCGGGAAATTTTCGGTATAAATGGCCTGGGCGCCGCCGATGTGCAGGATCGGGCGCTCGTCGTCGGGCTCTTCGGGCATGGGACCGCCTTTTTGCATGACGAACAAATGCGTGGCCAACAGGTTGAAGCCGTTATCATCCAGATATTGATCCGCAAGGTTTTGCCAATGTTCCTGCAAATGAATGCGTAATGCTTCTTCCGACTCTTCCACGCCGAGGAAGGTTTTCAAACGTTGCTCGTTCGCGTAAGGCGTGTGCAGGACGCGCAAGGGGAAGGGGGCATTAGGAAGTTTGATTTCCAGAAAACCGGGCGCGGTTTTGACAATATCCACCTGCCCCTGCGTGCAAAATGGCTTGACTTCCGTATTCGGAAAACCAACAAAGAGAATGCCGCATACCTTCGCGAGCGCGTCGGGTACTTGTATGCGCTCGGGGGAATCGTGGTTGCCGGCAATGGCGATTACCGCGCGGGTGCCGTTGGCCGAAAGGCGGTGTAATGTACTGTACAAAAGCTCGGTCGCTTCGGACGACGGGTTGAAATTGTCGAACAAGTCGCCTGCAATGACGATCGCGTCAACGGCCTCGCGTTCTGCGATTTCGCAGATTTCTTCGAGGACGAGGCGCTGTTCGTCGAGGCGGGAAAAGTTATCGAGCTTTTTGCCGATATGCCAGTCGGCGGTGTGCAGTATTTTCATCCGTGTCATTAATTTAGCGAAAATAACAGATCATTTCCGAAGTTTTGAAATACATTAAAACGTCTTCCAATGCATTGAATGGATTGCGTGGGCTATTGCTCTTCGTGCTGGCGAGCGTATTCTGGGGCTGCGGAAGCCCATCCGGAAAGCCCGATGCGGGCGGCATTGCCATTTCATTCGACGATCATTTTATCAAAGAATGGTACGAGCTCCGGCCATTATTTCAGAAATATAATGCCAAAGCGACCTTCTTCATAACTTGCCCTGATAGCCTGAATGCGGAAGAGGTAGCGATGCTGAAACAGCTTGAAAAAGAAGGTCACGAAATCGGTTTTCATGGAACAGTCCACGCCAAATCCACCGAACTCATGGCTGCCGGCGGACCGAAAGGATACATTGAAGCCGAGCTCGAACCGGGCCTGCGCCACATGCATGCGGCTGGTTTCAAACCCACCTCCTATGCGCACCCCGGCGGAAACCATAACGATCGCGTCGATTCAGTGCTTTTGGCGAAAGGGTTTACAATTTTACGCGATGTGGCTATTTCAAGGAGGAAGTTCAAAGGCATTCAGCTTTATGCCTGGCCGCCGCGGTGGATGAATGCGATATATTATGCATTCAAAGGAGAGCAAAAAGTGGATGCATTGATGATCGACTACGACGAAGTGACCGAAGAGGAAATTGTGGAGGCGATTCGGGAAGCGAAGGAAAATGGCACTGCATTGATGGTTTTCGGGCATGAACCATTATATAGCGCGCCTCAGAATGGTAAATATGGGTTCAATGTAAGTTTTCTGGCCGCGGTTTTGCGCGAGGCGGATAAGCAGAAACTGAAATTCTACACGATGTCGGAACTGCCGAAGGTGAAATAGCTAGCGGCCGAACTTACGATCTTTGTACGCCAGGAGGGGTTTTTCAATATAATTAAATGAAAAAGTAGCGACCGCCACCGAGCCGACGAAGCTTACGACATAAAGTACCGCCTGATAACCCGCATCCCGCCAGCCCGGCGCATACATTTCGAACAGGTTGATAATCATGACAATCACCGCTACGTGGTAAATGTAAAGGCCATAGGAAATCTTGCCCAGATGATCCATCACCGGATGCCCCAAATGCACGATTGTATTCGGATTGCAGGAGACATTGAGCACAAAGAATGCGAAGAAAAGCGCATATACTTCGAGGAATCCAAAGAAATGCACGCCGGAAAAGAACAATGCAAGCAGGATTGTGTACGCGACGATCTGCACGTCTTTCCGGAAAATGAAACCGAGGAATTTCAATTTATCATTATAAACCAGCCACGCGCACAGGCCGCCCAATGCCATCGTTTGAATGCGGAACTGGCCGAGGAATGTCGTGATCATCGACTTGCGGGTTTCCTCCGACGGGTCAACCATTTCGAGGCCTAGATAAAGCAATCCCGCGGTTAGTAAAAGGAAAAAAATGAATATCGGAACACGCTTTTTGGGATATTTGATCAACCACGGCCAGAGGTAATAGAATTGCTCTTCCACGCCGATGGACCACGTTTGCGCGCACCAGTAGGGCAGATCGTACAGAACAAATGCGAAGTTGGGCAGTACCAAAAGCAGCAACGTGAGCCGCTCGGGCAGGTTTATGGTCAACTTTTCTTCAATGCCCGGGTAGTCGAATATCGGAATGTGGGGAAAAATGAAGAACGATAACCCTATGATGAGAAAGTAAATGGGCCATATGCGGAAAACACGGCGCAGATAGAACTTTTTGGCGTCAACATCCCCGAACCGCCCACGCTCTTCGAGCAGCAAATAGGTGATCAGAAAGCCGCTCAGCACGAAAAACAACCCCACACCAAGCCTTCCCGCATGCTGGATAATGGGCATATCGTACACATTGGCAATGCCCAATGCATGCTTAGCCTGTTCGAGGTGGTGAAATACCACCAGCGATGCGGCAATGGCACGGATACCGTTCAGATTCGGGAAATAGCGCTTTTTCTTGTCCACCACCAAGCTTTTTATTCAAACCAGGCCATCCATTTCCCCTGCACTTTCATGACTTGTTCGATCAGGTCGCGAACGGCGCCACGGCCGCCGTTTTTTGGGGAAATATAGTCGGCGATAGCGAGGATCTCGTCAGCGGAGTCGGCCGGGCAGGCGCCCATTACGCTCGTGCGCATGACCTCGTAATCGGGCAGGTCGTCGCCCATGAACACGATTTCGTCTTCGGTAAGGCCGGTTTCTGCAAGGTATTTCTTGAAAACGGGGAGTTTGCCGTCCGGTGATGTGCCAATGAAAATGTCGGAAACACCCAGGTATTCGAGACGCTTCCGAACACCTACCTGGCTTTGCGCGGAGATAATGGCCACGCGGTAGCCCATTCTGATCGCCCGGTTGATGCCATACCCGTCGCGCACATTAAAAATGCGGGGCTGCTCGCCGGTTTCGAGAGCAATGACGCTACCGTCGGTCATGACGCCGTCGATATCAAAAATGAAGGTAGTAATGCGCTTGAAACGTTCCGTTAAAGTCGAATCCATGAATAGCCGAATTGTGAATCCTGCAAATATAGCCTAACTTTTTTCGTGACGATGCGGCTACTTATTATTTTGAAATGTAGAGGTTGCGGATTTTGTCGGTGAGCAGGCGGTATATTTCCGTATAATCCTCGTTGGTCTCCTGCAAATATTCGAGGTGGCGTGCGGTGGTTTTCCAATCGCCTCGCCGGGCCGGGCCGGTTTGGCCGATCGACGGGTCGTCGGAAGCCAGGGCCTTGTAAATAGTGGTTTGGATGAGCGGTTTCAGCAGGTCGAAGTTGAGTTGCTCGCGTTCGAGCAGGTCGTGGGAGATTGTGAGCATGTAATTGGTGAAATTGCTCGCAAAAACGGCTGCTACATGCAGAATGAAGCGTTCGTCGGAATCCATCCGGGTTACATTATTGCTCACGCTCGACGCCAGGTGCATTAGTTTTCCTTCAATGAGCTCATTCCGCGACTCGATGCAGAACGGCAGCTCGCTGTAATCCATTTCGACGTCCTTTGTGAATGTCTGCAAAGGATAGAACACGCCCGTGTGGACATATACGTCGCTGTAAATCTCCACAAGTTTCTGAAATTCAGCCAGCGAGCGTGTGCCTGAAGTGTGCACGAGTATTACACCTTCGGGCAACACAATGCGCTGGATCACGCTCTCGATAGCGTCGTCCGTTACCGCAATCACGATTACTTCCGCTTCGCTTTCCGAGAAATTGAGGTCGGGCTGGATATTGGTATCATATAAGGAAGAAGCCAGCTGACGCGCTTTCTGCGTCTCGCGGCTATACACCTCGCAAATCCAATGCCCCGCATCCTCAAACGCCTGCGCCAGATGCCAGGCAACGTTACCAGCGCCTATGAAGGAGATTTTCATGTCAAAAGATTGAAATCTTCAACAAGATATTCGGAGAAAGGCAACTTCCCAAATCAATGCACCACCGGCGCCACTTGTTCCGGCGTAGTGATCCCACCCGGCAATTCCATAATGCGCATGTTCCGGAAATGGATTTCGGCGCCTTCGGCTTCGAGGCAGATATAGCCTTTCTTGCGCTCGGAGGCGCGTAGGCCATTCACGAATTTGCCATTGACGGACAGTTTTACAGTACCATCCACGGCCACGACCACATATTTGTTCCATTCGCCTTTGCCCTTGCAGCGTTTTTCGAGCGATTTGCTGCGGATGCCGCGTGGGTTGTCGGGGATGGCGGTCATGCCCATCGTAGGAAAGAGCTCGCCGTGCACGTAGTCTTCGGTCGCATTGTGTTGCGGGGCATATTCGAGTTCGAGCATTTGGACTTCGATGGCCTTGGTGAGCGGGTCGTGTTCCTGCGGGGTGCCCTCGCTCCAGATGAATACGCCCGAGTTGCCGCCGGCTTCCATATGCTTCCACTCCACTTCGAGGATGAAGTTTTCGTATTGCCGGTCGGAGCGCATGACGCCAATGGGTTTACCGGAGCAGATCAATGTCCCGTTTTTGACTTTCCAGGTTTCTTTGGAGGTGTTCACGTCAACCCATCCATTCAGGTTTTTGCCGTTAAAAAGTGGCACAAATCCCAGATGATCGGTGCTTTGTGCGAGCAAATTGGCCCCGGATAATCCGCAGAGTAGCAATATAGCCGCTTGCAAACGGATAACCCGCGATTTCTTTCGGGTATGAGTTATTATTGTAGAATTCATCATCTAACTATGGGTTCAGCAATGAAAATTTTAAAAGGACTATTGATCATTTTATTACTGAATGCCACTTCCACACACGCACAATATACTTCCCCGATTGCTGGCGGTGTGGATGTCGGTGCCAGCTTAGGGAGCAACTCGTGGGCACCCTCTATCATGTATCACGAGGAAATAGGTTCGCAACGGCTACCCTGGTTGCGGATTGGTGTCGGTTTCAGGGCATGGGGCCTCTACGGCGGTAGGGCAAACCTCTACACCGAGCGCATTGCGGGTGTCAAGGACTACCTGGAATATCGGGACGTTTCTGTCAACGGGCTCAGCTTTATCGCAGGTGTGAACGTGAGTTTCTGGAAACTGGATATTGGTGTGAATACCGATCTGATCGGCCTGACCTACGGCTCGAAAAGGCACGGGTACTATGAGAAAAATGTTCCCACAAACGGTACCGGCGTGCCCAACTATAATCAGTGGCTAGCCAGCAAACCCACGCTGTTCAATGCGTTGCCGCTGGCGCTGCGCAGGAACACCGGGCAGTCGGAAGCATTTGTGCGTTTGATGGCAACCCGAAGAGTGGGCGTGAAGCTCGGTTACACTTATACCCGGCTTACGTATACCACGAAAAAAAGCGACGGTTTCAACGTTTACCTCGATAACAACCAGCGACATGTGTCCAAACTTTACGGCCTTCCATACGTCGCATTGGCCTTTGGATTAGGGAATTGACAAATGAATTTCACAAACATACTTGTAATTCAATTTGTTAAACTCTATATTTGCACTCCCATTTTGCGATGGACTGTCTTGTTACAGTGTAAATTATTGAAAATCAATTTAATTTTTTGTTAATCGTGGATACGTTAAGCTACAAAACCATCTCGGCGAACAAAAACACAGTAAACAAGGAGTGGATTGTTGTGGATGCTGAAAATGCAGTTCTTGGTCGTTTGGCCAGCGAAGTTGCTAAGATTATCAGAGGCAAACACAAAGCAAGCTACACTCCTCATGTGGATTGTGGTGATAACGTTATCGTTATCAACGCCGATAAGATCAAGTTGACAGGTAAGAAAATGACGGACAAGGTTTATGTTCGCCACACAGGTTACCCAGGAGGTCAACGTTTTCAAACTCCTCGCGAGTTGCTCGAAAAACACCCTGAGCGTGTGATCGAGAAAGCCGTGAAAGGCATGCTTCCAAAGAACCGTTTGGGACGTCGTTTATTTACAAACCTGTTTGTTTACGCTGCCGCAGAACACCCGCACAGCGCACAGCAACCAAAGCAAATCCAATTGTAATTCATGGAAGTGATCAACACAATAGGTAGAAGAAAAACAGCCGTTGCTCGTATTTACCTTACACCTGGTAAAGGCGACATCAAAGTTAACGGTCGTGATTACAAAGAATATTTTCCATTTGAAGTACACCAGATCGTGTTGCAACAACCGTTCGCGACAATCTCCGGTGGAAATGGTTACGATATCAAAGTAAACGTAAGAGGTGGTGGAATCTCAGGCCAGGCGGAAGCGATCCGTATGGCGGTTTCACGTGCACTGGTTCAATACAACGGCGAATTCCGTGGCGCATTGAAAAAAGAAGGATTCCTTACCCGTGACCCACGTATGGTTGAGCGTAAGAAATACGGACGCGCTAAGGCTCGCAGAAGATTCCAGTTCTCGAAACGTTAATAAGTGGTCAGATGTGGTCATTTATAGTCAAGAATGGTCATGTGTTGTTTTCTTGTTTTGCTAGAACAATGCCTGACTACAAATGACAATAACTGACAAAACCTGACTAAAAATTGTCCAGACGTCGCTTATCGTGCCCGATGCTTCGTGCTGCGTAACAAGTCTAAAATATTTTTAAATCAAATTTGGCAATGGCACAAATAGAATATAAAGAACTATTGGATGCAGGTGTCCACTTTGGTCACCTTACCCGCAAGTGGGATCCACGGATGGCTCCGTATATCTTCATGGAGAAGAACGGGATCCACATCATTGACCTGAACAAAACTTTGAGCTGCCTTAACGAAGCGGAAGCTGCGTTGAAACAGATCGTTCGTTCAGGACGTAAGATCATGTTTGTTGCTACTAAAAAACAAGCGCAGGAAATCGTAACGGAAGAGGCGAAACGCCTTAAAATGCCTTACGTGACCGATCGTTGGTTGGGTGGTATGCTGACAAACTTTGGCACGATTCGCAAGTCTTTGAAAAAAATGCAGACTCTCGAGAAGATGCTGAAAGACGAAGCCACGGTTAGCAATATTGCGAAAAGAGAACGCCTGATGCTTACACGTGAAAAGGAGAAACTGGAAAGAGTACTAGGTGGTGTAGCGGACCTTACTCGCCTTCCAGCGGCACTTTTCATCGTTGATGTAAAACGCGAGCACATTGCGGTTGCAGAAGCAAAAAGATTGAACATCCCTATTTTTGCGATCTGCGATACCAACTCAAACCCTGAATTGGTTGACTTCCCTATCCCATCTAACGACGATGCTTACAAAGCCATCTCGTTGATCACGCTGGCGATCGGTAAGGCTATCGAAGAAGGTTTGATGGAACGCAAACAAGATAAAGACGATCAGCGCCTGGTAGAGGAGGAAGAAGCTAAACGCGCAGCTGACAAAGGTGAAGAGGCAGCCCCTCGCGCCGAAGTTGCAGCAGAAGCAGAAGTTGCTGAATCTGACGAAGAGTAAAAAGGGCAATATGGCGTAGTTTTCAAAATGACCCGCCATACTTGACATATACGGTAGCCCATAGCCTCTTGCTATGGGCTACGTTTTTTTAAAATTCCCTGAAACGGATTCCTTAACTATTTGATCATTCGAGGTTAACGGTCCTTTCGATCCAAAACATTAATACATAATATTTATCACGATCATGGCAATTACCGCACAAGATGTAAACAAACTCCGCCAGATGACCGGCGCGGGCATGATGGATTGTAAAAAAGCCCTGCAGGAAGCAGATGGCGATTTCGACAAAGCCGTTGATATTCTCCGTAAACAAGGACAGAAAGTTGCTGCAAAACGTGCTGACAACGCTGTATCAGAAGGAACTGTTCTGATCAACATCAGCGAAGACGGTACCAATGGTAAACTCGTTGCTTTGGCTTGCGAAACTGAGCCCGTATCGAACGTGGAAGATTTCAAAAACCTTGCGCAATCTATCCTTGACAAAGCAGTAGCGGATAACATCGCTGACAAAGATGCCCTTTTGGCTGCAACTTTGGCGGACGGCCGTCCTGTGTCAGAGCATATGGTTGAACTGACAGGTAAACTGGGAGAGAAACTGGAAATCAGCGCTTACGAGAACGTAACAGCCGACAAAGTTGTCCCTTACATCCATTCAAACGGTAAATTGGGTGTGTTGGTAGCATTCGCCGGCGTAAACGGAACGGATGTTGCTGAACTTGGTAAAGACGTAGCAATGCAGATTGCCGCTATGAAGCCGGTGGCGCTTGACAAAGACGGTATCGACGCTGCTACTATCGAGCGCGAAATCGAAGTTGGTAAAGAGCAGGCTCGTGCAGAAGGTAAGCCTGAGGCAATGCTTGAGAAAATCGCTCAGGGCAAACTTCAGAAGTTCTACAAAGACAGCACCCTGTTGAACCAGGAGTTCGTGAAGGATTCTTCACTGACTATCCGTCAGTTGCTTGAGAAAACTTCAAAAGGTTTGTCTGTAACCTCATTCAAACGTGTAGCGATCGGCGGATAAGCCTTTTCAGCAACAAAATATATTGACAACGCCTGGTATCTAATTTGTATACCAGGCGTTGTTTTTTCATATTTACAGAAAGTTAAATGCAATTTAATTTTCTACACACGCTATCGGCGGCATTTCATCAGGCAGAATGGTTGAAACACGGAGCATTTCCTGTTCGGAGCATAATTCGACAGATGAAGAATTAGTTAGACTCTTCCTCGAATCAAGGGACAATCGTCATTTTCAGCAACTTTACGAGCGTTATGCCGTCAAGGTTTATCAAAAATGCGTCACACTCACCAGAGACGCTACCCGCGCCGAAGACATTATGCACGATGTCTTTCTTAAACTTATCCATAAAATGGGTTCTTTTAAGACCGGCGCCAAATTCTCCACCTGGCTTTTCACAATCACTCATAACCATTGCATGGACCTCGCGCGCGGGAGCAAGCGCAGGGTTATACTCGTGCACGAGGCGGAAACACCCGAATGTGTAGGGAAAGAAGAGCTTTGTTTGCAAGGCTTGTTTGAGGAAGAGCTGAACCTGATGATGCTGAAAGAGGCGCTCGATTTGCTCGGGCTGGAAGACAAGGCGATGATCTACCTCCGCTACCTCGACGACCGTAGTATCCGCGACATTGCAAGCCTCTTCAAGATCACCGAAAGTGCGGTTAAAATGCGCCTGATGCGGTCGCGGAGGAAACTCCGCAAGTGGTATCATAAACTTTCAGATGGCGGCAATTTTTTTTGAAAGCGTCAGAAATTGCTTTACTTTGGCCGTAAACCTCCTCATTTGTTAGTTGTAAACTGTGGAAATTTAATGAGTATGGTCCCACTAAACACATTGACTATGAGCCAAAAACTTCAACGTACATCCTTTATTGCTTTAACTTTACTCGCACTTCTGACATTCCCGGCCGTTTCCCAAAACAAAGTTGATCTCTCCAATTCGATCAATTCCGGCCGTTTGAAAACCGCTAATGACACTGCCTGGCACAAAGTCGAATTCGGTGCCAACCTGAACCAGGGTTCTTTCAGTTCCAACTGGACGGGTGGCGGCGTAAACTCCATTGCGCTCGGGCTTTTCCTGAATGCATTGAGCGAGAAAAAAGTAGGTAAGAATTCATGGCGAAATGACTTCCAGGGACAGTATGGTATCGTCCGCAACAAGGGCCAGCAAAGCCGTAAGAACGTCGACCGGATATTCTTCGATACCAAGTATAACCGCGAACTGACAGCCAAATGGAGCCTTTTCGCCAATGTCAACTTCCTTTCGCAATTTGGTAACGGTTATGAGTATTCCTCCGAGACGGATACGGTTAAGTTCAAGAAAAAGGTATCCGGAATACTCGCTCCCGCCTATCTGACCGAGGCGATTGGTATCGAATACCGTCCCGTTCCCTATTTCTTCATTGACCTCGCGCCCGGGGCATTGCGGCAGACCATCGTTGTAGACAAGGAACTATACGTGAATACCCCCGACCAGAAGAACTATGGCGTGCCTATCGGCAAACGAGTGCGTACGGAAGCGGCGCTGATCCAGCTGGTAGCCAATTTTGACAAGGATATCGCGAAGGATGTCAACCTGAAATTCCGGTACCTGATGTTTTCGAGCTTTAAACATCCTTTGAATATAGATAACCGTCTGGATGCCCAGCTGACAGCGAAGATCAATAAGTATGTCAATGTCAACCTCGGCGCCATTATGGTTTACGACGAAGACCAGAGCAACAAGATACAGTTTGCTCAGGCCCTCAGCATAGGCTTTTTGTTCGCTTTTTAATCTAATCAACTAACCTCATCTTGTTATGCTAAAGGAGTTCAAAACGTTTATTGCACAAGGGAATGTGCTCGACCTCGCTGTCGGTGTCGTGATCGGTGCCGCATTTGGAAAAATCACTACTTCGTTGGTGGAAGATATTCTCAACCCGATCCTGGGCCTCATCCTCGGTGGAGTGGATTTTACACAGCTTAAAGTGGTGCTCAAAGAAGCTGTGGGGGAAACCCCGGAAGTGGCGATCCGTTATGGAAACTTTATCCAGACCCTCATTCAATTCCTGCTTATCGCCTGGGTGATATTC
The DNA here is from genome assembly GCF_031457695.1 of Dyadobacter sp. BE31. Lineage (NCBI taxonomy): Bacteria > Pseudomonadati > Bacteroidota > Cytophagia > Cytophagales > Spirosomataceae > Dyadobacter > Dyadobacter sp. BE31. The sequence continues at coordinate 352,114 of NZ_JAVDXA010000005.1, forward strand.
CTGATCGTAAAAGCAGCCAATCGACTCAAATTATCCGAATCCTTGAAGAAGGAGTAGAACTAGTTAAAGTTCATAAATAATAAAAGAGAGGCATATTTCGTGTGCCTCTTTTTTTATCCATGTTATTGGGAGGGCATTAAAAAAAGTTTTCGGCAAAAGATTTACCTTCGTGGTTATTGCAGATTGTTCAACGTTTTAATTCGATTCTTGTGCAAAAAAAGGTGACGATTCTGGGTGGAGGAGAAAGCGGCGCCGGTGCCGCGATTCTTGCGAAATCCAAAGGTTTTGAAGTTTTTTTATCGGATAAGGGCCAGTTGCATCAGAAGTACGCTGACATTCTGAACAGTGAAAATATTCCGTTTGAACAAGGACAGCATTCGGAGGAACGCATCCTCGAAAGTGACCTCGTGGTGAAAAGCCCGGGTATTCCGGATAAGGTGCCTCTGATCGTCGCATTGAAAGAAAAGGGCATTCCGGTGATCTCTGAAATCGAATTTGCCTCGCGCTACACGGATGCGAAGCTGATCGCGATCACGGGCAGTAACGGCAAGACAACGACCACATTACTTACCTATCATTTACTCAAAACCGCCGGGCTGAATGTAGGCCTCGCCGGTAATATCGGCGACAGTTTCGCTTGGGCCGTTGCTGAAAAGCATTTTGATTATTATGTATTGGAAATCAGTAGCTTCCAGCTCGACAACATCGTCGATTTCCATCCTTATATTTCGCTCCTCCTGAATATCACTCCCGATCACCTCGATCGTTATGGGTATGATTTTCAGAATTATGTGAATTCCAAGTTTAACATTATCCGTAACCAGACAGCCGCGGATCATTTCATTTATTATAAAGAAAGTGAAGTGATTACAAAGGAGCTCGACAAGAGGAACCCGGCGGTTGGGACGGTGCAGATTTCGCTGGAAAATGTATTGGAATCGGGCTCATACCTTGAAAACGGTCAGCTGATTTCCAATATCAATGGCCGTGCATTTGGGCAGGCATTCAGTGAGCTGCCGATCAAAGGCCCGCACAATGCGATCAATGCGCTGGCAGCAATTTCGGTTGCACAGCTACTCGGTATCGATGCGGAAAAGATCAGCGAAGGCCTGAAATCGTTCACCAATGCACCCCATCGTTTGGAACAGGTGGAAGTGATCGATGATGTGACGTACATTAATGATTCCAAGGCTACCAATGTGGATTCTGTATTCTATGCGTTGGGTAGTTTCGACAAACCGGTGATCCTGATTGCTGGTGGTGTGGATAAAGGGAATGATTATTCACAAATCGATGAACTGGTAAAGGAAAAAGTAAAAGGACTGATTGTGCTGGGGAAAGATCCGGCAAAGCTGGAAAACTACTTTTCAGGCAAAGTCCCGCAAATATATGCCACCGAGGACGTCCAGGACGCCGTCAACAAAGGACGGGAATGGGGCGTGCCGGGGGATATCGTTCTGCTTTCGCCCGCCTGCGCGAGTTTTGATTTGTTCAAAAACTACGAAGACCGGGGCGATCAATTTAAAGCTGCTGTCAGAAACCTCATTCAATGACCATCCCTGACAATACTTGACCATTCCCGACTATACCTGACAACAAATTTAGCCGCCAAACGATATGGATTTCCTGAACAAAACGAGGGAAGATACCCAGGCATGGTTTAGCAAAAACCTTAAAGGCGATCCCTGGATATGGGGGATATGCATCATCATGCTGATGTGGAGCATCGTGGTGGTGTACAGCGCCTCTGTCAAGGACGCTTACAGCCAGATGGACGGTAACACCGAATATTACCTCTATAAACATGCATTGCTGTGCGTGCTGTCGCTCGGTGTGATGTATTTCGTTCACCGTGTGCCTTACATCAAATTCGTGTATGTAACGCGGCTTGCCGTTTGGAGCTCCATCCTGCTTTTGATATTCACGATGTTTTTCGGGAGATCGGTGAACGACGCGGCCCGCTGGATCGAAATCCCGGTGATCGGCCAGCGCTTCCAGCCCTCCGAATGGGCCAAGGTAGCATTGGTAGCGCATTTGTCGCTGATATTAGCCCGGCATATCAAAGGCGGCTGGAATACCCGGGAGCTTTTCATGGAGCCGCTCGCGCTCGTAGGCGTCGTGTGCGGGCTGATTTTCGTGAGTAACGTATCGACGGCCGTGATGCTGGCAGGCATTTGCTTTTTGCTGATGTTTGTTGGAAAAGTGCCGTTGCATTACCTCGCATTTACAGCGCTCGGTCTGGTATTCTTCGCGACGATCGCCATTTTGCTCAACTCCACGCAGCGATCCGGAACGGCGCAAAGCAGGATTTCGACGTTTTTTGATAAAGACGTGGTCGTGTACCAATCCCAGCAATCCTACATGGCTATGGCCCGCGGCGGATTGTATGGAGAAGGAGTTTCCAAAAGCCGCCAGCGCCGCTTCCTCCCGGAGCCCCAAAAGGACTTCATTTTCGCGGTGGCGGTGGAAGAATACGGCACATTGGGCGGTACTGCATTGATTATCCTTTATTTGATCCTATTATATCGCGGCCTGAAAGCCATCGAGGCGACCAAACGACCATTCGGCGGGCTGCTGTCGGCCGGGCTTACATTCATCGTGGTGAGCCAGGCATTTTCGGCGATGGCTGTGACGGTCGGGCTGGTGCCGGTGACCGGGCAAACGCTGCCTTTTTTTAGTCAGGGGGGAACGTCGCTGCTATTTACGGGTATTGCAATGGGCATGATCCTCAGCGTGAGCCGGGGCGAAATCGTGGAGGAAAAACGCATCTAACATGGCAAAGAGAATCATTATCAGCGGGGGAGGCACCGGCGGGCATATTTACCCGGCTATTGCCATTGCCAATGCATTGCAGCACAGGGAGCCGGACACGGAAATCCTGTTTGTAGGCGCTTTGGGCAAAATGGAGATGGAAAAAGTCCCCCGGGCAGGATATAAAATTGTAGGGCTTCCCATTGCGGGGATTAAAAGAAGTCTTTCGCTGGAAAACCTCACACTTCCGTTCAAAATGCTTCGAAGCCTGATGAAGGCCCGGGCGGTGATCAAAGACTTCAAACCTGATGTTGCAGTGGGCGTAGGTGGTTTTGCCAGTGGGCCATTGCTGATGATGGCATCTATGGCGGGCATTCCTATCTTAATCCAGGAACAGAATTCCTATGCGGGCGTTACCAACAAATTGCTTGCCAAACGAGCCGCCAAAATATGCGTGGCTTACCCCGGTATGGAAGCGTTTTTCCCGAAAGAGAAAATCACGATGCTTGGCAATCCCGTTCGGAGTGATATTACCTATGTGCATTTAAAGCGCGCCTCGGCTTTGGAGCATTTTGAATTGAATGAGGGCGCAAAAACACTGTTCGTCATGGGTGGCAGCCTCGGCGCGCGCTCGATCAACGAAAGCATTACCGAAGGGCTGGGCCGGTTGGTAGAGGCCGGGTATCAGGTATTATGGCAAACCGGTAAGAATGATATCGACAAGGCCAAAGCCGCTATTGAAAAGTTGGGAACCGACCGGGTAAAAGCATTTGACTTTATATACACGATGGACCTGGCATATGCTGTGGCCGACGTGGTAGTGTCACGTGCTGGTGCGTTATCGGTTTCGGAGTTGTGCCTTGCTGCGAAGCCGGCCATCCTCGTGCCGTTCCCGTATGCTTCGGAAGACCATCAAACCAAGAATGCGATGAACCTCGTCGACAGCAATGCGGCCATTCTTGTGAAAGATTCCGAAGCACGCACGAGACTGGTGGATCAGGCATTGGCGTTGCTCGATGATGTGACGCGCCAACGCGAATTGCAGACGAATATCAATAAGCTGGCACGTCCCAGCGCAGCCGACGATATTGCCGCGGAAGTTTTTAATTTGATTCAATAACCCCAAGATTTGAATATGATGTCATCCTCTGTGACAAACTGGAAATATATCTATTTTGTAGGAATAGGCGGGATCGGAATGAGTGCGCTGGCCCGCTGGTTTAAGGCTAATGGCTTTGAAGTGGCCGGTTATGACAAAACCATGACTCCACTGGTGGGCAAACTCATTGAAGAAGGCATTCCGGTGACGCTCGAAGATGAAATATCGACGATCCCGGCTGATTTTAAAGCCGATCCGCAGCAAACGCTCGTCGTGTACACACCTGCCGTGCCTGTGCAGCACAAGCAAATGCTTTATTTCCGGGACGAAAATTTCATGATTCTGAAACGCTCGCAGGTACTGGGTATTTTGACCAAAAACCTGAGGACGATCGGTGTCGCGGGTACGCACGGGAAAACGACCACGTCCTCACTCGTAGCGCATATCCTGCGCCACGCGCATGTGAACAATACAGCATTTTTGGGCGGTATTACCCAAAACTACGGCACGAACCTGCTGCTCAACGAACCTACCGACAAACTGGAAGAGGTTTTTTGTGTAGTTGAAGCCGACGAATTCGACCGCTCTTTCCTTACATTGTTCCCGGAAATCGCGATTGTAACATCTACCGACGCCGACCACCTCGATATTTACGGCAAGCACGAAGCCGTGCTCGAATCGTTCCGCGATTATGTGAGCCAGATCGACGAAAACGGGGCATTGTTCATGCGCGAGGGCCTCGAAATCGCCGACAGTTGTAAGGCGAAGGTGTTTTCCTACTCATTAAATAGCGGCCCTTACCGCTCGGAGAATATCCGCATTGAAAACGCCCGTTTCGTATTCGACCTGATCTACCCCGGCGGTGTGATCGAAGGCATTGCGATGAAAATCCCGGGTTACCATAACATCGAAAATTCGATCGCGGCGAGTGCCGTAGCATTGTATGTGGGTGTGGAACCTGCGAAAATCAAGGAAGCGCTCGAAAGTTACGGTGGCGTGAAGCGCCGTTTCGAATACCAGGTCGAGGAAGAAGGCAATGTATATATCGACGACTATGCGCATCACCCGACGGAAATCGAGGCATTCCTGTCTTCGGTGAAGGGCCTGTACCCAGGGCGCCATGTGACGGCGATCTTCCAGCCGCACCTGTTCACCCGCACGCGCGACTTCGCCGACGGCTTCGCAGAAAGTTTATCATTGGCCGATCGCCTTTTGTTACTGGACATTTACCCCGCACGCGAACTGCCGATCGAAGGCGTCAATTCTGAAATGATCCTGGACAAAGTGACCTCGAATGATAAACAACTGGTTGCAAAAGAAGAAGTTTTACAACTTTTAAAAGAATTAAATACGGATATTGTGGTCACGATAGGCGCCGGGGACATCGATACTTTGGTAGGCCCGATACGCGATTTGCTGCAAAATCCAGTTGCGAATAATTAGTCAAAGCATTTTTAATATTACTAAGATGTTACGTAAATTTGACTATTCATGGACTTTGTTGAAGCGTAGTTTGTGGCTTATTCTGCCAATTGCCGGCATCGGTATGGCGGAAAGCAAGCTGGGTCAACAGCGTTGTACAAATCTCGTAATATCGATCCAGGGCGATTCGGGTACAAGATTCCTGAACCAAATGGATGTACAAATGCTGCTGACCGAGAACGGCGGTGACCCGTTGATCGGAGCCAGGCTCAGTGATGTAGCCCTGCATGATCTGGAAAACCGTGTCAGCCGCAACAAATTGATCAAGAAGTGTCAGGTTTTTCGTGACCTCAGGGGCAATATAGTAGTCGAAGTAGAGCAGGAGAAACCGCTTGCGCGCTGGATTAACACGTCGGATAATGGGGAAATGCGAAACACCTCGGGATACTATATCAACCATGAGGGCGTTTTTTTTCCTCTATCAGAAAGTTATTCAGCAAGAACGTTACTGGTTTCAGGGGCGTATTTCCAGAACCCTCAAAAACTGAGGTCCGAAAAGGGCGCTCAGGTTTTGGAGTTATTGCGTTTTCTGAATACCGACCCGTTCTGGAAGGCGCAGGTTACGCAAATGAATGTGGATAAGGATGGTGAGATAGACCTTACGACATTGCTGGGCGATCAACGGATCGAACTGGGGATGGCGGAAGATTTCGAGTCCAAATTCAAAAAGCTGCGCATCTTTTACGATAAGGTGCTTAGCAAGGATTGGGGCAGGTATAAGAGAATTAGTGTTAAGTTTCAAGATCAAATAGTTTGTGAATAATAATTCACCATCAGCATGGCACACGATAAGATTGTAGTTGGGGTAGATATTGGAAGTACTAAAATAACGGTGGTGGCTGCGCAAGGCTCAGCGACACGCCGGAACAATATCGAGATTTTGGGCTTCAGCGAAGTCCCTGTGCCGTCGGGAGCAGTAGTAAACGGCTCCGTTGAAAACATTAAACAGGTTGGCAGCGCGATCAAGGAAGCACTGGCGGAAGCCGGTTCACGGTCCGATCTCGATATAGGAATAGTCAATGTGAGCTTTGGCGGCACGCACGTGAAAGTGAGCGCGCAGAGCGACGGCGTGATCAGACCGTCGGCATCGTCGGGAGAGGAAGTAACGCAGCGGGATGTAGATCAGCTGGTCGACGATATGTACCGCGCGAAAATCGAACCGAACTTCGATGTGCTGCATGTGTTGCCGATGGATTTCACCGTCGATAACTCGACAGGCGTACGTGAGCCGGTAGGCCGCACGGGCATTAAGCTGGGAGGTAACTTCCTGGTGGTATCTGCCAACAGCCAGTCGGTATTGCGTACCAAGAAAAGCCTCGCCGAAGCGGACCAGGCGTTGAAATGCGATAAGCTGGTACTGGCGCCATTGGCAACCAGCCTGGCCGTGCTGACCGACAACGAAATGAAAGCCGGCATCGCGATGGTGGATATTGGCGACCATACTACGGACTTGATCATTTACCACGATCGCATTGTGCGTCATATTGCCTCGTTCCCGATCGGCGGACGGCACATCACCTCCGACCTAGAAGTGGGCTGCGGGATTCAGTTTGAGAATGCGGAGCATTTGAAAAAGGAATATGGCGTGGCAGTGTCCGCAGACGTTCCTTTGAACGTAGAAATCCTGATCAACTACCTGGCAGGGCGCCAGCCGAAACCGGTTTTGAAAAAGAATGTGGCCTTGATCATCGAAGAGCGTCTGAAAGAAATCGCGGCGATGGTGTATGCGGAGATCATCAAGTCGGGGTATGCCGACAGACTGATCGGCGGGCTCGTCCTCACCGGCGGCTCGGCGAATATTCCGGAGATCGAGGCATTGTTCGAAAGGGTTACCGATATGTCGGTGCGCGTGGGTTATCCCGAAAACCTGGAACGGACGGCGAAGGCGGATGCGGTAAGCAATGCTTCGTTTAATACCGCAATCGGACTGGCCTGGGCTGGATTGAAATCAGTGGATCCACGGGTGAAATCGGTTTGCAAGCCTGCATCTGCATTCAACACGGGCAATGTCGTTCAGAAGGAACCTGTGAAGGAAGTAAAAGAGGCACCAAAGCGTAATGGTACGTTTTGGGATAACATAACAGGCATTATCGGTAAGAAAGACGAGAGTCTGGGAGACTACTAACAGCCATATCACATACTCAACCCCGGAAAGAATATGAACAATAGCTTGTTGCACGCATTAGACCAGGACTATATAGTGAACGAAATCATCAAAGACCCAAACGGAGAAGGCCACGGTGAACCGGCTATCATCAAGGTGATTGGTGTTGGTGGGGGTGGTAGCAATGCTGTGAACTACATGTTTGAGAAAAAAATCAAGGATGTAGAATTTGCGGTTTGTAATACTGACAGGCAAGCGCTGGCTAATAGCCCGGTACCTGTCAAAATCCAGTTGGGTGCGACTTTGACACAAGGCCTGGGAGCCGGTACCGACGCCACGAAAGGCAAGGAAGCGGCTTTGGAGACCATCGAGGAGATCAAAGGCCTCCTGGGAGGTTCTACACAGATGGTATTTATCACCGCCGGTATGGGTGGTGGAACGGGAACGGGTGCAGCACCGGTGATTGCTCAATTGGCCAAGGAAATGGGCAAACTGACGGTGGCCGTAGTGACCGCTCCTTATACCTGGGAGGGACTTGATAAGAAAGAGCAAGCGCTCGAAGGTATCGAGCAGCTGAAAGAATATAGCGACACGGTCCTCGTGGTGCTCAACGACAAGCTCGAAGAATTGTACGAGGACATGACATTGACGCAGGCGTTTGCAGAAGCGGACGGGATCTTGCTCAATGCCGTGAAAAGTATTTCCGAGATCATTACCACGAATGGTAATATCAACACCGACTTCAAAGATGTGGAGAAAGTGTTGAAAAGTGCCGGTCAGTCGGTTATGGGGACTTCGGAATCCACCGGTGCCGACCGTGCGCAGAATGCCATCAAAGAAGCACTGGACTCACCGCTTCTGAACGACCGCGACATTCGTGGCGCAAAAAGGATCCTCGTAACGCTTGCTACCAGCAAGAAAAAGGAGGCTACCATGCGAGAGCAGCGCGAAATCTGGCAATATGTGCTCTCACAAGTGGGTGGCGAAGCACGTATGTTCAAACTGGGGACGATCACCGACGATTCGCTGGGCGATAAGCTCCGGGTTACCGTCGTGGCGGCGGGTTTCGACAGCATCGAATCGCCGATCCCCGGTATTCAGCTCAAAGGAGTGAAAGGGCAGCCCGAACCGACTCCCGTAGTTGTGGAAGAGCCCAAAGAAGAGCTTCCTCCCGTTGTAGTTGAAGAAGAGGAATTGGTATTGACAGGTGAACTGGAAGAAAATACACCAACCAGCTCGATCGACCTCGTTCTGGAAGATGAAAGAGTAACGCATGGCTTTGATCCGATCAACATTTCGCTGACGGAAATTGAACCGGCGAACGACTGGACCGACGAAGATGCCCTAAAAATGGAAATGATGGTGAAGTCGTTCCGGGATGGGCTGGTGAAATATGCCGATCTGGAAGGCCCGGCGTATCGTCGCAGCAGGGTGGAACTCTGGAAGCGACCTACGATTCCGGCACATGAAATGGAACAGCACTGGCTGAAATAGCAAAAAGGGAGCGATGAGCTCCCTTTTTTAATGCATTTAAATGTCCTAAAAGTGGATGATCTGTCCTGCCTGTATTTCGAGCAGTTCTTTATATAATGCGTTTGACATCACATTTTCGTTGTAATGCGAGCGGATCTGCGCGAGCTTCACACGTAGCGCGAGCGTGTTCATGCCCAGGTAACTGAAAACGTCGTTCAGGTGGCTTAATGCAATGGCCGCGCCTTGCATGTTGGACGACAATCCTACCAATGCGGCTTTTTTGTTGGAAAAACTGTTAGGATAAGGAAGACCGTCAATAAACGCTTTGAGCACACCCGGGTAGGAGCCATTGTACTCAGGCACGATGAAAACGAATTTGTCGGTCTGTTCCAGTAATGATTTCAGGTTGTTGAATGATTCGTTCTTGCCGGTATTGGCATATAATGCGGATACCGTAAAATCATCGGGTAGGTTCACCAGATCAAGGATAATGCTCGGTGCGTGCAACTGTTGTAGAATTCCCTGATAATATTCCGCTATTTTCCTGGACATCGAGTTGGGCCGGTTGGTACCAACGATGATCACAATAGGCGATGTAGATGCAGTCATGTGCCGGTTAATGTTCTTGTCACTAGTAACAAATTATGTTTGAAATTGTTCTAGCGACGCCGTTACTGGCAGCAAATCTAACCGTCAAACCGACACCTTACCATGGTGGTTTTCATGATACACAACAATTATTGTTATATTTGAGCCCGTTATTCATCATGAAATTTAAGTAATTATCTGGCTTTCAGATTGTTATACATAAATCAACCCACATAAAATATGTCCTGGTTTATTCGCAAAGAAAAAGGTATCAATACACCAACTGAAATGAAGCGCGAAGCGCCGGACGGTTTGTGGTATCAATGTCCTAATTGCAAAAAAATCACTCCTACCAGGGAACATAAGCAGAATGCTTTTACCTGCCCGCATTGTAACTACCACGAGAAGGTGGGTTCGGATGTATATTTCAATTTGCTTTTCGACGACAACGAGTTCATCGAGCTCGACGCTAACCTGATCTCCGGTGACCCGCTGGGTTTTGTGGATACCAAAGCTTATCCCGACCGGATTAAGTCGACCATGAAGAAAACCGGGTTGAAGGATGCGGTTCGCACAGGACATGGTAAAATGAATGGCCTGGACCTCGTGATCGCTTGTATGGATTTCAGTTTCATCGGCGGATCGATGGGGTCGGTTGTGGGAGAAAAAATTGCCCGCGCGATTTCCTATTCGCTCGAAAAGAAGATCCCTTTCCTGATGATTTCGAAGTCCGGAGGAGCCCGGATGATGGAGGCAGGGTTTTCACTGATGCAGATGGCTAAGACCTCGGCACGCCTGGCGCAATTGTCGGAGGCCAAAGTACCCTATATTTCTCTGCTAACCGATCCTACAACCGGCGGTGTAACAGCGTCTTATGCGATGCTGGGAGACTTTAATATTTCGGAGCCCGAAGCATTGATCGGTTTTGCCGGTCCGCGTGTAATCCGGGAGACGATCGGTAAAGACCTGCCGAAAGGCTTCCAAAGCGCGGAATTCGTTCTGGAACACGGTTTCCTCGATTTCATCGTCGATCGCAAGGATTTGAAGGATAAATTGACAAGCCTGCTGAATATGCTCAAATAGGCAATAACATTTAGCAAAGCGGCCCGTCAGGTTATCTGGCGGGCCGCTTTGTATTTAGGTAAATGCCATTTGCATTTGAATGCGGAATGTGCGGATCAGGGGCAAGCGTCTTTGCGCCGCGTGTCGGTAATGTCGTTGATCTTCCAACCGGTGTTGGTTTTGATCAGATTGAAAACGTTGACGCCGCAATGCGAGAATTTGTCGCCGAGGTAAAACTTGTAGGGCGCCCAAACAACGGCCATTGGCCCGTCGATGGAAACCTTGACGTCGTAAATGCGCTCGTCCCATTGTTCCTTGTGTGGAGTGCCAACAGCCTTTACGAAGCCATCGACGCTACCCTTGTGAGTGATCACCGAATCGGCGGCGTTTTTGGAAATGGAAGTCAATGCGGCTGTTTTGGTAAATACGCTTCTGACGGCCGTGGAGTCGCCGGTGCGCATCCCCGTGAACAGCTTATCCACGACCTGCCGGGCGTCGGTTTCGTCGGATGGCGGCATAGCGGCGCTTGCGGCGGAGGCAAATGCATTTGCGAGTAGTGCAAGTGTCAGGAAATGGCTAATAGGTTTCATTGGTATAGTTTTAACAAAAACTTAATTTTGAGCCCCTTCGTAAAATTTTGGGAATCGATATGTCGGAAAAAATAGTTAAAAAAGTAGATATAAGGAACAGGCGGGCTTCATTCGAGTACTTCTTTCTGGAAGAGTTCACGACCGGTATGGTGCTAACGGGCACCGAAATCAAGTCGATCAGGCAGGGTAAGGTCAATTTTCAGGACGCTTACTGCCTCTTTATGGATGGGGAGCTCTTTATCCGCAGCCTCCACATTTCGCCTTATACGGAAGGTACGCATTACAACCACGAGCCCATGCGAGACCGCAAACTGCTGATTACCAAGCGCGAACGTAAAAAGTTAATAGAAGGCTTGAAGGATGTGGGCCTTACGATTATACCTGTCCGGTTATTTACCAGCGATCGTGGGTTAGCGAAGCTGCACATTGCATTGGCCAAAGGTAAAAAGCTTTACGACAAGCGCGATAGTATAAAAGAACGGGACGTGAAGCGTGAGAACGACAGGGCGGGTTACTGACTAGCCAGCAGCTTTGACATGCAAAATGTGCTAATCCAGTGATCCTCGGGACTTTCTGTTAAATTTCTTCAACAATATTTGAAAATACCGGAGCGTTTTTTCTGGTGAAATATTCTTATATTGTGGGAATTAACTACCACAGGGCTCATGGGTAAAGTACTGGTTCTGAATCAAGATTATAGCGCACTAAGTGTTTGCACAGTTCCGAAGGCATTTCTGCTGGTTTATATGAAAAAAGCGGAAATGCTCGCAGAGTCTCAACAGGAGCATCTCAGGACTGTCAACGACAGGTATCCCATGCCCGTCGTGATACGTCTCCATCGTTACATACACATACCGTACAGGGGCGTAGTCATGACCAGGCAAAACCTCTTCAAGCGGGACGGCAACAGGTGCCAGTATTGCGGAACCCACGATAATCTGACCCTGGACCATGTGATGCCGAAAAGTAGGGGAGGGAAAACCACCTGGGATAATTTGGCCACCGCATGTAAAAGATGCAACTCCCGCAAAGGAGACCATACGCCGGAAGAGGTTGACATGCCGTTAAAGCAGCGACCGTTCCGGCCTTCTTTTTTAATGTTCATTCGTGATTTCTCAGGCATGGCCGATGATGAATGGCTGCCTTATCTTGGATCAAAGGAACGGTCTTGCTGATCGGCATCTTCTTCGCTTATTGTCATGCATTGTCAGGAGAGGTTATTTGTTGTTTTGTTCAAATTATGCCTCCTGAAAACCTGACGATTACCTGACTACTTCCTGACCACAACCTGACTTTTTCGCGCCCGAATGGCGCCCATCTCCTTTCTGCCAAATTAAATTTGCCAACCCTTCGGATTCTCGCTGGGATTGTGTAATTTTGCGTCCTGATTTTTCAAAAATACTTGTTGAACTAATTTTCAGCCGATTAGCCTGGCGGCTGATGTATTCAAGGGCCATTATTCCTATTTATGTCTAAGGAAAAACAAAATCAACCGCTTCCCGAATTCGATTGGGATAAAGCATCAGACAAAGGTTTCGGAACCGCTTATTCATCAGCTGACCGTAGCCGTCTGGAACAAATGTATGAGACTACCCTTTCTCCGGTTTCGGAAAAAGAAGTAGTTAAAGGTGTTGTAGTAGGTATTACAGACCGTGAGGTGATCCTAAACATCGGATTCAAATCTGATGGTATCGTTTCATCCAATGAATTCCGCGACCTGCCAGGTTTGAAAATCGGCGACGAAGTGGAAGTTTACGTAGAGAACCAGGAAGACGCACAAGGTCAGCTGGTACTTTCACGCAAAAAAGCGAAAGTTATCACTGCATGGGATAACATCCAGAAATCATTCGACGAGGATGTTGTTATCGATGCAAATGTTAAGAGAAGAACCAAAGGTGGTCTTATCGTTGATATTTTCGGCATTGAAGCCTTCTTGCCAGGTTCACAAATCGATGTGAAACCAATCCGCGACTTCGACGTATTCGTTGGAAAGCGCATGGAAGTAAAAGTTGTGAAAATCAACTACGCTAACGATAACGTAGTAGTATCTCACAAAATCCTGATCGAGAAAGACCTCGAAGCACAACGTCAGCAAATCCTGAACAACCTTGAAAAAGGTCAGGTACTGGAAGGCGTGATCAAAAACATGACCAACTTCGGTGTGTTCATCGACTTGGGTGGTGTTGACGGTCTGTTGCACATTACTGATATCTCTTGGGGCCGTATCAACCACCCATCTGACCTCCTTTCACTGGATCAGAAACTGAACGTGGTTGTTCTCGACTTCGACGAAGAGAAAAAACGCATTTCTTTGGGTCTGAAACAACTTCAGTCTCACCCATGGGATTCTCTGGACGAGTCAATCCAGGTTGGATCGAAAGTTACAGGTCGCATCGTGAACGTTGCTGACTACGGCGCTTTCCTTGAAATCAAACCAGGTGTTGAAGGTCTGATCCACGTTTCTGAAATGTCATGGTCTCAGCACCTGCGCAATCCACAGGAGTTCATGAATGTGAACGACGAGATCAGCGCGGTTGTATTGACGCTTGACCGTCAGGAGCGCAAAATGTCTCTGGGTATCAAACAACTTACCGAAGATCCTTGGACTCAAGGTTCATTGAAAGAGAAATATGCGATCGGTACCCGTCACAAAGGTGTTGTTCGTAACCTGACCAACTTCGGTCTCTTCATTGAATTGGAAGAAGGTATCGACGGTCTGGTACACGTTTCTGACCTTTCATGGACTAAGAAAATCAAGCATCCTTCCGACTTCGTGAAAGTAAACGACGAGCTGGAAGTAGTTGTACTTGAACTGGACGCGGAAAACCGTCGTCTGGCTCTGGGTCACAAGCAGCTTGAAGAAAACCCATGGGATACTTTCGAAAGCATTTTCGAAGTAGGTTCAGTACACAAATCGACTATCGTTGCTAAGGGTGATAAATTCGCTACACTCGAACTTCCTTACGGAATCGAAGGTGTTGCTTCTATCAAAAACCTTGCGAAAGAAGATGGAACATTTGCTGAGGTAGGTGAGAGCCTTGACTTCACTGTTCTTGAATTCCTGAAAGACGAGAAGAAGATCGTTCTGACTCACTCTAAAGTAAAAGGTGTTCCTGCTGAAGAAAAGAAAGAAGCAAAAGCTGCCAAAGCTCCTGCTGCTGAATCAGTGAACAAAGAAGTAGAAAAATCTACTTTCGGAGACCTTAGCGTTCTGTCTGCTTTGAAAGAGCAGCTGGAAGAGAGCGAAAAGAAAGGAAAAAAGTAAAATAAAATATGGTGTAGAAGAATTTTTTAATACTTTTGCACCCGGAATCAGCTGCCAGCCTCGTGCAGGCAGCTGATTTTAAAAAATGGTTCCGTGGCCGAGTGGCTAGGCAGAGGTCTGCAAAACCTCGTACAGCGGTTCGAATCCGCTCGGAACCTCCCCTTGAATTGTGGTCATTTTCCCCAGATTTTGGACACAATTAAATGCCTGAAAAATACCATTTGGATACCGCTTTTTAAACGAGCTCCAAATGGTATTTTTTTTGCTAGTTGGCTGAAAATCAGGCCCTATGAATTTTGTAACTGTTGTTAATTTAGTCTAGCAAATTAGACAAATTATAAATAAGAAGGTGGGGTAAAATATCCCTGAAATACTTTTGTGGATAAAAAATCGTAAGCTAGTTTTGTCTGTTGAAGAATAATGAATAGTTGATTATGAATATACCATTCCGAATGGACGCTAAGTTTTGTTCCTTCTTTAATTACTCAAAAACCTTTGTAGCTATCCTCTTAGCTATCTTATTAAGCGTACCCACTTTAGTGTCAGCCCAGGATAGCACCGCTACCGCTGCTGCTGCACCCGCTGGTGGTGGCGACGCTGCAAAAGGTGAGTCGATCTTCAAAAACAACTGCGCCCAGTGCCACGCTCCGACAGACGAACGTGTAGTGGGTCCAGGTTTGAAAGGGGCAAGCTCCCGCCACGATTTTGCATGGCTTACCAAATGGGTACGTAACTCTTCGGCGATGATCGCTTCCGGCGATGCTTACGCTGTCAAGATTTACAACGAGTATTCGAAAGCTCAGATGACGAGCTTCCCGAACCTTTCGGATGATGACATCAAAGCGATCTTCGCTTATGTAGACCAGGCGTCTGCTGCTCCTGCTGCTGCGGCGGCCGGTGCTGCTCCTGCTGGTGGTGCTGCTGCCGGCGATGCCAAAGGCGGTGCGCCTTCCGATCTGTTCGTGATCGTACTGGTTGCATTGGTAGTTGTAATGGTACTGGTACTCGGCGTTCTGCTCGTGATCGTATCGCTTCTATCGAAAGCGGTTAAAGGTGGCGGCGCTGAAACTGAGGCTGCTGCCGGTGAAGGTTTCGGTGGATTGCTGAAAAGAATCACTGTTGATCCTGCCATTCGTTCTGCGACACTCTGGATTTTCGTTTTGCTCGTTTTGAAATCTACTTTGGACGGTGCGTTTAATGTAGGGGTTCAGCAAGGATACGCTCCTAAGCAGCCTATTTCATTCTCTCACAAACTGCATGCAGGCGAATACAAAATCGACTGTAACTACTGCCACACCGGCGTTAACCGCGGTAAATCGGCACACATACCTTCTGCTAACATCTGTATGAACTGCCACGGTGTTATCAAAAAGGAATCTCCTGAAATTCAAAAGATTTATACTTCTATCGAGAACAATCAGCCTATCGAATGGGTGCGCGTTCACAACTTGCCTGACCTGGCTTACTTCAACCACGCCCAGCACGTGAACGTGGGTGGCCTGGAATGCCAGAACTGCCACGGCGAAGTGGAGAAAATGGAAGTAATACAGCAACGTTCGTCACTGACGATGGGATGGTGTATTGATTGTCACCGTAAAACTGAGGTAAATACTAAGGACAATCAGTACTACGACAAGCTGGTACAGTTGCACGCTTCTGAAAGCAAAGAGGCTTTGAAAGTAGCGGATATTGGTGGTCTGGAATGTTCTAAGTGCCACTACTAATCAAGAAATTAATACCGGATACAACTCATTGTATTGAATAGTTTTATGGAAAATACTAATAAAAGATACTGGCGGGGACTTGAAGAGCTGAGGAATGACGAAAAGTTTGTCAAAGATGCAAGTTCTGAGTTCCCAAGCGCACCGACCGAAAGTCAGTATGAAAGCCTGGTGGATGGCGTAGGAACCCACCGTCGTGATTTCCTTAAAGTACTGGGTTTTGGAATGGCAGCCGTATCTCTCGCAGCTTGCGAAACACCGGTTAAGAAGGCCATCCCCTACGTAAACAAGCCCGAAGGCGAATTCCCTACTATCTCTAACTGGTATGCATCCACTTACGCAGAAGGTGGAGATTACGCGAGTATCCTGGTCAAAACCCGTGAGGGCCGACCTATCAAAATAGAAAGCAATTCCCTTTCAAAAGTTTCCTGGGGTGTGAGCTCACGCGCACACGCTTCATTGCTCGGCCTTTACGACAATGAGAAACTGAAAGGTCCTAAAAAAGGAGAAGATACCAAAGTAAGCTGGGAAACTGTCGACAAGGAGATCGCTGATCAGCTTGGACAAATCGCAGTAAAAGGCGGAGCGATCCGCATCCTTACTTCCACTGTATTGAGCCCGTCGACCAAGGCGGTAATCGCAGACTTCACCGCAAAATATCCAACCACTACTCACGTGGTTTACGATGCCAACTCTTCTTACGCGATTGTAAAAGGCAATGAGTTGTCATTCGGTAAAGCCGTTATCCCTTCTTACGATTTCAGCAAAGCGAAAGTAATCGTAGGCATCGACGGCGATTTCCTCGGAACATGGCTTGCTCCTGATACCTTCTCTAAGCAATTCGCAGACACTCGTCGCGTGAGCAGCGAGAAAGAAGGTAAGAAGGAAATGTCCCGTTTGTACCAATTCGAATCGACGCTTTCACTAACTGGCGCCAATGCGGATTACCGTACTTCTGTGAAACCTTCGCAGATCGGTCTGGTTGCAGCTGCACTATATAATAAAGTAGCGGCGAAATTGGGCGGTGCTGCTGTTGCAACACCTGCATTGACTATCGATAACCTGGACAAAGCTGCTGCGGACCTCGTTGCGGCGAAAGGACAGGCATTGGTTGTATCGGGTATCAACGATCCTTCGGTACAAGTGGTAGTGAACGCGCTGAACAGCCTGCTCGGAAGCTACGGTTCTACCATTAACCTTGACAAACCTGCAAACTACCGCCAGGGTAACGATATTGCTACCAACCAACTGATCGACGAGATCAAAGGCGGCAAAGTATCTGCATTGATTTTGTGGGGTGCTAACCCGGTTTACGATCACCCACGTGGTGCTGAACTGGCATCGGCATTGCCACAGGTTTCATTGAGCGTGTCATTCAACGACCGCGCTGATGAAACGTCTTCACTTTTGAAATACATCCTTCCTGCACCGCACTACCTCGAATCATGGGGTGATGCAGAGCCTGTTGCAGGATCATACAGCTTGATGCAGCCAGCGATCAGCCTGATTTTCAGCACTCGCCAGGCACAATCTTCGCTTCTGAAATGGGCGGGAGCTTCGGCTGACTACCATGAGTATGTAAAAGCATACTGGAGAAAGAACATCTTCCCGCAGGCGGGTGGTGGCGACTTTGAGAAATTCTGGATTAAGTCATTGCACGACGGTGTGTTCGAAGTGGCCTCGGCTGCTACGGGAGCTGGTGCTGCATTCTCAGGAAATCTTCCTGCTGCTGCTGCTGCGATCGCAAAAAGATACAAAGCGTCTTCATCAGGCTTGGAGCTGGCGATTTTCGAAAACGTAGGCATGGGTACCGGTTTTGCCGCGAACAACCCATGGTTGCAGGAAAATCCTGATCCGATCACAAAAGCTTGCTGGGATAACCACGCTGGTCTTTCACAAAAGACTGCGAAGGAACTTGGCCTCGCACAAGGTGACGTCGTGAAGGTAGATCTGAAAGGCAAATCAGTTGAATTGCCGGTGATCATTCAGCCAGGTCTTGCACAAGGAACCGTTGCCGTTGCGATTGGTTTCGGTCGTGAAAAAGCTGGTAAATCTGCCAATGGTGTAGGTAAAAACGTATTCCCGTTTGCTACATTCACCGACGGCTTCCTGAACTTCACTCCGGGCGAAGTAACTGTTTCAAAAACAGGTGAAACCCGCGAAATCGCTCAGACTCAGACGCACAATACAGTAATGAACCGTAAGTCGGTTCTGCAAGAGACTGTACTCGCTCACTTCCAGAAAGACCCGATGGCCGGACGTTTCGTTCCGAAAATTCAGACTTCGGAAGGTGAAGTTGATGCAACTGACCTATCGTTGTGGAACGGTCACAAATACAAAAACCACTCGTGGGGTATGGTGATCGATCTGAACACCTGCTTCGGTTGCGGATCTTGCGTGATCAGCTGCCAGAACGAGAACAACATTCCGGTTGTTGGCCGTCAGGAGATCATCAATGCACGTGAAATGCACTGGCTGCGTATCGACCGCTATTACAGCAGCGATGCGGATGTGGAAGATCTTCGCGGATTGGAAATCGCTTCTGAAAACCCGGAAGTTACATTCCAGCCAATGCTTTGCCAGCACTGTAACAATGCTCCTTGCGAGACGGTATGTCCGGTATTGGCTACCACCCACAGCTCCGAGGGCTTGAACCAAATGACTTACAACCGTTGCGTAGGTACCAGATATTGTGCAAACAACTGCCCATATAAAGTACGTCGCTTCAACTGGTTCAAATATTTTGATAACGACAACTTCGATTACAATTTCAACAATGACCTTGGTAAAATGGTCATTAACCCTGATGTAACTGTACGTTCAAGAGGGGTTATCGAGAAATGCTCGATGTGTGTTCACAGAATCCAGGAAGCTAAGCTTACTGCGAAGAAAGAAAGAAGACGCATTGTTGACGGTGAAGTAAACGTAGCTTGTGCATCTTCATGCCCTACCGACGCGATTACTTTTGGAGATATGAACGATCCGGAAAGCCGCATTTCGAAATTGCTCGAAGTCGAAAGAGAAGGACGTGCATTCCACATGCTGGAAGAAATCAACGTTCGTCCGCAAATCTCTTACCTCACCAAAGTCCGTAACAAGGACGCGGCAGCTGCCAAAGCTGAGAAGGTTGAGAAAGAGCACGCTTAATATCAGAGTTTAGAATTATTGACGATCCAATCATTATAAATAAATAGTAGTATGCATGTTACTTCACCTGTAAGAGAACCGCTGATCCAAGGTGGGAAAACGTACGCGGACGTAACGGAAGACATATGTCGTCACGTGGAGGCAACTCCAACGAAAGAATGGAAGATTGCTTTCGGACTTTCGCTCATCGTTCTGGCGTATGGATCTGTGTGTCTAGCCTGGACCTGGTGGGAAGGCCTCGGAGTTTGGGGTTTGAATAAAACAGTAGGTTGGGCCTGGGACATCACCAACTTCGTATGGTGGGTAGGTATCGGTCACGCGGGAACGCTGATCTCCGCGATCCTCTTGCTCTTCCGCCAGAAATGGAGAACTTCCATCAACCGTGCAGCGGAAGCGATGACGATCTTCGCCGTTATTTGTGCTGCTTCTTTTATTTTGATGCACATGGGTCGTCCCTGGATGGCTTACTGGGCGCTCCCATTGCCAAATGCATTCGGTTCACTTTGGGTTAACTTCAACTCGCCGCTCGTTTGGGACGTATTCGCGATCAGTACTTATTTCTCCGTATCGTTGGTATTCTGGTACATCGGTCTCATCCCTGACCTTGCCACCATCCGCGACCGCGCTACCAGCAAAGTTTCGAAATTCATGTACGGAACATTTGCAATGGGCTGGGATGGTTCAGCAAAAACCTGGGCACGTTACGAATACATTTCTTTGATCCTTGCGGGTCTCTCTACACCACTCGTACTTTCTGTACACACCATTGTAAGTATGGACTTTGCTACCTCGGTAATCCCGGGATGGCACACAACCATCTTCCCTCCGTACTTCGTTGCGGGTGCGATCTTCTCCGGATTCGCGATGGTACAAAACCTGATGCTGATCACACGTGTAGTTTACAAATTGGAAGACTACATTACCCTTGAACACATCGAGACCATGAATAAGGTAATCACGCTTACCGGTTCGGTAGTAGGTGTGGCTTACATTACTGAGTTCTTCATTGCATGGTACGGTGGTGTTGAATACGAATACTACGCATTCTTCAACCGTATGACTGGTCCTTACTGGTGGGCATACTGGGCGATGATGACTTGTAACGTAATCTCTCCACAGCTTTTCTGGTCAAGAAAACTGCGCCGTAGCATCTCATTTACATTTTTCATCTCTGTGATCGTAAACATCGGTATGTGGTTCGAGCGTTTCGTAATTATCGTAACCTCCCTGCACCGTGACTATATTCCTTCGAGCTGGACAATGTTCTCGCCAACACGGTACGACATCGGGGACTACATTTTCTCCTTCGGTTTGTTCTTCACATTGTTCCTTCTGTTCTCGAAATACCTGCCGGTAGTAAACATGGCGGAAGTAAAAGCGGTATTGCGTTCGACATCTGCGCAGTTACCTGCTAAAATCGCCGGAGTTGCGAAAGTAAGACAGCGCGGAGCTGCTGAGCCCGCTTACAATAAGGATCAGGAATAAAAAGCATTGCGTAAAAGCGAATTATAGAGATTATAATTAAGTAATAGTATGGCAGAATTATCTGGTAAATATTTGGTCGGAGTTTACGACGATGACGATACTGTTCTTCACGCGGTTCCCAAGCTGAGAAAAGCCGGTGTGAAAATCAAAGAAGTATACTCTCCATTCCCTATCCACGGGCTGGACGAAGCACTGGGTCACCCAAGAACACGTATCGGTATCGCTGCCTTTATGTTTGGAGTGACAGGATGCTGCTGTGTGCTGACGCTGATGATCTGGACAATGGGATTTGACTGGCCGATGATCATCGGTGGCAAAGATCCGATCTCGATTCCTAACTATATCCCCATTACTTTCGAAGGGACGGTACTTTTCACCGCCTTCGGTATGGTGATCACCTTCTTGATTTCGAATGGACTTGGACCTGGTACGCATTTCCACCCGCGGTTTGACGTACGCGCCACCGACAACAAGTTTATCATGGCGATCGAAATGAGCAGAAACTCAATGAGCGAGGAAGAAATAGCAAGAGCATTGAAGGACAGCGGAGCGGAAGAAGTCAACATTAAGCAATTCTAATGGCGTTTAAAGCAATGAAATTGAAAAGTTTATATAGATCTCTATTGGTTGCTGCCGTATTGCTTACTGCCGCTGCTGGTTGTAAAAAGGATCCAAGCAACCCCGGAAAGGAATATGCACCAAACATGTACCTGCCCGTAGGTTATGAACCATATAAGCAGGAAAAGGCCAACCCGATCAACCCGCAGGGATTGACCATGCGTTTGCCGGTGGCTGGTACTGTGGCTCGTCGTAACTACCACACAAGCTTCGGATCTTCTGATTCGGCAGTGGTTGACCTGATGGTTTACAACATTCCTGCCGACAGCATCGAGATTTCGGAAAGAGTACTTAAAAATCCGGTTCCTCTGAACGAGAAAACGCTGGCAGAAGGAAAAGTACTTTACGACAGATACTGCCAGCATTGCCACGGTGCTTCCGGTGCCGGCGATGGAAAAGTGGGAGCGATGTACAAAGGTGTTCCCAACTACGCGAGCGATGCTTACAAAAACCTGAATGAAGGACATATTTTCCACGTGATCACACACGGGAAAGCACGCATGTGGCCTCACGGATCCCAGATCAACCCTGAGGAACGCTGGAAGATCGTACACTACGTACAGAAATTGCAGAAAGGGGCTTAAGTACAATTTTGAAAACAGAGAAATATTTTAAATAATGGCATCAGGACATTCGATTCCTTCTATTGAAGAACGGTTTGAATTTACATCGGGAGCTAAGAGAAGTTTGCTCATTGGTGGCGGTGTAGGACTGGCTCTTGTACTATTAGGAGCATACCTCGCAGCCAATGGCGGTGGTGGTCATGAAGTGGCTGCGCACGGAGCAGAACATGCTGCGGCAGCAGGCCACGCGGCAGCTGAGCACGGAGCAGCGGCTGCGGCACACGGCGCGGACGCTCACGGCGCTGCAGCAGAAGGCGGTCACCACGCGAAAAGCTGGGTGGCTCGCATTTGGGCTAACCTGTGGGTAAATGGTGTATATTTTACCGGAATGTCCGTTATCGGGATGTTCTTCCTTTCTTATAACTACCTGGCGCAAGCTGGCTGGTCGGCAGTATTCAAAAGAGTACCTGAGGCGCTGCCTGCATTCCTCCCAGTAACAGGCGTAGTGCTGATCGTTACTTTCCTCCTCGGCGGACATGACTTGTTCCACTGGACGCATGAAGGACTTTACGAAGTGGGCGGTCCTGAATATGACAAGATCATCGCTGGCAAGCGCGGATATTTGAATACCCCTTTCTTCCTGGCGCGTCTGGTTGCCTACTTTGCAATCTGGTACTA
The DNA here is from genome assembly GCF_031457695.1 of Dyadobacter sp. BE31. Taxonomy (NCBI): domain Bacteria; kingdom Pseudomonadati; phylum Bacteroidota; class Cytophagia; order Cytophagales; family Spirosomataceae; genus Dyadobacter; species Dyadobacter sp. BE31. Next base: position 374,740 of record NZ_JAVDXA010000005.1, read on the forward strand.
CCTGTGGAAAGTGATTCGTAACCTGTCATTGCAGGAAGACGAAATCGGTGGGACTGAGTTCTACGAAAAATCAATCCGCATCGGAACTGCGTTCCTCGTGGTATTCGGTGTTACGTCTTCTACATCTGCCTGGGATTTCGTGATGTCAATCGACACACACTGGTTCAGCACCATGTTCGGCTGGTATACTTTGGCTAGCTGGCACGTAGCTGGTCTGGCGGTAATCACCCTGACAATCGTAATGCTCCGCGAAAGAGGTTACCTGAGAGCTGTTAATTCAAGCCACCTGCGCGACCTTGGCAAGTTTGTATTTGCATTCAGTATTTTCTGGACATATGTGTGGTTCGCACAGTTCCTTTTGATCTACTATGCTAACCTTCCGGAAGAAACGATCTATTTCATCGAGCGTTTCCGCGGACACGGTGGGTTCTTCAAGGCACCTTTCTTCATTACATTGTTCCTGAACTTCTTCTTCCCGTTCCTCGTATTGATGACCCGCGACGCGAAGTTCACACATTCGATCCTGAAAGTGGCTTGCTGGAGTGTAATCGTCGGACACTGGTTCGATTTCTACACGAACGTTATGCCGGGAACGGTAGGTGCTAGCGCTGAGCTTGGACCTTTGGAGTGGGGCTTCTTCCTGATCTTCCTTTGTGCCTTTGCATATTCAATCGCAAACCAGTTGACCAAGGCAAATCTGATCCCGAGAAATCACCCGATGTTGGAGGAATCACTGCATCACGATATCGCCTAATTGCAAAACCAGTAAATCATCATGTATATTATTATCGCATTAGTTGCTCTTGTATTTATTGTCCTCACCGGGGTTGTGATATCCAGGCTGCAGGGTGTTTTGAAGAGTATCAACAAAACCGATTCAGAGGAGGTTGAAACTTCTGGTAATAAATTCAATGGTGCCATGTTTATCGTGATCCTGATTGGAGGCGCTGTTTCCATTACCTGGTCATACCTGCATGCACGTGAATTCTTCCTTCCCGAAGCATCTTCGATCCACGGTAGAAGAACCGATGACCTGTTCTGGTTCTCGATGGGAATCCTTACCATTCCTTTCATTATTGTAAACTTCCTGGTGTTTTTCTTCGCTTGGAAATATCAACACAAAAAGGGACACAGAGCGACATTCTATCCTGAGAACCACAAGCTGGAATTGATCTGGACTATCATCCCTGCTATCGTAATGGCATTGCTGGTATTCACAGGCTGGAAAGCATGGTCGGATATCACGGCGGAGGCGCCACGCGACGCGGAAGTGATCGAGATCACCGGTAAGCAGTTCAACTGGATCGCTCGTTACGGCGGTGTGGATAATAACAAGCTTGGTGATTACAATTATAAATTGATTGATGCTCAAAACGAGGTAGGTATCGACCTGTCGGATGAAAACTCCTTCGACGACTTTACCAACCCTTCTGAAATGCACATTCCGGTGGGCCGTCCGGTATTGTTGAAAATCCGCGCCCGCGACGTATTGCACAGCGTGTTCATTCCGCACATGCGTGTGAAAATGGATGCTGTTCCAGGTATGCCGACCAAATTCTGGTTCGTTCCGGACAAGACAACCGCTGATATGCGCGCCGAGACCGGTAACCCGAAATTTGACTACGAGATTGCTTGTACGGAGGTATGTGGACAAGGTCACTTTTCAATGAAGATGAGATTGATCGTAGACGACGAGGCTACATACAAAAAATGGGTTTCAGAGCAGGCTACTTTCCTGTCGACTTACCCAGAGTATCTTGCGAAAGTTCCTGAGAACCTGAAAGCAAAGGCGATGAAATATGTGCCTGCCGAAGCAGCTACCCCTGCGGCTGATACCTCAGCAACATCAGCTGGCGGTGCCGGAGCAAGTTCTAGTCTACGATAATTCTATTAATTAAATTACAATAAAAGTATATGTCAGCTATTGAAGGATTGGAAACAGCTCACCACCACGCAGACGAGCATGACCACCACCACGAAGCACAAAGCTTTTGGCAGAAATATATATTTTGTGAAGATCACAAGGTAATTGCCAAGCAGTATCTGATCACGGGTATTTTGTGGGCTGTTATCGGGATTACCATGTCGGTGATCTTCCGTATCCAGCTCGGTTTGCCCGATTCTAACCTGTCATGGTTGAAGCCTGTCCTTGGTGGCTGGATCAGCGACGCAGGTAAGCTCGATCCAAACTTCTACCTGGCCTTGGTTACAATGCACGGTACCATCATGGTATTCTTTGTATTGACGGCAGGGTTGAGCGGTACTTTCAGTAACTTCCTGATCCCGCTTCAGATCGGAGCACGTGATATGGCGTCAGGCTTTATGAACATGCTATCTTACTGGTTCTTCTTCCTGGCCAGCGTGATCATGTTCGCATCTTTGTTCCTGCAACAAGGACCTGCTGCCGGCGGTTGGGTAATTTACCCTCCATTGAGCGCATTGCCACAGGCGCACCCTGGCTCAGGCATGGGTATGACATTGTGGTTGGCTAGTATGGCATTCTTTATCGTTTCGCAGCTGTTGGGTGGTATTAACTACATTACTACGGTTATCAACCTGCGTACAAGAGGTATGTCTTTCGACCGCCTGCCTCTGACGATCTGGTCATTCCTGATCACTGCGGTGCTGGGTCTGATTTCTTTCCCTGTATTGCTTTCGTCTGTATTGCTGCTGATCTTCGACCGTCACTTCGGTACCAGCTTCTATCTTTCTGACATTTATATTAATGGTGAAGCGCTGCCAAACGTGGGTGGTAGCCCGATCTTGTTCCAGCACTTGTTCTGGTTCCTCGGTCACCCTGAGGTATACATCGTACTCTTGCCAGCTTTGGGTATCACATCCGAAGTAATCGCGACGAACTCACGCAAGCCGATCTTCGGTTACCGTGCAATGATCGCTTCCATGCTCGGTATTGCATTCCTCGCATTTATCGTATGGGCGCACCACATGTTCGTAACAGGTATGAACCCATTCCTCGGATCGGTCTTCATGTTCCTGACGCTGATTATCGCGGTGCCTTCTGCGGTGAAAGGTTTTAACTACATCACAACACTCTGGAAAGGTAACATCGTGTTCACTCCGGGTATGCTGTTCTCAATCGGTCTGGTTTCCCTGTTCGTATCAGGTGGTCTTACCGGTATTATCCTGGGTAACAGTGCATTGGATATTCAATTGCACGATACTTACTTCGTAGTAGCTCACTTCCACTTGGTAATGGGTGCTGCGTCGGCCTTCGGTCTGTTCGCCGGGGTTTACCACTGGTTCCCTAAGATGTTCGGCCGCATGATGAACACTTCATTGGGTCAGGCACACTTCTGGTTGACTTTCATCGGAATTTACCTGGTATTTATTCCAATGCACTACGTAGGTATCGCGGGCTTCCCTCGTCGCTACTACCAGTTCACCAGCTACGACTTTACACATAAGTTCATGGATATGAACATGTTTATCTCTATCGCAGCGATATTCACGTTCCTTGCACAGTTCATTTTCCTCTGGAACTTCTTTTACAGCATTTTCAAAGGAAGAAAAGCTCCGCAAAACCCATGGCGTTCAAACACGCTCGAATGGACTGCACCTATTATTCCGGGTCACGGAAACTGGGAAGGGGAAATTCCTGCGGTATATCGTTGGTCATATGATTACAGCAAACCGGGTGCGAAAGAGGATTTCATCCCTCAGAACATCCCGTATTCTCAAACACCTGAATCGAACTTCCCTCATGAAAATGAGCTGATCGCGACCGAGAAGGTGATTGAGTCACAAAACTTCAATGACCAGTTCAAAACACATCATTGATCTTAAAGCGAATCGCCGGTTCCGGCGATTCGCTTTAAATACGCTCATTTCGCTGTACCTGGTAGTCATAGCAGGCGGCGTGGTGAGAAGCACAGGCTCAGGAATGGGCTGTCCCGACTGGCCTAAATGCTTCGGCAGATGGGTCCCTCCTACCGAAGCATCACAACTTCCTGCCAATTACAAGGAGATTTACGGTGCGAAGCTGAAAGGAGAAGTCGAGTTTAATGCGACGAAAACCTGGACTGAGTACGTAAACAGGCTTGTAGGAGCGCTCACTGGTGTCATTATTTTCCTGATGCTGCTGGCCTCCATTCCTTTTCTTAAATCCGGAAACAAGCAAGTATTCTTTTGGAGCCTCACTGCATTTTTGCTTACCGGCTTCCAGGGTTGGCTCGGTGCGAAAGTAGTTTCTTTCGAGTTGCACCCGCTGATCGTCACAGTACACATGCTGCTCGCCATAGTGATCATTTTCATCGTGCTTTACGTTTTTACGTGGGCCGGCTATGTCGAGAAGGTGCTTACACTGCGTGAAGGCAGCGAGAAAGTACTCAGCAGAATTGGGATCGCGGTAATGGTGCTGTCGTTGTTCCAGATCCTGCTCGGAACGCAAGTTCGGGAAGCAATGGATGTAGTGATCATGCGGCTCGGTTACGGTGCCCGGTCACAATGGATAGATGAATTAGGCGCTAATTTTTACATACACCGGTCATTTTCAATTCTGGTCTTTATTGTGAATGCAATCTGGATCAACAAAGTCTTGAAAACCGGTAACCAGGGAACGGTAGCGGGTAAAATCGCCAAAGCCTGCTTCTGGATATTGATAGCGGAGATTGCAACGGGTGTAATCATGGCATATTTCGGGGTTCCCGCATTTGCCCAGCCTGTTCATCTCACATTCGCCATCCTGTTAATCGGCTTGCAGTTTATCGTATGGCTGGTTGTGAATGGCAAGAAGTATTTAAAATATGAAGGCGTGGCCGCGACGGCTGGTAGCCAGTTTTAGCATTATCAATTTCTGTAATAATGATTTCAGTAGAGGAAAGTGTAAGCGGGGTTGGGAAGATCAGAGAGAGATTAGGGGTTTTATTTGAATTACTCAAATTCCGGTTGGCGTCGTTGATCGCGTTCTCCGGAGCAATGGGATATTGCCTGGGTTCACGGGATGTGAAGGCCGGAGATATGGTCCTTTTTGTGTTGGCGTCGATCGGTATTACTGGTGCTGCGAACATTATCAACCAGATTTTGGAAAAAGATCTGGACAAAATGATGAAAAGAACGGCTTCACGGCCGTTGCCAAGCGGAAGAATTACCGTGGAACAGGCTGCTGTGTGGGCAGTGATCCTCGGGGTAGCCTCGCTGGCGATATTTGTAATGGTATTTAACCTGACAACGGGGCTTATTTCCCTGCTGTCGCTCGTGCTTTACGGCTTTGTTTACACACCGTTGAAGCGCGTCGGTCCGATCGCGGTGTTCGTGGGTGCATTCCCGGGAGCGTTTCCTCCGATGATCGGTTGGGTAGCGGCAACCAATCATTTTGGCTTGGAACCCGGTATCCTGTTTGCGATCCAGTTTTTCTGGCAATTCCCGCATTTCTGGGCCATTGCATGGGTACTGGACGAAGATTACAAAAGAGCAGGTTTCAAATTGTTGCCCGCCAACGGTTTGAAAGATTCTGATACGACATTGCAGATCATGATCTATACGCTGTTCCTGCTTCCGATCGGCTGGTTGCCGTACGAGCTGGGAATGACGGGTATTAATTCCGCATTCATTGCGACGGTTTTCGGGGTATTGTTCCTCGCGCAGACGTTCCACCTTATGCGTAAGTGTACGGACAAGACCGCGAAGCAGCTGATGTTCGGATCGTTCATTTACCTGCCCATTGTACAGATTGCTTTTTTGTTGGATAAATTGTGATATTGAATTGAGAGAAAATGGAAAACGTTCAGCAATATAAATTGGAAAGAGAGCCGCAGGAGACGTTGGCGATGGACCCGAAGAAGTTTATTCTCTGGTTGTTCCTCGTGACGATCATCATGCTTTTCGCCTCTCAGAGCAGCGCGTACCTCGTGCGTCGCGCAGAAGGTAACTGGCTCGAATTTGAAATGCCGCAGATATTCTGGTACAGCACCGTGGTGCTCATAATGAGTAGTGTAGCGATGCAATGGGCCTATTTCTCGGCAAAAAAAGATCAGTTCCAACAATTGAAAATAGCAATTTCTATTACTTTTGTACTCGGCCTGATCTTCCTTTACATGCAGTTTCAGGGCTGGAAAGAGCTGGTGGCGATGAATGTCTATTTTGTAGGAAACCCGTCCGGCTCGTTCTTTTACGTGTTCACCGGGCTTCACGGTTTCCACATCATTACCGGCCTGATTGTTTTGGTATTCGCGCTGTTCTCGGCATTTAAGCTGAACGTGCATTCCAAAAATCTGAGAAGAATTCAGATCAGTGCTACTTACTGGCACTTTTTGGACATACTCTGGTTATACCTTTTTGTTTTTTTATTGACCTTTAATTAATAATTTCTTTATCAATGGCGGCACATGTAACAACACCCGGCGCGGTAGAACCCAAAATGTGGTTGGGGGGTATTGAGCCTATGAAAGCAAGTTACGGTAAACTGATGATGTGGTTCTTCCTCATCTCGGATACCTTTACTTTCTCTGCCTTGCTGGTGGCATATGGTACAGCCCGGTTTAGTTTCCCTGCATTCACCGGAAAACACGAAGATTTCACCTTCTCCAACATGTACTGGCCGGTACCTGAAAGGGTTTACGAAGCCGTACCATTCCTGCACGGTGTTTCGCTGCCGCTGGTATTCGTTGGTATCATGACATTCATCCTCATCGCGAGCTCCGTTACCATGGTACTTGCAGTGGAGGCAGGTCACCGCATGGACCGCGCGAATGTTGAGAAATATATGCTTTGGACTATCCTCGGCGGTTTTACCTTCCTTGGTTGCCAGGCTTGGGAATGGAGCCACTTCATCCACGGAACCGATGCCGGTACGGTGATGAAAGTGATCGAAAACGGTACATGGGTTGAGAAAACGATCTTCGGTGCTAACCTGACGGAGAACCAATACGGCCCTCCCGCATTTGCCGACTTCTTCTTCTTCATTACCGGTTTCCACGGAACGCACGTATTCTCGGGTGTGATCCTGAACATTCTGATCTTCTTCCGTGCGGCGACAGGGTTCTATGACAAGAGAGGAAGCTACGAAATGGTTGAGAAAGTAGGTCTCTACTGGCACTTTGTGGATCTGGTTTGGGTGTTTGTATTTACATTCTTCTACCTGGTTTAATTTATAGAACAATATTTAAAATTGAAGTAAAATGGCGGAAGTACAACATCACCACGTACATAACCAGGATCCCGAGGCAGGAGCCGAGCAACGTAAAGCGATCTGGAAGACCTTTTGGATTCTTCTCTTCATTACAGCTGGCGAATTTGCGATCGCATTTACAATTCCACACGGAACTTTCAAAATATCGATTTTTATCGTCCTGACGATCGTGAAAGCATTTTATATCGTAGGAGAGTTTATGCACTTGAAACATGAAACAAAGACGCTCATCTGGTCCATATTAGTGCCGGTGATATTTGTGGCCTGGCTCATCCTGGCGCTCATGCTCGAAGGCAATGCAATTTTCGAAGCGATTTTCGGATAATAGATTAGAATGAAGAAATTTCCCAAAGCCGGATTACTGATCGTCACATTAGTAATACCGGCTTTGATTTTTGCTTTACTGAAACTGTTCGGGACGAACCATTACGACCTGCCATACTTCGTGGCGGAAAAGGATGGTAACGGCTCGATCGTCGTGCAAAATGGCGATACGGTGTTTCATCAGGTTTCGGCGGATTGCGGTGTGTTCGGTGGTGTAAACCTGGACGGAAGATTGACCATCGTAAGCCGAATGCCCTCGAAATGCGGAGAGCCTTGTGATAGGGCGGTCGATGAAATAGCTCGCATTGCCGCATTGAAAGCTGCAATCCCGGAATTGCAAGTGTTGGTGATTGCGACCGATACTGTGAGACGCGGAGAATGGCAATCGGTAAAGGCGGATAGTGTGACGATAGCCGACTGCTTTGCGCAGGAATTAACAGATGCGGAAAGAAAAAGTGACGCATTTAACGGCCGGGCAGGGCAGTTAGTACTGATCGACCGTAGCAAATATGTGAGAGGCTTTTATAAAGCCGGAGATGGAGAGGAGACCGACCGGCTGATGGCCGAGATCAAGATCCTCGATTATGAAAAAAAGAATGAGAAATAAGTGGGTATGGCTACATTAACAATCGAAAGAAAACCGAAGTACGAGCGTATCATCAATATTCTGGCAATTGCCATTCCGGTGGTGGTTGCATTACTGCTGGGAATCCGGCAGAAGATCGATCTCGGGGCGTGGACGAAAGTACTCCCGCACGTGATTGGCGTAATTAACACCCTGACGGCTATGTTGCTGATCATGGGCTATTATTTTATCAAGCAAAAAAATGTAATAGCACACCGGCAGACGATGACCACAGCATTCGCGCTAGGCGCTGTGTTTTTGGTATGCTACGTGCTTTACCATGTTTCCAACGAGGCGACACCATTCGGGGGAACCGGATTTGTACGGCCCGTGTATTACTTTTTACTGATCTCGCATATCGTGTTGTCGATTGGGGTCGTTTGGTTTGTATTGCGAGCGGTGTATTTTGGATATACCAATCAAATCGCCGAACACCGGAAGGCTGTGAAATGGGCCATGCCGATCTGGCTTTATGTGAGTGTTACCGGTGTAATCGTTTACTTGATGATTAGTCCTTATTACGTATGAAAAAGTTTTTGGCAATATCCGGATTGGTGATCATGTTCGTCCTGAACAGCGCAGGCGCATTTGCGCAATGCGCGATGTGCCGCGGATCAGTGGAGAGCTCGATGGGTAACGGGCGCAACAATGTAGGTGTCGGGTTGAACACCGGCATTATGTTCCTCTTTGTGATCCCATACATCCTTGTAGCGGTGATCGGTTACCTTTGGTACCGCAATTCCAAGCGGGCACAGGCCGAGCGTCAGTTCGTGGCGGCGCGCGTGCGGTCTGCATACGAGAACTGATTTGCAAAAAAGAAGACATTCAAGGGCAGGGCCAATCGGTTCTGCCTTTTTTGTGCGTTCCATTTTACAAAATATTCCTTTATAGTGGCGTAGATAATGCATTGCGTGTCTTTAAAGAAAAACACTGTCCTGTCATGTTTCGGATTCTACTCGCTGTCCTCCTGATATTCGCCCAGTTTGCCCATAGCAATGCCCAAAAATTGTCGACGTCCAAACCCTGGACATACTGGTGGTGGATGGGGAGCGCGGTTACCAAGGCGGATATCACGGCCCAGCTCGAATATTTCAGCAAGTCGGGGCTCGGTGGCGTGCATATTATTCCGATTTATGGGGTTAAAGGGTATGAAAAAGCGGCGATTCGTTTTCTAGGGGACCAATGGCTGGAAGTCATGCAGCACACCCTGCGCGAAGGTAAGCGCCTAGGATTGGGGGTGGACATGACCACAGGTACCGGATGGCCGTTCGGCGGCCCGAATGTGACGGTGGCCACTGCGGCGCAAAGTATGACTGTCGTTGATGGGAAGCCGGTGGTAAAGCCAACGGGCCAGAAAGTGAAGCGGGCGGCTCCGGGCGGAGAAGGGTTGGTTTTGGATCCCTTTAATGCAAATGGAATGTCGCAATATCTCTCCCGGTTTGATTCGGCATTCAGCAAGGCTTCCGCTAAGCCCAGAGCGATGTATAACGACTCCTACGAAGCCTATGGAGCCAATTGGACCGAGGATTTTGTCCAGCAATTTCAATCCCGCCGGAAATATCACCTGCTGGATAAGCTGTCACTATTGAACGATTCGACAGGAAACGCGGAGGCTACGCTGGTAAAAATAGACTATCACCAGACACTGGCGGAGCTGCTACTGGAACGCTACGCAAAGCCCTGGACGGATTGGAGCCGCGCGCACGGATTTGTGACCCGCTACCAGGCACACGGGTCACCGGGTAACCTGCTCGACCTTTACGAAGCTGCGGATATCCCGGAAACGGAATCATTCGGTACCAGCCGTTTCAATATTTCCGGCTTGCGCGTCGATCCGGATTATTCGATCGATCAGTTCGGGACCCCGAACCCCCTGGCGATGAAGTTTGCTTCTTCGGCGGCCAATTTGTCGGGGAAGAAACTGGTAAGTTCTGAGACCGGGACCTGGCTGGCGAATCATTTCAAAGTTTCATTGTCCCAAATCAAGCCGCAAATCGACGAGCTCTTTACTGCCGGTATAAACCACGTTTTTTACCATGGTACCACTTATTCGCCGGACAAGGAAGGTTTCCCGGGTTGGCTATTTTATGCATCCACCAATTTTGGCAAAACCTCCCATTTCTCGGAGCATTTCCCGCTGCTGAACCGGTATGTAGACCTTTGCCAACGCCAATTGCAGAATAGCCAGCCGGATAATGATGTGCTGGTCTATTTCCCGATTCATGATTTGTGGGCTACGAAGGCTAAATCGGGCGGAGGTGTGCATTTACTCGAAGTTCACCACGTAGACCGCTGGTTGCTGGATCTGCCCTTTGGAAAACTGTCCGAAAAGCTTTGGAAGGAAGGTTACGCATTCGATTTCGTGTCGGATTTGCAATTGAAGAAGTTCACAGTCGAAGTGAATGGTATTTTGAGTTCCGGCAATGCTAACTACAAGACTTTGCTCATCCCGTCGGCAACGTACCTGCCCGAGGAGACATTGAAAGAATTACAGCGGCTCGCGGATGCAGGCGCGAAGATTGTTTTTGATCAAAAGTTGCCTGCTACCGTAACTGGTAATGCCAATCACGAGCAACGGCAAAATGCATTCAGCGACGCATTGACACGACTTTCGAAACTGAAAAATGTAAAGGTTTCAACGGACCTGAACGCTGATCTGGCTGCGAATGGCGTGGTGAGGGAACAATTAGCTGAAAAAGGACTGACATTCATACGCAAGCGCCTCGGCGAGGGCGTACCGCTTTATTTCGTAGCGAATCTTGGAAATACATTTAAAGGAGGCTGGGTAAAAATTGGTAAGGGAGGAGTATTCTTCAAATCAGATCCCCTCAGCGGCGTTTCTACACCTAGGATGCGTGGAACCAAAGGCAGCGAAGAGATTTTTCTGCGGCTTTTACCGGGTGAATCGTGCTTCCTGACTACTTCCGCCGACGGGCAGGATGCGCCGGAAGTGAGCAGTACCGGCAAACATTTCGACATTAAGGGCAAGTGGGAGCTTACCTTTTTGAATGGTAAACCCAAACTACCCGCCGCCGCACAACTTACCGGGCTTACCTCGTGGACTTCTTTGCCGGATTCTGCCGGGTATTTTTCAGGCAAAGCACGGTACCGCATTACTTTCGACCTGCCCGGTTCTGCTGCGAGCTATGCCAACGCGTCGCTGGATTTGGGCGATGTGCGTGAAGTGGCTAATGTAAAGCTGAATGGGAAAGACCTCGGCGTGGCCTGGCATATTCCATTCATTCTTCCGGTAGGAAATGCATTAAAAACGAAAGGTAATGTGCTGGAAATAGAGGTAACCAACCTTTCCGCCAACTACATGCGCCTCCTCGATCAGCAACAGCCCAATTGGAAGAAATTTTACGATATCAACATCGTGGACATTACTTACAAGAAGTTTGATGCCACGCTCTGGCAGCCGATGCCGTCGGGCTTGCTGGGGCCGGTGAAGTTGGTTTACTAATGCATTAATGGTAAATGCTCCACTGGAAAAGCGTCATTCCCAAAGCGGGTAATGTTCGAGCTGGATTTGCCGGCCGAAGAATATGTTAGTCGATTGCTCGAATGACAGGGTATAATCCGACACATAGAACTGCCGCTTGCCTTCCCCTTTCTCGTTGATCAGGTAATGCTGTTCGAGCCAGGCTTTTAGCGAGCGCGCGACGATTTCCGAGGTGTCGAGCGTCTCTACCGTATCACCGTAGAATTTACGGATCTGCGTTTTGATCAATGGATAATGCGTGCAACCGAGGATCAATGCCTCAATGCCATTGAGAGACGGATCGGAAAGGTAATTAGCAATCACACTTTCACTGATGTTATTGTCGAAAAAGCCTTCTTCGATCATGGGTGCGAGCAATGGCGTAGCGAGGGATTTCAGGTGGATGTTTCGATCCAGCGCATCTACTTTCTTTTTATACACATTGGACAGGACCGTCTGCTTGGTACCGATCAGGCCTATCGTTTTTCCTTCATAATGCTCCTTCACATAATTTACCACGGGATCAATCACATTCAGCACCTTGGCTTTGCTTCCCACGTACTCGCGCACGAGCTCGTAGGCGGCCGCGGACGCGGAGTTGCAGGCGATGAGGATCAGTTTGCAGTTTTGCTGTAAAAGCATATTGCATATTTTGATCGAATAGGCCTGGATGGCAGCCGTGGATTTATCGCCATAAGGCAAATGCGCCGTGTCGCCGAAATAGATGGTGTTTTCCTGTGGAAGCAACCGGGTTACGGCGCTGGCGACGGTCATACCGCCGATTCCACTGTCAAAAATTCCGATGGGCGCAGAGGAGTCGAGCATTGGAGAAAAGTCCTTTTGGTGATCAATGAGTGATATTCGCATCAAAGCTAAAAAATATATCAAAAAACTTTTCCGGCACATGCAACCTCACGCGGAGGATTGCGCATCTTGCTGTCGAAACCACCAATTAGAATGGGTCGAATTTTAGCACTATTTAGCCAGGAAGCACAGCTTGTCAAAGCCCTCAGGAAAGAAGATCCGAAGGCGCAGCGACAGCTTTACGACAAGTACAGCCATAGAATGCTGGCTTTATGCTTCCGCTATGTATGCGACGAAATGGCGGCCGAGGATGTGATGGTGGAGGGCTTTTTGAAGGTTTTTGAAAAAATAAACCAGTTTAACAGCGAAGGAAGTTTCGAAGGGTGGATCAGGCGGATTATGGTGAATGAGGCGCTGGGGTATTTGCGGAAACAAAAGCGGATTCTGGAAGACAACCTTTCGGATGAAGCCAATAACATTGCCGATTACCTCCACGCCGATCAGAACCTGGAAACCGAAGAATTGATGGCGTTGATTGAAGCATTGCCGGTGGGTTACCGGACGGTTTTTAACCTCTACGCCATTGAAGGCTATGCACACATTGAAATCGCCCAGATGCTGGGTATTACCGAAAGTACATCGAAATCACAGTTGCACCGCGCCCGCGCATTGTTGCAGAAGATGGTGGCGGAATGGCAGAATGATTATAAAAAAAAAGTAGACTATGAAAAAGCATCCTGTTGATGATCTTTTCAAACGTAAACTCGAAGGATTGGAAAGAAAGCCTTCGGAAAATGCTTGGCTGAAAATTCAGGAGAAACAATCGGCGAGTCCCGTGCGGCGGCGCCCGGTTGTGTGGGGTTGGTATGCTGCGGCCGGTGTGGCTGCGGCGGTGATAGGAGGATACCTGGTTTGGCAGAATCAGCAGGGTGTTTCGCCGGGCGGTATCCAAACACAACAGACTGTTGCCGTGGTTAAGCCTGCGCCTGTTGATTCGGTGCTTCCGCCGATTGAAAAACCAGAAGAGGCGGTTGGGCAGTTAGCGGCAACGGAAGAAAACGATATTAAACCAGCTACCCATTTCGCCAAAATAGCCAAAACACCAAAAGCTACCCACCAGGTAATTGAAACATCGGTTGCTGATGCTGAGCCAATTCAGAATGCGCAGGTGGTGGCTATTGCAGAGAAATCAGATGTGCCGGTGAATACCATTCAACCCGGACAAATAAAAAGTCCTGTTGCACAGGATATAAAGACTTTGCCCGATGAGCCAGCTGTTAGCCGGGTAAGCAAGCCGGAACCCGAACCGACAAGAACGATTGTCGTTGCGGTAGAGACCGGTACTAATGAAGCGGAAGAGAAACCACGTAATACCCGTTTTGCAAGGGTTTTCCGTCAGCTCAAAAATGCGAGAGCAGGCGAGAAAGTCGACTGGGATGAAGTGGGTTTTAATCCAAAAAACCTTGTAGCACGTGTGGACGATCGCCTGCGTAACAAGGAAGACAGAAGTTCAGAAAAAGACCACCCTAAAGACAAGACAAAACTGTAATCTATTGTGCCATGAAAAGTAAAATATATGCAATGGCGGTGCTGTTTGTATTGGCAGCCATTGGCACGCGCGCCGGTTCGCTGAAATCCAACGATGAAAAACACTGGCGCCCTGGTATCCAGGACAAGGACTCGATTATCGTGACTTTCGGCGATAAAACGCGGCTGATCATTTACGGAGAGAACCGGACGGAGCTCGAAAAGATCATGAAGTACGACCTTAACGCGCTTTTGAAGGACCTGAAAATGAGATTGGACAGTACAAAGGCGGATACGACGTTCCTGCGGGAAGAATTCAATGGGAACAAATATCTGAAAGATGCTGATCAGGTGGCGGATAAGGACTACGTAAGGATTGGCCTTCGTGGTATTCATATCAAGGATGGGGACACAAAGGTTTCCATTGATGGCTCGGGTGTGGAGGTAAAAGAAGGTGACGAGGTGGTCGGGTCGGATTCGACTTACCGGCGCATCGGGAAACGGTTCCAGCGAAAGTCATGGGGGGGATCGAGCCCGAGGAAGGGTTTTAATGTCGCATTGGGGCTGAACACCTATGGTACGAATGAGGCTACGGCAGGTTTCAATAAATCGGATTACGACCTGAAACCATTCGGATCGCGCTACGTGAGCCTGGGTTATGTGGCCAGCGCAAGTGTTGCACGGGGTAAGAATGCCCGGCTACATCTGGACTTCGGCGTCGATTTTTCGTGGTACAACATGATGTACGACGGGAATAATACAATTGCCAAGACGGATGACGGGGTCGAGTTCCGGGATGTGGTGGACGACCAGGGTAAACCGGTGGAAGTAAGGAAATCGAAACTTGTGGTGCCGTACGTCAATCTCTCCGTTATGCCTACGCTAAGCTTTTCACACTCATTCATATCGTATATCAGCGCGGGTGCTTACGGCGGTTACCGGATCGGTAGTTACACGAAGGTCCGCAAGGTCGGAACGAAGGATGTGGACCACGACCGGCGTAACTTTTACATCGAAGATTTGCGCTATGGTTTAGCAGCTGAAATTGGTATCCGTAACTTTCCTGACTTCTTTGTGAACTACGACTTGAACTATCTTTTCGAAGCCAACCGGGGGCCGTCGGTCCGGATGCTGAGTTTTGGAGTGAGATTATTTTAAGTCGAAAAGTGCCCATGCGGCCTGGAATCGCTGTTTTTGATTCCAGGCCGCATTTTTTTTAATTTTTTTTTTCAAAAGAATTTGAGAATCTAAAAAATGGGTATAATTTTGCGACTCCAAATTGTGAAACAAACGGTTTTCACGCTTGTGTTGAAATGTTGTCTGGGGGTGTACCAGAGTGGCCAAATGGGGCAGACTGTAAATCTGCTGACTTATGTCTTCGGTGGTTCGAATCCATCCGCCCCCACAGTTTGAGTCTGAAAAAATGCTTCAATTAAGGCCAGTTTTTGAGGTAAAGACGAAAACAAATGCGGAAGTAGCTCAGCTGGTAGAGCGATAGCCTTCCAAGCTATAGGTCGCGAGTTCGAACCTCGTCTTCCGCTCAATTAGAAGCATCATCGAAGCGATTAGCGAAAACATTCAATAGATAACTTTCGCTAATCGCTTTTTGGTTCTAAGAACAATGCTTTTAGTAACAATGCTTTTGTAGCTCAGGGGTAGAGCACTTCCTTGGTAAGGAAGAGGTCAGGGGTTCAAATCCCCTCAAAAGCTCAGAAATTTTGAGTCTGCGAGATTCAAAAGAGCAGGTTGACCTGCGATGGTTTGATCCTGGTTTGGTAAATGATTGCGGTGTTTGATTGCAGTAAAGCCAGCAGGATCAATTAGTAGTGTATAATAAATTCGTAATAACTTTTAATTTTAAGCGTACTTAAGTCATGGCAAAAGAGACGTTTGACCGCTCGAAACCCCACGTAAATATTGGTACTATCGGGCACGTTGACCACGGTAAAACTACCCTTACAGCGGCGATTACAACTGTGTTGGCTGATAAAGGTTTTGCACAGAAACGCGACTTCTCATCAATCGACAATGCTCCTGAAGAGAAAGAGCGCGGTATTACAATCAACACTTCTCACGTAGAATACCAGACAGCCAACCGTCACTATGCGCACGTTGACTGCCCAGGTCACGCTGACTACGTGAAGAACATGGTAACTGGTGCTGCTCAGATGGACGGCGCAATCATCGTGGTTGCTGCTACTGACGGTCCTATGCCACAAACTCGTGAGCACATCCTTCTTGCTCGTCAGGTAGGTGTACCTCAGCTTGTTGTGTTCATGAACAAAGTGGACATGGTTGATGATCCAGAACTTCTTGAACTCGTTGAGATGGAAATCCGCGAGCTTCTGAGCTTCTACGAATTCGATGGCGATAACATTCCTGTAATCCAGGGATCTGCTTTGGGTGGTCTTAACGGCGAGCCTAAGTGGGTTAAAACGATCGAAGATCTGATGGAAGCTGTGGATACTTGGATTCCAATTCCTCCACGTATGACTGATCTTCCATTCTTGATGCCTGTTGAAGACGTATTCTCGATCACTGGTCGTGGTACTGTTGCAACTGGTCGTATCGAGCGTGGTGTGATCAACTCTGGTGATCCTGTGGATATCCTCGGTATGGGTGCAGAAGGTCTTAAATCAACCGTAACTGGTGTTGAGATGTTCCGTAAGATCCTTGACCGCGGTGAAGCTGGTGACAACGTAGGTTTGTTGCTTCGCGGTATCGACAAAGAAGAGATCCGTCGTGGTATGGTAATCTGTAAGCCAGGTTCAGTTAAGCCTCACCTGCACTTCAAAGGTGAAGTTTACGTACTGTCGAAAGAAGAAGGTGGACGTCACACTCCATTCTTCAACAAATACCGTCCTCAGTTCTACTTCCGTACCACTGACGTGACAGGTGAAATCTCACTTCCAGCAGGTGTTGAAATGGTTATGCCAGGTGATAACATCACTATCGAAGTGAAGCTGATCAACAAAATCGCTATGGAAAAAGGTCTTCGTTTCGCGATCCGTGAAGGTGGACGTACCGTAGGTGCTGGTCAGGTAACTGAAATTCTTGACTAATCAAGATAGCAATATTAAAACAAGTGCATTTCTTTTGGAATGCACTTGTTTTTTATAAAAAAGTCGTATCTTTGCAGCCCCGAATGGGCAATTGCACGATAAACGGGTGTAGTTCAAGGGTAGAATAGCGGTCTCCAAAACCGTTGATGGGAGTTCGAATCTCTCCACCCGTGCATAAATCGAAAAGGTGAAATGGAAAAATTTACTTCTTTTTTGAAAGCGTCCTGGGAAGAAATGACCCAACATGTGACATGGCCGCCTTTCAACGAGCTGCAAGCCAACACCACACTGGTGCTTGTAGGTTCGCTCATTTTTGCCTTCGTGGTAGGTGTAATGGATCTCGTATTTGAGAACGCACTGAAACTGTTTTACCAGTCTTTCTAAGGCTATTTTAGTAAAGATAACCCCCTGAAAGGTATGAGTAGTCTAAATTGGTTTGTATTAAGGGCAGTGTCTGGGCAAGAGAAAAAAATCAAGTCCTACATTGAAAATGAAATCACACGCCAGAAGCTAAATGAATTCGTTCCGCAAATCCTAATCCCTTCGGAGAAGATTTACGAAATGCGTAACGGTAAAAAGCGTGTACGGGAGAAGAACTTCTTTCCCGGGTACATTATCATTTCAGCCGATCTGTCCAAAGGGGAGGTTCTGCACATTATTACAAGTATTCCCGGCGTAATTGGTTTCCTGGGCAATGCCGAAGGAAATTCTAAAGTGCCTGTTCCTCTTCGCCAGTCGGAAATTAACCGTATCCTCGGTAAGGTCGACGAAGCAGAACAGCACGAAGAAGCGCCAAGCATGTCTTTCATCAAAGGCGAGACTGTGAAAGTCGTAGATGGTCCGTTCAGCGGATTTATCGGTCTGGTGGAAGAAGTATTCGATGAGAAGAAAAAACTCAATGTAGTTGTAAAAATATTCGGGCGTAATACACCCGTGGAACTCAGTTACGCACAAGTAGAAAAGGATAGTTGAGCGAATAGCGGGCAGGTAGGCTTCCAACTGCATGTGAGCCGCTAGTCAATCGATGAACCGACAAATTCCAAAACAATGGCAAAAGAAATAGGTGGATACGTCAAACTGCAGGTGAAAGGTGGCCAAGCCAACCCATCACCTCCAATTGGTCCTGCACTAGGATCGAAGGGTTTGAATATCATGGAGTTTTGCAAGCAGTTCAATGGCCGTACCCAGGATAAAATGGGTGTGGTATTGCCGGTAGTTATTACATACTACAAAGACAAGTCTTTCGACTTCGTCATCAAAACCCCCCCGGCCGCTATTCTTCTTCTGGAAGCCTCAAAAGTGAAAACAGGTTCGGCTCAGCCAAACCGTATTAAGGTAGGATCAGTTTCATGGGATCAAGTTAAAACGATCGCTGAAACTAAAATGCCCGACCTGAACTGCTTCACCGTAGAGTCTGCTATGAAAATGATCGCGGGAACGGCTCGTAGTATGGGTATCACCGTGGCTGGCAAGGCCCCATGGGAAGAAAACAACTGAGCGTAGATTTATAGATACGCCAAAGAAACAAAGAACATGGGAAAATTGACCAAAAAGCAAAAAGAAGCTCTTTCAAAATACGACGCAACCCAGGCTTATACCCTGGAAGCAGCTGCGGATGTTCTGAAAACGATTTCCTATACCAAATTTGATGCTTCCGTAGATATCGACGTTCGTTTGGGCGTAGATCCTCGTAAAGCTGACCAAATGGTGCGTGGCGTGGTAACATTGCCACACGGAACCGGAAAAGAAGTTCGCGTATTGGTGCTGTGTACTCCCGACAAGGAGGCAGAAGCGAAAGAGGCAGGAGCGGATTATGTTGGTCTTGACGAATACATTACAAAAATCGAGCAAGGCTGGACAGACATCGACGTGATTATTACAATGCCGAGTGTAATGGCAAAAGTAGGTAGACTTGGTAAAGTGTTGGGTCCTCGCGGTCTGATGCCAAACCCTAAGTCAGGAACTGTAACTCCGGATGTAGCGAAAGCGGTGAAAGAGGTGAAAGCTGGTAAAATCGACTTCAAAGTTGACAAAACAGGTATCATCCACACGAGCATCGGTAAAGTTTCTTTCGGAACTGACCAGCTTGCACAAAACGCAACGGAAGTTATCAATACTTTGGTTCGCCTTAAGCCTTCATCGGCCAAAGGAACTTACGTAAAAAGCATTCACTTGTCAAGCACGATGAGCCCGGGTGTTATTATTGACAAAAACACGATTCCAGGATTGTAATATGACACGGGAAGAAAAAGCAGTAATTATTGACGAATTAAGTCAGAAATTCGCCAGCACGCCATACTTCTACATTACCAACGCTACCGGTATGACCGTGAGCGAGGTAAATACCCTCAGAGGCCTTTGCTTCGAGCGTGGTGTTGAGTATCGTGTTGTGAAGAATACATTGATTAAAAAAGCGCTCGAGACATTAGATACAGACTATTCTTCTTTCGACGAAGTGTTGAAAGGATTTTCTGGAGTAATGTTTCACCCGGAGTCAGGTAAAGTTCCTGCGCAACTGATCAAGGATTTCAAAAAGAAATCAGGCAGCGACAAATTGAAGTTCAAAGGAGCTTCTGTTGATACTGCCCTGTTTGTTGGAGAAAGCCAGCTGGACGTTCTGATTTCTCTGAAATCGAAACAAGAACTGATCGGCGAAGTGATCGGATTGTTGCAATCACCTGCCAAAAATGTTATCGGCGCTCTTACAAGCGGCGGACAGAACCTGGCTGGTATCTTGAAAACTTTGTCTGAAAAAGAAGACTAATTAAATAGCCAGGCTTTGCTCCCCGGGTTTATAATTAAAGGAGCCTTTTTAAATCATCTTATTGTATAATCAAAAAAATCAAAATAAAAATGGCAGATTTGAAAGCTTTCGCAGAACAGCTTGTTAACCTTACGGTTAAAGAAGTGAACGAATTGGCTGCAATTCTTAAAGACGAGTACGGTATTGAGCCAGCAGCTGCTGGTGCAGTAATGGTAGCAGGTCCTGGCGCTGGCGCTGGTGCTGATGCTCCTGCGGTTGAAGAGAAAACATCTTTCGATGTAATCTTGAAATCGGCTGGTGCTGGTAAATTGGCTGTTGTGAAATTGGTTAAAGACCTGACTGGTCTTGGCCTGAAAGAAGCGAAAGAACTCGTTGACGGCGCTCCAAAACCTGTAAAAGAAGGTGTTGCTAAGGACGAAGCTGACGCTCTGAAAAAGCAACTTGAAGAAGCTGGTGCAGAAGTTGAAGTGAAGTAATTTGCTCCACAGCATTAGAAGATAAATTCTTAGGGAATAGGCCTGACAACCGTCAGGTCTTTTCCTGTTTTTGTATACAAACCAAACGAAAAGTACTTTTTTGTCGTTCTGGTTAGAGGCGGTGACGAGATCACTTCCAAAATCCCCTTCCGGTTTACTTTGTCCGAAACACTTCCTTACTCGTAGAATGGAAGAACAGGGACGGTTAACCTTTCTCTACGAGGCAATAGATTAGGTTAAAACTAATTAGTTTTTCTGCTAACCCAAATCACACATAGCCTTGGCTACTATTAATCCAAAAACACCAAGAAAGAATTTCTCTCGGATTAATCAGATTATCGATTATCCCGATCTTTTGGGAATCCAGGTACAATCGTTCCGTGATTTCTTTAGTCTGGATACATCGGTTGAAGACCGCTCCGGAGAAGGACTTTACAAAGTTTTCGCTGAAAACTTCCCCATCGCCGACTCACGCGAAAACTTCGTTCTCGAGTTCATCGATTACCTCCTTGAACCACCGAAGTATTCTGTCGACGAATCCATTGATCGCGGTCTGACTTATGCAGTGCCTCTGAAGGCGAAACTGCGTTTGATCTGTAACGACGCCGATCATGAAGAATTTGAAACCATTGAGCAGGAAGTATTCCTCGGAAACATTCCTTACATGACCGAACGCGGTTCGTTCGTGATCAATGGTGCTGAGCGTGTAATCGTATCTCAGCTTCACCGTTCACCAGGCGTGTTCTTCTCTATGAGCAAGCACACCAACGGTTCTAAACTATATTCTGCGCGGATTATTCCATTCAAAGGTTCCTGGATCGAATTCTCTACGGACGTGAACAACGTGATGTACGCGTACATCGACCGTAAAAAGAAGTTCCCGGTAACAACCCTTCTAAGAGCGATCGGTTTTGGATCTGATAAAGACATCCTCGACCTTTTCGGCCTTTCTGAGGAAATCAGTGCAACACCTGCGAACCTGAAAAAGGCAGTGGGACGCCGGTTGGCAGCAAGGGTTCTCCGTACATGGACTGAGGACTTCGTGGATGAGGACACCGGGGAGGTAGTATCTATCCAGCGTAACGAAGTGTTGCTGGAACGTGATTCTTCCATTTCGGCAGATGATATCGATGTGATCCTGGAATCAGGTCAGAAGTCGATCATCATGCACAAAGAGGACATGAACGTAGCGGATTATAACATCATTTATAACACGCTTCAAAAAGATAGCTCAAACTCCGACAAGGAAGCTGTTGAGCAAATTTACCGTCAGCTGCGTAATGCAGAAGCGCCGGATGAGCAAACTGCACGTGACGTGATCCAGAGCTTGTTCTTCTCGGATAAGCGTTATGACCTAGGCGATGTAGGCCGTTACCGTATCAATAAGAAATTGGGATCGGATACCAGCCTCGACGTGCGCGTTCTGACCACCGGCGATATCGTTTCCATCGTGAAATACCTGATCGGTCTGATCAATGCGAAAGCGGTAGTTGATGATATCGACCACTTGTCGAACCGTCGTGTACGTACCGTGGGCGAGCAGCTATATGCACAGTTCGGCGTAGGTCTTGCACGTATGGCGCGTACCATCAAGGAGCGTATGAACGTACGTGATAACGAAGATTTCAAACCTGTTGATTTGATCAATGCAAGAACATTGTCATCCGTAATCAACTCGTTCTTCGGTACCAACCAGCTTTCTCAGTTTATGGACCAAACTAACCCATTGGCTGAGATTACGCACAAACGTCGTATGTCGGCACTCGGGCCAGGTGGTCTTTCCCGCGAAAGAGCAGGTTTCGAGGTTCGTGACGTTCACTACACCCACTACGGGCGTCTGTGTACGATCGAAACGCCGGAAGGTCCGAACATCGGTCTGATCTCGTCACTTTGCGTATTTGCGAAAGTGAACGGCATGGGCTTCATCGAAACACCTTACCGTGTGATCGATAGCGCTGGTAAACTGACCGACGAGCTGATCTATATGACAGCGGAAGAAGAAGATTCCAAATACATCGCACAAGCCAATGCTTCTGTGGATAAAGAAGGAAACTTCACCGTTGATAAAATCAAAACGCGTTTCGAAGGTGACTTCCCGATGGTGGATCCTTCGCAAGCATCCTATATGGACGTTGCGGCCAACCAAATCGTATCAGTAGCGGCTTCATTGATTCCGTTCCTCGAACACGATGATGCTAACCGTGCCTTGATGGGATCTAACATGCAGCGCCAGGGTGTGCCTCTGTTGCGTCCGCAGGCTCCTATCGTAGGAACCGGCTTGGAACGCCGCGTGGCAATGGACTCCCGTGCATTGGTAGTAGCAGAAGGCGACGGCGAAATCGAATTCGTGGATGCGAAGAAGATCGTCGTGAAATACGACCGTACAGACGAAGATCGTTTGGTGAGCTTCATTGACGACAGCGTTTCCTACGACCTCGTGAAATTCCGTCGTACCAACCAGGACACTTGCTTGAACCTCCAACCAATGGTGTTGAAAGGTCAGAAAGTGAAAAAAGGCGAACCGCTTTGCCAGGGTTATGGTACCGAAGGTGGTGAGCTTGCATTGGGCCGTAACCTTTTGGTTGCATTCATGCCTTGGCAGGGATACAACTTCGAGGATGCGATCGTAATCTCCGAGAAAGTAGTACGCGACGATATCTTTACTTCAATCCACATTGAAGAATTCGAACTCGAAGTGCGTGATACCAAACGCGGAGAAGAAGAGCTGACTGCTGAGATCCCGAACGTAAGCGAGGAAACTGTGAAGAACCTCGACGAAAACGGTATCGTACAAGTTGGTACAGAAGTTAAAGAAGGCGATATCCTGATCGGTAAGATCACTCCAAAAGGAGAATCTGATCCTACTCCGGAAGAAAAATTGCTTCGTGCGATCTTCGGTGATAAGGCCGGTGATGTGAAGGATGCTTCGAAAAAGGCACCACCATCGATGAAAGGTGTGGTAATCGATACCAAACTGTTCTCCCGCCCAACCAAAGAAGAGCGTGCAAAACACAAAGACGAGCTTCGTCTGTTGATGAAAAAATACAGCCGCGACCTGACTGCATTGCGCGGTCGTGTGATCGACAAACTGGTGACGCTGACTGACGGCAAAACCAGCTCGGGTGTAAAACATAAATTCGGTGACGAGCTGATCAGCAAAGGAATGAAGTTCAACGTGAGAAACATCTCCGAGAACCTGTTCCCTGCAAACAACCCGTATCGTGACGAAAGCCAGTACGCAGTACCAGAAGAGGTTAACCTCATCGGTGACGTATTGACTGACTCGTGGACAGAAGATGCTGACACCAACCGTCAGATCTCACTGGTGTTGAAAAACTACCTGAATGCCCGCAGCGAAGTAATGGGCCGCTTCAAACGCGATCGTTTCGCATTGGAAGTTGGTGATGAGCTACCTGCCGGTATCGTGAAACTTGCCAAAGTTTACATCGCTAAGAAGCGCAAGCTGAAAGTGGGTGATAAAATGGCGGGTCGCCACGGTAATAAAGGGGTTGTTGCCCGTATCGTTCGTGACGAAGATATGCCATTCCTGGAAGACGGAACTCCGGTAAACATCGTGTTGAACCCACTTGGGGTACCTTCACGTATGAACATCGGTCAGATTTACGAAACGATTCTGGCATGGGCTGGTCTGAAACTCGGCCGTCGTTACGCGACACCGATCTTCGACGGCGCAACAGAAGCGGAAGTAGCTGCCGAATTGAAAGAGGCGGGTCTGCCGGCTTGGGGACGTACTTATCTGTACAATGGTTTGACTGGTGAGCAGTTCGACCAGCCGGTAACAGTCGGTCTGATGTATATGATGAAACTGGGCCACTTGGTTGACGATAAAATGCACGCGCGTTCTATCGGGCCATACTCGCTCATTACCCAGCAACCATTGGGTGGTAAAGCGCAGTTCGGTGGACAGCGTTTCGGTGAAATGGAAGTGTGGGCGCTTGAAGCGTTCGGTGCATCGCACATTCTTCAGGAGATCCTTACGGTGAAATCCGATGATGTGGTGGGCCGTGCCAAAGCGTACGAAGCGATCGTGAAAGGTGAAAACCTTCCGAAACCAAATATCCCAGAGTCATTCAACGTACTCGTTCACGAGCTTCGTGGACTAGCATTGGAGATTACACTGGACTAATTTCTAGTCGTTGGCGCGGGCAACCGCGCCATAGAAATGCAATTGAATTAGTTTCGACTAACAGACAAACGACTCTTTATTATGTCTTTCAAAAAGAATAAAAAATTAAACAGCGACTTTTCCAGAATGACGATCAGTCTGGCGTCACCGGAGTCTATCCTAGAAAGCTCCTTCGGTGAAGTAACCCAGCCTGAAACCATCAACTACCGGACCTACAAGCCGGAGATGGGCGGTCTGTTCTGCGAGCGCATTTTCGGTCCTGTAAAAGACTGGGAATGTCACTGCGGGAAATACAAGCGCATTCGTTATAAAGGAATCATCTGTGACCGTTGTGGTGTAGAGGTAACCGAGAAAAAGGTTCGCCGCGAGCGCATGGGTCACATTGAACTCGTGGTTCCTGTTGCCCATATCTGGTACTTCCGCAGCTTGCCGAACAAAATCGGTTACCTGCTGGGACTTTCTACCAAGAAACTTGACCAGATCATCTATTACGAACGGTACGCAGTTGTTCAGCCAGGTATCAAAGAAGAGGACGGCGTTGGCTACCTCGACTTCCTGACCGAAGATGAATACCTCGATATCATCGACAAGCTCCCACGCGAGAACCAGTTGCTTCCTGACACGGACCCCAACAAATTCATCGCGAAAATGGGTGCCGATGCATTGGAAATGCTGTTGAGCCGCATTAAACTCGACGAACTTTCTTACGAGCTCCGTCACCAGGCTGCTACCGACACTTCCCAGCAACGTAAAGCGGAAGCTTTGAAACGTCTGAAAGTGGTAGAAGCATTCCGTGATGCGAATACCCGTATCGAAAACCGCCCTGAATGGATGGTGATCAAAATGGTACCGGTTATTCCACCAGAATTGCGTCCGCTTGTGCCCCTGGATGGTGGCCGTTTCGCGACTTCGGATTTGAACGACCTTTACCGTCGTGTGATCATCCGTAACAACCGTCTGAAACGCCTCATCGAGATCAAGGCACCTGAGGTGATCCTGCGTAACGAAAAACGGATGTTGCAGGAAGCGGTTGACTCCCTTTTCGACAACAGCCGTAAAGTGAACGCGGTACGTTCGGAAGGTAACCGTGCTTTGAAATCACTTTCAGACATGCTGAAAGGTAAGCAAGGCCGTTTCCGTCAGAACTTGCTCGGTAAGCGTGTCGACTACTCTGGTCGTTCGGTTATCGTGGTAGGTCCTGAATTGAAGCTGCACGAATGCGGTCTTCCTAAGGATATGGCTGCCGAGCTTTTCAAACCGTTCATTATCCGCAAGCTCATCGAGCGGGGTATTGTTAAAACGGTGAAATCAGCGAAGAAGATCGTAGACCGTAAGGATCCTGTGATCTGGGATATCTTGGAAAACGTTTTGAAAGGACACCCTGTGCTCCTCAACCGTGCTCCGACACTTCACCGTTTGGGTATCCAGGCATTCCAGCCTAAACTGATCGAAGGTAAGGCGATCCAGCTTCACCCATTGGTGTGTACGGCATTCAACGCCGACTTTGACGGTGACCAGATGGCGGTACACGTACCACTGGGCCAGGAAGCGGTATTGGAAGCCTCGATGCTGATGCTTTCTTCGCATAACATCTTGAACCCTGCCAACGGTGCGCCGATCACGGTACCATCTCAGGACATGGTTTTGGGTCTGTATTATGTGACAAAAGGTCGCGTAAGCACCGAGCAATATCCTATTCAAGGCGAAGGCAAAATCTTCTACGGTCCGGATGAGGTTATCATCGCGATCAACGAAGGCAAGCTTTCGAAACATGCGAATATCAAATGCCGCGTTCGCGTTCGTAACGAGGACGGTACATTTGAAATTAAGCTGATCGATACCGTTGCAGGTCGTCTCCTGTTCAACCAGGCTGTTCCTGAGGAAGTTGGTTATATCAACGAATTGTTGACCAAGAAAAAACTTCAACAGATCATCGGTTTGGTGTTCAAACAGGCTGGCGTGGCCCGTACGGCACAATTCCTTGACGAAATCAAAGAACTTGGTTTCCAAATGGCCTTCAAAGGCGGTTTGTCAATGGGATTGGACGATGTAATGGTTCCAAGTGAAAAAGAAAAACTCATCGAGCAAGCGAAAGGCGATGTTGAAAACGTCTGGAACAACTACCTGATGGGTCTTATCACCGAGAACGAACGTTACAACCAGGTGATCGATATCTGGACGCGCGTTAACTCACGCATTACAGAAACGTTGATGAAGCAGCTGGAAACAGACAAAGGCGGATTCAACTCAATCTATATGATGATGCACTCCGGGGCCCGCGGTTCCCGCGAGCAGATCCGTCAGTTGGGTGGTATGAGGGGTCTAATGGCCAAGCCTCAGAAAAACATCGCTGGTGGTGCCGGTGAAATCATCGAAAACCCGATTCTTTCTAACTTTAAAGAAGGTCTCGACGTTTTGGAATACTTTATCTCTACCCACGGTGCGCGTAAAGGTCTTGCCGATACAGCGTTGAAAACTGCGGATGCGGGTTACCTGACCCGTCGTTTGCACGACGTTGCACAAGACGTGGTAGTAGTAGAAGAAGACTGCGGCTCGCTCCGTGGTATCGCGATCTCAGCATTGAAAGACAATGAGGATATCGTAGAACCATTGTCGGAGCGTATCCTCGGCCGTGTGAGCGTTCACGACGTGTTCGATCCGTTGACCAACGAATTGATCCTTACATCCGGACAGGAAATCACGGAAGAGATCGCGGCTTATATCGACGAAACAAGCCTTGAAACTGTCGAAATCCGTTCGGTACTGACTTGCGAAACCCGTGACGGTGTTTGTGCGAAGTGCTACGGACGCAGCTTGGCGTCTGCCCAGATGGTAAACATCGGTGAGGCAGTGGGTGTAATCGCTTCCCAGTCAATTGGTGAGCCGGGTACACAGCTGACACTCCGTACATTCCACGTGGGTGGTACGGCTTCCAACATTTCTGTTGAAGCCAACATCAAAGCGAAATTCGACGGTTTGATCCAGTTCGAAGACCTTCGTTTGGTACAATCTGTTAATTCAGAAGGCGACGAGGTAACCGTAGTAATGGGCCGTTCAGGTGAGGTGAAAATCGTTCACCCTGAAACGAAACAACTACTGATCTCGAACAACGTACCTTACGGTGCGCATTTGCAAGTGAAAGAAGGCGATACCGTATTCAAAGGACAGGAACTTTGTACCTGGGACCCTTATCACGCGGTAATCCTTTCTGAATTCACAGGAACTGTATCTTTCGACGCTATCGAAGAAGGTATCACATTCCGTGAAGAATTTGACGAACAAACAGGCTTCCAGGAGTCGGTGATCATTGAAACACGTGACAAAACCAAAAACCCGGCTATCGTGGTGAAAGGTAAGTCTACCTTGTTGAAAGATCAGACTGAAAAAGGTTACAACCTTCCTGTCGGAGCGCGTCTGGTTGTGAAGGCAGGTGCAGCTATCAAGGCTGGTCAGCCGCTGGCGAAAATCCCACGTGTTGTTGGTAAAACACGCGATATCACGGGAGGTCTGCCACGTGTGACCGAATTGTTCGAAGCACGTAACCCGTCCAACCCTGCAACGGTTTCTGAAATCGACGGTGTAGTATCTTATGGTGGCGTAAAACGCGGTAACCGTGAAATCCATATCGAATCGAAAGACGGAACACAGCGCCGTTACATGGTACCTCTTTCGAAACACATCCTCGTTCAGGATGGTGACTTCGTAAGAGCCGGTGACCCGCTTTCCGACGGTGCTATTACCCCTGCGGATATCCTTTCTATCAAAGGACCAACCGCGGTGCAGGAATACCTCGTGAACGAGATTCAGGAAGTATACCGTCTGCAAGGTGTGAAGATCAACGATAAGCACATCGAATGTATCGTACGCCAGATGATGCAGAAAGTGGATATCCTGGACGCTGGTGACACCAACTTCCTCGAAATGCAGGCTGTCGACCGCGTGGTATTCCGCGAGGAAAACGACAAGATCCTCGACATGAAAGTGGTTGAAGACGCTGGTAGCTCCGAAACATTGAAGCCGGGTATGATCATTTCAGTACGTCGTTTGCGCGATGAAAATTCGAGCTTGAAACGTCGCGACCTGAAACTGGTTACTGCTCGTGATGCACAGGCTGCGGTTGCAAGACCAACGTTGATGGGTATTACACAAGCTTCTTTGGGTACCGAAAGTTTTGTTTCTGCGGCTTCATTCCAGGAAACAACCAAAGTATTGAGCGAAGCGGCTGTTCGTGGTAAACGCGATGAACTGAAAGGCTTGAAGGAGAACGTGATCGTAGGTCACCTGATCCCGGCCGGTACAGGTATGCGTGTATACGAAAACCTGATCGTTGGATCGAAAGAAGAATACGATGCGCTATCCGATTCTCGCGAGAGACAATCACGCAAGAAAAAAGAGTTGGCGTAATCCAGCCGAATAGGAGTAAACAAAGAGCCGGCCTGCATTAGCGGGACCGGCTCTTTGCTTTCCAGGCCCGGCATGGAAGGCCGGGCTTTTCCAAGCCCGGTATTTTTAGTAATTTCCCCACCCAAAGTAAATTCGATAGCGCAGCTAATTAAAACCAATGAAAGAAGAAAACAAGGAGAACGAACAACAGATTAATGTGGAGCTGTCGGAAGAAATGGCCGAAGGTGTGTATTCCAACCTGGCGATGATCGCCCATTCCAACAGTGAATTTATTCTTGACTTTATCCGCCTCATGCCAGGCGTTCCGCGTGCGAAGGTAAAGGCCCGCATAATCGTAACGCCCGAGCACGCAAAGCGCCTCGTAGCCGCATTGCGCGACAATATCCAGAAATACGAAGATCAATACGGCCCCATTCAGAATTCGCAGGACAGCGAGCCTACATTCAATTTCCCGATCAGTTTCGGGGGGCCGGGTGGCGAGGCATAATCAATCCTTCACGATTTTCCAGGACCGTTTATGACCATTGTGGACGGTCCATAATACATAAATTCCTGCTCCGAGGTTGCTGATATCCCATTCAGTCAGTTTTTCGCGGACTTGTTTCGACGCCAGGATATTGCCCCGGATATCGGCAATGTGGTAAGAATCGGGCTTGCTATTGTGCTCGGCATACTGAATTAAAATTCTATCCGAGCTCGGATTGGGATAAACGCTCACCTTGGGCAAAGACGGCTCGGCAATGCCCGTAATAGGCTCGGGAACTATCTGTGCCAACTTAGCGAGTCCATAGATACCAGTGAGCCAGATATTGTCGCTCGCGTCGATATCCATACTGGTTGCGAATTCCAGCAGAGGAATATCCTCGCCTGTTTTCTCCCACTCCGATCCGTTGTATTTCAAAATACGGGTTTGCAAGCCCCATACCATAGTGTAGAGCTCACCGGACGGAGAGCTGGCGATCGATCGGATCGCGCCGCCCGATACCAGTGGATCCCGCCCGTCCAGCACAGTCCATTTTTGTTTATCCCACAATGATACGCGATTTCCCATCGCGATCGGGTCGTATTGCAGAATCATGATTTTTCCATCAGGACTAAGTGCAAACGAATCCATCCCGAGTAACAGCTCCGGATGGGTCGAGGAATTAATCCGTTCTATGTCTGAACCGGAAACCGGGTCGATCACCGTAATTTCAGCCTGTCCCTTGTAGTTGGCTGCAAGAATCCACGCCTTGCCCGACATTACGACTACTTTCCTGATAAACCAGTCTCCGGGAAATGATTTCAATGGGGCCAGGGTATTGTTGATTTCCTTGTAAACTACTGAATTGCTCCAATAAAGCCGATGGGACGGATTGTACCCTGCAATGCCGCCGGTGAAATTAAGGGGACTAAGCGGCGTGGGATTCGATGGCTCGTCATCACGAAATTTGGTCCTGACAAAGCTGCTGATGTTTCGAAAACTCGTAAACTCGATATTCAGACTATCATCTACCTGAAACGGGGCGGGCAGATCCATAGAACCAAGAAGCCCGTCGGTATTGCCCCTATTAAAAGCCTGATAACGGAAATCTTTCTGATCTACACGCACAAAGCCCTTGGTCCGGGATGCCATCCATACGTTCTTGGACGTCAGAGCAATCTTTGGATAGGCATAGTTGAATACATCCGGTGCCAATGGCGACAGGAATGTAAGGCCGGCTGGAAGCGTCGTATTTGCAGTGGAAAAAGAGAATGTATAATCTATGGTTTTCGTTTTGGGATAACCGTTATCGCTCTCGTTCCATTCTTCCAGCTTGAAAAACAGATTTGTATTGGGTGGAAGATTTGAAACCACGTCCGTTACCGGACCAATATGGTCATATTCCTTCATAAAGACAGCATCGCTAAAATCATGATTGTCAGCGATGCTCACCCTTACCTTCACACGGGAAGACGGCGGACTATACGCAAACGGGAAAGTCGTCGGAGCATTTTGGTAAAAGGGGATCGACAATGGAAACGTTCGGGAAGGATTCACGGAAAAGAAGCCTGACTCAGACCATTTGCTTTGTCCCTGAGCATTAACCGCCCGCACTCTCCATTTGAGCATTGTGGGCAGATTCGCCGTGTATTGTGCTTCCGAAGTAGTTGAAACAATCTTAAGATACGGGTTTTCGAATGAGGCGTCGGTCGGATTTCCAATCTGTATTTCATAACTCGTTGCACCAGGAACGGCGGCGTACGACAATTTCACAACCGTACCCATTGGAAAAATAGGTGGTGTTGCCGGGACATTGATTTCAGGAGGCGGAAGCTTGCCCGAACCTGTGCTGACTGTAACAGGCTGCGACCACGAAGATGCGCCGAAAGTGTTAACAGCCCTTATTTTGACGAATAGAGTATTGGCTACCCCAACTCCCCTGACCTGGAAACCGTTGAATGCAACGGAAGCGGTTTTTGAATTGGAAAAGTCAGCGCTTGGGGCGTAAGTGACTTCATATGAAAGTGCGGTAGGTGAAGGTTGCCAAAAAAGGAAATCCCCCGGAGCTACCTGGGCATTGGCACTTAATGCGGGAGTTGCCGGAATGCTGCGGATCTTTGAAAACAGTTGGTCGGCGTGGTCCCGCATAATGGCCTGACACAACGGATGGAAAGTCGACTGTTTCGTGCAGTAGCTCATGAGCGTTCCCGACCGGTCTTGGAGCGTTTCAAGTGCTTTATCGTAGCAATCGCCCTCAGCATTTACACAAAAGTCGATAGGGCCGCCGGGCCAATTGCAGTTGTGCGTGTGGAGCGATGCAAAATTGTGCCCGAATTCATGCATGGCTACTTGCGGATTACCCAGTGGCGATACACTCGCTTTTCCATTCAGGTTTGCCACGCCTCCTGCGCCTATGAGCGTTTTTGTAAAAAGATACGCCTTCTTATCAAAGTCCGGATTTACCGGAGCCATGGCTTCGAGAATGCCAATTATTTGAAAAATGTCGTATGTGCTACCGAAGGGGTCGGTATCGGGATTTTTGAAAATGCGGATACCCGTAACCACCATCCGCGTGTTGATCTCCCTTTCGTAAACCTCCGAAACCTTTTGAATGTCTTCGTGAACCTGTCGGTAAATAAGGTTTGTGTCCTTCTCGAACTGGACGTAGGTCTGATAGTCGATTTCAACCGCTATCCGGCAGACGTTCATTTCACCTGCGCCTGTGCGGGCTTGCTGCTCTTGCAGGATAGTCGGCAGCATGGCCATTTTGTCGAGAATCACTTTGGGTAATGCATCGTCGCTGGTGCCGCAGACCACCGGTTTTTGCTGAGCAAAAACCGTGGATAACGAAAGAAACAGTATTAACGGAAGATAGAGAAAACGCATACTGATAGGAAAGGGGCAGCTAATATCAATTTAAGTAACCAAATTATACTATTTATGTGAAACTCCTGATTTACACAGATATATAAATTTATCCTATGTATCGTCGGAGCGAAATGTAAGCAAGGCTACATCGCTATCAATCAGGCACTTCGCGAATTAAGAGTTTGGCTTCCTTAGTGTTTTTTTTGTAACTTTTTGGCAAACTCTTAATCACCATGGCATTATTCAAACTTTCAATCAACAATCGTGCATACAGCGCAGACGTGGAGGGTGATACCCCGCTGCTGTGGGTATTGCGCGATAATCTGGGCCTTGTAGGCACCAAGTACGGGTGCGGGATCGCGCAATGCGGCGCTTGCACTGTTCACCTGGATGGCAAAGCCGTCCGCTCCTGTGTATTGCCTGTGTCGGCGGTGGGCAAAGCAAAGGTGACCACGATCGAAGGGTTGTCGGAAAAAGGAGATCACCCGGTTCAGAAAGCGTGGGACGAAGTGGATGTGGCGCAATGCGGATATTGCCAGGCCGGCCAGATTATGACGGCCGCGGCATTCCTCAAAGAAAAGCCCAAACCAACCGAAGAGGAGATCGTCGGAGCGATGAGCGGCAACCTTTGCCGTTGCGGAACCTACCACCGCATTCGCGAGGCCGTGAAAGTTGCAGCTTCTAAAACCAATTAACCATGAGCACGTTAAATCAGACATCGCGTCGCGACTTCATGAAGATCGCGGCTGCGGCCGGTGGCGGTTTGTTCCTGGGATTCAACTGGTCGGACACAACAGCGGCACCCGTTGTGGTGGACGCCAAGCAAATCGCTGCGGGATCGGTGAAATTCAATAGCTACTTGTCAATCGGTTCCGATAACATCATTACGATCGTTTCTCCAAACCCCGAAATAGGCCAGGGAATTAAAACGGCATTTCCTATGGTGGTAGCCGAAGAGCTGGACGCCGATTGGAAACTCGTGAAAACCGTGCAGGGTAAGCTGGACAATGCAGCGTTCGAGCGGCAGGTAACGGGTGGTAGTGGCGCGGTTCCGCATTCATGGGAGCGCCTGCGCAAGGCCGGCGCGACGGCGCGGCATCTGCTCGTGAATGCAGCGGCGGCCAAATGGGGCGTACCTGCGGCCGAAATCACGACTGCGGATAGTAAGTTGTTCCATAAAGCATCCGGTAAATCTGCCGGTTATGGAGAATTCGCGGAGGCGGCTGGTAAGCTCACGGCTCCGACCGACATTAAATTAAAAGATGAAAAGTCGTTCAAGCTAATAGGACAATCGGTTCGGAATGTCGACAACAAGAACATTGCGACCGGTAAGCCGCTTTTCGGGCTGGATTTCTATCGCGAAGGAATGCTGTTTGCCATTATCCAGCGGCCTAAGGCATTCGGATTTAAACTGAAATCGGTTGACGCGGCTGCGGCCAAGGCAATGCCCGGCATTGTGGACGTCGTTACTTTCGAAAACAGTGTGGCCGTAGTTGGGAAATCGACCTGGCAATGCAAAAAGGCGCGCGAGGTTCTCAAAATCGAATACGAAAAGGCGGCCGACCTCGAAAGCTCGGAAGATCATAACCGCATTTTCTCCAACCTGATGGACAATGGCGAGGCCACCGTTCGCAGGAAGAATGGCGACGTCGAGGCTGCATTCAAGAGCGCAGCGAAAGTGATTAAAGCCGAATACCAATGCCCGTTCCTGCCTCACAGCCCGCTGGAACCCATGAACTTTTTCGCGCATGTACGCGAGGACGGCGTGGAACTCGTAGGCCCGACGCAAACACCCGACCGCGCACGCGAGGCAGCGGCAAAAATTACCGGCTTCCCGACTGAAAAAATCACCGTGGAAATCACACGGCAGGGAGGTGGTTTCGGCCGCAGACTTTCGGCCGATTTTGCCATTGAAGCAGTACATGTTTCCAAACTGGTGAAAGCGCCGGTGAAGGTAATCTGGACACGTGAAGATGATATGACCGGCGGAACCTATCGCCCGGCGGTGCGGTATCGGTTCGAGGCTGCATTGGATAAAAATGGTGAAATGATCGGCTACAAGCTACGTGGCGTGGGTATCAACTCGGGTAATCCTACCCGCGAGGATAATTTTCCTTCCGGTTCTGTGGATAACCTGCTGATCGATTCGGTGGAGCACAAATCGGCTATTACCACCGGTCCGTGGCGTGCGCCTATTACTAACTTCCTCGCCTATGCCGAGCAGTCGTTTATCGATGAAGTGGCTGAGGCAGCGGGTAAGGATCCGGTACAGTTCCGCCTCGCCCTTTTGGAAAAAGCGAAAAAATCACCGGCCGGCGAAGTGAAATATGACGTCGACCGAATGATTGCGGTGATTAAACTGGCGGCAGAGAAAAGCAACTGGGGTAAGAAAAAAGGCGTTCACCAGGGTTTCAGCGTTTACTTTTCACACCGGTCGTACGTGGCCCAGGTAGGGGAAGTAGTCGTTGAAAAAGGTAAGCCTACATTGAAAAACATCATTGCGGCTGTCGATTGCGGCATTGTGATCAACAAAAGTGGCTCGTTGCAGCAGGTACGCGGCGGGGTCGTCGACGGTGTGGGCCATGCGATGTTCGGGAATATGACTTTCAAAGCGGGTACTCCAGACCAGAGCAACTTCAACGGATTCCGTTTGATCCGCATGAACGAGATTCCCGAGGTCGATGTGCATTTCGTGGACAACGGCATTTCTCCAACCGGTTTAGGGGAACCTGCGTTGCCGCCGGCGGGAGGAGCAGTGGCCAATGCGTTTTATAAAGCGACCAAGCAGCGCCTGAGGAACCAGCCTTTTATCAATGAGGAAGCTTTCAAAGGCATTTCGTAGATATTAAATCATGTAAATAGTAAGGCAGTAAGGTGAAAATGTGATACCGCATTTTTATCTTACTGCCTTTATTTATAGCGCGTCCGAAGTGTTGTCTGTCCGGCCCGTTTTTCTTCCTAAACCATTGCATTCAAATGAAAAAGATCGTTATCCTGTTTTCTGCATTGATATGCCTCGCTATCACTGCATTTACCATCGCGGAGTTTCCGCAAACCGATATTTCAAACGGAGTGATCAAGGCCAAACTGTATTTGCCTGATGGAAACGAAGGATATTACCGGGGCGTCCGCTTCGACTGGGCGGGTGTGGTGCCGAGTTTGGAATACAAAGGGCATACCTACTTCGGCACCTGGAACCAGGCGCCTTACGATCCCAAGTTACACGACGCGATCATGGGACCCGTGGAAGAATTCACACCGCTGAATTTCGATGAAGCAAAGCCGGGAGAGCAGTTTGTCAAGATCGGTGTAGGCGTTCTTACGAAACCCGACGATAAAAAGTACTCTTTCGCGACTAATTATGCGATCAGAAATCCGGGTAAATGGTCGGTGACGAAGGGTAAAGACCAGGTCGCATTTACCCATGAATTGAAGGATGAAACCGGCTACGGCTATGATTACCATAAGACATTGAAACTGGTAAAAGGAAAACCGCAGCTCGTTTTGGAACATACATTGAAAAACACAGGCTCCAAACCGATCGTGGCGAGTACTTACAACCACAATTTCTTCATGATCGACAACGAGCCGTCGAATGAGAACATCCGCATTGTGTTTCCTTTTGAAGTGAAAGGCGAGGGCAAAGGTTTCGGAAGCATTATCAATGCAAATGGTAAAATGCTGAACTACTCGCGGGAGGTGGTCAAAGGCGACCAGGTTTTCAGCGCCGGTTTGCAAGGCTTCGGACCTACTGCAAAAGATTATGATATCAGGATTGAAAATACCAAAACAAAGGCGGGCGTGAGGATTACCTGCGATCAGCCACTGGAAAAGCTGGTTTACTGGGCTTGCCCGACCACTTCCTGCCCTGAGCCATACATTAAGATCGCCGCTCAGCCGGGCCAGGAGATCAAATGGAAGGTGACCTACGAGTTTTACACCTTTTAACGAAGAGCAGCCGGATTTTTCTAAATTCGCACCGCATTTCAACAGACTAACGAATGGGTTCGCATAAACACCTGGATAAAGCATCGGCCGCCGGGCTTCTGGTAGCATTAGGGATTATTTACGGAGATATCGGAACCTCGCCGCTCTACGTAATGCAGGCGGTAATCGGTACCAATAAGATTACGAGTGACGTCGTTTACGGGGCCGTGTCTTGCATTTTCTGGACGCTCACGTTGCAAACGACCATTAAGTATGTAATCCTCATTCTCAGGGCCGATAACAAAGGGGAAGGTGGTATTCTGGCATTGTTCGCCCTTGTGCGCAGGCGTGCGGCCTGGCTGACGGTACCGGCCATTATCGGGGCGAGTACCCTATTAGCCGATGGGATCATTACACCGCCCATTTCGGTGTCGTCCGCGGTGGAAGGTTTGCGCATACTTTATCCCGATATTCAGACGATCCCGATTGTGATCGGTATTCTCACGCTGCTGTTCATTATTCAGGTTTTTGGAACGACGATTGTCGGCCGCGCATTTGGCCCGGTGATGATGATTTGGTTTCTCATGCTGGCTGTGCTGGGCGTTGCGCAGGTGATCGACCACCCCGAGATCATGAAATCACTGAGCCCGGTATATGCCTACCGGCTCCTCGCCAACCATCACGGAGGGTTCTGGATGCTTGGCGCTGTTTTCCTGTGTACGACGGGTGCGGAAGCATTGTACAGCGATCTGGGGCATTGCGGGCGTGGAAACATCCGTATCAGCTGGGTTTTTGTTAAGACCTGTTTGATCCTGAACTATTTCGGGCAGGGTGCTTGGCTGATCGTGCATTCGGGCGATCTGCTGAACGGCCGCAAGCCTTTTTACGAAATCATGCCCGACTGGTGGTTGCTGCCGGGGATCGGCATCGCTACTACTGCCGCTATTATTGCCAGCCAGGCGCTGATCAGCGGCTCGTTTACCCTCATTTCGGAGGCGATCCGGCTTAACTTCTGGCCGAAAGTAAGGCTGGTCTATCCGAGCGATCAGAAGGGGCAGCTTTATGTACCGAGCGTGAACTGGCTGCTTTGGGCGGGTTGTATCGGTATTGTGCTGTATTTCAAGGAGTCGTCGCATATGGAGGCGGCGTATGGGCTCGCGATCACGCTTACGATGATCATGACTACGATCCTCATGTCGGTATATCTGTATGTGAAACGGGTAAGCAAATCTATTGTGATTGTTTTCCTGGTTATCTACCTGGCTATTGAAGGCTCTTTCCTGGCGGCGAACTTGTTGAAATTCACGCACGGCGGCTGGGTTTCGCTGGTACTGGCCACGGTTATCGGCCTGGTGATTACCGTTTGGTTGAAAGCATATTATATCAAAATGCGACTGACGGAGTTCGAAAGCCTGGAAAAGTACATCGGTCCATTGAAGGAGCTGAGCAACGACATCAGTATTCCCAAATACTCGACGCACCTGATATTCATGTCTAATGCCTCGCGGGAGAGCGAAATCGAGAACAAGATCATCTATTCGATCTTCTATAAACGCCCGAAACGCGCCGATATCTACTGGTTTGTGCATGTGGAAACCACCGATGAGCCGTACACCATGGATTATCATGTGAATACCCTCGCGGAGGACGATGTGATCAAAGTAACGTTCCGTTTAGGTTTCCGGATCGAGCAACGCATTAACCTTTTCTTCCGTAAGGTAGTGGAAGATATGGTGCTTAATAAAGAGGTGGATATTACGAGCCGTTACGAGTCGCTGAGCCGGCAGAATATTACCGGTGACTTCCGTTTTATTGTGCTCGAACGCTACCTGTCGCTTGAAAACAACCTGCCATTCATGGAAGAACTGATCATGAAGATCTATTTCGGGATCAAAAGCATTACTACGTCGGAGGATAAGTGGTTTGGGCTCGACAGCAGCTCGGTGAAAGTGGAAAAAGTGCCGCTGGTGTTAACCCCGAGCGAGAAGATCCGCATGAAACGGGTGTACAGCTAGTAAAAAGTCTACGAAGTATTTCGAGGTAGGAGGCAGGTTTTTAAAACCACATTTATCCAAAGATGCGTCGCACATTTTGGGTATATCGCTACGCATTTTGTGGTCAACGCATTTGGAACCGCTTTCGAAGCATGCCCTTGAAGGCCTGGGAGCGCCGCACGGTTCTGGAATGCTTTTAGTGCAAAAAGCCGCCATAGTAGAGGTAGTTTTTGTTCACTAAACCAGCATGGACCATGAAATACCTTGCATACACGTTCATGATGCTCCTGGGAATCGCAGGGGCATTTGCACAGAACCCGGTAACGCCGGAACCGTCTGTGCCACAGCCAGTACCGCAAAGTCCTGTTCCGACAACAGCACCAGAAACGAAGCCTGAATTCAATTCGCCGCAATCACCTGCCCGGCCTGCTCAGATACCCTCGGAGGATACGCTCATTAAGGGACAAAAAAGCTCGGGAGCCGTGATTCACGATACGCTGATGCCTACCGATGACAAGCGAAAAGAGCGTTCGGAACGACGGAAAAACCGCAAAGGAACAGCTGAAACCGATGACACCACTTCGGTGAAACCGCAAAGAGATCCCGCGGGAAAGCCTTGATAACGGAGAGATCAGAAACTGAAAAAGCCCGGGAGAGATTCCGGGCTTTGGTGTTTAGTTTCGAGAAGAGAATAGGCTTTCGTGAACTAGTGTGCGTGATTAAGGGATGAGTGGATGTACTGGTCGTTCTGCCGGTGCGTAGCAGGCTCCAGATCGTCTTCCCAAAACGGCTGTGTGACCACCGCTTTGTTTTTGTTGACCCAGGTACACCAAACCTTCCCACTGAACACCCGTCTGGTGACAGGATGTGTGGCTGATCCGTTATGGTTAACCACGGTCTCGACGATCTGGTATTCGTCGACCTGCATGAGCTGGTCGCCGCCTTTTTCCTTCACCCAATCGTCTTTCATAAACTTAAAAGTGTCCATTGGTCATGAGTTGATTTATGCAGGAACATAAAAATCAAATCCTGTGCCAGAAATTATACATTTTCAAGAGCGGCATGGGTGTAGTATCTCTGGTGAATCGATGGGTAGAAATATTTCAACAAAGCTACGACAAACGCGGAGTGGCAGCAAAAGCCAGTTGCTAATCCATCTATGACGCTCGCTGGAAGGAAGCTGATGAAGTCGCCAGGTAATGTTTTATTGAGGATTCATCAGACATTCCTGAATATATGCGGTACTTCACAAGGCAGGCGCTACTGATTGTGGCTTTGCTGGCCGGCCATCAATTACAAGCCCAGTGGACGGCGCCTTATGCCAACAGCTGGATCGACTATAATAAGCCTTACGTCAAAATCGGGATATTGAAAAAGGGCTTGCACCGGGTTGCATTCTCATCCTTGCCGAAAGGTTTTCCTACTAATTCCCCTGAAAAATTGCAGCTATGGAGACGTGGCAAAGAGGTGTCCATCATCAGTACAGCTAACCAGGAAATTATTTTTTACGCGGTTCCGAACGATGGCGCAAGCGATTCGCTGCTCTACCGGCCCATGAGCTCACGCGTGAACCCGTATTTCAGCATGTACGGGGATGAAGGTGCGTATTTTTTGACGGTGGGTGATAAGCCGGGTAAGAGGGCTCGGGTGATAGACCAGCCAAATGATCCCTCCCTGCCGGTTATGCCGGATCACAACGAGCAGCTCATAAAGATTTTTCAGCAGGATTACTCCATGGGAACTAAATCCTCGATTAATCCAGGGTTTTTCAATAGTTATTTTGAGCTGGGGGCGAGCAGGACAAGTGAAGTGTATAAGAATGGGAAGGAAGCAGTATTTGAGTTTAAGTTGAATGATTTTGCTTCAAATACCTATAAACCGACGGTCAAGTTGCTGCTGTATGGGAGGAGTAAAAATGACCGGAAATTGCAATGCTATATAGGCAAGAACAAGGAGGTATTACGCCTCGTAAAAGTAATAGACAATTCTGGCTTTGCTGCGTCCGAATGTACATTTGACATGAAACCAGAAGATATGGATTCCGGGAAGAATGGTGTACTGGTGATCCGTTCTGTAAGTGATGATCCGTTGGAGCGGTTTTCAATCGCTTACTATTCGATTGAGTATCCTCAGGTGCTTAAAATCGGAGGTCAGCCAAGCAAAGAATTCAGATTGAGCGGTGTTACGGGCAAATGGAGTAAGGTCCTTGTCAAAGGTGTTCCGCCCCAATTTAGGTTTGTCGATATTTCGGATGCGGACGATCCGATAGTTCTCAACAGAGTGGGAGAAACCCTGATGATTGAGCGAGAACCAGGTAAGAAACAAGTATTGCTGGCCACATCCGAAATATTCGAAGTTGCTCCTACAAAAATCAGCGAGGTGAAGTTAAAAGCGCACGATCCTCAATCGGCGAACTATATTATCATCACCACAGAACCACTCAGGAAGGGTGCTATGAGCTATGCAACGTACCGGGCATCGCTGGCCGGAGGAAATTTAAAGCCCGCAATTTTTGAAATACAAGACATTTATAACCAGTTCAACTACGGCGAACCCAGCCCAGTCGCAATCAAAAACTTCATGTCTTTCATGCTTTCTGATGGAGTGAGGGACAAGTATCTGTTTCTGATCGGGAAATCCATTACGCAAAATGAACGCATGGTACGAGAGTTACCCGACGAAGTTCCTACGATTGGCTTTCCAGGTTCGGATGCATTGCTGGTGGAAGGGATAGCTGGCGGGATGGTCAATGCACCGGTGATTCCCGTTGGCAGGCTGTCGGCAGTGACTAACCAGAATATTGTTGACTATCTTCAGAAAGTAAAAATTTACGAGGCTGCCGGGCCAGGCGAAACGGGCTGGCGGAAGAAGATCCTGCATTTGAGCGGAGGGAAAACGACCAGTGAAATTATACAGCTCCGGGATTATTTACGCGCATTGGAACCGATGGTCCAACAAGGCGCTGTGGGCGGGACGGTGAAGGCCTATGTAAAGCATCAGGCCACGGAGGAAGTGGAGCCCGTCGATATCACCGCAGATGTGAATGAAGGCGTAGGAATGATCACATTTTTCGGTCATGGTTCGACAATCATTACCGACCCGAACATAGGTCACGCCAGGGATGAAGCGAGAGGTTACCGAAACCTGAACAAATATCCGGTAATGTACTTTAATGGTTGCGGGGTCGGAAACGTGTTTTGCAATCGTTTCAACCCTTTCCCATCCACACCTAATGCAGGTGACCGGATTACGCTGTCACTCGATTGGCTCCTCGCACCGGAGCGGGGGGCTATCGCGGTCATTGCAAGTTCTTTTGAAAGTTTTGTGAGCCCAGGAATGACTTATCTGAATACTTTGTACCATTATATGTTCGAGAATCAGGCGACTGTCAACCTGCCTATCGGCAAGATACAGCTGGCAACAGCCAACGATATTTTATCCAGGTATAAGGACAAGTACAACATTGCCTACGTACACCAATCGTTGTTGCAGGGCGATCCTGCCCTACGGATGCTTGCAGCGGCGAAGCCCGATTATGCGTTCGGGACCGACGGCGGGATCACACTATTTTCCGATTCGTCGGATAAAACGATTGGCGAGTCGGATTCGCTGCGTGTGCATATTGATTTAAAGAATTTCGGCAGATTTACGACAGGACAAACTGTGCCGTTGGAGATCACCTGGTCAGGAAAGCAAGCGACACATTCGATCAGGCTCGATATTAAATCTTTCCCCACCCAGCAACTTTTAAAGTTATCCTTCGCCAATGAAAAGGATCTCAATTCGATCAAAGTGCGGATCGACCCTGGGCACACTTTGAATGAGCTTACACGTGAGAATAACAATGCCGAATTGCTGATTGACTGGGACTTGGTGAAAGACAGGCAGATGTTTTCCAGTAAATCGTTAAAAGACAACATTCCGCCCATTTTGGTCGTCCAGTCCGCAGGACGTTTTCTGAAACAAAATGAACCTGTTGCCATCAATCCATCATTTAGTATAATCCTCTGCGACGATAATGTCCTGTCGCCAGATACCACACTTATTGATGTGTTTATAAAGCCTTGTACCGATGACCGTTGCGATTTTGAGCGGCTTTCTTATGCAGGAAACAAACTGGCCATGCAAGCGTTGGGAAGCAGAGGAGTGACGTTGAATTATTCGAGTAAGTTGGGGCCGGGAAAGTACGAAATGATGGTTAATGCCCGGGATCGGGCCGGCATTGAAGTTTCCCAGCCATATCGAATGTGCTTTGAAATATTCAAACAAGATGAAATACAGTACAGCCTGGTGGCGAGCCCCAATCCGGCGACTTCATTTGTACGATTTGAATTAAAAACTACTAAGTCGGAGGCATTGAGGTCGATTCGCTATATTATTTATGATCAGCGGGGGAACGAAATAGATGATAAAACTTTGACGGTTGCTGCGGGGTTACCGGTAGTCGAGTGGTTCTGGATTCCAGAGAATATCCGGGCAGGGGTTTTCAGCTACAAGGTATTCCTGGAAGGAGAAGATGGGACAATGCTCGATAGCAAAACAGGTAAAGTGATTTTGCAGCCTTAATATACCAGCCGATTACTTCTCTTCGTCAAACCCTCCCAGCCCGCTTATCGCTCAAATACCTCCTCACCGGAATATCATAAATCACCATTACCAAGTATGCCGCCGCCGTCAGAGCCATCACTCCGGCGACGATAACGAGGGTCAACTGCATACCATCCGGCTTGTGGCTAAGGTAATAATTTCCGAACATCCATAGTGCTGCATAATGCGTCATGTACAGAGGATAGGAGATTTTGCCGGAGAACATGGAAAGTGCTTTTAAGCGGGGGGATGGCGTGGTTCC
Source organism: Dyadobacter sp. BE31 (assembly GCF_031457695.1). NCBI lineage: Bacteria > Pseudomonadati > Bacteroidota > Cytophagia > Cytophagales > Spirosomataceae > Dyadobacter > Dyadobacter sp. BE31. Next base: position 417,602 of record NZ_JAVDXA010000005.1, read on the forward strand.
TGCCCCCAAAGCGATTAGTAAAGGGAAATAAAATAACACTACCAAGGGCTCAGATTGCCAGTTCCATTGAGAAATGGGCATCAGAAAAGCAAGCAATAGCAATGCTGCCATTCCCACGAATCCAAGTTTGTTTTGGATGATCCAGTTGGAACGGTAAATGAGCAGTCCCGCCAAAAAGGAATACGAAACGCGGGCGCATCCGTCCCAGAATGTAGGGCCGCTCCAACCGCCGAGCAGATTTCCCGATTGGTAAGCTACAAAGCAGATAGCCAGAGCTGAAAGGATCGTCAGTAAAAGCAGATAGCTGCGGGCAATCCGGTAAAGTACCAATGCATAAGCAATATTGGCTACATATTCCCAGAACAACGACCATGCCGGCGCGTTGAAGCTGAACAGGTTGAATGCGCGGTCGGCTATTGTAGGAAAGGGGATGAGGAATAGCGAGCACAGAAACGTGAGAATGATTCTACCGGTGCTGTATAGTTCGGGATGGCCGCCAAATGGGTCGAATAAGAACGCCAGCAGGCCCAATACCGATCCCGCGATAACGAGCGGATGGAGCCGGATGATCCGTGATATGAAAAAATGGCGGAGACCCATTTTGCCGATCCGGTCGTCGTAGGCGTAGCCGATCACAAAGCCTGAAAGACAGAAAAAGAAGTCGACTGCGAGGAAGCCGTGGCCGATAAAGTTTTGGGAGGGGTCGGTATAAACCCATTCCATAAAGTGAAATATGACAACGGCGAATGCGGCAACGCCCCTGAGCCCGTCGAGAGTTTCGAAATGCTGTTTGGTTTGTGGAAGTGTGGAGGCGGTTTTGTTCGTGCTCAAATCTCGGATCTAAAAAAGAAACTCAAATAACCCGACTTTGTTCCGGTTATGCAAGGACATGGGCCTTTGATAGCAAAGTCCCATGTCCTGAAAAAGCATAATCAGAAGTGGTATCTTATTCCCAGCCTTTGGGTTGTTTCAAATTTTTGTTGAGAATCGTTTGTTCGAGTGGAATTGGGAAATAGTAGTATTTCGCTTCGTTGAAACTTCTCGGCTGTTGCTTGTCCCTGCCGAACATGATATTGCCGGATGTTTCATTCGAAAGGTAAAAGCTGCCGTCGGACAGGTAGTATTTCACCACTTTCGATTTAACCTCTTCGGGAAGTCCGGCGATGGGGGCCTCTTCGCCCACTGCTTTCAGGATGGCGATGTCGGCAACGCCGTCGCCCGTCACATCCAGTCCGCCCAATCCGGGCACATACATACCTTTGGAGTCCTGCCCGAGCAATGCACCGCTTTTCCAGCGGTAAAGATCGTCGAAGCGTAACCCCTCACAAGCCATTTCGGTGCGGCGTTCTCGGCGGATTTCGAGAATAACGCCCTTTGAAGCACCGGTTACCGCCGGGTACCGCGCAGCCAGATAAGGATCCGGGGATGAATTTGCCGCCGATAGACTGAGGTCGGGCATTTTTACACGCCGCCTTAAAAGGTTTACCGTTTTGTCCAGATCGCCTTGCGTAATCGTTCCGAGTTCAGCCTTTGCTTCGGCATTGATCAGCAAAATTTCCGCATATCTGAAAATGGGGAGGTCTGTATAATTCAGCGCCCAACCTCCTCTCAAAGCGGGATCACGCGGATAAAATTTGAGTTGCAGGTAACCGCCGAAGCTCGGTTTGATAATGTACGGATTGTTGGTCGCCGGAACGGTCGAAAATCCCGGAGGCATGATCGTCTCGGCCATTCTTGGGTCGCGATCACGGAAGATGTCGGCAAACGTTTTCTTATCGTAGCCAGGCAGCGAGGTAAATGCCGTTCCGTCTTTCATCAGGAATTCATTGGCCAGGCTGCCGCTCAGGGCCCATTGCCAGTCGAGTACCACGTGGGTGTTGTTGGCGACGCCTTCTTCCTTGCTGTTCTTCTGAAGGAATATCACCTCCTTGTTGGCAGAAAGATTATTGCTTGAAAACAATGCACGGAAATCGGCAGCTCCCGCCCCGGTATTATAAATCTCGAACCCACCTTTTTCCATAAGCTCCTGCGAGGCGGAGGCTGCTCTTTGCAGGAATTGAGGCGCGGAAGCCTTTAACCCAAGCTCGTCATGATAGGCCCTGAAAGTCCCTTCGTGTAAAGCTATTTTGGAAAGAAGCGCCAGCGCCGCCCAGCGGGTTAGCAAAGTGTTGTTGGTTCGGGAAGGCAGTACGTTTGCGGCAGCAAATTCCAGATCGCTCATAACGGAATCGACCACGACAGTTCTCGGGTCTTTCGCTTTGTAAAGCATTTCCTCGTCGTTGGTACCCATTACGTGGGAGTACCAGGGCACATCGCCGTATCTTTTCACCATACGGTAGTAAATCAGCGCCCTGAAAAACCGGGCAACCCCTACATAATGGTTGATGAGTGAAGCGTCACCGGTAGTTTTGGACGTATTGTCCAGCATATAGTTGATACTGCGAAGCTGAGCCCACGAATTCCATCCGCCTACGGTAGCGGGCGTCACACCGCCGCGAATCAGATTGTCTGTTTCATTTCCGCCCGTGTAGATGGAAATGTTGTCGGAATAGATGTCATCCCAGCTCGCGCCCAGGTTCCCGTAAAGGCCATTGGTGTATGTTTCCAGGTCGCGGGGGGAATTGAAGAAATCTTCTTTGGTAATCGCCGTCTGCGGCGTTCTCTGGAGAAAGTCGTCGTCGCAAGACGCAAGCAGGAAAATGCCCGCAAGAGTTAGTATATATTGAAAAAGTCTCATGTCAGTAAGAGATTTTATTCCTAAAAATTGAAGTTCAACCCGCATGAATAGGTGCGCTGGAAAGGGTAGGCTGCCTTTCCAAATGATTCCGGATCGATATTGACTTTGATATGCGAGATCTCAAAGAGGTTTTCTCCGCTGATATAGAAACGTACTTTTTCCAGACCCACCTTTTTGAGCATCGATCGTGGCAGCGTGTAGCCGAGCGTAATGTTCTTCACGCGCATGTAGGCCGCATTTTGCAGATATCTTTTGTTAGGTATCCCCAATTGCTCCATATTATCCTCGGCGGTGTAGGCACGGATCGCGGGGAAATAGGCATCCCTGTTGTCCGGGGTCCAGCTATCGAGGTTCTGCACGGTAACATTGGTCCATGGCTGGGCGTAAACACCCCAGAAATAAACATTTGAGGCACCAGGATACCAGTCGCGTTTGCCGACTCCCTGTAAGAAAGCCCGCAAATCGAATCCTTTCCATCCTCCCGAAAGATCGAGGCCGTAGGCCAGGCGCGGGGTAGAGTTCCCGATTTTGTACAAATCCCCGGGATTATCAACCGTGCTGTTTCCTTTGTCGACAATGCCATCGTTGTTGCGGTCTTTGAATTTCGGATCGCCCACAAAAAACTGGTAGGACTGATCGTCGGTACCCATAGCCCGCTGGTTAGGATGGCTCTTGAGTTCGTCCTCATTTTGAAAGAATCCTTCGATTTCCGCTCCCCAGATCTCGCCGATCTGCTGTCCGACATAGTAGTTGCTGAGGAGTTTGGTAGGATTGTCGAATCGGGTAATGGTGGTCCGGTTGTCGGCCAGGGAGAAATTGATATTGTAGAAAAACGGCGATCCGGCCAGCTCTCCTTTATCCCGCCAGTTCAACCGCAATTCCCATCCGCTGGTCTTGAGGTCACCGGCATTCACGCGCGGCACCGACGTTCCGAAAACAGCAGGCAGGGTTTTTCCTGCAATCAGCATGTCGCGGGTGTAACGGGTGTACTTGTCGAAATTGAATTCAAGCCTGTTGGAGAAAAAGCCTAGATCAACGCCAAAATTGAGCGTAGAAACGGTTTCCCAACTAAAATTGTCGGAAACTGCGCCGGGAGCATTTACCGTCATCGGGCGGCCGGTTCCCAATATCTGACCCACCTGAGCGCTGCTCATCGTAGGGATGTAATCGTAGTTGCCCACTGCGCTTTGGTTACCCAGCGAGCCGTACGAACCTCGAACTTTCAGCAAAGTGAGGCCAATGGCACTCTTGACAGGCGCCATGAACTGCTCTTCGGACAACAGCCAGCCGGCAGATGCCGAAGGGAAGAATCCCCAGCGCTTGTTTTGAGGAAACCGGGAAGATCCGTCATACCTTCCGTTCAATTCGAGCAAATAGCGGTTTTTGTAATTGTAGGCAAGCCGGTAAAACAATCCTCGCAAGGCGTAATCTCCGATATTTTCCGATTCCACCATGGAGCCGGTGCTCAATCCGATGGAAGGGAGCGTGTTGGCGATCAGGTTGTTGCGCCGGGCGGTGTACGTCTTTGCAATCCGGTATTCCTGATTGTAGCCGACGAGCCCTTGCACAAAATGGCTGCCGATGTTTTTATGGAAATCCGTATAGAGGTTGAGCACCGTGTAGTTGGTGTTGGTGCTGCCGTTTTGTGCCCAGGTATTGGTAGAGCCGGCATAGCCGATCGGGTTGTTCGGCCCGGTTTTATAACCAATCGGGATATCGAACGACTTCACGAACGTCGCGCCGCGCCTGACGGTAGCTTCTCCCTTTACATCCCAGACATCCTTCACTAAGGCCGCATTGAATGAAAACGTGGTCTGGAAATCGTTGGTGCGGCTGTCGGCCCTGCCACCTTCCTGTAACCTGCCTAATAGGCTGGCTCCTGCGGAAGTCCAGCTTCCATCGGGGTTTTTGGGAACGTCAAGGGAACTGGTCCTGTTCACGTTCCAGAAAAAGTCGCCGTCGATAAATACCGGCGAATCATATTTATTGCCGGTGAGCAGCGTGTTGTTGGAGAATGTAAGCCAGCGCGTTGCGTTCAAGTCAACCTTGCCTCGGACATTGTAGCGGTTGTAAATGTCATTTCCGAACCGCAGCATTCCATCCTGGCGATAGTAATCTCCTGAAAAATAATAGCTCAGCTTCTCCGATTTTTTTGACAAACTAATATTGGTATTGTACGTCGGTGCGCCCTTTTCATAGGCTTCCTTGATCCAATCCGTGGAACCATAATAAGCCCAGTTGGCCGTGTTGGTCGGATTGATGATGACGGCCGGTAATGAAGGGTTTTCCGATCGTTCCTTTGCGTACACGCGCGCCGCATCGGGAAACAAGTTGTAGAGAGGGATGGCCGCGTCATGCTTGTACTTCATTACCAGGTATGGGTCTGTGACGAGTTCCGGCAACTTGCCCACAGTTCTGAAGGCCATATTCGCATTCACGCTGACATTCATTTTGTTTCCCTTCGCCGATTTGGTTGTGATCAACACAACGCCGAAAGCAGCACGGGAGCCGTAGATAGCAGAAGCTGCTGCATCTTTCAAAACCGACACTGTTTCAATGTCATTAGGATTGAACATCGCTACTTCGGCCATCGTAAAAGGTACATTGTCCACCAGGATCAGCGGCTCTCCGCCATTGATGCTCGTGAAACCGCGAATGTTGAAATTGGCCGCAGTCGTAGCGCGTCCGTTATCCAGGGTGATGTTCAGGTTCGGAATAAGCCCTTGGAGCCCTCCACCCAGGCTTGACAGCGGGCGACTTTCCAACTGCTGAGAGGTCACTACATCAACGGCGCCTGTGAGATTTGCTTTTTTCTGCACACCAAAGCCCACCACAACTACCTCATTCAGGTTTTTGTCGCCAGGTACCAGACTGACCCGCATATAACCGCTGTCGGGTGCATTGATTTCCTGGGTAATGTATCCGATGAACGAGATAATCAGAGTCGTATTCTCGGTGACTTCAATCGAAAACCGGCCATTTGCGTCGGAAGTCGCTCCCGACCTGCTTCCTTTGATCTGGATGTTCGCTCCCGGAAGCGGTTCACCGCTTTCATCCCTAACCTCTCCATTCAATACCCGGACGGACGGCCCGGTCGCCACCGAGGTAATTACCACCAGATTGTTGTTCAGGATTTTGTATTGCAGAGAGCTGTTTTTCAGGGCATTGTCCAGCACTCCCTGTATGGATTCATTTTCCACATCAACGTCAAATCGCGCATTTTTGGGCAATTGCGAGTCTTCATACAGAAAACGGTAGCTGGTCTGCTTTTGAAGCTTGGTGAACAAATGTTTCAGCGCAATGTCTTTGACCTTGATGCTGATCTTATTTTGTCCATAGCCTATTGCAGAAACATGCAAACACACTACAATGCACAGGATTGCAGTCAATTTCATGATTAAGAACAGTTTGCGGAATTTGGCAAGGGTATCCCATGATGATTGGGATACAATCATTTTTTTCATAAATTTGAAGACCTGAAGGTTGAAAAAATGATACAGACGTCCGCTCAAAGAAGTATGTATCGTTTTGAAATCGGGTAAACTCAAAGAGATGTTAGCGCATCTCTTTTTGTTTATGGGATGGTTGAGGTTATGCCATAGAGGTTGGTTTAGGTTATCTAATAATTATCGTTTTTCCATGCTGCTCAAATTGCAGCGGTATGATGATTTGAAGAGCTTCAACGGCTTGTATGATATTCTCATCCTTGAAAACGCCTGAAAATCTCCGCGACATCAATTCCTGATTCTGCACTTGAATGTCAACATTGTACCATTTCTCCATTTTGTCGATCACTTCGCCGAAAGGCTCGTTGTCGAACAGCAGCACATTCTCCACCCACGAAACTTCGGGGATCATATTGGCTATCGAGCTTTCCTTAAGGCCCTCAATTTGATACTTCACTGAGGAGGCTCCGTTACGTTCCGTTGCTTTGCCAATTGGGAGTACTTCATGGGAGGATGCCGACGCTGGATCGTCGATATTGATGGTGATTTTCTCGTTGGGCTTTAATTTGACCACCTGCTCAGGCTGGCTTTGACGCGAAACCTCCACCGATCCGCGGAGCAGGGCTGTCTCCACTTTATTGTTTCCGGAGTAACTCTTTACGTTAAACGCGGTGCCGGTAACGAGGATATTTACATCCTTCGCATGAACAGTCAATGGTACACGGGTATTATGTGCTACATCGAAAAACGCTTCGCCTACGAGCGTGATGTCGCGCTTGCTTTTGCCGAAGTCGGCATTGTAGGAAAGGTAGCTATCTCCATTGAGCCATACCTTGGTGCCGTCGGGCAACACCTTGTTAAGCCGTGTTCCTTTTTCCGTTTTTAATTCAATAAATGCTTTTTTGCTAATGGCCAGGGAAGCAGATACGCCGTGCCGGCTGCGCCAGCCTGAATAAAACACTGCCAATGAAACAATGAGCAACACGCTCGCAGCGGCGGCTATCCAACTTCTGTACTGGATGAAAATGGCAGGTCTGACGGATTTTGAAGCGAGCGGTTTAACAGGATATTCATCCGGAAACTCGCTATTCAGCTTCGACCGAAGATTTTCCCAGGCCCGGGATTTTTCATCGGTATCCGCTTTAACAGATGCTGGCTGATAAAAATACAGATCAAGTAGTTCGGCCTGATGGGCAAGTTCTGGCTCGTTTTTCAGGTGGAGATCCAATGCCTTCAGCTCATCCGGAGTGGCCTCTCCCGAGAGTTTTCTGGCAATCAGCTCGTATACTTGATCGTTGGTCATGCTTCTGGTTCATTAGGACTTCTGAACCAAGGATCCCGAAATCAGCGGAATCACCTAAGCGCGGGGGAAGTTTTTTTAAAATTTTAATGGTTCATCAGAAAACCGATGGATTCCGTGATTTTTCTCGCGGCGATCGCCATCTGAGCGTCGATCGTCTTGACGGAGATATTCAGCATTTCTGCTATTTCCTTGTATTTAAGTCCGTCCTCTTTAACCATTTTGAAAATCTCTTTGCACCTGGGCGGGAGGGATTCTATGGCGGCTTCAATTTGTCTGACGGTCTGATTGGAGATCAGCATTTCTTCCGGCGACAGCGAAGCTCCGGTTTGAGCGTCGGTAGGCAAGTCGTGCCAGCTGATTTCCTTCATGCGGCTGGTGCGGGCAAGGCATTTCAGCGAGTCATTCTTGACGCACACATACAGGTAAACGCGAAGATTGAGGATTTCCGATACCCTGCCACGTTCGCGCCATAATTTGACAAACACATCGGATACAATCTCTTCCGCAGTCTCCCTGTTTTTGAGAATGGCGTATGAACATCCTACCAGGGGATCGTAAAGATGAAAAAACAAATTTTCATAGGCCGATTGATCGCTGTAAAGAGCTATTCTCTCGGCCCAATATGGAACTTGGTCTTTCATTGACAGCGCAGATTATTCACGAGCTTAAATTAACTCGAAAGGTAATCATTTTTACGGCGTCCGTCACGGCTGTTCATGACCATTATGTTAAATTTCTAAGGCTCGTCCACGCCAGATAATCAGCAGGTTGAAAGTAACCTTTGGTGTATACCGAAGGCATTTTACTATTCGGAGAGGATGACCAGACTCGCCTTTAAGGCTCCTGGTACCTATTGGATATTTCTCAGTTCATTACTTAATTATCTGGGGTTGAATCCTAATCGCAGTTTTCGTACTTAAATTTTGTGATTTGGGTTGTCTTATAGAAATCCGTTCCGGTTTTCATAGTGGATGCCGCTGGCAAGCCGTTGGGATGATAAGTCCAAACATTTGATGTGATCAGTGGCTCGTCATTTCGATGAAGAACTGTACTTTCGATCATGTTGTTTGAATTGTCATCCGCATAAGTGACTTTAATGGGGTCGGGAATTCCCTTGTAGCGAGATGGGATTGTACTGTCCGGATTCGTATGGTCATCAAATTTGGTTTCGGTTGAGAAAACAAACACCCCGTTGTCATAGGAATCTTGAAAAATTTGATTTCCTCTCTGATCATATTTGAAAGTTCTTTCGTCATATGGAGACGAATAGCTGATCATTCTTCCCAGGTCATCATATTTCCAAACAATTTTGCCATCATCTGAGGCGCTGGATGCACGGACTCCATTTGTGTACTTTGCTACCCAGCCACCGCCAGTCGCTGTTTGGATAGTGCCTTTCGAATCATATTTATAGCTGATTGTGTAACTTTCAGGAAAGTTTGCAGCCGGCAGGTTATCACCTTGAACAACAAGATTGCTGACATATTTTGACGATTGCAACCGGCCTTCATTATATACAAAGGATGTAACGCTGGTTGTTTCCATTCTTCCTTTTCGATATCGAAGGGTAGCATAGCCGAATAAAAAATTTGCGGACCCTTGTTGTAATCGCAAGTCGTGTCGCTTCAACTCTGTCAAAAAACCTTCTGTATCGTAAACAAATTCGTAGGTCTCTTCGTCTGTGCTGCTGGCATAAACACCCGTTGAGTCTTTCCTGGATTCGGTTCGCGAGAACGTTACAAGCGTTAACCTGCCTTGGTCATCCTGCTTGAAATTCGACTCGGTTGTCCCAACCGATGTCTCAGCAGCGGTTTTTTGTTCCGAGATAATCGATTTGCCCACAAACCGGCAGTTTTCGACGGGTTTAACTTCTTCATTTTTTTTCTTACAGGAAATAGACAACGCCAAAAAGGCAAGAAAGGTTAATACTGGTTGATAGAGGCGCATTGATACTTTGATACATATTGAGTCATGCCAAATGTATCAAAGTAAACAGAGATATACCTTGTTTTTTCTAAAATTAATACCAAGCGTTCCCCGCTATTATCCGCCGGATTTCGGACTCTATCAACCTTTCACTAACACAGTACTTAGTGTTATCTGGGAAAGATGAAAATTTGATTTTCATCGTAATCGTCTCTCTTTTTTGAGTTTACAGTACGTTTTCACCGTGAATCTTTCCACTACGAAAATCCGTAATTGCAATCCCGGCTAAGCTCTGAGCCGAATTTATCAGTGAATTAGGATACGTGTATACGAAATGTTATATAACAGTATGATATTATAAGCAGCCAGCCTCCGATCAAGAGATGAAATTCACTCTAAGCCGATCTTATCGGTTTGTAATATTTGATTCAAGTGTTGCTTGGCAGCAGGGTAATTCGCCGGAGGTGTGACGGTATTTTAGTGCTGGTCGAGAAGCTGCTAGTGAAAATCTCGAAAAGTTTTATCTAGATTTTAATAGGTCACTAACAATTCTGTCCACAACAGCCCAAGCAATCTCGCAAAATGTCCGACTAAACAAAACAGGCTTTTAAGTTGTTACACTTAAAAGCCTGATAATCAATGTCGGGATGACAAGATTCGAACTTGCGACCCCTAGCACCCCATGCTAGTGCGCTACCGGGCTGCGCTACATCCCGAACTTCTAAGAATGCCTTACGGCTGCTCTTTGGGGTTGCAAATCTAAGAATGTTTTGGATTATTGTTCATTTCAGGTTGAAAAAAATTGAACTAACCTGAAATGAACAATAAATGCTTGGTTAACTAGATGCTTTCGTTCTGCCAGTTCGGGTTCACGACATCCACCTTGCCTTTCCGGAACCATTTGTCGCGGATGCGCTCGTTCACGTAATACATGCATGGTACCATGATGAGCGTCAGCAGGGTTGAGAATGTCAGACCGAAAATGATCGTCCAGGCGAGGATGTTCCAGAACACTGAGCTAGGGCCTCCGACGATCAGGTGGGGTTCGAGGTCGCGGAAAAGGCCGACGAAATCGACTGTGATACCCAATGCAAGCGGCACCAGACCAAGTACAGCCGCAGAAGCTGTGAGCAATACCGGAGTCAAACGGATCGCGCCGCCTTCAATAATAGCCTCGCGCATCGGGTACCCGCGTCCGCGGAGCTCTTCGATGAACTCGATGAGGAGAATACCGTTTTTCACCACAATACCAGCCAGCGCGATGATACCCACACCAGACATGATGATTGAGAAGTCTTTGTGGAAGATGACAAAGCCCAGCAACACCCCGATCAGCGATAGTACGATCGTGAAGAAGATAATGAATGGCTTGATCACGGAGTTGAACTGCGTCGCGAGGATCAGGTAAATGAGCATGATCGCCGCACCGAATGCAGTTCCAAGGAACGACATGGATTCGGCCTGCTCTTCCTGCTCTCCCCCCATTTTAATAATATAGCCGTTAGGCACCTCCATATCCTGGATCAGCGTCTGGATCTGTGCCACGATCTCGTTGGCATTGTAGCCTGGCAATACGTCGGAGCCTAATGTTACGATACGGCGTTGGTCCTGGCGGTTGATCTGGCTGAAAGTCGTTGAATAGTGAATATTGGCAACGGAAGTAATCGGGACCTGACGCAATGCACCGCCCATATTCATGTCGCGGTAAACCACATTCAGGCTCAATAGTTTCTCTATCTGCTCACGGTCGTCTTTTTCCAATCTTACCATGATCGGATATTCATCCTTATCATCCCGGAATTTCGAAACTTCCAGACCGAATAATGCCGTACGAACTGCCAGCGCGATCTGCTGCGAGCTGATGCCTTCACGTTGTGCCTTCTCGCGGTCGATGTCGATCACGATCTCGGGCTTGTTGGTTACAAGGTCGGAGCGGAGCTGGTCGATTCCTTCAATACCTGAATCCTGCACCTTTTTCAGCACGTCTTTTTCCAGTTTTTGAAGTACTTCAAATTCATCACCGGAAATTTCGATCGAAATGGGTTTACCGGTCGGCGGTCCGACTGCTTCACGTTCTACGGAGATTTCAGCGCCCGGAATGCCTGATACGGCGTCGCGGATTTTGCGCAGGATCAATTCGGAAGACCTGCCGCCGCGCTCCGTGCCATACACGAATGCTACGGTCACTTTGGATTTGTGCGGCGTGGCCGAGCGGTCGGGGTTGTATGGGTCACCCGCGTTTTTGCCCACGTTGGCAATCACCGAATTCACCATATCCATGGCTTTTTCCTTTTCCAAAACATCAAAAACACGTTTCTCGATGATCTTGGTTACGGAGTCGGTTACGCGGGCGTCTGTTCCGATCGGTAGTTTGTTATAAACATACACATAGTCGGGATCGCCGCTTGGGAAAAACAACACTTTGGGTTGCGCGATGCCGGTAATGATAAAGGTGGCAATCAACAGGATGAACACACCTATAATCGCTACCACCGGGCGCCATCCTCTGAGCAGCCAGTCGATGAGCTTGCGGTAGCCGTTCTTTAGTGCAGGAAGCAAGTTGTCCTGGAATGGGACGAGAATGCGCGGCGTCAGAATGTAGTGGTTGAAAATCCAGAGTATCAATATAAATACAAAGAAATTACCCACGCCGCGGTCGATCAGATAGCCGACTGCTGCGGCTACTACAAGGATAATCACCGGCCGGCGGATCGCTTTGAAACTGGTGTCATGCGCTTCCTTCTCATCATCATGGCGGCCCATGAACGACACCGCAAATACCGGGTTCATCACATAAGCCACAAAAAGCGATGCTCCGAGCGTGATAATGAGCGTGAGCGGCATGAATTTCATGAATTCCCCGACTATCCCCGACCAAAAAAGGAGCGGGAAAAACGGCGCGATGGTCGTGAGTGTACCTGAAAGTACGGGAATGAATACCTCACCGGCCGCCGCTTTCACTGCCTGCTGGATCGTCCAATCCTTATGCATGTTGAACAAGCGGTGCGTGTTCTCGATAACCACGATCGCGTCATCCACTACCAGACCGATACCCAACAGGAATGCGAATAGTACGATGGTGTTCAATGTAAATTCGGTGCCTACCATCGGGCCGATGATCGGCATTAATACAAATGCTACCAGCGCGGATAGCGGTACGGAGAGCCCGACAAAGATCGCGTCGCGCACACCCATGAAGAACATCAGTACGAGTACCACGAAAATGAAGCCAAGTACAACGGTGTTGATCAGGTCGTGCAGGTCGGCGCGCGTCTGGATCGATTGGTCGGCGGTAATTTTAACATCCAGACCGGCAGGAAAACGATTTTCTTTATAATCCGCGATGACATTTTCAATTTTATCGGCCGCGTCGACCAGGTTCTCTCCCGAACGCTTGATCACGTTCAGCGTAATTACCGATTTGTTGGCCAGACGAGCAAAATCCTGTTGTTCTTCAAAGCTATCGACCACTTCGGCGATGTCGCCCAGGCGGACGGTTGCGCCCGTGGACGTGCGTATGCGGATGTTCGCCATGTCGTTCACATCGGTGTACTCGCCTTTCACGCGCAGCGTACGACGAACGCCCTGCACATTCAGTTCGCCACCCGACACGTTAATGTTTTCACTCTGGATGGCCGTTTGAACGTCGTAAAATGTCAAACCCGTCGATTTCATGCGATCCAGGTTCACGTTGATCTGGATTTCGCGGTTCAATGCCCCCAGGATATCCACACGGGTAATTTCAGGTAATGCTTCGATGCCGTCTTGCAGGTCTTCGGCGTATTCCTTCAGTTGTTTCAAAGAATAGTTACCGGCTATGTTGACGTTCATGATCGGGAACTCCGAGAAGTTCACGTCCTGGGCTGTCGGGCCGGAGTCGAGGTTCTGGGGCAAGTCGGTTTTGGCTTTATCTACGGCATCCCGCACCCTTTGCAAAGCCACTTCCACAGCCACATCCGGGGTAAATTCTACGAGGATTACCGAAACATCCTGCAATGCATTGGATTTGATCTTCTTGACCCCGTTGAGGGATTTGAGCTGCTTCTCGATCGGCTTGTTGATCGTGTTCTCGATATCGGCCGGCGCTGTTCCGAAATACACCGTATTAATGTAGATCTGCGGAATTTTAATATCCGGGAACTGCTCCTTCGGCAGGTTATTGTACACCATGAAGCCCGCCAGCGTGATGATGAACGTAAAGATGTAGATCGTCGTCCTGTTCTCTACGCACCAGTTGGTGAAGCCTAAGGTTTTATATTCGCTAAATTTCATAATGTTGAATGATTGACCGGGTCGCCGGTGCGATGAGTGAATGAGTGAATGATCCCGCCGGGACGGGCAAGAGTCGTACATTCCTGACAACTCCTGACTATAACTGACCTTTTGACGGCCGTCACTCTTATTCGTATTTAGTAGCTGATCGGCTGGCCGTCGGAAACTTCCTGGTAACCGAGCGTAATCAGCTGATCTCCTGCCGAAAGGCCCGAAAGGATCTCGACTTTGCCATTGTAGCTCAGACCGGTCTTCACCTCTTTCGCTTTGGCCACCTTTTTGTTGCCTTCGGTAACGGCTACGTACACCACATTCCCTTTCTCCGTGCTCTGAACGTAGTTCTGATCGATGGCTAGTGCGTTTTTGCTGGTCGCGTCGTTGATCTGTACCTGCGCCATCATATTGGGCTTGATGTCGCGGTCGGAAGGCAGGTTGGCCTCAATGGTGAATGTTCTCGACAACGGATCAACTGCGGTGCTCACGAATGAAATTCTCGCTTTGAATTCCTTTTTCAGGTCAGGGAATTTGACGATCACTTCATCGCCTTTTTTCACGCTGGCAGCATAAACGTCCGATACTTTGGCCAAAACTTTGAGGTTGGCCAGGTTCACTACGCGAACTACGCCCACGCCCGGGGAAGCCATTTCACCTACTTTCACATTCACGAGGTCCACCACGCCTGCCATCGGCGATACGATATTCGTCTGCGAAAGCTGGGTATTCAGCGTAACCAGTTTCTTTTCGAGCGATTCCTTGTTGTTTTTCGCCTGCAGGTATTGCAGCTCGGTACCGATCTTCTGGTCCCAGAGGTTTTTCTGCTTTTCGTAAAGCGTATTGGCGAGGCTCAGCGAAGTTTTCAGTTCCTCGATGGATTCGGTCAGAATGCTGTTGTCGATCTTGCCGATCACGCTTCCTGCCTTCACTGCGTCGCCTTCCCTGACGTACATCGCCACGATCACACCGCCTGTTTTGGGTGTAACCATCACGTTGTTTTTCGCGTCGACGGTGCCTTGCAGCTCTACATAGTGCTTGAACGTCTCGGCATTCAACGTCGTGATCGAAACCGGCTTCACTTTGGCTTCCGTTGTTTTCTTCGGATCCAGCTTGGCGATCTCGATTTCCAGCTCCTTGATCTTCTTGGCAGTCTCAACTTGCCCCGCTTTCAGCGCGGCAAGTTCTTCTTTTTTACCTTCCAGGCCTTCTTTCTTGGCGGAGCAGGAGGCCAGAACGGTGGCAACGGCGGTTATAATCAGAATATTGCTTTTCATGGTATTGGTAAGTAGCTGTTTCAAATTTTGTTAAGTGTTATTGGTATCATTCGGAATAAAGCTCGCCTTTGGCCTTACTGAGGTCCACTTTGGCGATCATCAGGTCGTACAACGCGGTGAAGTAGTTCGTCTGCGCTTCCTTCAAAGAAGATTCGGCATTGACCACCTCGATGTTCGAGCCTACCCCTTCTTTATATTTGATTTTCGAAACGCGCACAATCTCCTCGGCAAGCGTCAGGTTCCGTTTCTGGGTTTCCAGCGTGGCAAATGCATTCTTGATATTAATGCTCGCCTGATTGTTTTCCAGATCGATCGACTGTTTCAGCAGGGTCTGGTTGTTCTTGACCTTGTCGAGCGCGATCTTTTTCTGAGCGATTTGGTACTTTTTGGTGAAACCGTCGAAAATCGGAATGTTCAGGTTCACGGCCAGTACCATGTTGTTGAACCAAGGATTATTGAATAGCTGGGAAAATTTGTCCATACCCGCATTGTAGCCGTATCCCAGGGATGCCGATAAGCTGGGCAGGTAGCCGGAGCGTACATTGCGCAGATCGAGCATGGCCAGTTTTTCCTGTGTGTTCAATAAAGAATACTCAATTCTTTTCTCATAGCTCACATCCAGGCTCTCGGACTCCGACCGAAGCTCGGCCACGTTTACCGCATTGATATCATCCGTCAGCTTAATGGGCTCGTTCGCGGGCATACCCATCTGAAATTTCAGCAATGCATAGCTCAGCTCGATCAGGTTCTGCACTTTTTGGCGCTCGGTTTGCAAATTGTTGATCTGCACTTCGAGGCGATTTACATCCAGGAGTTCCACAAAACCGCTTGCATTCATCGCTTTCGTCTCGCGCATGGACGAGTCTACACGGGCGATGTTCAGGTCGAGCAGCTTGGCGCGTTCTTCCGCTACTTGGGCCGAGTAGTAAGCCTTGGTTACCGCTTCGGCGACAGTCACTTTCGAAGAAGTAGTGCTTTTTTGCGCCAGTTCGCGGTAAGTAGCAGCTGCTTTCAATCCGATGAAATAAGATCCGTTGAAAATCAGCTGATTAAGATTGGCGGAAGCGGAGCCTTGCCAGGGAATCCCAAACTTCACGGCGCTCGGTGGTGCGTCGTCCGGCGCCGATGGATCGAAGGTTTTCGCCGGCAAGAAGAACCTTGGGATAATAATGTTGTTCGTTAGCGAAACAGCTCCTGTAACCTGCGGCAGACCCGCTGCACGGATTTCTCCGATGCGCGCTTCGGCGGAAACCGCATCCAGTTGTGCATTCTTGACATTCAGATTGTGCTTGATCGCGTAGTCAACGGCCTCTTTTAATGAATAGCCGGTTTGTGCATGAAGTGGTACAAAATAGATCAGTGCCGCGAGCAGCATCAAAGTGCTACGTATTGTTCTGGCATTTTTCATGGATATTGAGTTCAGTTGCTGGTTTATCTTTTATGGTGTTGTAGTATTCAAAGCCTTTTTCCGAAAGTATCCCCCTTAAAAAGTGCCCGAGAAACTGGGTTTGCACGTGCATAATATTGAACTTCTTGGCGGGGTAAACGGTCGGGTCGAAAGCGAGCACGATCTGCTCGACACGCAGCAAGGAAAGAACCTCCACGTCGATGTCAGGCCGGTATAGACCCATTTCGATTCCTTTGAGGAGGTTTTCCCGCATGTTTTTGATAATGTACTCGTGCTTGTAGGTCTGAAACAGCTCCCAGGCATTGGGATAATACTTTTTCAAATCATACAAAAGCGTGGGATTCATGTCGGCCAGTGTTTCCTGCATTTGCACCGTGGCGTACATCGCTTCCTCGATCGGGTTTTCGGCGAGCTCTTCCAATTTCTCCATTTCGCATTTCTGGGTGCGGATCTCTTCCTGTATCACAAGGGCGAGAATGGCCTCCTTGTCGGAGTAATGCTGGTAAATGGTACGCTTCGAAATCCCCAGGTCGCGGGCAATGTCGTCCATCGTGACGCTACGGATACCGTAACGCCAGAAAAGGTTCAGTGCCGATTTGATAATTCGCTCTTTCACAGCGACAAATTTGAAATTTTCGAATGACAAAAACTAAGAAAACTCTGAGAATGTTTAAAGTTTTCTACGCATTAGTAATCAATTGTCGTCAAATAGGGCACAAGGCGAGCTGGTGAAAGCCCTTAAACGCTGGTAATTAGCAGTTTCGACGGTGTTTAGGCCGTTTACAAAGCGAGGCCATTTTGAGAGAGATCATAGAAATGGTTTTTAGCTGTTGAGAAATGTATAAATTTTAAATAGGATTATATTGAGAATAAATAGTCCAATCTAACATACTGTGAATGAGTCCGGAAGCAGAAAGCGTGGAGTTGATTTCCGAATTTCCGGCCTGAAAATAGGTAGCGTGGCGCCGGTTCGTCAATTAAAAAATTATTAAGCGGGGATTTTCAGGTATGAACTTGGCAAATAGAGAGATAAATTGCCTTCGAACGGGAATGATTTGACAGTGATCCGTGTTTGGAAATGACACATATTCTGCCCAATTTTCGGGTCATTTTCGTTCCTATTTTTTAACACCCAATTCACTAATTGCCATCGCGACAAACAAATCAATGAAAAGCTACATTGACCTGATTCAGCAGACGTTCGAGTTTCCCACCATGGAGTTCAACGTTGATAATAATGAATTGCTGTTCAACAATGTACCTCTGATGGATATCATCAAGGAACATGGTACGCCGTTAAAGATCAATTATCTGCCCAAGATCGGAGAACACATCGAGAATGCCAACATGTTCTTCCGGAATGCCTTCAAAAGACATAATTACAAAGGCACTTATACCTATTGCTACTGCACGAAATCGTCACATTTCAGCTTCGTGCTGGAAGAGGCACTGAAGCATAACATCCATATCGAGACGTCTTCCGCTTTCGATATCCCCATTATCCGGGAGCTTTACCGTCGTGGCAAGGTCAATAAGAGCACGTACATTCTGGCGAATGGCTACAAGCTACCGCGCTACACGCAATACCTGAGCGAGCTGATCAACGAAGGTTTCAACGTGGTGCCTATTCTGGATAACCTCAAAGAAATCGAATCGTACGAGGCACAGGTAACGGCGGATTCGGTGCATTTCGGAATGCGCATTGCTACGGACGAAGAACCGAATTTTGCATTCTATACGTCGCGTTTGGGGATCCGTTATAATGATGTACAGCAGCTGTATAAGGAGAAGATCGAGCCAAACCCTCGTTTCAAGCTCAAAATGCTTCACTTCTTCATTAATACTGGCATCAAAGACAGTGCCTACTATTGGAGTGAATTGACCCGCTTCATGTTCAAATACTGCGAAATGAAGAAGATCTGCCCGGATCTCGATTCGATCGACATCGGCGGCGGCCTTCCGATCCAGACTTCGTTGCAATCGAACTATGATTACCAGCAGATGATCGACGAGATCATCGAGAACATCCAGTGGATTTGCAACAAGAACAATGTTCCTGTTCCGCATATTTTCACGGAGTTCGGAAGCTATACCGTCGGAGAGAGCGGCGCGGTGATTTATGAAATCATCGACAAGAAGCTTCAAAACGACAAGGAGCTCTGGTATATGATCAACGGATCGTTCATTACCCAGCTTCCCGATTCGTGGGGCATGAATCAGAAGTACATTATGCTGCCGATTAATAACTGGGATAATCCTTATCAGAAGGTAAATCTCGGTGGATTAACGTGCGATTCGCAGGATTTCTATAACAGTGAAATGCATAGTGCGGATTTGTACATGCCTATTTTCGAAGATAACGAGCCGCAATACATCGGTTTCTTCCATACCGGAGCTTATCAGGAGTCACTTGGCGGCTACGGCGGCATTCAGCACTGCCTGATCCCGGCACCGAAACACGTGCTGATCGATCGTGACGAGGAAGGCCGTTTGACGACCCGCGTTTTTGCAGAGGAGCAAAACAGCGACTCGATGTTGAGGGTGTTGGGTTTCAGAGAAGAGCCTTTCGGCCCTCAGGACCGTGCCCCGCAGGACCGCCAGCCGCAGAAGGATACCAAAACGGTAGAGCACGAAGAGGAGCTGGCAGAAACAAAAATCTGACGCCGTATATAAAGTTCTTTGGATGAGTTCGTTATTAGTTAGGCTAAAACGCTCATCCAAAGAACTTAATTTAATATTTTTGTAGTGACAAAAACTTATACGAACTGGAAAATGAAAAAGATCTTACTTCTCCTGGCTGTCTGCGGAACATTGGCGGTGGCATCATCTTGCACGAAACACGCCTGCCCTGCTTACGGATCAGTACAGAAAACTCAGCCTGCGCCGGTAGTAAAAGCTTAATTTACCGCTGCAATATAAGCCTGGCGGCTTCCAGCAAATTCACAGCGGCATAATCACCCGTCGAGTCTTCCGCATTCGGGATGATGTGAACCGTTTTCAAACCGACATTCTTTCCTGCTTCCATATCACGGTCCCGGTCGCCGATCATCCACGATTGTGCCGGATCGATATCGTATTTGGCCATGGCCTTCTCGATCAGCAACGAACCCGGCTTCCGCGACAGTGAATTGCCGGAATACGACGGGTGGTAAGGCGAGAAATACAGGTCGTCCAATGCATTATCAGACACTTGCTGCATGGCTTCGTGAATGGCATACACATTATCCGCCGTATAGAGACCTTTGGCAATCCCTGCCTGGTTGGTAATCACAATGAGCAGATAACCAGCCTCTTTCAGCATTTTGAGCGCTTCTGCAACACCTTCCGGTATGACGAGTTCTTCCAGTTTATACAAATAATCCGGGCAATCCTCGTTCAGTACTCCGTCGCGGTCGAGGAATACACATTTATTTTGATGCAAAGCCATATTTAAAGGGAAGAAAACTCTTTGACCGCCTCGATGAAGCACCTTACTTTATCAGGATCGGTGTCGGGATAAACACCGTGGCCCAGGTTGGCAATGTACCGTTGGGTGCCAAACTGGTTCACCATTTTCTTCACTTCCGCCCTGATCTGATCGTAAGAAGAATAGAGCACACACGGATCGAGATTACCTTGCAAAGTCTTGTTCGGGATCAACTCGCGCGACTCGGCGATGTCCATATTCCAGTCGAGGCCTACCACTGAGCAGCTCAGTTCACCGATTTCCTTTCTTGCGAAGAATGCACCTTTTGCAAACACGGTCACCGGTACTTCGGTGATTGCATCGCAAATCTGCTTGATATAAGGCAGCGAGAACACGCGGTATTGCTCAGGCGACAGGATGCCCGCCCAGGAGTCGAAGAGTTGTACAAGGTCGGCACCGGCTGCGATCTGTGCTTTCAGATAAGCGATCGTACTGTCGGTGATTTGTTGTAATAATGTATGCGAAAACTCGGGATCGGCGTACAAGTGCTTTTTCGCAACCGAGAAGGTTTTGGAGCCTTTACCTTCCGTCATGTAACAGAAGATCGTGAAAGGCGCGCCGGCGAAACCGATTAGCGGAACGCGGCCTGCGAGACCTTCTTTCGTGATTTTGATGGCGTCCAGTACATATTTGAGGTCCGTCTCCGGCTCGGCGATATGCAGTTTTTGCAGGTCAGCCAATGAATGTACCGTGCTTGGAAACACCGGCCCACGCTGTTCCACCATTTCGTAAGGCAGCCCCATTGCCTCGGGGATTACCAGGATGTCGGAAAATATAATGGCAGCATCCACGCCCAGCAAGTCGACAGGTTGCAGGGTCACTTCTGCTGCCATTTCAGGTGTAGTGGCCAAATTGATAAAACTTCCGGCTTTTTCGCGAACGGCCCGGTATTCTACAAGGATGCGTCCGGCCTGGCGCATCATCCAAACAGGCGTGCGTTCGGTTTTCTCCCCCCGCGCCGCCCGAAGCAAAAGGTCATTTTTCAGATTCATGCGGCAAAGGTAGGGAGAAAGTGGTTATGGAAAAGAGCCGATGGCGATTTATAGTCGCTCAAAGTCAGTACTCCGAGAGGTGCATCGGAAGGCAAACGGTCGTTGGCTTTTGCAATGTTTTTTGATGTCACGCCAACGTTTGATGATCTGCTCGACCATCTCCCAATATTGATAACCCGTTTTGGAAGGCGGACTTATGAAGAAAACTCCCACATTATGCTGCTGATACAGCGCCCGTTGATAATGATTTCTATGAATGTTGAAGTCCTGCGTAATAACAACCGCATTTTCACGGCCGATTTTTGCGAGCCAATCCTCATCAGCCGTGCCGGAGCCAAATACTTTTTTGATAGAGAGTACTTCAAATCCGTCACGATTCGGAGCTTCCAGGATATTCAGTCCTTCCGCGATGTTCAGCGGGAGGTTTTCGTCTATATAAATTTTTGTCATGCCGCCCTCCGATAGTAGTTAATTACATCGTTTACCTGGCCGACGGTTAGTGAGTATAGGCTGCTTATCGTATCTATGGATTCTCCACCCCGATGAAGGTTATAGATCGTTTCCGCCAGAATATTGGTATCGCCAATAACTGGCTGACCGAATTGCCGCTTGGGGTCGATGACAATGCTGTGATCCTTGCCTAGGGGGTAGAAACGCTTGACCATATCATCGTCATTAAATTCAACCTTTTTGCAAAATGGTTCAATCGCTTCTTTGATATTGATTTGCAGCGTTTCATCAGCCTGGATGATGTTCCCGGCATCGCCGTTGAACAAGACTCGTTCACCATCGGTCAGAAGACTGGACTTGGCGAAAGGGTATTTTGTACGGAATGTTTTTGCCAGAATCTGGTGCGCTTTAACAATTTTTTGTGCGCTCACTCCTTCCTGCCGAAGTTGGTAGAATGTAAAAAATTCGATCAGCGTAAGGAAGTTAGTGACAAGCTCTTTGCCGGATCCATGAGAAAATCCTGATTCCGCAGATGAACTGAAACGGAGTTGCCAATACTCGTGCATCCATTTTCGAACCTTTCCGGTTGGTAGGTGCAAAATGTAAGAGATGTCGGGGAGCGTGTAGATTCCGGTGCCGACACCGATAAGGCTTTGTGGTTCGAAGGGCGTCATATTCGATGTGTGGTGTGTGAATGTTAAACAGTCTGCCAATTTAAAGAAATCGACAAACACAAAAAAGCCCGGCAATCGCGTGCCGGGCTTGGAGAAAGTGGTTATCAAAACCTGAAATTAACCCCGATCAGGAAATTTCGCCCCGCTTGCGGGAAGTAGAAATTCTCCTGCGTGAGCGCGCCGCCGGCAATATAACCGTAGGTATAACCATTGGATTCATACTTCTCGTCCAGGACATTATTGACCAGCAAATTGAATGCGATTTCATTCGCCCACGATGGCTTGATTGTCCATGACAAACGAATGTCGTTCGTGAGATAAGCGTCCAGTTTGCGGGTTTCGGTGGAGGTGTTGTCCAGGTATTGCTTGCCCACATACTTGGTTAGCAAGGCTAATTCCAGGTTTTTACGGAGCGAATATGTGAACTGACTTCCGACAATCACATTCGGAGAGAATGAAATATCCGATTTGCCATGATCGACGGTTTTATAACCTCCATTATCATAGTCCACAATGTATTCCGTAAAGTTTTTGATTTTGTTCTGACTGAAAGTCGCATTCGCATTCCATTTCAAATGGCTGTTGAAAACCACAGCGCCTTCCAATTCAATACCGGTGCGGTAGCTTTTCGGCACATTCACACGCACCGAGCCGCCTACATCGTTGATCTGGCCGGTAAGCACGAGTTGGTTTTTATAACTCATCAGATAGTAGTTCGCCGCAAATGCCCATTTACCCTGCTGCGTGCGGAAACCCGCTTCTACGTTCTGCAAACGCTCGCTTTTGGGGAAAAGATTGGCGGTTGAAGATGTGAAATCATCCCGGTTTGGCTCACGGTTACCAATGCTGTATGAGGCGTAAACCGAGCTTTGCTCAGCCAGTTGATAAGTAATACCAGCCTTTGGATTAAAAAATGAATACGACTGGTCAAATGCCAGTTGAACCAGGTCGTTGTCTGTTCCGTGGATGGCGTGGCTTACGCGACGGTACTGCAAATCCGCAAATGCAGTCAGCCGATCGGTGAATGCGTAGTAAACCTTTCCATACAAATTGAAATCTTTCTTTTTACCCGTGCTGAAATAGTATTGATGCTCATTCTCGATGTTTCCGGCATTGCGTGCCCAGATAATCTGGCCATAGTGGTCGCCGTCGTATTGGTTCCAGCCACCGCCGAAGCTTGTTGTCAGCTTTTTGAAGCTGTTGTAATCGAACGAGAAGGTACTTCCGTAAAAGTAATTATCCAGCCAGCGACGGCGGATGAAGTCGGTGCTGGTAAGTGTGTCCTTCCCAACGATCACATTGGGAAGATTGTATTTGCTGTAATCATCACCGGAACGATATTGCTCATAGTAGCCCAGTCCGCGGACGAGAAATGCATTGAGGTTGAACGTCAGTTTATTACTCAGGTTATGAGACGAAACGATCTGATAATGGTCCTGGCGATAGTTGTCCACCTCATTTTTATATGTATAGGAATTATAAGTCCGGTTATCGGAATTGAGCAGGTTTTGGGCGTCTTTTTCTCCTAAATAATTTCTGTCAATATAAGCCAGAATACCCTCGCGATCGCCGCGCAGTTTGGCCTCCGGCACACCGTTCCACGACTGATAAGTGCGTTCTTTTCCCGAAAATACATTCACTCGTACAAAGCTCTTCTTGCCAAAATATCCGCCGGAGAGGTAATAAGAATGCAATTCCGAAGAAGCCCGGTCCACAAAACCATCCGAAGAAACCCGCGAAAGCCGCGCATCGAATGTAAACTTATCCTTAATCAGGCCTGAGCCTACTTTCAACGTGTTTTTAAATGTGTTGAACGAGCCGTAGGAGTTATTAAGCTCCGCATACGCTGTTTCACGGAATGCATTGGTGTTGATATTCACCGAAGCACCAAATGCGCCGGCGCCGTTGGTGGAAGTTCCAACGCCGCGCTGGATCTGGATACTACTCACCGAAGATGTAAAATCGGGCATATTTACCCAGAAAACGCCCTGGCTTTCAGCATCATTATAAGGAATGCCATTCACGGTCACATTGATACGCGTCGCGTCGGAGCCTCGTATGCGAATGCCCGTGTAGCCCACGCCGCCGCCTGCGTCGCTTGTGCTCACGAGGGAGGGCGAGAAGTTGAGGAGTACCGGCAGGTCCTGACCCATATTCTGTTTGTCGATTTGGGCTGCGGTCACGTTGGTGTACGCCATTCCTGTTTTGTCGTTCACTCGGGTGGCATTAATGATCACTTCATCAGCCTGATAAGTACTTTTATTGAGCTTGATTTCCAGCTGATTTGCAGCGCCGATGGCGACTTTCGAAGTTTGATAGCCGATGTAAGAAATGTCGAGCGCATCGATATTGTCGGAGATGTTTTTCAAAACAAAATGACCATCCTTGTCGGTGCTCGTACCGCGGATTTCGCCGGCTTTAATGGTTGCACCGGGGAGCGGTTTGCCGTCTTCGGCATCGGTCACACGGCCGGAAACGCTTTTTTGTGCAAAACTGAGGAGTGACGTGGTGCTGAGCACGAGTGCCAGCAGATAGGTAGTAATTTTTCGCATTGCGATCAATAATTACAACAGGCAGGGGCCACCTATCAGAAAGTTCGATAAAATGTTAACAGAAAACAGCCGATCCGGCTTTCTCTCCCTACGCCGGCATTACCCGGATCAGGTTAAATGGGTATGATCTCAGCCCGTTCGGTAGGGCACCCCTTGAGATTATGCTGCAAAATTAAGGGTTGGCTCGGGATCTTTCAAGTGAAAAGATTTATTGTTTCCGCTCCTGAATTTCATCAGGGTTTCGGCTTGTGTGCCATATTCCCATTACGACAACAATCTTTTGCCGCTCACTAATATTAAAATGAATCAGGAAAGGGAAATACCTCAGCCATGCTGCCCTCGTTTTTTTGTAACGGACTGCGTAGAGATAAGGGTTCTCTCCAATCAAAATAAGTTTGCTTCTGATAGCGTGTGTGAATCGCCTGCCCAGGCCTGGTTGCTGTGTATCATACCATCTCGCAGCATCCCGGATGTCCTTCCTGGCGCGACTCAGGAATACGGTTTTGTACATTCAAGAATATCAATACAACTCTTTTTCGATGTCTTTTAAAACCTCTTCAGAATCAAATACTTCTTCAACCCCATTTTCATAGGCTTCGATTCTTTCTTCCAACAGGCGTTTGTGCCATTCCGGTATTTCAGGCCATTCTTTTTCGCTGGCGTTCCGGGATTTGGCTTTGAGAGCGTTCCATTCTGAGATTGGTATGAGAAAGCTTTTGGGTATACTTCCGCGCCCTGATAAATATCGAAGTTTCATGATTGCCAACTGGATGGTGTTGCTTTCGCTTTGAACAAATATAGCGAAAGTTGGGCAACCCTTTAAATCCGCTTTGCCCCCAATTTTCTAACGGTTTTCCTTAATTTTACCTAATTTAATACGAACATCGTCATTCATTTTTCTGCCGGATATGCCAAACTATACAGACACAACCGATATATCACCTTCCCAGAGCGCCATCGACCTCGAATACCGCTACGGGGCGCACAACTACAAGCCCATGCCGGTAGTGATCCAGCGGGGCGAAGGAGTTTTTTTGTGGGATGTGGAGGGAAAGCAGTATTTCGATTTCCTCTCGGCATACAGCGCGGTGAGCCAAGGGCATTGCCATCCGAAGATCGTGGATGCGATGGTCCGACAGGCGCAAAAGCTGACGCTCACGTCCCGTGCTTTTTACAACGACCGCCTCGGCGAATGCGAGAAATTTCTTTGCGATTATTTCGGGTATGATAAGGTCCTGATGATGAATTCGGGCGTGGAAGGCGGCGAAACAGCATTGAAACTGACCCGGAAATGGGCATATAAAGTAAAAGGTATCGAACCCGGCAAGGCGAAGACAGTGTATGCGGCCGGTAATTTCTGGGGCAGGACACTGGCGGCGATATCCTCTTCCACAGACCCTTCGTCGACCAACGATTACGGCCCGTTCCTTCCCGGCTACGAAATCATTCCTTATAATGACCTTGCCGCACTGGAAAATCTGCTGAAAAATGACCCGAACATCGCCGGTTTCATGGTGGAGCCCATTCAGGGCGAAGCGGGAGTGGTGGTGCCCGAGGATGGTTACCTGAAAGGTGTGCGTGAACTGTGCACAAAATATAATGTCCTTTTCATCGCCGATGAAGTGCAAACCGGCATCGGTCGTACAGGGAAACGCCTGGCGTGCGACTGGGAAGGGGTGAAGCCTGATATCCTGGTTCTCGGCAAAGCATTGTCGGGCGGCACGATGCCGGTTTCGGCCGCATTTGCCGACGATGAAATCATGCTGACGATCGCACCAGGTGAGCACGGCTCTACCTATGGCGGCAATCCGTTGGCATGCGCGGTGACGATCGCCGCATTACAGGTGGTTCAGGAGGAGAACCTCGCTGAAAATGCCGAACAAATGGGCCGGATCTTCCGCAGGAGAATGCAAGAGCTGCAAAAACAATGTTCTCTGATCGAAAGCGTTAGAGGGAAAGGGTTGCTGAATGCGATCGTGATCAACGACTCCGAGGATAGCAGCACGGCCATGGATCTTTGTTATAAAATGATGGAAAAAGGGCTGTTGTGCAAGCCTACGCACGGCAACAAAATTCGTTTTGCACCGCCATTGGTGATCAATGAGTCGCAGATGGAGGCAGCTTGCCGCATTATTGAAGAGGTATTTTTAGAAATGAACGGAAATCTATGAAACTGAGACTTCTCCTGCCTGTCATTTTACTCGCTGTTTGCCTTTTTTCTTGCAAGGAAAAAAACGCCGATCCCAAGAATGATACCGAGACTAACGAGTGGATCTATACCAACATGAAATATTGGTATTACTGGACAGACCACATCACAGCGTCGCCTGATTACAACAAAACGCCGAGTGATTTTTTCAGCTCTCTCCTTTATAAGTATGATGCGACCGCGCGCCCCGACGGCGACCGGTTTTCGTGGATGCAGGAAAGCGCGAAGGAGTTGGAAGCGTCTTTGGGAGGCGAATCCAAAACCAGCGGCATGGAATATAAACTGGTGTATTTCCCCGCCAATACCAGCAATGTTGTAGGCATTGTGCTTTACGTGATCCCCGACTCGCCCGCCGCCAAGGCCGGCTTTGTGCGGGGCGATGTTTTCAGCAGCGTGAACGGTCAGAAAATGACGGACTCGAACTACTCGAAACTGCTGAATACCCAGGATAAGACCACTTACACCCTGGCCGACATTAAGGACGGCACATTGAAGGAAACCACAACGACTCGCGACGTGACGCCCATCGTATTGCAGGAGGATCCGGTGTTCTTCGATTCGGTTTACACGATCGGGGCCAGCAAAATCGGTTATGTGGTTTATCACCAGTTCATTCCCGAGCCTTATCAAACCAGCAGCAAAGCGTACGATAAGAAGCTGGATGCGATTTTCTCGGAGTTCAAAAACAGTAACATCAATGCATTGGTCCTCGACTTGCGCTATAACCCGGGAGGTTACGTAAGTTCTGCAACCAACCTGGCGAGTCTTATGGGCAAGGTGACGGCCAACGACGTATTTTATTACAAAGAATACAACAAGCAGGTGACCGAGACAAGCCTCAAAAAATATGGTGAAACCTACTTCTACGACAAGTTTGTATCCAAAAGCCAAAATGTCGGCAACGACCTGAAACACCTTGTGATACTGGTGTCGTCACGGACCGCTTCCGCCAGTGAATTGGTGATCAACGGATTGAAGCCATTTATGACGGTAACATTGGTGGGAGGGAAAACAGTTGGCAAGAATGTAGGGTCGGTCACGATCAGCGACGAGAAGAATGGTATTAAGGTGGGATTGCAGCCGATTGTCTCCAAATCACTGAATAAGGATAAAAAGTCGGACTACCATGTTGGCTTTGAGCCGGATGTGAAGGTGAGTGAAGGAAATATCCTTTATCCATATGGTGATCCCCGCGATCCTTTGCTGGGCGAGGCGCTCTTCCAGATCACGGGTACGCACGTGACGCGGCAGCTCCGGAGTGCACGCGTGCTGGCGGAGGAAGCAAGCGCGGAACTGTCGTCGTCGATCAGCCAAAAGGCGGGCGGCAGCAATATGTTCTTCGACAGATAACCGCCTGCCGATAAAATTTCCCGAATGGTGAGAGAACAGCTTGCAACTGTTCTCTCACCATTTTTTATTGCTATTTTTACAAACTTGCGTATTTCTAACTAATTGACCTTTATGAAGCTGGTAAATGATATGACTGTCTGGTTTATGAAGCGGCGCTTCGAACGGATCGAACAGTTTATGAAGTACCCCATTGAAACCCAGCAGCGTATATTTTCCGAATTGATCGAAACCGCCCGCTACACCGAATGGGGCAGCCGCTACAATTACGGTCAAATCAAATCGGTCAAGGAATTTCAGGAGCAGGTACCCGTTTCGGCATACGAGCAACTTTACCCCTACATCGAGCGCGTCCTGAAAGGCGAGCCGAATGTACTGTGGCCATCGCAGATCGAATGGTTTTCCAAATCGTCGGGTACGACGAACGCACGGAGCAAGTTCCTGCCCGTTTCGCCGGAGGCGTTGGAGGAATGCCATTATGAAGGGGGAAAGGACATGATGACCTTGCTGATCAACAACCGGCCCGATACCCGCGTTTTCGACGGAAAGGGCCTTTCGATCGGCGGGACTCTGCATGCCAACCCTTTTGACGATTATACCCAGATCGGCGACGTGTCGGCGGTTATTATGCAAAACCTGCCTTCCTGGGCGGAGTTTATGCGCACCCCGCCGCTGGAAGTTGCATTGATGGACCACTGGGAAAGCAAGCTGGACAAAATGGCGTCGATATGCTCGCAGGAGAACGTGACCAGCATTCTCGGCGTGCCTACCTGGACGATCGTGTTACTCGACCAGATACTCGAACGTACCGGCAAAAAGAATATGCTTGAAATCTGGCCGGATTTTGAGGTTTTTGTGCACGGGGCGGTGTCATTCGAGCCCTACCGTGATTTGTTCATGACCAAATATTTCCCTTCCGACCAGGTGCTGTACCTTGAAACATACAGCGCGTCGGAAGGCTTTTTCGCGATCCAGGACGATATTAATAGGGTAGGAGAAATGCTGCTAATGCTCGATTATGGCATTTTTTATGAATTTATACCCATTGAAGAAATGGGTAAGGAACATCCCAAAGCATTGTTGCTGGACGAAGTAGAAGTAGGAAAGAACTACGCCATGGTAATCTCGACCAATGCCGGGCTCTGGCGCTACCTGATTGGGGACACGGTCAAATTTACTTCTATCTACCCGTTCCGCGTGAAGGTGAGCGGGCGCACGAAGCATTTTATCAATGCATTTGGGGAGGAAGTGATCGTGGAAAATGCCGACCACGCGATTAAGGTAGCAGCGCACGAGACGGACGCATTGGTGGCCAACTACACCGCCGGGCCCGTGTACATGGGCGATGGTTCACGCGGCTGTCATGAATGGATCATCGAATTCACCAAAGAACCGGAGGACCGCGATGCATTTGTGCAGGCGCTGGACGCCGCATTGCGCGAAGTCAACTCCGATTATGATGCCAAACGATACAAAGATATGGCCCTCACACGCCCGCAAGTGCATTTTGCGCCCGCAGGTACCTTCTACGCCTGGCTCGGCAAGCAGCACAAGCTCGGCGGCCAGAACAAGGTACCGAGGCTGAGCAATACACGGGAGTATCTGGATGACTTGCTCGATGCTTTGTAGTACTTCGGCAGTCGGCTATCGGCTGTCGGATTTTTTAAGCAAATATTTTATAAAAACCGTATTCGACAGGCACAAAGCCAACGGCCGATAGCCGATAGCTGACTGCCGATAGCCATCCATGATCCCCAAACGCTTAAAAATCAAAGGACTATATTCTTACCAAACCGAGCAGGAAATTGATTTCGATCCGTTGACGGACGCTTCGTTGTTCGGTATATTCGGGGCTGTGGGGAGCGGGAAATCCTCTATTCTGGAAGCAATCACATTTGCATTATACGGGGATACCGAGCGGCTCAACAAGTCGGGCGACGACCGTACTTACAATATGATGAACCTGCGGTCGGACGATCTGCTGATCGATTTTGAATGTATTGCAGGCAAAAACGGCGAGCGTTACAGGTTCACCGTGCGCGGCAAGCGGAATAGCAAGAACTTCAAGGATGTAAAGACCTTTGAACGGAAAGGTTACGTCTGGCAAGAGAACGACTGGGTCCCTTTGGCAGAAAGCGAATCGACCGAAAGCATTATCGGCCTTAGCTACGACAATTTCCGTCGGACGATCATCATACCGCAGGGGCGTTTTCAGGAGTTTATCGAACTGAAAGACGCCGAGCGCACCCGAATGATGAAAGAGCTCTTCCAGCTCGAAAAGTATGACCTGAGCCGCAATGTAGGCTCGTTGAGCAAGCAGAACGACCTCGCATTATCGAACGTGGATGGTCAATTGCTGGGCCTCGGGGAGGTGACGAAGGAAATGCTCGCAGAGGGTGAGCAACAGTTGAAGTACCTTCGCCTGCAAATTCAGCAGATTTCAAACGAGCTGGTGGTTCAAACCGAACTTGAAAGTAAGTTTCAGAAACTCAAACTTGCCGCAGAGAAGATCCGGATGCTGCAAAGCCGCCTGGCGACACTTGATGCTCAGCGCGCTGCCATGCAGGAGCGGGAGGCGACGTTAAAGACTTTTGAAACCTGCTCGCTGCATTTCAAATCCATTTTTGATCAAAAAAGTAAGCTACTGACCGACATCGCGAGGGACGAGCGTATTTCGGCTGATAATCACACGAGGTTGGCGGAACTGACGACTTCACTTAGCAGACAGCAGGAGATACTCCAAATTCTAAAACCGCGCTATGAAAAGCGTGACGAGTTGCTTGCTACTGCCGAGGAATTCGAAAAGATCATACGGATTATCGAGCATTCGCAGGCGGTTACCAAACGGAAAGATGCATTAATACGCGGCGAAGAGCAGTTGAAGGAGAAGGAAAACGCCATTGAAATACAAAAACAACAAAAACAAGAGCTGGAAACTGCCAATGAGCAGCGCAAAGCAGGTCTGGGCGATGTGCTCGAAATGGGGCTTGTGAAATCGTGGTTCGTGAAAGTCGACGACCTTGCAGCGGATCGCCAGGTAATCAAAGCAGAGGCCGAAGCCCTGGCTGCGGAGATCAAAACCCTTAGCGACGGCCTCGCGCAGCGCTTGCGCGAGATTACGGGCGACTTCGGCATTCAGTTTGGCGAGGAGCATTCATTGGAGGGATTTCAAAAAGGCATTGGCGCATACCTGGAAGGCGGAGAAAGTGGCAGGAAGGAGCTGAACCGTCAGTTGCTGCACATTAGTACCCGGGTCGCGTTGCATCAATATGCGGGTAATCTTGAAGACGGAGAGCCCTGCCCGCTTTGTGGTTCGCTGCACCATCCCGAAGTGTTAACTGCCGATGGCGCGTTGTCCGCGCAAATAGCGGCGATTGAAAAGCAGTTGAATGCATTGGATGAGAAGGAAAGGCTGTTAAGGCGTTTGCAATCTCCGATAGAGCGCGTTTTTAACCAGATAGAAAGCCTTGAAAAGCAAAAAGGCTCGATCAAACAGCGCTATACCGAGGCACAAGGGCGGTTGAAAGCGCACGATGAAGCTTTTATTTGGCCTGCATTCAATAAAACGGACAGGGAAAGTTTTGAAAAGCGATTTGCGGAAAGCAGCCGTTTGCAGTTTGAAATCAAAACCGGCGAAGCAACTTTGAAAGCACTGGCGGAACAAATCGAGGCGGCCATCAAAGAGAAAACAGAGCGGATCGAAAAGCCGCTGCAAGTATTGAGGGACGAGATTTTAAGGTTTGAAAACACGGTTCAGACGCTTTCGGAACAGCTTTCAAGGGTGAATCTGGCGGATTTTGAAACAGTTGAAAAAACTACTATTACCGAGAAAATAGCTGCCCTCAAAACCGAATACCAGCAGCTTTCCAGTGCATTTACAGAGGCTGAAAAGCAAGTGGATGCATTGGAAAAAGAGCAAAACACGCTTTCCGGAAGCCAGGCTACATTGCTGGCCGCGCTGGAAGGAAGCAGGCGAGAGCTCGTGATCGTTCAGGAAAGGATTGATAGCGAATTGGCCGCTTATGCATTCGAATCGGAAGCGCAGGTGGCGGAAATCCTGCAAAAGCCCATCCGGATTGATACCGAGCGGAAGGCGATCGACGAGTTCAAAATGGCGCTTGAAACAACCGGCGCGGAGTTGAAAACTTTGCTGGAAGATCATGTCGGCGAACAATACGACGCCGCAAAACACGAGGAAGTAACGGCATTAAAAAATACGCTGACCGAAAACCTCAATGCCCAGCGGAAAGAAGAAGGGAATATCGGCGGGCGGCTGAAACAAATGGCGGAAGATTTGGCCAAAAAAGCTACGCTATTGACAGAGAAAGGCCGTTTGCAGCTTCGGAAAGAACATCTGGACGACTTGGCGAAATTGTTCCGTTCCAGCGGTTTTGTGGATTATGCGTCGAGTATTTACCTGCAAAACCTGATCCAGGCGGCCAATCACCGTTTCCACCAGATGACCCACCAGCAACTCCACCTCGAACTAGGAGAAGGGAACAGTTTCTGGGTGAGGGACCTGCTCAACGGCGGGCATATGCGGTTGCTGAAGACACTTTCAGGCGGGCAGAAGTTTCAGGCGGCATTGTCGCTGGCACTGGCGTTGGCCGACCATATTCACGTCAGGAATGAATCGAAACACAACTTTTTCTTCCTCGACGAAGGTTTCGGTTCCCTCGACAAAAATGCATTACAAACGGTCTTTGAAACGTTAAAATCATTGAGAAAGGAGAACCGGATCGTGGGCATTATCAGTCACGTAGAGGACCTGCAACAGGAAATCCAGACCTACCTGCGCATTACCGAAAGCGAAGAAGGCAGCCGGATCGTGCCGAGCTGGAAATGAGTATTGCACATTAAATGTATATTTGAGCGTATTTGGCCAAGCCGTCCTATGCTTTTGGAAAATTTTTACGGGTCGTCTCTCCTTTGGATTGAAGCACAGTTGTCTGGAAAGAACTGGTTGTGGAAGCTCACTTTTTTTGCTGTCGCACTATCGCTTTTTCTTGCATTTCCACCCTATTCGCTCCTGCTCGACCATTTAAGAAGCAATGGAGTGAGTCTCGATGCCTGGGTTTTTATTCACAATCAGGCGCAGGACATTCTGCATCCGAAAGACATGGATTACGACGTTCGCCGGGAGAATATGATCTTTCGCTGGACATTGCCGGCCCTTTCATTCCTGACAGGCCATAATGTGCTGCTGATCCTGATCATTCAGGCAGTTTTGGGTGTGTTATTCCTTTATAAAACAGCTGGTTATATCTTTTCGGTGTCGGGCGATAAAGTGATCACTGCGCTGTTTGTGACGGCCATTGCCAACATCTTCGTAAGCGTGTGGGCCTTTGCCGACGTGCACGGGTACGGCGACGAGTTCGCCTTTTTCTTTCTCCTGCTGGCATTGTTGAGCAGAAACTCGCTTGTGATATTCCTCTCGCTGCTGATCGCATTCTTCACCGACGAGCGGGCTGTGGTGGCGGGGGGCTATTTGCTGCTCTGGTGGATGGGGACAAAAGCTTATCGGAATAACAATTTTGGTGTTCCCGGCTTGATCAGATCGGCTTTTACCGGGGAGAGCCTCGTCGTGTGGGTAGCGTGGGCGATCTATTTCACCATCCGTGAATACGTGCAGACTACCTATTTCCCACACCATTCCTACTCTACGATCGGAACGCCGGTATTGCTGGCCAATGCCCACCGCAATGGGCTGGGAAGCAGTATCTGGGGTGCATTTGAAGGTACGTGGCTGATCCTGATCGCCGCTTTTGCGGTGCTATGCCTCACGAGGCGTTACTGGCTTCTGCTGGCGCTCATGGCCGGTTTCGCGGTACTGGTGGCTACCGGGATCTACGTCCACGATATCGACCGGGCATTGTCATACGGTTTTCCGTTTATTCTGCTCGCCGTTTTTATATTAATCGAAACCTCCTCTACATCGTCTGTCCGGCTTATCCTGTTTTTCACGATGGTCGTCTGCGTGGCACATCCGCAGGTTTTTTACATGGGTTATAATAAAATACTCTGGCTGGAACCGCTGCCTGTGAAGATCTTCATGCTGATCGACCACCGCCTGCAATGGGGGCTGTTTAGTTAGGTCGCCCGGACAGGGTCGCCCGGATAGGGTCCTCCGGATAGGGGTAGCGCCGATTATTTTCGTCCTCTCCCAACCAATACCTGATAACATTGGTCAACGCCAGAGTGGCAGCACTCGGTGTCGGTACGCATTAAAAGATCATTAAGCCTTGCCTCAGGATAATCGATTTTTTTATGTGGAAGGTATTTTTGTATTTTAAAGGAAAAAATGTCTGACATTTACTAATCGGCTACTTTTGAAGCAGATCGTGTATTTGAAAGAGTTTGACCACACCCTAACAACCTAGAAATTTCCATATGCCGCTTTTAGTACAGCTGGATACATTTAACACCGGATCGGGCAATCTCACAG
Organism: Dyadobacter sp. BE31; assembly: GCF_031457695.1. Classification (NCBI taxonomy): domain Bacteria; kingdom Pseudomonadati; phylum Bacteroidota; class Cytophagia; order Cytophagales; family Spirosomataceae; genus Dyadobacter; species Dyadobacter sp. BE31. Next base: position 452,097 of record NZ_JAVDXA010000005.1, read on the forward strand.
TCTTTGAAAAAATCATCCCCGGTACAATTAAACGCGTATTTTACATTTACGGCGCGGGTGAGACGCAGCGAGGTGGGCACAGGCATCACAAAACGTGGAATGCCCTGGTTTGTATTCACGGAAGTTGTCGTATATACTCCAACGACGGCGAGAAGGAGGAGATTTTCATCCTCGACAATCCAGTGTCGTGCCTGATCCTTGAACCGAAAGACTGGCACATTATGGATTCTTTCTCGGACGATGCGATCCTGTTGGTATTGTCCAACGAATATTATGACAAAGCCGATTACATCGACGATCCTTATCCCCTGAATCAGCTAATCCAGACAGTATCTCAATGATCCCATTTCTGGATTTAAATCAGGTAAATGCCCCTTATCTGCAAGCGATCGAAGATGCTTCCCTCCGTGTGATCCGCTCGGGGTGGTATATTTTGGGCAATGAGTTAAAATCGTTCGAAAAGGCATTTGCTGCATATTGCGAGGCGGAGCATTGTGTAGGGACGGCCAACGGTCTCGACGCAATTACGCTGATACTGCTGGCAATGGAGCTGCCCAAGGATAGCGAAATCATCGTTCCCGCCAATACGTATATCGCCTCGGTGTTGCCGGTGAGTTACCTGCACCTGACACCCGTGTTCGTGGAGCCCGACCCACATACGATGCTGATCGACCCCGCGCTGATCGAACAAGCTATTACACCGCGGACGAAAGCCATTATCACCGTAGACCTTTACGGGCGAAGCTGCGAAATTGCACAGATCCTGGATCTTGCACGTAAGCACGACCTTAAAGTGATTACCGACGCCGCGCAGGCGCACGGGGCAACGCACGCAGGCCGGAAGGTAGGCGCATGGGCGGACGCAACGGCATTCAGTTTTTACCCTACCAAAAACCTGGGAGCCTTGGGGGACGCCGGTGCCATTACGACCAACGATGCCGCATTGGCCGAAAAGATCCGGTACCTGCGCAATTACGGTTCGGTAATCCGCTATCAGAACGAGTACCAGGGTGTAAACAGCCGCCTGGACGAAATGCAGGCTGCGATACTCAGCGTGAAGCTGCCTTATCTTGACCCTGAAAATGTGCGCAGGAGGGAGATTGCCGGCCGGTATTTGCAGGAATTGAAATGCAGCGAGCTGATTTTGCCTCCCGCCGACCGGATTTTGGAGGATGCGTGGCACCTCTTTGTAGTGCGGCATCCCCGTCGCGCGGAGTTTGTCGCTTTCCTGGATGCGCATGGCGTGCAGACGAACGTTCATTACCCGCAGCCCATCCATAAGCAATTGGCTTACAAAGAATTTAAAGATTTACATTTGCCTTTGACAGAGCAGATCCATCAGCAGGTGATCAGCTTGCCACTTAACCCGGTTTTGACGGACGATGAAGTGGCTTATATCATACAAACCGTCAACCAATTCGATCGTCAATGAAGCTATCGGTCATTATCCCGGTTTACAACAGCGAAAAAACCATCCGGCCGCTGATCGAAAAGCTACAAGCCACTTTATCAGAAATATCATTCGAGATCGTGATGGTCAACGACGGCAGCCGCGACCGGTCGGAGCAGGTGTGCCGCGAGTTGTCCGATACCTATGCCAATGTGCGGTTTATTTCATTGCGCCGGAATTACGGGGAGTTCAATGCGGTTATGTGCGGCCTCAACTGGGCTTACGGCAACTACTGCGTGATGATCGACGATGATTTTCAGAACCCGCCGGAGGAGATATTGAAGCTGGTGGAAACCGCCGAATCGGGGGATTACGACGTGGTTTACACCTATTACGCCAAAAAACAGCATTCTGTTGGCCGCAATATGGGCAGCAAGTTTGTCAACTGGCTCACCAGCTACCTTTTAAATAAACCCAAGGACCTGTATTTGTCGAGCTTCAAGCTGATCCGGCAGGAAGTGGTGCAGGAAATTATTAAATACCATGGGCCTTATCCCTACATCGACGGGCTGATATTCCGGATCACGCGGAACATCGGTACAGTGCAGGTAGCGCACCAGAAGCGCGAAGAAGGGGCTTCCAACTACACGTTTCATAAGTTAATATCACTTTTCCTCAATATCCTTTTCTGTTACTCGTCGTTGCCGATTCGCTTTTTTGTGCCTATTGGCGTGGGATTATTCAGTTTAGGCTTTTTGCTTTTGCTCTTCCTGACCATCCAATGGATCATCGGTCCGGACCCGAAAGGCTGGCAGGTAGTGACGGCTACCATCATTTTCATCGGAGGGATTCAATGCATGCTGCTGAGCGTTTTGGGGGAATACATCGGTAAGAGTTTTATGGCACAGAGCGGTCAGCCGCAGTATGTGATCAAATATAACAGCTCCGAACACGTATGATCGATAACCGGCTCGAATACCAGCGTATGTACGAAACCGAACGCAAGCTGTGGTGGTACCAGATCCTCCACGGCAAGGTTTTGGGCCAGATTCGCAAGCATTTCCGGGCCATGGACCCCGATCTCAAAATCCTCGACGCCGCCTGCGGTACGGGTGGGTTAATGTCGTTTTTAAAGGAGAATGGCTATTCCAATCTGCGGGGCTTCGATTATTCGCAGCATGCGATCGATTTCTCGAACGAGCGCGGCCTGAATGTCGTATTCGGCGACCTCAGGAATGTGGAAGCATTCGAACCGGGCGAGACTTTCGATATCATTACCTGCAACGACGCGCTCTATTTCCTGACCGACGAGGAGATCATCCGCGCGCTCGCCGCATTCAAAAACCGACTGAACCGCAACGGGCTGATCATCATTAATATTCACGCATTCGAAGCCTTCTCTGGCACGCACGATCTCGCGGTAGGCAGCTCGCGACGTTTCAAATTGGAGCAGTTTCAGGCATTCGGCAAGGCGGCCGGGCTGCGCATTGGTTACAACACCTATTGGCCTTTTGCACTGTCCCTGCCGATTTTGCTCGTGCGGCAATGGCAGAATTACCAGATCCGCAGAAACAAGATCAATGTCGATCACCTCGACTCGGATGTTGAATACCCGGGCGACACGGTGAATGCGGTTTTAAAAGCCATTACCAAAACCGAGTCTTCCATTCTCGGCAAGGCGCCTTTCGGGAGTTCGCTTTTCATGACTTTCCAGCCAGTCTGATTACTTTTTAGAATACCCCGAGGAATTCACCGCGTCAAACAGCGCCCTTGTCTTCGCAATTCCTTCCGCGCCATTAAGCGCAAAATACCAGAACACTTCCAGATCGCCCCGGTGCATGGCCTGGTTCATATCACCGCTCTGTGACTTGTGGGAGGCCTTCACCCAGTCGGCGACGATCATGTAACTGTGCTTGTTATCCTCTCCGAAGCTATGTGAACGGTCGAATTCGAAAACGGGAGCGGTTTTGAGAATGTCGGTTTCAGGATAACCGGCAAGCCCGGCGAATGAGAAAGTATAACCCTTGTTTTGTGACTGCCCGCCTAATACAATCGGCTTTTTCGCACCTTTATAGCGCTGCACGGCCCGTATTGCGCTGATAGACGCGGTTTTGTGGTGCGCATGCTGGCTTTCGTGCGGAATGAGACAGAATACAAAGTCATAGTTGCCGTTGGCCAGGATGTTATCCAGCTTTTTCTCCACGTAGGCAATGTCCCAGTTCTTGCCTTGCAAATAGGGTTTCTCGTCGCGGTTGTAGTAATCGTCGAGCTGGTCGAGGAAGAAGAAATTCCCAATTCCCATCACCTCTCCGGAGGCCATGAGCTCTTTTTTACGGATCAAGGGTAAATGTTTCCTGCCCGTTGCAGAATCCACGAGGTTCAGGCCGTAGTAGCTCGATGCTACGAGGCCGTTGTACCCGCCCGAGGCATCGGTGATCAACGCAAGATCGGCGGAGCCTTTGAGTTCGTGGGTAATTTTAAAGACCGTCACCGGAAACATGGTTTCATCGTCCGGGTGTGCCGTAACGATCAGAACACGTGGGCCTTGTGCGTACAGGCATGGAGGAAGCAGCAATAGTAACAAAAGATAAATGTGTCTCATGCGATCATTTTGTTAGGTGATGTGTTGTAAAATTATGGATTCTTCAACCATTCATCACGCTCTTATTATCAAAGTTTTATGGATTTGAAACTCAACGGAAAAATCGCATTCGTCAGCGGTTCTACACAAGGTATCGGCTTTGCCATTGCACAAGGTTTATTGAAAGAAGGCGCGCATGTGATCATCAATGGCCGCTCGGAAAGTAAAATCGCGGAAGCAGTGCAGAAATTGAAAGAATCAACGCCGGGAGCGAATGTAAGCGGCATTGCGGCCGATTTTTCAAAAGTGGAAGAAGTGAATGCACTGCTGCAACAGCTGCCGGATATCGATATCCTGGTTAACAACGCAGGTATTTTCGAACCGAAGCAATTTACCGAGATTTCGGACGATGAATGGTTCCGCTTTTTTGAAGTGAATGTGCTGAGCGGCGTGCGCCTGGCAAGGCATTTCTTTCCGAAAATGATCGCCAAAGACTGGGGCAGGATCATCTTCATTTCCAGCGAATCGGGTGTGAATATCCCCGAGGAAATGATTCACTACGGCACCACCAAAACTGCCCAGCTCGCCGTGAGCCGCGGGTTGGCCGAACTAACCAAGGGTACGAACGTTACTGTGAACACCGTCATGCCCGGTCCGACCAAATCCGAAGGCGTCGCCGATTTTGTCAAACAGCTGGGAGAAGCCAACAATATGTCTGCGGAACAGGCCGAAAAGGACTTCTTTAAAAATGCGCGGCCAACGTCGCTGCTGCAACGTTTTGCGTCGGTGGAGGAAATTGCTAACCTCGTAACTTACGTAGCAAGCCCGCTCTCATCGGCTACCAACGGCGCTGCCCTGAAAGTAGACGGCGGCGTGGCTAAGTTCATTATCTGATACGCTGCACGATCGGTGTTTTAGATTCGTGATCGGAATATTTGCCAATTCTGGAACGTTCGTTCTGAAATAATTGTCTGATAGTCATGGCACGCAATAAAGCATTCGAACCGGAAGAGAGGCTGGAAAAGGCGAAATGCCTTTTTTGGCAAAAGGGCTACAACGCCACCTCTATGCAAGACCTCGTCGATACGATGGGGCTGAACCGCGGAAGTATTTACGACACTTACGGCGACAAGCACAGCTTGTTCCTTCAATGCCTCAGAAGTTATACCGAAGGCATGTTTGAAGATTATCGGAAAGTGGCGGAGGAAACGAAGTCGCCCATAAAGGCCGTCGAAAAGATCATCAAAAAGGCGGCGATCAGGACGGTGGAGGAGGAAAGGACCTGCATGGGCGTGAAATCGACGTTCGAGCTGGGTTCCGTGGACGAAGAAGTACACGCCCTGTTAAAACAAAACACCAGCAATCTGACGGCCCTGCTGAAAGACCTTTTAAAAAAGGCCCAGAAAGCGGAGGAAATCAGTAATAAAAGAGATCCGGCAATGCTTGCAAACTTTATTGTATCGAATTTTACCGGCTTCTGGCAGACTTTCCTGGTGTATGGTGATGGGGAACTGGTACAGCAGCAAGCCGAATTTTTAATAAAATCTATCAAAAAATAATTTGTCCAATGATGGAACAAGCATTCCATAATGACAATGCTTACGGACATGTCAGGGTTAGTTACAGCAATAGCAAATAAATCGGGTATAGTAAAAATCTACAAGCAAGGAGCGCCTTCGGTGCTGGGTTACGAACGCGAGACCATCACAGAGCCGGGGCCCGGCCAGGTAAGAGTACGGCAGGAAGCCATAGGGCTGAATTTTGTAGATACCTATTACCGCGACGGGAAGTTTCCCGTCAAATCGTTTCCCTACACGCCGGGCGTCGAGGCCGCGGGCGTGATCGAGGCCGTAGGGCCATGGGTGACGGAATTCAATGTGGGCGACCGCGTGGGTTACCACTTCATCCCCGGAGCATATGCGGAAAGCCGCGTGGTATCCACGCAGCAATTGATCCATATTCCGGACAATATCACATCGGAACAAGCGGCGGCCATGCTCGTGAAGGGCTTTACCGCCAGGATGCTCGTGAAAATAGTGAATCCCATTAAGCCGGGCGACGTGGTGCTGGTGCATGCGGCGGCCGGTGGCGTAGGTACCCTGGTTACCAAATGGGCCAAGGCACTCGGCGCGACGGTCATCGGCACGACGGGCTCGGAAGAGAAGAAAGAAGTGGTGCTGGCGAATGGGGCCGATTACGTTTTTCTGGCAGAATGCCGGGAATTTGTACACTCGGTGCTGGAAATCACGGAGGGCCGCGGTGTGGATGTCGTGTTCGACGGGGTAGGGAAAGATACATTCAGCTATTCGCTGGATGTGATCCGCAAGGGCGGTAAAGTCGTGCTTTATGGGTCGTCGTCGGGCCAGCCCGAGCACATCGACCACGCCTTGCTGCGTGAAAGATCCATCGTGATGGCAACTCCCACGCTCAGCGCGTACATCACCGACCGCGAGACGCTGGAAGAATATGCAGCCGATACTTTCGATGCATTCAGCAGCGGAATCTTCGGAGAGCTCGCCATTACAAGGTATCCATTATCGAAAGCATATCAGGCGCAGACCGATCTCGAAGCGCGGAAAACAATAGGTTCCGTAATTTTGGTACCGTAAGTTTTTTGCATCAATTCTATGTTATGTCCAAAGTCCTGATCCAGTTTGCCCACCCCACTCACAGTAAATCCAACGTACAAAAGACGTTGGAAAAATATGCCCGCAAGGTAAAAGGGGTGACTTTTAATGATCTGTATGAACATTATCCGGATCTTTTCATAGATATCAAAAGGGAGCAGCAGTTGCTGGCAAAGCACGATATCGTCATATTCCAGCACCCTTTCTACTGGTACAGCAGTCCTCCGATCCTGAAACAGTGGCAGGACCTTGTGCTGGAATATAACTGGGCCTACGGGCCGAAAGGACATGCATTGAAAGGCAAGAAGATATTCAATGCGGTGTCGTGCGGGGGCGGGCGCGATGCCTACACGGCGTCGGGGTACAACCGCTTTCCCGTAGGGCAGTACCTGCTGCCATTCAACCAGACGGCTTATTTATGCCGGATGGATTATTTGCCGCCGTTTGTGGTGCATGAAACCTATACGATTGAAGATTACACGCTGAAAGCTTACGGCGAGCAATATGCCGAACTGCTGGATGCGCTTGTACACGATCGCATCGATCCTGCGGAGTTGGCCGGGGTCGAATATCTGAACGAACTTTTTCCACACTGAACCATGCAACAATCCTTCTTTTTTCAGGCAATGATATACCTCGCGTCTGCGGTGGTAATGGTCCCTATTGCCAAACGGCTGGGGTTGGGATCGGTGCTGGGTTACCTGGTTGCCGGGGTGATCATCGGTCCGGCGGGCCTGAAATTCATTGGAATGGAAGGCCAGGATATTATGCATTTTGCCGAATTCGGCGTGGTGATGATGCTCTTTGTCATCGGCCTGGAACTTGAACCCTCGCGCTTGTGGCGTATGCGCAAGAGCATTGCCGGGCTTGGCGGGTTGCAGGTAGGCGTTACGACCGCCCTCGTGGCCGGAGTTGCTATGCTATTCGGCGTCAGCTGGAAGGAGGCACTCGCGCTGGGGATGATCATCGCGATGTCGTCCACGGCGATTGTCATGCAGACGCTGAATGAAAAAGGCTGGCTTAAAACCGTTGCCGGCCAGAGCTCGTTCGCGGTGCTTCTATTCCAGGATTTGGCGATCATCCCGATGCTTGCATTGTTTCCGCTACTCGCAGACCACGCGGGATTGGCCGACGGCCATGCCGGCGGAGGCTCGCTCGTAAGTGCATTGCCCGCCTGGCAGCAGGCTATTGTGGTATTGCTCTCGGTTTCGGCTATTGTGCTGACCGGGAAATACCTGCTGCGGCCCGTTTTCCGCATGATGGCCCGTACCGCATTGCGCGAAATGTTCACCGCCACGGCATTGCTGCTCGTGGTGGGGATTGCCGTGCTCATGACGTCGGTAGGCCTTAGCCCCGCGCTGGGTGCATTTCTGGCTGGGGTAGTACTCGCCAACAGCGAATACCGCCACGAGCTGGAAAGTTCTATCGATCCTTTCAAGGGCCTGTTGCTGGGGCTATTCTTCATTTCGGTCGGTTCCTCCATTGATTTTTCACTGGTGGTTTCCAAGCCGCTGCTGATTATTGGACTGGTGGCCGGATTGATGCTGCTGAAAATGGCTGTTCTCTTTGTTTTAGGCAAAATATTCGAAGTGCGGAATGCGCAGAACTTCATATTTAGCATCGGTTTGAGCCAGATCGGCGAATTCGCGTTTGTATTGCTCAGTTTTTCGGTCCAGGAAGGTGTTTTGGGTAAAGAAGTTTCGGATACGATGACGGCCGTGGTGGCGATCAGCATGGCCATGACGCCGCTGGCGATGATGGTGAATGAGAAATTTATCCTGACGCGATTCTGCCTCGTAAGCGCAGGGCTGCAAACGGCGCAGCGCCCAAGTGATGTCGAAGAGGAGGATAACCCGGTGATCATCGCCGGTTATGGGCACTTCGGAAATATCGTAGGCCGCTTTTTGCGGGCGAACGGCGTGGAGGCGACGGTACTCGATAATGATAGTGACAACGTCGATTTCCTCCGCCGGATGGGCCTTAAAGTGTATTATGGCGATGCTACCCGCTATGAATTGCTGGATATTGCCGGAGCAGGTCGTGCGCAGATGATCATCATCGCGATCAGTGACGAAGAAAAGAGACTGGAATTGATTGAAACCGTGAAAAAACATTTCCCTCACCTGCATATGCTCGTGCGCTCGACCAACCGCAATGATGCATACGACCTCATGAATGCAGGGATGATGCACATTTACCGGGAGACGTTCGATACAAGCCTCCGCCTGGGCGTGGATGCATTGAAATTGCTCGGGCATCGCGCACATGAAGCGACGCGCATGGCCAAGACATTTTTTGTCCATGACGAACGGACTTTGAAGCATTTGTCGAGCATCCGGAACGACGAGGAATATATCCACGCCGCGCGGCAGCACATGGAAGAGCTGGAAATGATTATGCAAGCCGACAGGGATGCCGTGAATTTGAATGCGCTGGCCGGCTGGGATCGCAAAGCGGAAGCCGAAACAGCCTGATTTCCTCAGGATATGCGCGATGGTTCGGCGTCCGACGACCGGCGGATTTTTTCCCGAATCCAACCCGCTACCATGCCCAGAAAGCTCGCGAGCAGGCCGTAGACCAGGGCCGGGTATTCGGTTTCGATGAAAACGCAAAACAGCCACACCGCCAGCCCAATGACCATCGAGAGCATACAACCGAGGGGGGTACTGGATTTCCAGTAAAGTCCCGCGGCCAATGGAACAAATAATGATACAAGACTGAATGCAGACGATTCCGCGACGAGCTCGAAAATGCTTTCGCGGGTTGCTGCCATGAAAATGCACACCAGCGTGATGCCGATGATGCCTGCACGAATGATTTTCAGCAGTTCTTTATCGTCGAGGTCCGGCTTGAAGTATTTGAAAATATTCTCCCCCAATACAACTGCCGGAGCCATAATAGCGCTGCTCGTGGTACTGAGGATCGCGGAGACCAGCGCGCCGAAAAACAGGATTTGAAGCGGCAGGTTCATATGTTTCAGCACCATATTGGGGATGATCATTTGCCCGTCCTTTTCTTCACCGGGGTACAGATGGTGCCCGCAAAGCCCAATGAACAGCGGCAGCAGGGCAATCGTGAGGTACATGAACGAAGAAAGCAGCGTCGACTGCACCGACACGCGGGCCGATTTAGCAGACATAACTCTTTGAAAAACATCCTGCTGCGGAATCGAGCCGAGTCCGATGGTGATCCACGCCGCGAAGTATTCGAGGTGGCCTTTGAGGGTATTTTCGGGGAAAAAGCGGAAAAATCCTGTTGGAGCAGCGTCTAGCAATGGCTGAAAACCGCCTACTTCCTTGTACAGCACCGCGGCGACAATGAGCAGGCCGACGATGATCATGATCGTCTGAATGAAGTCGGTGATCGATATCGACCACATGCCACCCCAGATCGTATACAGGATCACGACAAAGGAACTTGCGAGAATGCACGCAAGCAGCGACCAGCCCAGCACGACTTTCAATACAATGCCCATGGCGAGTAACTGGGCTGCTATCCAGCTGAAATAGGACGGAATGATGAGAATGGCGGAGAGCAATTCGGCATTCCGCCCGTAGCGGATCCTGAAAAAATCGCAAAATGTGATGATATTCATTTTGTAGAACCGCCGGGCGAAGAACAACCCTACCAGAAACAGGCACAGCGAAGCACCGAAGGGGTCCTCGATGATACCTAATACGCCATGCTCGATAAACTCGGTGGGGGCGCCCATGATGGTTTCCGATCCGAACCACGTTGCAAATGTTGCGGAAGCGGCGAGGATCAGTGGTAGCTGGCGCCCTGCCAGCACAAAATCCTGGGTGGTAGTGATTCTTTTTGAGGCCCAGAGGCCTATTCCAAGGTTTGCCAGCAGGTATGCCAGAATGGAAAAGGCCAGCATGTTTTTAGGCTTCCTGGTTTTCTACAATCCATTGAGTAGTAGCATTGATAGTGCCCATTTCCCAGAAAATGGATGGGCTTAACTCGATCCCGAGCCATTCCTGTAACTCGGTTGTAATGTCGACCATAAGAAGGGAATCCAATCGGTAATCGATGATTTCGGCGTCCAGATCTACTTCGGAGGGATCTATTTCCGCATGGTGAGCAATACGCTCAACTATCCAGCCGGAAATTTCGGTAAATGTTTTACTCATTTAGTTGAAGTTTGTAACAAGCACTGAATGCTACGTGAAAATAGTACTTTCGCAGGTTTTTAAAAAATTAGGGGCCTTTTTAAGTAACCGATATTAATCTACAATACTCTTTTTGGCGAATAATTCACGAGCCTTTAAGCGCTGGATCTTTCCGCTCGATGTTTTGGGCAGCTTGCCTGGCTGGATCAGCATGATTTCGTGGGGAATGAGCCCGAATGCTAACCCGACGCTCTGCGCCATCTTGTTTTTGATGATCTTCTCATCGTCCGGCGTTTGCGCCACTCTCCGCACTTCGCTCACGATCATCAGTGCTTCACCCTGGTCTGTCTCGACGGAGAATGCCGCCGCCGCGTTGGGCTGGATATCCGGGTGGCTTTCGCTTACAACCTCTTCAATGTCCTGCGGATAATAATTGACCCCGCGGATGATGATCAGTTCTTTAGTACGGCCGGTGATAAAAAGAAGACCATTTTCCATAAAACCTAAATCGCCCGTGCGCAAATAGGGGCCTTCACCGCTGCTGGTGTAAGCCTGGAAAGTAGCTTTGGTAGCATCTGGTTTTTCCCAGTAACCTGCCGCTATGCCGTCGTTTTTTACCCATATTTCCCCCTCTTTCCCGTCCGGCAAGCTGAGGTTGCTCACCGGGTCTACGATCGATACCTCTGTAAATTCTACGGGAGGGCCGCAAGCGACAACCTCCTTGGAATCCGTCAGTTTGCGATAGGTAGTGGGCGTGCCGTTCAAATGCAGGCTTACGGCCAGTGTGGCTTCGGCGAGGCCATAGGACGGGACAAGGCTGTTTTTTCTGAAACCGGCGGTTTGCGTCGCAGCGGCGAATCTTTCGAGGGTTGAAATCCGGATCGGCTCTGCGCCCACGTAGAGGACGCGGAGGGAGCTAAGGTCCAAGGCATCCAGCTGTTCCTGCGGAATGCGCGCGAGGCAATGGTCAAGCCCGAAGCCAGGTCCGCCGCAAAACCCCGCATGGTAGGTACTGATTGTTTGCAGCAGTAACGCGGGCTTGGTGATAAACAGCAGCGGAGAGATCACAAAGCCGGTACCGCCGGTAAAAAGCGGGGACAGCAGGCCGTCCACCAAGCCCATATCATGGTAATGCGGCAGCCACGTAACCGACGTATCCTCAGCGGTGCGTCCGAAGCAATTGTTGATCGCCCGCAGATTGGCCGTCAGGTTGGTATGGCTGATCATCACCCCCTTGGGTTGGCTGGTAGAGCCGGAGGTATATTGCAAATAGGCTGTTTCGATGGATTCCTTATGTCTGCGAATAGCGCCTGATGCGGCCGGCGCGGCCATCAGATCGTCCGTGAAAATCCATTCGGCATCGTATTCCTGTAATGCGGAGGAAGCATCGTTTTTCCGCTGAAACAGCATTTTGTAGGTTTTGGCATTGGTAATGATCCCCGAAGCTGCGCAGTCACGCATGATGCTCAGAATGCGGTTTATTCCCGGCTCGGAATAGCTGATAGGCGTTGGAACCGCGATAATACCCGCATGCAGAGCGCCCAGGAACGAACATACAAAAGCCGCTTCAGCAGGCAGGAGGAGGATCACCCTGGCGTTGACCGGGAACTTGGAGCTCAGCAGATGGGATGCCGCGAGTACATGCTGATGAAGTTCATGATAGTGAAGTTGCTCGGTGATTTCACCCTCTTTGCCGATATAACCATAGGCAAGTTTGTCAGGATGTAATCCGGCATTGGTTTTTAGTACATCAAGTATATCCATAAACTGCAAAATAAAAAGAAAAGGCCAGATAAAAGTGGCTTAATGCACAGTATCGGGCCTTTTTTATCGAAAGGTATGTCCAAATTATCGTCTGTGTCCGCGATGGCGGCCATTGTTTCCGTAATGGTCGTTGTGGCGGTATTGCTTACGGTAAGCACGGTTATCATGACGGCGGTACCTGTGACGGTCGGCATAGATAACCCGCGGCGGCGCCGGTTTTACCACTACTACACGAGGTGGTGGTGGCGGAGCGTGATAGTACCTGTAACCATGCCGGTAACCATAGTCATAGCCCGGTTCGTAGGAACGATAGGTACAGGATGAAATCGAAATGGCTGCGATCAGGGTAATGATGACCGACAGCAAGACACTGTTCTTTTTCACGGTTCTAGTTCGTTTTGTACTAATCTTTAAACGAATTGGATGGCAGGATAGTGCCGTGGAGGGGGACAAAGGGGGCGGCAGAAAAAGTTATCCACACTGTGGATAATGCTTAACGGCGGGTTAATTGCTTGATAATCTGCATTATTGAAAGTTGTTAACAAGTTATACACATTTTCGGTGTGGATAACTTGTTAACAAATATTGGCTTTATGCCTCAACATCGTAGATCACGACCTTCTCCCAAAGATGTGCGCATTCTTCCACGAATTTCTTGTGCAAAGGGTGAACCTGATATACGTCGTGCGCAGCCTCATCCTTGAAAATGAGAATCTCTGCGAAGTCGTAAGTGGCGTCGATAACCGGTCTGCGGGTAGCGGCAGGAGGGCCAATGTATGCCGATTCGATAGACTCGATTGCCTCAAGTGATTTGATACCTGCGAGCAGGGCGGCCCTGGCCTCTTCGTTGTCCTTCTCTTTCAACCAGAAGAATACGTTGTGGATAAACATGGATAATGGTTTATGGTGTTAGAAATTGATTATGGATTCAATTGATTGACTACATCGTCCGTTTTCGTTTCCGGCAACTGCTGGTGATACGCTTTTTCGAGCTTGAAAGAAAACGTAGTTCCCTTGTCCGGCTTCGACATCACAGCGATTTTCGTGTCGTGGGCGTTCAATATATGCTTAACAATGGCAAGTCCCAAACCGGTGCCGCCGATTTCTTTGCTGCGGCTCTTGTCGATGCGGTAAAAACGCTCGAAAATGCGGTTCAAATGTTCGTGCGGAATGCCCGGGCCATTGTCTTTTACCTCCACTTCAATGTATTTTTTGCTCTCGCTGAAATGGACGATCACCTTGCCATTCTCGTTGCCATATTTGATCGCATTTTCGATCAGGTTCAGCATTACCTGCTCCATCCGGTCGGCATCGGCCTTGATCCACGCTTCGGGCATGTCGTCCGGTTTCACTTTCAAGGTCACGTTGCGGTTCTTAGCAATGTGTTCGAGACGGCTGAAAATGCCGAGGGTAAGCTTGCGCAGGTCGGTTGGGACGATATTCATTTTAATATCTCCGGTTTCCATCTGCGATAATACGAGAAGGTCTTTTACGAGCACGTCGAGGCTATCGAGGTTATTGGCAGCTTTGCGTAAAAAGCGTTCGCGCACATTTTCATCGTCCATCGCTCCATCGAGCAGCGTGTGGATAAATCCCTGCGCGGCAAAGATCGGTGTTTTGAACTCGTGCGAAACATCGGCCAGAAATTCCCTGCGGAACAATTCTAGCTTTTTCAGCTCATCGATTTCCTTTTGTTTTTTGGTTACATACACAAAAATCTCGTCGTTGATCGTCTTCAACGGATTGGATTCCCTGATCAGCTTCTTGCGCGGGGCCATATTGAAATCCCGCATTTTCAGCTTGTGGATAGTCCGGTACATTTTGTTCACCTCACGGAAAACCAGAATGTCGACGGCGTAAAGTACCAGGAAAAAGGAAGAAATGAAGGAGGAAATAGCCGAAACGAACAGCATCCCTTTCGAAACCCCATCCACAAATGCGAGGAACGTGGTGGTAATGAGGGATATCAGGAACGCCAGAATGACGGCAATGAAACGGGGACTTAACGACATGTTACTTTAAAGCTTGCTTCACGCGGAAGCACTTTCTCCCGCGTGAAGCGAATCTGTTGAAATTTTAGCCTTAAAGTTAACACTTTGAAACCGGTTTAGATTCGGTTTCGCCTCGGAAGTGGCTTGTTAAGAAATTGTTAACGCTTGTCTTGTCAGGAGTAGTCAGGGATGGTCAGGTGTTGTCAGGTATTGTCATTGGTGGTCAGGTATTGTCAAGAATAGTGGTTCGTTGTATGCGCAGCTTTTGATCGGCGGTAAATGCCGTCAGGCATATAACATTGGTAGAAAACACAGCCGGCCCGGATTACGTCAAAATGCCGTCAGGCATGCAACAACCGAGCATTGTTGTTGCATGCCTGACGGCATTTTCAGGGGTATAACTTCTGGTCTGGCTGCTACTTGTTTTGTCAGGTGTGGTCAGGGTGGTCAGGTGTTGTCAGGTATTGTCAGGGATAGTCAATTCTTGTTTCAACCTCAAACAAGAACTGACTATTCCTGACTACAAATGACTACACCTGACCACGAATGACCATACCTGACCTTAAAATCCCCCGCGGTACTTGTACGTACTAGCGACCTTATCAATCGCCACGATATACGCCGCAATGCGGAGCGACACTTTGTATTTCAGCGATGTTTCATACACTTTGTCGAATGCATCCTTCATAATGCGGTCGGTGCGGCGGTTGATACGTTCAAGCGTCCATTTATAGCCGATGCGGTTTTGTACCCATTCGAAATAGGAAACCGTCACGCCGCCTGCGTTCGCGAGAATGTCGGGTACCACCATAATGCCTTTTTCATTGATAATGTCATCGGCTTTGGCGGAAGTAGGGCCGTTGGCGCCTTCCACAATCATGCGTGCCTGAATGCTGGATACGTTTTTACGAGTGATAACGTCCTCTTTCGCGGCCGGCACCAATACATCTACTGGCAAGCTGAAAAGATCGTCGCCGGAAATGAGTTCTGCTTTGGCATAACCTTCCAACGAGCCTTTGTTCGCATCGCGGTAGGCAATGGCATCCGCCACGTCAATTCCTTTATCATTATAATAGGCTCCCGAAATATCGCTGATCGCGTGGATGGCCGTGCCGCGCTCGCGCAGGAGCAGGGCTGCGTGCGAACCGACGTTACCGAAGCCCTGAACTGCCGCCGTAGCACGGTAGGGATTAATGCGCAGCTTTTCCATACCTGCCAATGCAGACACCATTACACCACGACCCGTGGCTTCGGTACGGCCGAGTGAGCCGCCGAGTACCAGCGGTTTACCGGTAACTACGGCCGGGATCGTCATGCCCTTTGATTTGGAATACTCATCCATCAGCCACGCCATTTCGCGGGGGCCGGTGCCCATGTCCGGCGCGGGAATGTCCTGGTCCGGTCCGAAAACGTCCAGCAATGCCGTCGTGTACGCACGCATGAGGCGCTCGATCTCGCCGGGGGACATTTCGCGCGGGTTGCAGGCCACTCCGCCTTTGGCACCGCCGTAAGGAATATCCACCACGGCGCATTTCCAGGTCATCCATGCCGCCAATGCACGCACTTCGTCGAGGTTTACGTCGGGATCGAAACGGATCCCGCCTTTGCTGGGGCCGAGAATGGTGGAGTGGATCACGCGGTAACCTTCGAAGGTCCGGATCTCCCCGGAATCCATGGTCACCGGCAAGCCGACCGTCACCTGTTTACGGGGCACTTTGAGGATATAATACATTTCTTCGGATATTCCGAGGAGGTCTACGGCTTTATCAAATCGCTGCATCATTGACTCCAACGGATTGTCTTTATCCTTAATCGGAGCCGGTTCTATGTAAGACATCATTTGATCTTTAAAATGTTGATATTAAAATAGTTAGCTCAAATGGGCTGAGCTGCCGATACAAACTACGCTATTTGTTATTATAAAAGCAAAAAACTAAAATTTCTTGAAATAGTAATAAAATATGGCCGGAGTAGAATGTTTCAGGGGAGTGACAAACATTAAAATTATACCACAGGTTTTGGCGGGAATCCCAAATTTTCTGGCGGGATCGGGGGAAATATTGAAATGCAGGAAAAATAAAAAAAGGAGGCAAAATTTTGCCTCCTTTTCGGGTTTGGAATATCGGGCTTCGATTAAGCCATTTCCAGTTTGGACGCGTAGCGCTTGCGCTCGTTCTCGTCCAGGTATATTTTCCGCATACGCATGTTTTGCGGGGTAACTTCGAGGTATTCGTCTTTCTGGATGTATTCCATCGATTCTTCCAGAGAGAAGTTGATTTTCGGAGCGATACGCAGACCGTCGTCCGAGCCGGAAGCACGCATGTTGGTCAGCTTTTTCGCTTCTTGGAGGTTCACCACGATGTCGTTAGGACGGTTGTGCTCACCTACTACTTGTCCACCGTAGATTTCATCACCCGGATCTACGAAGAAACGTCCGCGATCTTGCAGTTTATCAAGGGTATAACCGGTTGCAGGACCTGTGTTTTTCGAAATGATCGATCCGTTCTGACGGCCCGGGATTGGTCCGCGGAATGGCTCGAAGCTTTTGAAACGGTGCGTCATTACAGCTTCACCTTGGGTAGCGGTCAGTACGTTCGAGCGCAAACCGATTAATCCGCGTGAAGGGATTTCGAATTCAAGGTGTTGCAAATCGCCTTTCGGTTCCATGATCAGCAGCTCGCCTTTACGCTGGGTAGCCAATTCGATCACTTTTCCGGCAGTTTCTTCCGGTACGTCTACTACCAAGGTCTCGATTGGTTCAAGGCGCTGGCCGTTTTCGTCTTCTTTATACAATACCTGCGGCTGACCAACCTGCAATTCGTAACCTTCGCGACGCATGGTTTCGATCAATACCGACAAGTGGAGGATACCACGGCCATAAACCAGGAATTTATCCTCAGTATCAGTTGGTTCCACGCGCAATGCGAGGTTTTTCTCCGTTTCTTTCAACAACCTGTCGCGGATGTGGCGTGAGGTAACGAATTTACCTTCCTTACCAAAGAATGGTGAGTTGTTGATCGTGAAGAGCATGTTCATCGTAGGCTCATCCACCGCGATACGTGGCAATGCCTCAGGGTTTTCAGCATCAGCGATAGTATCACCGATTTCGAAATCTTCGATACCCGTTACGGCGCAAATATCACCAGCGCTTACTTCGCTTACTTTGGATTTACCCAAACCTTCGAACAGCTGAACTTCTTTGATTTTCACTTTCTTCATCACACCGCCTGCTTTGCAAAGCGTCACGGTCGATCCTTCCTTGATCGTTCCTCTTTTTACGCGACCGATGGCGATACGGCCAACGAATGCATTGTAGTCGAGAGAAGTGATCTGCATTTGCGTATTTCCTTCTTCGATTACCGGAGCAGGGATTTGCTCAATAATAGTGTCGAGGAGGAAAGTAATATCTTCGGTTGGTTTCTGCCAGTCCGGGCCCATCCAGCCTTGTTTCGACGAACCGTAAACAGTTACGAAGTCAAGCTGGTCTTCGGTAGCGCCAAGGTTGAACATCAGGTCGAATACATTCTCCTGAACTTCCTCCGGGCGGCAGTTTTCTTTATCTACTTTGTTGACAACCACGATCGGTTTCAGGCCAAGACCAATGGCTTTACCCAATACGAAACGGGTTTGTGGCATCGGACCTTCGAATGCATCGACCAGCAACAATACGCCATCCGCCATTTTAAGTACGCGTTCCACCTCACCACCGAAGTCTGCGTGACCTGGTGTATCAATTACATTGATTTTCACATCTTTGTAACGCACCGATACGTTTTTGGAAACAATTGTAATCCCACGCTCACGTTCCAGATCGTTGTTGTCGAGGATCAGGTCGTCGAACTCCTGATTGTCGCGAAACAGCTTTGACGCGTGGATGATTTTGTCGACCAAAGTCGTTTTACCGTGGTCAACGTGCGCAATAATTGCGATGTTACGAATGGCTTGCATTGTTTTATGGATCAGTTGTTTACGGCGCTGCTACGAAATGCTTTGAATGCGTGTCAGGGCCGATTTGGCTTTTGTCTGGATGTAATTAGGCCAAACAGGGTGCAAAGGTACGTAGTTTTCCTCTGAATAACAGTATTTTACAATTAATTTATTGTTATCCCGTGAAAAACAGCCTTTAAACTAAAAGAAGTGCAAAAAGGGGCGGGAAATGTCAGATGGTTGGGATTTCTTTTTCCGACATCCGGTAGAGGTTATCCGGATCAAAGTCGACGCCATTGTCCCAGGTAAGCGTCCCGTAGGAATCAAGTTTAACGGTTTTGAAGTAATTCGGATCTGAGAGTTTGCTGATCAAACCATCATTTATCCTGCGGTATTTTTCAACTACTTCTTTTAGGTCCACGGTACGTATTTCACCTGTATTGAACTCGCAGGTCACGGCGTGATCATGTATCTGTATGATGTTTTTGATGTAGTGTAGCATAGCTATTGAAGCGGATCGATCTTGTTGTAGCTCTTAAATTCCTTTCCGAGATTAATAAAATTCTCCATCAACTCTCGCTGATGCAGCAAAGCCCATGCCTGAACTTGCTTCAACTGTTTTGGAGGAAGACCCCCGTCCAGCAACCGTACATTTTGTATATCGAATATAGCCCGGTGCTCCTGAAATTCTGCATGAAAATGCGGTGGATTATGGTCATCAAAGAACATTCGGATAACGATACCGAAGAAGCGGCTGATTTCAGGCATGATATAGTGTGTAAGCTGTTAAATCAAAGATACGAAGAATCGAGGTAACAAGCGGTTTTGCATTCGCCCACGCGTTTCGTTAATTTGTAAGGATTGAAATACCATTAAACCTCATGATGAACAAGAACCTACTGGCTGGATTATTCCTGTCTATCAACACTTTGGCATGGGCCCAGGATCGCCTGCCGCAAGATGACGCGGCCAAGTATGCGGCAAGCATCGCGCCGGCCGATCTCAAAAAGCACCTCGTCATTATCGCTTCCGATAGCCTGGAAGGTCGGGACACGGGTTCACCGGGCCAGAAAAAGGCGGCAGAGTACGTTTCGAAGTACTACAAACAATATGGATTACAGCCTATCGCCACCGATGCCGATGGCTCCAAAAGCTATTTGCAGAAATACAAGCTCTACAAGCGTAGCTGGGGCGATGTGTATGTGACGTCGCAAGGGAAGAAGTATGAATTCAATAAGGACTTCTATCTGAACGGATTGCTGGATGTTCCCGAGGAGGTAAGCACCGACCTGGTGTCGGTAGGTTATGGTATCGAGGACGGAAGTTATAGTGATTATGCCGGTATCAACATAAAAGGTCAATCCGTGATCATGTTCGATGGCGAGCCCCAGACTTCGGGTGGTAAATACGTGATCAGTGGCAATTCGGAGAAAAGTAAATGGAGCGGCTCTGTTTCGTGGCAGGTGAAAGCGAAACTGGCGAAAGAAAAAGGTGCTAAGTACGTATTCATTATTACGGACAAAACCGGTGAGGATCTCGACAAGGAGATCCGTCAGCGTGCGGTAATGGCCCGGCGGTTCAGTGCACCCACGTTGAAACCGGTGCAGGAAAACCCTTCGGGAACTGCTGCATTCGTCTTTTCGGCGAAAGGGGCGGCAGAAATGCTGGGAACTTCGGTTGCGAAGCTCATGAAATTGAAATCCCAGATCGATAAGTCGGGTAAGCCTGTTTTGGAAAACTTCGCGAACACGGTTTCTCTAAAAGTGGGGCGCGTGAGCGAAACGATCGATACCGAAAACGTGGCTGCATTTATGGAAGGTACCGACAAGAAGGATGAGGTGCTGGTAATCAGCGCGCATCTGGACCATATCGGTATTTCCGAGAATGGAGAAATCAATAACGGCGCGGACGACGACGGTTCGGGAACGGTGTCTTTGCTGGAACTGGCGGAAGCATTCAGCAAAGCGAAAGCCGAAGGTAAAGGGCCGAGGAGGAGTATTCTCTTTTTAAATGTGACGGGAGAAGAAAAGGGGCTTTTTGGTTCGGAATATTATTCTGAACACCCATTGCTACCACTCAAAAACACAATCGCCGACTTGAATATCGATATGATCGGCCGTGTGGATGAGGCTCATAAGAACGATCCGAAGTATGTGTATCTGATTGGTTCCGATAAACTGTCTTCCAAACTGCATGAGATCAGCGAGGAGGCCAACAAGAAGTACGTCAATTTCAAGCTCGATTATACTTTCAACGACCCGAAAGATCCCAACCGCTTCTATTACCGCTCGGACCACTACAATTTTGCCAAAATGGGCGTTCCGGTGATTTTCTATTTCACGGGCGTTCATGAAGATTACCACCGTCCTGGCGACGACGTGGAGAAAATCCTGTTCGACAAGCAATCGGACATCGTGAAACTGGTGTTTTACACGGCGTGGGAGCTGGTGAACCGCGATGAGCGCGTTGTGGTGGATAGTCATAAGGAGTAGTTTTTGGGGGAAGGGCGGCCTGCGTAGGGAAGAAAGGGAGGAAGGAGGAAAGGGCGACCCGCGTGGGGAGTAAGGTTGTTTTAAACTAATTATCGAATATGAAACGGGTTTCGTTGCTGCTGGTTTTTTGTATGTTAAGCATCGCCTCATGGGCGCAAGTGCCGGTGGAAAATTCGCTGCTTTGGGAAATCAGCGGTCGTGGGTTGGCGAAACCTTCCTATTTGTTTGGTACCATTCACCTTATTTGCCCAACCGATTTCTCCCTGAGTGATTCCCTGAAAAGTACACTCTCGCGCACGCAGCAGGTGGCGCTCGAAATGGATATGGACGACCCGGGCATGATGGCCGGGATGATGAAAACGATGAATATGGCTGCCGGTAACGAGTTGAAAAAGCTCGTTACCGAGCAGGAATACCAGCGGCTCGACCGTTTTTTCAAAGATTCGGTGCATGTGGGCCTGGCGATGTTCGAGCGGGCGAAGCCATTCGTACTTATGGGGCCGCTGTTTAATACTGTGCTCGATTGCCAGCCGCAGTCGTATGAAATGGCGCTGGTGGAGTTGGCAGGCAAGCAGAAGTCGGAGGTGATTGGGATTGAAACTTTGGAGGAACAAATGGCCATTTTCGATACTATCCCTTACAAAGATCAGGCGAAAATGCTCCTGACCCTGATCGACAGCCTGCCTTCCGCCCGGAAGGAATTTAAAAGCCTCGTGGCCCTTTACAAGGCACAAAACATCAGCGAGCTCTACGGAATGACGCTGAAAAGCGAGTTCGGTATGGAAGGTAATGAAGAAGTAATGCTTTTCGCCCGTAACCAGAAATGGATCCCCCGCATACGCAGGATCGCCAGCGCGAAGCCGACGTTTTTCGCAGTGGGAGCGGCGCACTTGGGAGGGGAAAAAGGGGTTATTGCTTTGTTGAGGAAGGAGGGATTTGTAGTGAAGGCGGTGAGGTAGGGCCAAAGGATAATTGATAGCAAGCCGTTTGTATACTGGTGTCAAGTCGCAGTTTATAACTTGGTGAGTGTAGAATTATATTGGCGTGCTAAAATGCTTTCTACCTGCACACACTTGCTATATGAATCAGGAAAAATACGATCTGAGTATTGAGGAAGATTGCCATATGTTCAGGTTTATCAGTGAAGGTCCGCAGGGGAGAATTGAGAAGGTAATTGCTTTTAAACCGATTTCGGGAGTTGAAGGTTGTTTCTACAACCTTTCGTTTGGAGATTGGGATGAATTGACTCAGAGCCTTGACGATTCGGTAGTTACAAATAATCTGGATACCATAAAGGTCCTTGCGACCATTGCCCAGGCTGTTGATTCTTTCTTCTTAGTGAAGCCGGAAGCAGTGATTTTTGCATCTGGTAGCAGTTCCGCCAGAAACAGGCTCTATCAAATGAATATCCAGAAGTATTTGCCAGAGATTAAAAAACGTTTTTTTATCAGGGGAAGGCGTAATAAAAAGTGGCAGCCCTTCAAGAAAGGCGTTAACTACGATGCGTTCACTTTGTTTCGTAAATAGCTACGACTGAAATACAATAAATGAACAGGTATGAAAGATCAATCAAGTGAATTATTGAAAGAGAAGGACCGTACTTTTAAGAAGTCATTTCCCGACTTGTCCAACGATCCGTTTCTGCTGAGAAAAATGCAAAAAGCGATTGAATATCTGACTGAGAGTCCACTGCCAAGACATCTGGGGCCAAAAAGGAAACGTTTGAACAGCGATAATTAACTCAAAACGACGAAATCCAACGCGTAAGCCACTCCGGGCTGAAAAACAGCATCAATAACGCAACCAAAAACAATCCGGCAACCAACTTGCCCGAGGCGCTATTGTTTGTGCTAACCGCTTCGGCCCTAACCGTTTTGAAAAACAGTAGATATGGCAACCGCATATAATAGGCGAGAGAAATGGCTGCATTGAGGATGCCGCCGACGAGCAGCCACAGCATCCAGGTAAGTCCCTGATCGTGGTAGCTTTCCCAAAGCGCTGAGAATACGAGTAATTTAGAAGTAAAGCCGCCGGTAGGGGGTAAGCCTGCCAGGGCAACCATCACTACCGTGAGAATGCCCGAAATCCAGACGTAATTGCGACCAAGCCCTTCGTAATCTTTAAGTTGAGTTTCTTGCCGGGGTTGTAGAAGGTCGACGAGGAAGAAGGCGGCGAGGTTAATGACCAAATAGGCAGCAGTGTAAAATACGGCAGCCTCGAAGCCGAAACGACTGTATGCCGCAATGCCAACCAGGAGGTAACCAGCTTGGGCAATGGACGAATAGGCGAGCAAACGGCGCGCATTACTTTGCCAAAGGGCAGCCACATTGCCAATCGTCATGCTGATCAATGCGATGCCTCCCAAAACAGGGAAATATTGGGCCGGTAATATGCCTGCCAGGCGCATGAGAACCAGTATAACGGCCGCTTTGGGCGCCACGGAGAGAAATGACACCAGAGGTGTGGGGGCAGCTTCGTAAACGTCCGGCGTCCAGATATGAAATGGCACGAGCGAGAGCTTGAAGAGCAACCCGGCGAGTGTGAGTACAATGGTAACCGTTACGACGAGGTCGGAGTTGTTGCTGAGGGCGACGGTCATGGCGTCGTTGGTGATGTCGAGCGTGCCCGTAAGGCCGTAAATGAGCGAAATACCGTAAAGCATAACAGCCGAACTCGCGGTTCCGAAAAGCAGGTATTTAATGCCTCCCTCGGCCGCTTTTTTGTACGGCGACAATGCGACGAGCAGGTACGAACTAATGGAAATCAGTTCCAGCGAGAGGTAAATAGACAGCAGGTGTGTTGACATTGTCAGCAAATGCATGCCCGCCACAGCGGCGATCAGCAATGCGTGGTATTCGGCTGGGAAATCGTATTTTAAAATGCGGACATGCAGCAACGTGAAGATCCAGGCCAATGTGACCAGGATTTTGAAAAATACGGCCTGCCTGTCGAGGAATAGCAACGGCTGAAACCTGAACGACGGCTCCACATTCCATTGACCGATAACTAGTAATAGGGCGATCAAACTCCCCACAATCGCTACATTTAGCAAATAGGACTTCGACTTTTCCTGGCCGAAGCGCTTGGTAAAAATCAGTTCGGTGAGCAGGAACAGACAAAAGAATAAGGCCAGAAAAATTTCAGGGATGATTCCGCCGAGGCTCTGGCGTATATGTATGAGCTGGTCGTTGATATCCAAGAGAGCAGGTACAATTTTTGTGCAAAAGTACGGAAACAACGGCTTCCAAACCTCGAACTTATCAAATTAACCAACTTAAATCATGAAATATCTGCTAAGAATTTTCCCGCTGGCATTCTGCCTCATGTGCATTCACGCGAACGCACAGGATTCGACGGGACTGGCGGGAACGCCTTACCAGGAAACACAACCGGCGGCCGGGGAGAAGTCCCCCTACCTTTTGAAAGAATGGTATTCAGGGGCGGTCCGCACAAGCGACGACCGCGTTCATGATGGTGTCCAGCTCCGGTACGATTATCAGAAAGACGAAATAGAATACAAAGTGGGTTCGAACCTGTACCGCGTTGCGTCAGGCGTGGCGGAGTTCACTATACCGAGCGGCGTCGAGTTGTATACTTTCAGAAGTGGTTACCCCGCGGCAGGGAATTACACCGAAAAGAGTTTTTACCGCGTGCTTTACGACGGCAACACGAAGCTTTTGAAAAAATACACCAACCCCATAAAAGTAGAAAAAGCCAGCGCCACAAGGGAAATGGACGCTGGCGCAAAGTTGTATTTGTTGAAGGATGATAAAATGAATCCGGTTCAGCTCGAAAACCGCAACAGTTTCCTTAAACTGCTGACAGACGAAAGAAACAAGCTGAATTACGTGATCAAAGAACAACAGCTGGATTTCGCCGGCGAGGACGACCTGATTCGCCTGCTGGAAGAATACGATTCCTACAAAGCCGGACGTGGAGGTAACTAGCTTATTTTTCCACAATCCAACGGTTCACACTATTATATTTCCCCTCTAAAACGATCTTGTAAAAGCCGGAAGGATATTTCGAAATATCTATTTCGGCTTTTTCATTGGTAACATTCACTTCGTCCATCAGGTAGTAAAGGTCGCGACCGCCTTTTTCGAACTGGTTGGTGGTGGTCAGCCAGATCTTCACTTTTCCTTCTTTTTGAACTGCCTTCCAGGAAATATTCACCTTGCCTGCCGATTTCTGTAATTGCGGCGCCGTAACCGACAGTTTGCCCGTGAATGGTACTCCGTCGACTTCAAATGCCTGCTCCTTCGGAATGTTAATGTCCATATGCCGTGCCACGGTCGGAAAGATGTCGACTATGCCCGGTGTGGATTTGAAATTTGCGTTCAGGTCTTTTGCATTGGTAACAATCCAGGTGCTGCGCTCGCGGTCGCTCTGGCCGCCGTGGCCTTTGCCGGTTTTGGCATCGCGGCCGTGATCGGTAGTGACTACCATCAGCCAGTCCTCGTTAAAACGCTTTTCACGATCGTTAATGGATTTCCAAATGCGGCCCATCTGGTCGTCCATCATCTGAATGGCTTTATGAAATTGCTCGCTATCACCGTATTTGTGTCCCATATCGTCGGTGTATTCGAGGTAAACCCAGGACATATCCGGTCCGTTATCGTGAATGTAGGTCGCTGCCTCATCCACCACTTTTTCGTCGATTTGGTGAATGTATTCGCTTTGCTTGTCGTGTTTGAAATGCACGGTATCCAGCTCGAAGCCATCAAATGCGTAGTCGATTTGGAGCTTGTCGGTTTGGGGCAGATTGGTACCTACGAGTTTGGTGCGGTTATCGAGCCACGTCGAGAAAATGGCGGTGCGTTTCAGCGGATATTGTTCTTCCATGAAGCGGAAAAGCGTCCAGTAGTGGTAATTTGGGTCTTTAATATCATTATCCCAAACATTGTGCTTATTCACCCACGTGCCCGTGAGCAGGCTGTTGTAACCAACTGCCGAAATGGTCGGCGTTTGCGAGTAGGTGCCTTTGTCCCCGCCTACATGCGCGCGCGTATACCCGCCTACCTTCGCGATCGCGTCCAGGTGTGGCGTCGCGATCTTTTCCTTACTGTCGCTGGAAATGCCGTCCACGATCACAAAGACGACCTTTTTAGTTTTAGGAACCTGCGTGAAGGCCTTAGGAACAATGATAGTGGCCGATATTAGCCATAACAGAAAGGAAAAACGGGTTTTCATAAATTGAATGACTGTTTAATAAAAAATCCCTCAAATTAACGGCTAATTCGCCGAATTCGAGGGATTTTCAGACTAAGAAATTATTATTAATTCAAAATTCCTTATTCGTTTTTATGGGCTCACCGGCTGTTCCGGCGCTGTGTCGTTTTTCTTCTTTTTGCCAAATGCATACACAATCCCGAAATGGCTTTTGAGCACGCCGCTATCGAATTTGTCCTTTACGTACGGATTCAACTCCAATGCCAGCATAATGCGCCGGTTCATCGGCAGCGGCGCAATGCGTACGCCTACGTTCACCGAGTAACCGTCGATCGTGATCAGGTCTGCGTCGGCATCCGCAATGCGATACAACGGATTGAGCCTGAGACCTCCGCCGATGTACCATTGCGCTACTTCGCCTCTTTTCAGGTTGATCATCGGAAGCAGGTCGATGCTCAGGCTGCTGAACAGCGAGTTGGTTTGTAGGCGTGTGTCCAGCCAGATCACCTTTTTCGCATTCGTGCTGACGGTCAGCAGGCTGCTCCAAGGATAGTAACCCACCGTTGCCTGCGCCCGGAGTTTTCCCAAACTTGCCAGCAGCAACAGCGCCAGTACAAAAAGAACTCGTTTCATCGAGGAGTGTTTATTAGCGGCGCATCGCTTTTCCGAGCTTACCTGCCGCCTGCATGGTATTCATTTTTTTCATCATTTTCCGCATTTCATCAAACTGTTTGATCAGGTTGTTGACTTGCAGAATGGTGGTGCCGCTACCATTGGCAATGCGTTTTTTACGGCTTCCGTCAATAATATCCGGGTTTTCACGCTCCTTTTTAGTCATCGACTGGATAATCGCCTCGATCGGTTTGAACGATTCGTTGTCGATATCGAGGTTTTTAATCGCAGAGCCCATGCCGGGAATCATTCCGATGAGGTCTTTTACGTTACCCATCTTTTTGATCTGCTGCAATTGGCCGAGGAAGTCGTCAAAATCGAATTTGTTCTGACGCATTTTGGCGTTAATGCGTTTCGCCTCGTCTTCGTCGAATGCCTGTTGGGCGCGTTCAACGAGGGAGATCACGTCACCCATACCAAGGATCCGGCTCGCCATACGATCGGGATAGAAGGAGTCGAGTGCCTCCATTTTTTCCCCGGTACTGATGTATTTGATCGGTTTTTCAACCACCTGGCGGATTGAAAGCGCCGCACCACCGCGGGCATCACCGTCGAGTTTGGTCAGAACGACACCGTCGAAATCGAGTCTTTCATTAAATGTCTTGGCCGTATTCACCGCATCCTGACCGGTCATGGAGTCGACCACGAAGAGGATTTCGGAGGGTTTTACAGAAGATTTAATGTCTTCCACCTCCTTCATCATCACTTCGTCCACCGCCAAACGGCCCGCCGTATCGACGATCACGATCTTCTTGCCGGACTTTTTCGCGTGAGCCACCGCATTCTGCGCAATGCTTACCGCATTTTTGTTCTCAGGCTCGGAATATACTTCCACGCCAATCTGCTCGCCGAGTACTTTCAGCTGGTCGATCGCCGCCGGGCGGTACACGTCGCAGGCGGTAAGAAGTACCTGGCGACCTTGTTTTTTGAGCAATGAAGCGAGTTTTCCGGAGAAAGTCGTTTTACCGGAACCTTGTAGACCTGCGATGAGGATTACCGCCGGGTCGCCCTTGATATTGATTCCCTCGGCATTGCCGCCCATCAGTTCGGTCAGCTCCTCCTGCACGATTTTGACGAACATTTGTCCTGGCTCAACGGAAATCAGGATTTTTCTGTCGATCGCCTTTTCACGGATGCGGTCGGTAATTTCTTTGGCTACTTTGAAGTTAACATCGGCGTCGACCAATGCTTTGCGGACTTCCTTGGTAGTAGCGGCAACATTTATATCTGAAATCCTATCCTTTCCTTTTAGTGTACGAAAGGCGTTATTAAGCTTGTCCTGTAAGTTTTCAAACATGGAATAATATCTATGAATCTGAACCTGAATTTGAAATAAAACACAAAGGTATAAATAAAATGAGGAGTACAGGAAGGTTACCTCCCGTACTCCTCAATATTCGGTTGGCTCGAAGCTCCCGCTCCCGCTCGTTCGAAGCTCCCCTTCGGACCCGTTACTGCTTCACCGCAACGCTCAATTCGGCCGGTTTCGGTGCCTGAATGCCGTCGATCGCGAACTGGCGGCTGATGCCTTCGTGCACGTCGTAATAAGTTTCCCAGTAGGTCGCGCTAGGCGTCCACACGCGCACGTCGAAGAAAATGGCGTTTTCAGTGAGTTTGGTGACCAGAATGTCGTGCTGTACATCCTTCAATGCGGTAGGGCATGCGTCCACCACCTTCTGCACCGAGGCCCTGATTTTGTCTACGCCGTTCTGGCTTCCGGCAGCGAATACCATATCAACGCGGATTTTTCCTTTCCCCGAAATATTGGTGATCGGCGACGTCGACAATGCTCCGTTGGGCAGGATGATGGTTTTGTTATCCGGCGTTACCAGGATGGTATTAAAAATCTGCACACCTTCTACTGTTCCGGTGAATCCCTGGGCATTGATGAGATCTCCTACGCGGTAGGGCTTGAAAATGAGGATCAGCACCCCGCCTGCGAAATTCGCCAGGCTGCCTTGCAATGCCAAACCTACTGCCAGACCGGCCGCACCAAGTACCGCCACAAATGAGGAAGTTTCGATGCCCACAATGCCTGCTATACTCAGCAGCAGCATTACATTGAGCAAAACAACGATCAGTGAGCTGAGGAACGGCTGCACGTCACGGTCGACCTTGCGTTTTTCCATCACATTGGTGAGCATCGCGCTGATTTTGCCCACAATGAAACGGCCGATGATAAATGCCAGCAGAGCGAGCAAAATCTTGCCGCCATAGAGTGTTGCCAGCGTCCAGATCTGCGCTTTGATGATGTCGAAATTCATGTTGTAGAGGTTTTAATGAGATGTGATGTGTGAAACGTTTGTGACTGCAAATTGCATTCGGTTGCAAAGTCACTCATTCCGCGGACATTAGCAACGGCGCAGACAAAATCTTCGAGTAGAATTTGTTCTATTTAAGGTAGTAGTATCATGAAAAAAGGGTGAGCAATGGCTCGTAACCATTTGCTCACCCTTAGGAGTATACTTTGAATTGCGCTTACTTCTTGAACTTGGCGGCGATCCAGCGGAACATTTTCTTCTCTTTTTCCCAGAAAAACGAGAACTGACCTAGCAGAAAACCATACAGCAGCAACAAGCTTTGGTAAGTCGGGAAAATGAACAGAATGTAGGTAATCGTTTTGAGCCACATGGGCGTGGTGTCGTCATATCCCAGCAGATAAAAAAGCCCTTTCCGGAGCCATACGACCGACGAACCCGACAAACTGAAAACTGCGAGTACCAATAAAACCTGCCTGGTTGTTTCCAATCCCCATTTTTCCTGCATTTTGCCCAACCAGGGCTGTGCATTCTTTTCTCCGCTTTGCATATATGTTATTGTATTGACTGCGACTGAATTTCCTGCAAAGAAACAACGCGAATCGCAAAAATCCTTGGTTTTAATGAAGGTTTAATAGCCGAGTTCGTGAAAGGCGGGAGCATTTATTTAATCTTCAAAAATACGAGCAACCCCAGCACGCTTACAACCAAAACACTTGCAGCCGCGGCGGTCATAACCCCATCGCGCGCGTTCTTGCCCAGGAAATCCAGGCCGCTGTATTTATGCAGGAATGCGAAGCTGAAACCCTCACGACGGTTGCGATCTTCCACTTTCGTTGAAAGGCGGCTGGTAGTGGTTTCGATGTAGTACGTCGTGTGATCGGGTGTATCGTAGGCGAGTTTTACGACCGGCAGCCGTTTGTTGACAAAACCATATTCGCCTGCAAAACTGGTTACGAGTGAAGCTTTCTCGACTTCTGCATCCGAAATGGGCGAAGAAATCTGGGCTTCCATCAGGTCGCAGCAGCTTTCGGCGTTGCGCTCCTCCTGTGCGGCGAACTTGCGTGCGAGGTACTTCGCGAAACGGATATTGCCGTCTTCCAGCCTTTTCCCGTCGCGAATGTTGGTGTAATCCACCACGGTTTTATCGGTTTCCCAGTCTTTCCGCACGGTTTGCCAGAAAATGTTCTCTCCCCATTTGATCAGCCCGATATTAGTCACGCCTTTAAGATCTATAATAGATGCCTGGGCGATTTCTTCGGTTTTGATCACCGGGTCGTACACATATTTCTGCCGCTGGTCGGGATCGAGCTTTTGCACGGCGTGGTATGCGCCTGAGAATGCGAACGTGAATGTGAAAATGCTGCACCATATGCCGATCGAACGGTGGTATTTGCGCAAAATCCCACGCTGGTTGCCCGAGCGGCCGGTTTTAAACTTTTTCCACATCAACCCGTATACCAGCACACCGGCGACTGCCGAAAGGACAATGAGGCTCAGGAAGGTCACCATTACCGTAATGCGGATGGTATTGTTGGTGATCATGTCCATAAATCCCCAGTTATGAAACGTGCTGAATATCCAGATGAACGCTTTACGCCCGCTATCGTTAAATGTAGCAAAGCGGCTCTGGCCGGTTTCGACATAAATGTCCATCTTTCGGTCGTCGTCGAAGCTGACTTTCCACACGGGCAAAAACCGGTTCACATATTTATACTGATCGGTGAATTCGGTGAGCAACGTGCTGGAAATGATTTTCGATTTTGGCTCGCCGAGCATGTAGCGCGCCATGTGTTCGGCATACTTCCGGTCGCCTTCGGGCAGTTCGGAGCCATTGATAGTACTGAAATACCGGATCTTGTCATCGATGCCTTTGACCTGATACCACGGGTTGCCTTCAAACTTGACGAGCCGGAAATTCTTGAATTCCGTGATTTTGTTTTGAGCTAAAACCGGCCCGAGCTGTAATGCCACATCCGCGGATGCTACTGGCTCGGCTTTGTAAAATTCATGCGCGATGGTCGTCTTGAACCAATGCGACATGAATGGGTGCATCACGCCGGAGGCGGTCCAGAAAATGGTAGGAACGAGTGCCAGCAGCCCTAACATGCGGTGCCAGCGATAAATGTTCCTGCGGATCGTCTTTTTGGCTTTTGCCTTGAATGATTCCTTGGGTTGAATGGCAATTTCCTCGATCATAACCTGTTATTTTTTGCCGGTGAAAGTGTATTGCGCGCCGAAAACGAATGTCCGCGGCGCAGCAGCATTGTAAGTCGTCCGGTCGGTAGCGTTGTTGCCCCGGGTTGCATTGGTGGCGTAGAGCACATCGGTGAGATTGAGAACGTTGGTGAACAGCTCGACGCCTTTCCAGTTGTACCCCAATCTCATGTTAAGAATGTCGTAACCTTCGTATTTGACCGAATTGATCTGGTTCTGATAGTAGGAAGCCACATGCTGCCATTCCACCGACGACCGGAAGTTTTTGAACCATTTGGGATAATAGCTAAACTCCGTATTCCAAAGCCAGCGCGGCGAAGACGGCATATCCTTGCCATTGACATTCTTCACAGCGTCGGACTCGCGGCTGCTCAGAATGAACTCATCATACCTGTGAATGGCCGTAGTACCACCAAAACGGAAGAAAAACTCCTTCGTCGGCTTGTAGGTTACCCCGAATTCCGCGCCGCGGTGCAGGGTTTTTCCCGCCGATTGGTAATCGTAGGAGTTGTCCGGAAGCCGTACGTTCAGCAGCTCGTTGCGGCCGTTCATTTGGTAGAATGCCAGGTCAATGTAAACCTTATTGTCAAGGACGGATGCCCAGCCGCCGATTTCTGCATTGTTAAATTCAGCCGGTTTCAGATTGTAGTAGAACAAATCCCCGTTCTCGGCGGGCATAGTGCGTTTGCGGAACACCGACGTCAACCCCGGAGGAGAAAATCCTCTCGAATAGTTGGCATAAATCCCTTTTCCTTTACCCAAATCATAAGTAGCCCCGATTTTCGGAGTAACCTTGCTATACGATTTGCTGCCCGAAGTATTGTCGAGGAAATTGGTGTAGGTAAACGACATCCGGTCGTAACGCAACCCTGCCGACACACGGAGTTTCGGTAGCAGTTCGAAATCATACTGTGCATAAGCAGCCGTGTTTTTGATATCCGCATCATAATCTGCATTTCTGATGTCCGGGCGCTCTTGCACGATAGTATATTTCTCCACCGATTTTCCGTCAGGACGCAGCTGGGCTGCCAGGTCGATCTGGTAGGACCAATAGTTGGATGGCGAAAAGTCGAAAACGGCGCCTGTGATCAGTTTGGAATTAAGGAAACTGAACCGCTGGCTGTGCTGGGCGAGTATGCCAAGGCTTTTGAAATCGCTCGAATTGATTTCGCCCCTGGCGGTCGTTTGCCCGGACGTCCAGCGGATGCCATAGTTGGGGTTCTGACCGTGCTCGTTTTTTCTGGCGAAAGCTGTCACGAATGTCTGCGAGCCATTTTTCCAATCTTTTTCAAGGGTAAGCCGGCTGCGCAGCGAGCTCACTTTACGGTAGGTGAAATCGGTGGTACTCACATACCGGCGCGAGTAAAAAGCAAGGCTGTCGACGCTACCGCTGGTTTGCGAATCATATTTGCTGTAAGCCAACGTGTAAATCAAGCGTGTCGACGGTGTGAAATGATATTCCAGCCGGGCATTGATCGCGTTTTTGTCATAATCGGAGCTTTTCATCCAGGAGTCGCGCTGGTTGGCAACGAACCCGCCCACGTAAACGCCGAACTTCCCGATCATGCCGCCCGCACCATACTGAATGCGCTTATAGCCCCATTGATCAGCCTGCACACCGATTTTGGCGGTTGGCAATATCGTAGGTCGCTGCGTGATAAAGTTGATCGCGCCACCCACCGCTTCCGGGCCGTAAATAGAGGAAACTGGGCCTTTTACCACTTCCACCGAGCTGATCGCAAACTGGTTGAATTCCAGAATGGAGTTGTGATTGAAAACGCCCATCGGCCTGATCGGCACGCCGTCTTCCATATATAGGAAATACGCATTGGTGGTAAAGGGCTGGCGGATCGCCATCGAATGCTGCTCGTTGCCGAGGTTCACCATCATCACGCCCGGTACTTTGTTTACGATCTCGTACATAGCCGTCGGTTTGGCCTCGTCGATCATCCGCGGGGTGAGTTTGGAAATGGCGATCGGGCTCTCCGTACGCAATGTAGCCTCACGGTTGCCCGTCACAACGACCGATTGCAGGTTTTCCGTAGCGGCGTCCAAGCCGATTTTAACACTTTTGCCATTTTCGATCTGGATTTCTTTGGCGGAAAACCCGATGCTGGAAATGCGGAGTACTGCATTGGAAACCGGGCTATTGAATACAAAATGGCCGTTATTGTCGGTTGTCGTACCGAGGTTCGCCGATACGATCTGCACCGTAGCCCCGGGGATGGGCTCTTTGGTCTGGGTATCGAATACACTGCCTTCGATGCCCTGCGCGACAGCCGCATGCGCGCATACATACAGGAATAGCGCCTGTAAAAATATTTTCAGGTTCATTATAATGCTTTAAGAGATTAAAATTCAGTTAGGTATCATGAATTTTATCTCCTGGGCGGGCGCAGCAATTTGCCGATCGGCGCAGAGTAAAAAAGTAACTGGTGGAAGAAACGAACCGGTTCCCGGAATTCTACGGTCTCCGGTTCAAAGTTGTAAGTATAGCGTTGGGGGGTAAATAGTTGGATAACAGGCGTATTATGGACTTTTTCTGAAGTCTCTTTGTCCTGTTTTTCCTTCTGCTGTTTGAGCTTTTTGGCCAGGTAGCATTTGCCGTCGCAATGCAGCTCGGGGCGTTTCCGGTTTTCGCAAAGTACCTTGGCAATGTATTCCCGGTTCAATTTAAAATACGCGATCGTTCCCCACGGGCTGAGCGTGGGTAGCATAATAGCTGCGAGCAATATGTAGGCTATAACGGAGCGCATATTTTTACTTCGTCTTTCGGCTCTCGGCTGTCGGCTTTTTTGTCCAAACGAAAGTTCGAAAGCCCATAGCCGACGGCCGAAGTACCTTTAAAACGATGTCCCTATACCGGGGTCGGAAAAACGTTTGTCTTTAATGAAATCGTCGTCATTTAATGTTTTGAGAAAGGCTATGATCGATTGCTTTTCTGCCGCCGTGAGGCTGATCCCGCGTTTTTGGCCTGCCACATTCAGCAGTGGGTCCAAAGTTGGGGAGACGTAAATGCTGTCCTTGCTGCCCGGCTTGTCGTTCGCGTAATGATCGAGCACTTGTTCCAGGGTAGTGAAACGGCCGTCGTGCATGTAAGGCGCGGTCAGGCCCACATTGCGCAAGCTCGGTACCTTAAATTTCAACCGGTCGTCGGCATTCAAAGTAATGGTATACCTGCCCTGGTCGTTGATCCGGTTGGGTACCAGGCCATTATTTCTGAATTTCTGGTCTGTAAAAAGCTCTCCGGCATGGCAGGAAGCACATTTTTGTTTAAAAACAGATAAACCATCTTTTTCCTGTGCGGTCAGTGCGAAAGCGTCGCCTTTTAAAAAATAATCGTACCGCGACGTGGCCGAAACCATTGTCATCATAAACTGCGACAGCGCCTTCATCATCCGGTCGGCGGTAATGCTATCGCTACCGAACGCCGCTTTAAACATTTTGGGATAATCTACCTGCTTGGCGGCGCCTGTTACCGGCGTTTTTTTCAACTTCTCAATCACATTACCGACCCGTTCGTCCATTTCCACCTTGTTTTGAATGGGTACCGGCGGCACCATATCCATGTCATGCACGCCGCCATCCCAAAAGAAGGAAGTATTCCAGGCCATATTCTGTACCGACGGCGCATTACGCGTACCGATCTGATCATCCACGCCGTGGCTCAGATCATGGCCATGGTGTGTAAATGCAGCCTGCTGCTGGTGACATGTTCCGCAACCGATATTGTCCGTCCGCGAGAGAATGCCATCGTAAAACAGGAATTTCCCCAGTTCGACGCCTTCCACAGTCAGCGGATTTTTGGACAAATCATAAACCGGGTCCGGGAAATAGGAAGGCTTCGTCCATTGCAATGGCGTAGGCGTATTGTCCGTTGGCTTAGGTCCCGGGTCGTCGGTGCTGCTCTTTTTGCAAGAAACAGCCAACGCCAGCAGTGCCGTCAAAAAGCCCAATATGCCCGTAACCTTCTTCATTTCGCAGTGAATGCAGCGTTAATTGATCTTTATTTCCTTGACATTAAACATCCCGGCATAGTTGTCGGCGACATACTTGGTGGAGTCGGTAAACATCAATGCCGAGCTTTTCTTGATACTTAATTGCGACGGGCCATTGAAAATTTTCTGGATATCGGCCTGGATCAGCACATTGGAAACAACGCTCGTGGTAACGATCGCCTTCTGACCAGGGAAAGTCAGTTTAACGGTCCTGAGGTTGTTGATTGTCCTCTCTGTTCTGCCGCCGAAAAAGCCGATATGGTAATAGTATTTGCCATTGGCGGTCGTTGCGGAATCGGAGGAGCCTTCCAGTTTCAGGAAAATGTAGCCCGGGTTCCAATCCCAATACATCGCCTCTTCATTGGTAGGCCCTGTATAAATGTCCAGAATCCCCTTTCGCCCGGGCGAATCCGGCTCCATCACGCTGCGTACACTGTCGACGCCCACGGTGAACTCGATGCCTGTATAATCGCCTGTCAGCACATTCCGGATCGTCAGCTTTTGCGATTCCTTATTCGCCTCACGGATCAGGAAGTAACTCGAATCCTGCGGTACCGTGAACAGGCCGCCGTCCAATTTGATAAGTTTGATATTCGAAATGTAATAATTGAGCTTGCTGACTGTGAAATCCTCGCCTGCCGCATTCATATATCGTGTGCTGTCGAGCTGCAAATCCTTATCACCTACGACGTTATCGAATTGCAGCTGAATGGTGCCTGTTTCAATCGGATCGGTATCGTCGTCTTCGTCCGGGAAAGAGCAGGAAAACATCAGCAACCCCGAGGTCAGCGCCCACGCCGACAGCCATGAAAATGTCCTTTTCATCATGTAGTTTTTGTAAAATGAAGTTTGCACGCACCCATAGGCGTGCTTTAAGCCGGCAAAAATGGCGAACAGAATCTGTTCCAGCTAATGATAGAACTGTAAACGGGGTGATTTTATGCTAAATCAGACGAGCGGGGGATGAAAAATATCGTCCACCGCAACGCGGGGTGTGAAGCAAGGGGTAAGAGAGAAAACTGCCCGGCGCAGCAGTTCGACGACCACCGGTTGTTGCGCAAACGAAAAAAACGCGCGCTGGTCCATTACCTGGTCGATGAGCCGGGACATATAAGTTTTTTCGGCCTGGCGTTTTTCTTGCTCATCCAGTGCCGCAATGCGTTTGGCGAGGTAGCATTTCCCATCGCAATGCATTTGCGGCCGGTTTTTGTTTTCGCAGAGGTTCGCAACGATATATTCGCGCCGGATTTCAAAATCCAGGTACAACAAAGGAATCACCCACACTTTGACCAGCATAAGGCCAAGCAGGCTAAGGGATATCCATTGTTTCGCAGAATTTCTCACAATATCAAAAACGAACAAGCCGAATGAAATGGTGTTAGCGGGGCAAAGGTAATGATGAATGTGCAGAATATCGTTGCCACCGCAGGATAATCGCTCTTTTCAAGCGCATTGGATTCGGGCTAATAAAAGTATATTTGAGAAAAAACACACTATGGCAGCACAAGCATTAGTAATTCCGTATCCGACCATGTACTCAGAAGAGGAATACCTCCGGCTTGAAAACGACGCCCTTGAAAAGAGCGAATTCTTTCAGGGGAAAATCGTAATGATGGCAGGTGCGACGCCGAATCACAACCGGATCAAAGACAATATTGTCGGCGAGATCTATTCGGTGCTAAAAAAAGGAAAGTCTTGCAAAAGTTATTCAAGTGACCAGCGAATCCATGTTCCCGCTAGTTCGGTGTACACTTATCCGGATATCGTGATTGTTTGCGGGCCGACCAAATTTGCGGAATTTGATCGCAACACGATTGTTAATCCTTCTGTACTCATCGAAGTGCTTTCCCCGTCCACCGTGGATTATGATCGTGGCTTGAAATTCAGATTGTACCGAGATATCGAAAGCTTGCAGGAGTACGTCACAATTGATTCACTTACGGTACAAGCCGAGGTCTGGCGTCGCAACGCCGCTAATCAATGGATCCTGGCCGATGATGCATTCTCCCTTGCCGAATCTATTACCATTCAAACAATAGACGCTACGCTGCAAATGGCCGACCTTTACGACGGTACCGAGAATGTAAGCAGCCTCTTGCCCCCGCCCAAAGAGTAATTTTCCTATATTTGCCCTTTAAACAATAAGGGGCTTTTTGCTCCGTTTAAGATCAAAATCGTTTTTGAATAGAATCGACCTCTGTTTCATTCGCTTAACCATTCACTTTTTATTTCTGATATGATGCTTCTGCAAGCACTTACTGACTCTACTGCGGCCGCACCCGTCGCTGAGCAGGGCCTTTCTGTAATCGATTTGCTCGCCAAAGGGGGGTGGGTAATGTTGCCATTGGGATTGCTGTTCCTGGCAACGCTGTTTCTCATTATCGAACGTTTCCTGGGTATCGGCGCCAATGGTAAGATCGAGCCCCAATTTGTTGATAATGTGAAGGATTTTATTCAGCAGGGAAATTTGAAATCGGCTGAGTCGCTTTGCAGAAACCAACGTAATGCCGCCGGCCGCATTCTCGAAAGAGCAATCGGTCGCATTGGTTACCCGATCAAAGACATTGAAACTACCATTGAAAACGCCAGCCAGATCGAGATCCAACGTATGGAAGGGAACCTGCCTTACCTGGGGGTGATCGCGGGTATCGCGCCGATGCTCGGGTTTGTGGGTACGATTTCCGGTATCATCCGTATTTTCTACGATATCTCAATTTCTAACGACTTTAATATCAGCACCATCGCCGGTGGTATGTATGAAAAAATGATCACTTCCGGTTCCGGTCTGATCATCGGTTTGATCGCCTACGCCGGTTACCACTTGCTGAACATGAAAATCGACCGTTTTGCATTGCGCCTGCAAATGGCCGCATCCGATTTTCTGGATGTGCTTTCAAAGCCGGTTGCTGCAAAATAGCTATTGATAACCAGGCAGGGTTTCAAAGTTGCCCGGTTTAAACCTCATTATAAATATGAAAATACGTCGGAAGAGCCGGTTTGCCCCGGAGGTGTTCACGCACTCGCTCAACGATATCATGTTCTTCCTGTTGTTGTTCTTTTTGATCATCTCTACGATGTCCAATCCGAACGTGATCAAACTGATGCTGCCTAAGGCATCGGCTACGCAGCAGATGTATAAAAAGCAGATTACGCTCTCGGTTGATGAGCATAAGGCCTATTTTATCGATAAAGAGCCCGTCCCTTTCGATAATCTGGAAACGCAGCTGCAAAGTATTTTTGCCGGCGTGGAAGAACGTACCGTGGTATTGCGGGTAGATAAGAACCTCGCTGTACAGGACTTGGTGGATGTGCTCGAAATAGGTGCGAAGAACGATATCAAAATGGTAATGGCTACGGCTAAATAGATTTTTGGGAAGAAGGAAGGGAGAGAAAGGAGAAAGGAAAGGGCTTGGAGATTTGATCTTCAAGCCCTTTTTGCTTTTATTGATTGGCCGCACTTTGGTAGATCTGCTCCACGATGGATTGCAGGATGGCCCCTTGCTCGCCATCGCAAATGTTGGCAGATTTGCCGTCGCAAAGATCCATGAATGCGGTTGTGTTCTGCAATTGTGCATCGACATCACCCAAATACGGAAAGCGGATATCGGCTAGTTCCCCCGCGATTTCGGTGTGTACCGACAACGGGAATAATTTGGCACCACCCTTTGTGCCGAAAACTTCCAGATTGATCGCTTCCTCTTGCTCCATATTCAGGGCAAATGAGGTGGATAATGCAATGCTGACGTTCCCAGGAAATGACAGGTGTGCAAAACAGGCGTCTTCGACTTCGAATGTGGCCGGGTTCCAGGCTCCTTTCAGTCCCTTTCCACCGGTTTTGCCAATGAAATCGTACGTATTGGCTACAATGCGGGTGGGATGCTGGTAGCCTGTCAGGCCCAAAGCCAAGTCGAGGATATGTACGCCGAGGTCGATCAATGCGCCGCCGCCCTGGATCGTTTTATTGGTAAAATTACCCCAGCCAGGAATGCCCCGTCGGCGCAGGTAGTTGGCCTTGATATGGTAAATTTCACCCAGATTGCCGAGTGCATGATAGTTTTTCAGCGTCGTATATTCCGGCGCATGGCGGCGCTGGAAGTTGTAAGCCAGGGTTAAGCCCTTCTTTTGGGCCAGATCGGCCATTTCGCGGGCTTCGCTGGCATGCATAGCCGGCGGTTTTTCACAAAACACATGACAGCCGTTTTCAAGCGCCTGCATGGTGAACGGGTAATGCAGGTTATTGGCCGTGCAGTTAATCATGATGTCCGGCTTGCCTTCGCTGCGGTACATTTCGTCGGGGCTGTCGTACGCAAACGGCACGCCGTGCTTGTCGGCGAGCGCCTGAGCCTTATGAATGTCGCGGCTGCATATCGATACGGCCTTCACGCGATCGGATAATTGGGCTAATGCCGGAAGGTGGTTCTGGTCGGCAATGTGCCCGCCGCCGATGATAGCGGCTTTCAGGATTGACATGAATAGGAAGAATAGGTTAATTATTCTTCCAAATATCCGCAATTTCTACTTTCCATTAATCGATGGGGGATAATTCAGGTACACGCCACCATAATTGATGAACTTCTGCTTGCCGGTCCGTTCATCGACGTAGCCTCTGGAAGTAGTTTTAGGAATGACAAACCATGGCCCATTCACGGCAATATCCGTAAATTTCCCCCATTTAGAAAGGTTGAGTTTTCCTTTGAAAAAAGCATCGATCTGCTCCATATTCGGAGCTGGCGAAAAGCTATCTGATTTGTAATCCAGAAACCCCTGGCGTTTGTCCTGATTCTCTTTGTCCAGTTTAAAATTGACCTCCAAAGTATATTCCATTTCAACCGGCTTGCCATTCTGTAATGCCGGATTCCACTTCGGCATTTCATTTACGACGCGCAAAGCTTCCTTATCGATGCCGTAACCAATGTTTTTCAGACTTTTAGCATTGCGGATATCTCCATTTTTATCCACGGTAAAAGACACCAGCGCAATCGCCTCTACATTTATTTTGCGAGCGGCTTCCGGGTATTGCAGGTTTTGAAGAAGGTATTGCATCAATGCTTCGTTACCGCCAGGAAATGAGGGGCGTTGCTCCGCTATTTTCATATCACCACTAGGCGGTGAAGAACTTGAAACAGCTGCAACAGTATCGGCACCGGTTATCGGTCGACCGACAATTACTGGTCCGGTAATTTGGTTTACCGCC
Source organism: Dyadobacter sp. BE31 (assembly GCF_031457695.1). Taxonomy (NCBI): domain Bacteria; kingdom Pseudomonadati; phylum Bacteroidota; class Cytophagia; order Cytophagales; family Spirosomataceae; genus Dyadobacter; species Dyadobacter sp. BE31. Next base: position 492,492 of record NZ_JAVDXA010000005.1, read on the forward strand.
TTTTTGACGATCAGTCCAAGCTCCTGATTATTATCCGTCAGTTTAAATTCCTGTGTTTCATATGCTACGTGCGTAATAACGAGCTTGGAATTGGCCGGTACATTTTGCAGTTCAAACCGGCCATTGCGATCAGAGGTTGTGCCACGGGTCGTTCCTGCTATGATGATGGTTGCATCTTCGATCGCTCCATCTATCTCGTCGATAATGAGGCCTCTTACACGGATGGTCTTTTCAACCTCTCCTTTAAGCTGATCGATAGCCTGCAACGGCGACCGGGAGGCTGACATGGCAACCGAGCACGCGACAGCCGGTAGAATCATCAAGTATTTAGCCAGTAGCCACTTCGAACTGCGTTTTTTGTAAATCATCTGAATCCGGCGTTTTAGCAATGATGAATTAAAAAAATGATTGGCAATGGCAATACCAGGGCTGCGCATCGCATAGGTGACCAGGAATGAAGCATAATCGTTCCGGTTTGGCACCGACCGATCTGCCAGGTATTCATGGACGGTTTCTATCGAGCGCTTGTAAAGCCAGACAACAGGGTTAATCCAGAAAGCTATTTTCAGTAGTTCGATCAGAAGGACATCCGCGGTATGCCATTGCCTGATATGCTCACATTCGTGCCGGATGATGGTGTCGGGGTTGTGGCGGTAGTCATGGGAACTTAGAAAAAGCCAGCGAAAGAATGAAAACGAACTCCCGTTCCGACTACCGGTGCTTTCGGACAGCATTACTAATGAATAGTTACCCATATCGATCCTTTCGCCTTGGCTCGCCATTTTAAAAAGCCTGAAAAGACTCGAAACAAATTTCCAGGCCAGGATCAATGCGACCGCTATGTACAGTACGGATACCCAGCGCCATAGGTCAATGCCCGTTTCCGGTGTTTGGCTGGCGATTACGGACACGGAGATCGTAGCTTTCTGGTAAACAGCCTCCGGCACGTAGATGGTCGAGACCGGCTCTGCAAAATGGATAGCGGGCAATGCAAATGCGATCACTAACGTGCCCAGCAGGTAAAAGCGGTTCCAATAAAAGAAGGTGTGCTTTCGAAGCAAAAGCCAATAGCAGGCGTAAAAAAGTAACCAGTATGCATTGACTTTCGCCAGATAGAGGAGCGTTTCCATGTGGGGCAGCGTTATTGAAATTTGCTACTTGTTTTTGGAGTTGATCAAAACAACACCATTTGCACCTTTGGAACCGTAAATTTTGGTCGCGGATTCTCCTTTCAGGACGTTAATGCTTGAAATCGTATTGGGATCAATAGTCTTGAATATCAGAGGATCCAATTCTTCTCCATCGAGAAGGTAAAGCGGCTGCGTTTCCGCTGTAAATGGGCCTGAGTTTCCGCGGATTGTGACTTTGGCACCTGGGCCATCTTCTGTTTTAAGATCGTTCTGAGCCTCGAAAGTAACGGCTTGCAATATATTCTCATCCTTAATTTTTTGCGACACGGGCTTGAATCCGACGACTGTCGTCTCTTTATCGGTGCTCGTATCCTCGCCTTCTTCTGCCAGCTGGAAGTTGATCGGGACCGTAAATTTCACGCTAACAGCCTTCCCGCTCTGCTTGCCCGGGGTCCATTTAGGGAATTTGGAAATAACACGGACCGCTTCTTCGTCACAGCCGTAACCGATGCCTTTCAGCACCGACACATCTTTAATATCTCCTTCCGACGTCACAACGAAATTGACAAAAACCTTGCCTTGTATACCGGCCCTCGATGCGGATGTAGGGTAATGGATCTTCCGACCAAGAAACTTAAACATTTCTTCGTTGCCGCCGGGATATTCCGGCTGCTCTTCCACAACTGTAAAAATTCGTTCGTTGTCGCCTGCTTTGGACTCGGTCTTCACTACTTCATTCTCCTTTGAAACCTGGCTCTCGCAGCCGGCGACAAGCAATGCGCTGGTTCCGATCATCGTTGCGGCCACCACGTAGGTGCCCAGCATCCATTTGGATGTACGGTTCTTATAGATCATCTGAATACGGTTTTTTAATTGAGATGGTTTGAAAAAGTGGTTAGTCAGCGACGCGACAGGTGCATTGAGCGCATATGCGACGAGGAACTGGGCATAATATTCACGGTTCGGGGCTTGCGCATCGGCCAGGTACTCGTGAATTTCTTGCAGCGACCGCTTGTACAACAGCAGCACCGGGTTGAACCAGAAAATGGTCCTAATGATTTCGACCAGAAGAATATCGAGGCTATGCCGCTGTTCGGTATGCACCATTTCATGCCGTAAAATGGCGTCGAAATGATTTTCATAATCATTGCGGTTAATGACGATCCATTTCAGGAATGAAAAGGAACCCACCTGGTTGGAGTCGATCAGGATCACTGTGCAATCTTCCAGCTCAATGCGCTCGCCTGAACGCAGGTATTGCACGAGCTGGGCGATGTTCCTCGCCAGTTGGGTAGCGGCTACGGCCAGTCCGGCGACGTAGATCACCGTCAGTACCTGCATCCAGGTCCACGTTTCCGGCTTTTCCGGCGCCTTGCCAATCACCGAGAATGCCGATACATTCACTTCGTATATCACGGGCAGTTCCGGTGCGGAGGCGGGGTAGATGATCTCGGGCAACGCAAATGCGATCAGCAGGGAGCCTAGCAGGTACCAGCGGTTCCATTGGAAGAATGTATGCTTGCGCAGCATCAGCCAGTAACAGAGGTATAGCAACACCCAGTAAAGGCTCACCTTGCCGATGTATATGAAATTTTCCATGGCTAACAGACGGTTTACTGGTCGTTTTTATGTTGATTAATCAGCTTCATGATCTCGTCCAGGTCTTTGGTGTTGAGATCATTATCCTTTACAAAAAAGGAAACCAGGTTGGGGAGCGAATTGTCGAAGTAATTGACCATCAATTGCTTCATTTCGTGGCGTTTATATTCCTCCTCTGAAATGAGCGGATAGTATTCGTGTGTTTTGCCGTAGGCGTTGTAACCTACCACCTCTTTCTTTTCGAGGATGCGGATGATCGTCGATACGGTGTTGTAGGCCGGTTTGGGCTCCGGCATTTCGGCGAGGATGTCTTTTACAAATGCCTTTTTCAGCTGCCAGAGAATTCTCATGACCTCTTCCTCAGCCCTCGTCAGGTTACGGATTTCCATAATGTTTCTTTCTTTAAAATGGGTTATAAGTAATGGGTAATTCAAATGTATTACTATTTTGTTAGTTTCAAAACTATTTTATTAGTTATTGCGAAAAAATAAAAAGATACCATGTCGAAGTATAGTATCTATAATTGTAAGTTTTTGAAAATGAATGCGTTTTTCCGGTTATTAACATTGCGCATGTATTGGCCAATGTTGCAGCTGATGCCAGGGAGAATGTTTACGTCGCCGTCCCATCCTTGCGAAGTCCAACTTTTACTGTCTACCACAATGACCTTCTCGCTTTCCGAAAAAAACCAGAGGACCTTCTCGACACCGAAATTGACCAGCTTACTAGCTTTTAAGAAAACATATTCTTCTTGTTGCATATCGCCTAGCTCTACTTTGATGTCTAGTTCAATTATTATCTTGGGCGGTATCTGTACGTAATTTTCGTCAATTGTCAGTTTGCAACTTTCGAAAACCATGATATCGCCTGTAACGAGGTTTCTATCATTCATGAAAAGGGCGGGAGTGCTTGCAATCAGTACATTTGATTCTTCTGTTAATCCTTCAAAAAGTATTTTGAGGAGATGACTTCTGATGATGGCGAGTGAAAATACGCCGGGGGAAGATTTGCGGCAATATGGCTTTCCGTCGATAATGTCGTAAATGAAGTCGCAGGGAATGTTTTCGGCTTCACTTTCGGGGAATAGAACCCCCGGTTTAATTGATGCGATCATAATTGTCAGTCTTGATTGTTCCAATAAATAGGAGACAATCCCCGACAAGTGAATTAAATTCTTTTCATGTGGCGGTTCGGATCTTGCAAAAGGTATAAATGCAGAAAAGCAGCCGATTACCCAGCTGCTTTTCCAAATTATATTTTCACGTAATGCTTACTCCACTACGCTCAACTTCACTGTATTCGTCTTGCGCTGTCTTGAAACCGGCATGCTCAATGTGTTGATGAACACATCGCCTTTCTGCAATTCGCCTTTTTCAACGAGGAAAGTTTTGATGTCCTCGATCAGGTCGTCGGTCGAAACGCCCTGGTCGCGGTCGTAATAGAATACCTTGGTGCCCCAGTACAATGCGAGCTGATTCATCAGCATTCTGTTGGATGTGAAGATCAGCAAGTTCGCTTTCGGGCGGTGGTGCGACAGGCGGAAAGAAGTGTACCCCGAACGTGTAATACCGATGATCGCCGCAGCTTGTGTATCACGTGCCAGACGGCACGCGCTCATTACCACGTTGTCGTTCAGTTTGTAGGCTCCCGGCGAGTCGTTTACGGCAGCATGGTGTCTGAAATAGATAGCGTTGCTGTTTGCCTCCACTTTTTCAATGGTGCGACTCATGCTTTCAACGGCCAGAATAGGGTATTTACCGGAGGCCGTTTCAGCCGAAAGCATTACCGCGTCAGCGCCGTCGAGTACCGAGTTTGCCACGTCGTTCAGTTCGGCGCGGGTTGCGCGGGGGCTTTCGATCATGGATTCCAGCATTTGTGTAGCCACGATTACAGGCTTGCCGGCACGATTACATTTTTCAACGATCATTTTCTGGATCATCGGAACCTCTTCCGCAGGAAGTTCAACCCCGAGGTCACCACGGGCCACCATGATAGCGTCGGTAGCTTCGATGATTTCGTCGATATTGAGAATAGCCTCAGGCTTCTCGATTTTCGCTACAACACGGGCTTGCTTGCCTTTGTTGGCGATATATTCTTTCACTTTCGTGATTTCTTCAGCCGTGCGAACGAACGACAATGCGATCCATTCCACATTGTTTTCCAGACCAAAATCCAGGTCTTCATAGTCCTTTGGTGTTACCGAAGGCATCGAAACCCTTGTATTAGGCAGGTTAACGCCTTTTTTAGATTTCAGGTAACCACCGTAAATAACCTCGGTAATTACATCCGTTCCTTCGATGCCTGTTACCAGCACTTCCAGTTTACCATCATCCATCAACACGCGGTCACCGATTTTCACATCATTGTACATCCCGTCGTAAGGCGTGCTCACTTTCTCGGCAGTACCGAGTACTTCCGTGTTGGAAAGGATCAGTTTTTTGCCAGGTTCGATCAGAACACCGTCTTTTTCAGCCACCAGACCGATACGGATTTTAGGTCCTTGCAAATCTTGAAGAATCGCCAGGTTAAGGCCGTGCTCTTCGTTGATCTCGCGGATGTTGGTAAGTCTTTGCAGGTGGTCAGCGTGGGAGCCGTGGGAGAAGTTGAGACGGAACACGTTCACTCCTGCTTTGGCCAATGCATATAATGTTTCTTTCGATTCCGAGGTCGGGCCTACGGTTGCAACAATTCTGGTTTTTTTGGAAGACATAAAGTTAATGTGCAGTAAATGATGTTTTTATAAACAATCCACGTCGATCACAACCTGGATGCTTTTTAGCGTCTTGTCAGTCAGAGTGTCAATTACTTTTTCCTGTATAAATGACTTTGCCGCCTTAAAATTAATCTTTTCTCGTTCAAGTTTGATGAGAATATCGAACAAAAACTGATTTCTTACTCTTTCGACCAGTGGTGGCTGTGGCCCCAGAACCCTGCTGGCTCCCAAATGAGACGTCAGTTTTTCGGCCAGCACTTTCGCGGCTCTTGCGGCAGTTCCTTCGTCGATATGCTTTACGGTAACCTTGATGAGCCTCGTAAATGGCGGGTAACTAAACCGTTCGCGCTCCGCGATTTCGGTCTCGTACATCCCCTCATAGTCGTTATTGACGATCTTTTCGAGTAATGGCTGCGATGGATTAGCGGTTTGGATCAACACCTTCCCGGGCTTGTCCGCCCGCCTGCCCGCCCGCCCGCTCACCTGCGTAAGCATCTGGAACGCCCGCTCCGAAGCACGAAACTCAGGGAAGTGGATAATGCGATCGGCGTCGAAAATACCTACCACGCTTACATTATCGAAATCGAGGCCTTTGCTTACCATTTGCGTCCCTACCAGTATGTCAATGCCGCCTTCTTCAAACTCGGAAATAATCTGCTGATAGGCGTTTTTGGCACGCGTCGTATCGAGGTCCATGCGCTGTACACGCGCCTCGGGGTACATCACATTGATTTCCTCCTCAATTTTTTCAGTTCCATATCCCATCGTTTTCACTTTGGGCGAGCCGCAATGCGGGCAAGTTCGCGGCACCTCTTCCTTATGTCCGCAATAATGGCAGCGCAGCTCGCGGGCCTTCATATGATAGGTGAGGCTCACGTCGCAATTAGAGCATTCCGAAATCCAGTTGCATTCCTCGCATTGCAGGTAAGGCGAATACCCCCGGCGGTTCTGGAAGAGGATCGTCTGCTCCTTATTTTTGAGATTGTATTCCAAATGGTTGAGCAGCACGGACGAAAACTCGTTTTTCATCTGCTTCTGCCGCTTTTCTTTTTTAGTATCGATCAGTTCAAAGCGCGGTAATGCGGCATTGCCGAAACGTTGCTTCATTTCTACCAGCCCGTACCGGCCGCTTTGTGCGTGGAAATAGCTTTCCAACGAGGGCGTCGCCGAACCGAGCAGCGTTTTGCCCTTGTGCATGTACGACATAATCACCGCCACATCGCGTGCATTGTAACGCGGTGCGGGGTCGTGCTGCTTGTAGGAGGTTTCATGCTCTTCGTCCACGATAATTAAACCGAGGTTATCGAATGGCAGGAAAATGGCAGAGCGTACACCGACTACAAATTGAAATTTGCCGTCGAGGATACCTTTCCAAACCTCTACCCGCTCATTATCGGAGAATTTGGAATGGTAAATGCCCATCACATCGCCAAAAACTTTCCGAAGCCGGATCACAATCTGCGTCGTCAGTGCAATTTCAGGAAGGAGGAACAATACCTGTGTGCCGCTTTCGAGCGCCTGTTTGATCAGCTCGATATAAACTTCGGTTTTACCGCTTCCCGTAATGCCATGCAGCAGCACCACTTCCTTCTCGCGGAAAAGTTCATGGATCTGTCGTGAAGCCTCTTTCTGGGTTTCAGTGAGCGTAATGATGCCCATATTGCCCGTAGGGATATCATCGAAGCGGGAGACGAATATTTCGAACTGTTCGAAAATGCCTTTTTTAATGAGCGTATTCAGCGAGGCATCCGAAATAGTGTCGTCCTGGCTGAACACCGACTTATCCAAACCCTTGTAATTCAAATCCGGATTGTTATAAACCGGGATGAAACTGAGGTATTTCAAAAGGATTTCCTGCTGCTTGGGCGTCTTGTCGAGGTCGGCTGCGAGTTTGGAAAGCGCTTCATTCGTGGTATAAGCAGCGGTCAGCCTTATTTTTTTTGCGACTTTCGGCTTGTAGCGCTCTTTTACCTCTTCATATAAAATCACCGCCCTTTTCCCGACGAGCGATTTGATAATTGAGGTTATATTGGATTTTTGTAAAAGCCTTTCCACTTCCTCGTAGGAAAGCGTCTGATGCTTTTTTATTTCTTCCACAACGAGCATCTCCTGATCGGTCAGCAGATCTTCATGCTCAAACTCAGGATTGAGCTGAATGCGCGACTGGCTGGTGATTTTCAGGCCTGCCGGCAACGCCACATTCATCACCTCGCCGATATTGCACAGGTAATATTCGGCCACCCAGGCGAAAAGTTCGAGTTGTTGCTGGGTAACGATTGGCTGCTCGTCGAGCAATTCCAGGATATACTTGGCCTGATATTTCACCGGCGGATTGGAATGCAGCTGCGCCACCACGGCCGTAATGACCCTTTTCTGACCAAACTGCACGATTACCCTCGCCCCAACCTTGATCAGCGAAGCCATTTCCCGCGGAACCCGGTATGTAAACAGGTTCGGAATGGGTACCGGAAGGATCAGGTCGGCAAATAAGGTTATTTCTTCCTCAAAAAGGGAGGTCATTGGTTCAAAGCTTTAATTCGGGCGCAAGTTCGCAATTTGTGGTCAAGCAATCAATGCAACATCGAGGGTAGCGGCCTGTGCCCAGTCGACCATCGCATTGAAAAGCCGTATCTGCCTGAATGACCCGATATCGCTTTCACGGATTTCGGCAGTTTCAATAACGCCTCGGTCGAGCAGGAGCGCGCGTTGCGTGCCGGGTAGGAGCGGGCTCGCGGGTGTGAGCCAGCGATCGCCGTCGAAGAATGCGACATTGCAAAAGTTGGAATCGGTGACCAGGCCCTTCTTAATGATCAAGATTTCGTCCGCGTCCCCGCGTTGCGCGTAGAGTGCATTCAGGGTGTCGCGGTTGTCGTACTTATATCGGTAGTCGATTTCATCGTGATAAACCCGCCTGATTTTGCGGATTACACGGCGGGAATAGGGTTCCCATTGGATATTGCCAACCACTTTGTCATAGGCAATACGGCATTTATGTATCGTGTCGTCGACGAGGTTCGGGACGTGAAGCAATTCGGCTAAATCCCAGTTATCATCGCAGCCCCATAGTTCGCGGCGGGTTTTATTGAGGCGTGCTTCGTGGTACGACAGGTTTTTCAATCGCCGGTGTTCGACACAGATCGTTTCAAAGCACAGCATGCGGGGTGTGGCTAAATGGGAGATAAACTTTGTCAATCACTTCCTGATACTCGCTTCTTGCATTGCTCAATGCCGTAATGCCACCACCACTTTTGAATACCAGTTGTTGATCCTGCTGCTCGATAAAACGGATCATTACCGCGCTTTCAAAGTTCTCCCCATCAAAATAGCCCATCACGCCGGTGTAATAACCACGGTTATATTGTTCGGCCTCCTGAATGATTTCCAATGTACGTGGTTTCGGCGCACCGGTAATGGAACCGGCAGGGAGTAGTTTTTTCAAAAGATCGCCGTAGTGGCCATTAAAATTGGCCGGAAGAACACCTGCTATTTCAGAACTCACTTGCAAAAGTGCTTTGTCGGAAGCCTGAATGCGATCGATATAACGATAGCGCTCCACCCACACTTTTTCGGCCACCATACTCATGTCATTTCTAATCAAATCCACGATCGTAGCGTGCTCGGCCGCTTCTTTGTAATCAGAAAGTATGACTTGCTCTGCATTCGGCACGGAGGCGTCGATGGTGCCTTTCATCGGGAACGAGGCAATGCGGTTGCCCCGGATACGCACGAAAATTTCGGGGGAGAAACAAACGAACCGGTTTTTGAACAGCAGCCGGTAAGGTGCTTCGCTATGCCGGAATATTTGTTCCAGCGTGAGGTTGGTTTCAACGGGCGTCGGTACCGAGAGATTGACGAGGAACGAGTTTCCTGCATTCAAATGATGCAGTACGCAGTTGAATTTGGGCTGATAATCCTCAAAAGCGAGCGGATGTTTATCGAACTGAATGTGCTCGGGAAGGTCATCACTGAACCCCGAAGCATCATTGGTAAAACCATTCAGATTGAAGAGGATTTCGCTCGAATCGACGTCGCTGAGCTTCCAGGCAAGCGGTTTTTGAAATTGGTAGTCCACCAAAAAAAAGAACGGGGTTTTGGCTTTGCCCCATTCATTCAGTTTCTCCGTAAAGTCCCCGGCCGCGTTTTCCAAGCTAAAAGTGGTATTATCAGACTTCCTGAACAGCTAGCTAATTTACAAAGTTCAGAAACCAATAGCTAAATTAGAGGGTTAAAAGACTAAGGGCGGCCGCGAGCAAAAGGCCACCATCCATACAATGCACATTTACGACGCAATCATAATCGGCGGTGGCCCTTGCGGCCTCGCAATGGGTGTAGAGCTGGCCAAAAGCGGCCTTAACTACCTGATCCTCGAAAAAGGAAATCTCACAGAATCTATCCGGCGGTACCCACGACGGATGAAGTTTTTCTCCACCGCTGAAAATATCGAGATAGGCGGCATACCGTTTGCGATTTCGGATGTAAAGGCCAATCGTAATGAGGCTTTGCAGTATTATCGGAAGGTTGCCGGGTATTATCACCTGAATTTCAGGCTGTTTGTGGATGTGGACCGGACGGAAAAGCAAGCGGACGGCACTTTCCTGACCTATTCGAACGATGGTCAGGTGTTTCAATCCAAAAATGTGATCCTTGCGACGGGCTATTTCGATGTGCCGCGTATGTTGAATGTGCCAGGTGAGAACTTGCCGCACGTTTCGCATTATTATGATGAGCCGTTCAAATACTCTTACACCAATGTGGTGTTGGTTGGCGGGTCCAACTCCTCGGTAGAAGCTGCTTTGGAGCTATATCGCCACGATGCGAAAGTGACGATCGTGCATAAGGAAGCCGACTTCCGTACCAAAGTGAAATACTGGCTCGTGCCGGACGTGAAAAACCGCGTGAAGGAAGGAAAGATTCATACACGTTTCAATTCGGTGACGCGGGCGATCGAGCCGGGACGACTTTTAATCGAAAATCTGGAAACGGGCGAGCAGGAGTGGTTACCGGCGGATTTCGTTTTTCTATTGGTAGGTTACCTGCCCGACGAGCATTTACTCGCGCGATGTGGCGTGACGCTCGACCCGGTTACAAAGGTGCCGGAGTATGATAAGGAAACATTTGAAACCAATGTGCCGGGGCTGTATTTGTGCGGGACTGTATTAGCCGGTGTATTTACTGAAAAGGTATTTATTGAGAATGGCCGTGAGCATGCAGCTGCTATCGCTGATCATTTGGCTGGCCGCGAAGTTCGGAAGGTGAATGAGTTGATTGATCGAATCTAAACTGCCACGAAGGCACGGCTGCGGCCGACCGTGAATGAACACGAAGCTCACTGATCTACTAATACCAGCTTCTTCTTTTTCTTTTTAGACGAAATCTTCTCGATTTTGCCAATCAAGCCATTGGCTCCGACGCCGTAGCCTACATTTCCGGCGAAACTCAGGGAATGGAAACCTTCGGTACCGAGTGAAATCCAGCTTTTCCCACGGTCTAAGGAGACGCTGTTGCCGGAAGGACCGGAGGACACCAGCGCATAGTTGTCCGAACGGATTTGCGTGTCGCCGTTCCAGGTAGCATTAGTTTTATGGTAAATGGCTACCGATTCTTTCAGGCCGGTAGGCTTGGTCATGCCGGATAATGTCCAGGTAATGCCGCCGTCGGTGGTAAGGAGCACGTTTTGCGTTGAATCCGTGGTCTTTTTATAGTCTCCGCCTACGGCTATCCCATTCTTTTTAGACCAGAATCTCAACCCGAAAATACCGGCAGTCGGTCCGGCGGGCAATGGAGTGGAGGATACCTGCCAGCTCTGGCCGTAGTCTTCCGTCCTGAAAACCCTGGCCATTTTGCTACCACCGGTACCGATGAAAGCTACACCTTTGCCATTGGTAAGGATGGATGTGCCGCTCGCCGCGAAACACGCTTCACCGGGTTCGGCTACCGGGCGTTTGTCCAGCGGGAGTTCCTGCCAGCTGTTGCCACCGTCTTCGGTTGTGAGAATGAACAGTCTGCCCTGGGTCGGGTCACCGAGGCAAATGCCTTTATTTTTATCCCAAAAGTCGATTCCATCCAGAAAAACCCCATTCTGTGTAGTTTGGTACACAAGCTTCCAGCTTTCTCCGCCGTCCTCTGTTTTGTAGATTTTCGCTTTGTCTGTTTCCGACTCACCGGCGCTCATCGCGATGGCCACCTGTTTGTCGAACGCGTGAATGTCGCGGAAGTCGAGCGAGTCGGCGCCGGAAACTTTGTAGGTAGTCCAGGTATGCCCGCCGTTGGTAGTCTTCAAAACAGTGCCCCGCGTGCCGCCGATCCAGCAAATAGTAGGTGATACGGCGTGTACTGCACGCATATGGATCTTCGTTTTGATATCGATGACCTTCCATTGCGCCGTGCTTTTCCCCGCTGTAATCAGGAATAGGGATAAAAGCAGGGGAGAGAAAATGCCGTTTATGGAAAATCGGCGCGCTGACTTGCGAAGTGGCACAGTATTTTGTTATTTTCAGTTCTAATGTTTTTATCAACACAAAATAGGGAATTCGTATGAACAAGAACCAAAAATTTTTGATTGGCTCGATCGGAGCACTGTTAACAGGCATCGCGATTGGCCTTTTGGTAGCTCCTAAAAACGGAAAAGAAACCCGCAAATTGATCAAAAATAAGGCAAATGACCTGGGTGGAAACGCTAAGGACAAATATGAGAAAAGCCTTGAAGAACTGTCGCACCTGGCAGACAAACTCAAAGATGGGTTCCTGAAAAACGTAAGCAGCGCAAAAGAAAAAGCAAATGGTGTGGCCGAGAATGTGAGCGAAAAAGCTCGCGGCGTAGTCAACAACAATGCTTAGTAACTCCGATATTCACGACATTGAAAGGGTTGTTTCCGATAACGAAGCGACCCTTTTTGTTGTCCGTAATCAGGGTATTTTAGCCACTACTTCGCTGATTACCTGGTTGATATCTTCGGTAAAGTTCTTCGTTTTTTCAGGGATGATGCCGCTCGCCCCACCTTGCCAAACCATCCGGTTATTCGCAGCATCTACCAGGTCGATCACGATCGTGCCTTCGCGGTATTTGCCGGTTACTACCTCTTCACTTTTCCAGGAGTAGCGCCGCTGGCCCATGTACCGCGGCAGGCCGTCGGTGCGGAAGTCTGTTTGCCGCGTTTGCAATTGCTCCTGCACATTCAATGCAATATTGATTTTCAGGCTGGGGTCACGCGCCTCGTCGAGCCCGCGGGCTTGCAGGTTTTTGGCAATAGCTTCCTTGATAATGCCTACGTTTTTCTCAAAGTTTTGGGAAACCGTATCGCCCTTGGCCTCGATATCGTAAAAGCCATAAGTAGGGAAGTCGGAGAGCTTGAAGGAGTCTTCTTTTTTGACTTTCAGTAATTTATAGGATGGGCTGCACGCGGTAATCAGCAAAAAAAAACACAAAAAGGCCGGGGCATTTTTCATGACAGCGAGTATTAAGGTTAAATCATCCGATTACGCTTCCCAATTCCTTGGCGGCTGCCATGCTGATGCCTTTGTAGAACATAAATTCCGTCATAATGGCATGTTGTTCCTCTTCCGTCTGCGCGTGTACCGCTTGTTGCAGGCAAACCTTCATTTTTTCTTCAATGAATGCTTTTTTCAGCCTGAGAATATTGTTGAATGCAGTTTTGTCCAGCACGTCCGTCTCAAACGGCACGTAAATCTCGTATTTCTCCTGCCAAAGTTCGCTAAGCTCGTGTTTTTGAGTTAGCCATTCGATGGTCAGGTTCCGGATATCCGCCTCGTGGTGTTGCAGGAAGTAGTCGGTGGTGAGGACGTGGTTCCGGTTGAAATTTTCACGGAATAGGGTCAGCAAATGGCTGAATACAGGATCTTTCAGCTCGATCCCCTCGATTTGCCCCAAAACATACTGACAAACCGTAATGGAAGGTTCCAGCTCACGCGCGCCATGTACGACGAGCAGGCGCACGAATGCTTCCTCCTGGTAATGCAGCTTCGTTCGTTGGAACGTTTCGGGCGCAGCTTCCTCCGGTACGAACGGGTTAGCATCCGGTTCGCCCGCAAATGGTCCGAAACCGTCGCTAAACAGCGCGTCCAGATCGGGCGGACCGTCGATTTCCGGGCCTTTGGAATTAGTATACCCTTGCGAACCTGCATTATTTTGCCGGGGCTGCCGTTCGGTTGGTTTGGCGGTCTGCTGCTTCCGCATCAGCTTGTTGCCCTCGGTGATCAGCATTTGCTCGTCCACCCGCATCATTTCCGACGTGCGGTGGAAAAACACCTGCCGTTTGATTGCGTCGGGGATTTTGACAATGCTGTTGACGACTTCCTGGATCACCGCCGCCAGCCTGAAAGGGTCGTTTCCGGCGTCCTGCAACAGGATTTCCGTTTTGAAGGTGATAAAGTCCTTCGAGGCTTTCTTCAAATGTGCTTTGAATGCCTCGGCACCTACCCTGCGCACATAGCTGTCGGGATCTTCGTTGTCGGGGAAAAGGACGACATTTACATTCAGACCTTCCTCCAAAACAAGGTCCAAACCACGCAATGCGGCTTTGATACCCGCCATATCTCCATCATACAGGATGGTGATGTTGGGTGTAAAGCGGCCGATCAGCCGGATTTGCTCGACCGTGAGCGACGTCCCGGACGAGGCGACGACGTTCTCTATCCCCGCCTGATGCAGCGAGATAACGTCCGTGTATCCTTCAACCAGGTAACAATGTTCGAGGCTGCGGATCGCGTTCTTTGCCTGGTAAATGCCGTAGAGGACTTCGCTTTTGTGGTAAACTTCCGTTTCGGGCGAGTTGAGGTATTTCGGCTGATTTTTGTCAGACTTCAATATCCGCGCACCGAAGGCGATCGTCTTCCCTGCGATATTGTGGATGGGGAAAATAACCCGGCCACGGAAACGGTCGTAACCAGCCGTGTGGCTGCCCTCCTTATGGATTAGCAGACCGGCTTTTTCAAGAATCTCCGCCGAGTACCCCTTTTCTAATGCTTCTTTGGAAAACGAATCCCAATTGTCGAGGCTGTAACCGAGCTCGAACTTCTTGCGGATTTCATTCGTAAAACCACGCTCCCGGAAATAACTCAGACCGATCGCCTGGCCTTCCTCGCTGTTATGGAGCTGGTGCTGGTAATAGTTTTTGGCATAGTTGAGGATGATGTACAAACTCTCCCGCACATTCTGCCGGATGGTCTCTTCATCTGTAAGTTCCTCTTCCTCAATCTCGATATTGTACTTGCCGGCCAGGTAACGCAATGCTTCACCGTAGCCAATGCCATCGATGTCCATCACAAACTTGATGGAATCGCCCGCAGCCCCGCAGCCAAAGCATTTGTAGATTTGCCTTACCGGGTTGACGTTAAAGGATGGCGTTTTTTCGTTATGAAACGGGCAGCAAGCCGAATAGTTGGCCCCTTTTTTCTTCAAGGACACAAAATCCCCTACCACTTCCACAATATCTGCGGCGTGCTTAATCCTCTCTACCGTTTCGGGGTTAATGCGCATAATTTTCTAAATGTTCAGTTCACGCGGTCGCGCAGCTTCACCGGATTTTTCTTCTTATCCAGCCTCATATTGAGCAATTCCACGAAGAACGAGAATGCCATCGCGAAATAGGCGTAGCCTTTCGGGATTTCGTAGTGGAATGCCTCTGCCACGAGCAGCGTGCCAATCATCAACAAAAATGACAGCGCTAAAATTTTGATGGAAGGGTGATTATTTACAAAATCCCCGATTTTGGCCGCAAAAGCAATCATAATGAACGTCGACGCGATGACGGCGATGATCATAATCGGGACCTCTTTCACCAGACCGACTGCCGTAAGCACGGAGTCGAACGAGAAGATGATGTTCAGCAAAGCGATCTGTACCAGCGCACTGCCGAATGACATGGATTTTTTACCTGAAATATCACCTGATGGCAGGTCTTCCGGCTCGCCTTCGAGCTTGTGGTGAATTTCCTTGGTGGTGCTGTAAAGCAGGAAAAGTCCCCCGCCGAGCAGGATAAGATCGCGTCCGCTAAAACCATGGCCGAACAAGGTCAGAACGTCTTCTTTGAGGCCGATCACCCACGAAATGGCAAACAAAAGTGCGATCCGTAGCACCAGTGCGATGAGCAAACCATTGTTTTGCGCTTTTTTTCTTTGGCTGACAGGCAGTTTGCCCGAAACGATTGTGATGAAAATTACGTTGTCAATGCCAAGGACGACTTCCAGTAACGTCAGTGTGAGTAAACTGATGAGTGCGTCGGTGGTAAAAAGTGATTCCATGAATGAGTTGGTGAGTGTTAATTGTACGAAAGTAATCAGGCAGAGTAGTTTGAGCAATAATTACGCCAATTTTCCGTAATTTTGAGGTATAGGACAATCCGTCAAAAAATATTTAAGGAAATGTCCATTATTTTCTGATTAGAATTTAGAAATTCGCATCCTAAAGTTTTTTTCTGATTACTTTAGTTTGTTATTTTGCGGTATTGAAATTCAATTCGAAATTTATCCGAGCGATATATAGATATTAAAAATATAGTGTGTGTATAGTGTGAAACAGGGCATGGAAATTTTTCTATGCCTTTGTTTTTTATAGACTGTTTATCAGTTAATTAGTACTACTCCCGCGTGATCTCGCGATACAATTCAACAAGCTTTACTACTACATCGGGAGCCTCATAAGGTAAGGTAATCCGTCGTCTCGCTTCTTCCAGTTTTGCCGTTAAATCGGTTTTCGAAAGGTCTTTAAAAACGCTGCAAAATGGCGGCCTCTGCACCGCCGCAGATGCCATAACCGGTATTCCCAGTTCACGTGCCTCGTGAACCGATAAGGATACGCCATCGGTAGTAGTATTTCGGATGAATGCCTCGGAAAGCAATAGAATACTTTTGAAGTCGTGTAAGTGGTTGATAAAAAAGATGTTGCTTGAAATGTGTGGGATGCGCTGCTGGATGTACGATCGGTAATTGCCGGATGGGTCCGATACGAGCAATTGGTACTCCGGATAACTTGCGAAGCAACTGATCATTTCTGAAACGCCGTAGATCTCCCGGCCGCTTCTATCAAATGTTACATTCCATGCATTCGTGCAAAATGTCGCGCGGTAGTACTTACGACGGGAGGTTAGTATTGCCCGCAAGGGGGCGGCCAGGGGTAGTATCTCCGGGTCGGCGATGTAAGTTGAAATTTCGCGTGAGCGTGGGTTGCAGCGTAGCGCTTGCAGCAGGCTTGCGCGGTCCTGAACAATGGGTACGTGCGTGAGGCGTGCGGATAACTTTACGGCCCGGTTTCCGAGCGCCGGGTATCTGCCCCATCGCCCGTGATAGGTAATAATTAGTTTCTTACCGGTAAGCCGACAGAATACGGCCAGTACCGCCTGCGCAATGGGGTTCGAAAAATGGACATGGATGGTTGCATGTGTGGCTATTTTAAAGAAGATTTTGAAAATGGAGGTCTTCCCGTAGTCGCAAAAGTCGAAGTCAAATCTCTGCTGCCGCAGACCTCGTGTGAGTCGTTGTACGTGCATGCTCACGCCTCCGATCGGTGGCGGCATTTTTCCCATAATCAGAAGTTTAGCCATGAGCGGTAGGAACAGGATCGTTTCCGATGGTTTTGGAATAAAAATAAATGCAGATAAGCAGGACTGGTGCAATGCAGTTGATTGTGAGGCTTTTGGAGGGGACAATTACAAATGCATATCCTACCGAATGCACGAATACCAGGTAGACGCCCAGTGCTACGGGCAGTATCGGGCGTGGAGGCGCAGTGGTTTTGATCAGGCCATAGCCTAATGCCGCGAACAACCCGTACAGATACAACATTCCGATCAGCCCCTGCTCAGCCAGAATGGTAAAAAACATTGAATGCGCTTCACGATAACCGGGGCCGAGCATTTCGAAACTCCCTGTGCCATGCCCGTAAATAGGACTTTCAAGAAACAGCTCGTATGCCAGCCGCTGGATTTCCGCCCTTCCGCTCGCTTCCTGAATGTTCCGTACCGACGGCCCGAGAGTCCGGAAATCCGCAAAACGCAATTGCCATGAATACGCCAGATCCGGATTGATGAGAGGGATCAGATTATCGAAACCAGCGCTGAGCACAGCGGCAGGTACCATAAGCCATAACATTTGCTTCCAACTACTCATAATCCATATTGAAGCGACGAGATAGGGCAGCACAATAAAGACTGCCCCGCGTGAAAAGGATAGTATGACTACGAGCAGAAAAAGGAGAATCAACAACGGAGCTGCCAGCCAGGAGTATGCTGAGCGCATGGCATAACTTATGGCAAACGGCCAGAGGAGTATGAAATAGGCCATCGTTATATTGGTATCCGAAATGTTCCGGGTTACCAGCAGGTTGCTGGCACCTTTGTATTGTGCTCCGAAATACACCAGACCAAATGTCCCGAGCGCCAGCAGAATGAAAGTAAGGCAAAGCGACCGTTCCAGGGTAGCGGGAAATGAGGGATGCTGCGAAAGGATGCTCAGGTAAAGAAAATACAGGGGAATGGTGACGAGAAACAACGTGAATGCGCCGGTGATGATCCCTGCGAGGTTAGGGGAAATGGCGATCACCAGGAAATTGAATGCAATCCATGATGCGATCAGGCTTTTTTCAATATCGGAAAGATCCGTTTTGAAACGGGCTAGTACAGAGAGCATGTAAAGATCTCCCAATAGGAAAGGAAATAGCCGCCACAGCGAGTTGGCTCCGGCCGGGAAGTCGTATTTCTGAAATAGATGTAAAAACTGGCTCAGAACGGGCATGCTAAGTACATAAAATGCCTTGTGTTCCGACGGGATGATCAGTACGGCAACACAATAGGTATAGAAACCGAAAACGAATACAGTTTGAATGGTGCTTCCTCCGAAAATGTGCAGTGAGTCGAAAAGCAACAGGATGAGCCAGGCAATGCCAACGGATAGCAAGCTCATGCTGCCCGCCGCGACGATCAGCCTAGCCATTCCCGGATATATTGAGTGGTCAACTGCACGGAATCGGGCGTGGTGTGATGAATCGCCTGTTTTAGCGCATTGCTGAGGTTGCCGGGAGCATAGCGGCCTAGCATTATTTCATCCAGCTTCTCAAATAGCTCCCGACGATGGTAAACAGTTTGGGCTTTCAGGTAATCCGGTAGCAGTTGTTGGTGGGAGTAGTCATAAAACCGCCGCACCGATTTCGCATAATGCATGCCTTCGTGCGCGTCGTATGCAATGCTGATACAAGGTTTGTTGCAAGCAAATGCATCCAGCAGCATGGTAGACGCGACTTGCACGCATACCGCGCATGTTATCAGCTGCGAATGGAGCATTTCAAGAAAATCGGCGGGAGGGATCTGATTTTGACCAAACGGTTGGAAAAAGCGAATGTTCTGAATGCTCGTGAAACCATTGTAGCGCCTCGGATCGTCGCCAGGATGGCATCTTACCAAAATCATGATTTCAGGGCGATTTTGCGCATACTCGATCAGGTCGCGGATAATGTAGTTCTGGCAAGTGTGGTGTTTGACCGCGCCTGTCGCGAAAAGGATCATCCGCGTCGGGAGGTGGGGCTCTGCGCTATCGGCCAGGTGATGGCGTCGATCCGGTAGTTTCCGGAAATAGGTGTCAAACCTCGGAATGCCGGCAATGCGCACGAACGTATGATCTCCCAAAGAAGTATAGAACCGGTTGTATTCGAGGGCGACCTGCTTATTCCAGACCAGCACCAGGTCTGATTTAGAATTGATGACGCCTTTTGAAGTCAGATTATCCCAACTGACGATGATCGATATAATGGGGATTCCATGAACGTTAAGCGAATTAGCGACAGTATTCTCGCGCAGGTCGAGCGGAGAAGTTGAAATCACTGCCTGGATGTGATATTTGGCAACCAACGTGTCGATACCCGGCAGCGTTGTGCGGCGAATGAGCCAGTTTCTGATGAAGCCTAATAGCGTTCCGCTCAGAAATATGAGCATAGGGCTCTTTTGAGAAACAGAGAATAGCCGATACGCCAACGGGCTCCGTTCCATGAGTTTGATACGGATAGTGTCCACATTATGATGGTGCCCGAAAAGCAGCATCTGGATGCTCCGTACCCATTTCAGAGGCTTTGAAACTGTCGGAACCGGCAATGGCAGCAGGGTCATATTTAACCCGAAGTGCCTGTTGAATCGCTCGATGTCGGCGATTGTCAGTAAATCCGACATGACGGAAATCCGGTAATGTTCCGCAAGTTCGCCGATCAACCCGGAATGAATGACGTTGATCAACGCAAACGGATTGGTAATCAGTACGAGAATATGTTTTTGGTTTGCTTTTTCCATTGTTGAACAAGGTTTTCTGCCCGTGCCCAATCGGCAGGCGTGTCGATATTGATTCCAAATGCATGGTCATTCAGCCAGGCTATTGCCTTGCCGCCGGTAATCAGTCCTTCGCGGATGAGTGCGGTGCGCGTGATGTAGATCTCGCCGTCGCGGTGATAGGTCGCGGGGAGGTCTTGTCGTCGGGTGAATGTGTGGCGTTCGACGACTTTTTCAAGTCCGTTTTGCCCGAAAGCGTATGCCCAGTGGGGATTGAATGCGTCGGGGATTTTTCGCAAGGTGACCAGGCTGTCGGCATTTTGCCGGACGACGTGCCGGATAGCTTCGTCGATAATGCCCGGTGCACGGAACGGGCAGGTAGGTTGGAGCAGCACGATGTATTCGAAGGCACCCAAATGCTCCTCCGCATAGTTCAGCGCGTGATTCGCTACATCGATCATCGGCGAGTAGTCCGTGGCCAGATTCGCCGGCCGCAGAAACGGAGCGGTTATTTTGGCAAAACAATTGGAAAAGAATGCGGTTTCCGGGCAATCCGTTGAAACCAGGATCGTATTCAGTAACTCCGACTGCTCCGCTGCTTCAAAAGTGTATTGGATCAGCGGCGTTCCGTCAAGCAGTTTCATATTCTTGCCGGGAACGCTTTTGGATCCCATTCTCGCCGGAATGAGGCCGAGGATTTTCGAAAATGGCGCCATTATATTGTGAGAAGGTGTTTTTTGAGAATGAATGGAATGGTCGCCAGTTGCCTGGATATCTGCTCTCCGGCGTTGCCCTTTCCGTATAATCTTACGGGCGCGAAAGGCCCGTGCGCTAGCTGGCGCCGGACGGCGGCTATAATGGCCTCGGTGTCGGGTAGGCAATCCGTAACATTCGGACCGCGCTCACGGCCGTTTTGCCTGCTTCCGATATTCACTGCCGGTACGCCTAGTGCACTGCATTCGCGTATCCCGACGCTGGAATTGCCGACAAAGCATGCGCATTTTCGAAGCAACTGGATGAAGTGAGCGGATTCCATATTTTTGAAAAAATGAAAAGGAAGCTCAGGATGCTCTTCCCTAAATGCCCGTATGCCCTGGGCGGTACCGGCGGTTCCCGGATCTGCATTAGGCCAAAACCAGATGCCGGGCATATTCAGAGCTGCCATGGCACGAAGGGTATTGCCAATCTGCCATTTGGAGTGCGCCGTTTCGGTGGTTACGGGGTGTTGTAGTACCATCAAATACGGCGTATTCAAATCCGGCTGCACACCTACGCCTCCATAGGTTTCATAGGGATTGAAATCGGAACTTTTATGTTGATAAACGAGGTCGATAGCAGGACAGCCGGTGTGGTAAACCTTCTGTGGCAAAGCTCCCATTTGGATAAGACGTGCCCGCGCATTTTCAGTGGCTGTAAAATGTAAGTCGGCCAGCTGGGAAATGCTGTTTCTGATCCGGTCGTCGATGTTGCCGGTAATTTCGCCGCCCTGAATGTGAGCGAGCGGAATATTCATGTTCACGGCTGCGATGGCTGTGGCAATGGTTTCGAAGCGGTCGGCGACGGTAACCACCACATCCGGGCGATGATTGGCAAAAAATGTAGCCAGCTCGACGACGGCAAGCCCGGTGGTTTTGGCCGAGGCGGTGTCGCTTTCTACATCCAGCAGGTTTGGGATAATGGCTGAAACCGGTAAGTTCTCCGCTTCCAGGTGTGGAAGAATGTTTCCAAACCTATCGACCAATGCGCTTCCCGTTATGACAATTTGTAATGAGAGCCCGGGGTGCGCGTGGATGGCTGTCAGCACGGTTTTAACCCGGCTGTAACTGGCACGGGCGGTGAGTACAACGCAGATTTTACGCATGATGAAGGTGGTTTTCGGTGAGAAACTCCCATTTAGCAATATCTCTGGTCAGTGTTTTACCCAAAACTTCCTGGTACCTTGCCGCTGCCATTCCAAATCCGGCCGGCTTTTTGGTTTCCAGATCGGAGCATTGGATTTGTTCGCCTTTCCGCAGATCGCGGTTGACGGCCAGGGACTTGCCAAACATGCTTTTCATTCTCGAAAAAGCAGCATTCGCATCTTTGTTGACTGGGAAGTTCAAGGCAGTTTCAATTTTTCGTATACCTGCGATCAGCGTGGTCGCTTGTCGCAGAGTCAGCGATGAAGAGGCATCTGGATTGCTCATCCGCTTGTCGAAGGTGACATGAAATTCGAGCAGGCGCGCGCCGAGGGCAGCCGCGGCGAGGCATGCGAAAATGTCGCCCGAGTGATCCGAAAAACCTACCGCAACCTGGTAACGCTGACTCATCTCAAACATGACGTTGAGCCCCCACTGATGCGGCTTGGTGGGATAGGCGGTTGTGCATTGAAGAATGGAGACCGGCGTTCCCCGCGATTGCAGAAAGGCCATGGCTTGGTCCAGTTCTGTCCAGGAACTAAGCCCCGACGATAGAATGACGGGCTTTCCGGTACTGGCTATTTTGTCGAGCATCGGCAGGTTATCCACCTCCCCGGAACCGATTTTGAAGCCGAATACCCCGATCGCATTCAGTAATTCGACTGCCGCCAGGGAAAACGGGCTGGCGAGAAAGTCCAGCCCCACTTTTTCGCAATGTTTTTTGAGCCCATCCCATTCATCCGGGCTAAATTCCATGCTTTTCCAGTAGTCGAATCGCGAACCGTTCTGGTAGGGGATTTTGACGCGGAAATCTTCATAAATGCTGCTTTCCGCGTCGGCAATGTGAACCTGGAACTTGGCCGCATTTGCCCCCGCATAAGCGAGTGCGTCGATGTACGCATGTGCGAGGCCGATGCTGCCTTCGTGGGCCTGGCCCACTTCCCCGATAACATAAATGTGCTGTTTCATAGGTGTGTTTTGTGGATTAGATGGATATTAATAGTAGTTGTATTGGTACCGGTGCAAGCCGCGGGTCCCGTTGAGGACGACGTGCAAATCAGGCAGATGTGACTGATTGCGGGCCTTTTGTATCTCGGCAAGTTGGTGAATGAATGTGAAATTTTGCCGGACGATGTACAATGTCATGTCGGCATGAGCGCCGAGGAGACGTGCGTCGGCTACCAGGCCAACGGGTGGACTATCGAGCAGTACATAATCGTAGCGGGTTTTAAGGCCTGAAATAAGGTCGGCGACTTTGGCGGACAGTATTATTTCACCTGTTCCGGGGTGTTGTAGCCCGGCTGCGAGGAAGTCAAAAGGTGATCCGGCGGCGTTTCGTTGAATCAGCGGTTCGTTTCCGGATGTAATGCATTCTGTTACTCCTTCCGGTCGCAGGTTTAGCAAGTTAGCCAGGGACGGTTTTCTTAAATCGAAATCGATGAGGAGGACTTTCTTACATGCGAGCGCAAGTGAATCCGCGAGGTGCATGGCTACGAACGATTTCCCTTCGTTGGCCATTGCGGAGGTAAGTAATAGCACCGTACATTGTCTTGCGCCTGTTATAAACTGAATATTCGTACGCAACGAACGGAACTGCTCCCTGACAAGGCTGCGATTATCCGCCATTTTCAACAAAGCGGCGCGGCTTTGCTGGCTGATCTCTCCGACGATCACCACATCGCAGTGTCGCAGAATATCTTCTTTCGAAGTGATTTTATTGTTGAAGATCTGCCCGGTATACAACACCCCGACTGGCGCCAGAATGCCCGTGAAAACTGCTATCAGGATGGTCAGTTGCCGGTTGGGATATGCGGGAAGCCGGCCGGCCTTTGGCGGGTCGATTACCCTTGCGTTGGCAATGTTTGCAGAGCGGGAGATCGCGGTTTCCATGCGTTTTTTGAGCAAAAACAAATACAGTTCTTGCTGGATACCCTGCTCGCGCGACTGTGAGAGAAACGCCCGCTGATGTCCGGGCAGCTGCGCTATTTCGGCCTCGGATTCTTGGGCATGTCGGTGGATGGCGGCGAGGCTCAGTTTGAGTTCCCGCATTTGATGTTGAACCGCATCGAACAGGTTATTTCTCAGAGCCCCTATTTGTTTTTCGAGCGACCTCAATTGAGGGTGATCCGGTGCCATTGTCGCGAGCGCTGCGATCCTCGTGAGCTGCATTTCGTTGTATTTTCCTGCTAATGCCTCAAAACTGCCCTCCTGTGGATACAATGAGGAGGGAATGGCGGTAGCGGGCCTTTCGCGCAGATGTGCTTCGAGTAGTTGTACGATTTTCAGGCGGATAGCTAACTCTTTTTCTTCCATCGCATTGCTCGCTGACCTTTGAAGCGCCTGGCGGCTGTCTTCCGTCATATCAATGACCCTGTGGCGTTTGCGGAAGTGTTCGATGTTTGTTTCAACCTGCGCCAGTTCGTGTGAAATGCGTGTCAGGTTGGTATTAATGAACGCAATGGTGTTGTCGGCCACTTTGTTCTTCTCGCCGATACTCGCCTTTTGATACCGCGCAAGGAGTTGCCTCAAAATAGCCTCGCCTTTCATGGGCAAAACGTCCTGTACCGACAGATTCACCAGACTGGCTGTTTTGTTGGGCGCCTGGACGCTCAAAACGCGCGAATAATGGTCGAGTACCGGTTCTGTTTCCGATATTTTGAAGGAATATTGATACTCGGAAGCAGGTTTGAAACGCGTGGTATCAATGATCGCCGTCCCGTGTGGAAGTTTCAAGCCCTGACCAAAATGACCTTTGTAAATACCGTCTGGTGTTTGAAGCGTAAATGTGCCGCCGGGTTGCCGGCTGAGGTGATAGGTTACTGGTTTTGCAGGACGAGTTTTGATAAACCTGATTCTGTAAGGTGTTTTCTCGTACAATTCGGTCGTTTTGAGATGACCGGAGGCGAAGTATTGAATTGTTAAATGCAGGTCGGCGATGACCTGGCTCAGCAGGGTCCGGCTTTTGAGTATTTCAATTTCGTTTTCCACACTACTGGTAGCGTCGGGTAGCCCGAGCTCTTCCAATAGGGCCGTTTCATGAAAGTCACTGCCTCGCGAGTCGTCCTGAACCAGCAGGGAGGCTGTAATGGTATAATGCGGCGTTTTATACCGCAGGAAAGTGAATCCAACCAACACCGAGAGCGCCGGTGAAATAAGAAACCAGTACCAACGGAACCGGATCGCTTTCCAAAGCGGGTGCTCCGACCAGTCTTGAAATGCTGCGAAATCTGCAATCTGAATTTTGTGTGCCAACATTGCCTGCACGGTTTAGGTGATAGCATTTAGACGTTGGCTTGTAATTTTGGTAACGCGACTTCTACAAAAGTTTTTTTCAGAATTTCGCCGAAAAAAAGAAAAACCCTGTTCTAATGGCTTGAAACAGGGTTTTCTAGCAAAAAAATATTTTTAGGAATCGAAATGTACTTTCACTTTTTTAAGTGCTGATGCCACTACCTGGTGCATGTCGTAGTACCGGTATTCAGCGAGCCTTCCGCCAAAAATAACGTTAGGCTCTTCGGTTGCCAGGGCTTTGTATTGATTAAATACCGCCGTGTTTTTGTCGTCGTTCACCGGGTAATAGGGTTCGGCGCCTTTCACCCATTCTTGCGGATACTCATGGGTGATCACGGTTTTGGACTGCGTGCCGAATTCAAAGTGCTTATGCTCTATAATGCGGGTAAAAGGCGTTTCGCCATCCGTGTAGTTTACCACCGCATTTCCCTGGTAATTGTCTTGATCCAGCAGCTGATTTTCAAAGCGCAGGCTGCGGTATTCGAGCTGGCCGAAGCGGAAATCGAAATACTCGTCGATAGGACCGGTGTAAACGATCGTTTCTGCCAGGGCCGCCAATGCTTCCCTTTCTTTGAAGAAATCCACACCCAGACGAACATCTACGCCTTTCAACAGTCCTTCGGTAAGCTTATTGTAGCCTCCAATAGGAATGCCCTGGTAGCGGTCGTTGAAGTAGTTATTGTCGAACGTGAACCGTACGGGAAGTCGCTTGATAATGAACGCGGGCAGCTCGGTGGCTTTCCTTCCCCATTGTTTCTCTGTATAAGCCTTGATCAGCTTTTCGTAGATGTCGGTACCAACTAATGAGATCGCTTGTTCTTCCAGGTTTTGCGGGTCCTTAATACCTGCTTCTTCCACCTGCTGACGGATTTTTTCCTTAGCTTCCTCAGGCGTACGTACTTTCCACAGCTGGTAGAAAGTGTTCATGTTAAAGGGAAGATTGTAGAGCTCACCGTTGAAATTGGCTACTGGTGAATTGGTGTAACGGTTGAATTCCACGAAGGAGTTCACGTAATCCCAGATGTCCTTGTCGTTGGTGTGAAATATATGGGCGCCGTATTTATGGACATTAATGCCCTCGACATTCTCGCAATATACGTTACCGCCGATATGGTCGCGGCGATCGATTACCAGACATTTCTTGCCGCGTTTGGTTGCCTCATGGGCAAATACCGATCCCCACAAACCTGCTCCTACTACCAGATAATCATATTGTTTCATTAATTCCTGTTGCGTTGTTATGATGTGGCTAATTGATTTGGCGTGTGAATATATTAAAAAGAGAAAGGCTCCCGACGGGAGCCTTTCTCTTTAAGTCGTTTCTTCAACTATTAGGGAAGAAGTTTCAATTCTACGCGACGGTTTTTCTGCAAACCTGCACGGGTTGCGCTGTCGGCGATAGGTTTGAATGATCCGAAGTAGTCTACGATCACTTTGCTTGGGTCTTGCAGACCAGCTTCGTTGATCAGGAAGTTTTTCACTGCATCTACGCGGCGTTTTGAAAGCGCGACGTTGTAACGGTCAGATGCACGACGGTCGGTGTGACCAGCCAGTTGCAAGCGGCATCCGTTTTTGTTCATCAGTGCTGCTACGTTTTTCAGCAATTCCTGGAATTCAGGTTTCAATACGTTTTTGTCGGTATCGAATGTTACGTTAGCAAAGATCTCGGAGCAAGCTGCACCTGTTGCCAATGCGTTTTTCACGTAAGAATCGAAGTCGAGCACGCGACCAGCACCGTCAACAATGCTTCCTGCCGGTGAGTTAGGCTCTTTATCGAAGAAGTCGGATACACCGTCACCATCGGTATCAAGCAACAAACGTGGGTCGATATCTTTTGGACGGTTTGCTTTTGCAACGGAGTCCATTTCTTCGAGTGTAAGGATTTTCGGAGGCTTAACCAGTACACGTGGGTCTGTGTAACGCAGGTGGTAGTAACCGCCTTCTTCTGGTTTGTAATCCCATTTGCCATCCACTTTCTGAACTTTCAAAGGCTTTTTGCCCAATTTGTAAGTTACCTGGATTGCACCGTATCCGTAGCTGTCAAGCTCAGAGTTTCCTTTGTGGGAAGTTTTTACCTGATCTTTAATCTCAACCTTGTTTTGAGTTCTGTCGTAGTCGCCGCCGTAAGTAGCGTCGAGGTAGTCAGAGTTAGTGTGAGTCAAACGGAAGTCAAGACCGATGTCGATTCTTGGAGTCACTTCGTAATTGATGTTCAAGCCGGTTGGAACGATCCAGTCGTTCATTTTGCCTGTTTTACGAAGTTCTACACCACCCGCCAGGTCGTATGCGGTAGCATCGTAAAAAACCTGACCGATACCTGCATACGCATCGATTTTCCAGCGCTTCATTTTGTTAGGGCCCATCAAAAGTCCTTTCAGGTTAACAGTTCCTGAAAGCGATACATCGAAGTAGCTTCCTTCAAAATAGCGGTTATAATTACGACGTTTCATACCTCTCAGGTTACCCAGAGACGCGTCCAGACGAGCGCCGAAAAGGTATGAAAGTTGTTTGTTCAAAGTGAGGCCTCCTTGAAAAGTTCCGGATTCCTTGTGGCTGTCAGAGTTGGTTTTGGTAACAGGCCAGAAGTCATACTCTCTTAAGTCACCAAAAAACAGCGTTGGGCCAAAGTGTGCGGAAATTGACCAGGTGTTCAATTTGTAAGGGCCATCGTACGTCGCTTTTGGATTGTAATCCGGAGAATTCGGTTGCACCAGCGGCTGTGCGAATGAAGGCAGCGCCATCATTGCTCCCAAGGCAAACGAACCAATCAACTGGGATACTTTTTTCATACTATTCAAGTTAGCGTTATTAAGATTAACTAGGATTGATCTATATCCAATTTTATGAGTAAAGTTATATATTGTTTTCACGGCTAATCGCAACATTAACCAAATGCCTAGTGCGCACAAAAATAGGTTATCAATATCACTTAATCAACCGCAAGTTGATACAAATGGAAAAGTTTCCTGATATTTAATTCAAATTTTACCCGAAAGAAACCTCCTTTTTTGAACTTTCAAAGCCGTTGATTCAATTTTTTTTCCATTTCCCGCTTCCAGGAAGCGAAAGTTCCGTCGATAATTTTCTCTCTCGCACTGTTAACCAGCCACAAATAGAATGTCAGGTTATGGATGCTCGCAATCTGCGCTCCGAGCATCTCACCGGATTTTACAAGATGCCTCAGATAGGCCTTACTGTAAAATGTACTAACGTGCCCTCCTAGGCCGACGTCGATCGGTGACAAATCATCCTTCCACTTTTCGTTGCGGATGTTAATAATGCCTTCTGTTGTAAAAATCATGCCATTGCGTGCATTCCGGGTTGGCATTACGCAATCGAACATGTCTACCCCCAGTGAAATGCATTCCAGGATGTTCGCGGGCGTGCCTACACCCATGAGGTAGCGCGGTTTATCCTTGGGCAGAATATCGCAAACCACCTCGGTGAGTTCGTACATGATCTCTGCCGGCTCGCCTACCGAAAGGCCGCCGATCGCATTGCCCTCGCGGCCCGTGGACGCAATAAATTCAGCAGATTGCTTTCTGAGATCTTTATATACACTTCCCTGTACGATCGGGAATAACGTCTGGCTGTGGCCATAGCGCGGTTCGGTACTATCGAACCGGTTGCAGCAGCGCGTAAGCCAGCGATGCGTCATCTCCATGGACTTACGTGCGTACGTGAAATCGCATGGGTAAGGCGTGCATTCGTCGAATGCCATGATGATGTCCGCGCCGATCGTACGCTGGATATCCATCACGTTTTCGGGCGTGAAGGTGTGTACGCCACCGTCAATGTGTGACTTAAATACCACACCTTCTTCATTTATTTTACGGCCGGTTCCTGCAAGCGAATACACCTGATAACCGCCGCTGTCGGTCAATATCGGCCTGTCCCAGCCGTTGAATGCATGCAGCCCGCCGGCCTTTTCAAGAATATCGAGCCCTGGACGGAGATATAGGTGATAGGTGTTTCCTAATATGATTTGTGCCTTTACATCTTCCTTTAATTCACGCTGATGAACCGCTTTTACAGTCCCCGCAGTGCCCACAGGCATGAAGATGGGCGTCTGGATCACCCCATGATCCGTCTCGACCAATCCGGCCCTCGCTTTCGAATGGGGATCCTCAACTTGTAATGTAAACTTCATTAAAAGGTTTTAAATTGCTGGTGTGCAAAAATAGGGGTAACGCCTCGAAGATTCCTGTCAATGACAGTATATTTGCATGAATATGGTAAAATTTTACATCTCTCTTCTGTTGTGGCCGATTCTTTACTCTATGCGCTGGGAGCGTTCGTAGCTGTTCAGTTATTCTATTATCTCTTCTTTTTTACACGGCTGGCATTTTACGGAAAGGGCGCTAATTATGGTAATGCCATGCCCGGAGTAACCGTCTTGGTGTGTGCCTGGAATGAAAAAGAGAACCTGACGGAGCTCATTCCGCTGCTGGATGCACAGGAGTATCCCGAATACGAGGTAATCCTGCTCGACGACCGCTCCGACGACGGCAGCGAGGAGTTTATCCGTGAGCATATCAATGGCTGGAAAAATATTCGTTACATCCGCATCAACGACCAGTTCGACCATGTCACGCCTAAGAAGTATGCATTGACCGTCGGAATGAAGCAGGCCAAATACCCGATCGCCCTCATGACCGACGCCGATTGCCGTCCTGCGTCCAGCCACTGGATCACCGCTATGACCTCTCGGGTAACCGAGGATAAGAATATTGTGTTAGGTTTTTCGCCCTATTTTAAGCAAAAGGGTTTCCTCAACTGGTTTATTCGCTGTGAAACCTTCTATGCGGCCGTTCAATACCTGTCTTTCACGCTGGCCGGAATGACTTACATGGGGGTTGGACGTAACATATTATATAAGCGTTCCGTATTTTTTGCCAACAAGGGCTTTTATACGCACAAGCACGTATTCGGCGGCGACGACGATATTTTCCTGAATGAAGTAGCTACGAGCTCGAATACCACCATTTCCATCGAAGAAGATTCTTTCGTTTACTCGCTTCCCAAAACCAACTGGAAAGATTGGTTCAGGCAGAAACGCCGACATATTTCCGTAAGCCGGTATTATAAGCCCCGGAACAAGATCTTGCTCGGGATGCTTTCGGGCGCGCACATTGCTACCTGGCTCCTTGGTTTGCTGACACTCGCCTGGGGGCTGATCACGAAAGACATGCTGTTGCTGCAATACCTCGGTATCGTTTTTGGAGTAAGATGGGCCATCCAATGGTTCCTGCTGATCATTATTAATGTAAAGCTGGATAAAACCGTGGAGTGGTTCAGCTTTTTACTGATGGACTTTGCACTTTTTGTTTATTACCTCGTTTTCGGGTTTTTGACCATGACGAGCAGAAAACCCCGTAAATCATGGAATTGATTGATAAATACTTCCCGAACCTCACCGCCGACCAGCGCGACAAGTTCGGGCAAATGAGTGAATTGTACGAGTACTGGAACGCGCGTGTGAATGTGATTTCGCGGCAGGATATCGATACATTATATGAGCGCCACGTACTGCATTCGCTGGGCATTGCCAAAGTTCAGGAGTTTCGTCCCGGTACGGCTATTCTCGATGTGGGTACAGGCGGCGGCTTCCCCGGCGTTCCACTGGCTATTATGTTCCCCGAGGCGCAGTTTCACCTCGTCGACAGCATTGGTAAGAAGATCCGCGTTGTGCAGGAAGTCGTCAACGCATTGAAGCTGGACAACGTACGCGCTGAGCAGGTGCGCGCCGAGAAGCTCGACGATAGTTACGAATTCGTAGTAAGCCGCGCCGTGACGCGCATGGCACCGTTTGTCGGCTGGGTGAAAAAAAACATTAGCCGCAACTCCTTCCACGACCGCAGGAACGGAATTTTATACCTCAAAGGTGGCGACCTAACCGAAGAACTCTCTGAGATCAAAGAAAAGCCGCAGGTTTACGAGCTTTCCGACTTTTTCGGGGAAGAATTCTTTGAAACTAAGAAAGTCGTATACGTACCTTTGTAAGCATTCATTTAATAACCTATTCAAAATATGAACGAGCGATTCAGCGCCAGCGGGCTCATGAACCCATTTTTCCCGGACGAAATCACTTTCGGGGAAAAAGGGGTAACCTTCAAAGTCAGGAAACTTTTCAGAAGCAACGATAATTTCGTGTTTTACTCGGACATCTCCGGCGTAGAGATCGACAGCGGGATGTTTTTTTCAACCATTCGGATCATCCCACGCATGCGCCCCGAAATAATTATCAATAATTTTACGAAGGGAGATGCCAAGAAAGTCAAGGAGTTAATCCTCGCAAAAGTGCAAGCGTAATATTTTTTTAATGCCGATACTTGCGCCGTATAACTTGAATTACTAGATTTGCACCACAATTCGAGTACAACAACCGGATAATGATTCCCGAATAGCTCAGCCGGTTAGAGCATCTGACTGTTAATCAGAGGGTCGCTGGTTCGAGCCCAGCTTCGGGAGCCTCGAAATCAAGCACTTGCGAGATAAAACTTGTAAGTGCTTTTTTTATTTGCAAACATTTTGCAAACATTTTGAGATCAATGGATCAAGCAGAATTCTTGGGGGGAAGTCAAGCATAGAGTCTGGTAAGCCTGAATAGGAAGAATGGTATATCCCTCACACCTCTGGATGATGACCTAAAAGCCTTGATCTTCGCATTGAAAGACTCGGCCGAGGCATTGGTACTTCTGTTATTGAAGAAATTAAGGATGTCCAGATAATGTGTTTGAATAGATCTGGCAACGGTTTTAAAGGAATCTAAGCCGCAATCTTCCACTACATTATACCATAGCGCCAGTCTTTTAAACGCCTGCTCTTTCGACTTGCAAACCCGAAAAACGGTTCCTAAGCCTGTTGCGAGCTTGTAGGCCTGCTCGATAAGCGGGTAACGCTCAAAAAGCAGCCTCGAACGGTGAACCTGCGAGGCAGTCCATTTGTCATGATGCTTGAAAAGTAAGTACCTGCTTCTGACTAGTAGTTGTTTTAGTGTATCGCCATTAGAAAGAATCTCGGGCTGATATGCCAAACCGGATTGTCTGGCCTCTTCAATAGCTTGATTTTCTTGATCCAGTGCCCGCCAACGATGTTGTATCCTAATTTCCTGGACGGCATCAAAGGCCAATTTCTGAACATGGAAACGGTCGATAACTTTTGATGCCTTTGGAAAACACCGGCTTACGATAAGTCCCATGCTAGCGGCCATATCCAGCGTAACTTCTCGAACCTTACCACGAATGCGCTTGGGAATTTTCCTCAAAACTTCGATGACCGAGCTGGCTTGCGTGCCTTTTACCATGGCTACCAATGACCCATTACGCCCTTTGGCTCCCTTATTGGTCACAATCGTGTACAGCTCGCCATTGGAGAGCGAGGTTTCATCGATGCTTAGGTACGGCCCAACATTTTGCGGATATAAAAGCCAGTCTGCTGCATGCTCACGTTGGTCCCAGTCCTTGTAATCGCTGATATGATTTTTATACTGTTCTTGGAGCTGTTTGCCGTCTAAATGAAAGTATTTCCCTAATTGAGAGCAACTGACTGAATTATTATCAATACAAGTCTTTTAAAAAATCAGCGAACTCCTTGGTCATCCGAGTCCCCTGTTGCACTACATTCCAATCTCTACTGATAATCTCGCCTGTGTCCTTGACTTCCCATCGACGTCGCTTGATACATAGCGTAACTTTCTGATTGCGAATTGGAAAATCCTGAATGTATATCTCAGGCAGAAAGCCTTTTGATTCTAACTTTTGGTCTTTGTATTCGGAAGGAGGAAGGTTTTTCTCTTCCAGATAGATGTGCAGGCCGGTGAGGCCTTCAACGATTTTGGAAAGTTCGAAGTAATCGAGGATACCCTCGGGTAAAAGGAAGCGGACTAGGGCTAAATAGGACTCTTGCAATGCATTCAATGTTGATTCATCGCAAAACAACTACTTTTTTCTCCGCCCCCCAAGTTTTCGGACTGATCCAGATCAATCTCAAAAATCTTCGGCTCGTTAGACTTTATAGATTGCAATAAAATCAACCGACGGCACTCTGGAAGATGTTATTCGTTATGTTTTGAGGTACTGCCACGTAGTCGGAGCGAGCATTGAAGTTCTTTGCGGGAAAGGGGTTTGAGTACCTATATACTTTGTTATCGTGCGACATTTAGCGTATGAGGGCTCGTGTCTGATGCAATCAAATTTGGTTCGCCTCTTGTTGTTTTGTCATGCCATGGGATGTTGCTCACAAGTCCATATTAGGCGGGTGATAGTGTATTGTTAAGGTGTATTCATTTCCCTTAACAGGTTGTTCAAAAAGATATCCCGATGCTGTATCCTCAATTGGCATTCCCAGATAGTAAGAACCTTCCAACCCGCTTGTTCTAGGGCTGACTGATTTACAGAGTCCCTTGTTATGTTGCTCTCAATCTTGGAAGTCCACCATTCACTTCGAGTCTTAGGGATGGAGAAATACTTACATAATTTATGTCCATGCCAGAAACAGCCATTTACAAAGATGACAGTCTTTAATTTTGGAAAGACTAAGTCGGGTTTGCCAGGAAGGCGTTTGTCATGAAGAATGTACCTCAAACCGTTTGCGAACATGAATTTTCTAACGAGCATCTCCGGTTTCGTATTTTTCCCACGAACCCTACTCATATTAAAGCTTCGAATCTCACGTGAATGGATGTCGGTCATATTCCCTATGATGAATATTCATGAAAATAATATAGTGAAAGATTATGATGAATAAGGACCAAGAAACTTATCACCATTAAAATGTATGAGGTGATCAGGATTATCGGCAATCCAAACTTCCGTTTCCCAAGCGATTTCGGACGCCCATTTTTTAAATTCCGGTCTGTTAAGGAATGAAGTGATATATATGATTTCAGCGGTGCATTTTTCGGTTAGGGCCAAGAGTTCCAGCCGTCTAGTTTCATTTATCGGTCCGCTGCTATGAACCGCCTCAATAAGATATAGCCAGTTACGCTCTTGGGAATATGCAATTACGTCGGGTAATTCATCGTGATTTAATTCGAAGAAATTGAGAGATTTCAACGTCTTGTCGTCAACATGGAGAAGCTTTTTCGCGGTATCACCGACATACAGCACTTTAGCGCCAAAACCGTAGCGAGGTAAGAGCTCCTCAATAATCAATTTCTGTAGTAAATTATGCGAGCCTGCGCTCAAATTCAACTTTTTGCCCTCTGACAGCGTCACCGGTACAACTTCTAAATTTCGCTTTCTTGCAAGAAGTTCTTGCATTGTCGGCTTACCGGTTAAGAACTGTTGAAGCGCGGTGGCCCAGTTGGCTGTTCCAAACGTTCTTATAAGCTCTGTAAATGATGGCGAAATCGCATATGCCCTAGTAGGGTCATTGGTAGCCGCGTTTGCTTTTTCTGCACTGTTTATTACTAGACCTGCGAGAACAAGCAGCCTTAGATCCTTCCTTCGCACATCATCATAAGATCCTGAAGAAATATTTTCTTCAAAATGAGTATTTACATATCTAATGATATCGCGAGTCTTTAGGTAACGCTTTTCAACAAACCCTTGCGCTTGTTGAGGAGAACTTGTGATACCTGCAACTGCTAAAAATGCCATCGCAGATTTTTCGACGGCTCTTTCAGTCTTGTCATCAAAAGGGATGCCTACAGCCGCCAAGATTTCGATGGCTTGGTTGATGATATCTACAACTGGTTTGGATTTACGGCTTTTTGTTAGTTGACGCATTTAAAATATCGATAGTTGCTCGGGTTTCTTTCTGGGCCTTCTAGGCGCAACGATTTGTTTTGGGTCGAACTTAACCAAATATTCGTTCAGAGACAACGCCAGTTGGTATCCTAATAACGGAGGAACAGCATTGCCGATTTGGTAAAATTGGCTTGTTTCCGTCCCTGAAAAAGAAAACCAGTCTGGGAAGCTTTGAAGCCGGGCCGCTTCTTGTACGCTCAGCCGGCGGCGTCTACCATCTTTTAACTTAACACGTTGCATATCGCCTGTAGCGCCTGCTAAATTTCGGCATGTCAACGTTCTGGCAGGTTTGGATAAATGCAGGTCTCTGGGATTGATACATTTTGAAGCCTTTTCATAGTTAGCAATATACCGATCCATAGACGCATTCAATATTTTCGATTCATCCTCTATGGAATCGATCAAATCGCTGATCGCATCTTTAACCGTCACTGTAATGCCACTGGGTTTTGGAAAGTTGTAACCTCCAAAGTGCCCAACCACAAAGAGCCTTTCCCGATTTTGCGGTACTCCGAAATGTACCGCATTAAGTAGTTTAAAATCAACGGTATATCCAATCGACTGCAACTCTTCAATGACTTCATCAAAATACCACTTATTTGAATAAAGCATTCCTCGTACGTTCTCAAAAAGCCATGCTTTGGGCATTAGCATCCTTATGGCATGAATAAAGGCGGGAAACCCATCTCTGTCATCTTCGATACCTCTTTGATTGCCGCCAACGCTGAACGGCTGACAAGGTGGGCCTCCAATAACAATGTCGAATTTTTCTGAAAATTTTGTGTCCTTGGTTAATTTCTCCGTGAAACAATTTCCCCGCAAATTGGTGCTGTAGGTTTCAGCGGCGTATTTCTCTATTTCATATCCAACTGTTTGAAAGCCAGCAGATTCGAAGCCTAATGAAAGCCCTCCACATCCGGCAAATAAGTCAAGCGCTGTCCAAGAAGTACTGCTGGATGGTCGCAATGTAGAATTTATTTTATCAATAAAGCTCATAAGTTGGCTGGGGGTTGGTAGCGTGATACACCCACGCGCAATTTAAATTTAAGAACGTACTCCGTGCGAATAAAAATTCCGCGGCTTGAACACAAATTATAACCGTGGTAAGAATTGAACTCAAATAATCAATGTCATATGTTGAAAGTGCTAAGCCACTAATGTTGAAAAAATAGTAGATGGTTGAAATCGGGTGATTAACTTTTTGAACCCGAATCTGTTGAGCGTGATGGAATTGAAGGACTCCCTGACGTCGCGGAACATGTATAGGCAACGAGTTTTACCCTCATAACAATGCCGGTAACGGCTAAATGATTAGGAAGTATACCAGCCCAACACAGGTTGCCCCAACAATGGATTATCGGTCGAGATATTGCTTGATATGTTTCCGAATGTTTATCGCTTGGATTTTTGAAAAGGTCGGAGGGAGCGCATTCCCAATCATGAGAGCTATTTTTTCAACGGGCGCGTTAGTAGGGAATTGGTAATTTTTTGGAAACGACTGTAACAAGGCTGCTTCTCGCGCAGAGATACATCTGTCCTGTTCAGGATGCAGGAATCGTCCCTTAGACGGATTTAAACAGCCACCAGTTATGGTCGTTGAGTAATCATCCCACCTAAGTCGTCCATAAACATCGTTGAAGCCAATGTTTTCCTTTTGGTGACACCGTAACTGTTTATCAAAGCCTAGATCTTTTCGGCTTCCACCATTTTTAGGGATGGAAGATATCAAGTCACTTATTTTTTGTGTGTGGGTGGGATAGATTCTATGAAGTGCGTCATCGCTGTCTTCCGGCAGCTCCATGTCGCCAATCGTAGATTTAACTGTCGCTCTTTCGTTAGTAGGTGGAGCAACTTGAATTTTACCAAGCCTTGAACCAACGAGGACCAGTCGCTTGCGACTTTGCGGCACTCCGTAATCTTTGACGTTAATCACCTGAAAATCGACCCAGTAACCTAAAACGGATTCTAGAAAGTGCTTTGCCTCGTGGAATGACGAATGAAGAGCAAGTCCAGGAACGTTCTCCATCATAAACGTATATGGTCTGAGACCTTCGACGAACCTGACATATTCGTTTATTAAAGTGTTTCTCTCATCCTCGACCGGTTGCGGTTTGTTTAGTCTTCTTATCGAGCTAAAGCCTTGACAAGGAGGGCAACCAGCCAACAAGTGAATGGTTTTTCCCTTGAGTTTGCGTTTTATCTGATCAATCGAAATATTTCGTATATCGTCATTTATTACCTCGGTTTTCTTATGATTTAATGTATAGGCTGCTGCTGCAAGCTTATCTAGCTCGAAGGCAATTTTTGTTGAAAATTTGGCTTGATGAAGTCCCTCAGTCAGTCCTCCAACTCCTGAGAATAAGTCAATTGAAATCAGTTTCATAGTTATTTAAAAAGTCACCATACCTTTTAATCGCGGATCTTCGGGAGCCTTACTTTTAAGAAGTTCATAATATTCTCCATAGTTAGCCTTCACCGTCGTAAAAAGGCCATTCCACGTTATTGACTCTAGATTGCCTCTTAATGCTATTTTGGTATCGCTTAAAGAGGCATCTTTGCTTGGCTCATCGGCAATTAGCAATCCGAAAACATTTTTGTTACTAAATTCTGGACGAGAGGAGTTCTCCGTTATCGCAGTTCTTATCTTCGTTACGTACCTATTTAATCTCATGACATGGTCGTAGTCTTCAGGGATTCCTGGTCTCATTAATTCCAAAATAACTATTAGCCAGTCATTTTTGATGCAAAGCAAGTCGAACCTTCTGCCATCACGTCTATTGGCTTCTCCATATTCTTGATTGGTCCCTATGATGATATCTTCAATCCATTTGTCGAGCCCCTTTTCGTGATGGAAGTCCGCGGGCAGCAATTGTTCATAGCGATGTCCAAGTAGCCAAGGATAATTTTTGATGAAGGATTGCATATCCTCTTTGCCAGCAGCAGATTTTTCAGGCGTTCGGTTCTTAATGTGTATTTGAAACTGATCAATTATCTGAATCCTACCGTAAATTACTTCCGCAGTGGCAACGGCACTGATGATATCCCACTCTTTTATGGCTTCATATAATTCGGGCAGTGCTTCGTCGCTAGCCGCATTAATCCGTCGTATGACCTTTTTCACGCTTTCCCTTTCAACGCCTGAAACCATGGAATTTGCTATCACTTTGAAATCTTCCTCGGTAATTCGTTCAATTCCAGCGATTTTTGTAAGCGCAGATGTCAAGTCTTGCTTCTCCTGAATTGTAGAAAGCCTATCGATTCTTTGAAAAAAGTCACCGAGGTTGTGTTGAAATCGATCAACATTTTTCTGCTCATGTTTTTTCTTCCAATCAGCGCACAAGCTCTTGATTTTATTTTTTCCCCATTCCTCGAGAGCTGGCGCTTTGCCAAATTGCCAGTTTACTGTTTGACGGTCTGTCGCGATGTAATCAGTTTCCTGGTCAAGTAAGTCCGCTTTTATTTGGCCCATTAAATACTCGAGAGCTACTTGGCCATTTATCCCTCCCGAAAGATTGAAGAAGAATGGCGTAAATTGGGCAACTCGTTCTCTGGCAAAAATTGAAATACCTCTTAATTCTGAATCCTTGATAGTTTCTCGTTGAAATCCAAACCAGCATTGGATTTTTCCGAACCCTTCTACTTCAATTTCCTCCCAGCCGCTTTGTGGATACCGATATTCAAGATTGATATTTTCCTTCGAAATCTCAGTTCCATTTACAAAGATTTGCATCTGTTCGGAGCCTAGTGCGAATCTTCGAGCCATGCTTTGGCTGAAAGCTTCTGGATTTATATTTCGGGTTAATTTTAGGCCTTTAAAAGTGATCTTGACGCCACTTGGCTCGGTACTGTCCTCGTCGCGAAGTGTAGGGATTACGTAGTCGGTGGTTGTTGTCTGTTGCCTCAACTCGGTGTAACTCAGCCTCAACTCCACTAACCTGCCATCTTTAATCGAGGTAACAATAATATCCTCAGCGATGCCAAATCCCGCAAGTTTTCCTATACCTTTCCGTCCCATCACAAGTCTACCTCCAGGAGTTCTATCGCCTCTTTGGCGCCGTTCGTATCCGACGTGTAGATAGAAGTTGTTCAGTTCTTCGAAAGTCATACCTGAGCCAAAATCCCTGACTACTATTTCAGCATGTTCATCAGTTATGTTAGCTGGAATACTTATTTCGACTTTTTGCGCGTCGGCATCCCACGCATTTGCAACCAGCTCTGCTACCGAGGGAACGGCTCCTCCATACATCTGCTGACCTAAAAGATCGATTAGTCGTCCGGCAAACCTGATTTTGAGTTGTTTAGAGTTGTCGTGCTCCATTAGGTTAAAGAGGGTTTATATAATTAAGTAGTCACTGCCTAGGTGTGCAAATATAGTTTAACATTATTTTCTCGCGAATTCCGTTGCTTCAGTTAAGTAAAACAAAGGAGCATGTTGTTGTAAAACAGAGCTAGATTATTAACTACTTGAGTATGTTGCCTACTCATAATCAATGTCTTGTACGAAGAGAGCACTGATCCTAATTTTAGTAAATTTATTCGGCTTATGAGGATAATCGCCCATAGGCCCGTACTCATTCGGAAGGGACTCAGGTTTTTAAGTAACTATATGTTACCGTGAGAATACCAAAACTTGTGCGGGGTTTTGATGAGGATTTGCAATACAGCAACGCGGCTCACAAGAAAGACGCTTTATGTACTTACATATTAAAGATAGATCGGATTGCGCCAGTTATACAGTAGTAACGATATTAGCCCTTCGTGTCTTTCAGAAGTTCTATCTTTTCTCGTTCGCTCAGCAACAGACGTTCATAAAGCTTCTTGTTGTCTTCGAATGCCTCTATGAGCTTGTCCAGCGGGTTGAATTGGCAATTATAGAGGCCGCTGTAGTTGCCGCTGGCTCCTTCATAGTTGTTCTGAATATAATTGAACACAGCTTCTTCATTAAAGTTTTTAATGCCCTCCGCAGGAACTCCCAGAATCTTGCTGATCTGTTCCAACAGTTCAGCATCGATCGTTTCGCTCTGCTCGATTTTCGATACAGTTTGCTGGCTCACCCTCAGTTCGTGGGCTACAAACTCCTGCTTTAGTCCCCGCAGTTCGCGAATCCGGCTGATCTTGTGACCAATATGACTGGTTTTTGTTGCTGTGCTCATGGTTACAAATAAAAGAAATATCCCTGCCAACGTCAATAATTAGTGTAAAGTGTTTTATCAGCATCCGCAGGTAAAATACAAATGGTTTTGATAACGGTATGTGGTACCTGCCCCACTTCCTCAAACACCCTAAAAGCACATGATGAAAAAAGTGTCGTAAAGAGATGCGAAAAAGTCCGAATTCGCTCCAGAAGGATGTATAAGGGTCGAAAAGCGCTCCAAAGAGCCAAAAAAGTAATCCAGAAAAATCTTTTAGAAGTAAGATTGAGTCAGAAACGGTCAGGAAAGATCCTACATATTGTTTCTTGAGAGTAGTCTGTGGAAATTGTGAATTCATTGTTATCAGAACCACGCCTGTTTTCCCCTGGATCTGCAATGCGATAGCTATCAGGGCCACGAAAGAATATTAGTCATAGCGTACGAGAGGCAGATTTCGGCGCGAAATCTGCTGCCCTTTCGATTTTTTCCTTTCTTTTTTTCTTAGGTGAGCTGGAACAAGGTCAGTACCGGCTGAATAGGACGGTTCCAGCAATATTTTCAAAAAATCCGCGGTTGATTTGCCTGTATCGGCCAGCATATCGGCCGTGTTAGCAAACAAGCGTTGAGAAACACCCTGTGCCAGCTCGTTGGCCACTGACTTGCTCTGGTAATTACGTGAAGCAGCTTTGGTTAGAACGCTTAACTGTTCCCGTTGCACCAATTTGCCGTTTTTCTGGATATTAGCGTAAGCAAGCGTCTCTTTAAGCTGCCTGTCAAACCCGAACTTGCGATCAAAAAGGCTCTCTCCGCTTTGCTTGAAAGCGACCCTGTCAAATTGGCCCATCTTTTTGGAATGCTCCACGTTCTTTCCCCGCGAGGTATTCATAGGGCTAAGCTTGGTTTTATTCGTGACATCTTTCCTGCTGACAATGACCTGCACATGCAACTGCTCGCCCTCCTTGCGTTCCCCCCGGATTCTGATCCCTTGTTTGACCTCGGGATCATTATAGCCATAGTAACGGTAGTTTTCGAGTTTGGCAAACCACACCAAGTCTCGATGACTGTCGATACCATCGCGATTAAAATTCCGGGCATAGGCATCCATCACACTGGCAGCAAATTCTTTCATTTGTTCTTTCGCACCATCCTCGCCATATTGCTTTTTCAGGAACGCGATCTCTTTCTGGCTAGGACTGATATTGACCAAAAAGAATTTGGCATCACCCCGGCCTAGCTTGGCGATATTGTTGTCGATCTTGCTGACGACCTCATAAGGGCGAATCCCGGTTCGCTGCCCATTAAACCAGTGCTCTATTTTTTGCTTTTGGTCAAGCCGGTTCTCTTTTTCCAGGTAATGAACGAGCCCGCCACTGCTGCCCTTGTTGTTGGCTTCCTTGTTGTCAGTGATATTGATAAACATGGCCTGTTAATTTACAGTAAATTGACCTGCCTTTTGGTAGCAGCGATCAACTCATCTTTCTCCCTGGCCGGTGTCATCATGCCAAACGAGTCCCTGGATTTGATATAGCTGTCCAGGATATATAGGAACTGCGCTTTCAAGAGCTCCTTGCTCCGTTGGGTTTTTCTGATCATTTCCATCAGCGCATCGGTTTCCCTGAACTTGCGCACTAGGTCGTTCTGGCCGTCGAGAAGGTCCGCGTTAGCTTTGACCACCTGGGTGTTAAAGCGCTGGACAATTTCGTCCTGCGATTCAGCTACCCGCTCCATTTCAGTCTTGATCGGGATGAGCAGTATCTCTTCCTGCTTGCGGATAAAGCCAATGTAATCCTTGTGGCTTTTCATCAAGGCATTCTTCAAAAGCTCGTCATTCAAATCCGAGGGGTCTTTCTTGCTTTTATAGAAATAGTCCACCATCTGGATGAAGACTTGCCGCTTTGTCCGCCCCAGTTTAAGGGCGATCTTTTCGAACTTCTCGTCGACAGTGGCAGGGTACCTGACCGATTTTACATTGATATCTTCCATTATGTTGGCTTTGTTTGATGGTAATAGGCCAGACAGGCCTAAATGCCTTAATTTGTGTATCGAGAATACCCTATGGTATCCTGTTTTCTTTTCTTTCACCCGCGAAAGCACAGCGGTGTATCCCCGGAGGATACGCAAAACCCCATTTGCAGCGCAAATGGCAAGCAAAGTAGGGCTCTGCCCAACTTCCGCTTGCTCCTTTTCTTTGGCAAGAAAAGGACACGGTTGGCAGCTATCGCCGCCAGTTGATCTGTGGACGGTTTTAGGGAACCGCTGAAAATAAAACTCACATGCGCAGTCCCCGCGATCTTTTGAGCCCTTGCTGTTTGACCTGCTCTTCACGCTGTTTGCTTGCGACCAGCATCTGGTTCAGGTCCTTGTAATTTTGATAAATCCCGGAAGCGTCGACACAGTTGATCTGGGCATGCTCGAACTTTTCCAGCAACCTGTTTCCGGCAGCATCGTGGTCTGGGTAAACGAAAACCGTGCGGTAATTTCTGAGGATATCCAGGCTTCGCTCTGCCATATTCACCGAGTTCAAAACGACAAAGTCGCTGCGCACTGGCTCTGGTTTTCGCAGTGAGAGAAGGGAGAGAAAATCGGTGAAGCCCTCCAATACACAGACCGATTTGTGGCCGCGCTCGATATGGGTGATGTCCTTGGGTGAAGAACTGCCTTTGAAGTACTCGCTTCTGAGCTCATAGCCGCCCGACCGGTTTTCAAAACCAGCGGCGAAATAGTTTCTATCACCCACTTGATAATAAACTTCCCGACAATAGGGCCTCGCAATATCCAGATCGATTCTGCGCGATACCAAGTAACGGGTAATCGCAGGATTGTTGCCTAAGTCCTTTGTACCGGTGATCTGGATAGGGGATTGATCAGGTGCTTGTGTAACGTTCCGGTGTATATGCAAACCGGTCTCTTTGACATGCTGCGGTTGAAAAGAAAAAAAATCGGAGCCCAGTTTTTCCAGGAGCTCTTTGGTATCACACCGGAACAGTTGCCTGCCCAAATCGATAACATCCCCTCCCTGGCCGCTTCCGTGGTCGTAATACAGATTCAGCTTGCCGTTGACCTTGAACGAAGGTGTCTTCTCATCCCGGAATGGGGAGAGGTACCAATGGTCTTGTCCCCTCACATACCGGGGGTGAATATGGCAGTGTTTCAAGAGTTCCACAATAGGGATCTCTCTGGCTTGCTCGCAAGTCATGATCAATGGTTTTTGGTGAATGAAGACCGGGAATTCCGGCGCTTG
Source organism: Dyadobacter sp. BE31 (assembly GCF_031457695.1). Lineage (NCBI taxonomy): Bacteria > Pseudomonadati > Bacteroidota > Cytophagia > Cytophagales > Spirosomataceae > Dyadobacter > Dyadobacter sp. BE31. Next base: position 535,512 of record NZ_JAVDXA010000005.1, read on the forward strand.
ATTTTTTACGGGGTGAGGTACCCCTGATTTTTGATGAAATGATGAAAATTAGGTTTAACGTTCTGTTTATTAGTTAGTTGTATTTCATCAAAACTTCATCAGTTTCATCAGATTTTTGCTCTTTCAACAGCACACCTTCATCATTTTTTTATTTTGATGAAGCTTTGATGAAAGTTTGATGAAGTATATTTGCTTAATAATCAATATTTTACCTTCTATTTTCATCAAATCATCATTTTTTCGAGTTGCTGCTGACTGATTTGATAGTAGCGGCCGCGATGCTGGCTTTCAAAAACACTGCTATCCGAAAGCAGTGTGTACCGGGTGTATGCATTGGAATTGGGACTGGGTTTAAGCCCCCATTCTGTTTGCAGTACACGTTTGATCTGCGCAGAATCTATGCCGCGCAAGCCGCGCATGGAAAGCCAGTTCAACGCATCGCCGGTGCAGAAGCAGAGCTGGGAAAGCTCTTTGGCATCCATCACATGCTGAATGGACTCCATCAGTTCGAGCTCGACCCTGCTTCGGTTCCGTTTGATCAGCCTGAGCAGCGCAGGGGTTTGGATTTGCCGGGTGTCAAACCACATCCTGGATTGGTTGGTGGTCGAAAGTGGGCGGTTGATCAGAAAATCCAGAAACGCCGGGATCTGTGATTTCAATTCCGCCAGCAGCCCGATGTTCTCTTTTGCAAAAGGCTCGATTTTCCTGACCCAGTACCGGGTTTCGCCCGGCTCGATGAAAACGAAGCCGTCTTCATTATTGGAACACAGGATGAACTTGCCGAAGAACTCAACCTCGTTGCGGTCCTTGCCTTTCGCCTCGGATTTATATTTAAGGGCCGTGCTCAGGTTCTTAATCCTTTCGCTGTCTTGTTTTCGTTCCAGGAACGTTTCGTCGATCGCGATGAGCAGCGCCGACACCCAGTCATCGTTGAAGTTGGAACCGAACTCCTCGTTGGTGTTGACAGTCATGTTCCGGCCAAAGATCGATTTGAGAAAATTCAGAAAGGTGGTCTTGCCCGTGCTCCGTTCCCTGCTGACCAGACAAAGGATAGGTAATTTTTGAAGCGGCTTTTTCAGCAGCAGCGTCAGATAGTCCAGGCCCAATTCATATTGATCGCCAAATATGTGACGGACGAATTCCAGGCAGGTTTCGCAGCTTCCGGCATTTGCCTGGTGCTCAAACGGGTGGTAGAGGTTATAGAACTTGCCGATCACCTGTTTGAAACCGAAATGGTCAGGGAACAGGCAAAAACCATGAAGTTTCGGGATCCCGGAAACAAAATCCCTCCCATAATCTGCTTTGATGCATTCAACCGACCAGAGAGCCAGTTTGCTTTCGAATGAACCATCCAGGTTCGGACGGTCTACCAATTTGTAATAGCTGGTCGCGATCCGGACGTATCCGGTCCTGGATATCGCTGCCGCAATATCCTGCTCGTTCTTGGCTTTCATCTTGACCCTGGTTTAGCTGTTGGAACGGAGCCATTCGATCAGTTCCTTACGGAAGAAAATATTACGGCTGCCGCTTTTGTGAAAAGGGATCTTACCCTGCGAACAGTAATTGTACAGGGTTTGCTTTGACTTTTTCACCAGCAAGGCCGCTTCCTCGATTTCCATGGGATGGTCGGCGTTGTCGTTAATTTTTCGGGTGATGACCCGCTCTACTACTGTTTCGATCAGCGGCTCAGAAACGTTAAGCAATGCCTTTTCGACAAGCCTTTGGACAAGGCCGTCAAAGGTGGCCTCTTCCGTGTTGTATGGCTTTGGGCCAATGTTTGGATGTGAAGTTCTCATAGTGCCAATTGTTGGTAACGGTTGAAAAACAATGGCAAATAAAAACTGGGGGAAAGCCAAATTTGGTCATCTGACATGACCAAGAAACAGACTTTGGTAAGCAGATGTAAATAATTTGGAGTACAGGCGTTAGATATTAATCCGCGAAGCCTCAACTGATGCGGTCACCTCATTATAAAAATCCCAGGCGACATCGTTCCGATTTTTCTTTTCCAGCTGGACCATAAAGTCTGTGATGGCCAGGCCAGAAAGCTGGTTCCTGCCAAATTCGACAGAGAAGCTGGCTGCATAAATATCGACCCGTTCCAGTTGTGTACATTCAAAAAAGCTGCTGTCGATTACTTTGTGGTGTTGCAAGATATAGGGCAAAGCCAGGATGTGCGTAAGCTTGTGGAACGTGTTTTTCCTTGGAATGAAATGATATGAGCTACTCAGGATCCCACGCTGGTAAAGTTGCTCTTTGAATTTCTCTACATTAAGGTCTTTCAAGTAATCGTAAATATCTCCAAGAGGCTTTTTGCGAGGGCCTCGGGGCACCAGGTGTTCAACGGTTGTCGGCTGGCCCTGGGACTCCGCTGATTTATAGGAGGCAAGATCAATAGCCCTTTGCCAGAATTGAAGCCCCATTCTGGGATATTTACTGTATCCGTCTATGGGGTGAAATTTACTTTCCAGCACGCGCAGCTGAACAAGATAATGGCGGGCTTGCTCGCCTTCGAGCTTGGTCAAAGCACGTTGGCAGGATTCAATCCAGTAATCGAAAAGGCAGACATTTGAATGCAGCCACGGCTTGCCGTAAATGACATAGTATAAAACTTCCCGAAGCTCTGTACGATCAAAATCCGGGTCATACTTGCCAAAGAAAGTGATGCCGGATATCCGCTCGGAAAATACAGCTAACGCTATTTGTTGAGAATCGGTATGCTCAGCGAGTAGCCGCGAGCGGAAGCTTACGATAGATGACCACTCGGCTAAAAGCAGGCCAAGTTCTTTGATAACGAGCTCGAGGTCTAGCCCCCACCATTCCAGGGTCGTACATTCACTATTCGCAAATTCGGCAATGCTTAGATCATCGCGGTCGAAGAACCGAAAGAAGCCGTATTTTTCCAGCAACACCAGACGCTTGGGATTAATAGTGTTCATTGCTAGAAATTTAAAAGACGACTGGTGATTTTCTTTAAGCGCTCGTCCTCAATGCTGCCCACATATCCTTCGGTGGTAGTGATACTTTTGTGGCCGGTCATCGATTTGACCTCCATCAAAGTGCCACCTTCCGAAATAAGTTTGGTCACAAAGCTGTGGCGCGCGACGTAGGTGGTGATTTGCTTGTCGATTTCGAGTTTCTCGCCGATCCGGCGCATGTACTTGTTGATTTGCTTGACGAATTGAGTAATTATTTTTTTAGCCCTTGCCGCGCTCGTCACATCATTTAACACAGGAAAGATATAGTTGTCTGGATCCGGATAATTGCCCCATTTTTCAATGATTTCTTTGAGCACAGGATTGAGGTGAACTTCAATCAGGGTGCTTTCCCGATTGGTCCTTTTGGTCTTTTCACGGAGAAACACAATCCGGTCTGACCTCAGGTCTTTGTACTTGAGCCTGACCATATCCGTAGGGTTCATTCCATTGGCCAAATACATAAAGAGCCAGAATGAAAGATACTTTTCTTCCTGTTCGTCCGGGTGGTAGCTGATCAGTTTTTTAAGGTCTTCGTTCGAGAGGGCACGTTTGGAGTTTTTCTTGGTAGGGATAATGTATTTTCTTGGCCCAAACGGGTATTCATCCATTTTCTGCTTGTTGTTATCCAGTATCGAGTTCATAACCGCACGTAGGTTTCTCAGGTAGAAACCTACGGTAGTTAGCGAATTTCCGTTTTCGAGCATCCACCTTTCGTAGGATTGCAGGAATTTTATGGTGATGCTTTCCAGGGGAAGCTTACTTTTGGGGTAGAAGTTTTGAAGGCTTTTTAGCGCACATTGGTAGGTTATCGCAGTCCCGATCCGTTCCTCTGCTTCAAGGGATGCTATTTTGGCCAGAAAGGCTGAGTAAATGCCATCCACGCTAGCCTGCCCACCGGATCGTTTCTCCTCGTAAAGGTCAAAGTTAAAAACCTTCATCTGGCTAATGACCTGCTGGGCTTTGACCAGATGCACCTCGAGCTTCTTGTTGACCTGGGAAAGCTGCGCATATTCCTTGGTGCCGATGTACTTGTTGGCGCGAAGCAGCTCACAATCCCGCTGGCGGACAAATTCCTGTTCGGTCATGTCATATCCGGTGGGATAGTATTTTGATTGACGTTTAAAAGTGATCCTTAGCTTGATAGGATATACGTCATCTTTTTTTGCATACCTTTTATCCAGGATGAGCGACAATTTCGGTGTTACAGTGGCCATAAAGCGCGATTCTGTGAGAGAAAATTTGCAAACAATTTGCAAACATTTTCAGTAAATATAAGTAAACACCGGTAACATGAAAAATATAATACATTGGAATTCAGTGATATGTATATTGACGATTACTGCGATTTTCTGACGTTTACCGATTTTTTCTGACTGTTAATCAGAGGGTCGCTGGTTCGAGCCCAGCTTCGGGAGCAACTTGAATTTAAATGCCTGATAATCAAAGGGTTGTCGGGCATTTTTTGTTGCATATTTGGTGGACAGGCGGACTCTAGGGCGCATAATTTATCAAAGTTGAATAGTATCCATTTATCAATGCGTTATTCATAATGCTTCCGTCTGTGGCATCTACACCACCGTCCAGATTTACATCGGTAAAAAGGTATTGATCATAAAGACCGTCCAGAAAATCCTTGTTGGCAATGGTCATGTCGGTGGCATCGACGGCCCCGTCACCATTTATATCCCCTGCCCACATATACCATTTCCCATTGATGAGGCCCATTTGGGCAAGATCGCCAGGCAGCTGGCTGGCCTTGTTAAGGGCTGTCGTGAAGTCGTAAACAGCTGTGCCTGCATTGAAAGAAGCAATAGGATTACTCAGAATGGCAACATGGTTTCTGTGAAAAACGGCTACCCGTACCGGTGAACTTTGCCCAACGAATTTAGGAAGAGTACCATCCACATCGACGACGGCTCCATTAGGTTTCAATAGGAGGCTTTTCGACTGGAGTTTTGCAGCAGGGTTTGCGGCATCGCGAATTTCAATCTTGATCCAGTCTACCACCGGACCGGCTACTCCCGCCGGATTGCCAATGTTGTTATAAACGACATTTCCGCCGTAGGGATCGGTAGTGGGTAGCAAGCCGGAATTCGCGCTGAAATAGGTTTGCAGATCGCTAGCCATATTCACCTGCCCGGGACGGTACGGGCCTCTGAGAAGGACTTTGGTATCGAGTTGCACAAGGCTGCTATTCAACTCCCTTTTGATCCGGTTGCCGGCATTGTCATAGTTAAATTTGATCTGTGCGTGAATGATGCCGGGAAAAATTATTGCGACGGCGAGAATCATCATTCTCGTGAGGTGTGTGTTCATATGTGAGATAGTTAAGATTGATATTGTGACGCGTCAAAAACAATTGGTTTCTCCGTTCGCTACCGACTTGTCCAGTGTGCCATCCTGACCGGCCTGGACAGGGAAATAGCATCCACTTTTTGTTCGGAATATCTCCGCCTCGCTTCCGCAGATGATGGCGCATGCGCGGCCCTCGACAATGTCCTTTTTCGCTCGTACATCGTCCACACGCATTTTATATCGGAATGCTCCTTTATACCGCGATCCGTCAGGCCTTAACCCATCCCAGCCGTACTCCTGCACAGGCATTTTGGAATTGAAATAGGACTTTTGGTATAGCATCGTGTCTCCCTCAGCACTGTATATGGCAAAGCCCCAGATGTCGGTGACGACATCATTTACAACAGGGAAGAAGTAATCATTTACGCCGTCTTTGTTGGGAGTGAATACGTTTGGAACGTAGATCCGCTTCTTTTCGTAAGAGAACTCGACGGGCTGGGTGCCGCAGCAGGATTCATAACCTTCAAACGAAGTCTTTGCATTAGATTGATCTGGAAATCTATTGACAGTTCCCAATAGAAGTAAAAGTAAAGTTGGACTTTTCATACAAGTGCATGTTTTGGTGATAAATTCAAAGCTTTTTGCCTTACTTAATTTTGACTATCCAGAAATCTGTGGAGCCATTTGTTTCAGAAGTTTTTTGTCCCGCTTTGGGAGAGCCGCTACTGCCGACAAGCAGATAGCCGTCATCATGTGCAGGAATTATTGAAAATAGAAAATCAGAGCTTGTTCCTCCGAAAGATTTGTCCCATAGTTTGTTGCCCTTGGAATCGAGATTGATAACCCAAAAGTCCAAGTCGCCTTTATCACCGAAGAGTGGCGATTCTTTATCACCAGATTTGTCGGAAAAGCTGTATCCCCCTATTAAATAACCTCCGTTGTAAGAAATAGGTAGGCAATCCGGGAAATCATTCAGATTTCCACCAAACGTCTTGTCCCAGACCTTCACGCCTTGTTCATTGGCCTTTACTACCCAGTAATCGTAGAAGCCCTTGGATGCTCCAGAAACATCACCTGACGGAGACGAATCTGCGTCGGTTGCCCCAACAAGAATATATCCTCCGTTAGATGAGGGTGCTATCCCCAACAGACTCTCACTTTTAAAGCCACCAATTGAGCTGTCCCAAATTTTGTGGCCATCGGAGTCGATTTTTAAAATCCAAAAATCAAAATCACCTTTTGAATCCTGGGATTTGTCGCCCGATGCGTTGGAATTGCTGTGACCTGCCAATAAAAATGCTTTGTCATTCGTAGGGATTATCCTCCACAAGGCTTCATACTGTGTGCCCCCATAGGACTTTTCCCAAACCTTTTCACCCAGGGCGTTTATTTTAATAACCCAAAAATCATCAGAACCATAAGACTCCCCCGTCTCAGGGATACTTGAATTCCCGGCCAACAGATATCCACCATCTTCGGTAGCGACCATACCTCTCAAATAGTCATTGTCGGTCATTCCAAAGGTCTTTTCCCAAATTTTATCGCCGTTATTATCAATTTTGATGATCCAATAGTCATAGTCTATTTTGGCGTTGCTGCCCGTCGTTTTGTTTCCGGTTGGCCCGGATTGGCTATATCCTCCAAGTAAATACCCTCCGTCGGAAGTTTTTACGAGACATTTTAGGATATCGCTCCTGAATCCGCCAAAAGTCTTATCCCAGACTTTATTGCCCTTGGCGTCTATCTTGATAACCCAATAGTCTCCTCCGCCAAAATGGCCTTGGGACTTATCGCCGGAAACATTAGAGAAACTGTCCCCACCTAGCAGGTATCCGCCGTCCGGGGTTGGTATTATTACGGAGAGTTCTTCGGAGTTTTCACCTCCAAAGCTTTTATCCCACACGATATCTCCCTGAATTGTTTCAGTTGCCGAGGTTTGGACGGGATTGTCGCATCCATGAAATGGGATCATTCCAATGATCGCAAGGGTCAACCTTAAGTATTTTTTCATAGCTCAAATTGATGTTTGCTGCACACCGCAGCAAGGTTTGTATTCTTTGCCAATGGATTGCAACGCTTCTTAGCATGGGCAAGCCTAAGCACCTTAGATGAAGAGCAGATTAAAGAAGATGAGCGTGTTCCCATTTGTTTTCAGTTTACATGACCATTTATTTGACTAGGCCAATCGGGATTGAGCTACCCTTTTTATAGTTGATTTTGAATCGATAAGTCGGGACTATATCTATCTGCTTTGGGCCTCCAATTCGAATAGCCAAATCCCCTGACCCTGTTGTTCCGATTCTCCCGCCGCCAGGAAAATAATACGGTGAATAGGTATTTGGTTGGTCGTAGAAATACCCCGGGCGATCATAGTAGAAGTCAAATCCGCGTTTGACTATCTCGAAATATTCTCCGGACGGCGTAACCTTTAGTATCCGATCACCGTCAGAAACCGCGTAGATGCCTGAGGGGTTTAACTTCACCCTTCTCTTTTTACCTTTGTATGTTCTGTCTACCTCTACGACACCTCTTTTGGTAACGGTGATAAATATATCAGTGCTGATATCCGGCTGATTCATTTTAAAATGTGCGTAATCTTTATAAACACCGGGAACAGGTTTGGTTGAGACGTACATAGGTATGTTAAGCTTTTCCAGACTATCCAGATGATTCAGCCCGTCCCTAGAAACAAACGCGGTATCTGGCGTTGCTTTTGTGATCTCTTTATCAGCAAGATTCGATATTTCACAGAATAGTTCGCTTATCCGGCCAAAGGGATCGCCGCTTAGTTGGTAAATTGAATCGATTGAACAAACCGGTGCATAGGCGTCATTGCTGATTTGGGAGTATAATCTCAGTGACAATATCAGCTTTGCCGGGTTGGAGCCGCAGTTTAAAAAGAAGTTTTCCAGGATCAGAACACGTTTTTTATCTTGATTAACAGACGGACTCGCGAAGAAAATGCCAATGCTATCGGCAAGAGCGCCTTTAAATCTAACGTTTGCCAAGCCAGAATAGCCTTTAATAGGCATGTATCCAAGCAACTGGGGATTTGTCCGCCGGTCAATCGAAATGATGCTATTTTGTGCCTGCTTGCTTTTGCAAGTGAAATCAAAATTTAGATATTGGTCTTGCCCGAAGGAGTAATGCCAACAGACTATTGTCAACAGAGTTAGGTAAAATATACACTTCATTCTGAACGATTTAAGATGAATACTCTATTTCTATAAGCTACTTTTCCATCCGGTGTATTGAGCTTTGCTACACCAAAACCATCTTCTTTTTTTTAGCCAACTTTTATTTGAGTCTGGAAGGCTATCGTATTTGACGAAATGGCCAAGCGAAGTATTTTTTCCATTTTCGCTTGGTTGATATACTGCCATGTCTTGCTGTGTAATCGGCTTTCTGTATTGAAAAGCTAGCTCCCGAATCGTTGATTGATTCACGATCTGGAACCAGAACTGCCCCATTTCCCAAGACATTCCACCGGGAGATTCAATAAACTGAGCCTTTATCGTATCACCAGATATGTAATATTTACCCCACTCCGTTCCTCGGTTATAAAACCCAAATCTGTTGTTTGATGTGGACGCGAAATAGTCTGGAATAAAGTTGTAGATAAAAACTCCATCATTCAGGAATAGAGCGGTAAAGGTCAATGTATCAGGGGTTGGCACAGACGGATAGCCGACATTTCTAGTATATTTTTTTTCGAATTTATAGTATCCCCTTGTTTCGACCAACGTATCGAGACCGGTATACGCTCCATTATAGCAATAGGCGGAAAACTGAAAACTATCTCGCGTACTTCGAATTGGTTGACATGAAAGAGCAATGTATTCAAAGCTCATCAGTGTGAAGAAGTACAGTATATTAGTCATTTTCCCCATAACGAATAAGGGTTATAATACCCTGTCTGTAAGAACATTCCGAATCTAAATTGACTATAGTCCACATAAAAATTCTGATGGCCAAAAGGGAGGTAAAAGAAGCCATTGCGATGCACCCAGTTTTGCGTTCTATCCTGGACCATAGGATGGCTGTATCCGATCCTGTCTACCGTATTACCGAATCTCGCCCCTATCCAGAGAGGACTCGAGTACACTTTCCCACTCGGCCAGGCTCCAAACTTACCCTTATTTGAAAATCCCATCCGATCTGTCACTCCCATCTTAGTTTTTTGCCCTTCACCGTCAGGATCATTATTATAGAGCCTTGTTCCAATGACTAAATTGCCAACCCCAATTTCCACGGAATTTGAGCGCCATCTGTCCTCATCCTTGAAGGCTAAAAAGTCATTTTCTAGTCTTATGGAAATATCATCCAGGAATACATTTACCCCGCCTACGACTTGATTATTAGGCTTGCCATCCGGCCCCAGTACATTGCCGTAGTGAGTTTGATAATAACCTGCTCCGTACCCTTTATATTTGATCGAGGCACCGAACGCTGAATAACTAAATGCCCAACTGCCCGTTTCTACGTTATTAATGCATCTCATTTCATAACTTGCCCCTATGCCGCCGCCAATGCCGATGTTCAGTGACCCCGCGGCATAAGAGGCGCTCCAGTTGAACATTGCCCCGCTCATTAATCCCACTCCCACATTTGCGGTGGAAGTAAGGTTGCCCACTGTATGGTAGAAATTGGCCGATATTCCGAAGCTTAGCATGTCAATCCCTATGGTAACTGAAGTGTTTCCTTTGCTGTAAATGGGTACCTGTAGTGCGTTGCTGAAAGCATTTATTACATTGTTCGAGTTTCGATAGGCGGTTTTCAAAGGGTTGCTTACACCATTCAGTAGGTTACTAATAAAGTCTGTGGTTAAGACAGCGCTAAAAAAGGCTAGTTTAAAGACCTCTCCATCCGGATCAGTGTAACGTAGCGGATTATTTCCCGCGTAACTATACCGATTGTAAGATTGTGTCGAACCGTCTGCCTGCACATAGTTGTCGGGACTGAGCATCCGTCCTACTACAGGGTCATATAGTCGCCCATTCATATTGATGAGCCCAAAATTATCAAGGTGCTCATGGCCAGTATAGCCGCGATATAACCAATAGGGTAGCCCGGTGGCAGCAGTAGGGGGAAGCAGTGCCCAGGTTGTTGGATTTCGCCTTCTTCCCCATGCGTCAAAGCTTTGTTCTGCCTCGATGGTACCGGAATTATTTGTAACAGTTAGAATGGAGCCCAAGTGATCACAATAGGTGTATTTGTAATCAGATAAGTTTGAGCCATCCCCTGTTACAATGGCGATTAGTCCCGCAGGGGAACCTATGTGGTGAACATATTTGGTTGCAGCTCCGGTTATGTCCTTGTCGAATCCGCTGAAGTAGTATTTGATGTTAATGATGTTGCCGTTTTGCTTCAAAACACTTTTTATCCTATTGTAATCCGCACCGTAGGTATAAGTAAGTTCACAAGGAACGTTTCCTGTGCCGATTTCGGTCACTTTATCAGGTTGCATGAAAGGTGTATAGGTAATATCCTGTTGCAGTAACGGCACAGGGCTCGGTGGGGGATTAGTAACGCCTGTAACAGCGTTGAACTTTGTTTGATGATAGGAATAAGCGCCAACATTGGATTTGTCAACAATGTTGCCGTTTGCAGCATAATTAGTAGTAAGGGTATTCGCTGCAATTGTTGTGTTCTTTAAGCGTGCTAAGTTGTCATATGTGAAACTTTCCGTTTTGGCTTTTATGGCGTCATTCCTGCTTGTAAGTGTCCCTTTTGAGTAGTCCCAAACCAAGTTGAGATTTTGTTTTGTTCCTGCCAAATATTGGGTAGGATAACCATTGATATAATTAATGGTTGTCGTCTGCCCGTTCCCCAAAGTATAAGACGTATTTTGCCCCAGCCCATTCATACCCGTATTTGTGTAAAGGGTTACCGAACTATTAGTGTTTTTGATGGTCGTCGGATAGCCGTTAGCATCATAGGCATGATTGGTACCAAATCCGGAAGGGTACAACACAGAGGCAATATCCCCGTAATTATTGTAAGTATAGGTGGTTGTGTAAGGACTGCCGTCTATGGTTTCCTTGATCGTCAGCATTCGCCCGTACGCGTCGTAGGTGTATTCTTCCAGGTTCCCGGCAAAACCAGTCACTTTTTCAATCTGGTTGATCCCATTCCCGGAAGCCCGGTATTGGTAAGTTGTTGCGGGTTCACCTGCTTTTGTTCTACTGAGGATCCTCCCGGTCACATCGTAAGTCAGTGTGTAGGTTGCCCCGTTGGCATTGGTTTGGCTGACCAGTTCTCCCAACGAATTGTAATCATACGAGGTGGTGCCGGCATTGGCGTCGGTCAGTTGGGTTTGGCGGCCGTAGGCGTCGTATTGATTGGCGGCAATGGTAACAGCGTCATTTTTAACGTCCTTGATCCCGCCATGGCTGAAATAGGTGTATGCCAATGTACCCCCATCGTCGGTCGAATTGGTTACTTTTCCGCTGGCATCCGTCTTTTGGGAGCTCGTGCCTGTTGGGGTAACCGTGGTAGTGGTAAGTTCCCCGCTGGCATAGGAATAACTGATTGTTTTGGTACCCAACGCGCCGCTATTGATGTTATTAGGTCTGTTGTATTGGTCGTATTGGGTAGTGGTAGTGATATATGTTTCGCCTGCTTTATATGGCTGGGTATTAGAAATAATATTACCCTTGGCGTCATACGCCTGAACTTGTGTGATCGGCTGGTTGCCAAAACCTTCGGTTTCTTTTTTGATCTCGCGGCCCAGCAGATCGTACCATATTTTGACATTAGGCTTACCGGGATGTGAAACCAGGCTGTACCATACCGCGCCGTTGGCCAGGTCCCATCCGTAGCTTTGTGTAATATTATATGCAACAGGTGCCGGTGGTGCGGTAACCGTAGGTCTTCCGAATACGTCATATTGATAAGTAGTAATTAGTCCGTCGATGCCCGTCGAAGTCAACGGCTTGCCCCACCTGGAATCATAGGTAGCGCTGGAAGTCTGGTCAAGCTCGTTGATGCTGGATTCGGCATAGCGGCCTTTCGGATCGTATACAGACGACGTATTTCGCGGAGCGGATGCCCCCGGACCATTTGGTGTAACAGTCGTCTTTTTCAGATTCCCCAGTGGAAAGTACTCGTAGGTGGTAGCCACATTTTTGGCTAGCCCATTGAAATCGGTTTTCGAAGTAAGCTGGCCAATTCCGTTATACGCAAAACCAGTCGAAACAGTATGGATCGGCTGGCCTGACCGGGTATTGGAAACCGTTACCGATGTCGGCTTGTTCAATATCCCGGCTGGATAGGCTCCGTAAACAGTATTGGTTACCGCGGTCTCGACCCCGTTGTTGACGGTACTTTGTGTAACGTTGCCGAAATTGTCATACACGTTCACCGTGGTCGTCGTTCTACCCTCCAATGCCTTGTTTTCAAGGATGTTGGTAGTCTGCACCCAGAAGCGTTTGGCAGCCGGAGAAGTAAATACGTTGGTGTTGGTTGTCTGGCTCAGCAGGGTACTTGTCGACGCGAGATAGATAGAGGTCCGATAGGGAATGGTTGTGAAGTAGGTAGTGTTGAATTCGTTTTCGGCGACAGTTTTCATGCCCGTAGCCAGGTCATTGGCCGTTATTTTGCCAAATCCCAGAAAACCCTTTCCCGCGCGGTGTAACTTGGTTGCCTCGTAGGTGTATTGAATTGTATTGTAGCCACCAACTCCGTTTTGCAGTTTGAAATCGGAGACAGCATAAAGTGGTGGTTGGATCGCGTTGAATGGGTAAGCCGTGAGATTACCGCGGATATGGAACCCGTTTTCATCCGTCAGCTTTTTGTAAGCCCACTCGGTAACATGGTTATAGCCGTTTTTTAATTTTTCAAGCAAATTCTCCCTGCCTTCTTTTTTGAAATAGAAGACATCCATTGGATTGAAAATATTCTTGAAGTTGATAACATCGGCCCGATGGTCGCCGTTGAAGTCGCCGATCATGGGAGGCGGGGCGCCCAGATTAACTGTGAATGTACTGTTTACTCGGTAGAAACTGGCCCCGGTATTCCACGAATAGCCCTTTCCATAGTAGACATCGAAGTTCGAAGTCGGTGAAGGGGACACTTGCCAGCCATGATAAATATCTGATTTACCATCACCATTAATGTCGGCAATACCCAGATGGTCGCCAGTGAAAGGGTCTGTATCCGGTATTGTATTAAATGTAAAGGGTGATTCGTAAAAGTTAACCCCGCCGGAGATTACCACCTTCCATGCACCAGACGTGGTTGATTTGGCAAGAATATCCGTTTTTCTGTCGCCATTGAAATCACCGAAATAACTGAGATGGTCTTTGGTGAGGATATTAATAGAGTAATGAATGCGGCGTGCAGTCCATCCATCAAATGTAAAGACCTCGCAACTAGTCCCTTTGATCAGCATGATATCGCTTTTGCCATCGCCGTTGAAATCCACGATGTATACCTTGTCTGCGGTCGGCCAGTCGCTTACCGCAAGCGCGAATACGCCTGAAATTACAATTGACCCGAAATCGGGCTGGACTTTTCCATTGTACAGGTGGCAATTGTAATTGACCGCATTGCTTCCCAGCATGGTAAGTATATCCTGTATGCCATCCCCGTCATAATCACCAGGAAAAATGAAGTGCCCACTAGGGTGGATTTTGGAATAGCCGGAGTAAGGGGAAATGTTCAGCGGATCGAATTGAATGGCCCACTGCCCATTGGTTTGCCAGTCATAGTTTTGGAGAGTACGGTAAATACGAAGACTGGTAAGGGTGCGATTTTGACCCGAACCTACAACGTTGGTCATCAAGACGTCATCGGCGCCATCGCCCGTGAAATCATACGCCAGGAAATTGAATGAATTGGGGATGCTTTGCTTTTTGACAACGCTATATGTGACGGGCGCATCAGTTAGGTTATCCACAAAAAAGCTATTGGATTGTCCCATGTATTCAGGGTACTTGACGTAAACCATCATTCTGTATACGGCAGGATTCTGAATAAGGCTTGCTTCCAGAAAATCAGTCAACCCATCGGCATTGAAATCTCCTGTGATCGTTGTCGATGAAGGGTATTCATATCCGTCCGTACCGACGGTGCTAAATTCCGCAGGCGGGTCGCCGTACTTAAAAATGGTGGCATTGAGCTGTGTGCCGTTGGTGCCTGCCTCGATGACCTCTTTCAAATAGGAGTTGATGTTATCATGCCCGTAATTGAATTGGTAAGTCCTGACGGTCGCCCCCTCGGCTTTGGTCGTCACTTTATCCAGCAGATACTTGCTCTCGATACGCGTATCGTTTTCAAACCCCGCATTTTCATCGATGGTGCGAATCTTGTAATCAAATTTGACCTGATTGTAAGGGGCTAACCCCTGTACCGCATTACCGGTGTAGTTGATTTCGTCAATCAGCAATGCGAAACTGGTGTTGGTATTGTATTTGAAAGTGATGTAATTTCCGTCGGGGTACTGGATACGGGAGAGCGCCCAGGTAAGCACCGTTGCAAATTGGCCGGTATGCCTGGAATCCGCGGAATTCCCATACTCCATTTTTATTCCGTCTTTAGTAATCACTTCAAACCATTCGGGACCGTTCCCCTGCGAACTTTTAGAAGTAATGGTGGCAAAATTTTCACTTTCAGTCCCGTAGGTAGTATTTGGTTCTCCGTAGTTGCCCGCTTTAGCTATCAACCTGGTGCCGTCCAGAACAAACCTGTCGCTGTTGGTCATCACGACAGGATTTGTCTCATTGTCAAAATACATACTCCGCGTGGAGCGGGTGATTTTCGACAATCCGCCAATGTCCCAGCCTTGCCCCAGAACGCCGTTTCCCACCATTGAATGGTAATTGATCGATACGGTCGGGCTAACGCCATTTGTTCCAGGCGGTACAGCAATCGCTATCGAATAGGTTGCACCTCCCGAGGCGACATTACCGTTGCCGACGATACTTCCAACGGGCAAGCTTTGATTAATCGCCCGGCTATCGAAGGTCGCACCTGTATAAAGAGTTTGGTAAGTAACATTCTGGGCAGTTGAGTAAAAGCTTGTAAAGGCCATCAGGCTCAAAAGAAGTGCGCAGATGTGACTTGATGTTGCTGATAGGGGTGGCTCTGGGCTGCAATATTTTTTCATGTCCGAAGGGTTTAAAACTTAGATAGTGGTGGATGAAAGGATATTCTGTGGGCATTTAAGTTGATTGGGCAGTTCACACGGACGCAAAGAATCCATCGTCTTTTCAGATCGTTGAAATGATTTAAGGCCTTATTCAGAAAATGATGGGGTGCGTCATAGAGCATTCACTACTGGCGGTTCGTAGCTTTGTTCTATTTAAGCCGGGGCAAATCAATCGAATGATAGGGAAGCTGAGTAGATGTGGTTGCCAAGCGTTAAGGATACGCTTTGTTACAACCTTAGCAAACGTATATATTTTATTTTGTGAGAATTGTAGAATACGGCAGAGATTTATTTGTCGGTCTATTAATTGTCTAATAATCAGCGAATTAAAAACTTATTGCCTTTAAATAAATGGTTGTTGTTTTAAAAAGAACAAATAAGTAAGTATTTGATTATAAGCGTATTTGTGCTTATTGAGAGGTCGCTAATTTGATGGAAGAGGTGGGATTGATGTATGAGGAGGCTTTTAATCCGGGGTACGGCGGCGGGATCCTGAGTAAAGTTAGGATACAGCAACGCCTGGAATCGAACGATCTTGTTATTCGTCCAATTTTAGAGCCGGAGAAGCAACTCAATAATACGGGATTCGATTTTCGGCTCGGATACGACTTCCTCGTGAGTGTTCACGGAAGGGAAGCCTATATGAATGCATCGCACAATGGGGAGTCAGGGTATAACGTGAGAGGTCTCAAATACCATTTTCAAGAATCCCGTCGGCAAATTGGCGAAACGTTTATCCTGCACCCTTCGCAAACCATTCTTGCTACGAGCCTGGAATATATCCGGCTTCCTTCGGATGTGATGCTGATGTTATTTATGCGAAGCTCGTATAGCCGACTAGGACTTGCAGTTTCGACCATCGTGCAGCCGGGGTATTGTGGATGTATTTCACTGGAGTTAACGAATAACAACTTCACGCCAATCAATCTAACAGTAGGCGCTAGGCTATTTCAGGGGGTGTTCCAGCAGGTGAGTGAAAGTACCGATTATTACTGCGCCCCCAGAAAATACTCATGCCAAGTGCGGCCGGAGGCTTCTTCTGCACTGGAAGACACAGACCTCAAGGTATTAAACGATATTTGGAAAGATGAGACTCACGGCGGAGTAGCACCATAGGAGTTAAGGATGGTTGGATAAAACGAACCAACTCCTTTGCGCTGGGAGAGGTTTCGAATCACATTAGGTTTGAGAAATTTGAGGACAAAGCGGGCGGTTTGCGGAGCGGAACAGTCGTTTAAAGGTGGCGATAAGCGATCGCAGCGGTTTTGAATTTGTCTGCAATGATTAATTTAGATTCAAATGCTTCCTCTTTGGTGGAGAATTCTCGTAACGACTGACATATGGGGCCATAATGTTGATGAAAAACTGACAACTCATATCCGGACCCCATTTGTATTATCCGAATATTCTCTGGCGAGGTTGCTATGTCCTGAACAAATCGTAGGTTGGCTTCACAGGCATCTCTATTGGGAAATGATGAGTGTGATTCAAGCAAAGGGGTAGATCCGCCTGCAAAAAACTCCCATACATAGTCATCGGTATCATCATTTCCTACAATTTCGATGATAGGATCTTTTTCGCCTCTACTCGAATAGAGCCAAGTTCGAAGAAACGTAAATTTGTCTTTAGAGTCTATATTCGTTTCTTCTTGGACCTTTCTAAACTCAGCTTGTATCTCTTCGTTGACCGGTTTTCCTGTCAAGGTATTATGGTAGTGCACGAACCGATCAGCGTTGTACAAATGAAATTGTTGTTTGGTTAAATCGGTAAATTCTTTACGGAGCGCAGGAAGCGGACCAATTTTGTTTCCGTGCTTCTCCAGTATCCAGTCCTCTTTTTTATCGTCGCAAATGAAGATTATAGGCGTGGTTGTTTCTTTGGCCTTGTCGATCAATTGTTTCCAGATGATCAGGTCGCCATATTTTTCTAACGGTTTAGTTGGGTCATTCTTGCCCTTGTCCTTATATCCAGGAGGAATTTTGTTCTTGAAACGTTCTTCTCCTTCAATTGCAATTTTGTCAAGCGTTTCTTGATCATATTCGCTGCCCACGCTGTCTCCTACAAGGTCATTTATTCTATCCAGGATTTCATCGTTCATCAATTTCGCTTCATGCTCTTTGGAAGACTGAGTCAACGTGGAGGTAACGCGGCCAACAATTTCGTCAAACTCACTTTGCAGATCTTCTGGTAAAAACGGATGTCGGTCGTTTTTGAATGATTGCAATATATCTTTTAAATCTTTATCGGCTTTGGTGTAAGCCCTTATGTGATCTGAGATTCGGTCGAGGCGTTGATCGATAAACTCTTTCGCCACCCAGTTAGGGACCCAGAGACGATCTTTATAAGCTTGGAGTGCATCTAAGAGCTCATCTTTTGCCGCATCGGAATATCGATATAGATGTATTAGGATGTTGGTGTCGACAGCAAAAATTGCTTTGCCCCAAAGGTCCCTCGCTTCGTCTTCGGTGATCGGGAATTGTTCTGGAAAAATGCTTTTCATATAGGGGACGTAGTTTTCGATACTGACAGGTGTTCATGAGGGCCCGTTGCATTAATTATTCTAATCGTTAAGCGAGACGGAATGTTTACCATTTTTTACGGTGCAAGAAGCGTTTTTTGAAAGCTTTCGAACAATGACTCTGCGTTGCTTTCCAGCTCCTTGTGTTTTTTGCCAAAGATCGCTTTCATCTTTTTCTTGTCGGGCCTGCTGAATTTGGAGACATCGATATCGGCTATTTTAGCTTCACACGAGTATGTAATATAGTTTGTTTCCTTATCGATTTGAGTGCTTCATGATGTCGCTAGTTCTCATGCCAGACGCGTCGACGATTCGGATATACTTCAGTTTTTCAAAATTTCGGTGGGAAACGGTTAGGTGTGGCGAACAGCTAGATATTGTCGTCAGCAATATGCTTACCCATAGAGACGTAAATACTTTCATAAGTTGATATAAAGGGTGATATTCGAAGGTATAAGCTCATTAGCGACCTGGGTTTTGGAAAACTGACATAAAGAGTCGATTAATATAAAAAATCAGGTATCACAAAAAAAGCCGCTGAATAACTTGTATGATATTCATACAAGAGCTGAATTTGAAGTACGAAAACATTCTCGACGAACAAGAGACTTTTACCAGGTTCATGGAAAATATTTAAATGGAGCTTCCTGCCAAGAGAAAAAAAGAGAACTTACCGCGGCATGGCGAAATTTTACAAAAAGATGATCGATATCTTGGAACGATATGGCTTTGACGTGAAGATTTTAGTAACCTACAAGGTATAATTTTTTATCCCATTCTTCTAATGATAATGACACAAGTGCAACTGAGAAAAAACCGTGGGGTTGGCGCGTCGAAACTCAGGTCTTCCGGGTCTAGTTTAATGAATTTTTATGCCGAGCTCCTAGGTCGTTTTTCGGGCAGAGTCGTTACGGAGCACAAAATGAAGTACACTATATTGTTATTAGTTGCATATAATTGACTGAAAGTCAATGCTGTATCATCGCAATGTTATTTGAGGCAAAACCCTATCTCAAAAAATTATAAGCCTTGCGCTTGTAAATTACTGATAATGAGTGCATTGATTTCTATTTTGTGCCTCAGCTTCGGGAGCTTGAAAATGAAGCACTTAGCAAGAAATTGTTAAGTGCTTTTTTCTTTTGTTGGCATAAGAATTACAGTACTCGTGATCAGGGATCAGTCTGAAAACTTCAGTTTATCTCGCCAACAATGAATTAATTTGGGTTTCCAGACCCTGGCTTGGCCTGTGCGCATTCATTTCAGCAATCTCGTAATCCCTGTTTATTAGTACGTATCTCGGGAATACAGCTAAGTCATACTTTTCAATAATAGTCTTCTCCCACTCTGTATTTGCCCAAAGATTGATGGTTTTTAGACCAAAACGCTTACTCCATACTTTCCAGACATCCTTGGAGGTATTCAAGCATACGCTAACGATTCGGACAGGTTTGTTCCTGAATTTTTCTGTTAATGCATTTTCGGCAGGAAATTCTTCGATACAAGGCTTGCAGCCCGCAAACCAGAAAGACAGTACAATCACATTCCCTTTCAAAGATTTTAGCCACGTGAGGGAATCTTTCGTGTCGGCCAGAACAAAGTTTGGGGGTATTTTACCCTTCGCGGCACGGATCACTTTCGCATTAAAGTACGCGTCCAGCTCTGCCTTCCAAATAGGGTTGCTGAAAATATCCGGGTGAATTTTGAGATATTCGGTAGCTACTTCTCTTTTATAATGGTTGAACGTCAGCTGAATAATAAACGCTTTGAACAGATCAGATACCTCTGACGTCAACTCCTTGCTTGCTTGATTAATATGGTAATCTATAAAACTGGATTTTGTACCATTTGCGAGGTCATGCTCATTCATTCTTTTGTTAAATGTTTCGTACAGGAAGTAATAGTATGAAGAGCAGCTTTTGGCCGCTGGATTATCAATACTGAGAGAATCCAAGAAGCGATAATAATGTGCTGGCAGCTGCTCTTTTACATTCTGTGAATATTCCCGCGTAGTAATCGCATTTATTCGGCTAGTCGCATCGGCATATCGAATATCCCAATATTCGTACTGCTGATACCACTTAGGTAATCTGCTAATGTGCTTGTTGAAGAATTGGAGTTCGTCAAGATAAAGTGCATCCATTTGGAGGCGAAATTCTTGCAGGTTGGCTGCTGCTTGCACTGCACCAGCTCGCCGTGCGCTGAACGGCATGCCAGCGGAGAAGTCTTTTTTCATCAAGTATTCATTGATAGCGGCGAGGCTGTCTGCTGCATAGAAACTTGTTTTAGTGATGTCTGCGAAATCCAGGTTGCAGGTCAAAGTAGAGCCGGGTGTCAGTAACAGCGTGAGCGTCTTGCCGGAAGTTGCCAGGGTAACCTTCTGCGGTAAGCTTACCGGCAAAACATAAGTTCTGCTTCCCGAGCCGGAGGGAATTGTATCGTTAAGCCTGGTCTCCTGATCGGGAACTAATTTAATGGTGCGAATGAACCAGGTTTTGCCGCCGGGGCTATTCTTGTAGTTGATATTGAGATTGGCGGTTCCTTTGAAACTATACCAGCCAGCGCTTTGCCCAAACAGGAAAGGGGCTTGCAATGAACACCCTATAATGAAGACGAGAATCCTGAGATGAGCCATGAAATTTCCCGGGTTTCAGGTTGGATTAACTACGCACAGAATATAAAAATTACTTCTATGGAAAGTTAATTGTTTGATTGCACGCGCGTCATGGAAAACTTTATGGCAGGTAATTGACTAGTGTCGAAAAGTAGCCATTAATAAATGCGTTATTCATAATGCTCCCGTCTGTGGCATCCACACCACCGTCCAAACTTACATCAGTAAAAAGATACTGATCATAGGTGCCTTTCAGAAAATCATTATTAGCGATCGACATATCTGAGGAGTCGACGGCCAAATCATTATTTACATCACCTGCCCACATGTACCACTTTCCATTGATGAGGCCCATTTGAGCGGCGTCGCCAGGGAGCTGACTGGCCTTGTTAAGGGCTGTTGTGAAGTCGTAGACTGCCGTGCCAGCACTGAAAGAAGCAATGGGAGTGCTCAGAATAGCAACATGATTCCTGTGGAAAACGGCTACCCGCACCGGCGAACTTTGCCCGACGAATTTCGGAAGCATTCCGTCTATGTCGACGATACTTCCATTGGGTTTCAGCAGCAGGCTTTTCGATTGAAGTTTCACCGCCGGGCTAGCAGCATCGCGAATTTCGATCTTTATCCAATCTACCACCGAACCGGCTACTCCCGCCGGATTGCCGATGTTGTTGTAGACCGCATTCCCTCCATAGGGGTCCGTGGCAGGCAATAAGCCTGAATTCGCGCTGAAATAGGTTTGTAAGTCGCTGGCCATATTCGCCTGCCCGGGGCGGTACGCGCCTCTGAGAAGGACTTTGGCATCGAGTTGCACAAGGCTGTTATTTAGCTCCCTTTTGATCCGGTTGCCGGCATTGTCATACGTAAATTTGATCTGCGCATTGATCATGCCCGGTAAGGTGGCCAGGATGGCCAAAAGCGCAGTTTTGATAAGGTGTGTGTTCATACAATGTGATCTGGAAAGTTTATAGTGTGATATACTCGTATATTGATTCAAAAGCAGCCTTTTTCACCGCTGGCTATCGATTTATCCAATGTGCCATCCTTCCCGGCTTGAACGGGGAAGTAGCACCCGCTTTTCGTCTGAAATACTTCCGATCCGCTCCCGCATATGATCGCGCATGCGCGCCCCTCGACAATGTGCTTGTTCGCCTGCATATCGTCCACGCGCATTTTGTACCGGAATGCCCCCTTATACCGCGAGCCGTCGGGCCTTAATCCATCCCAGCCGTATTCCTGCACAGGCATTTTGGAATTGAAATAGGGCTTTTGATAGAGCATCGTGTCTCCCTCAATACTGTATACGGCAAAGCCCCATACATCCGTAACGACATCATTTACGACAGGGAAGAAGTAGTCATTCACGCCGTCCCTATTAGGTGTGAATACATTGGGGACGTAGATCCGTTTCTTTTCGTAAGAGAACTCGACGGGCTGGGTGCCGCAGCAGGATTCATATTCCTGGGCGGCAACTTTTGAGGCGTCTTGCGCAGCGCAGGTTTGGGCGCTCGAAATGAGCAGGAAAATGAAGAGTATTAGTGTGTTTTTCATATGGTTGATAGTTTAAATTGCTTGAACCAGTGGGTTATCTATTTGAATATGATCATGATGCCCATTGCTGCGCTCAAATCACTCATAAAATGACTGTATCGATATTGGTTGGTCGTCACATTGCCCGAGAGGGCGTTTCTAGTTGTTTCTTTGTAAGTAATGTCCGCCTTGTAGAACCACGAATCCAGATCCAGATTAAACGTTATTCTTCGGCTCACTCTGTAAGCGAATGTGAGAGACGGATGAAATGAGAAGCAATCCTTGGTGGGGTATTGAGTGTCCCAACGGACATTCAGCAACTCGTTTGTTCCCTTTTCTTTTAACCGAACACTTCCCCAGTCGCTCGTGATGGATACGACGCCTACCATCATACGTCCGATAAAAACCAAGCAATTTCGCTCGATTTTATACGACGGGCCCGCACTCCCTCGAACTATCGGATCGGGATTATCATTCATATAATCATCCATAGAGCCGGAAGATATACTCGTATAATACTTGTTGCCATATTTTAAGCCAATCTCCTTCGCAAAGTGATCACGCCTGTTCTGCGGATTCAGTGCGGGAGATAACATGACCTGCCCTTCTATACCAATGTTCCGATAAAAAAAGCCAAGGGCGAAAGGTTGGAAGTATATGTTGTGAAATGCAGTTCCTATCAAATTGCTGGGGATGTCCTTAGTTGGAAACGAACGGGTAGGGAACACAGCTCCAACTGAGGGTCGATAGAAAAACCTGATAGGTTTGTATTCCGACTGGGCAAACGTCGCACTTTGTAAAACCGACAGAAGTATGAGAAGGAGTGGTAATCTATTCATGTTATTTTAGATTAACCGCACTTGTCTGCGCTGACAAATGAGTGTCATTTGAAATAGCTAAATCAACTTTAAAGCTATATTCATCTGCTTCCCTGGGTGGCGTAAAAAGGTATAGCTCGATAAACTCTGTCTCAGTCCTTTTAAAATAGATGTCGGGATGTGCAATGATGCTATCGATGCCCACATAGTTTCCATGCCTTAATACTTTAAATAATTCTGTAACATCACTGCCTTTCAGATGATTATCGTCGAATCTGTTTATGGTTGTAATCTTTAATGACGTTATCGTATCCCGTGGGGTTATTGTTGTATCAGCGCCGCACAAGCAACACATAGCATTGGCCTGGCTGAAAAGAGAGAAGTGATTGCGGTCCAATGACAATTCACGCAAGCCTAGTTGGAGCTTGATTCCATAGGCGTTTCTCGGAATGGGACTTTCCGAAATGACGGAGTTTGCCTCGGAGTTATCCAGGTTAAATGCAGACAGGTATTCGAATTTGTACTCGTTCTTGTACGGCTCATGGCAATCGCAGCAAGCAATGATTAATTGCGTAGTAAATGCGATTAGGAAGATAAGTGAGATTTTCTTTTTCATCGAGACTGGATTATATCATGGCTTATGAATATATATTCAAAAAACTACTTATCGAAAAAAGAATCGCTCCGAAAGGATAACTATTAATTAGCCAACACCAGAATCACAACCAGGTTTACTCCCAAGCCAATCCCCCAATTCGACCAAACCTTTCGCTGTTTTATTTTCTTTGCCTTTTTGGTGTATGCCTTATAATATGTGGCTTGCTTAAATAATTCTTCATTCGGATAGCCCAGGTTTTCAATTTTAGGATTTGTGGCAGAACATAAGATGGCTGGAATAAGACCGATTACCGGCGAAAGCAGGCTGGTTAACAACGTACCCGTTGCCGCGCCTTTGTATCGTTTATAGTGCCTGGCTGCGTCGATCTGGCCTTTAATGTTCAGATCTTCGGGTTGCTTTAATGTGTAGAGCTGTGGATTTTGCACGATCGCCATTGAATCGGTAGGAGCCTGAGCTAAACTTGAAAGGGACAAAAGAACCGTTAGCGCGAAGGGTAGTATAATTTTCATGATGATGGTGGTATAGTTATTAATAATTATGAATTTTCGGAAAATGAAATTCACTTTACACTCAACCGAGGCGAGAGTATGACTTGACCAAATTCAGGTATTTTATGTTTGATTTACAAAACCGATGATCAAAATGACACGATGGATGTCCAATCGGAAATGCATTAGCTATTTGACGAGACCAAGAGGGATCGAATTTCCTTTTTTATGGTTGATTTTGAATCGATAAATTGGAATTATATCTATCTGTTTGGGACCTCCTATTCGAATTGCGAAATCGCCTGACCCTGTCGTTCCGATTCTCCCACCGCCAGGAAAATAATACGGTGAAAAGGCATTTGGTTGTTCATAGAAAAATCCTGGACGATCATAATAGAAATCGGACCCACATAGAAAGTATCAACTTTGCAGGATTGGAACCACCGTTCAGAAAGAAGTTTTCCAGGACAAACACACCGGATTTGCTGGCAGGGATGGATTGCTTCGAGAAGAAATTCCCCATACTGTCGGCAAGACAGCCTTTAAACTTAACTTCTGCAGACCGGTGTGTCCTTTGGCAGGTAGGTAACCAAGCGGTTCGGTATTGTTTATTTGGTCAATTGAAACAACGCTATATTCTGCCTGATTGCTATTGCAGGAAAAGCCGGGAGTTGGACATTGATTTTGGCCGTATGAATAATGTCCATGAACTAGTGTGAGGAAGGCCAAGCACAGTAGATACTTCACAGTGTGGATAATATCTTGTTTGTTAAGTGATTGCAGTATATTTTCTTTTAATTTGGTTAGTTGGTTATTCTAGTATGTCAAATGAAGGATCGCCAAAGAGCTCAATTGTCAATGTGTCTGATTGAAATACTAGATTGATGTGGGAGGCCTCTTTCTTTATATTTAGCATGAATTTTATGCCTTCTTTTTCTAGGGAATCTATAACGGAGTAATTATCACACCCGCTTTGATTTATTTCTTCATATCTCTGTACCCAATATTTGTAATTATCAACTAGCAGTTGACTGATCGGAAGGTATTCTGGCATTATCACTTCACCAGACTGGGAGCATCGGAGACAGACTTTGTTTGATGATAGATCGAGGATAGTGTGTTTCATAGGGGAGTTGATTGAATTGATTAATGAGAATCTATTGATATGAGATGTAGTCCACTATTTTTGCAGTTTTGTTGCAGACAACAGCTTTTATCCCGCCGCCGAGAACCATCGTGCCTTTTGGCCAACATTCAACAATATAACAGCAGGTTGTCTCCTAGATTATCTTCTTGTGATGGACCTTCGCGATGACAACTATTTGCCAAAGAAAGCATGGTCGATAGTAGTAATAAGAATAGTGTAAATTTCATGAATGTAGTTCAATGTTCAGTTTTCGTAGGTTATAGTAAAATTGTTTCTCTTTAAATCGTCAAGAGTGAGCTCGTAATGCTTCAATACTTTGTTTTTGATCTGTATCGAATCACAATCGTAGAAATGGAAACCCGCATTAAACTTAGCGGGATCTATTACATACAGTTCAGCGGTTTTTCCTTTTGCCAGCTCCTGTTCCCAGCAATATCTGGGCAGGTCAAGGGCAAATTCCTCACCTGGCTCCGCTTTAAAGCGATTTTCCAAAATACAACCACTGAGGTCTGTAAATGGTAATGCGTAGATTATGGTGCCTTTTGAATCATTTTTGAAAATGATATTGTGGTGACAATCGGGTCCCTCGCGATGACAAGTGCTTGCCGTGGATAGCGTGACCAGTAGTAGTGAGAATAGCTTGGATTTCATGGATAGGTAACGATGTAATTGTTGGTTTCCAAATCCTTCAAGCTGATATCTTTCCGCCTTAACACCAGATACTTACTCTGTACCTGCTTCCAGCCATATTTATAAATGGTATCAGGAGAAAAGAAAAAGATGCTAAGCGTATCAGCTGGTAGAGACTCGAAAAATTTCGGCCAGGTTTTGCGCGACTCGTACGATTGCTGTTTTGAAGGCAGAATGCCGCCTTTTACGAGCGAATCCTGTATGGAAGTGTCAGGATAAATCTTACTTATCTGGTAGAATATAAGGCTGCTGCTGTTGTTTTGAACGCGAAGTGGGTATACTACTGGAAGTCCGATTGGCTTTTCACAGGAGTTTGAACAGGACGAGGCCAAAATACTAACAATTGAAATGAGTGGATGTAGTTTCATATCACTTAAAATTTAAAAATTTAGAAGGGAAAGGTAAGATGGTGGGAACATGGCGAAGTACCAATCTACTACATAGGTGAGCCTGTATTCATCGCTCCAAGGCTGTCCCCCCAATTTTTCATTAAGACTTTCCGGATCGCGTTTCATTAAGTACTTATAGGACATTTTATTAGCCTGAATTTCGCTCCACTCGTTGTCATGACTGTGCAAACCAAGTTGATCCAGTGTTGCTCCAATGAAGTTTGGGACACCTACGTGGCTAATGTACAACGGACCATGTAACTTGCTTTGAAGTGTATGGCCATACTCGTGTCGAAACATGTCGTCACCAACTATCATGTTTTGTGAGTTGATATAAGGGCCTAGGGTTAGGCCCCACTCATCGCCCTGTTTTTTGGAATTGACTAAGGTAGCCCCATGCCAATATTCCACGTTATCAACTTGTCTCGTGCCATTTCTAAAGTGAGAATACAGGTTACCCAAGACGGTCTGTGGAGCTTCCCAGGTAAACCGGGAGAGTAACGTACCGGCTCTTCCCCAGAAACCGAGCTTGGGTATTTGTTAAGTATTATCGACTTAGTGAGTTTTAAGAGTTATCGATAGATGATAGTCCAGTCATTTTTTTTGCAATATTCTAAATCAACTTTTCTCCGCTCCAATAGGCCTGTGTTGTTTTTTTGGACGTCCTCCCATGGCACGTTTTCGATGATGTCAGCGTCAAAAAAGTAGATATTCTCAGCCTCTGATTTCATGAGAATTTCTTCCCAACAGCTTTTAGACCCATTTGGGCTTATCGTTCGAATGGCGTTGTCACCCGGTTTAAGAATACCGTTATTATGTACAGGATTGTATTGACCGATAGCTGTATCTGGATAGTTCCAGTAAATCTGATAATAGATTCGTTTGGAGGACTGATTCGTAATAGTGATAGCCGAATGACTTCCCTTTGGACAATTCGGATTGCCGTTGCAGGCGAGAAAGCACAGGGGTAATAAAAGTATTAGGTAGTTCATGATACGATATTTTAAGATATTGATAATATCGGTGCTTGTTAGAAAAGGCGAATAATGGCGAGTCCAAAAGGGACTAGGTACTCGCCTAATTCAATCTTTGCTTTTTTTTCAGGCAATTCGGAGTATTTATGCATTGATGTATTAGGAGGATAGAAGTTGGGGTCCCACGTAAAGCCTTGTTGTCCATTGAAGTACTCCGCGGCCCTAAAATTCGCATCTAGTTCAGTCCACGTGGAGCCGGTAATACTGGCTAGGCCAACCTTGCTTAAGTAAATTATCCCCATTTCTTGGCTTTGCAAATAGTGCCCATACTCATGCATGAATGTATAGCCACCGTCTCCAAGAGTTCCGACATTTGCCTGACCATCTTCTCCCAGATTTATGAAGGAACCTAATGTTACTGAACTACTAAAGCGAGGGTTGGACGTAAATGTTGCACCTCCATAGTACTGCACACGTTGAGCGTCGAATGCTGTGTTCGCAAATTGAGAGTACATTAATCCTGCGGTAGTCTGAGGGCCTTGCCAAGTGAATCGAGAAATTAACTCCCAAGCTCTTTTACGCCCGCTTTTGTCAGAGTCTGTTTTGATTAGACCGGCGTATATTTTGTGAGAATTACTAGCGTTTCGTTCTGCTCCGGCGAATCCGCCCCTTATGAAACCTACAGATAGAGCCCCACCACTCATGGCATCCAAACCGGTGAATGATATTGGATCAACGGCAGCCAATGCTGGCAACATTACCAAGGCTCTAAAAACCGGATTTTGTTTATCAACCCAATTCTTAAACCGATTCAACCAGGTATGCCCACTCGGATCTGTATACTTCAACGGATTATTCATCACATAGCTATACCGATTGTAAGACTGCGTCGAATATGGCCTCTGCACATAATTATCCGCACTCAACACCCTCCCGACCACCGGGTCATACATCCGCCCATTCATATTGATCAAATTAAAATTCGTCAAATGCTCATGCCCCGTAAATCCACGGTACAGGTAACTAGTCGGCGCGGGGACGTTGGTGTAATCCCAATTGGCAGGATGGCGCAACCGGCCCCAGGCGTCGAAGTTTTGATCGAGAATGACGGTGCCGTTGAGGACGGTCAATGTCAGGAGCGAGCCGAGGTGGTCGGTGTAGGTGTAGTAATATTGGTCGGCGCCGTTTTCGCGGATGACGATGGCGGAGAGGCCTGCGGGCGTGTGGATGTAATGCAGGTGCTTGTCGGGAACACCTGTGGTAATGTCCTTTTCGTAGTTTCCGAAATAGTAATGCGTGTTGATCAGCGCGCCGTTCTTTTTCATCACGCCTTTGATGCGCTGGTAACCGGCATCATAGGTGTAGGTGAGCTCGTAAGGCTGGCCGGAACCATTTTCGGTAATCTTTTCGGGCTGGTTGAAGGCCGTGTAGCTAACGTCCTGCGTGAGCATGGGCAATGCGGTGGTAGGCGCGATGATGCCCGCGAGCGCATTGAGTTTTGAAGGGTGGTAGCTGAATTGCTGCCCGGCATCGGTTTTTGAAGCTATGTTGCCCGAAGGTTCATAGGTAATCGTCTGCACGGGCTTGCCCGCCACGGTGGCCGTTAGCAGGCGGCTGAGGTTGTCGTAGGTAAAGCTTTCTTCCTTGTTTTTGATGTAATCCTTGCGCTTGGTGAGGTTGCCTTTGGGATAATCCCAAGTCAGTTCCAGGTTCTGGACCCCGGCTGTGGAGAACAGCTTCGGAATGCCGTAGTCGTAGTTAATCACCGAAGATTTGCCATTGCCCAGCGTGTAAGCTGTGTTCTGGCCCAGGCCGTTCATGCCGGTATTAGTGTAAAGGGTTACCGAGCTATTGGTGTTCTTGATGGTTGCCGGGTAACCATTTGCATCATAGGCATGATTGGTGCCAAACCCGGAAGGGTACAGCACCGAGGCAATATCCCCGTAATTATTGTAAGTATACGTAGTGGTGTATGCGGAGCCATCGACTGTTTCCGTGATAGTGGCTACCCGATCATAGGCATCGTAAGTGTAATCTTCCACATTCCCGGCAAAACCGGTTATTTTTTCAATCTGATTGATGCCGTTGCCCGAGGCCCGATATTGGTAAATAGTTGCGGGCTCGCCGGCTTTTACTCTGGTGGCTATCCTTCCCGCAACATCGTAGGTTAATGTGTAAGTCGCTCCATTGGCATTGGTTTGGCTGACGAGCTCCCCTAACGAATTGTAGTCGTACTGGGTGGTGCCAGCGTTCGGATCGGTCAAATGCGTTTGACGGCCATAAGCATCATATTGGTTACTGGCGAGTGTAACTGCGCCGTTCTTGATGTCCTTTACGCCACCGTGACTGAAATAGGTGTACGCCAATGTTCCGCCATCATCCGTCGAGCTGGTTACCTTTCCACTGGCGTCGGTCTTCTGAGAGGTCGTACCGGTTGGGGTAGTCGTAGTGGTGGTAAGGTCGCCCGCCGCGTAGGTATAACTGATCGTCTTCGTGCCCATCGCCCCGCTGTTGACATTGTAAGGCCGGTTGTACTCATCGAATTGGGTGGTAGTGGTGATGTATGTTTCGCCTGTCTTGTATGGCTGGGTATTGGATACAACGTTACCCCTCGCATCATAGGTTTGGATCTGTGTGACGGCCTGGTTACCAAAACCTTCGGTTTCTCTTCTGATTTCGCGGCTAAGCAGGTCGTACCATATTTTAACATTCGGTTTACCAGGATGTGAAACCAGGCTGTACCATACCGAGCCATTGGCCAGGTCCCATCCGTAGCTTTGCATGATGTTATAGGCGGCTGGCGCAGCGATCGTTGTAACGGTCGGCCTTCCGAATACATCGTACTGATAAGTTGTAGTGAGCCCCTCGACGCCCGTTGAGGTCAATGGTTTGCCCCATTTGGGATCATATGTAGCAGTGGAACTCTGGCTGAGCTCGTTCACACTGGATTCGGCATAGCGGCCTTTCAGATCGTATATGGACGAGGTAAAGCGTGGAGGAGAAGCACTTGGGCCATTCGGTGTAATAGTCGTCTTTTTCAGGTTTCCTAATGGGAAATATTCATAGGTAGTGACAACGTTTTTAGGCTGGCCCGAAAAATCTGTTTTCGAAGTGAGTTGCCCAATACCATTATAACCATACCCTGTCAAAACGGTGAAGGCAGGTTGCCCCGACCGGGTAGTTGTAACGGTTACTGACGTCGGCTTGTTTACTACCCCGGCCGGATAGGCTCCGTAAATGATATCAGTGAAAACAGTTTCTACTCCATTACTGACCGTGCTTTGCTTGACGTTGCCAAAATCGTCATACACATTTATGGTAGTTGTCGTTCTGCCTTCCAGTACCTTGTTTTCAAGGATATTGGTTGTTTTTACCCAAAAACGTTTGGCGGCCGGAGAAACGGCTACATTGGTGTTGGTTGTCTGGCTAAGCAGGGCATTGGTTGATGCAAGGTGAATCGAAGTTCGGTAGGGGATCGCTGTGTAATAAGTGGTATTGAATTCATTTTCTGCAATGGTTTTGATCCCTGTTGCCAGATTGTTGGCCGTTATTTTGCCAAATCCGAGAAAGCCTTTGCCTGCACGATGCAGCTTACTCGCTTCATAGGTGTATTGAATGGTGTTGTAGCCACCAATTCCGTTCTGCATTTTGAAATCGGAAACAGCATACAGCGCCGGCTGTATCGCATTAAACGGATAGGCCGTCAGGTTTCCGCGGATGTGGAAGCCATTCTCATCGGTGAGCTTTTTGTAAACCCATTCAGTAACGTGGTTGTAGCCGTTCTTGACTTTTTCGAGCAAATTTTCCCTGCCTTCTTTTTTGAAATAGAAGACGTCCATTGGTATGGCAGTATTCTTGAAGTTGA
Organism: Dyadobacter sp. BE31; assembly: GCF_031457695.1. NCBI lineage: Bacteria > Pseudomonadati > Bacteroidota > Cytophagia > Cytophagales > Spirosomataceae > Dyadobacter > Dyadobacter sp. BE31. Next base: position 566,584 of record NZ_JAVDXA010000005.1, read on the forward strand.
TAATGTCGGCGCGGCGGTCGCCGTTGAAATCACCAATCATCGGAGGCGGGGCACCCAAATTCACTGCGTAACTACTATTTATACGATAAAAACTAACCCCGGCACTCGAATAGCCCTTGGCGTAGTAGACATCGAAATTCGAAGGTGCCGCTGTTTGCCACCCATGGTAAATGTCCGATTTGCCGTCCCCATTGATATCGGCGATACCCAGCTGGTCACCCGTGAAAGGATCGGTATCAGGAGTTGTATTAAATGTAAAGGGTGATTCGTAGAAACCTACACCATTGGAGATTGCTACTTTCCACGCGCCAGAGGTGGTTAATTTGGCAAGAATGTCCGTTTTGCCGTCGCCATTGAAATCACCGAAATAGCTAAGATGGTCTTTGGTTAAATAATTGGTTGAGTAGTGAATGCGGCGTGCGGTCCAACCGTCGAATGTAAAAACTTCACAATTGGTCCCTTTGATCAGCATGATATCGCTTTTGCCGTCGCCATTGAAATCCACGACGTGGACTTTGTCGGCGGTGGGCCAATCGCTGACCGCTAATGAGAATACGCCTGAAATAACGATGGATCCAAAATCGGGCTGAACCTTTCCATTATATAGATGACAATTGTAGTTGAGGGCACTACTTCCCAACATGGTCAGTATGTCTTGTATGCCATCGCCATCGTAGTCACCCGGGAAAATGAAGTGCCCGGTGGGATGAATTTTAGAATAGCCGGTGTACGGGGATATGGTCAGCGGATCAAACTGGATCTCAGGTTGTGCATTGGTTTGCCAATCGTAATTCTGAACAGTACGATAAATGCGCAAGCTGGTCAAAGTGCGATTCTGGCCCGAACCGGCAATATTGGTCATTAAAACGTCATCAGCGCCGTCACCCGTGAAATCATATGCCAGGAAATCGAACGAATTAGGAATGCTTTGCTTCTTCACCACCGAGTAAGTAACGGGCGCGTCCGTCACGTTGACTACGTAAAAATCGTTCGGCTTCGCATTGTAGGCTGGATACTTGGCGTAAACGATCATCCTGTATACGGCAGGATTCTGGATGAGACTGGCTTCCAGAAAGTCTGTTAACCCATCGGCATTGAAATCTCCTGTGATGGTCGTTGAAGAAGGGTAATCATATCCATCTGTGGTAACGGTACTGAAATCGGCGGGAGGATTGCCGTATTTGAAAATGGTAGCATTGAGTTGTGTTCCGTCTGAGCCTGCCTCGATGATGTCTTTTAAATAGGAATTGATATTATCGTGGCCGTAATTGAACTGGTAACTTCTTACGGTCGATCCCTCGGCTTTTGTGGTGACTTTATCCAGTAAATACTTGCTTTCGATCTTTGTGTCGTTTTCAAAACCAGCGTTTTCATCGACAGTGCGAATTTTGTAATCGAATTTGACTTGGTTATAAGGAGCTAACCCTTGCGCTGCATTGCCCGTATAGTTGATTTCATCGATGAGCAATGCGAAACTGGCGTTGGTGTTGTATTTGAAGGTGATGTAATTCCCGTCGGGATACAGGATGCGCGAAAGCGCCCAGGTAAGCACGGTAGCAAATTGGCCGGTAAGCCTGGAATCCGGGGTGTTGCCATACTCCATTTTCACTCCGTCCTTTGTAGTTACTTCAAACCATTGCGGCCCATTCCCTTGTGTGCTTTTAGAGGTAATGGTTGCAAAATTTTCGCTTTCAGTTCCATAGGTCGTATTCGGTTCGCCATAGTTGCCAACTTTGGCTATCAGCCTGGCACCGTCCAAAACAAACCTGTCGCTATTCGTCATAACGACCGGGTTCGTTTCATTGTCGAAATACATATTCCGTGTGCATCGTGTGATTTTTGACAATCCACCGATCTCCCAGCCTTGGCCAAGAACACCGTTACCGGTCATGGAATGGTAATTTATCGAAACAGCCGGGCTAATGCCATTTGTCCCGGGAGGTACCACGATCGCTATCGAGTAGCTTGCGCCTCCCGAGACTGTGCTGCCACTGCCTGCTATGCTTCCAACCGGCAAACCTTGGTTAATTGCCCGGCTTTCGAACGTCGCACCTGTATAGAGGGTTTGATACACGACGTTTTGGGCGGACAAATTCAAACGTGTGAAAATAGTCAGGAGCCAAAACAACGTGTGAACATGATTTAATGTCGCTGCTAATCGTGTATTGGGAATGTAGGGTCTGTTCATACGCAAAGCGTTTAATTTGGATAGTGGTGAATGAAATGTGTGATCGCGAGCGGAACGGGCACAGCGCTGCCACTGCTCCTTCCGAGCATGAAATACGGATTGATATAGATGTATATGGAGCCACCCAGTGCGGGTTATTGGCTAGATTTGGTGCTCTCTGGCACCCGTCGGGGCAATTGAATGAAGAGTGATGGAAGCTGAGTAGGTGTAGTTGTAAGAATTAGCGATACGCTATGTTACAACCTTGGCAAACCTATATATTTTAATTTGCAGGAATTGTAGAATGTAGGGTCTATTTATTTATAGGTAATTTAATTGATTGATTATGAATCGATTATTTAAATTATTCCCTTTTGATAACTGATCGGGCTTTATCCACAAACGCAGATGCTTATTCGTCGTGAGATGTGCAGCATGTTTTGCTTCGGAATGATCCTGCAAAAACTTTCGATTTTTTTGAGGGTATATTATTTTCGTTATCAGGTGTTTAGGTAAAGTCGGGTAAAAAGATTCAAAAATATTTGTGTCTTGCACTTGCATTTAAAAAATTAACCCTGCACTTTTGCACTCCCAATCGGGAATAACGGTAGCGAAAACGGTCGCTGCCACGAGTTCTGGGAAGCCGGAGCAAGGTTCTTTGACATGATGAAGA
>NZ_JAVDXA010000006.1:0-566457 GCF_031457695.1 Dyadobacter sp. BE31
CACCTCTTCCCATCCCGAACAGAGAAGTTAAGCCCGGATCCGCCGATGATACTTGGTTCAAACCCGGTAAAGTAGGTAGCCGCCACAATTATTAATCAAAAAGCCTCGCAGTAATGTGAGGCTTTTTTGCGTTTGGGGCCTGGATGTCCGGATCCGCCGATGATACTTGGACTGGGCGTCCCCGACTGGGCGTCCCCGACTGGGCGTCCCCGATCAAACCCGGTAATAAAGTAGGCGGGGCGCGCAGCCTAGACGCCACAATTATTAAAACAAAAGCCTCGCAGCAATGTGAGGCTTTTTTGCGTTTACACGGGTTTTGAATGTAATCCATACCCCTTTCCATAAACTCCCCGCTGCGTCGATTCCCGCACAATCAGCTCGGTAGGCAATGAGATCGCCTGTTTGGGATAGCTTTGCTTTTGAATATGCCTGATCAGTACCTCGCAACTTTTGCGCCCGATTTCATAGGCAGGCTCAGCAATTGTGGACAATGAAGGCGAAATGATCTTTGAGGTCGGATCGTTAGTAAAGCCTATTACACCTACTTCCTCTCCCACTTTAATGCCTTGTTCGCGAAGCCATAAGATCACTCCGAATCCTTTGCGATCATTAACCGAAAAGATAGCATCAGGGCGGGAAGCGCCACGGAATAATGTACTGATATCCTCTCGCCCGTTTTCATCACTGAAACCGGAGTGGATCACCCCATATGATTCGAGATTGTGTTTTTTTAAGGTGTCGAGATAGCCTTGAAGTCGTTGCTGGGTGAGGTTAAGGCCGGGAGGGCCAGCCAGGTGCGCAATTTTTGAATATCCCTGGGCAATCAGATGTTCGGTGGCCATACATGCCCCGGTGTAATCGTCCTGGACGACTACGGATGTTTTGACGGTCTCCGGTACACGATCAAAAAACACCAGCGGCATATCAGCTTCGACTAATTCTTCGAAATGGCTGAAATCGCTTGTTTCGGACGTAATGCAAGCCAATAGCCCGTCGACGCTGCTCAGCGAAAGCTCTCGAACGACTTTTGTCTCCCAGTAAGCGGAGTCGTTTGTCAGGTACAACATGACCTGATAATTATGTTCCAAGGCATATTCCTGGATGCCGGTGATGACGGTAGAGAAATAATAATTGGTAATTGCCGGAATAATCACGGCTATTTTATGTGTACCGCTTTTGACCAACCCGGTTGCATTGAAATTCGGCCGGTAATTCATTTTTGCAGCCGCATCCAGCACGAGTTTCCTTGTTTCGGCACTCACATCATAAGTGTCCCTCATCGCGCGTGAGACAGTTGCTACCGATATTCCCAGTGCTTTGGCAATGTCTTTAATCGTAGTTAATCTTCTTGTCATTGAACTGCCCGCTTCACGACTTGGAATGAAATTCTGGTTTCGATAACGTTCTCGCTACTATTTAAAGTAAATATCTGGAATGCCGCTATAAAACATTGTAAAATTGTACGATTGCAAACGTTTTTTTGGATTGTACACTGACTCAAAACAAATGAAAAAGCGGGAATTTTTGAAAATAGCCGGTTTGGGCACACTCGGGATGGCAGGAGCCAATGCGAAGGTTATCAGCGAGCCGGGTATCGTGATGCCAGCTGACAAAAAACAGCTCTTCAACATGAGCGGCTTTGCTGCGCCAAAGATTGACGTCGTGCGTATAGGGTATATCGGCATGGGTAATCGCGGGGGCGGGGCTATCAAGCGCATTGTGCACCTGGGCAGCGTGCAGGTGAAGGGTGTCGCCGATATTGTGCCAGAAAAGGCAAACAGCGCGAAGCAGTTTTTGAAAGAAGCGGGGCATAATCCGGACGCCTACTCCGGTTCGCCCGATGCCTGGAAGAAGCTTTGCGAACGGGACGATATCGACCTGATTTACATTTGCACGCCCTGGAACCTGCATACGCCCATGGCATTGTACGCGATGGAGCATGGGAAGCATGTCGCAACGGAAATCCCGGCCGCGACTACGGTCGAAGATTGCTGGAAACTTGTAGAAACTTCCGAGCGAACCAAAAAGCATTGTATGATGCTCGAAAACTGCTGCTACGATTTCTTTGAATTACTCACATTGAATATGGCCCGGCAGCGCTTTTTCGGAGAAATTGTACATGTTGAAGGGGCCTATATTCACGACATTTTTGAATCTCTGTTTCAAAAAGACAAGCGTTACGATTTGTGGCGTCTGAAAGAGAACCAGCGGAACGGTAATTTGTACCCTATGCATGGCCTGGGGCCTATTGCGCAGATTCTGGACATTAACCGCGGCGACAAAATGGACTACCTGGTGTCCATGAGCAGCAACGACTATATGCTGCAAGCCAAGGCTAATGAACTGGCGGCGAAAGACCCGGATTTTAAGAAGTACGCGGGTAAATCGTACCGCGGAAATATGAATACCACAACTATCAGAACGAACAAGGGAAAGACGATCATGCTGCAACACGACGTGTCCTCTCCCCGGCCCTATTCACGTTTGCATCTGATCAGCGGTACCAAGGGTGCTGCGCAGAAGTATCCGTTACCGGAGGATGGTACGCAAGGCCGCATTTCGCAGGGACATGAGTGGGTTAAGCCCGAAGAATTTAAGAAGTTGGAGCAGCAATACCAGCCCGAGATCGTAAAGCGCGTGGGCGAATTGGCAAAAAAAGTAGGTGGACATGGCGGAATGGACTTCCTGATGGACTGGCGGCTGATCGATTGCCTGCGCAACGGCCTTCCTTTGGATCAGGACGTATACGATGCTGCGTCATGGAGTGTAATATCGCCTCTCACTGAATGGTCGGTGGCAAACAGGTCCAATTCTATCGATGTACCTGACTTTACAAACGGTTCGTGGAAGAAAAATAAGCCCGTCGACATTGCATTGAAGGAGGGGGGTAATACGGAAGTAAAATCATAAAAGCGTATGAAAGTTATTATTTCGGAGACAAAAGAGGAGTTGGGGCAAAGTGCCGGGGCTTATGCAGCCATGATTATCAGAGACACAATAACCAGGCAAGGCTATGCAAATGTGATCCTGGCAACCGGAACCAGTCAATTTGAAACACTGAATCAGCTGATAGAGGAAAAGGACATAGAATGGTCGAAAGTCACGATGTTTCATTTGGATGAATACATCGGTTTGCCGGTGACACATCCGGCGAGTTTCCGGAAATACCTGTCTGAGCGGTTTCTATCCAAAGTGCCGTCCCTGAATGCTTCGTATCTGATCGACGGGGAAGGCGATCTTGAAAAAGAGCTGGCATATCTGGCCCAAAACATCGGTGAACATCCGATTGATGTGGCGCTGGTAGGCATCGGTGAGAATGGACATTTAGCGTTCAACGACCCGCCTGCCGATTTTGACACGGAATCGCCGTATCTGGTGGTAAATCTGGATGAGCCATGCCGTCGTCAGCAAATGGGTGAGGGCTGGTTTGAGTCACTCGAAGAAGTGCCGTTGCAGGCGATCAGCATGTCGGTACGGCAGATCATGAAATCGACGCACATCATTTGCTCAGTTCCGGATGAAAGGAAGGCAGTAGCAGTTAAAAACAGCTTGGAAAGTGAGGTGAGTAATGCATTTCCTGCGAGCATTTTACAGCTTCATCCGCATTGCGCTTTCTTCCTGGATAGAGAATCTGCGAGCTTGCTGACAGCCATCGAAACGGCGAACAACGACGTCGAAATGCGCAAATAGCGTTGCGGGTACAGGTAAATGCAGCAGTATAGTGACTTCTATTCCAAATAGTTATCCTAAACCTATGGAAGCACCTTCTATTGTCACTCAAAAGGAAGTCAGGCAATCCCACTCCCCGGGCCGGTTGGCCTCGATTGATGCATTGCGGGGATTTGATATGCTGATGATCGCCGGAGGCGGGCAGTTCATTTCCACGCTGGGCGGGAAAACGGGCATCCCGTTTATTGACGCTGTGGCCGCACAATTCGAACACCCGGCCTGGAATGGCTTTACTTTCTATGATTTTATATTTCCGCTGTTTCTTTTCCTCGCCGGATCATCACTGGCATTCAGCATTACGGGCGGGCTGGCGAAGGGTATTCCGCCGTCGGTGATACGGAACAAGGTATTCAAGCGAATGCTGATCCTGATCGCATTGGGCATCCTCGACAAGAATGCGCCGATGGACATTTTCGATCCCGCGCATATACGCTACGGGAGCGTGCTCGGACGGATAGGTCTCGCGACGTTCATTTCAGCTATATTGTATATGAAATTTGGGACGAACCAGCGCCTGTATATCGGAGTCGGCATTCTCGTTGCTTATTATCTGATTGTAATATTGGTACCGGTTCCCGGTTTTGGCGCAGGCGACCTTTCTTTTGAGGGGAACCTCGTCGGCTGGATCGACCGTAATTTTATGCCGGGAATATTGAAGCAGGGCACGTATGATGAACTGGCACTTCTTACCCAGTTTCCGGCGATATGCCTCACCATTTTCGGTACAGTAGCCGGTGACGTGCTGCTGAAAGAAAGCAATTCAGGAAGGAAGGTTCAGAAGCTTTTTACATTCGCATTGGCCGGCATTGTGATCGGACTAATCTGGAATTTCGTGTTCCCGGTTAACAAACACCTTTGGTCGAGCTCGTTTATCATGCTCACTTCCGGAATGGCCTTTGCAATGCTGGCGCTGTTTTACTGGATTATCGATGTGAAAGGATATCATCAATGGGCATTTTTCTTCCGCGTAATCGGCCTGAATTCGCTCGTCATTTACCTCGCGGTGCGGTTTGTGGATTTCAATGAGTCGTCGCGGCTGCTGTTCGCGGGTATTTATAAACACGCCCCCGAGAACTGGCATGAGGTTTACAATACGCTGGGCGGATTTGTACTGGTTTGGCTGTTCCTCTACTTTTTGTATCGTCAAAAAATATTTGTCAAAGTCTAGCTTATGAAAACCGCCGACACGGACCGCAATGCTGGTGAAATATCGAGAAGATCATTTTTAAGAAACACCGCCGGCGCGGTCGCATTGTCGATGGCGGGCGGGGCGTCGGTAACGGCGGCAGTTCCTATCCTTAACGCAGACAGTATTCATTCCTTTTCTATGGCATCAGAAAAAAGCCTGATTGGCGCTTACGGTCCCTGGGCCGCCTCATTGCTTCCTACGCAGCCCCCGCTTTCATTTCGAAATCCCAAATGGGATAAGATTGACCCCTGGCGGAAGGAGGCTTTAGAGAAGACCAGGCAACTGGTGTCGGCTCCCGTAAAACCTGCATTGCCGAAAGTGACCGTCAAGAAAAAGTATACCTACGACGGGCTGGAAGTAGAAGAACTCTCGTGGCAATTACCTTACGGGCGGCCTACCGAAGCGGTTTTACTCAAACCGGCTGGCGTTACCAAACCTTTGCCGGGCATTCTCGGGCTTCATGATCACGCTGGAATGAAGTATTTCGGGCTAAGGAAAATTGTGAAAACCTCCGACGACCAGCATCCGATATTGAAAGAACATCAGGAAACGGACTACGGCGGCAGGGCTTGGGCCAATGAGATAGCGAAACAAGGTCACGTAGTATTGGTGCACGATACTTATGCATTCGGCAGCCGCAGGGTGTATTATGAGGATACAAAAGGGCTGAACTGGGGCGCTGTGAGCACAGAAGGCAAATCGGATGCGGATCCCGAAAAATCGGAGAATATCCGGACTTATAATGCGTGGTCGTCGGAGCACGAGCATGTGATGTCCAAATCGCTGTTTTCGGCCGGTACCACCTGGCCGGGTGTTTTTTTGATGGAAGATCAGGTTGCACTCGATATTCTGGCAGCCCGGAAAGAGGTAGATGCTAACCGCCTCGGCTGCGGCGGGCTTTCCGGTGGCGGGTTGCGCACGGTATACCTGGCAGGTCTCGATCCGCGCATTAAATGTGCCGTTTGCGTCGGTTTTATGACTACCTGGAAGGATTTGATTTTGAATAAATCATTTAACCATACCTGGATGACCTACACGCCGCTGCTGCCTAAATACCTCGATTTTCCCGAGATTCTGGGTCTGAGGGTGCCGTTACCGACATTGGTTTTAAACAACAACCAGGACGAGCTCTACACGCTTCCGGAAATGAAGCAGGCGGACGCCATTCTGACCGAAGTTTTCAAAAAGGCCGGCGCGTCTGACAAATACAAAGCCAGCTTCTACGACGGTCCGCACAAATTTGACGCGGATATGCAGAAGGAGGCCTTTGAATGGTTCAGGAAGTGGCTTTGAGGTAAATTTCCGCCCAGCGAAGGTCTTCGGGAGTGGTAATCTTGATATTTTCGTAAGCCCCGTCGATAAGCTGGATATTGTAACCCCAGGCTTCCAGTACGCTTGCGCAGTCGGTGAATGATTCGTGGTAGTCGGCGGTGAATGCGGCCTTCATCCAGCTGGATTTAAACGTTTGCGGTGTCTGGATCAGCCGAAAAAGCGTACGGTCCATCGCTTTGTTTCCTTCATTCTGGCCTACAATCCGGATGGAATCTTTCAAAGGCACACTCACTACCGCCGCTCCGTGTAAAGCGGCATTTTTGAAGCTATCGGCAATGATCTCGCGGGATATCATCGGTCTTACACCGTCGTGAACGGCTACGAGGAATTCTTCTTTCTCCACAATGCAGTTCAGCCCGTTTTTGACCGAATGAAAGCGTGTTTTCCCACCTGCTACGAGTTGATGGGGGATAGCGAAACTATGTGTCCTGCACAATTCCTCCCAAAAACCAAACTGCTCCGACGGCAGCACCAGGATAATGCGCAGGTTGGGCGAATAACCGGCAAACGCCCGGATCGTGTGCATCAGCACAGGCAGGCCGTTTACGGACAGAAACTGTTTCGGGATATCACTTTTCATGCGGCTTCCACTTCCGCCGGCAACGATGATGACGTATTCTTGCATTGGATTCAGGACTAACAAAAAATGGTCATTTACGGCTCAGGACAACTAGTCGCTGATCATAAATGACCATTGGATTTCAGGGTTGTATATTAAATGATCAGCATGGCATCGCCGTATGTGAAGAATTTGTATTTCTCCTTGATAGCGATGTCGTAAGCTTTCATTACCAGATCAAAACCTCCAAAGGCGCAAGCGGCCATCAAAAGAATCGATTCAGGCAATTGGAAATTCGATAGCAATGCGTTGGCGATCTTGAAATCGTACGGGGGGAACACGAATTTGTCCGTCCAGCCTTCTACCGGCTTCAAATGGCCACTCGCCGATACCGACGATTCGATCGCCCGCAGCGAAGTGGTACCTACCGCGCAAATGCGTTTTTTACCATCAATCGCCTTGTTCACAACGTCGGCGGTACCTTGTGTAATACGGTAGTTTTCCGAGTCGGTTTTGTGTTTGGTCAAATCTTCCACATCCACGGTACGGAATGTGCCGAGACCTACGTGCAAAGTAACCGGGGCGAAGCTAACTCCTTTAATTTCAAGACGCTTCATGATGGCCTTAGTGAAGTGCATACCCGCAGTAGGAGCTGCTACGGCACCTACGTGCTCTGCGAAAATCGTCTGGAAACGCTCACGGTCGGCGCTCTCTACCTTGCGGCGTGAGATAATTTCGGGAGGAAGCGGTGTCTCACCCAGTTCGTCAACCAGCTTCATGAATGCGTCGTTGTCGCCATCGTAAAGGAAACGGATCGTACGGCCGCGTGAAGTAGTGTTGTCGATTACCTCGGCTACCAGATCACTGTCGCCGAAATACAGCTTGTTACCTACACGGATTTTACGTGCTGGATCAACCAGAACATCCCAAAGGCGCATTTCGCGGTTCAATTCGCGCAACAGGAAAACTTCGATCTTCGCGCCGGTCTTTTCCTTTTGGCCGTAAAGGCGGGCCGGGAATACCTTCGTGTCGTTAATAGCCATTACATCGCCGTCGTCAAAATAATTGATCACATCGGCGAATGTTTTATGTTCAATTTCTCCTGTTTTCCGGTGAACGACCATCAGGCGGGACTCTCCGCGGTCGGAAGGATGAAGTGCGATTAAACTCTGGGGAAGATCAAACTTAAATTCGGATAGCTTCATAGCTGGATATTCTGTGAATTTCTTTGGTCGTAGATAATGTCAGGAAAAAAGGATAAATCCCGATTTCTGGCGGATTCCGGCACTTATTACAACTGAATTATAGCAATTATTAACTAGATAAGCACTCACCTTTCAAAGAAAATTTGATAGCAGGAATACTTGCAGGCGTTTCAAATTGCCCAAAAATTTGTATAATCAGCCCTTATCTAAAATAAGAGCGCAAAAGTAGGAATTTTTTTAAAAAATTTCAAGAAATGCGGCGGTTTTAATGTGCTGCGAAGCGGCGCTCTTTCCATTTCGATGCGTTTACATTCACTTCCTCATTCTGAACAGGTTTGCTTTCCGGTGAAGCATCGCTGAGAAGCGCCGAGATCAGCGCTGCAAGGCCCGCGACTTCGTCATCAGTTTTTGTACTTAACACATCCGGGTTGAAATGCCGGCCGACAAAATTGGTATCGAAGCTGCCATTGACAAATGCCTCATGCTGCATCACAAACCGGCAGAAAGGAAGCGTAGTTTGCACGCCGCTGATCTGGTATTCATCAATGGCCCTGACCATTTTCCGGATCGCCGTTTCGCGGTTTTCGCCGTAGGTAATGAGCTTGGCGATCATCGGATCGTAGTAGATCGGGATTTCCATGCCTTGTTCGAAGCCATCATCCACACGTACGCCATTGCCGTCGGGCTTCACGTAGGTGTACAGTGTGCCAATGTCGGGCAGGAAGTGGTTGGCTGCATCCTCGGCATATACCCTTATTTCAATGGCATGGCCACGGATCTGCAAATCTTCCTGGGCAATAGCAAGCGGCTGCCCCTCCGCAATTTTGATCATCTCTTTCACCAGGTCCACGCCCGTGATCATTTCCGTCACCGGATGCTCGACTTGCAAGCGTGTATTCATTTCAAGGAAGTAGAAGTTCCGTTTCTCGTCCATGATAAACTCCACCGTTCCTGCGCCGTAGTAGTTACAGGAGCGCGCCACATCCACCGCGCAGCGCCCCATTTCCTCACGGATTTCGGGGGTAATGGAAATCGACGGTGCTTCTTCCACCACCTTCTGGTGCCGGCGCTGGATAGAGCATTCCCTTTCAAAAAGATGGATAATGTTGCCGTGGTGGTCGCCGAGAACCTGGATTTCGATGTGCTTGGGCGAGGTAATGTACTTTTCAATGAAAACAGACCCGTCTCCGAATGCTGCCTGAGCCTCGCTCACTGCCCGGTCCATTTGCTCATCGAATTCTGCTTCGCTTTCTACCACGCGCATACCTTTCCCCCCGCCGCCCGCACTGGCTTTGATGAGAATCGGATACCCAATGCTGGTGGCAATGCGTTTGGCCTCGTTGCGGTCGTCGATCGCGTCCGGCGTGCCGGGCACCATCGGAATATGATATTGGGAAGCCGCTTGCTTGGCCGCCAGCTTGCTGCCCATGACTTCTATCGATTCCGGCGAGGGACCAATGAAAATCAGTCCCGCTTCCCGCACACGTCTTGCAAACCCTGCATTTTCGGAAAGGAACCCGTAGCCGGGGTGGATCGCGTCGACTCCGAGATCTTCGCAGACTTTCAGGATTTTATCAATATTTAAATACGATTCAGAAGAAGGCGCCGCTCCTATGCATACGGCCTCGTCGGCGTAGCGCACGTGCGGGGACGTGCGGTCGGCCTCGCTGAACACCGCGACCGTCGCGATGCCCATTTCCCGCGCGGTACGCATGATTCTCAATGCAATTTCGCCCCGGTTGGCGACTAGTATTTTTCGGATTTGGGGCATAAAAATGGTGGTAAGGTTTGGGATACAGCGTGCCGATTAAAGGCACTCTTCCCATTAATTTACTAACTTACCGTAGGTTGCAATGACGAAGGTCTTTTTTAAGTTAAATGTAAATTTTTTATTTTTGCATTTATCTAACATTTAAATCATCAGTTACCCACATAAAAAAAGAGAGAGTGGATATTTTCGAGAAATTGCGCAACAACTCAGGTCCGATCGGAACGCCGGCCAAAATGCTGAACAGCCACCATTATTTTTCGTTTCCGATGCTGGAAGGAGAGCTTGGACCGCGCATGAGATTTATGGGACGGGAAGTGCTGAACTGGAGTCTCAACAATTACCTGGGCCTGGCGAACCATCCGGAAGTGCGTAAAGCGGACGCCGAAGCCGCTGCCAAATGGGGCCTCGCGTACCCGATGGGTGCAAGGATGATGTCGGGGAACTCCGTCCTGCATGAAACTTTTGAAAAGGAACTGGCGCAATTTGTCGGTAAAACAGATGCATTCCTCCTTAACTATGGTTACCAGGGCGTGATGTCCGCTATCGAATGTCTTTGCGACCACCGCGACGTGATCGTGTACGACGCCGAATCGCACGCCTGCCTGATCGATGGTATCCGCCTGCACAAAGCGAAACTGGGCGAATATTACAAGTTCAACCATAACGACATGGTGAGCCTTGAAAAGAACCTGATCCGCGCTACCAAACTCGCAGAAGAGAAAGGCGGCGGCGTGTTGGTGATTACCGAAGGCGTTTTCGGAATGTCGGGCAAAGTGGGCGACCTGAAAGCGATTGCCGAACTGAAAAAGAAATACAACTTCCGTTTGCTCGTGGACGATGCCCACGGCTTCGGTACAATGGGTGAAACAGGCGCCGGGGTAGGCGAGTTGCTGGGTGTTCAGGACGAAATAGACCTGTACTTCTCTACATTCGCGAAGTCGATGGCGGCTATCGGAGCGTTCATCGCTTCCAACGACCCGGAGATCATTATGTTCCTCAAATACAACATGCGTTCGCAAACGTATGCGAAGGCGCTTCCGATGCCTTACGTGGAAGGTTGCCGCAAACGCCTGGAGATGATCAAGCAAATGCCTGAACTCCGAGCGAAGCTTTGGGAAAATGTGAAAGCAATGCAGGATGGCTTGCGCAGCCGTGGTTTCAATATCGGCGAAACCGAGTCGCCCGTAACGCCGGTGTTCCTCCACAGCGAGGGCGGTGTGCCGGAGGTTACGCGTATGGTACGTGACTTGCGCGAGAACATGGGTGTCTTCTGTTCGATCGTGGTTTACCCGGTAGTACCGAAGGGCCAGATCATGCTCCGCATCATCCCGACGGCGTCACATACGCTCGAAGATGTAGAATATACGCTGAATGCATTCACGACGCTCGCCGAGAAACTCAAAAACCGGGTTTACCAAAGCGACGCGGTACAAGAAGTCGTGGAATAGTTATAAAACCGCTTTTTTTGCGTGCAGAGGGCTTTTTTCGAAAGAGCCCTCTTTTTTATTTACTGCTGGACAATAAAAGTTGATGAGTGTAACTACTTGTTATTGAGTGATTTGTGTAGATTTGGGTATTTAATTGTATTTTAGAAGTGTTTTTTTTTGTTTTTTGGGTTGCTTAAATGGTTTTAATTACTAAATTTCGGTCAAAACATGCGTTTTTAGCGTGTGAGAGGCATTTTTTAAAACTAAAAAACAAAGAAAACATGGCAAGATTCGATGAAGTAAAAGAACTGATTCTTTCACTGGAGGGCGATTTTGATAAGTTCTATAACAAAGGCAACCAGGCTGCCGGAACTCGTGTACGTAAAGGCATGCAAGATCTGAAAACGTTGGCTCAGGATATTCGCGCAGAAGTTCAGAACAAAAAGAACGAAGGCGAAAAATAACGAAGCACACGGAAGATTTTCAAAGCCCCGGCGATCATCGCCGGGGCTTTTCCTTTTTAGAATTTTGCTTCGTTCACCATCGTGGCAATGCCACGGACGGCGATCTTTTTGGTGGTGGCGTCGTAAATCTCGGTGGAGATTTCTGCGATATGCTTGGCCGGGTTGATGGACACGATTTTGAAAACGGCCCGATACTCCGTTTCAACATACATCGGGCGCAGAAATTCCACAGTTTGTTTTAGGTAAATGGAGCCGAAACCGGGAAATTGGGTGCCCAGTACCTTCGTGAAAACCGTAATACCCAACATTCCGTGGATGATCGGTTTCTTGAACTGCGTGGTAGCAGCATATTCGGCATCGAGATGCACGGGGTTGTTATCGCCGGTCAGGTCGGCGAATGCCTGTACTTGTTCCTGCGTGAATTTGAAAAGATGGTCGAACGTCGAGTCGACAACAGGTTCTATTTGCATAAATGGGTCATTTACTTGGAATGGAATTTCAAAAATACACCTAAAACGCAAAAAGCCGCCTGGCGGTAGGCGGCTTCCTGGTTCTGGTTGGAGGCTGGTCTATTCTTCTATGTCTTCGGCCAGCACGACTACCCCGTTATCTTCGGATAGTCCGTCAAGGCTTTTCGGAGCCCTGGCATTGTTCCTTTTATTTTTGAATTTTTTAACCTGCATTTTCAGGGTATCTATTGCCAAATCAGTTGCTTCTTCAAAGGTGGTTCCCTGCTCTCTCACAAACATCGTCCCGCCGGGCACGTAGAGCTTCACTTCAAGGAGTTTGGTATGCAACTTAGTATTATCATTCCTGTCGAGCTTAAGGAATACCTCTCCACTGGTGATCCGGTCATAGAACGTATCCAGTTTATCCAATTTTTGCTGAATGAAAGTCAGTAACTTGGGATCGGCATCAAAGTGAATTGCTTGCATCTGCAGTCTCATAAGCACACATCATTTTAAAGTAAAACATATTTCCAACCGCTTTCCAGATTTTCGGACCGGAGGTTTATTCATCTTCGGATAGTTATAAAAAACGTATGCTATCCGGGCTGATCTCCTGGTTGAATCTGCCTTAACGGTAGATTAAATAAAAGGAAATATTAAGTTAATGTCAAGTAATAACCGTGGTTTTTAAGGGACATTTATTTGTGCCGAAAAATAGGTTCTAGGGCCTCAGGCTTCCTCTAAAAGTGTCCTGAAAGAGACATATTGCCCGTTAAAAAGCTCATGGTGACGCTCCTGCAAGGCAGGTTGGAAGTGGGTCTGGTAAGCCAGAAAATCTTCCATCGTCCTGAATGTAAACTGGGTAGTGTAGGTCGATCCTTCGTTCTCGATTTCGGTCAGGAGCCGAAGCAGCTTGCACTCCAGTGGCAGTTCCGTAGCATTGATTTCCGGGAGGTACACCGATTTCATATAATGCAGCCAATCGTTTTCGGCCTGATAGCTGATATTGACTGTGATGTTATAGACGATCATTTTATAAAAATTTATGTTTGCGAGTTACATTTGCATGCATATACTTATTCACCGTAACCAGTATTATCATGAATATTCTTCTACACGCCCATTCGGGCCTCCGTTATGTGGTGTTAGGACTTTTGATTGCAGCGATTTTCACGGCGTACTCCAACTGGCAAAAGGGCAGCCAGGGCGACAGCAAGCTGTACCTCTTTACCCTTATCGCAACCCACACCCAGTTGTTGATCGGACTGGTGCTGTATTTCATGAGCTCCAAAGTTAACTTCGATCTGATCAGCGAGAAAGTATTTCGTTTTTATTCGATAGAACACGTGTTCATGATGCTGATCGCGATCGTGCTCATCACGGTAGGAAGAGTGCGCTCGAAGAAGCTCACAGGTGCCGACAAGCACCGGACAGTATTATACTTCTATGCATTGGCATTGATCATTATCCTGGTAGCTATCCCCTGGCCTTTCCGTAACCTGGGATCGGGATGGTTTTAAGAGTACTTCGGCTTTCGGCAGTCAGCTATCGGCCTTATAGTCAATAGCCGACTGCCGACTGCCGATGGCCGAAAGCCGAAGTATTACCCAAACAGCTCGCTTGACAAGTACCGGTCGCCGCGATCGCAGATAATGAAGACGATCACGCCTTCTTTCAATTCCTTCGCCAGCTCTATGGCGGCCCAGGCAGCGCCTCCGCTGCTCATTCCTGCAAAAATCGCTTCTTCGTTGGCCAGTCGGCGGGTGGTGAGTGTGGCATCGTCCTGCGACACTTCGATCACGCGGTCTACACGCTGTTTTTCAAATATTTTGGGAAGATATTCCACCGGCCATTTGCGGATGCCGGGGATACTCGAACCATCGTTGGGCTGGCAGCCGACGATCTGGATATTGCGGTTTTGTTCTTTCAAATAGCGCGAAACGCCCATAATGGTGCCGGTAGTACCCATCGATGATACGAAATGGGTGATCTGCTGGTTGGTATCGCGGTAAATTTCCGGGCCGGTAGTGCGGTAATGCGCTTTCCAGTTATCGGGATTGGCAAATTGGTTAAGCATGAAATAATCGCCTGCGGCTGCCTTTTCTTCGGCCAGATCGCGGGCGCTTTCCATGGTTTCGGTGAGGATAACTTTTGCGCCGAACGCTTCCATCGTAAGCACGCGCTCGCGGGTGGAGCTCTGCGGCATCAGTAATTCTATTTCAAGGTCGAAAAGCCGGGCGATCATGGCCAGCGCAATGCCGGTGTTGCCGCTGGTAGCTTCCACGAGCTTCATACCGGGTTTCACTTCGCCGCGTTCGAGCGCGCCTTTAATCATGCTGTAAGCTGCGCGGTCTTTCACGCTGCCGCCGGGATTGTTACCTTCCAGCTTGCCGAATATGCGTACGTTGGGATTGGGATTAACTCTTCGTAATTCAACCAGGGGTGTATTGCCTACCAGATCCAGTAATGATGACATGGTGAAAATTCGTGATGTTGTGATTCAAAAAAGGTACGTGTATCAAGAGTTACCGACCGGGCGGCCTCTCTGTGCAAGCGCAAATCAACAACATCGAACGGACCGAAAGAATGCCCGCCGGGATGAAAATGTAAAAAACTTTGTAGTTGAAAGCATATTTACCCTATGAAATTAATGGGATGTAAATATACCATATTATTTATGGCGTTTCGGCAAAAAATGCCTGAGTACCCAGCAGGAATGGTAAGATCGAACTGCTGTGTGTGCCGTCAGTAACCTTGATAAATGTCACATTGGTTGCGCCCAGTTTTTGCATGGCATTGTAGGCATTTTCGGAATTAAAGAAAAACACCAGCGGGTCTTTAGTGCCATGATAGAGCTGTGTCGGGGTTTTGGGCTTAAAATTGTAAACGTCGTTATCGGCAATGGCATCTATGAAACCCTTATCCGTCCCGTCGTTGAGTGCTTTTTTGAATGAGTCGTTCAAGGCCAGATGGAAGCTCTCTGCAATGGAGACATTTCTTCCCGATGCGGCAACTTTGGAAGCATATTTCTCCGTGAAATAATAGGAGGCAGGTTTGTTAAGCTTATAGATGTTGTCGTAGGTAAGCAAAACCCAAAGATAAAGCGAGTTATACCCTGCAATGCCGTCTGTTTTATCGTTGATAATGTGCTTCATGAATGCGGTTTTATCGTACGCGCCCGCCCCGCAGCTGGATGCACGCAGGTTAAATTCCGACGAGGCTTCTTCCTCAATCTTCCGTTGGAGGGACATCGTTGCAAACCCGCCTTCCGAATACCCTGCCACGTACAGTTTTTCGTCCCATTTAACTTCCGTTTGTCCCCGCAGGAACTCCTTTGCTGCTCTGAGCATATCCAATGATGCCGAAGCAAGGCTCGCGCGGTGCTCGTACGGGTGCGGGAGATTGTCGGAAGCCCCATAGCCAATGTAATCGGGATAGGCGATAATGTAGCCCATCGATCCGAACAGCGAGCCGAAAGAGGAGCCCTCCGATCCGTCCTTAAAAAGAGACGGAGCCTCACCGGGATCCGTGATGGTGCCGTGCTGGACGCTGATCATCGACACAGGGGCCGCTGTTACAGGGACGATCAGCGCGCCCGAAGCGGTGATATCCGTACCATCGGTGTTTTTGGTTTTATAAGTGATCTTGTAGACTTTGATATCGTTCTTTACGTATGCCGTAACCAACCCCGACAAACTGCCTGTCTTTTGGATAATCTGCGCCTTGCTGAGGGAAGTAATAGGGGTACTTTCCTTTAAATAGACATTCTCGGTGGGCGGTACCAGCTTGGTGTCTTCGTCCTTACACGAGTTGAGGATCAGCAGGCTCCAAATGAGCAGGAAACCAAGGTGTCGAAATGAAAGGGAAGGGATAGATTTTCGCATAGCTAAAAGATAAACAGGCCATTAGTATATTAGTGGTAACGCATAATGGCCTGTTTTTGATGATGAATTTTCCTTTTTCTTCCGTTAAATTTTACTCATATACCAGTTGATCATCCTTGCGGTAGCATCCGGCCGTTCTACCATGCCCATATGACCGGCCTCGGCGAAGATCAGCGGATAGCTCTTTTTCGGAAATTCAGCGAGCTCGATGACGCTTTCGAAGGGGATGAGCTTGTCTTGCATACCGATAATAAACAGTACCGGAAACGGCAGACTGGCTAGTACCGCGGTGCGGTCGGGGCGGTTGCGCATGGCTGTGATACCGGCGATAAGCGCTTCGGCAGGGAGTTTGCCGAAATGCGCGATATGTTCCTTGATACGCTCGGGGTAAAGCTCCTTGTACCGGTCCCCAAAGAGGTTTGCGGCGGTACTTTTGACGAACGACTCGGTGCCGTAGGTCCTAAGCAGGTCGATCATCTGGCCGCGCTGATGTTTTTTGGCATCATCATCGGCGTAAGCTGTGGAATGAAAAAGCCCGAAGCCTTCGAGCATATCCATGTATTTTTCGGCAAACGCCAGGGAAATATAGCCGCCCATCGAATGACCTATCAGCGTACATTTCTGAATGTTGGCGTTGGTCAGGAAGCGATGCAGTTCATCGGCATATTCCTCTACCGTCTGGCAGGAAGTGAAGAGCGAAATGTTCGGCCTTACTACCGTATAGGTGTCATTGATCGCAGCGTCGAGGCTGTCCCAAATCGTGTCATCTATGCCATGGCCATGTAGTAATACCAAAGTTTTCCGGTGTAGATTCATATAGATTTGCATTCAAGGTTGAGAACTTGTTTGCCTAAATATACTAAACCTTCACCCGTTTGCGGCCCTAATGGCTAACTTTCGCCATTTCTTCCTCGCGCAGCGCGCGGCGGAGTATCTTGCCTACATTGGTTTTGGGAAGCTCTTTGCGGAACTCGATCTGCCGGGGATTCTTGTAGCCCGTGAGGTTTTCCTTGCAATAGGCTTTCACCTTTTCCTCAGTCAGTTCGGGATCTTTTTTGACTACAAAAATTTTCACCATTTCCCCTGATTTTTCGTCCGGAATGCCCACGCAGGCTACTTCCGCAACACCGGGGCATTGGGCTACCACATCTTCTATTTCATTAGGATAAACATTGAAGCCCGAAACGAGGATCATATCCTTCTTACGGTCCACAATCTTGAAAAAGCCGTCGGGGTCCTCGATACCGATGTCTCCGGTCCTGAACCAGCGGCCGCTTTCATCTTCCAGGATCACTTTGGCGGTTTCATCGGGGCGGTTGTAATAGCCGAGCATGATTTGCGGTCCTTTTGCGCAGATTTCACCGCGCTCGCCGATGGGTAGCCATTTGTCGTCTTCGCCGAGGATACGCATTTCGGTACTTGGGAAGGGCAGGCCAATGGTACCCTGCTTGTGTTTGCCGTTCAATGGGTTCACCGAGAGCACGGGTGATGTTTCGGAAAGTCCATAACCTTCCACCAGCGGGCAGCCGGTAGCTTTTTCCCAACGCTCCGCCACGATCTTTTGCAGAGCCATACCGCCCGCGATTGTGATTTTGAGGTTTGAGAAATCAACCGATGCAAATTCCGGGTTGTTCAGCAAACCATTAAAAAGCGTGTTCAGCCCCGGGAAAATATGGAATGTATTTTTTTTAAGTTCTTTAATAAATGCGGGAATGTCTTTCGGATTTGTAATCAGCACATTCAATGCGCCCCATTTGATACCGCACAATCCGTTGATCGTCATCGCAAAGACGTGGTACAGCGGCAATGCGGCAATGAGCGTCAGCTGCCCGGTAGTTTCCGAGTTACGCATTTTGGACATCAGCCATTCATTAATGCCCTCGACGTTGGCGATCAGGTTCCTGTGCGTGAGCATGGCGCCTTTGGATACGCCGGTGGTGCCGCCGGTATATTGGATAAACGCGAGGTCGAGACCCGAAACATTCGGTTTCTGATAGGTAATCCCCGAACCGACGGACAACGCATGGGCGAGTGTTACCGTATTTTTGAGATGGTAAGCAGGCACCATTTTCTTCACGTATTTCACCACCGCATTCACGATCAGCTTTTTGGGAAAGCCCAGCATATCGCCGATTTCGGAAATGATCACGTGCTCGATATTGGTATTGGCAATGACCTTTTCCAGATTGGATGCAAAATTGGCAAGTATAACGATCGCCTTCGCACCCGAATCCTTGAACTGGTGCTGCATTTCGCGCGGCGTGTACAGCGGGTTCGTATTCACGATCGTGAGGCCTGCACGCAGCGAACCCATCATGACCACCGGGTATTGCAGCAGGTTGGGCATTTGCAATGCAATGCGGTCACCCTGTTTCAGGCCAACGCTTTGCAGGTATGCTGCAAAATTTTGTGATAGTTCATCCAGTTGCCCGAAAGTCAGCTTTTTATCCATATTCGTAAAAGCAGCCTTATCGGCATGTTCCCGGAAACTCGACTCCATCAGTTCGAGCAGGGACGAGTACGCATCCGGATTTATTTCATAGGGAATGCCCTCCGGATAGTTTTTAAGCCATGGATAGGTATCCTTCGAGATCGAGACCATAATTTCAGAGCAAAGGGTAAGAATGACTATTTGTGAATTAAGGTAATCAATTAAGCCAAAAAAATATCGAACCAATCCAATTTATTTTTGACCCTAAAAACCTGCGAATTTGTGTTAAATCGCAGACATTCCGATTACCGGCGGCTAATTTCCCAACGCCAGAGCAGCCCTTCGTCGGGGTCGTTAATATCCTCCGTTTGGGCAAAACCCAATTTTTCCAGAATGTGCCCCGAAGCATTCTCTTCCGCCAGCGTGTGCGCGATTACCTTGCGCACGGACGGGTGCTGAAATGCGTGATCCATCAGTCCTTTGGCAGTTTCCGTACCTAATCCCTTCTCCCGGTACGACGGGATGATTTCATAGCCTATCTCCACCATGCCATTCGGGTCGGGCTCGCCTTTGTAGCCGCAGGAGCCGATAAGCATGTTATCGGGGACGTGTATAATGAGGTAAACCCACCAGTCGCGCAGGGGCGGGTGGGCTTTCCAACGGTGATAAGATGGGGTGAAAGTATCGCGAAAGTCCGTCCACTTTTTAGGGACGTTTACGCCCATAACGCGGGCTAATGTGTTGTTCCCCATGCGGATAGCGTCGTAAAGTGTATCGTCGCAGGAGATAATTCTTAAATGGGGGGTCAGAATCATAATAAAGGAAATGAGCCCCCCAATTTAAGAAACTATAAATTGTTTTCGTCAAAGCGGTCGGTGATTGCCTTGCGGATGGCCTGGTGCGGGCGCATTCCGGTGCTGCGCGTACGCGGCACGGCGCGATCGGCGGAGGCATTGGATTTGGCACGTAATGCGAGGTTCGAAACCGTCAGATGGCTGTTACGCCAGGCGTCGTATTCTTCCTCGTTCATCACGTCGCGGGTTACCTGTCCGTGCGCATAACCGTCGCCGAACGATTGAATGCGGCTGTCGGTCAATGCCTGCTTACGTTCGTTTTCCAGCGCCTCTATTTCGGCCCTGATTTTCGCTTCTTCCGCTTTCAGCTCTTCCAGTTTAGGCAACAGCTCGATTTCGTTTTCCAGAACGGTTTTCTGGGTCATATGCTGCGTCACGGTCTGTTGCAACGGCTCCATTTGTTTCAGAATCCGCTTCCTTCTTCTGCGCAGACGCCATAGTTTCGGGTCCACCTGCAACCAGCGGTACCAGAACCCTTGCAGCACCGGTAGCGCCATACCCAGTGAAACGGCACCCGCGATGGCGAACAGCACGCCGCTCAGTACGAACGACAGCAATGCCCACGGACTGTTCACGAGGTCGAGGTTCAGCTGATCGGAGTTTTGTAATGCCTGCTCGATTTTCTTGGTCAATGCAGGGCTATCCACCGGCGCGCCGGTCAATGGGTCCACCGCATTCAATTGCAGGTTTTTAACCGATTTGTTAATCGCCTCTTTCAGCTTGTCGGTGCGGTAGGCCTCATAACGAAACCAGCCCAGCACGATCAGCGTCACAATTGCGAAGATAGACAGTACCAGTTTAAACCCGGCATACCGCGATTTCGCTTTCGGAGACTCGTCTTTGTGGTAAGGCTCCTCTACCAACCGGTCGTAGGCAGGTTTCAGCAATACCGAAAGCATCGCCAAACCGATCGCGAATGCCCATGCTTCGTTAGAGTTCCGGATATTCAGCGCGTAGGCTACGATTTCGTGTGAAATGATCAGGTCACCGGCGATGAAGGAAATACCGGCGGCGAGGAAGATCAAACCGGCGATCAGCGAATAGGATGGCGCTTTATCGGCGCGTTTTTCTTTCAGTTCCTCGGTCTGCGCATCGATTTCGTTGATCGAGCGCTCCATGTCCTTCATTTGCGTAGCTGCATTGTTGAGGCCCATTACCTCATTCTGCAATCTGCCGTACGCGGTCTTGTGTTCCGTCAGCGCCTGCTGGTTCCGCGACCTCGTCTCGCCGAGCTCCTGCTTCTTTTCGTTGAGCCGGTCCTGGATCCAGTCGTGGTTTACATTGCTGGACAAATAATTCTCATATACTTCACGGTCGATACCTTCCATTCCACGCGTGTAGCCGTGTTGGTAATCTCCGTTTTCATTTAGATTTTGCTCGTTCATGACCATTATTTAGGGTTGATCGAATGTGAGTTAGGATAAAAAATCGCGCCATCGGCGCATTTCCTGATCGACTTTTTGCTACTATTTGCCTTTCTGGATCAGGTTAAGCTGCCGGGTAGTCAGCTCGTTTTTCATCCGGCGCGCGAGGTAGAATTCGCTCTCAAAAAGCTTGATAAGCATGTCCCGCTTGGCAAAAAGGCGGTCGCGCTCGGTCTCGGCATGGCTCTGCTCGCGAAGCACCTGCCATTTTTTTACGCGCAGGTCGTCGATCTCCTCCTGCAATGTCTGGCATTCCGACTCCCAGTTGTAGTTATTTTCAACAAAATCCTGGCGGTCGCGACGAATATTTAACCAAACTTGAAGGTCATTACGCAGCACGGTAATGTTGCTGAGCAGCAGTTTCCCTGCAAAAAGGAAGAGGAAAAACACGAAAACGAACAGTGCAAATGCCTGCCACCAGGTTTGGTAGGTAATCACATTCGCGAACACGAACAATGCAGCTGCAAACGGCAGCCCTATTTCTTCCAGCAGTGATTTCCACGTCACTTTCGAATCGGTATCATGGAAAAGCGAAATTCGGCCGAACAGACTGAACATCCCGGCCAGGAACACGCCCAGGGCAATCCATGAGTTATCCGCAAATGCGGGTTTCAGCGACTCGCGGATCAAAAAGAAGTTGCCCACACACATGGCTGCGCATAACGTAATGCCTATGAGCGTGCGCGGGAGGTGATGCTCGCCTTCTGCACGAGCTCCAGGGGTTTTCAGCTTCTCCTGCAATTCATCAATCCGGTTTTGTTTCTGACCGATGAAAAGGTTCAGCTCCTGAATGCGCTCGTTATGCTCTTCGATATTGGCAAGATGCGAGGCCGCCAGGTTCGAGAAGTATTTTTGGATAATGTCGGTTTTCTCGTGCGGGTCCGATTCCGAAAGCCCGAAAAGCACGCCCTCGTCGCGCAATGTGTCTTCGTCTTCGAGCCAGTAGGGGATGGGGACCTCCACTCTTTGTGGCTCAGGAGTTTGTGGAACCGGTTGAGAAGCTGTCACCTGAGGCGGGGCCAGTGTCGGCACGGCTGGCTGAGGTATAAACGGTTGAGGTACGGGCTGTGCTGCCGGTTGCGGTGCCGCCTGCACAGGTGCCTGAAATGCAGGTTGCTGAGGCTGCGGCGCAGCAGCCATTACGGGTTGCCTGTTGTAGGCAACGGTTGGATTGATCGGATTTTGTTCCACTGATTGGGTAGGGGTGTCGTTCGCCTGAACAGGCTCATCATCATAAAATTCGTTTTCGTCGGACTCTCTCGGACGAAACCAGCCGGCAATTAATTCAGTCAGTTTGGCCATAGTTTTTCATGGGTTAGCCTGCGATTATCCATGAAAACAAACAAATTCACTATAATATTGTGATGACCGGCTATTAAAAAAGGTAAGCGCCTGGGGATTAGGACATTTCGAACATCTTCTGTAACGCTTGCCAGAGTTTTTTCTTAAGATTCCGGTCGGCTTCGATCACCACCAGCGGATCGACGAGCAGGAACCAGATACCTTCCAGATTCTTAGGCGTATAAGGCACGAGCAACAGGTCGAGGTGGAGCTTAATCAGCGGTACGCCGAAGGAGATAAAAAAGTTGGTCTTTTTACCGGCAAGTACCGTGCGGGCGTCCTGCCCCGGCATGAAGCTGAAATTAAGGACATCGCTCGTTTCCAGCGAATGGCCGACGGCTTTGAGAATATTGTCGAGGAACAATGCTTCAGACATGAGCATTTCCTGCTGCTTCGGCTCGTCGGTGAGGACGAGTACTTTGTGTTTCAACGCGGGGAACGCGGCGGCAGGTGCCGGAGCGGGCGCATTTACAGGCGGCGGTGTTATTACTGCCGGTGTCTGAGGCAATGTAGGGGCATTGGTCGGTACCGCCGGTATTGCCGGTTGCGATGGTGGCTGTATGGGAACAGCGGGTGTCGCTGGTAATGAGGACGCGGGAGCCTGCACATGCGCAGGTTCGGGTACTGGTGGCGCGAGGGGTGCTTCCGCCGCGGCAGTTGCAGGACGTTCGGTCAGCACACGATCTTCCAGCTGAAACAAAGTTTCATTCTGATAAAGGATCTGAAAAAATGCGACTGACGAATGCTCCATGATTACAAATGTCCGAGTTCCATTCCGGGCTGGGTCCAGATGCCGATTTTCTGTTTGTTGGCGGCTATTTCAAGTTTGGCATATTCCTGGTCGTGCGAATACTTTTTGAAATGCACGGCCAGCCCTTTTTTAACCAATTCCTTGTTCAGCACTTTACCATCCGGCAGTACCACTTCGCCCAGCAATCGACCATATTTATCGAATTCGCCTTTGTGGCGGATACTAACCACCTTACGGAAGCATTTCTCACTGGTAAACTGCTTCGCATTGTTGTAAAAAGGCATATTACGCTCCGGGCAGTTGATATGCAGAAAACGTATCCGCACATTTTTGCCCATCCTGCGTCCTGCCTTTTTCCCTGAATAAATGTATTTCAGCTCGATCGTGTCACCATCCTGGATGCCAATTACTTCGGCTTTAAGGGGGTTTGGTAAATCGCTGTTGTTATTGAACTGTTGACTCTCTTCCGAAGTGAGCGCGCACGAGGCGAGCATGGTCGGGGTGCTTGTGAGAACGAGGAACAGCAGGCTGGAAAATACAAATCGGGAAACGAGGAAACGAAAATCAGGCACGCGGAAAATTCATAAAGTTTGAGTGCCAAAGATAGCTATTGTTTCCGATCAGTTTTGTTCCAGTTTGTACCACTTAATGTCCTTCAATGGCGCTCTCCTTGCGACTGAGGCAGTTGGCGAATAATTTTTTTCCAGATAATCGAGTACCGGTTTCTCGGCGTCGCCCAGTTCCCATAGGTTGTGGTTGGCCTGCATCCAGCGAATCTTCTGCTTCCAGCCGTCGCGGGTGAAGCGGTTGGCGATGATCAGCTTGGTAGAATGGCAATTGGTACATTGCGCTTTCACCATGTACAGGTTTTCATCGGCGATCAGGCCCGTTTCCGGGTCTTTTTTAATGGTATCGGCCACTGCCGTACTCACATTATTATGTTTGGCCGGCGTTTCGGGCAGGGTTTGAAACACAATACCTGCACCGAGCATGGCTATCAAAAAGATCTTCATAAGCTATCGTATTTGCCCGGGAGCATTGTGGTACATTACCCTACTTTTACGGCGATTCTTTCGCAAGCATTGTTCAGATACCCGCCAGGGTTCCAGGCCGGAGCCAGCATCGGCTGCGCAACGCCCGTGTCATCAGTGGCTTTCACCCATATTTCGTAATATCCGTTGGTCGGGAATTTGATATGGGTATTCCAATGCTGCCACGCCAGACGGTTCACCGGGGCTTCGAGTTTACACTCTTTCCAGGTAGCCCCGAAATCAATAGAAACCTCCACTTTTTTAACGGAATGGTCTCCCGCCCACGCGTGCCCCCGCAATGCGAGCTCCTTTGCCGGGTCGATCATCGCACCGGTCTTGGGATACGTGATCAACGATTTCACCGGCATGGATTCGATTATTTTGTAATACTCATCCGTAGCCGGAATTTCAGTGCCGGGCGCTACGGGGTTACGGGGTAGTTTGTAGCTGTGGCCTTCCATTTTAGGGCCGTCGTGTACTTTGTTCCGTACCGAAATGCCGCTCAGCCACTTCCCGGAAACGGAAGCAGGCCAGCCGCCAATTACGAGCCGGAGCGGATAGCCGTGGAACTCAGGAATATCTTTTCCATTCATTTGCCATGCAATGAGCGTCTCGTCTTCCATAGCTTTCGCAATGGGCACGCCACGCGAGATGGATTCCTTTTTGGGATCGCGGCTCAGGTGAAGGTCTTTGCCGTGGTAACCTATATATACGGCATCGCTTTTAATGCCCACATCGTTCAGGATGTCTTTCAGCCGCACGCCCGTCCATTGTGCACAATGCACTGCACCCTGGCCCCATTGGTTACCCGAGGCTTGGGGCTGGTAGCCTGAGCGGCCATTTCCGCCGCATTCCAATACGAGCTGATAGGTATACTGCTTGAATTTCTTTTTGAGGTCGGCCAATGTGTAGGTCTTAGGCGCTTTCACCGACTCGCCGTCGATCGTCAGCGTCCAGTTGGCTACCTCTATTTTCTCCGGAACAAGACCGTTGTTGCGGATGAACATATTTTCAACGGGTGTAACGCGGTCGTCGAGCAAATGTACCGGCGTTTCCACGTTCCATGGTTTGTCGCCCTGCACGATCATTTCCGCACTTTTGCCTTTCAACGCATCCTTCTCATCCAGGAAAATGGGGCGGTACCCGGCGGGCATCCGGTTAGCAAAAACAATCTGGCTGCCCATTGCGGTAGCCAACGCCGTGAGGCTCCCTGTTCTGAGAAAATCTCTTCTGTTTAATTCGGAATTCATCAACTGGTTCAGGAAAACTTGTAAAACATTATTTCCAAATTTACATAAACCGGGCGGCTTAAACCATTATTTCGGGCCAAATTAGGCCGTTTACCTATAAAAAAGAGGTTACCGGCAACGGTAACCTCCTGATACATAATAGTGTGTAGTGAGGCACTTTGAGCCCTGGCTCATTGAAAAGTGCATGTATATGGCTAACAGGGAAAGTTTACGTTAATGGGTGCAGTTATTTTTTGATGAACGGCCCCGCAATCGCGAGGACAGCTTCTTTGGTCAGCGGCTCGTCGAATGCTTCGGTAATGGCGGCGTCGCTCTTGGAAGCGAGCCCTTTGAGGTTTACGCCTCCTTGCGTCATGTTGTCCTCGCCGGCGTAAATGGCAGCTACCGCGCCTTCCTTGCCTGTGATCCAGCCTTTCATGGCAGTATTACCTAGTAATGTGGCTGCGAGCCGCCTTGCTACGGCTGCGTGCCGTGCCTCGATGGAATGCACTTGCAATGCGTATTCGAGGATCTGCGGGTCGGCGATCAATGCGCCGGCCTGGCCTTTGTAGGCACGCACCCCCGTATCTTCAAGCGCGCTCGAAACGGTCACGAAAGTTTTGTAATTGGTGAATACATCGCCGAATGCACCGCCATACTGGAAATCGAAGGTCGGTTTTGCAATGGCTTTGCTTCCGAGCGCTTTCACGAGAAATGCCACGTGCTGCGTTTCGTGCTTACCGATTTGCATGAAAATTGCTTTATCGGATGCCGGAATGAGGTTCGCTGCCGCGTTGCCGGCTTTGTAGAACTCGTCTTCGAGGTATTCGAGCGTCAGCGCGTAGTTGAGCACGTCTACGGCGGCTGCCGACTGTGCGAACGCCTTGTTAACGATTGCCGCAAATGCGGTAGGGATTGCCGCTGAGGCCAGCTTGCTTCCTATTTTGTTCATAAAGTGGCGGCGCGAAGCGTATTCGAGTCTCCCGACTGCATCACCGTCAATTTGCTGAAACTGATCTATGATTTTGAAAATATCCATTGTGTCTGATCCTGTTAGTGTGAATGATTATTTACCTACGTTGGCACCTGTGATGGTATCTTTTACGTAGCCCTTAACTGCCGCGAGAATGTCGGCAGGCGCGATGGCCTTGTCCATTCCGTTGGCGTCGATGATGTCGTCACCGGCAAAATCGGCAGATTTCGGGTTGATCAGGTCGCGGATCACAGCCGCGTGACGGGCCTCCACGGAGACGATCTTTCCTGCAAGCAAAAGGTAGTTCGGGTCCTTGATCAGCTTTCCGGCGCCGTTGTAGGCGGCTACGCCGGTATCTTCGAATAGTTTGGCTGCGCCAAGAACGGCCTCTTTTTTGGAGAAGTCGATGGCAGCGAAGTTAGGGGTGAGCCCTTTGATGGCCTTGTCGCCCAATGCGGCTTTGAAGAAGTCGCGGTGAACGATCTCGTGATCGCGGATGTCGGTCAGGATCGCTTTCTCTGCATCGGTGATACCGTTGTATGGCGTCTGGATCACCTGTGTGTAAAACGCCGCTTCGAGTTGTTCCAGCGCGTATGCATAGTTGAGCACACCAATGTCGCCCGAGCCGAGGTCGACGGTGTCACCAGTGCCGGGGATCATCGGATCGTCGTCATCGTCATTACATCCCGCGGCGATCACGATTGTTCCTAATGATGTGGCTAAACCGGCCGAGCGTAAAAAGAGACGTCTGTTGAAAACCGACGTAATTTCGCCTTCTCCTTTGCCGGAGCTGTTCTTGGTTTCCGTGTGTTTGTTCATAGCAATAAAAGGTTATTGAGGCACTCTCCGTGTGTCGAAAGAGTTTTGAGAGACCTACGCGGGACGGATTGCTTTAGATCAGACGCAGTGAAAAAGGAGGAAGGGAAAAGGGAGGAAAGGCATGAATGGGAAGGGCTTAAAACACAAAAAGAGTCCCTGATGGGGACTCTTGATGCTTTCAGACTAACCGATGGTATTCTTAAATAACGTTGAGTAAATAATGCCTGAGATATAATTCAATATATGAATGTATAGCGTTAAGTCTCTAGCGGTGTGTAGTAGTTATGCTACCTCTTGCAGATAAACAATTTCTACGCAAATATAAGGGAATATGTTCCTCACAAAACAATATTGGATAAAAAAATTTGAATTTTTTTTAGTTTGGTTAATAAGATACGGGTACATGGGTAAAGTGGTTATTAAATTTCACATAACTGGTGTGAAATTCCACAACCTGAGGTACAGCTCCCGTTCCTTCCGGTTACACAGTTGCGAATTAAAATTGGTTAATATCTGATTATCAACTTTTTTTGTAGCATATTTCCATTGGCACGAATATCTCTTTCAGTTTACATTAAAAATTAAATGCCCGATTCATCATGCGAATAACCCCGATAGCCCTCGCACTCTTACTGGCAGCAGTTACCCCGGATGTTGATGCATCCGTGCAATCTCTTGCAGATGTGGTCGTTATTGCCGAGCATAGCAAGGTTGCGGTGCGGCCGGAAGACCTCCCGGAAGCTGTCAAAAGTACCTTGTCCGGCTCTTATGCCGAATGGAAAGTAACCAGTGCTTACCTGGTCACGCGGGACGATAACTCACAGTATTACGAAGTAAATATCAAACGAGCGGAAGAAACATCTACACTTAATCTGGACAAGTACGGGAAGAAGATCGACTAGCAAAAGGCCGTTCCCGGCGTCTGAAAGGCTCATAATGAAAAGCCGGAGACTTCTCCGGCTTTTTGGTGTTTGTTTTTTGTACTTTTACATAATACCCACTCGTTTAATAGTATTTATTTTTTCTTAGAAATAGTATCACCCATGGCTCATCTGCTCCTCGTTGAAGACGATTCTACATTTTCAAAGTTGCTCACCAATTTTCTCGGCAAGCATGGTCATCAGGTAAAGGTTTGTACAAACATAAAAGAGGCGAGAGAAGCGCTCGGGAAGAATAACTCCGACGGGCCGTTTGAAGTGCTGATGCTCGATTACCGTCTGCCGGATGGTAACTCCGTAGATTTTCTTAAAACGCTCAGAAGCGAAGGCAACCGCACCCCGGCATTCATCATGACCAGTTTTCATGACGTGCGGACTGCGGTTACCGCCATGCAGATCGGGGCTTTCGATTACATCACCAAACCGGTGAACCCGGAAGAATTGCTTATGGTACTCAGGGAAGCGCTGAACAAGGGAGAGGTGACGAGCGTGAAAACTGCGCCGAAAGCCAAAAGTAATTCGAAGGCAGAAAAGCAATCGCTCGACTATATCGAAGGCAGAAGCAAGGTTGCCAAACAACTTTTTGAATATGTGCGGCTGGTGGCACCCACAGACATGTCGGTGATTATCCAGGGCGAAAGCGGTACCGGTAAGGAACACGTAGCGAAGTCGATACACCGCCTCAGCAAGCGTGCCGACGGCCCGTTCGTGGCGATCGACTGCGGTTCGTTGTCGAAAGACCTGGCGGCCAGTGAGCTTTTTGGCCATAAAAAAGGTGCATTCACCGGTGCATTGCAAGATAAAATAGGGCAGTTCGAAGCGGCGGATGGCGGCACGCTATTCCTCGATGAGATCGGTAACCTGAGCTACGATGTGCAGATCAAACTGCTCCGGGCATTGCAGGAGCGTATTATCGTTCCTATCGGCAGCACTCAGCAGGTGAAAGTGGATGTGCGGCTCATCGCAGCGACTAATGAAGATCTTATTTCCAGTGCAGCCGCGGGCGATTTCCGCGAAGACCTCTACCACCGGTTAAATGAATTCAAAATCGAAGTGCCCGCATTGCGCAAGCGCGGCGAGGACCTGCCGATTTTTGTTCAGCATTTTGTAGATAAGGCCAATGAGGAGCTCGAACGCAACGTGAAGGAGCTTTCGAAAGAGGTAATGGATGTTTTCCAGAAATACGACTGGCCGGGTAATCTGCGCGAGCTGAACAATGTGATCAAACGCCTCGTGCTCTTGTCGAAAGAGGAGGTGGCTACACTAGGTGCATTGCCATCGGAAATGATTACCGCGATGGAAGACCAGCAGAAACCTGCGCCGGGTTCCGACTTGAAAGCATTGCAGGAAACGCATGAGAAGGAGATGATAGAAAAGGTGTTGCAGGAAGTGCGTTACAACAAAAGCAAAGCGGCCAAGTTACTGAACATCGACCGCAAGACTTTGTATTACAAGATCGAAAAATATCATATCGAGTAGGAGAGTGCTTTTTCCTCCACTTGCTCAATCACTGACGCAGCGTCGTTTACGACCTGCGTCATTTCTTTTTCCGACACATCCGCCGCATTCTCGCGCAATGCAATTTCCAGGTTCCGGAATCTGGCCGACAGGTCGCGGGCTCCGATCTGCCCCGTGCGGCCGGCCATGCGGTGCATGAGCTCCTGAGCGTGGTCGGGCTCGTTGGCGGCAATGTGCTGTCGGAGCGAATCGATGTCGGCTCGGGAATCTTTCACAAATTGATCCAGGATCTCGCGCAGCAGACTTTCGTCGCCAAAAGTCATTTCGGTGAGCATCGTGAAATCAAAATCCAGGTTATGGGCTGTGTGACCGTTTTCCGGCTTGACTTCTGCGGGTAAGACGGCGGGCGAATCCCTTTCTGGTGCCGACGACGATTCGAGTAGTTCCAGCAGGTCCCTCGAATGGAATGGTTTCATCAGGTAACCGTCGAAGCCCATACTCAACAGCTTCTTACGTTCTTCCGGCAATGCCTGTGCAGTGAGGACGAAGAACTTCACGTCCTTCGGAGCCGATTTGCGTAGGCGCTTCACGAGCTCGGCCCCGTTCATGCCCGACATACGCATATCCGTGAGTACGAACTTCACCTGATCATTCCACGGCCTGCTCAGCACTTCTTCGGCCGAGGAGAATGCTGCGTGCTGTATACCGTTCATTTCGAGTACCGAAGAACACCATTTGAGAATAAAGGCGTCGTCGTCTACTAGCCATACTTTGCCATTAATCTGATAGCCTCGTTCCGGCGCCTCCTCCGCCAATTCCAGTGTGTCTGCCTTTTTCATACTGGTGGTGACAAAAAAAGTCGTGCCCTCTCCCTCCTTGCTGGTGACGTGAATACTGCCCGACATCCCTTCCACCAATGCCTTCACAATGCTGAGACCGAGCCCGGTACCGCCATATCTGCGTTGAATGGAAGGGTCCGCCTGCTCGAACTGGTTAAAAATGCGTTCTGTCTGCTCCTTCGACAACCCGATACCCGTATCCGAAATCTGAAATTCGATTTTCGCAAGGTTACCGCTTTCGTGGCCTGCTACTTTGAGGACGACTTCGCCGTTCTCCGTGAACTTTATAGCATTAGTCAGCAAATTGTACAGAACCTGCCGCAATCGGAAAGGGTCTCCGTGCAGGTACAGATTGGGTTTAAGGGAGTTTTCGAGCCTTAATACCAAACCTTTGGAGATGGCGTTGGGCCTGAGAACCTGTATGACCTCATTGAGCAGCGGGTTGATGGAAAATACCCTGTCTTCGAATGTAAAGCGGTCGGAAATGATGCGGCTGTAATCGAGCACTTCATTAACGAGGTATAACAAATGCTCCGAGGCTGAATGCAGTGTTTCCAGATCCTGCTTCCGCGGTTTTTCTTCGTTTTTCAATGCTTCCGCATAGCCGATGATCGATTGCAGCGGCGTGCGGATCTCGTGGCTCATGTTAGCCAGGAACCGTTGTTTGGCCATGCTGTGGTATTCGGCTTCTTCTTTGGCTTCTTCCAGTTGCTGGCGGTAATCGTTGCTTTTGGTAATATCTGTGAAAATGAAATAGGCCATTACGGCTGTCAGGAAAAAGAAGCCCAGCATGATCCATTCGAGGTAATTCACGCTGCCTTCCACCATTCCTTTTGCCTTGGCGTTGTTTTTATGGGAATCCTGCATCACGTCCCGCTGAACATCCTGCATAACGCCCAATAGCTGCTTTACCAGGGAGTTGCCGGCCGTTGCCAGTTCCTGCTCGCGGTCAACGAAGGTTACGGCGCGTTTTTTCTGCGATTTTTCGATGGCATGGACGGCTTCGCCTACTTTTTCGATCGTACTGTCCTTTTTGGCCACGCGGATCGTGTCGACCTGCACATTCACTTCCTGCTTCTGTACCAGCTTTGTGGGTTCTTTGGCCGGTGCCTGGTTCTTTTTATTTCCCCGGAATACCCTGCTGAGGAAGCCTTTTTTTGTACTTGCTTTCTGGCTCGTGTCGGGTACTTCGGTGTAAACGGTGGTGGTGGTGGTACGTTTTTCGGTTTTGACTACTGTGCTGTCCGGTTTGACTTTTTTGGTGGTGATCAGCCCTGAAATGGATTTTACCTCATCTTCCAGTGCTTTATTGCTTACCAGTTTGGATCGCACCTTTACATAGTCGCCATAGATCTTCTCTCGCTCTTTGAGGATCTTCTTCATGGAATCGATCCGGATGATCTGCAACGGATCTTCGAGGCTAAGATAGCTGAGGCTATCGAGTGTGGCGATCAGCTCCACCGATTGGGCCAGTACTTCGTCGTTGAGCTCTTCTCCTTTCAGCTTTCGCTCGTTCTGAAGGTGGTCGAGTGTGAGAATGTCCTGGAATATCTTATTAACCAGCCGCATCTTGTCATCCGGGGTGGAAAGGGTATCCAGCGTGGTAAGCATATTGTCGAATGCCAGCTTGCTGGTTACCCAGGATGCTGCCAGGGCGAGGGAGGCAATGAAAAAGCCTACAACGACTTTTCCTTTTACCGATTTCAAGAAAGACGGGCCACGCAGAGTAAACATAGTTTTGGACACATTCAATAACAACTAACGCATTTTCAACCGTAAAACGTGCGATTTGTACTGCATTAGTCTGGTTCGTTATGTGAAGATAATGCATTAAAATGGTTCTGAATACGCTGATCTTCAACTAAAAAAGGCTGCCTCCGATGTGGAAGCAGCCTTTTTAGCTCATACGCGGGCAGAGCCCCGTGCTATTACAATTATTTCGCAAGAGAGTTGATCCACGCCGCGATTTTAGCAGCGTCTGCCTTGGAAACCTGAGGCATAGGCGCCATCGGCGTAGCGTAGTCAGGCCAGTTTTCAGGCTTAGGCGCGTAAATCAGTTCTACGATCTTCTCATTGCTGTATTTGCGTTTAGCAACATCAGCGTAAGAAGGTCCTACCACCTTTTTGTCGGGCGCGTGGCACGCGAGGCAGGTGTTTTTCGCCAGCAATGGCTTCACTTCTTCCCAGGTTGGCGCTTTGGCTGCTGCTCCGGCTTTCGCAGGAGTCGCTTTGCCTTTGCCATCCGGAGATACGTGCTCTTTCGCAGGTTCTGCCGAAACAGACGCCTGTGCTTTGCCTGAGCGGGTAGTTTTCAGGTCTGAAACCTTCAATCTTTCGCCGTCAGGGATGTTGTTCAGCGTGTAATACGCATCCGGGTGTACGAGCGACCAGCTGTTTGAGGCTGAGCGAACGCCTTCCAGCGAGATTTTGTGCACATAGTATTGCTTCATACCGTCGAGCACGATACGCACCTTCTTGTTGTCGTCGGATACTTTCACACCTGTGATTTTCACATCTTCCAGGTTGATCTGCGGGCTACCATAAACAGGGTAATGCTTGTAGAGGTAGCTAACCACTTTGTAAGAATCCAGGTCTTCCGCCGATTTGCGGTCAACTGGCATGGTGAATTCGATTTCGAAACCGTCAGGTTGTGCTTTCACGGTGTACATTTCGAAAGGCATTTTGCCGTTCCATACCAAGCGCTGCAAGCCCTGGTTCGCATCACCGGCCGACCCCCAACCGCGGTTGGTTTCACCTACGAACATCGATCCGTCCTTATCGAACGCCATACGTAACACGCCCGACTGGAATCCGCTGCGGAAACCGATGCTGGCACCCTGGTATTCACCTTTTACTTTCTCCAAAACAATACGCATGATATTGCTTTGTCCCTGATCGCCCACGAACACCTGGCCGGTAAATGGCCCGAAGTTTCCTTTGGTATCGTCGAGGATCAATTCAGCGGTAGACACACCGTGTACACCATAAGGCAACCATACAGCCGGAAGCTGTACCATGTCGTATTTCTGTTTCAATTGGTACAAGAACTGTGGTTCTTCGCCCAATGTGTTTTCAGGCTTGATCGCGCGGCCTTGCTCGTTACGGTGCTGGCGGTTGTCGCGCTCAGCGAAGAATTGCTTTTCTGTCAGTTTTACAGGCGAGTTAGGCAATCCAGCCCATTTCAGACCTGCCGGGTGACCCATGAAGCCGCCTTTTTTAACCTGGAAAATACCACCTGTACCCATCCAGTCGCCTTGATTGTCGGTGTAGAACAGCTCGCCGTTCAGCATGCTGATACCCGCAGGGGAGCGTACACCGGTTGCCCATGGTTCGTATTTGCCGTCGTTGGTAATGTGGAAAATCCAGCCACGACCTGGTACGCGGCTTTCGCCTCTCCACCATTCTTCGTCACCG
Organism: Dyadobacter sp. BE31; assembly: GCF_031457695.1. Taxonomy (NCBI): domain Bacteria; kingdom Pseudomonadati; phylum Bacteroidota; class Cytophagia; order Cytophagales; family Spirosomataceae; genus Dyadobacter; species Dyadobacter sp. BE31. The sequence goes on from NZ_JAVDXA010000006.1 coordinate 33,512, forward strand.
AACGCTACGTTACCACTCACAAAGAAGCTGCCATCCGGCGCCAGTTTCGGACCGAACGAGTATTCGTGGTAGTGACCTGAAAGCGGCCATGCGTACACTGTTTCGTAAACATCAGCCTTACCGTCACCGTTTTTGTCAACCAGCTTGGTCAATTCGCCGCGCTGTGCGCAATACAATGCACCTTCTTTGTAAGCCAAGCCGAGGATTTCGTGCAGACCGGTCGCGAACTTGCGGAAATACGGCGCGCGGCTGGTAGGGTTATCCACGATCCAAACCTCACCACGGCGTGTTGAAATCGCCAGTGAGCCGTTTGGCATAGTCGTCAAACCACCTACTTCAAGGATAATGCCTTCAGGAATCGGTGGGGTAACAATCTTGTAAAAGTCTTCTTCTTTCGGAGACTCCTGTGCTTTGAGCGTAGACAGGGAGGCCAAAAGAGCAAATGCTATATGAGCAAGTTTTTTCATTGTTCAATCAGGAATAATAAGGTTTAAATCAGAACAGGATAGAATACTTCACTTCGCCGTTGGTTACAGGCACGATGAGTTCCTGTTCGCCTTTGGCGCCTCTGATTTCTGGTTTAAGTTTTTTGTCGGCCAGCTGGATGTAGTACGATTTGTCGTCTACGGCGTAGAGTCCTTCCGAGATTTTTTCAATGGAAGCACCGTCGGCCAGGCGTGCAACGAGGTCTTTTGCGGGGTTATTCACCTTTACAATGCGCTCGAAATACTGGTTGTTTACGACAGAAACGTAATCGGTGATCGAAGAACCGAATGCCTGGTACTGGAATGTAGGTACATCTGAGTCGTCCAATACGTAACCTTTCGGGCGGTAACCGCTGCCGGTTGTGTCCGCTTCCCATTTAGATTTGCCTGATTTACCCAGGAACATATCGTCGCCGAGCAACGTCACACTGCCGCGCGGGCGTGAGGAACCATCGCCACGGTCGTGCCACATAGGGGTAGCATCGAGGAATTCGCCACGCCAAACTTGCAGGATCGCGCCTTTGTCGAGGTCGTAAGTATAATGCAGGCTCGCAGGGCTACCCACCGACACTGCGTGAACCACGCGGGTTCTTTTCGCTTTTTCGTCCTTGCGGAAATCCATGAAAGAGCGGGTAATGGTGTTGGTAGCTGCCTGGATCAGGATAGGGTCGGTAGAACCGCCGCCCATCGCCGAGCTTTTCGAATGGAAAGCGATTTCACGGAAGCCCGGTCCGCTTACCCAAAGGCCCAGTACCGGACGCATCCAGCCATCTCTTTTGTTATTGAAAAATTCAAGTTTGTGATCGCCTGCCGTCAGGTTTACTTTGGCTACACGGAACTCGTTGTTCGATTTCCATTCGGGCTTGATCACATCTTTACCGTCGATTTTCAGGTAGGCATTACCCGAAGCTTGCAGACGGAAAGTGTATTCGCCTTCGCTGGCTGCATTCAAGCGGCCATTGTAAACGAAAGAGTAGTTGTTGTTCTCTTTCAGAATCTCCCAGTTGAGCGATTCCGATTTGCCGGTTTCAGCAGGAGTCAGTTTGGAAAGATCTTCGGTTTCCGACAAACCGCCGTAATAGGTTTTGTAAGTCAGTTCAGAAAGGGTCGCAGGTTTTTTGTCAAAGTTGTTGACCACGATGTTGCGGATCGCCAATGAACCGTGGTCGCCCTGGATGCGGATCGGGCCCATAGGCACGTCCTCAGCTGTCAGTGAACCGCGGGTAGGGCCGCTAACTTCCACGTTTTCGTGGATCGTTACGCCGTTCAGCACGATAGAAAGGAATACCGCATTCGCGATTTTTTTGCCGCTGGCGTCGAAACGGGGAGCCTGGTAAGAGATTTTGATATGCTGCCACAAACCCGGCGCTTTCGCCACGTTGAAACGCGGTGCATATCCTTCGTAGCCTTTTTCGCCTTCTGGCTTGGAGTCGTTCCAGCGCTCGTAAATACCACCGCAGTCGTTGTATTTAGCCCCTTTTTTACCCCAGCTATCGAAAAGCTGTACTTCGTAGTTGCCTTGCAGGTAGATTCCTGAGTTGGAGCCTTTGCTCATCATGAAATCCAGTTCAATGTCGAGATCGCCGTGTTTGAAGTTGGAAATCAGTTCATAGTCGCTGCCGTACTTGCCTTTTTCGTGGAGGCAGGCGAGCACACCTTTACCCGGGCTGGTAACCAGCGCGTTTTCCTTGGTGAGATCAGCCGATGCATTGCCGACAATTTTCCAGTCACTGGATTTGGTCGTAAAAGCACTGAGGTCGTTGAGAGGAATGGGCTGCTGGGCGTAGGCGGTGTGCATGGCGAAAGCCGCTACCCCAGAGGCGATTAATTGAAAAAGTGAACGGTTGGTTTTAGACATACTTGCAGTAAGCTTAGTCGGTTTTAGATTAGCAATCCAGGCTACGAATGCCTTTAGCCCTGCAAATTACGTGATAAGAATCGGGAAAATTACATTTAAATAGATGAGAATCCTTTTTGTTGTTGCTTTTTCCTTAATGTTGTGTTTTGATACTATTTCAAAGAGTTATTAGACTAAAACTGTTACCTTTCAAATGAAAAAATTGATGCTTACCGCGTTCAGCATGGCTGCTGCCTTTGCCGCACACGCGCAATTGCAGCCTGCGAAGCAAACTCCTGAGTCCAGCGAATTGTGGAATCCCGTTCCCCGTGTGGTAACGCCCGGTAAAGGTTCTTCGGCGGTTTCAGGCTTCACAGCCCCTTCCGATGCGATCGTCCTGTTCGATGGTAAGAACCTCGATCAGTGGGTTTCAGGAAAAGACGGTAAATCAGCTGCTCCCTGGACTGTCGGTGACGGCGCAATGACCGTAGCTCCTAAATCAGGCGACATTCAAACCAAACAGACATTCGGCGACTACCAGCTGCACATCGAATGGAGAACGCCCGCGAAAGTGGACGGAAACGGACAAGGCCGTGGTAACAGCGGTATTTTCATGCAGGGCGTTTACGAATTGCAGGTACTCGACAGCTATAACAACCCGACTTATTCCAACGGTCAGGCAGGTTCGATCTACAAGCAAACCATGCCATTGGTAAATGCGGCAGTAGGCCCGGGAGAATGGCAGACTTATGATGTGATCTATACTCAGCCGCATTTCAATAAAGACGGGCAGATGACACATCCACCTTACATTACCGTGATCCACAACGGTGTATTGGTTCAAAACCACACTGCGATCCAGGGAACGACCCCTTACATTGGCCAGCCGACGATCGAGCCGCACGGAAAAGGCCCTATCAAATTGCAGGACCATAACAACACGACCAGCTTCCGAAACATCTGGATCCGCGAGTTGTAAGAGATTGTAAAATAGCTGAATATCAAAAATGGGCTGCTTCAAATGAGGCAGCCCGTTTTAATTCATAATCCACTAGCTTAGTTAAAATTTGATTGCCAGGTTAGCCGAGAAATTCCTCGGCATTTGTGGCGTGAGTACGCCTTGTCCGGCGAAATAGCTTTTATCGAGCATGTTGTCGAGTTTGAGACCCAGGCGCCATGCTTTGGTATTGTAGAAAATAGTCGAGTTCAGTACGGTGTAGGATGGGATGGTGAAAATGCCGGTCACTGCCGAATTGGCCGTCAAATGCTCGCTGATGTAATTTCCCCCGAGTCCGGCGCCAAGTCCTTTCAACTTTCCGAAGGGCAGATTGTAGCTGATCCACGCATTGGCGAGGTCGGCAGGACCCGCATTGGTCGGACGACGGCCTTCCAGTGCGGCGGTCGATTTCGTTAGTTTACTGTCGTTGTGACTGTAACCCGCCACGAGGTTCAGACCGGTGATCGGGTTGGCGATAATCTCGACTTCGATACCGCGGCTGTACTGCGTGCCGTCCTGCACGGTGATGTTGTAGTTCTTGCCCTCACGCACGAGCACGTCCGTACGTGTGGTGTTGTCGACCTTGATATCGTAATAGCTGACAGTCATATTGAGCTTGCCCTGGTAGCTTTCCAGTTTAATACCTCCTTCGAGCTGATTGGCTTGCTGCGGTTTGAAAACGCCTGAAACATCCGGTAGCGGCTGGGTGACGGGCGGTACATTGAAGAAACCATTCATATAATTTCCGAAAACAGAAAGCCGGTCCTTAATGATCTGATATACCAATCCAAACTTCGGCGAAACCGCGGTTTGCTTGAACTTCGTATTGGCTACGTAAGTCCGTGTGGCGTGGTTTAAGGTGCCGTTGTTTTCGAACCGGTCGACGCGGAGGCTGATCATTGCGAGCAAGCGATCGGTTAGGTTGAGGACGTCGGAGAAATAGGCGCTGTACACATTGCCCGAGTTGTAGTTACGCGTAGGCGCGTCGGTGTTCGCGGCCAGGCGTGCCTCCACAGACGTGCGATTAATTTTCAGATAATTCGGATCGTTGCGAATGCCGCTCACATTATCGAACACAATGTAAGGCGAGTTGTTGTTATGCGCAGTGCGGTTCAGGTAATCGAGGCCCACAACGACGCGGTTGCGCAAGGTGCCGATCTTGAAATCGCCGATGAAGTTCTGCTGGATGTCGATTGCGCTGTTGGTCGTGTTTTGCAGGGAAATATTGCGTTCGAGCAAAGTATCGGCTACCGCTCCGCGGATGAACTGGTACTGGTAAAAACCGTCGGACTTCCGGGTATTGCTGGAAAACGCGGTTTGGGACGTCCAGCTGCTGGAAAGTTTGTATTTCAACTGGCCGTACACATTCATGGTAGGCGTTTTCATTGTCAGGTCGTTGCTCGTGTAGGATTTGTTCCAATCGAAACCCAGTTCTTGCGGCGTGTGGGCCACAAACTGGCGGGTACGGTTCAGGAAAACAGCCGAGGGGCTTGTCATTTCACCCTGGTAAATACCTGCATTGAAAAGCACCGTCATTTTCTCATTAACCCGGTATTCGAGCGAAGGCGCAATCACGAGACTTCTGCGGAAGCCAGCATCCTGGAAGCTGCCTTGGTATTGATAGGCTGCATTAACCCTGAGCAAAAGGTTTTTGGAAGCATTGATAGGTCCGTAGATATCCGCGGTAAGACGGTTCAGACCAAAACTTCCGGTGGTATAGCCAATCTCACCCCCGGCTATTTCAACGGGCTTTTTTGTCACAATATTCATTAATCCGCCAAACGAGGTTACCGAGCTGCCGAACAGCGTAGCCGAAGGCCCTTTAATCACCTCCACTTTTTCCACATTGATCGGATCGAACTCGCCGTTGGTTTGTACCGGCAGCCCGTCCACGACCGAAAGTTCGGTGCGAAAACCGCGCAATGCGTAGAATGTGGCGCCATCGGAATTGATACCGCGGTTGGCCTGGATTTTATACACACCGGGCGCATTCTTGACAATATTGGAGAAATCAGTAATGAGCTGTTCCGTAAAAAGAGTTTTGGATAATGCGCTGTAAACTTGCGGGTTCTCCATGTTGCTCACCGGCAGTTTGGCCACATAATCGCTTTCTTTTTTAGAGAATTTGTTGATATCCCCGCTGATGACCACTTCCTGTAAGGCTTTACTGTCTTCATTGAGGAATATCGGTTCGAATGTAACGGTCTCGTCGGCTTCGATGGTCACCGTGCGCTCGATAGGCTCGTAACCAAGTAGCTGAATCACTACCGTGTGCTCGCCCGCCGGGATACTGCGGATCAGGAAATCACCGTTGAGGTCGCTTTGCGCCCCTTTTCCTGTGCCTTTTACTGTAATGTTTACAAACTCGGCAGGTTTGCCGTCGGAAGTTTTCAGCGTCCCGCGTAATGCGCCGCGGCCTTCGCCGGCTTCGATCGTGATCACATTTTCCTGCACGTGCAGTTCTTTCAATGCCGAACCGACCACCCGGTGCAGCGCGTCTTTCACCGGCACATTGGCCAGATTGGCATTCACCTTTTTGGCAACATTCAGCTGTGTGCTGCTGTATGAAATGGAAGTTCCTGTCTGATCGCCTATTTGCGCGAGGGCATCGGCCAGGCGTACACCATGGAGTTTCAGGGTAACAGCTTTGGCAAGCACCGGTGCCTGAGCGGGGGTTTTATTTGAAATACACAAAACAATGGTGCATAGTACCACGGTCGCACAGTTTCGGAGGAGGAAATAACAGATTTTGGCGCCTGGTTGGGGCGAAGTATAATGGAGCTGCATATTTTTGTTTAAATGTTGATTGATCTGCGATTGATTGGCATTCGACCCGATGTTAAGTTTGGCGACAGCGCATCGGGTTTTTCCATTTCCGCAGGCTAGGGCGATTTATTCATGGAATGGATGGGATTACTATTCATATAAACTGATGGATTCTCCTTTGACCTCGTACCGAAAGCTTACCGCAATGCTTAAACTTCCCAGCACCGCATTCAGCGAAGGATTTTTAAATGCGCCGGTGTAGCGCTGGTTTTTCAATGCTTCGTTGCCAAACTGAATGCTGACGTTGTAGCGCCTTTCCAGCTCTCGCGTTACCTGCATGAGCGGTACGTCGTCGAACCGCAGCGCATTGTGCAGCCACGAAACTTCCGCCTCCGCGCCCGAAACTGTACGGACGGTTAGCCGCTTCCCTTCGATCAGGCCCGTCATGCCGGCTGTTACGATCTCCGATTTCGGGGAAAGTTTGTGGCTAAACCTTACTTTCCCTTCCGTTACCAGCAATGCTGTGCTGCCTTCGCCGGGATATTCCCTTACGTCGAAAACGGTTCCGAGTACGCGCGTTTGTGCAGCGGCGGTTTCCACGACAAACGGCTGTTTCGGATTCTTTTTGACGGAAAATTGCGCTTCACCGATCAGCACCACACGACGCACCGAATCGAGGAATGCGGATGGGTACCGAAGCTCACTGTCGTAACTCAGCATGACCCCCGAACCGTCGGGCAGCGTGACTTGCCGGGTTTGACCTTTTTGTGTGCGGACGGTTTGAACAGCGGCTTCCATCCGGGCCGTATGCCGGGCAGTCTCGTCGGCCCTATTCGTCGTCGTATACCATATAATGCCGCTTATCAGCACCAACAAAGCGGCGATACCGGACAAGTAGTACCGGTAATGCAGCCAAAATGGTCGTGCCGTGCGCGCCCGCAAGCGCTCCCACACACGTGCGCCCGACTCCCGCCGTGTTTCACCGGGGATTTCGGTGATGGCGTCTGCGGCGACTTCCGGGTCATCGAGCCATTGCTCCACAGCCTGTATTTCGGTAGGGGTGCATTGTCCCGCGGTGTAACGCGCTAAAAGTTCAGGTGTAATGTTCATGGTACCGCCATAGGTTAGCGGGACGGGAAGTCCCTACCCATATTGTTGCGTGGGGCGAAGGTATCCCTGGCGGGCAGTCGAAAATTTTTAATGCTGGTATTCGGAAAGGTGCTTTCCCAGGAAGCGCAATGCGCGGGTGAGGTGGTATTCCACCGTTTTTTCGGACAGGACGAGCGATGCAGCAATGGCTTTGTTCGACATTCCTTTCTGCCGGCTCATCACAAAAACATCCTGGCAAGGGTGGGGCAGGTCGGCCACCAGCTCGCTCACGCGCTCGGAAAGCAGGTGATAGTCGACCTGCCGCTGCGTAGTTTCTTCAAAATCTGCTTTTTGCGGAATGACCTGGTCAAAGATCTGACGGCGGTTGGCTGAGTCGCGGTGATGTGCCAGGAGTTTGAGCTTTGCTGCCCGTACGAGGTAATTGGCCACGGGGCCTTCCACGCGGAGTTCGGCACGCCGCTCCCAGAGCGACTGGAATATTTCATGCATCAGGTCCTCGGCCTGTTCGAGGTCACGGGTGCCCTGGTAGCACACCGCAAACACCTTTTCCCAATGCGAATGGTAAAGTTCTTCAAACGACTTGTCTGTCTGAATCAGCAAAGGGGCGATTACAGGGAGCATAGGGTACCGGGGATGTCCGCTGCAAAGCTACGATACTATTTATATTAAGTCCAAATAATATAAAAGTTTAAAGTTCAGAGTTTAAAGGCAAATCTGGACTCTAAACTCAAAACTCTAAACCCTGAATTCAAATCTTGTCCGGTACAATAATTTTAACCCTTAAATGATGGGTAACATCGGTTAAGCCTTTTCTGTTTTCATTTATATTCGCTTTCAATGTCACTCCAAAACCGTTGCCATGCAGGAAATAGAGCCATATTATAATTGGGAGAAGCATTATGTGGCCAGCCACGACGAGCGTTCGCCATTTTACGGTCGCACTTATAACCTGGATTATTACGAAAATGCGATCTACGGCTACTATATCCATCCGTTGTGGGATGATATCGGGTCGGAGACGCTGTATGTGAAAATCCTGTTTGCGGATTACAATAAGCGTTTTGTAATCATCGAGATGTTCGGGGAGTGGAACGATGCGCTGCACAACGATATCATGTTCTTCAAAAGGCAGGTCATTGACCCTCTGGAGAACCAGGGCATTAACCAGTTCATACTACTGGGCGAAAATGTGCTCGATTTTCATGGCGGTAACGACGACGACTATTATGCAGAATGGTTCGACGACGTGGAGGACGGCTGGATCGCCGCGATCAATTTCCGGGAGCATGTGGAGGAGCAATGGAAGAAGTACCGGCTCGATTATTATATCAATTTCGGTGGTACGCTGCACCTCAACAATTGGCGCACATTGCAGCCGGAGCCGTTTTATGAGCTGGTTAAAAATTTGATGGTTAGAAGGTTAACCTAGCATAAAGCTGCGTGCATTGCTTGCAACCTTGGTAACTCCTTTGTAGCTTACGCACTCATCGTATCAACTGTTCTTACCTTAAAACCTCATTTCCCATGGCCGAGAATACCGAACCTACACCAGAAGATGCAAAAGAATCGCTGGAAAATAAAGTTGACGAACTCCAAACCACTGCCGCTGATGCCAAGGATGCCATTGTGGAGGAAGCACAGGAAGTGAAGAACGAGGCAACCGAAGCGGTGAAAGAAGAAGTGGCTGCCGTAGAGGCGAAGGCTGAGGAGAAAGTGGAGGAAGCCGCCGATGGCATTAAGACCGAAGTTTACGAGACGATCGACGACCTGAAAGCGCAGGCCGAGACCAAAGCAGCTGCCGCCGAAGAAGCAGTGGAGGAGGTTAAAGAAGAAGCTGCGGCTAAGGCAGAGGCTGTGAAAGAGGAAGTTGCGGATAAAGCCGAAGAGGTACAATCCGGTTTCGCAGCGAAGCTCGCCGGCCTGACGGAGGCAGCAGCCGAGAAATTCGAGGACCTGAAAGAGGCCGCGACCGATAAGTTTGAAGATATCAAGGAAGTGGCTGCGGAGAAGTTTGAGGACATTAAAGTAGCCGCAGCAGACAAGTATGAAGATATTAAGGAAGACGCCACCGAAGCATTTGAAGATGCGAAGGAGGCAGCTTCGGAAAAGCTGGCCGAAGCGCAGGCCAAGGCCGCTGAACTGAAAGCGAAGGCTACGGAGGAACTGGCGGAATTGAAGGAGGACGCCTCGGAGAAAGTCGGCGAGACGAAGACCAAGGCGAAGGGATTCTGGGCGCGGCTCTTCGGCAAATAAGCTTTTGAAAACACAACCGGACCCGGCCCTTTTCCAATAGGCCGGGTTTTTTATGCAATTCTTTTATTCTACCAAAATTGCTTCTAATGTCACAACAAACTTTCGCTCTTCCCTACCGCCACCCGTTTGCGGCGGATAATCAGTACAAAAAATCAGTGGCCTATTTTTCGATGGAATTCGCTGTCGATCAGGCATTAAAAATTTACTCAGGGGGCCTGGGCTTCCTCGCGGGCTCGCATATGCGCAGCGTATATGCGCTCAAACAGAACCTGATCGGCATTGGAATGCTGTGGAAATATGGCTACTACGATCAGGGGCGCCGGAAAGACGGCAGTATGGAGCCGGAGTTCCGGGAGAAAATGTATTCCTACCTGGTCGATACCCAGATCCGGTTTCAGATACCCATGATGGGCAAAAACGTCTGGGTAGCTGCCTATTACCTCGATCCTGAGACATTTGGCTCGGCACCGTTATTCCTGCTCACAACCGACACCGACGGTAACGACGATTCGACGCGGGCGATCAGCTACTCGTTGTACGATTCCGACGTTACCTATAAAGTAGCGCAATGCATGGTGCTGGGGATCGGGGGAGCGCGGCTGCTGGAAGCCTTGCAATACGAACCGGAAGTTTACCATTTGAACGAGGCACACGCGGTTTCAGCCCTTTTTCATTTGTATAAAAAATATAAAAAACCTGCTGAGGTACAGAAGCGGGTCGTCTTTACGACGCATACGCCGGAGGAAGCCGGCAATGAAAAGCATGACATTCACTTTTTGGATCAGTTGGGCTTTTTCTCCGGCCTCGATCTCGAAACGGTACGGAAAATCAGCGGCATAGGGGATGATGTCTTCAACCATTCATTGGCCGCATTGCGCCTGAGCCGTAAAGCGAACGGTGTTTCGAAGCTGCATGGGGAAGTCTCGCGGAAAATGTGGAAGTCACATTCTAAAATTGCGCCGATCGGCCACATTACCAATGCACAGAACAATGCTTACTGGGTTGACCCGGTATTGGAAAAAGCGAGGCTTGGAAAGGATATCGATGCAATTGTTGCGCGTAAAAAGGAGTTGAAGAGGACATTGTTCAAGACTGTCGCCGACCAAAGCGGAAAGCTGTTCGACCCGGATGTGCTCACGATCGTGTGGGCACGGCGGTTTGCGGCCTACAAGCGGCCGGATATGCTGGTTTGGGATCTCGAAAGGTTCAAAAAGATCATGGAGAATGCCAAGCAGCCAGTGCAAGTGATATGGGCCGGGAAGCCGTATCCGAAAGATGAAGGAGCGATCGCGACCTTCAACCACCTCTTCTATTTAAGCCATTTGTTTCCCAATATGGCCGTGCTGACCGGCTATGAGCTGGCATTGTCCAAACTACTCAAAGATGGTGCCGATATCTGGCTCAACACACCTGTCGTGACACGCGAGGCCTCCGGTACCAGCGGTATGACGGCCGCAATGAACGCCGCATTGAACCTATCCACATTCGATGGATGGATTTGTGAGTTCGCGAAGGACGGGCATAATGCATTTCTCTTGCCGGTTGCCCAGGGAGAGGATATTAACAAGCAGGACTGTGATAATCTGATGAAATCCCTGGAAAGTACGGTAATCCCCACTTACTATAATGCGCCCAAGAAGTGGCAAAAGATGATTTTGAATAGTATGAACGACGTTTCCGAGCCGTTCAATTCCGACAGAATGGCTAGGGAATATTATGAGTTACTATATAAATAAACTTTAACCCGCAGGAAAGCGGCGGCCAGCAGTTAATCTTGATGAATTTATCCGTTGAAAATTGACTGTTGGTCGCCGTGCAGCCTTGGCGGCAAATCGTTATATTTGAAATAGCATTATTGAAAGACTTCCAAAGACATCGTTAAGTTATGGACACGCCTGTTACATTCATTATGGGAGATATCATGAGCGAGGACGAATTCTTTCGTTTTTGCCAGATGAACGATACGCTCAGTTTTGAACGTGACAGCGAAGGCAACATTATCTTTATGTCACCTGCGGGAAGTTTTTCAGATAATTTTAATTTCGAAATTTCTCTCGTCTTTGGCTCGTGGCTGCGGGAGAATAAAATTCCAGGAAAGGCGTTCGGCCCTTCGGCGGGTTTCACGCTTCCAAACCGCGCCGTCCGGTCGCCGGATGTTGCCTGGGTAAGCCGTGAAAAATGGGATGCTTTATCGAGAGATGAGCAAGAACGGTTCGCTCCTTTGTGTCCCGATTTTGTGATCGAAGTGCGTTCGAAATCGGATAGTCTTATTTACCTGCAAAACAAAATGCAGGAATATCTGGCCAATGGCTGCCGCCTCGCCTGGTTGATCGATCGGTATGGTAAGAAGGTGTATGTTTACGAAGCTGAGCGTGCCATTGTCGAATATTCAAGCCTCGATATTCAGCTTTCCGGCGAGCCGCTTTTCCCTGGATTTGTATTGAATCTGGCTGAAATAGAAAAATGAAAATGCCACGAAGGCACGAAGAAACACGAAGCGTATTCGTGTTTCTTCGTGCCTTCGTGGCATTCAAAATCTAAATCTGCCCGGCTAAAATCTCAATCCCTTCCCGAAATGAATGCGGCTCATACCCCAGCACATTCCGCGACTTAGTAAGATTAAAGCCGGTCCGCGGCGGCCTGCGCGCAGGCTGCGTGAATGCAGACGCGTCGGTAGGGGAAATTAAAGAAGCGTCCAAACCAAAGTAATCCGCAGCAGCTAGCGCCATTTGGTAGGGGGTCAGGAAATCCTTTCCGGAAATGTGGTAAATGCCTTTCGCCTCCTGGTCCGCGATCAGGAAGCAGCCCATTGCCAGGTCTTCGGCCAGCGTAGGCGTGCGGAATTGGTCGGTTACGACTTTAATAGCCTTGCCTTCCTCCAATGATTTTTTTACCCAGAGTATAATGTTGCTCCGGCTCATGTCGTGCGCGATCCCGTACACGAGCACAGTACGCGCAATGGCCCATTCAATGTCCGAAGACTTGACGGCCTTTTCAGCCGCATACTTGCTCCATCCGTAAAAACTGATCGGGTTCGGGATGTCTTCTTCCCGGTAAGGGCCCGAAGTTCCGTCGAAAATGAAGTCGGTAGAGACGTGTTCGAGGAAAATCTGGTACTTCGCACACGCAGCTACCAGCGTCTCGGTTGCGGTGACGTTCAGTTTCCAGCAGGCATCTTTTTCTGCCTCGCATTGGTCCACGTTTGTCATTGCAGCAGTGTGGATCAGTACATCGGGACGCTCGGCATCGAGCACCTGATCAACCGCTTCCGGGTCGGTAATGTCCATTTCAACATAGCGGTATCCCTTGCTGAACGGCAGCCGGTTTTCACCCCGGGCCGTGGCAACTGTTTCAATGTGTGCTTTTGAAACCAGCAGTTCCACCAGTTTTTGACCCAGCAATCCGTTGGAGCCGGTGATCAGGATTTTTTTCTTTTCCAATTCAAGCTTCGTATTTCCAGCCGTATTTGCGGGTAATCTTCTTCTTTTTCATTTTCTTGACGGACACTTTCATCGAAATATCCTTCTCAGGGCGGTCGCGCTCGTCTTTGTCTACGGAGGCGATCTTGTCAATGACATCCATGCCATCGATCAGCTGTCCGAAAACGGTATATGCGCCGTCCAGGTGAGGCGTTCCGCCGATGGTTTCGTATACTTTCTTCTGAGCGTCCGTCAGCTTACGCGCCGCGCGAGCCGATTGTTTTTCAAGATCAGCCTTGCTCCATTTGCGGCCTTCCACAATGTAAAACTGGCATCCGCTGGACTCTTTTTCGGGGTTATTATCGCGGGCAGCAGCCAGAGCACCCTTTTGATGGAACAGTTTTCCATTGAATTCCGCAGGTACCTTGTAACCGTTGTCGCCGCGGCCCAGCATTTCGTCGGGTTTTGCATTACGGGAATTGGGATCACCGCCCTGGATCATGAAATCATCGATGACGCGGTGGAAAAGCAGCCCGTTATAGAATTTGTCCTTCGCTAGTTTGATGAAGTTCGCTTTATGCTTCGGCGTTTCGTCGAAAAGAATGAAGCGCATCGTGCCCTTGTCGGTTGCGATGGTGACTACTTCGTCTTTTTTGGAAGGTTTTTGCGCAAAAACATTCAGTGCAATAAGGCACAATGCGCCCAGGAGAATCGATCTTTTGTTTTTCATAGGTGTTATTTGGCGGCCAGAACGTTTTTATCGGCAGGGAAGAATTGAAATTTCAAGCCATAATCTTTTCCTTCCGAAACATCCTCCATTTCCATCCGGATTGTCTTGTTGTTCCAGGTAACCTTTTTGGTTTCTTCTTTCGGGGAAGAATATGCTTCACTAAAATACTGTTTGCTGGCATTCCATAGCTGTTTGGTCGCTTCCGGACTGTTCAGGTAAACATCGATCGTGATCTTGTTCACCTTCTTTTCGGGTGTCAGAAAGTACTGCACGTCGATGGTTTCCAGCTGAGCGGTTTCCGAGGTATAGCCCAGGTGGTCGGGTGTTTCTTCAAACATCTCGAAAGTTTCGGTGGCCTTCACTTTGGCTACTGCGTCACCGAATGCAATGCCTCGCAGCACTACACCGGCCGGATTTTGCTCCGCTGGTCCGAGGATCGTTTTCAGCAGTGCCGACTGGTCGCTGTTCAGGTCAGCGGGCGCAGCTTCGTGCAAGGTTACCGAGTCTGCCGCCGCCTCGGTTTTTTCGTTTGTTTTAGTGTCGCAAGCCGAAGCGAGTAATGCTATCACGAGCAATGCGATTCCGTTTTTCAGCGTATTCATAATTGTAGAGGTTGTGTCATGCGGTTAAATAAAGTTGAGAAATTATCGTGCCTTGTAACTAGTTCGACTGTCGGTCAATCGCAATTTATAGATATTTAACACTTCCGGAAATCCGATTAAAACTCTCTTGCAAGGTTAAAAAAGAACCGGCGTTCGCCCAAACCGTTCAGGGTAACATTGAAGCGCGCGACGATATTATAGAACGTTACCACGTCTACGCCTGCACCGGCGCCATACAGCGTAGAGTTGCCCAATTTGGTATTACTGAACTCAGGATAGCTGTTTTTGACATAGCCTGCATCGGCAAAAGTATTGATATAAGCGGCTAGCGGAATGGTGTTGAACTGCCTCACGGGGATGAACGAAAAATGCTTTTGTATTGAGAAGAGCCTGTATTTCAGTTCATTCTTGATCAATGCATAATCCTGCCCGTCGATCACGTAAAGCTCGTACCCGCGCACGAGGTCATTGCGGTAGCCCAGTCCCACAGTTTGGGTGTAGGGCTGGCGCTTCGGAAACGAAATCCGTCCCCGAACATTGGTGTTGAAAAACCACTTCTTGCCAAGCGGAATGAATTTGCGGTAAGAGCCATAGAGGTACATCGTATTGACGTCGTCGGAAGGCAGAAGCCCGGTTTTGGAAATTTGTAACCCGGCTGTCTGGCCTTGTAATGCATACTGTGCATTGTCGCGCTTGTCGTAGCTATATGTGTAGGTCAGCTGGAAATAACGTTGCCGTTTATCCCCATTCAACAGGTAATTGGGGTTGAGCCTGGCAATCGTATCGGAAATCGTCAGGTAGCTCCACCGGAGGTCGACGGAGTGGAAAGTATAGTATTTGTTACGCCGGGTCAGGCTCACATAAGTGTAAAACCGTTCCCGGTTAATTTCTTCGCTGCTGAGGTATTGCAGCTTGTCGCGCCAGGTCCTGAATGCGGTGTTTTTGTTGATGGAATACGAAGTCCCGATGGTAATCCCCGTCTTTTGCGCCTTATCGATGTAAGGCAACGTATAGGCTAGTTCGAACTTGGGGATAAAGCCAAATTCAGCCAGGAAACGGAGCTTGTCGGCCCGGCCCGTCACATTACCGTAGCTGAGGTATACGCCGTAAGTTGTTCGGGAGAGGTCCCGCTTGCGTTCGTACCACCACTCATTGAAATTCCGGTCGGCGAGCTGGAAAACCGGGAGGATGATGAAATACCAGCGCTCCTTCACTACAATGCGGATATCCGTATGAACAGAGTCGGGATTGGGCTTTGTGAGCAGGTCCACGGTGACGAACAGGTTGGTATTAATCACCTTCCTGCGGTCAATTTCGAGCTTTTCCCGGAGTGCTTCGGTCGTCAGCGAATCGTCTCGTCGGATCGCCATTTCACGCATGATGATGGCGGTGCGGGTACGATGGTTCCCTTCCACCGTAATGTCGCCCACGATTACATTGCCGGCACTGTCGGCAACGACCGTCTGGCCGGAGGCAAAATGGGAAAAAAGCAGTATAAAAAGCAGAAAGTAAATCTCCTGACAGCACTTCTTAGGGTTCATTCTTCACGGTTCCGAGTTTCGGTATAGAAACGATACTTTCTGTTAATATGATAAAATTTTAACAAAAATAGGGGTTCGCGAAGAATGGTAATAATCAGTTGACGGAAATCGGGCTTTCGGTGGGTTTCTGTTTTTTACCGGCTTTTGTGTTTTTCCCTCTAAACCACCAGATAATAAACCCCGTCACTGGCAAACTTGCCCCGATCAGGCTCGCGAAAAATGCGAGGATGCGGGTCGGCAGGCCGTAAATCTGGCCCACGTGAATGTCGAAATTCATGGCATAGAGCTTTTCTCCGGCAGACATCTCTTCAAATTTCTTCGATTCTTCGGAAGGTAGTTCGGCTAGGGTGTTGCGGTCGAAAAAGCGGGTGAAAGTTTTGTAAATAGTCCCGTCCTGGGGGTTAATGGTGATTTCGTAAGGATCGCTGGCTTCTTTGGGGAAATTGATGTTCAGCCGGCCGAGTCCACCGGAGTGGTCGCTGCGAATGCGTTGCCAGAGGATGTCCGCGGGCAGGTCGTACAACGGACGGGTAAAAGTCGTGTCGGAGTGCGGGTAATCGTCGGAATGGCCATGGGGGGCGGTGGTTTTGCCGGTGAGGAGCCATTGGTAACCTTTATCGAACCACTCGAAACTGTATACAATGCCGGAGATCGTCAGTGCCAATGCGACGATGAACGCGTAGAAGCCGAGTACATTGTGGAGGTCGAGGTTGACGCGCTTCCAGTTTCCGTTCCATTTGATTTTAAAACTCTTATCGCGCGTGGACTTCGTCCATTTTTTAGGATACCACCAGATTAACCCCGTAATGAGGGTAATGACAAATATAATGCAGGAAGCGCCTACGACCGGGCTGCCGATTGTTTGGGGCAGGAAAAAGAACCGGTGCCCGCTCCGCACAAATATGAAGAATGATTCGGCCGCGGACGGACCGGTTTTGTGATAGAGCACCCGCCCATCATAAGGATTAAGATAAACGGAATAGAACTTGCCCTTTTCAGGCGTGTAATTCGTGAATGCGGATTTTTCGGAAGTTCCGTAGGTAATGCTGGTAAACTCTACAGGTTTGCCTTCCTGCCGATGCGCGAATGCGGAGGCCTTGGCGATCAATACCGAAGGTGGGAGGAACGGCTGGTTTTGTGCCTTCACGCGCTGGTAGGGCTCGGTGAAATACCAGACTTCATATCGGAATACCCATAATGCGGCCGTGAGGCATACTACAAATACGACAATGCCGGATGCAAGGCCCAGCCAGAGATGCAGCCATTCATTAATACGCCTGAACAGTGAGCGTTTGGGTTTTTCGATGGATTTACGGTTACTCATGGTGTTAGGATTGAGTCCGGGGCGCAGAACGCGCCCCGGATGGATCAGAATTTGATGGTTACCGAGCCGGACAGCTGGCGGAGCGGTTGCGGCAATCCCCAGTTGGAGAAGGTTGCCTGGTTGCCGAGATTGTTGCCTTTCAGCGTCACACGCCATTTGGGCTGGTCGTAAAACAGGGAAGCATTCACCAGGGTGTAGCCTGGAATTGTGATGAGATTCGCGGCTTCAAAAAAGCAGTCGGACACATAATTGCCGCCAACGCCGAGGCCGAAATTGCGCAAGGTCTTGCCGGTGAATTTGTAGCTCACCCACAGGTTGGCATAGTCGGTCGGGACTTGCGCCACGTAGTTGCCTTCGAAAGCAGCGGCTTTCACCACTTTATTATCGTTTTTGGCATAACCCGCCACGATATTCAGGCCTGCTACCGGGTTTGCTACGATTTCTACTTCATAACCTTTGCTTTTCTGCTGACCGTCCTGGATCGTAAAGCTGTTTTCGACGCGTGTAGCATTGTTGATCGCAATATCATAGTAGCTGATAGTCCCGGTCAGTTTGCGGTTAAATGCTTCCGCTTTCAAACCAAACTCCCATTGATTGGCGTTCAAAGGCTTGAACGTAGAGGTAGAGCCGTCGGGCTGCACTACCGGGGCTACATTTTGGAAGCCATTCATGTAGTTACCAAAAACCGAAAGCTGTTCCGGCGCAAGCTGGTATACGAAGCCGAATTTCGGGGAAACGGCGGTTTGTTTGTAATCGTTGGCCCCTTTGACCCCGTTGGTGATCGTAGCGTTGTTCACGAACCGATCCACGCGGAGGCTTAGCATTACGATCAGGCGCTCGGTGAGATTAATCACGTCCGAAGCGTAGGCGCTGTATGTGCTCAGGCGTGTCTGGTTATTGGAATTCGTCTTGGTTGCCATCAGGTCGTTTACCTTTTCGAGGTTAATACCCGGGATAGGCTTGTTGGTATTCACAACGTCATACGTTCCGACGTCGGTGTAGCGCAGCTGGCTCGTGAATGTGTACACATCCACGCCCACGAGCAGGCGGTTGCGTATGCGCCCGATGTTGAAATTGCCGGTGAAGTTTTGCTGCGCATTGATGGAGGTAAAAATCCGCGGCCCGTAGTTGGAAATGTTTCGGTTGAAAGTTGTGTCGCTCGTCCAGTTCGGGTAAATCTGATTGCTGTGTTCGATACGGTTATTACCGATGGCGATATTCGTCTGGGAAGTCCATTTGGAATTCATGGTGTACCGCGCGCCGAGTGCGTAGTTGAGTGCGGTAAGGTCTGCGTCGATGTTTTCGCCGCCCAGCGAAGTTTTGCTGCTGACCGGAATGTCCTTGAAATTCTTGTACGAAGTTTTGTTCAGGTTTTGGTAATAGGCTACGGTCGAGCGGTTTGTTGTATTCAGTTCGGCGTCGAAAGAGAGCGTAAGGCGGTCGTCTACTTTATAAAGCAGGCTTGGGGTGGCGGTGTAGCGGCGGTTATGTCCGAAAGTTTGCCAGGTGCCTTCCGAATGCGCGGCGGCATTGACGCGGAGCAACAAGCTCTTGTCCGCATTGAGCGGCGTGTTCACATCCGCAGTGAAGCGGCTGAGTTCATAACTTCCGGCTGTATACGAAACTTCTCCTTTGAATGTCTCGAAAGGCTTTTTGGTAACCTGATTGATCAACCCGCCGAAACTCACCAGGCTTGATCCGAACAATGTTCCCGAGGGGCCTTTGATCACTTCAACCCGTTCCAGATTGATCGGGTCCGATTGGTAAATCTGTACTGCCATGCCGTTCCGGATGGTGGTAGTAGCCGAAAAACCCCGGATCGTAGCACCGGTACCACCGGCCGGATTGTTGACAGGCGCCACGCCCGCTACATTTCGTAATGCATCTTTGAAATCGGTCACAACCTGTTCGCTGATCAGGTCTTTATTGACGGTGCTGTAAACCTGCGGGTTTTCCAGGTTTTTGAGTGGAAGTCGTGCCACGTAATCCGATTCCTTGTCGGCAAACCGGTTCACATTGCCTTTCACCTGCACTTCTTCCAGTTGATTTAAACTCTCTTTGAGGCTTACCACGGGTGCCGTAACCGTTTCGTCGGCCTCGATGTCGATGGGTATTTCAACAGCGGCATAGCCCACGAGCTGCACGACGAGCGTATGACTGCCTTCGGCGACATTCCGGATTATGTAGTCGCCCTGTTCGCTGGTGAGCGCGCCTTTGGAGGAACCTTTAATGGACACATTGACAAAACCGGCGGGCTGGCCGTCGGAGGTTTGCACAAGTCCCCGCACATGGCCGCGTCCCTTATCGGGAGTGAGTGCGAGCGCGCATTGAAGTGAAATCAGTAAAGCCACAGCGAGGTGGATCACACGCAATAGGGCATTTGCTGGGTGCAAGTATCGATTTTTCATATTATTTGTAAATAATCTAAATAAAAATACAAACATAATGCGCTTTTCGATTTTCGCCAACAAAAGCAGGAAAATTTGCAGGCAGCAGGCGTCGCAAAAAAGAAGCGGCGTGGGAAAAAAATCCGGGCTGCGGTAGTAGTCTGTTATGAAGCTTTGCGAGTATCCTTGTCACATACCAAAACTAACTAACACCATGTCATTCTCCCGGGCTGAAATTTTGATTAACAAGCTTATCAGCAATAAGATATCCGAGGAGGAACTGGCGGAGTTACTCGCGGGGATTTCCGATGACGAAGGAGGCAAAACTTACTCCGACGCCCTCGAAATTTATTTCAACCGTTTGTTGAAGGAAAACCGGCCGAACGGTGAGGCCGGGCCGAAGGAATAACAGCAGATTACAGAATTTACAACTACTCACTCTCCTCTATCAATAGTTTGTTCAGAAATAAAAAAGTCAGATCCTTTTAGAATAGCCCAAACGACACCATCCCTAGTAATGTGAGCAGGATTTCAAGAAGTTTCTTCCGTGAGCAACCCTCGCGGAAGGTGATCCGCTACTCACCTGATACCATGTTATTAATACCGCTGACACGGATTATATAAGTCTGTCGTGTTTTCTAATTTTTTAACATAAAGCTCTATTTCTCAGTATCATGAACAGTGCCCATCACCTTAAACACAAAAACTATGGATCCAAATTTTACTGCTAGCATGCGAAGGTTGCTCCTGTGCATCTTCGTGGCCGTTTTGCTCGTCAGCCCGACATTCGCTGCGAGAAATCTCGATAAGACGATCAAAGGAAAAGTTACTTCGAAAATAGATGGCGCGGCGCTGCCCGGCGTCAGCATTGTGGTGAAGGGGAGCCAGCTTGGTACTTCCAGCGACGCAAGCGGTAATTACTCGATCAATGTCAATGAGGCGTCCAAGCCGGTGCTCGTATTTTCCTACATCGGGCATGAAACCCAGGAAGTGGTGGTCGGAAACCAGTCGGTGATCGACGTGGTGCTGGCGGAAGGTGTCGAAACGCTCAACGAAACCGTGGTAACGGCCTTGGGGCTTTCACGCGAAAAACGTTCGCTGGGTTATTCGGTAGCCGAAGTCAATGGCAAGGATATCAGCCGGGTAGCACAGGAAAACGTGCTGAACTCGCTGGCGGGCAGGGTTCCGGGGGTTACCATCAGCTCCACAGGCGGTACAGGTTCGTCGGTGAGTATGATCATCCGCGGCGCTACGTCACTCAGCAGCGATAACCAGCCGCTTTTCGTTGTCGACGGCGTACCCATTGCCAATACTTTGAACAACGTAAGCCAGGTAGGTAACGACAACCGCGTTGACTACGGCAACGCCATTTCAAGCCTTAACCCCGACGATATCGAGAACGTATCGATCCTGAAAGGCCCGAACGCAGCCGCACTCTATGGTTCGCGTGCAGGCCGCGGGGTGGTGTTGATTACGACCAAAAACGGAAGCAAATCGAAGAAAATGACGGTTTCTGTCAACTCTAATACCGTTTTTGACAAGCCTTACAAATACCTGAACATGCACCACAAGTTTGCAACGGGTATTCTACCTTTCACGCCCGACAACAACCCGTACCCAGGCGGCGTGCTGATGATCGACGAGGGCTCTGCCGGTGGGGTAGGTCCGGAGCTCGATAAAGGCTACAAGGCAATTCAATGGAACAGCCCGAAAGATGCCAACGGCAACCCGATTCCGACAGAACTCGTTTCGCACCCGGATAATGTGAAGAACTTCGTGCGCACCGGTATTACCACTACCAACGGCGTCGCGATCTCAAACAGTAATGACTTGGTGTCTTACCGGTTGTCGTACTCGAATATGACCAACCGCGGTATTATCCCTAATTCGGACCTGTTCCGTAATTCATTGAATATCAATTCGGCAGTCAAGCTCACCAAAAAGCTGACACTCAGTACGAACGTCGATATCAGCCGCAACAACTCCAACAACCGCCCGGCGACTAACCGTGGTACCAATCCGCTGCAATGGGCATATGCGGTTTCTCCGCACATCGATATCCGCGACCTGCGCAACTACTGGGTGCCAGGGCAGGAAGGCTTGCAGCAGCTGTCGCAAGGCCCGGGTGATTATAACAACCCGTGGTTCCTGGCTTACGAGGTCAACAACAGCTTCGTCCGGGACCGTGTTTTCGGGAACGTCAAGGCCGACTGGCAGATCACACCGCATTTGAGCCTGATGGGCCGCTACGCCCTCGATACCTACCGCGAGCAACGTGAGACGAAAATCGGGAATAGCTACACCAACGACAGCCGCGGAGGTTACGGGGTGATCAACCTTTCGAGGTTCGAGCGCAATGCCGACTTCCTCCTGAGCTACAAGCGCGATATCAACAATTTCAGCTTCTCGGTGTCGGGTGGTGGTAATACGCGTTACCAGAAAAACATGGACCTGAGCACGGCAAGCGGCAACGGAACGGGGCTGGTTATCCCGGGACTTTACACCTTGTCGAACATTGCGCCGCAAAACCTCAGATATTCGAGCTATCTGTCGGAAAGAGCTGTTTTCAGTGCCTACGGGTTGGCTAACATTGGTTTCAAAGACATGGTCTACCTCGATCTGACCGCACGTAACGACTGGTCGAGTACTTTGCCGAAAGCGAACCGTTCGTACTTCTATCCGTCGGCTTCATTGAGCGTGCTGCTGAACGAGATGTTCCGGATGCCTAATCAGATCAGCTTGTTCAAAGCAAGAGGAAGCTGGGCGCAGGTGGGTAACGATACCCAGCCTTACAATTTGCTGGCTACACTGGGTAACTCGGGTGCCTGGGACGGCATTACGCGCCTTTCGAAATCGGGCCAAATACTGCTTCCGGATCTGAAACCGGAGATCGCGACCTCCTATGAATACGGCCTTGACCTGAACCTTTACCATAACCGCGTCCGCCTGACCGCCACTTACTACCAGGTGGAGAACCGCAACCAGATTATCCCGACCAAGCTTCCGGGATCCAGCGGTTACAGTTCCAAAAACATCAATGCGGGTTTGCTTGTGAGCAAAGGACTTGAATTTACACTGGGAGGCACGCCGATCGACAAAAATGGCTGGCGCTGGGATATCAATGCCAACTGGTCGAGAAACCGCACAACGATTAAGTCGCTATCGGATGGGCTTGAATTCTATACGCTCTGGACCGATGCCAAAGGTGGCGCATGGACATACGTAGGCGAGCAGATCGGGGATATTTACGATGCCGAGCTCGTCACTGTAAAAGATAAAAGCTCGCCTTATTATGGCTATCCTATTCTGGATGAAAACGGCTCCTGGCAGTCTATTTCCGCTTCTAAAACCAGAAACAAGATCGGTAACTTCAATCCGGACTTCTTGTTAGGTTTGCAAACATCCCTGTCCTACAAAGGCTTCACGCTGAATATGTCGTTCGACTGGCGTCAGGGCGGTAATTTCGTATCGCAAACTTACCGTTACGGCGAATCCGACTTGAAATCGCAACGCTTCCTGGATAACCTGATCAACCCGAACGGTATGACCGGTGACCAGCTGCGGAACTATCTCGTGGACAACAATAAGGTGGCGGTTACCGGAAACAAATTCAACATCGTCGGTGGTCCTACCAAAGAATATGGCGGCTTCCCGTTTGAATACGGAGGCAATACCTACGACTACGCGGTGTTCAACCCGGGTGTGATTGCACAATACAACGAAGCCGGCGAAATCACAGGCTACACCGAAAACCTGGGTGGAGCGGGTACGAAATACATTCCTTACGGCGACAACTATCCCTGGGATTTCACCCGTGCCGCTACATTCGACGCTTCGTTTGTGAAGCTGCGCGAGGTGTCGCTCGGATATGATTTGCCCAGCAAGTTTGTAAAACGCATCGGCCTGCAAAATGCCAACATCGCCGTATACAGCCGCAACATCATCCTTTGGACCAAAGCCAAAATCGGTATTGACCCCGAGCAGGCATTCCAGCAAGAGTCGGGTACACAGGCCGGTACCCAGTTCAAGCAGGGTATCGAGCGTTACAACGTCACTCCATGGGTGATCCCTGTTGGTTTCAGGCTTGGTTTAACTTTCTGATATAGAGTCATATAGTCTATTTAATATAAATAAACTCATGAAAAAACTTCATAACAAATTCGTCATCATACCGCTGCTACTGGCATGCATGGTCTTTTCCTGTAAGGACCTGACGGAGCTCAATGAAAACCCGAATGGGGTAGCTCCGGAAACGGTGAATCCCAACCTGGTATTGCCGACGGTTTTGACCGAGGCTGCGAAACTGTACGTCAACCTGGGCTACCAGGACATCGCGGGCGTAGTGCAGCACACGCAGAAAGACGCATGGTCGAGCGGACATAACGACTACGACTGGGGCGGCGACCAGAGCTGGAATGCGTATTACGACGTACTCCGCAACAATGATCTGGTATACCAAAGAGCGGTGGCAGCGAATTACGAGTTTCACCAGGGGGTTACTTTGGTCATGAAATCGTTCATGTTCGGTCTGATTACCGATCTCTGGGGCGATGCACCTTACACCAATGCGCTGAAAGGCGAAGCCGGTTCAACGGCCGACATCCTGCCGTCATTCGATAGCCAGGACAAGATATACGCCGGAATTATCGCCGATCTGGAAAAAGCGAACGGGCTGCTTTCCAAATCGAAAGCCGACTATGAAGGTATCGTCGATAATGTAGACGTTTACTACGGCGGGGACCCCGCCAAATGGCGCAAGATGGCGAATTCGCTTTTGCTTCGTTATTACATGCGGATTTCGGCCAAGCAGCCTGACATTGCCAAGGCAGGTATCGAGAAAATCGTGGCTAATGCAGCAAATTATCCTATCATTACTTCCAATGCCGATGATGCTACAATGGGCTTCCCCGGCAACAGTGAAGCGGATTCATGGCCTGCCAACACCGTGATCGACGCCAGCGGAAGCAACTACCGCCGCATTAAAATGTGCGCGACATTGGTCGAGAGATTGCAGACGCTGAAAGACCCGCGACTGGGAATCTGGGCCAACAAAGTGGAGATTCCATTGGTAGTAGATCCGACCCAACCCGCCGGAACCGATAAAATCGTGGATGGGAAGCGCATCCTTTCGCCGGACAAAGTGAAGAATACACAAGTAGATACGGATCCGGAATATGTAGGTTTGCCGCCAAGCTTTTCGGCGTTGCCGTCTGCTTATAACCTCAACCCGACACCAGGGCAGACATCGTACAACCCGCACGTTTCCTTCCTGAATAACATTTACAAAGCGGCAAAAGGCCCGCTGCTACGTGCACGGCTCATCTCCGCTGCGGAAGTGAACTTCATCCTCGCCGAAGCCGCATTGAAGGGCTGGGCTGCCGGTGTGGCGAAAGACCGCTACGAAGCCGGCGTGAAAGCCTCGATGACCACCTGGACAGTAGCCGACAAATACGCGACTTACATTGCGACGCCGGGCGTGGCTTTCGACAATACTGTGAAGCAAGTGCTCGAACAGAAATGGATCGCCAGCTGGACAGCCGCCACCGAAGCGTGGTTCGATTTCCGCCGGACCGGTCTGCCTGCTCTGAAAGCCGGCCCTGCGGCCAAGCGTGAGGTGTTGCCTGTACGATTCTATTATATGCAGGATGAGTTGCGTATCAACAAATCGAATGCGGAAGCTGCCGTAAGCAAGCTTGAAGTGACCAACTATTCGCAGGCAGACAACGGCAACAGCGCCTGGTCTAAGCAATGGCTTTTGCAAGGAACCGGCAAGCCGTGGTAGTCATATTTGTTTTAAGGTGAGTATTTAAAACCGGGACTGTCGGGATCATCCCTCAGTTCCGGTTTAGTTTTAAATCGGTAAACCCCTTGTAAAATGAAAGCCAGGGTCATTCTCATTTGCTTTTTATGCCTGTGCCTGAGCAAGGTCACAGTCGGGCAGCATTTCAGGGCTGCGGCAGCTGTGCGGGTGATTACGCCCGATCCGCTTTTACCGGTTTCCGGTGGGATTGGTACTCCAAAAAAAGCCACGCAAAAGAACGGCGAGCTGTATGCGAGGGCATTTGTCATGGAAAAAGGGGCGGTCAGGATTGCTATTGTGAATGTGGATAACCTGGGCTGGCCGGCTGCATTGGGCAACAGATCACGGAAGCTGATCAAAGGCATTGCGCCCGAGAATGTGCTCATAGGCGCTACACACACGCATAGCGGGCCCGACGCTTATGGTTTTCCCAATGAGAAAGGGGAATCATTTGCGGATATGGCCTACCTCGACCGTTGTGTTCAACAAATCGCCGACGCTGTGAATGAGGCCGTTGGAAAACTGGAAGATGCCTCGTTGAAAATAGCCGTAGCCGATGCGAAAGGCAAGATTGCCTATAACTACTATGCCGACCAGCTTTATGATCCCCGTTGCGGCGTGATCCAGGCTGTGGCCAGCGCAGGGGCCAACAAAGGGAAGCCTATTGCCACGCTCGTGAACTACGCAATACACCCGGAAGTGATCGGGTCGGGGAGGGGAATTTTGAGCCCGGACCTTTGCGGGCCGCTGTACGACCGCATTGAATCGCAGGGCGGAGGCACCGCCATTTTTATAAACGGCGCGCAGGGCGGCATGGTTACCGCCGACAACCGCCTCGAAAACGGCAAAGAAGCCAATGATTGGAATGAATGCAAAAGGATAGGCGAGCTGCTGGCCGATGAGGCGATGCGGATCGTGAAGGACGCAGCCGTGCAGGAAAACCCGGACGTGTACTGCGTTTCCCGCAGGATTGAGTTCCCGGTGGATTCGGAGATTATGCGTTTTATCCTGCAAAAATCACCTATTAAAAATGAAATGGCCGGAGACAACCGTATTGTGACGCAGCTCAACCTGCTGAATATCGGCACGGCTCAGGTGCTGACAGTTCCGGGTGAAGCATTGCCGAATATTGGCTATTATGTCAAAAGGCATATGAATACCAAACAGCCTTTCCTTTTCGGACTGACGAACGACGCCTTCGGCTATATGCTTACGAAGGTTGATTTCAACAGTTTTAAGCGATATGAATATGTGAGCCGGACAAGCCTCGGCGAAATGACCGGGGAGATTTATATGGAACAGGCATTGAAATTAGTAAAAGACAGTCCGGCGCCTGCGCAGGCCGCCGCAGGCAAGTGAAATCGATTTTTCAACCCAAATACGAGTGATCATGTTTTTGAAAATAGCCGTTAAGTCCGTATTGCTGACCCTCGTAGCGATCGTTTTTGCGAACGCCCAAAAGGTGACCCCGGAAAACGCATTGGAGAGCTACCTCAACAATGGCGACAAAACCTTCAAATGGGAGTTGAAAGAGACATTCAAACGCGACGATCTGACATTTTACCAGATCCTGCTGACTTCTCAGAAATGGCGGGAATTCACCTGGACGCACCAGCTGACGCTGATTGTACCCAAAGAAAACCGGCACGACGACGCGCTGCTTTTTATCACGGGCGGTTCCAATACAAACGAACAGCCCAATTGGAACAGCAAAAAGGATGAAAAAATGTACGGGTCGCTCGGTGCCGTTGCTACAACCAACCAGGCCATTGTGGCATTGCTTAAACAGACGCCCAACCAGCCGTTTTTCGGTGATCTTACCGAGGATGCGTTGATTTCCTACACCTTACACAACTTCAAAAAAGACAAGGATTATACCTGGCCGCTGCTTTTCCCAATGGTAAAAAGCGCGGTAAAGGCGATGGATGCGGTGCAGCAGTTTGCGCAAAAGGAGTTGAAACATACGGTGAACAGCTTCGTGGTAACGGGTGCATCCAAGCGGGGCTGGACCACCTGGCTCACAGGCGCGAGCGACAAGCGCGTGGAGGCGATCGCGCCGATGGTGATCGATGTGCTGAATATGCCTGTAAGTCTCGATTATCAGATCAAATCATGGGGCGATTACAGCGTTCAGATCGAGGATTATGTGAAACTGGGTATTCCGCAGTCGACCGGCTCGCCGGATGGGCAGGCCATTACGGCCATGATCGACCCCTATTCATACCGCGCCAAACTGACCATGCCGAAGATGATTTTCATGGGGACAAATGACGAGTATTGGGTGGTGGACAATATCAAAAACTACCTCGACAAGATCCCCGGTAAAAACATGCTGCATTATGTGCCCAACGCAGGCCACGACCTTGGCGACGGCAAGCAGGCGATGGAAGCATTGAGCGCATTCTTCGGCGCAACGATTAACAAACGGCCGTATACCGAATGCAAATGGAGCCAGTCGGTCGCCAACCGGAAGGTAAATCTGGACATTAAAACCACGCCGGATGCATTGGTGGATGTGATCCTGTGGTCGGCCAATTCGCCGGACCAGGATTTGCGGAATGATACCTGGACTGCCCGAAGTTTGAAAATCAGCCAGAAATCCAATGTAAAGGTAACCGCCGAGTTGCCGGCCAGCGGATTCCGGGCATTTTATGTGGATTTGAAATATAAAACGCCGCAAGGCAATGTCTACACCGAGAGTACAAGGGTGTTTTTAACGGATAATAAGTCGGTTCTGTAAATCCCTGAAATAGATGTATCTATACTAATGGGAAATTTGAAATAGCCATGATCAAAAACAAAAAATTGCGCTGGTGGGCATTGCTATGCCCGGTTTGGATGTCTCTCGCACTAAGCGCCGAACAACCCGAAAGAACGGTGAAAGAGGTAATAGACCGCGCAGTAACGCGGTTGTACGAAACCCTCACACCTGCGCAGTTGGACACGATTTCGGATAGCTATATTCTGAGCGTGCTCGGCGACCGTGACAAGGAAACACTGGCAACACGTTTCTGGACTTTCGAAGTGAATGTGCCGGTAAGGGTGTCGCTGATGCGGCATACCGGTCAGGCCGTGCTGCCTTTTTGGCTTCAAAAGAGCGGCTTTAAGAAAACGCAAATGCTCGTCAAAAACGAGGAGTATACTTACGAAGTCTGGCAGAAGGATTTCGATAAAGGGCAGGTAGGGCTTGGTATTAATGGTTTTGATAAAGACCGGCCGGTGTATTTCATCAGCGTGGCGCCATTGGAAAAGGCAGAGAAGCTCACGGTTTCGAACGTTGTGCCTGCACAATATGCATTGAGTACTCTCCAAAAAGGGGCATTTACCTACCACGATTGGGATAGCCTCGTATTGACCGAAGTTCCGGACGAGCTGGAAGGTCAGACGCTCTTCACAACCGTGCGGGGGCGCGCACGCGAGGCGCATCTCGTGAATGCATTCCGGAGAACCGCCACACCTTCTTCGGAAAAACCCGACCAGGTGGTGATGACATGGAGCGGCGACCCCGCCACTACCGCGAACATCCAGTGGCGCACCAGCCCGAAAGTGCTGAGAAGTAAAGTGAAATACTGGAAGCCGGGGACATCCGACACGCTTTTTAAGGATGCTACTGCATTTAATATGGAAGACAGGCTGTTGCAGAACGACCGGTTTGTAAACCGGTTTACCGCGCACCTCAAAGGCCTGAGCCCCGGCTCGTTGTACCATTATTCGATCGGTACAGGGCAAGCGCGATGGTCGGCGGCATCGTCATTCCAGACAGCCTCTGATCGTGTAAAAGACTTCTCGTTCATCTGGTTTGGTGACACTCATTATTCGCCTATCTGGGGCGATATGGCGCAAAAGTCGATCAAACGGCATCCTGAAACGGCATTCTTTTCCATCGCGGGCGACCTGGTAACCACCGGCCTGCACCGCGATGATTGGGACCAGCTCTGGGCGCATGCCGGATCGACGTTCACGACGCGGCCATTGATGCCGGTGCCCGGTAATCACGACAGCCAGGATGGCCTGGGCGCGTGGATGTACAAGGAGATGTTCAGTCTGCCGGAAAATGGGCCTGCCGGTCAGCCTTCCGAAATGACTTACGCTTTCCACTATCAGGACGCATTGTTCCTGATGATCGACGCGACGCTTTCCGTGCCACAGCAGACCGCCTGGGTCGAAAACCAGCTCAGGAACTCGAAAGCCAAATGGAAGTTTGCGATGTTCCATTTCCCGCCGTACAATTTTGAAGAGCCTTACGACGAGATCAAGCGGGAATGGTGTACGCTTTTTGACAAATACCACGTGGATATGGTCATGAGCGGGCACATGCATTACTACTTGCGTACGAAGCCGATGTTCAACGACAAAGAGGTGTCCAGCCCGGCGAAGGGTACCATTTACCTGATGTCTATCAGCATTCCCGGCAAGCAGGAACGCTGGCCGAAGGAGGATTATGCCGTGGTGAGGTACAAAGACGGCCCGCTTTACCAGCACGTGTCGATCAAGGGCAACACGCTGTATTACAAATGTTACAATCCCGAAGGCGAGTTAAAAGACGAGCTGACTATTACCAAGTAGTATTCAACAATTTCAATTATAATGACCCGCATTACATTACCCGCTATTCTGTTATTATCCGTTGTTTTTAAAACCCACGCGCAAGTCGGACCGATCAGGAAAGAGTTTTTGAACCCGACCTCTAAAAATGTACTGGTAGCATCGCACCGTGCCGTGCACCATGAACTGCCGGAAAATTCGTTGCCCGCGATCAAGGAGGCGATCAGATTGGGCGTTGATATCATAGAAATTGATGTAAAAGTGAGTAAGGACGGTATTCCAATGCTCATGCACGACGGCAAAGTGGATCGTACCACAACCGGTAAGGGCAATCTCGAAACGCAAACCTTTGAAGCGCTGCGGAAGCTACGCCTCGTTTCCAACGGCAAAATCACGGAAGAAACGATCCCGACATTGGAAGAAGCCCTGCAAATCGCAAAAGGTCGCATCCTGGTCGATCTGGACCTGAAAACCGACCAAATCGAAAAGGTCATTGAAGTAGTGAAAAAAGTGGGCGGAGAGGATTTTGTATTCTTCTTCGACAGCGACTATGAAATTCTTTCCAAAGTAGACGCTGCTTCCAAAAAGTTCATGCTCATGCCGCGGGCCCATTCGCTGGCGATGGCAGATTCGGCATTAACGCGCTTTAAGCCGGAAGTGATCCACATTGATGAGGATTTCTATACGCCTGAGGTTACGAAGCTGATCAGGAGCAAAGGTGCAAGGGTTTGGATCAATGCATTGGGCAAGCCAGATGCGGAAATCAGGAAGGGTAATGCCCGCGAAACGCTCAAAGAGCTCACCAGGGAAGGTGCCAACATTATTCAGACTGACGAGCCGGAGAAGGTGATTCGAGCATTGAAAGAATTAGGATTGCACCGCTAATTGACAAAAGAAAGAGCCACTCTGAAATCTTCGGAATGGCTCTTTCTCTTTCTGCATTTGGAGCTATTCAAACCGCCGGTTAGCCCCATTCAATTCACCGTGGGTGCTGATGGCAACGGCGGTAAGGATGGCGAAAATGGCGACGATGAATATAAAGTTGACGGCCCAGCGGCTGATATTCAGCCCGCGATCCGAGAACGATGCCTGTGTTTTTTTGACGAGAATGGCCAATACGGCCACATTGAGGATGTAAAGGTATTGCTCGATGCGGTACAGGCTCATGAACGCACAGGTAATGAGGATGCTGTAAATTGTGTAGAGACCGAGGTTAAGGAAGAAGAACCGTTGGATATCCTCGTATTGGAGTTCCCGAAACGGTGTTTTTACTTGAATGTAATATTTGAATAAAGTATAACCTGCGAAAGCAAGTACCAGCAGCAACGCCACCCATTGCACGTAGGTGGTAACACCGGCCGCATCTGCCAGCGGATCGAAACTCTGGATTGTTTCTACCAGCCTCTCGGTTTTAAATGATTGATCCCAAACGAAGAACGGAATGACGAGCGCCAGGATGATAATGGGCGCAAGTAGCCGCGAGCGGGACGCCTGCGTGTCGGTGGTTTCCCATTCGGAAGTGAATGTGCCGTATGCCATTCCTGCTCCGCCGAAAAAGCCGATCGAGTATTCCATTACATTCCAGAAATTGAAATGAATGCCGGAAACATTGCCCATTACTTGCAAAAAGTTGCCGAATGCGAACCCGAAACCACCGCCTAATCCGGCGAAAACGGCCAGCCTAATGGTAGAACGCTGCTTGTGACGGATCATATACCAGAACAGCGCGACGGTCATACCGAAACAGGCAGCCCAGGCTTCCGACCGCGGAGGGGTCATGAGCCAGCCGAGTTGTTCGATCAGCAGGTAGTAAAACAGGATGGCGCCCACGGTCATTTCGGTGATTAGTTGCGGCCATTGTACCGGCTTTTCGCGTGAGGAGGCCAATGTAAGTCCGAACAGCCCGCCGCCAATCAGTCCGAACAGCCCGCCGATAATGCCGAGCATCAGAAATCCATAATAGACATTCCCGAATTCGAGCCCGCGTGCGTAGCCGACTACTATCCCGTAGCTGATAATGCCCCCGATGCCCCAGCCTGCCGCCGAAGCCAATGCGAGCTGAAACGCTTTGGCATACCAGTCTTTACGTTTGGCGATGAGAACGATACTCAACCCGCCAATGCCACCGGCCCACGCGGCGCCTTGCTCGTGGCCAAACTGGCCGCGTATGGCCCAGGCGGTGCCCAATGAAATTCCCGCAACAAGCAGGGCATAAAGTAATTGTCTGTTATTCATGAACGGAATGCGACTAAGGGTTTGTGGGATAAATACTGGATTTTGGCCTAAAAAGGCTATAAACTACTCCCGGGGCAGGAGGAAATAGCCCGATTCGCTTTTGGGATAGTATTCCCGTTAAAAACGGGCACGACATTTCCGGAACACGAAACCCATGAGCAGCAAAAGAGCACAACTCGCGATCAACGGTGGTCCCAAAACCATCGACAAGACATTTCCCTGGCCTATTTATGACGAAAATGAGGTGAATGCAGTCGCCGCGATCGTTGCGAGTGGTAAATGGGGTAACCCCGACTGCGGGGACGAGGTGGAGCGTTTCGAACGGGCGTTTGCGGATTATTGCGGGAGCAAATATGCGATTACGTGCGTCAATGGTTCGGTTTCGCTCCGGCTGGCGCTGATGGCGTGCGGCGTGAAACCCGGCGACGAGGTGATTGTGCCGCCTTACACTTTTATTACCACGGCTTCGTCGGTGATTGAATGTAACTGCGTGCCTGTTTTCGTGGATATCGACCCCGAGACTTACAATATCAGCCCCAAGGCCATTGAGGCGGCGATAACGCCGCGCACGAAAGTGATTATTCCGGTGCATTTCGGCGGGCTGGCTTGCGATATGGATGCCATCATGGAGATTGCGCAGCGGCATAACCTCAAAGTGATCGAAGACGCCGCGCATGGGCATGGGGCCGAATACCGAGGTAAAAAGCTGGGTTCTATCGGGCACGTGGGTAGTTTCAGTTTCCAATCGTCCAAAAACCTGACGTCCGGGGAGGGCGGCATTGTCATCACCGACGACGATGAATTGTACGCAATGATGCATTCCCTGCGTAACGTAGGCCGGATCGAGGGCGGGCAGTGGTATGAGCATTACAATCCGGGCTGCAACTACCGCATTACCCAAATGCAGGCCGTACTGCTCTCGGAACAGCTCAAACGCCTGGAAGAACAGACCCGGCGCAGGAATGCCAATGGCTTGTATTTGAATGTTTTGTTGGAAAAAATTGAGGGGGTTTCGCCTCTAAAACGCAACGACACCATTACGCTGCACGGCTATCATATTTACATATTCAAATACGACGCGACGAAATTCGGTGGGCTGCCTAAGAGCGAATTTGCAGCCATGCTGGCGGCCGAAGGCGTGCCGAGTTTCAAGGGTTACCCGCATCCGCTGTACAAGCAGCCGCTTTTTCAGAATAAAACCTTCTTGTGCTATGCCATTCCGGACAGCGCGGATTACAGCCATACCTTTTGCCCGGTTGCAGAGCAGGCTTGCGATACCGACGCGGTATGGATTCTCCAACATGCCATGTTGGGAGAGAAGGCGGATATGGAAGCGTTTGCCGGCGCAATTTTGAAAATTCAGGAGGCCGTCGGGTAACCCGAATGCCTCCTGTGCGAGCGCTTAGAGCTCCTTCCGCATCATTATATCGGTCTGAATATCGTCTCCGAGCGTGAAAAGGTGTTTATCGAATTCCACAAAACCATTCCGTTTGTAAAAACCTATCGCGTTTTCATTCGCTTCCCACACGCCCAGCCACACATACGCGTACCTGCGCTCGCGGGCGATGTCGATGGCTTTGTTATAAAATAGCTGCCCGACTTTCTGGCCCTGCCATGCCCGAAGCACATATATCCGCTCGATTTCCAGTGCGGTATCATCTTTCAATTCGCTTTGCGCCGGACCGTGGTTTACTTTGAGATAACCGATCAGATCGTCGCCATCGTAGGCCAGATGGAACTCCGAATCCGCATTGCTCAGCTCGGAGGCGACCTTCTCTATACTGAATCCCGTTTTCAGGTAATGCGCCATGTTTTCCTCTGTGTTGACGGACGCGAACGATTCATAAAAGGTGTCTATTCCAATTTGTCTGACGGTTTCCAGATCGTTGATGGTCGCTTGAATAAGTTGTATCGGCATATTACTTGTTGGGTAATGCTTTTAATCTGACGCCCTCGCTATGGGCTGTGAACTCCGGCGCGTACATGCATTGGATCGTCGTGATGCCGTTGCTGAAATCGCCCTCGTGTGTTATAAAAAGCGGATATTCGAACACATAAGTTCCTTTTCGCAAGGCATTGAAGAAGAAATTCGTACTCGCATCGCGTGTGCTTTCATAATACCCGAGGCCTCCCTGCCAGCGGTAGCCGCTCAGCACATTCACCGGTTCGAGCCCCGACGCCCGCATATCCTTCATATGCACGTATTCCATATCCCGGTCGACGCGCAATTCGATGCGGACTTTGATCTTATCGCCCACCTTCACCGCGTCGCCTTCACGCACGGGTGTAAGCACCGGGCCGGAATCGGTGTTGGTCTCGACGAAAAGCTGTTTGGAGAGTTTCAGCGGTGTTTCCGCGAATGTGATTTTATCGAGATCTTCAAAATATTGCCAGTAGACGGCGCCCCAGCTGGGCAGAGAGGCGGCGCTCGAACTGCCATTGACCACCACCTCGATATTGCCCATCTGCGGGGTGATGCCGGTGTCGACCGTTTGTTTCATGTAACCGGTACCAAGCTCTGTCTTTTGGTCTTTTGAACTAACCTCAGTATTCCCGATGCGGACCGTAGCCGTCGGGGATTCAGCCAGCCAATCGCTTCCATTCAAAAGCAATGCATAACAAGCCTCTGCTGTGGCTTTGGTACTTTCCCAGCTGCTTGTCTGCTTGTTTTTGAGGAGCCAGGTTTTAAGCTCCCCAACGGCCTGCTGGTCATTCCCGATTTCTTGAAATGCTTCAATAAGCAACGCCTGGCGCTCGATAGGCGCCTCGTGCCACCACCAGCCACGCTGATTGCTTTTCCAATACATGCCCAGTTCGTCATTTCTAACAGCCGTTTGCCGCAGCGATTCCAGGATCTGGCTGGCCGTCTTTTCGTCTTTCGTCCGATGGCATACCAATGCGGTCATACCTTGCAGCAGCTTGGGTTGCGAAACCCAGGTAAGCCTTGCCCGTTCGCTGTAATATTGGTATGCCTTCTGCGTCGCGGCCGGAATAGGCTTTGTGAAGAAGCTTCGCGCATAGAGGTATTGTATTTCAACCGGGCCGGGTACATATTGTTTCAGGTTCGATTTTGACTTGACGAGTTTGTCATAATCCTCCTCGATACGCTTGTCGAGATAAGGCAGGGCCTTTTCGATAATGGCATTGATGTTTGCCAATTGTGCAGAAGGTAATGCATTGATTTTCTGCAAATGGCCGATACCGGTAACAATATACTGCGTCATATAGCGATCGTCCGGCCCGCCTTTGAACCACACAAAACCACCGTTCGGGCTCTGCATTTCCTGCAATTTTTGCATGGCCCCATTCAGCTCGTTCTCCATTTTCGCCAGGTCGAACAGCAATGCGATATTCCGTTTTTGCTCCTCCTCGGTTTTAGCAGCCAATACCCAGGGTGTTTCCTGGATTAGCACGGATTTAAGTTCCTGGTTTTTAGTTAGATTGCTTTGCAGCGCGTCAGTACCCTTCCAGGATTTGAATACCTCTGCAATCCGCGGTGAAGCATTTACAATATGCGAGGCCAGCGAATTGGCATAGTAGCGGTTCCACGTTTGCTCGGCGCATTCGTAGGGATATTCCATTAAATAGGGAAGAGATTGCACCGCATACCAGGCTGGATTGCTGCTGTACTCGACTGTCACCGATTGGTGCGCCAGTGTTTTGGACTTGGACGATGCCAGCAGTTTTTCAAAAGTAAAATGCTTCGTGCCGTTGCCCTTCATCGATAGCGGCATACTCTCCGTCACTAACATTCGGTTGGGAAGGACGGGCAATATGTTTTCTTCGCCATCCGATAGGTTTCCCGCTTTCGCCACTGCCCGCCAGGTGACCATTTTGGTGAAACCTCTCGGTATTTCCAATGTAAAGAATGTGGTGCTGCTCTGCCCGGCGGCAACTGAAAACGAGCTCGATGAGCTGTTGTTGTGGAACAGCTGATCCAGCGACTCATTCGTTTCAGAATCAAACAACAAAAGCGAAACTTCACCATTTACCATTGCGCTGCCCAGGTTTGCCACTTTCACCGGGAAACTGATCCGGTCGCCTTCGCGGAGGAAGCGCGGGGCATTCGGCTGCACCATGAGGTCTTTCTGCGTAACGATCTCTTTGCTGCTGTAACCTATCGCCAGCTCCTGTGTATGGGCGAGCGCCTGGAACTTCCACCTCGTAAGCGCTTCCGGCATGGTGAAAGAGAAGGAAATGTTGCCTTCGCTGTCCGTTTTTAGATCGGGGAAGAAGAAGGCGGTTTCGTTGAAATTGGTGCGGACGGCCGGGGCCGGCTGTTTTTCGGCGGCTGCTTGTTGCTCGCTCTTATTTGTACCATATCCAACTTTCACGACTTCATTCAAATGTGGATCACCTTCTACCGCGAAATCAGTCATTTCTTCTGCGGCCATTGGAGCGGCTTGCGCCATTACCGCGCCGCCTGCCGGAGCGGATTTTTTGTATTCGACGGCGCCCCTTATGGTCATTCGGTTCCTTGAAAGTCTTCTGCTGTAAGGATTAAAAACCAGTTCATCGTACCGCTTTTCAAACGACTTGTAATTTTCGTTGTAGCCGTAAAGAACCTCGGCATTCGTATCGTCGAAATTCCCGCTGTCGGTCCAGCTGCCAAGGCCCATGTGTACGGGCCAGATGTACGGTTTCCGCCATTGGTGTGGGTAAAACTGGTCGAGCGAGGCGTCGTACATGCTTCCGAGCATTTCGGCGGCAACGTGTTCTTTTTTATAACCGCTGATTTTGACTTTCCACGTTTCCTTGCTGCCTGGCAGCGTCTTGTCGCGGAATGTCACATATTCGATTTTCAGGTCCTTGTTTGTCCACGGCACTGCGATGCTCTCAGTATGGGTGTGAATACGATTGTGTTTTACAAATATATAGTCTACCTGAAAGCCACCGCGGTCAGCTTCTGATGGTGTGTAATCAAACTTTTTCAATTCCTCGCTGAATGTCAGGTACGAAAACCCGGCCGGGCCTGATTTGCGGTTGGTTGTGCTGATTACGAATGCCTTGCTCGCCGAAGTGCCCAACATATAAAACCCTTTTTCACCCGGCTCGGCGGCAGTGGCGGGTGTCGCCGTCAGATATTGCGGATATGCGGGCTTCTTCGCGCCCGGATCTTTGAGTTCTGTGAATTTTACCTCGGTCAGTTTTTCTCCGGCGGCATTCGTACTGTGGATCTCGATTTGGTAAAAGCCGGCCGTAAGATTGAATTCCGAAACCGGCACCGTGCTGTCCGGCGCCAATTGTACGGTTTTAGTCACGGGAGAGCCTGCTTTTTCCCAGTTTTCCATCTCTGTTTCGCGATCGTACTCATCGTGCGGGAAGCTGGCGATAAACTCGCTTTTGGACATGACAAACAGGTCTGGTCGTTCCCAATAACGGTTTCGTATGAGCCGGTTTTCAGGCATGATTCGAGTGATCCGGATGGTGGCTTCGGCCGGGGTAAACACACCTGCCAGGTTTTCGGTGCGGATAGCCAACGTTTTGAACTCGCCGGTTTCCATTTCCGAAGGGATCTGAGCCTTCAATACGTACGATTTGTAGCCGACCGAAACCGCCGTTTCCGCACTCCGTGTTTCGCCATTGTTATCGGTCACGTCGGCGTGGATGGTGTATTCAAATACGGGGTCGGCCTTTGGATCAACTTTACGGTCCGGAATGGCTTCAAAATCGACGTGAAACTGCCCGGATGCGTCGGTAACTGCTTCACCATGTGCGATTACCATCGGCTCTTCCGACACCCACCAGCGTTTTCGCGCCCATGCATACGGGAAGCGCGGTGCGCGTACGACCCGGTACTTCACCATCGCGGCGTCAATGGAATTTCCGGCGTAGGCCATGGCCTTGCCAGTTACTTTAATGGTGTCATTTACCTTGTAGGTAGCTTTCAGCGTATCGAATTCGACTGCAAAACGAGGCCGCTTGTATTCTTCGACATGGAAATCAACGCGGAAATTGTCCCGTACCTGAATGTAGAAATTACCCGGCAGCCCATTGCCGGGAATGACAAACGAACCCGAAAAGCTTCCAAAGGCATTCACGCGGTGCTTCGCCTCCGCAACGTGTTCGGCATTGGCATTATAGAGTACTGCCGTAAACTCCTCCTGCTGGCTGTTAAGCACACCGTCGCCTTTTGCGACAATGCCCTTGTAATACACCGTTTGGCCCGGGCGGTAAAGGCTCCGGTCGGTGAACAGGTAAACACGCTCCTTGTCTTGATCGCTTGCCGGCATGGCATCTTCATTGTAATAATACCGGTTCGTATTTTCCTGCACGAACAGCCGGTCGTTTTCATACGTGATATCGAGCATATGCTGCTCGCCGTAGTTCACTTGCCGGATATGCTCCCGTTTGAAATGTGCATCCTTGTCCGCGGTAAGCAGAGCGCCCTTATTTTTGATAAAACTCCTTGTATTGTAATCATAGCGCTTTTGCCATAACTGCACTTTGGCGCCAGGCAATGGTTCACCGGACTCGCGGTTCAGGACAAAGAAATCATCCCCTTTCTGAATAAAACTGATGTCAGAAACGTAGCATATGGCGGCGCCCGTTAATGCGTTGGTCCGGCTGAAGTCTGGCGCGGTGCTGGCCAGGATAACATACTCGCCGGATGGCAAGCCGTCGGCTTTCACTTCCACGGAATGCTCCTGGTAGTCCTGTTTGTCCGGAAGCGGCTGCTCCCAGGATTTTTCGGGTTTGGCCACGGCTAATGTCGTCCATTTTGTGTTCTGCTGATCATCTTCGAGTTTTTTTCGCAGGAACTCATTGAGTTTGATCACCCGGAAATACAGTTTGTTGAAATTCCTGTATTTGACAAGCACCCGGAATGGCTTGCCAATACTGTTGACCATTTCTACCGACAATGCAAGGTTTGGGCGGGTAATCGTTTTGGAAAGATTGAATGCATTCACACCGCCTTCCGTATCGGGATTGTCGCGCATTATCTGCCGGCAGATTTCCAATGCCTTTACCCGCTCGAATTGCCCGGCCGAATCCTTACCCGGCTTGTATCGATCCGCTTTTTCATTGAGCCAGGCTGCTTTGAGATACCAGGCTTGTGCGGCGGCCGGAGTCGTTTGGTACTGATCTTCCACATGGTTGACGGCCATATAATAAAGCTCTGCCTTATCAGGATGTACAGACTTTTGGTTCACGTATTGCAGCCTCGCCAGATCAACATCGATCAACGCACCGGGGTCTTTGTCTTCGAGATGAAATGCGATCAGTTTCTGGTAAAGTAGCAATGCGTGGTATTCCAGCGAAGCGGAGTCCTTAGTTTCAAATTTCCTGTGTATAAAATCGGCCGCGGGGTCGAATGCGGACGCCGTATTGATTTCAAATGCATATGCAGGTTTTTTGATGTTTCGTTCGTCGGAAGAGAAGTACTCCAATGCCCGGAATGCGAGTAAATCAAACAGCGTCGGGCGTAGCTGGCGCATATTGCCTTTGGTAATGATTGCGTCGTAAACGTCCAGCCTTGTTTTCTTTAAAAGAGCTTCTTCCCTTATGGATTCGAGAAACAATGCGCCTATTCTTTCGTGAAAATCCTCGGTGCCCCAGGTTGCAATGTCTTTTTTATCGAAAGCCACGGTGGCGGTGCGATTGTACAATTGCCAGCGGAAAGTCTGATAATATGTGTAATATTCCGATGCGACGAGACTTGTTAGAATCGAGCGGGTGGGACCGGTACTTGCCGCCATTTCCCGTTCCAGTTCTTTGATCGACGCGATGGTGTTGTTGTCGCGGTTTTCGGTCTGCAACTGGGTCATAAACACAGCCGCTTTAATGACCTGTGCATCCTGCTTTTCCTGCTTCGCGAGGCCATAGATCTTCTTCACCTGTTCGAGTGCATCCTTATCAAGCCCCTTGTCGATCAGCTCATCGACCTTTTTCCATTCCGCATTGTAATTCTTAACCGGGCTTTGTCCGTAGGTGTGCATAGTTAATGATATGATAATGGTGATGATCAGATAGTAACCGAAGGTGTACGCTATTTTCATCGTGTGAATGATTTGGTTTGTGATGAATACGATAAATATACTAAAACGCCGCGGCGCCAAAAGCGGCATTGAGCAGCCGGAAAGCGTCATTCAGCAAACAACCCGGGAAAGCGTTGCCGTGCAGAAGTATAAAACATCTACATTGCCTCTTTTTGCAATATGAAGTATCTTTAAATAGTGCTTTTGCAAAATATAACTAATTACTACTCTTCTTGAACGAATTTTATTTTTAAGTAAACTCTATGCGTACGATCATGTTGGTGGCGGGGATCATCGTCGCACTGGTTTTGGGAAAACTGTTTATTTTTTCTAAACCCGGTGAAGGCGAAGGCTCCGATGCGAAAAAAGGTAGTGAGGGGAAAAATGCGAAGTCCTCCGGCGGTGCTGTGCCGGTGAATGTGTTTATTGTGGGTAGGGAATCTATTGAAAACCAGATTTTTGCCTCAGGTACGGTGCTGCCTAACGAGGAAGTGAACCTGATGGCGGAGATATCGGGGCGGCTGGTTAAGCTCGACATCAAGGAAGGCTCGCATGTTACCAAAGGACAGCTGATCGCGAAAATCAATGACCGGGAGCTGCAAGCGCAGTTGCAGAAAGTTGCTTATAACCAGGATTTGAGCAAAAAAATAGAAGCCCGGCAGAAGAAGTTGCTGAACGTGGAGGCGATTAACCTCGAAGAATATGACGTTACCTCCAACAATATCCGGGTTCTGGAGGCTGAAAAGGAAGTTATAGAAGCACAGCTGGAAAAAACGGAAATCCGGGCGCCATTCAGTGGCCGAATAGGATTGAAATTCATCAGCGAAGGTGCATACCTGGCACCGGGTACGCCCATCGTAACCATCGTTCAGAGTAATCCGGTTAAAATCGATTTCACGGTTCCCGAAAAATACAGCCCGAGCATCCGGGTAGGAAGTTCGGTCAAATTCAACCTCGACGGCGATCCTTCGACTTACACTGCCAGAATTTTGGCCATCGACCCGAAAGTGGATGAAAACCTTCGCACGCTGCG
Source organism: Dyadobacter sp. BE31 (assembly GCF_031457695.1). NCBI lineage: Bacteria > Pseudomonadati > Bacteroidota > Cytophagia > Cytophagales > Spirosomataceae > Dyadobacter > Dyadobacter sp. BE31. Next base: position 74,555 of record NZ_JAVDXA010000006.1, read on the forward strand.
TGTGCGTGCGCTCGCCAACAACCCAGAGGGCCGGTTTGTACCCGGCATGTTCGTGAAAGTATTGGCCGACCTCGATGCCAACCGCTCTGCCATGATGATTCCGACGGAAGCCATTGTGCCGGTTTTGAAGGGTAAGAAAGTGTTTGTTGTGAAAGACGGCAAAGCGCAGGAGGCGATGGTGACGACAGGCTTGCGGACCGACAAAAAGATCCAGATCATAGATGGCTTGCAGCCCGGTGATTCGCTGATTACCTCGGGTATCATCGCCATCAAACCCAACACCGCCGTGAAGGTCAACCTATGAGCATATCAACCCTTTCCATCAAAAGGCCGGTTCTCGCGATCGTGATGAACCTGCTCATCATTTTGTTCGGGTTCCTGGGGTATAAGTTCCTGGGGATGCGGGAATTTCCGTCGATCGACCCGCCGGTGGTTTCCATCCGCACGAGCTACACGGGCGCGAACGCCGATATTATAGAATCGCAGATCACCGAACCGCTCGAAAAACAGCTCAACAGTATCGAGGGCATCAAATCCATCAGCTCTACCAGCAGCCAGGGTACGAGCCAGATCACGGTCGAATTCGACATTGGTGTGGATATGGAGCGCGCCGCGAACGATGTGCGCGATAAAGTAGGTTCTGCCTCGCGGACCTTACCGCTCGATATTGACGGTCCTCCGGTGGTAGCCAAAGCAGATGCCAACTCCGAGCCCATTATCGTATTGACTTTCACGAGCAACACACGCTCGCACCTCGAAGTAAGCGACTATGCCGAAAACGTGATCGCTCAGCGTCTTCAGACTATCGAGGGCGTGAGCGAAATCCGCATTTTCGGGCAGAAGAAATATGCGATGCGGATCTGGATGGACCCGGTCAAAATGGCCGCATTGGGCATTACCACCCAGGATGTGAAAACCGCGCTCGACAAAGAGAATGTAGAATTGCCGAGCGGGAAACTCGCGGGTGACAACACCGAGCTGACTGTAAAAACGATCGGCCGCTTCCGTACCGAGGACGATTTCAATGAAATGATTATTAAAAACTCGGCCACGCAGACGATCCACCTGAAAGATATCGGCTCTGCGATGCTGGGCCCCGAAAACGAGGAGACGATTCTCCGCCTGGATAATGTGCCGATGATCGGCCTGGCAATTTCCCCGATGCCGGGTGCCAACTACCTTAATATCGCCAAGGAGGTGAACAAGCGTATGGAGGCGATTAAAAAGGAACTTCCCAAAGATTACAAGCTCGACACGCTGATCGACAATACCATTTTCGTGGAGCGTTCGATTGAAGAAGTAGGGGAAACGTTGCTGATCGCGATCGTATTGGTGGTGATTATCATTTATCTCTTCTTCCGCGATTGGCTCATTGCGTTCCGTCCGCTCATTGATATACCCGTTTCGCTCATTGGTACATTCTTCATTATGTACATTATGGGCTTCTCCGTGAACGTGCTCACGCTGCTTGCGATCGTGCTCGCGACCGGGCTTGTGGTCGATGACGGTATCGTGGTCACGGAGAACATTTTCAAGAAGATTGAGCAGGGAATGAGCCCGATCGAGGCGGCCATTAAGGGCTCGAATGAAATCATATTCGCCGTTTTATCCACATCCATTACGCTGGCGTCCGTGTTTTTGCCGGTGATTTTTATGGAAGGTTTTGTAGGAAAACTGTTCCGGGAGTTCGGTATCGTCATTTCCGCCGCTGTATTGATCTCCGCATTCGTTTCGCTCACGCTCACGCCGATGCTGAATGCGTACCTCGTGCGCAAGACACATAAGAAGAGCTGGTTCTACGAAAAAACGGAGCCGTTTTTTGAAAAGATTACCAATGACTACGGCAATGCATTGGGCAAATTCCTGAAAATGCGCTGGGTAGCCATTCCGCTGGTGGGTATTACATTGGGGATGATCTGGTTTTTTGGTAAAGATCTGCAATCGGAACTGGCGCCGCTCGACGACCGTAACTGGTTCCGGATCAATATGACAGCACCGGAAGGCTCTTCATTTGAATTTACGGACCGTTACGTACAAAATGTGAGCGATATGCTCATGGACTCGATGCCTGGTCGGAAAGGTTTGATGATGATTACTTCGCCCGGAAACTCGGGCCTTGGCGCAGCAAATACGGGTAGTGGTCGCATTGCATTGGTGGATAGAAAGCTGCGGAAAGAATCGCAGCAGGAGATTGCCGATTATATCAACAAGAAACTCAAATCCATGCCCGACGCCAAGTCGTTTGTCGTGCAGCAGCAGACAATCTCGGTGGATTCACGGGGCGGTTTGCCGATTCAGTACGTGATTCAGGCGCCGGATTTTGAAAAATTGCGGGAGTATCTTCCTAAATTCATGGAAGAGGTTTCCGAAGACCCGACCTTCGCGATCACGGATGTGAACCTGAAATTCAGTAAACCTGAAATCCAGATCACGATCGACCGCGAGAAGGCAAAGTCGCTGGGGGTATCGGTACAAGACGTAGCGCAGACGATGCAATTGGCATTTGCCGGGCAGCGTTTCGGCTATTTCACCATGAACGGCCGCCAGTACCAGGTAATAGGCCAGTACGACCGCGCCAACCGCGACGAGCCGCTGGATTTGAAGAGCATGTTTGTCAAGACCAATACGGGTAATCTCGTACAGCTGGACAATATCGTCAAAGCCGAAGAAGAGAGCAGCCCACCGCAGCTATTTCATTATAACCGCTACATGAGCGCCACCGTGCAGGCAGCGCTCGCGCCGGGCAAAACCATTGGCGACGGTATCGCAGCGATGGACCGCATCCGCGATAAATTGAACGACGAGACGATCCAGACCGCATTGAGTGGCTCTTCACGCGACTATGCCGAGAGTTCATCGAATACGATGTTCTCGTTTTTCCTCGCACTGGTGTTGATCTACTTCATTCTCGCCGCGCAGTTTGAAAGTTTTGTGGATCCGTTCATTATCATGTTCACGGTACCGCTGGCTATCGGCGGGGCGGTATTCTCGCTTTGGTTCTTCGATCAGACGCTCAATATCTTCAGTCAGATCGGGATGATCATGCTCATTGGCCTCGTGACGAAAAATGGTATCCTTATCGTCGAATTTGCCAACCAGCTTCGTGAGCAGGGGCGCAGCATTCAGGAAGCGGCATTGGAATCGGCTACAATGCGTTTCAGGCCCATCCTGATGACCAGTTTGGCGACAGTCCTCGGCGCATTACCCATCGCGATGGCGCTCGGGTCTGCGGGTCGCAGCCGGATGTCCATGGGGATTGTGATCATGGGAGGGCTGTTATTCTCGCTCGTACTGACATTGTACGTCATTCCGGCCATTTACACATTCTTCTCGCGGCCTAAGAACTTCGAGAAAATGAAGATGATCGAGCGCGTGGCAAGGGATAGCGAGTTGGAGGAGCCGGCGCACTTCTGAGGAGTTTAAGAAATTCAGACATAAATGGGAATGCGACTACCGCGTTCCCATATTTTTTAGCATCCTCACATGCGAGCCCAGGGCATTGCCGAAATTGGTTTTTGCATTGTAAACCAACCCAAATTCCAAAGCTGTTGCCTTTACAATGGGTGATAGTGCGTGGTAATGGATGTGGGATATGGAAGGGAAAAGGTGGTGCTCTATCTGATAATCGAGGCCGCCGATAAACCAGGAAAGTATGCGGTTTTTACCTGCAAAATTGGAGGTGGTCTGCAACTGATGAACGGCCCAGGCATTTTCGATACACCCGGCTTTGTCCGGTTCGGGCTGTTCTGCACCTTCTACCACGTGGGCCATTTGAAAAATAGTACTCAATATCATTCCCGCTGTGCCGTGCATGAGGAAGAATCCGGCCAGCCATTCCCAGAACGTCAGTGAGGTGAAACACAACGGGACAATGCAGATAAAAAACAGATAAGCCAGTTTGGTTGCGATAAGGCGGATCAATTCCTTTCTTGGAAAAGGCTTGGTCATTCCCGACTTAGCCATTCTGTTGAATATTCCTATTTCCTTAAAATCCTTCCATAGGAACGAGACGGTCATCAGGCTGTACAAAAGGAATGCATAAATATGCTGAAACCGGTGAATGTATTTTTGTTTCTCCTGAAAAGACAGACGCAGGAGGAACTTACCGGTAATGTCTTCGTCCACGTCGTGGATGTTGGTATAGGTATGATGCAGCCTGTTATGCTGCACTTCCCAGTTGTAGGCATTTCCGCCCAGCAGATAAATGGATGTACCGAATATTTTGTTTAAAATACTCGACTTCGCCAGCGAACCATGGATGGCGTCGTGCATAACGGACATTCCCACGCCGGCCACCCCGAAACCCATTACTATGGCCAGCCCGGCCATGCTCAGGTTGGAGAATTGATCAGAAAGAATCAGGGCGTAGGGAACGATATAAAGGCTAAGCATGAACAGCGCCTTGTAAATAATCTGGTTGCCGCCGGATTTACAAAGGTCATTTGAGGAAAAGTAATGATCCACCCGATGCCTCAAAGTAGTGAAGAACGTACTTTTCTCGGCATTGGTGAATTTGATTTTTTTGGAGTGCATAAAAGGATGGGGAAATGAATATTGATGGGGCGGCCCATTAGGAACGGGATCACACCGGTATTATTGGATGGCAGAGAATGTTAATTTCCCCGCCTCCCGATTTAATCCGGAAAATGTGATCCGGTAAAATTTAATTTGGTAAATGGCTAAAAAAGGAAAGGGCCGGCGTGTGGTGCCGGCCCTTTCCCTTGAAATATGTCATTGCTTAAAGAGCGAATTTCGCTTTGATCGCATCTACGAAATCAAGTTTCTCCCATGTGAAGAGTTCAACTTCAACTTCTTTCTCTTCGCCGTTGGCGCCTTTGAAGGATTTCTTAACGATTTCGTTCTTGCGTCCCATGTGGCCGTATGCCGCCGTTTCGGAATAGATCGGGTTGCGCAGTTTCAGACGTTGCTCAACAGCGTAAGGACGCATATCGAAGATCTCGCCGATTTTCGCAGCAATAGCACCGTCATTGTCAGCCACTTTCGCAGTTCCGTAAGTGTTGACGTACAAACCGCAAGGCTCAGCCACACCGATCGCGTAAGAAACCTGAACGAGTACTTCGTCGCAAAGACCCGAAGCCACCATGTTTTTAGCGATGTGGCGCGTTGCGTAAGCCGCAGAACGGTCCACTTTGGAAGGATCTTTTCCGGAGAATGCACCACCACCGTGCGCGCCTTTACCACCGTAAGTATCTACGATGATTTTGCGGCCTGTAAGACCGGTGTCACCGTGAGGACCACCGATTACGAATTTGCCGGTTGGGTTGATGTGGTGCGTAATGTCGCCCGTGAAAAGCTTTTGCAGCTCAGGCGTCAATTTAGCCGTTACGCGAGGGATTACAATATTGATAATGTCGCTTTTGATTTTCGCAAGCATTGCTTCTTCGGAGTCGAAGTCGTCGTGCTGGGTCGAAACTACGATGGTATCGATGCGTTGTGGAACATTGTCGTCGCTATATTCGATCGTTACCTGCGATTTCGCGTCAGGGCGGAGGTAAGGGATCAATGAAGGCTCGTTGTTGCGGATGTACGACATCTCTTGCAGGATCTTATGCGCAAGGTCAAGAGCAAGCGGCATATAGTTCGCTGTCTCGCGGGTCGCATATCCGAACATCATACCCTGGTCACCTGCTCCTTGTGCATTCGCTTTCGATTCGAAATCTTCGGCTACCGCTGCGCGGTCTACACCCTGGTTGATATCCGCGCTCTGGTCGTGGATCGCCGAGAGGATACCGCAGGAGTTGGCTTCAAACATGTATTCACTCTTCGTGTAACCAATCTTTTTGATCACTTCGCGGGTGATTTTCTGAACGTCCAGATAGGTGTTGGTTTTTACCTCGCCGGCCAAAACTACCTGTCCGGTCGTCACCAGTGTTTCGCAGGCCACCTTACTGTTGGTATCCCATGCTAAAAAATTGTCAATCAGTGCATCTGATATTTGATCGGCTACCTTGTCAGGATGTCCTTCAGATACGGACTCCGAGGTGAATAAGTATGGCATTGGAAACGAAATAAAAGTTAAAGAAAAGTTTAAATGTGTGATAAAATTACCTCATAAGAAGCTCTTCTATTTTCCTAGTCGATGGCAAAAATAAGTAATCATTTAGATATTGACTTTGTGAATCGTATTGTTTAAGAATAATTTCCTCGATTTTGTCAAAATTCAATCCCTTTTCCGTATTGATCCTGTAAATGGTGTAGTTCAGGCTTTTAACCAGTTCTACCAGCTTGCTGGCCCGCTCCTGCAATACTTGTAGGTTTGTTTCGGCCCTGTGGCAGTCGAGTACTTCGCAGGTGATCACGGGGTTGTATTTTGCGAGCGTCTTCTTCAAGCCGGTCAGTACTTCCAGCTCGGCGCCTTCCACGTCGATTTTAATAAAGGATATGTCGCTGATATTGTTTAGATCGAGATCGTCGAACGGAAATACCGGTACGTAGCTGACATCCTCCGGGCGGTAGTGGCCGGGCCGGAGGTCGCCCATCATGGTGGCTGAAGAGTCGGCCCCGGTTTTACAGTAGAATTTAAGAATTTCGGCAGAGGAAGAAAGACCTATGGGGAGCAAATGAACATCCCGCAGATCATTCATTTTAATGAGCTTATTGAGATAGAAAGCGCAATGCGGGCTGGGTTCGAAACCGTAATAGGGATTGTCGCGGTAACTACGAAAGGCTATCAGTGATTGTCCGACATTCACCCCCACATCAATAAAACTGCTTCCCGCGGGCATTTTTAAGGATTTAACAAGCTGGAAAAACCAGTCATCGTCTTCAATTGCAAAATTGGATAACCCGATGTTGTGAATTACCGGAACTTTAAAGCGTTTGTTGTTGAAAGTGACGGACCGCGTGAAATTTACATGGCGGCTCACGTCCTTGATCGTCTGCCTGACGAGTTTTGCGAAAGAATTCATTGATTGTGAGTGGTATAGTATAACATATAAACCTACGTATTTCTACTACTGAATCAAATACCTCTTTGCAAACGGTGACAAAGAATAATTGTATGGCAAATGAAAAAGCCGGAATATTTTACTACACCGGCTTGTTCACGCTATGCTGGACGGGCCTCCGATATCAGATCGGCACATTCACATGGCGTTCCGCGTGGTAGCTGGAACGTACCAGTGGTCCCGATTCAACGTATTTCAAGCCACGCTTCAATCCTTCTTCTCTGTAATTGTCAAACATTTCAGGCGTAATCCATTCGATTACCTCGTGGTGCATTTTGGTGGGCTGAAGATATTGCCCCAATGTGAGGATGTCGAGGCCATTTTCGGCCAGGTCGTCCATGGCCTTGTATACTTCGTCCTGCGTTTCACCGAGGCCGAGCATAATACCCGATTTGGTGCGCTGACCGAATTCCTTCGTACGCTTGATCTGTTCCAGGCTGCGGGTGTATTTAGCCTGCGGGCGTACCGCACGGTATAAACGTTCCACGGTCTCCATGTTGTGGGAAACCACTTCCTGGCCTGCCTCAATCATGTGGATCAGTGCATCCCAGTTGCTTTTTACATCGGGGATCAACGTTTCGATGGTCGTTTCCGGGGTGTTTTCCTTTACCTGACGAACCGTCTGATACCAGATTTCCGCACCTTTGTCTTTCAGCTCATCGCGGTTCACGGATGTGATCACCGCATGTTTCACCTGCATCAGCTTGATCGCCTCCGCTACGCGCCGTGGTTCGTCGGTGTCGTATTCGTTAGGCCGGCCGGTTGCTACCGCACAAAAACTGCAACTTCTGGTACACACATTTCCGAGGATCATGAAGGTTGCCGTTCCGGCGCCCCAGCATTCTCCCATATTCGGGCAACTGCCGCTTTCGCAAATGGTATGGAGTTTATAGTTATCGACCAGCTGTCTTACTTTCCTGAATTCAGGGCCTGCGGGGAGTTTAACCCGGAGCCAATCGGGGCGTTTTCTGCGTTCCGATGGTATTACTGGCAATTCAATCATATTAATCTGTAATGGTAATTATCTTTTCTTACTTCCAAAATAAAGGGTCAGGTATCCGGATGTAAAAAAGGCCTTATTCTGCGCATCCGCCATGATGGTAATTTTTCTTGAAAAAGCTTCCGCTATAAACCCAACCTCTACGCCCGTCACATTATCACGGAAAGCGCTCAGTTCGAAGCTCATGGCAGTTTTGATATGCAGCCCCGGTACTACTTTCGATTTCCCGAAACCGGAGAAAAAGCTGCCGGCTCCAATGATGTCTCCCGCCCGGTTCGGATCGAACGGCTGGGTGGTTACGCGGCCGTCGGAGCCCTGGTACTGAACCATATAGGGTTTCTCAAACCCCAGTGAAGGACCCGCTGCAACGATACCGCTGATCGAAATGCCTTCATCGTCCTGCCGGCTGAACAGCGCAATTTCGCGGCCATATTCCGGACGGAGCACGAACAGGTAGTTTTGTTTACCGTAAACCAGCCGTGCGCCGGTTACAAAATCTTGTGTGGATAGTTCTTTCGGATGCTTCACATTCACAAGTTCCAGCGCCAGGTAGCGATAGGCATTCTTCCCGAACATTTTGGAACCCAATGCCGACGACTGGCGAAAAACAGCACCTCCGAGAATCCCGGAGTTGGTATTGGTGGTAATACCCACAGAGGTAAATGATTTATAGGTCTCCTCGGCGTCCTCATTTTTCACAGACCTGCGCTGAGCGTATATTTCTGTCGATAGTGCAAACAGAATAGCTACTGAAAGTAAAAGTTTTACACGCATCATATTATTAGTATAAATTCTCTGTGACTGTGTATGTGTCGTATGAACAGTGAAAGTACAAAATAATAGCGTATGCTTCTGTATATCGACACCACTTTAACGGTTTTTTGTACATTTATGTTCTTTAAACGAAAAAAGAAACAAAAAAGCCCGGCAGCGGCCCCTGGCGCGTCTGAATGCCGGTGTTTTGTTGCTTTTCTAATGTCCTTTTAATCAGACTCCTTTGGTGAAAATTATTTATCAGGTCGCCATTCAGGTTTTCGCATTTCTATTCCGGTTCGTTGCACCTTTCAATCATAAATTAAAGCTCGGCGTGGAGGGGCGAAAAGGCCTTCTCGAACGTCTGCGAGCGTCGTTTCAGGCACAGGCGGCAGGGCGGCCCGTAGCGTGGTTTCATGCGGCGTCGCTCGGAGAATTCGAACAGGGGAGGCCGGTAATGGAAGCGTATCGGAATGCATATCCCGGCCATTTTATATTGCTTACATTTTTTTCGCCCTCGGGTTATGAAATCCGGAAGGATTATGCCGGTGCCGATTTCATTTGCTATCTGCCGATAGACACGCCCGGTAATGCACGTGAGTTTGTAGAACTTGTCAATCCGCGTGTTGCGTTTTTTATCAAATACGAATTTTGGTTCAACTACTTGCGGGAGCTGCGGAAAAACGGAAGTTATATCCTTTCGTTTTCTTCGATATTTCGTCCGGGGCAGATCTTTTTCAAATTCTACGGAGGCTTTTTCCGTGAAAAGCTAAGGTACTTCGATCACTTCTTTGTTCAGAATCAGGCGTCGGTTTCGCTCCTGGCCGGTATCGGTATTACCGCCGCCAGCATCGCGGGCGATACGCGCTTTGACCGCGTGCGTGCGATCGCGTCCAATGCGCGTGAGCTGCCCGAAATCGGGCGTTTCAAAGGGGAGGGCCTATGCCTGATCGCCGGCTCCGTGTGGGATGCGGATATGCAGGTGCTCATTCCTGCGTTAAATGCATTAACAGGCAAATTGAAGGCGATCATCGCTCCACATGAGATCAAGGCCGACGAAATCGCGGGCTGGCGCTCCAAGTTGAACGGTCGTTCCATTTTGTATTCCGAAGTAGCCGCCGGGCAGGATGCGGCCGGTTTCGACTATCTCATTATCAACAATATCGGAATGCTTTCCTCGCTTTACCGCTATGGTAATATGGCCTATATCGGCGGCTCGTTCGGCGTGGGGCTGCATAATATCCTGGAAGCCGCGACATTCGGATTGCCCATTGTTTTCGGTAACAAAAGTTATCACCGGTTCCAGGAAGCGGTGGATCTGATCGAAAAAGGCGGAGCATTTGCTATGGCAGATACAAATGCTTTGTTACAGATGATGGAATGGTGGTTGGATAACCCTGAATCGGCCGATATGGCAGGTGAAATTTGCAGCGAATACGTGAAATCGGGAACAGGTGCTACCGACCTGATCATGCAGAAAGTGAGAGAAGCATTGGGCTGATGGCACATATCAATGCACCATCAGCTGCTTAGTATCAGGAAAATTCTTTTGCAATAAGATTGTCGAACAGGTAAGCTTGTGTTCCGAGCAAGCGCGCTTTTGCACCCAGCTTGGAAATGTGGATCGAAAGCGGGTTTTTGAAATCAGACAGACAGTATTTGTTGATCGCCTGCTCGATCGGGTTGGAAATGAATGGCCCGGCTTCTGCCAGCAACCCTCCTACGATAATCACTTCGGGGTTGAACAAATGAACGGCCGTAGCCAGTCCCTTACCCAGCTCAGTGCCCACAGTGCTCAGCAAGTCGATCGAAAACTCGTCGCCGGCATGTACCGCTTCGATGATATGTGAAGTCTCCAGCAGATCGAGGTTGCCATGCACGATCTGTTTCAGGATCGTTGCCCGGCCGCTGTTGATGCCGTCCTTCGCCTGGCGGATCAATGCAATGGCCGAAGTGATGGTATCCAGGCAGCCCACTTTTCCGCAATGGCAAAGCATTCCGTCCGGTTTCACCTGAATATGCCCCAGCTCGCCGGCAAAGCCTGACGCCCCGTTGAAAACTTCTCCGTTGATGATAATGCCGAGACCAACCCCCCAGTCGATATTGATCGTGAGTACCTGCGATTTATCGACGGCATAGCCAAAGCGGTGCTCGCCGATTGTAGTAGCCTTCGTATCGTTGAAAAGGCATACAGGAAGGTCGAAATGCTCTTTGAGGTACGTTACCAGCGGTACACCCGGAGGTGTGAGGTTGAGGTAAGTTAAGTTGATACCCTGCGAAGAATTGATCAAGCCGGGCATCGAAACACCGATACCCCACAGTTTGCTGCGCGTGATGTTATTGGATTTCAGGAAGTCATCCGTAGATGTAAAAAGCTCTTCCAGAAAATTCGACGAATCGTCGAGGCGTATATCAACTTTTCTTTTGAGGATCAGTTGGTTATGTAAATCAAATATGCAAAGCTGGGTGTCATGGCGGTTGATGTCCATGATCAGCGTAAGGTACTTCTTCGCATTCAGGCCGTAGAGTACCGGCGGGCGGCCAGCCCTGGCGGGGCCTGTACCTGTTTCGGTAATCCAGCCTTCCCGCATCAAATCGTTCACAATCCCGGTTGCAGACGGTATACTCGCATGGAACAACTTGGCCATTTTGTTAATGGAAGTGTCGCCGGACTGATATAGATGCAGCAAAAGGCTGCTTCTAATGCGATTTTTACGAATATCAATGACCGAACTCGGTTCTTCTGCCACTAAGTCCATTATGCGGAGCGAAAAATTATAGGATGATGTTTTTAATTTTCTTTAACTATTGGGTGTACTAATGTATGAAATAATCAGAAAAAACGGGTGTGATTTTAAAAAATATTATTATTTGTTGTAAAATATTTAGCGAATCGGGCGATAAGCCAAACGTTTTCTAATAATATGCCAGTTACAAAACGGGGATTTTTCAGCTTGAAGGGGATAATTGTATGCAATGCAAATAAAAATCATGGAGGGCGAAAAACTACTTGTTTTATGGCTTGTTTTGACTTCCCGGCTAATTTTTAGTGACTTCTGGTAAAGTCCTTTTAAATTCGCTGATTCCAAAAGAAAGACAAATGAGTTTAATAAGGGGTTTGGTGCTTCGTTCGACCGGTTCGTGGTACGAGGTCAGGGACAGCAGGGACGGGCACATCTGGCAGTGTCGTTTGAAAGGTAAATTCAAAGCATTGGGTTTGAAAGTGACCAACCCTATTGCGGTGGGCGACTATGTGAATTTCGAGGTAGAGAATGAGAGTGAAAACTTTGGTATTATTCATGAGATTGTTCCGCGCGAGAACTATGTGATTCGCCGCTCGGTCCATAAAACGGCCCACGCGCATCTTATCGCAGCGAATGTGGACCAGGCAATACTCATCTGTACACTCGTATTCCCGCGTACCTCGCTTGGATTTATCGACCGTTTCCTCGTTGCAATCGAGTCGTTCCGCATTCCCGGGGTGCTGGTTTTCAATAAACAGGACCTGCTGAATGACGAAATGAAGGATTTCCAAGCCGAACTGATGGAATTGTACACCGGTCTCGGTTACCGCTGCCTGACTACTACGGCATTGGCCGAACTCGGTCTGGAAGAATTCAGAAGTCTCCTTCATGGAAAAGTCTCATTACTTTCAGGGCATTCGGGCGTAGGGAAATCGACCCTTGTGAATGCGATTGCGCCTGATCTGGATATCAAAACACAGGAAGTTTCCACATTCGCGAATAAGGGCGTGCATACGACCACTTTCGCCGAAATGTTTGAACTCGAAAAGGATACATTCATCATCGACTCGCCGGGTATCAAGGAACTCGGGCTGGCCGACATGGAAAAAGAGGAAATTAGTCACTACTTCCCCGAAATGCGCGATTTGCTTAATCAATGCCGCTTCAACAATTGCCAGCATATCAACGAGCCTGGCTGCGCGGTGAAAGATGCGGTCTCGGAAGGCAAAATCGCGCTGAGCCGTTTTGAAAGTTACCTGAGTATCATGGCGGGTGACGATAACCGGAAATAGAGCTTGGCGTTCATGAGTTTAGAGTTGAATAATGTGGTCGGCTTATGAAAAATGTGGAGCATATCGGCATTGCTGTCAGTAATCTTTCAGCGGCAGAGGCATTGTACTCTGCATTGCTTAATACCGTTCCTTACAAGCGCGAAGCCGTCGAGTCGGAGCAAGTCACAACTTCATTTTTTAAGGTAAATCAAACGAAAATAGAGCTGCTGGAAGCTTCCGGGCCCGACAGTGCCATTGCCCGTTTCATCGAAAAAAAAGGAGAAGGCGTTCATCACATCGCATTCGAGGTGGATGATATCGTCGCGGAAATGGAACGCCTTCGCAACGCCGGGTTCGCGTTACTGAACGACACCCCGAAACGCGGTGCAGATAATAAGCTCGTTTGTTTCGTGCATCCCAAAAGCGCGAATGGTGTGCTGATCGAACTCTGCCAGGAAATCAAATGATATTTGGGCCGGGCTAGAACGGTAGCCCGACGGCGATATTCAATATCAGGTTTTCCTTTCGCCACGCCCTGCTCCCGAAATTGATTTCATTGAATACCCACGGGTTTTTATACTCCACCACGCCTTCATCACTCACATTCTTGACCTCGTTCACGTACCACGGCTTGCGGAACGGCGTTGCCAGGTCGAGACGGAAAATAAGGTAGGAGAAGTCCAGGCGCAGACCAATACCACCGCCCACGGCAACTTGTTTCAGGAATTTATTGCTGATCAATGCGGTACCGGGGTAGGAGGCGCGGGTACTGTCGCCGAACGACCAGATATTCCCTGCATCCACAAAAACGGCCCCGTTGATAATATCGGTGAATTTCATCCGCACTTCCGAATTAAACTCCATCCGGATATCCGCGAAAGACTGGTAGCCCAGCAAACGAATAGACAGAGTATCGGGAGCAACGGAGCCCGGTCCCAGCGACCGCGCGCGAAACGCCCTGATCCCCGTACTACCCCCGGCAAAGTATTGTTTAAACTGCGGTATAGGCATCGTTTTCGAGTTTCCATACGGCTTGGCGGCACCCAGCAGAATACGGTTAGCCCATTTAATGGACGGGGTGATCGTGCGGTAATATCTTACGTCACCATCCACCTTCACATATTGCAGGATAGGCACTTTCAGAAATTCTTTGGGATACCCTTCATCATTTTTCTTTGCCAAAAGGCTCAAGATGTTTCCGCCCCACTCGATACCACCTGACATGGCTACCTGATTTTTGCTGAATGGCCGCGGGGTTGGTCGATAGGACACCGAATAGTTGGAACCCAGTATAAAGAATTTGGTATCGACAAGCCGGAAAAGCCGGTCAACATCGGACGGGTTTGTGTTAGGGTCCGTCGCGACTTCCCCTAGCAGTTCCGTATTGATATTTCTAGGTTCCACAAAGTTGATGGAAATCGGCGCGAATGTGTGCTCTACTTCCGAATTACGACGCCATAAATAGGACCAGTCGCCCCGGATGGAACGCGTAGTGTAAAAGTTACGCTGTATCCGGTTTTCGTAGGTTATCGAAAGAATGGTTTTGGGCAAAGATTGACTTTTCTCAGGCCTTATTCTTACGAACGGAATGATAAAGCGGGGAAACGACAGATCGGCCGAGGCGCCGTAACGGATATACTCGTTCCCAATGTTATTGGAAGTGGTACGACTGCCGCCCAACTGCACGTCAAATCCGAAATACGCCTTGATCGCGAGCATTTCGGCTCCTCTGAAAAAGTTGCGGTTACGCCAGGTAACATCGAGTTGCGAGCCTCCCAGGTTGTTGGATTTGGTACTGGCCGACAGCGTGGTCTGCAACGACTTTTTCTTCATCGGGGAAAGGTCGTAATGCACATCCAGTAATGCAGAATCGGAGCGTGGAACGAGGTCGAAACGGTTTTTGACGAACCGGAAGTTTTGCAGGTTGATCAGCCTTTGCAGCGACACGTCGTGCATGGTGTTGGTGTACAAATTCCCCCTTCTGAAACCGATGGCGTCGTAGAATATCCTGCGTTTGTAATGATTCCCGGGGTCGGTGATGGTAATGCCCCGGCGCAACGGCCCGCGTGCGGCAAGGCCGGTCGTGTCGGTTTGCTTGTTTTCCTCAGTGCCGGTATTGACGTAAATACGGTTGATGAAATACTGTTTCAAGGAAGTTTGGGCAGTTTCCTTCTTAACTTCAAGAAACAAATTAACCTGTTGCGGCCCCAGCGTCGAATCGGCGCGGCCAATGGTGGAGTCGACTTTGACGATCAGGTAATCGGGATTAAAATAGTAATACCCCTTGCTTTTCAGTTCCTGGTCGATGCGCGTACGCTCGGTTGTGATCACTTCCAGGCGTATCGGATCGCCTTTTTCCAGCAGGGTTTTTTGTTTGGCTAAAATCAGATCACGGTTGAAGAGCGAACTGTCGGGCACGACGTAGTTGACCTCGTTGATCACATAACGCGGCATCACGTAGGCACTGTACTCGGTAATTGCCGTACGTTTTTTCTTGTTTTTGTTTTCGATTATCCTGCCCTTGACATTAGAACGGTAGTACCCTTCATTGTCCAGGAATGCAACCAGATTGGCCGCGTTGATATCCACAATGCGCTGTGTTGCATACCTCGGAGGTTCTCCGAGCTTCTTGCGGAACCAGCTCCGCAGCCCGCCTTCATCTTTCGGTTCACCGATCCAATAGTAAAACCAGACTTTCCACGGAAAGCCGAAAATCGTTTTGTTCGCCGGCGGCTTGATCAGCTCTTCCAGCTGATCGGATACACCCGATACGTTCGGCTTGTAAATGCTGTCGGGTTGCACTTTGACCGAATTGCCCACATAAATGCTCTGGCCCTCGGGTACATATCTATTGACCGAGCAGCCGCCCAGGAAAATACAGACTGCCAGTATATATCCTATGTTACTTCTCATTGCGCTGCTTTTGGAAAATTTCGCGGATAAGGTCGTAGTCCGCGGTAACGATAAAACTTACGCCGGTTTCGATGATGAAACCTTCCAGGATGGATTGATACTGGTTTTTGCGATAACCCCTGAACATATAACGGCCGTCCTTGCTGATCGAGTAGTCGAGGGCGATGTTATCGAAGACTTCTGTTGAATTACCTGCATTGCCTTTGCTTTCAAGCTCGAAGTTCTTGCCTACGGAAATTTTCAGACGGTTATTCAGGAATGCCTTGCTGAGGCCCACATTCAGGTCGGTGCGTGCGCCGTTGGTCTGATCGGCGGTGGAGTTCACACCAATGTTGAGGTCGACACCCTTTACAAGGTCGGATGCCAGGTTATTGAGCTGGTCGCTGAGCAGCTGACTTACACTTTGCCGTGCCACAGCCTCCGCACTTGAACCGATATTGAAGCCCGCAGTGGACTGGTCGGTGATGAACTTGTTGGTGATCAGCAATGCGAACGCCTGCTTGTTAGACTCGGACGGGTTGTTCTGCATGTCCTTCCAGAATGTCTGGCCGGTAATGTCTTGTTCAATCGTTTTGTCGATGGATTTTTCTGGTATTACAATCTGGAATGCGATATTGGGCGTTGTGAGATTTCCCGTGATCACAATCTGCACCTCCACCGGTATCTTACTCGCCCCCTGGAATTTGGCGGCAATGGAGCCCGGATCGACCATTACCGGATAAGAAGCGGTGATATTCAGATCGGCTTTCATCGGATCGCCTGTCCAGAGAAGCGTACTTCCCTTTTTAATTTCGAACTGCCGTTTGAGGATTTGCAGCGTCAGGTCGTAAGAGCCTTCCGTGAGGTCATAAGAGCCGAGGAGGAAAAGCTGCCCGTTGGGCGCTACACCCGTGTTCAGTTGTGCATTTCCTTTGAGGCGGATGTTGTCTCCATTCAGCTCGTCGATCACCACTTTGAACTCCGATTTGTCGTCGACATCGATATCGAGGGAAATCTGCGAAGCAAAATCCACCATTACATTTTGCGCCGCTTCCACAGAGTCCTTTTTCACGGCTTCGGTACCCGCGCTCATGTCCACAAATTCGATCACGCCCTTGGTAGCATCACCCGCTTCGGTAGCGTCGCTGGGCATTACCACCGTGATATTACTCCCCGGATCTACCTTCACATTCCCATCGATCACCGAATTCGAGCCCTGCCCCTTGACGGTCAGGTTGGCATCGATATTAGCTTTCCCGAAAAACAGCTCATTCTCTTTCTGGGTCGAATTGAGGACATTGAAATTCTTGGCAGAAACGCTGAGGTCATATCCGACGTCGGGCAGCTTGGCAATGCTTACGTTCCCGTTGATTTTCATCGCCTGGTTCAGCGAATCGGTGATTGTGAAGTTCTTGAAATTGATATTTTGGCCTGCGAACTGGATCTTCTGCCCGGCAAGTGAATACCGTGCTCCCAGCTGGGTCGCATTAAATGCCACATTGTCGAAATTGACGGCTCCGTCGAGTTTGGGGCTGTCGGTCGCACCGGTAATGGCGATATTTCCCGTCAAATTGCCTTCCGCCCGTTTCAGCTCGCCAAAACTGAATGCTTCGATTGTTTTGGCACTGAGTTTTTTCAAGTCCATCTTGAAATCCATCGGACTTTCGGATTTCAGGTTATAGCTGCCCCGGATATTCACGTCGTTCTGGTCGTTCACGAGCGACATCGCTACGCGGATCAGGTTTTCGGTCTCATTGGTCGATTTCAGCGCCAGGTCGCCGACCGGTATTTTCGTTACTGCCAGGTTATTGATCGTCAGTTCACCCGTGTACACCGGTGAGGTCATGTAATTGCTCAGCAGCACCTTCCCATTCAACGTACCGGTCGCGAGCGTGGAATCGAGCGTAGCGATCTCGATCAGCGGGCCGATGGAGATGTTGGTCATGGTGATGTCGAGCGGACTATTCGGCGCTTCGGAAGTGGAATTGATTTTCAAAGACTGCCCTTTGTTGCTGATAGCCAGGTTTCTCACCTGCACGCTGTCGGAGGCATATTGCACGTAGCCCGCGGTATCGGTCTCCCATTTGTCGTAATTCAGGAGCAGGTCGTCGCGCAGGTTAAGCCGATATTGATTGTTATTGATGGCCAAATCACCCTTCACCGCGTGCCGCTCGGTATTGACCGAATCGCGAACGACAAAATCAAACTTGACGTCATTATTGACTATCTGACTTACCAGCGAAGCGTTCTGCATCCTGAAACCGCCGGTATTCACCTGCCCTACATTCGCATTTAAAGCTGCATGGGCTTCCGTGGTGCTGAAATCCACTGAGGCCCTTTCCACAATCGTGCTGTCGTAGTTGACCATCGGGACGCTCAGCCGGGCTACCAGCGAAGAATCTTTCTGGTTATCCATTTGCGCATGCAACTGGATCGTCTTCATTTCCTTTATTTCCGGCACGAAAACCTGGATCGCCGGGTGATTATTCAGCGTGGCATCCAGGGCGAAGTTTACCGGTTTGGTCACTTCTTTATAAGTAAGGTCGGGCGATTTGAAATGCTTGCCTACTTCGGTCAGGATCGCGTCGCCGATTTCTGTGTAGGAATACTGGCCGGTCATTTTGGCCTTCAGAATAGGCGATTCGATGTAAGCCTGCTTACCGCCGCTGGAATCGGTGAGTTGCACGTGGATATTGGAAATGCCGATCGGCCTGCGATGGTGTACCAGCACGAGACTGTCGAGATTCACGGTACCAAGCGGGTTTTCAGGATTGGTCGATGGCATGTCTACCTTAATGCTTCCCTTCATCTGCAATGAATCCGTATAGAGATTCAGAGCCGTGAGATCCAGGTTAGCCACTTCGAGGTCCGCTTTTACCGACGGATATTCTTTGGATAAGTCAGCCTGCGCATTCAGGTCGAGATCGATATTGCGGTCGTTCATGCTGGCCGAAATGTTGGCCAGACCGTGGTCGACATCGCCTTTCAATTTCAGGTTTTGGTATACATAACCTTTAATATCCGCGCTTTCAATGTTACCGTCCAACTTTGCCTTCATCGTTTTCGGCGCATATCCTACACCGTCTACATCGGCACGGAGCGTGAGTTTACCCATTTCGGTTGGCGGTTGCTTGGTGAGCTTGCCGAGGTCAAACTCGCTGAGTGTGAGTGTGCCGTTGTACTGTGCCCGCAGGCTGTCGGTGATGTTTTTCAGGTTTCCTGAAAAAGTCCCTGTGCCAAACGAGGTATTTACGGTAGTTGCCAGGGTGAGGTTCTCCATTGAGCCGCTTACTTTCCCGGAAACCTTGACGGCGTCGGGTAGCTCTATGGAAGCGGGAACTGCGCTGTCGGGCAGCATTTTGAGCAGATCGGCCTTGGTCGAGGATATTTCGTTGATATTCAAATCCATGACGAGCTTTTCCGCATCGGGGAGGCCTCTCAGGCGGCCGTCCGCGCTCAGTACCGTGCCGTCGAGCATGGTAAATCTCGCTTTGGAGATGAGCATGTCGTCCACCGATCCGGTGATCTGGCCCGTACCTTTTACGACGCCGTTGGGCTCCTTGTCGAATGGCGGCGTTTTGGCCAGGTCCGGCACCAGCAGCAGAATGTCCGCAAAGGCAATGCGGCTGTCGGTGAGGCGTAGTTTAAGTTTTACTTTGCCAATGTCGCTGGTCAGTTGGTCAAGGTTTTTGTAACGCAGGCTCAGCTCGTCGCGCAAGAGGGTATTGGGTGTTTTAAGATAAAGATTGCGGAGGTAGGTTTCCTGGTCGCCGTAAGCAAAGTCGGTACGGAATGCATCGAGGTGAAAGCCGCTTTTTTCCTTAAATGAGGCAGATTTCAATGCACCTGCAATATTTTCCGGCGAGAAAAGGAAATCCCGCAAATCTACATTCAGGTCTTTGATGTTTAGGTGTGCGTAGTCGAGGCCTTTGGGCACGGCCGGGGAATTGAAATCGTCGTAGCGGATATCATTGTCCGCCAGTTTGATTTCCCCCACTTTTACATACCAGCCCGGCGTATCGGTTGCCGGTGTACCGGTGGAAGTAGAGTCTTTTTTCGCTCCTGCTGTTTTAGGTTTTTTGGCAAACTCTGCAAAAAGCGACATGTTTTGCAGTGAAACATTCTTGACGTCCACACGCTGGCTACCCATATACACGCTGTTCACATGTCCCGCCAGTTTTCCGACGGTCATCCCGTTTTTCAATCCCGATGTTTCATCGTCAAACTCCCATTTGAACTGCTGAATATCGATATCGCCCGCTTTGATATCCAGTGAATCGGCCGGGTCGGGCTTTGGCTCTGGTCCGGCAGCAGCCACTTTTAAGGCAGGGTACATTCTCAGCTTCACTTTGCTGTTATGCAATGCCGTGTTGGTGAGGTGGTACTGTGAAAGGGTAGGGTTGAATTTGTCAAACTTGACAACGGCTGAGTCGATGTTCCCGGAGGCATCGGTGCCAATTACTGCATCGCGGTAGGAGAACCGGACCTTTTTCAATGAAATCTGATTGAGGCGCATTTTGAGCGGTTTCGACGGCGTCGTGTCGACTTCCGTGTCGGTACCTGCAAATGCATCCACAATAAACTGGAAATTGAATGTGGTATCGGGTAAAACGCGGTTAATGTTCGCATTCACGTCTTCCAGTTCCACCTTGTTAATACCAATGTCGCCGTTGATGAGGCTGTACATATCAAGGTCTACGTACAGGCGCTTGCCCGCAACGAGCGTGTCGCCGTGCAAGTCTTCAAAATACACGCCTTCGAGTAATACCCAGTCGGGGATGTCGAAGCGGATTTTCTCGATATTGACCTTGGTTTTGAGTTTTTTACGCAAAAAGGAATTCGCCTGGGATGTTAAAAAATTCTGGCCGAACGGAGTCTGGATTCCCCAGATCAACACGCCAACCAGAATCAAAACTGTCAGGATTATTATGGCCAGTACTTTGAGTGCTTTCTTCATCCCAGGCTGATTTCCGCCCTACTGCGGCGTTGAGAATCTTGGTTTTTATTAAACCTGGCTGTCAGACACGGACGTCCGGCAGCCAGGCATTGGGTTAGAACAATACCCTTGTTTATCTTTTGAATAGTTCAACGTTTACATTTTCGTTTACAGTCAGCGCCGACTTGATCGTCACCGGCTTCTTGTCGGAGCTATTCAGTTCCACCAGTTTCGAAGGATACAAAATACCATACGCAGATTTGGTATAATCTGATAAATCGGTGGTGGTTTCCACGCCGGCCTGGTTCATTTTCTGGCGTACGAGCAAACCCGACTTCGCATCGAAATAGAGGTTGTATTTTACTCCTTTACCCTGCAATTCGACATTGTTTACCTGAACGCCGTTGAGCGCTTCAGTACCCACGGTCGTGGCGATCAGCCCGCGATTCTTGTAATTGATGAACGGCACGAGGTTGTCGTACAACTCCATGCGCATGTTTTGCTGCTCCGCCTGGCTGAGGTCTTTCACATCCACTTTCTGCCCGATCGGCACTTTGATCCACCCCTGGTCGCCCTTCACGGTGTACACGAAGCTGCGTTTCATGATGGTTTTATTTTTGTAGATCGACTGCTCGGGGATAGAAGCGGTGATCACCGCATTGTACGGAGTAGCTGCGGCAGCAGAATAGCTTCTGGTGAGGTTGTAGGATTTTACGCCGTCCCATAATTCCTTGCCGCCCGTTGCTTTATAAAACTGTGCAAATATGGAGTCAGCGGGCAATTTCTGTGCATAAGAACCAGCCGTTACCAATAGCAATGCGGCCAGCATTTTGATCTTTTTCATCTGTGTAAAATTTTGTTTAAAGTTTTTTGACCTTTCCGGAATCCGGTTGTCCGCAACTCGGTTGCCGGAACCCTTTTTTTAGATCATGTTGCGTGTTCGGGGTTTAAATAAGTAAAATTAATCGACTCCTGCGCGAGCTATTTGCAAAAACCGTTCCAACAGGCCGAATCCACGCAAAAATGATCGTAGCAGCGCTTCCTGAGCCTATCGGGAACTGCTTGTAAATGAAAAGGAAGGACCGAAACGATCCTTCCTTTTCACATATATTAACAATTATTGCCGTTCGGATCAGGCATCGTCGCCGCTTGCGGAAATTTTGCCGAATCTGTATTGGAATGTCACATTTACCAGGCGATTGGTCTGGTGCCAGTTCGACGCCTGCGAGTAAGTAGCAGTGTTCAGCTGGCTTCGGTAATTCCGCGAAAGGAAAATGTCCTGTACATTAAATGAAATGGTCGCTTTCTTTTCCAGCAAATCCTTGCGGATACCCATATTGGCGATGAAAACGCCGTCGCGCGTGCCTTGCGCGATCGCCCGCGGGCCCTCGTAGTTTACGTAGGCGGATGCGCGGAAGTCGGCCGGGAGCGAAATGAATGCATTGAGGTTCCCTGAGTAGCTCCAAGTCCGGTTGTCGATCTGGGCGACAGCCGATACCACCTCGCTACGGAAAACGCGGCCGCTGCCATTGATTTTCAGCACATCGCCAAAGAGCTTCTGGGAGAAGTCGGTTTCAAAGCCATAAGAGAACTCGCGACCGACGTTGTCGTATCTGGTGAGCGAAACACCCGCCTCGTCGATCGTACGGATTTGCGTGATCGCATTGTTGGAGTAATCCATGAAAAGAGAAGGCCCCCAGCCGCCGTTGGCCTCGTAGTTGGAATAACCCATTTCGGCCTTGTGTGTAAACTCGGGGCGGAGGTTAGGGTTACCCGTTTTTACGTTGCGGGGATCGGAAACGTCGGTATAGGGGTTCAGCCAATCGGCTTCGGGCCGCTGCACGCGACGGCTGTAATTCAGTTTCATTTGCGAAGACTCGCCCAGCTTGCGTGTCACCGCGAAGGACGGCACGAGCGTGAGAAAATGCACACTGAAATCCTGGTTGCGGCTGATCTGGTTGATATCCTGGTTGTAGTCGGTCACGCGTAAACCGGCGCGTACACCCCAAAGATCGGTTTTCTGCGAGAATGTCATGAACCCGGTGTAGGTGGCATCCTTGTAGCCGAACACGTTGCTGATATTGTTGTCAAAAGTGTAGGTATTCGTCTCGCGGTCGAGGTTATAGAACGCATTCACATTGTCGTTTGAACTGCTGCGCGAGCGTACACCGGCTTCCAGGGTCGCTTTCGGCGTGATAGGCCAGGTATAGTCGGCATTCAGGAAAAGCGAGTGCCTATTGTTGTTGCGGAGGTTTTGCTGGTTGCGCAACAGGCTGTCTACAGTGCTTTCCTGCGAGAAATAGGATTCCCCGTCGGAGCCGCCGAGCGAGTAGCTCGAATTGAAATTGAGCTGATGGTCTTTTTCAGCGAATTTCAGGCGATAATCGAGGTTGAAGTTGAGGTTATCGCCATTGCCTTTGCTGTTGTTCAAACGGCGGAAGCTCTCCGATACTACGCCCGACGCGAGTGTTGTCTCGTTGAGGATATTGCTATTGTTGCGGCTGTTGTCACGGGAGTAGTTCACCCCGGCCTCAATGGAGTTCTTGTCATTGAAATCGTAATTGACGCCCACACGGCCGAATGCATTCTTGCCTTTGTTGCCGCCGGTGCCGTCCTGCTGTAAATGCGAGGTCGACTCGGTGACGAAGTTATCGCGACTCAACGTCCTTTCCCATGTCATGGCACGGGTTTGCCCGCTCAGCGACGCATTCAGACCAAACTTGCCTACTTTATAACTCAGGTTACCGGACGCCGCATTGTTGTTTTTATTCCCGATGCTTAACCGGGCGCCACCGTTCATCCCGCGGATTTTCGTCTTTTTCGTAATGATATCGATCACACCCGATGCACCCTCGCCTTCATATTTAGCGGAAGGGGTCGTCATGACGTCGATCCGCTCGATCAGGTTTGCAGGGAAAGATTGCAGGATCGTCGGAAGGTCGCTGCCATAGAGGTTGGACGGTTTTCCGTCGATGAGCACCACCACATTGCCCTTTCCGCGCACTTGCGGGTTGCCGTTTTCATCGAGCGAAACGGCTGGTACTTTTTCCAGCAGGTCGCTTACGTTATTACTTGTGGCAAGCATATCCTTGCCGATATTGACTATTTTCTTGTCGATGTCGTCGACGATCATGGTTTTTTCGCCTTTCACCACCACCTCTGCGAGCTTTTGCGCCTCGGGCTGCACCGTAATGCTTCCCAGATCGAGCAGGCTGGCCTCGGCCGCCAGCTTGACGTTAGGACGGTAAAGTGTTTGATAACCCATATTGGTTACCCGCAGAAGGTAATTGCCCGGAGCAACTTCGGCGATAACAAACGTTCCGTTTTCATCCGCCACGGCGCCGTTAACGAGCGACGAATCTTTGGGCATCAGCAGGGCAACGGTAGCAAATGCGACCCCGGCATTGTTAGGGCCTTCAACGATTTTGCCCACGAGCTTGCCTCCGAGCGCGCGCTGTGATTTTGTATCATTCACAGGAAGCGGGCGGGTTCCGGGCGATGCGAGAAGTAAATGTGTTGGTAAAATTAGGGCAATGCTGTTCAGCAACAGACTTCTTTTCACGGGTATAGGATTTAGATTTTATTAGGAGCTAAGCAGGATAAACAGGCTGGTTGTGCGTTGCGAAATGTAACTAAACCAGGCTGTAAAGCTTTAATGAGTACAAAGTTACATGTATTTATGGTAACGTACCCTTTTTTGAGATAATTACATAAAATTATAAAAAAATTAAGATTCGCAGTATTTTAAAATAGGAATACGATAACTTGCAGTATTTTTAAATAATTTTAATAAATACCGGATTCCTAATTCATGAAACGTTTCCTTTTTGGACTAATCTGTTGCGTGCTCGTACACTCAGCAATGGCGCAGATTAACGTGATCCCCAAACCAACCCAGGTCCTGACTGCCAAAGGCGCATGGACGCTCAAAGCCAAAACGAAGATCGGCGCACCTGCCGATGCCAAATGGTCGCACGTGGCAGAAATGCTGGCTGCGCAACTAGGCAAAGCCACCGGACAAGCTGTTTCTACCACAAAAGGCAAAGGTGATGTCACGCTTGCAGTATCATCGGATGCCAGCCTCGGCGAAGAAGGCTACCGTTTGCTTTCGACGCCCAAGGGGGTAACCATCCAGGCGCAAACTGCCAAAGGCGCATTCTATGGAGTGCAAACCCTGCTGCAACTCTTGCCGGCTGAAGTATTCAGCGAAACACCAGTTGCCGGAGTGAAATGGGTAGTCCCTTATGTTACAATCAAAGACGTGCCGCGCTACGCTTACCGCGGGCTGATGCTCGATGTTTGCCGCCATTTCATGCCGATCGAGTTTGTTAAAAAGTACATCGACCTGATCGCATTGCACAAGCAGAACCAGTTTCACTGGCACCTCACCGACGACCAGGGCTGGCGCATCGAGATCAAGAAATATCCTGAACTGAAAACCATCAGCTCGAAACGGAAGGAGACCATGAAGGGCCATTACGGCGATCAGAAGTACGATGGCAAGCCTTATGAGGGTTTCTACACGCAGGATGAAATCAAAGAAGTGATTAAATACGCAGAGGACCGTTTCGTGAACGTGATCCCGGAAATCGAAATGCCGGGCCACGCGCTGGCAGCATTGGCAGCCTATCCGCAACTGGGTAACAACCCTGATAAAATTTATGAAGTGGGCACCAGATGGGGCGTTTACGACGACGTTTTCATGCCGCGTGAGGAGACCTTCAAGTTCCTGGAAGACGTGCTGACCGAGGTGATCGACCTTTTCCCAAGCAAATATATCCACATCGGCGGCGACGAATGCCCGAAAGTACAATGGAAGGA
Organism: Dyadobacter sp. BE31; assembly: GCF_031457695.1. Taxonomy (NCBI): domain Bacteria; kingdom Pseudomonadati; phylum Bacteroidota; class Cytophagia; order Cytophagales; family Spirosomataceae; genus Dyadobacter; species Dyadobacter sp. BE31. The sequence continues at coordinate 99,940 of NZ_JAVDXA010000006.1, forward strand.
AAGCCGTTTTGCCCAAGGCATCATTCAAAAGGAAGGTTTGAAAGATGAACACGGTCTGCAAAGCTACGTGATCAAGCGGATTGACAAGTTTATTACTGCGAAAGGTCGCCGGATGATCGGCTGGGATGAAATTCTGGAAGGTGGCTTGTCTCCTAATGCAACCGTCATGAGCTGGCGCGGCATTGAAGGCGGTATCGCCGCCGCGAAAGAGCGCCACGACGTGATCATGACGCCCGGCAACTTTTGCTATCTAGACCATTACCAGGCGGAAGCGAAAACACAGCCTATCGCGATCGGCGGTTTCACCGACCTCGCTGAGTCCTATTCCTATGAGCCAACCCCCGCTGAACTTACAGCCGACGAAGCGAAGCACATTCTAGGTGTACAAGGCAACGTGTGGACCGAATACATGAAGACTCCTGCATACGTACAGTATATGGTATGGCCTCGTGCCACTGCCTTGGCTGAGGTAGGCTGGACTTCCAAAGAAGGTAAGAACTTCGAAGATTTCAGTAAACGCATGGAAATCCACAAAAAACGCCTCGACTTCCTGGGCGTCAACTACTTCGGCGCGCCTATCAATGGCAAGTTCGAGTATGTGTGGCCGGAGAAGAAGTAGTTCTGTTACTTAGCACATTTGAGAAAGCATCCTGTTCTGGCGGGGTGCTTTTTTTGGTTATATTTGTTTTGCATCAAAACAACAGAAGCCAAATGGAACCTCGGACCACAGTAAAAGAGAAAGCGAAGCAAACTCAGCAGGAGAAAAAGAACATTGAGAAAAAGCTAACCGCGGAGGATATTGCGGAGAGTATCAAGAGAGGATTTGCAGAAGTGAAATTGATTCAGGAAGGAAAGATCAAACCTAAGACATTAAAAGAGTTTCTGAATGAACTTTAAAAGAGTTTCTGAATGAACTTTGAGATCATTACCACACTACATTTTAGAAAAGAATTTAAACGACTTTTGAAAAAATATCCTTCGTTGCAGGAAGACGTAGATAAATTGGGCGACATGCTGCAAGAAAATCCGTGGATGGGGACGGAGGTTTTCAAAAACTGCTACAAAATCCGTTTCGCGATTAAAAGCAAAGGCGCAGGCAAAAGTGGAGGCGGCAGGCTGATAACGCATGTCAAAATTGTAGACAAATGTGTTTTCCTGATGAGTATCTACGACAAATCTGAAATCGCCGCCATAACTGACGTCCGTTTGAAAAGGCTGCTGCAAGACCTGGACAAAACTCTGTAAACTAGGGTATGAAACCAATGAAGGGAGTCATCGCCATTTATAAGGACTTGAATGATCCGTATGTCGATTCAATGCTGACGGGTAAGAAAGAAACGCCGCAAGAGCGTTTCAACAAGTTTTTCGAGATGCGTAAGAAATTCGAGCTTTTCATCGGTTTCGATCACGATATCCGTGACAGAACCATCAAAATCCGAAAGGCTGAATGGTTTTAGGAAATGGTAAATTCATCTCATTCATAAAGCGGGCACAGTAAAATAAAATTCCCCCACCCCCCTCCCCCTTCCTGCGAAACATTCTATTTTTGCAGGATGTATAAGATTCTGATCTCCCCTATACTCTTCCTGTTTGACGCTGAGCGCATTCACCATTTTGTGTGCGAAGCGCTGCATTTCGCCTTTAAAATCCCTTTCGTGCCGCAGATTATGCGTGCGATGTACACCTACGAGCATCCTGACCTGGTTCAGGAAGTGGCTGGTTTGCGGTTTCGTAACCCGGTAGGGCTCGCCGCGGGGTTCGATAAGAACGCTGAAATGGTGGACCAGCTGGAAGCGTTGGGATTCGGGTATATCGAGATCGGGACGGTGACACCGCGCCCTCAGCCGGGAAATGACAAGCCGCGTCTGTTCCGTCTCAAAAAGGATAAGGCGCTGATCAACCGTATGGGTTTCAATAACAAGGGCGTGCAGGTGGCCGCGGCGAAACTGGCGAAACGGAAATCCAAAATCCTGGTAGGAGGGAATATCGGCAAAAACAAAGATACCCCTAACGAGCAGGCGCTGAGCGATTACCTGATCTGCTTCCGGGAGCTATTCGATGTGGTGGATTATTTTGTAGTGAATGTAAGCTCGCCGAATACGCCGGGATTACGCGATTTACAAGAAAAAGGGCCGCTAACCGAAATCCTGAAAGAACTTCAAACAAAAAACAGGGAGAAGGCTAATCCAAAACCCATCTTTTTGAAAATAGCGCCGGACTTGACGACAAGCCAGCTGGACGATATTATCGATATTGTAAAGGAGACCGGCATCGCCGGCGTGATCGCCACCAACACGACGATCAGCCGCGAAGGACTTGTAACCGATCAGGCCGAAGTGGCGCAAATCGGGGCGGGCGGATTGAGCGGCGCGCCGCTGACACATCGCTCGACGGAAGTAATTCGTTACCTTTGTGAACAATCGAATCATGCATTTCCCGTTATCGGAGTCGGCGGTATCGCTACTCCCGGAAACGCTTTGGAGAAAATTAACGCAGGCGCCGGCCTGATTCAGCTTTATACCGGCTTTATTTACGAAGGACCCGGTGTGGTCAGCAGGATCTGCAAAGCATTGGTCAGGAAGTAAAATCAGAAAACACAGCACTTCACGCATTCCCGGAATTGAAATAAATGTCAGTCAACAAGCCAAGAGGTAACACACAGCGCCAGAAACCGGAGGAGGCCGCCGCTCCCCGCTTTCGTGTATCCCTCGATTGGGAACACATTTTCACCAGCCCGAAGAATACGTTGGCCTGGGGCACATTCTTTATCGTACTGGGACTGATCCTGGAAACATCTTTTTTCTCCTACATCGTCACCGGTCTTTCCGACCAAAGTGTACTGGACGGTCTGGGGCATCAGTCTATCCGCGATGCCGGACGGCAGACCCGCAACTTCCTGGGTGTGCTTGGGGCGGTCGTTTCGCACATTTTCGTCTATCGCTGGTTTGGGTTAGGCGCATTACTGCTGCCGGTCGTCCCTTTTGTGGCAGGCTGGAAAATGGCGTTCGGGAGAGAAATATTGCCATTGAGCAGGGCTACCAAAGAAGTGATCTTTTTTACGCTTTGGGTAAGCGTGCTGATGGGTTACATCATTCTCATGAGCAATACCGAGAATACCCTCAGCTTCCTCTCCGGAGGCTTTGGCTACCTGGTAAATGTTTCCCTTTTCGATTGGCTGAAATGGGGAAGCGTGCTGCCTATTCTCTTCTCATTGTTCGTGTTCGCGGTGTTCTTTTATGATGTGCGCGACAGGTATGAGTCGTGGCAGGCAAAGCATGCCAAGCCCGAAGCTGCGGCCGAAGAGTCGCAGGATGAGACGCCTGCTCCCGCAGTACCGGAGGAGGCCGCTGTTCCCGAAAGCACATTTGTGTCGGTGGTAAATGACACTTATGATGACGAGGTGCTGGCACCGGAAGAACAGCCGGACTCTGATCTGGACACCGAAGAAGAAGCTCCGCGGGTAGTGCCGCATCCGGCGGTAGTATTGCCGGTAACGCCTCAGGCGCCGGCTGTACCGGCGGCGTCAACTAGCATTGACTTGCCGGTTATGCCGATGGAAGTATCGGCCGTGCCATCCGAGCCGTTGCTCGAACTGGAAGTGGAGGATACCACCCAGGTAAAAGAAACTGGGGTGGAGGAATTTGAGGACGAAGATGTGAATGCGTCGATACTGCGCGAATTCGGGCAGTATGATCCGATGCTCGACCTGCCGTCGTACCATTTTCCGACGATCGATCTGCTGAATGAGGTATTCGAAAACCAGCACGAAAAAGTAAGCCAGGAAGAGCTGGAAAGTAATAAAACCAAGATTGTCGACACGCTTGGCAGCTACGGTATCAATATTTCAAAAATCAAGGCGACGATCGGGCCGACGGTGACGCTGTACGAGATCATCCCGGAAGCGGGTGTGCGGATCTCGAAGATCAAGAATCTCGAAGGTGACATCGCATTGAGCCTTGCAGCATTGGGTATCCGTATCATTGCCCCGATGCCGGGTCGTGGTACGATCGGTATCGAGGTGCCGAACAAGAACCGGGAGACGGTATTTGCGCGATCGGTACTTGCCAACGACCGATTCCAGAAATCGACCTACGATTTGCCCATTGTTTTGGGTAAAACCATTTCAAACGATATCCACATTGCCGATCTGGCGAAAATGCCCCACTTGCTGATGGCGGGTGCGACCGGGCAAGGAAAGTCGGTGGGGCTGAACGTCATTCTGGCCTCATTGATTTACAAAAAGCACCCGGCGGAGCTCAAATTCGTGCTCGTGGACCCGAAAAAGGTGGAATTGACCCTTTTCAACAAATTGGAAAGGCACTTCCTGGCCAAGCTCCCGAATGCGGAAGAGGCGATTATTACCGATACCAAAAAGGTAATTTTTACCTTGAATTCCCTGTGTATCGAAATGGATTCCCGCTACGACCTGCTCAAAGAGGCCGCGGTACGGAATTTGAAGGAATATAATGCAAAGTTTGCGGCGAGAAGGCTGAACCCCGAAAAAGGGCACCGTTTCCTGCCTTATATCGTGCTTGTGATCGACGAGTTGGCCGATTTGATGATGACGGCCGGTAAGGAGGTCGAAACGCCGATCGCACGTCTGGCGCAGCTGGCACGTGCGGTGGGTATTCACCTGGTGGTGGCCACACAGCGGCCTTCGGTGAAGGTTATCACGGGTTTGATCAAGGCGAACTTCCCGGCGCGTCTGTCGTTCCGCGTAACGTCGAGCATCGACTCGCGTACGATCCTGGATATGGGCGGCGCCGAGCAGCTCGTTGGGCAGGGAGATATGTTGCTCGCGATCAACTCGGAAGTGATCCGTTTGCAATGTCCTTTCATCGACACCCGCGAGATCGAGGATATTTGTGAGTATATCGGCGGGCAGCGTGGTTACGACGAGGCGTATGCGTTGCCTGAATACGAAGGAGAGGATGCAGCAGAAGGTAAGGCAGAACTTAACCCGGATGATTTCGACAGTTTGCTGCCGGATGCCGCACGACTGATCGTGACACATCAGCAGGGAAGTACCTCGCTGATCCAGCGCAAAATGAAGCTCGGCTACAACCGCGCGGGCCGTATTATGGATCAATTGGAAGTGCTGGGTGTGGTTGGGCCGTTCACAGGGAGCAAAGCACGCGACGTGATGTTCCATGACCTTAATATGCTCGAAGAACACCTCCGCGTAATGGGCGTAAATTAGTCCCTGCGCTGTTAAACCATTGGGATCTTGTAAAGTCTAAAATTGAAATATTTCACTTAAAACCCCGTTTTTATAAACTTAGTAGGTATTAAATCATTGAATATGAGAAATTTGAAGAAGAGTGCTTGTTTGCTTGCGGTGTTAGCGATTTTCCTTTTAAACCCATTCGCTTCACAGGCGCAGGGCGACAAAAAGTCATCGGATATCTTGAACGCAATGAGCAGCAAGTACCAGAAGATCAAATCCTTTAAAGCACTTTTTACTTACATTACCAAGGGTGAAAAGCCGCTGAAAGGAGAAGCGACTGTGAAGGGCTCGAAATTTCGGTTGAAAATGGCAGGTCAGGAGATCTTTAATGACGGTAAATTGATGGCCACGTACATCAAGGAAACCAACGAAGTGAATTTGCAGGATTTCGACCCCGCCGCCGGCGGCGACCTCGACCCGACGAAAATTTATACAGCCTACAAAAAAGGTTTCAAATCTGCTTTTGTAAAGGAAAAACAGGAAGCGGGTAAGGCACTCGAAGTAGTTGAATTGACCTCGACCAACAAAAACAGCCAGGTCAACAAGGTGCAGATCGAAGTGAATAAGGCTGATAAATCGATCAGCAGCTGGAAGATTTTCCAGAAGAACGGCCAGGAGGTAACTTATAAAGTGGATCAGTTCGTGGCAGACGTGAATGTAGCCGACAACTTTTTCGCTTTCAATGCCAAACAATACCCGGGCGTGGAAGTAGTGGATCTGCGATAATTTCCAACGACATACGCAAATAGCAATGGGTGAGCCTTTCGGTCTCACCCATTTTTTCTTATAAGCGTTATAATGTCCTCGAAAATCAATGTCAAAGTTTGTGACAAGGATTGTAAACAAATGGTTGCATCTGACCAAAACTAATCTTGTTTCAGCCCGGACGCGCCAGTAGGGCGCGCACATGTTGCTCTGTTTCGGAGAAATGAGCGGTTGCCTCCACTTCTTTTTGCAGAAAGCGCTGGATGCGGTTGCTTTCGTATGCCCTGAAAACAGCCGGGTGCACGTAATACTTTTTACAAACGGCGCGGGTATTGCCCAAATGGGCTGCTACTGCGTCGAGGCAGGTGTTTTCGATACGCGTCAGCTGTCGCTGGGAAACAGCTTTTTCCTGGTGGCTGAGGTATTCGAACGCCGTGACAGTCCCCATCCAGGTCCGGAAGTCCTTCGCTGAAAAGTTGGCGCCCGTATGCCGACGAATGTAATCGTTTACCTGCTGGGCATTCAGGGAGCACCTTCCGCCGGTTTCCGTGATGTATTGAAAAAGCCGTTTTCCGGGCATTTCCTTGCATTGCAGTACCAGCCGTGCCAGTTGCTTATCGCGCAGGGTGATGTCCTGCTTGATACCTTTTTTGCCTTTGAATGTAAACCGGATACGGCTACCGGTGACGGTGGCGGAGCGCGCATCGAGCGTGGTAATGCCCGACGACCCGTGCAGAACCTTGTAGCGTTGGTTTCCTACCCGCATACAGGTTTTGTCCATGAGCTTGATCACCAATGCAATGGCTTTCGAAAGGTCGAAATCCCGTTTTCGGAGATCGTGTTCCACCTGCTCACGTAATGCGGGCAAAGCTTCCGAGAACATGAGTAATTTGTAATACTTGGCCTGGTTCCGCACAAGGTTCCAGAACGGATGGTACCGATACTGTTTCCGGCCGGCCGCGTCGATGCCTGTTGCCTGTAAATGGGCATCAGCATCGGCACTGATCCAGACGTCGGTCCATGCGGGAGGAAGTACCAGCGACTTAATCCGTTTGATCGTCTGGGGATCCTTGCAGCGCTGGCCCTGATCGTCGGTATAGTAGAATCTGGGCGCTTTTCCCTTGCGGGTGTAGCCCGGAGCGTCCGTGGATTGGATGTAGTGAAGTCCGGCTGCTTCGGCCGTCAATGCAGGATTCTTTCTTAGTTTTTTGAATTGCCGGGCTGTTAGTACCGGCTCGTCGGAGGTTATTTCAAGAGCTGCGGCTGCTGACATGTGGTTTACTGTTAGTTGTTCCGAAATTCATAATAATTTAATACCAAGCCAAAGCGTACGCCCAAAAGGTGCTTTCAGCCGCATCAGGATCTATCAAATCCCATAAAAAATCCCCAGCCCTGGCCGGTAAGCGGCTAAGCTGAGGAACAATATACTCACGGGTTACGGCCGCTATGCGACGGGGAAATAAAGGGTGAACACCGACCCTTCCCCAAACACCGACTTGGCGCCGATAAATCCTTTATGGTTCTCCATGATCTTCTTGCAGATCGCCAGGCCAATGCCCGTTCCCGGGTACTTATGGGCAGGATGCAGGCGCTGGAAAATATCGAATATCCTGCTTTCATATTCGGCCTCGAAGCCGATTCCATTGTCGTGAAAGGCGATGGCATGGTAGCGGCCCACAGCAGTTTTTTCGGAAGGAATGCCTGCCGCGTCTACAATGCTTGCAGTTATTCTGATATCGGGGCGTTCGCCGGCTTTAACGAATTTCAGGGCATTACTTAGCAGGTTAATGAAAAGCTGATGCACCTGGAAGGGGATGATTTCCAGTGACGGCAGCTTATCCGCATGAAGCGTGGCGCCTTTTTCGTCGATATTGTCCTGTAATTCAGAAATTACATTCCGCAGCACTTCATTCAGGTCGGTCAGCGTGAACACTTTTTCCATGCTGCCGGCTTTCGAGTAGGTGAGGATGTCCTCGATGAGCATTTGCATCTTTTCGGCGGCGAAACGCATTCGTTCGACAGAATCCTTCACCTGAACCGACAGGTCCGGGTCTTCACGATCGAGGACTTTGGAGGCGAAAATCTGAATTTTCCGCAGCGGCTCCTTCAAATCGTGGGTTGAAATCCAGTTCAGGTTTGAAAGCTCTTTATTCGCCAAACGTAATTCTTCATTGAGGCTCCTGTTTTGATCCTCCTGTGCCCTGATCAACCGGTAATTAATGTGCTTCTGCAATGCGTACGAAAAGCTCGAAGCCGCATTGATCTCCGATTTCCGCCAGGGCGAACTCTTGTCTTTCACAATCTCCATCCAGAGCTCAAACGACTTGCGCGGGGAAAGGCGGACGCCGTCTTCACTTTGCAACACAGCCTTGTCGGGATTGCCTGCCCAGTTAATCGTCTCGATTTTCTCTTGCCTCAACCATAATATCCCGTCATTTTCGCCAGATACCATCGAATGGTAGATCACACCGGCAGCATATTTGGAAATGTCTTTTGCGGCTGGATAAACGTCTGCGAGATTATCGGTATCGAAAGTCTGGTTGGGGTATGCATTGGACAAAAATGCAAACAGCTCAATCAACGCGGCATCCGAAGGTACCAGGCCATTGGTGTACAATATTCCCTCATGGTAAATGGCGGCGCCTGTGGCGTTGGCGAGTTTCAGCAGCCACGGTGACTGATGGCTGGCTGCCATGAAATTTTCAGTCTCATGCAGGAGGGTGAGCGCTTCCGTGAGAGCTTTATCGACCTCTTCACTGATGTTGTACTCTTCGGCGACCTCACGCACCGCTATTTGGGATGTCAGGAAATGCCCCTGTAACAATGCGGAGAGTCGCGTATAGTGCGGCAATATCTTAGGTGCATAATGATGGCAGGCAATAAGCCCCCACAGCTTTTGATTTTGTAGCAGCGAAATCGTGAGTGTAGCACCCACACCCATGTTTTTCAGATATTCAATATGCATCGGTGACACGCTTCGCAGGATCGACAGGCTCAGGTCGAGCGACTGATTGCTTTTATCCGCCGAATCGTCGATTGTCAGCAGCGGCACAGGCGTGTAATTAATGTCCGCGATCATCCGGAGCGGATTGCGGATGTACAGCTCGCGCGCCTGTGCGGGTATGTCCGTATGCGGGTATTTTTGGTTAGCAAAAGAAACCAGGTCCTCGCGCCGGCTTTCTGCGATTACCTCCCCATTGTACTGCTCGTCGAACCGATATATCATCACCCGATCGTAACCGGTAATGCTTCGGGTTTCGTCGGCAATTTCCTGGCAGAGATCGAGTAACCCGCTGGACTTCTCCATGATCGAGACGAAATTGCGGGTCTGCGTGTATAAGTTCGGCAATTGCAAGGTCCCGTCCGGGAATGGTTCGAGTTCCAGTATCACATTATGGCCGCTGCCGTGAACGGTGGTATTGAACGAAACCCCGTTTAATGTGAATACAAACGGCTTCGCGGAATCGATGGCTTCCGCGCTTGCGTACAAGGCGAAGTGCGAAGCTTCTTCCTTCGGGAAAATATCGGAAATGTGTTTGCCCAGTATCTTATCCGGGCCGATACCGATGAAATCCGCGCAGTTGGCACTGCAAAACTCGATTCTGGAAGCCCCTTTTTGTATCCCCAGCAAAAAACCGTGGGGCTGTATGCTGCCGGGTATGTGTATGGGCTCACTTTCGCAATTTGTCAGATTGACAATGTCGCGGTTCACAATGTCCTTGATATTCATTCCTGCTGACCAGTTACGACCGGCCGGTTTCCCCGAGCCAGTTGTCAATGATGGTAAAAGTTTTTTTTGCGCTGTCGATCACACCGTCCCGCTCCTCATTTTCGTCGACAAATTGGGTAAGGGAGGAGATGAAACTTTTCCACAAGTTTCCTGTTTGCGCGCCATATCCCCAGAAATAGGAAGCGCCATTTTCGGGCACGAGGCCTAGCACTTCGTGGATATGCCGGTACAAGATTTTTCCGCCCAGCGTAGAGCCTTCCAACACGTACATAATGCCCAGCGCCTCGGCAGCGGTCGAAAACTCGAAACGGTATACCGGCAACGCATCGATCTCGGCTTCCGAAAGGCCGGTGGCCAGGAGGTCGTCGATGATCAGCCGCGATTTATAACGGTCGGGCAAATCGGTGATAACGTGGGAAATAGCGGGGAACACCTGATCCTCGCAGGCAATGGTCAGCCCGAAAAGGGCGGCCAGGTACGTCTGATAGTCCTTTTCGGAAACGGAGGGGGAGAGTATCGCTTTGGAAAGCGGATTATCTTCCAGTTTCTGGTGGCTTTCTGCCGTTTCTTGTCTTAGTCGTTTGAAAAATAACTCTTGCTCTGTGTCTAAAGCAGCTGCTTCACTCATACTGAATGCAAATTGAAACTTGTAAGACTAATTGGTTATCAAAAATTGTTCCACTCCCTCGGGTATCGTCGCACCCGCTCTGTCGAGCAGGCATTTTTTTAGGATTTCTATCAGGCTATTAAAGCTGTTTGGTTTCTGAATATACAGATTGGCCCCGTTGCGGTAGGCCAATTCCCACAGATGCTGCGAGACCGAAGTCGAAAGGATCACGATTGGCACCTGCTCGTACCTCGCAGTACTCCGGATTTCTTCCAGGCATTCGAGCCCGTTTTTGACGGGCATATTCATATCAAGAAATATAATGTCGGGCCTGTTGTCCGTGTCTTTCAATATTTGGAGAAGTTCCACCCCATTTTCAGCGATAAAAAGTTCTGTTTCCAGGGGAATTTGTTTCAACGCCTCCTGAAAAAGAAAGGTATCGTCATGGTCGTCGTCGGCCAGCATGATCCGCAAAGGGGCAAAAGGGCTCATTAAATAGGGATAGAGGTAGTTTTGGAAAAAGACAGAACAACCCGAAGGACGCTGTTTTTGTCGACGGATAAATACAAAAATATCCGTTTTTCAGTCGCGATGGCATAGTTTTTTAAATTTTAGGGCTCAAATCATCAAAAAATGGAAACCTATTATGAAAAAGATCGCATGGAGTATCCTTATGGCAGCGACTGTGGTGGCGTTTACGAATTGTAACAACACCAAGACAGAGGATAGCAAGGAAGTTGCAGAAGAGCAGAATGAAGCGAAACTGGATACGACGGCATTGGAAGATGATTCCGAGTTTGCCGTGGCTGCCGCCGATGGCGGATTAATGGAAGTTCAACTCGGAGAGCTGGCACAAAAAAACGCCGCCAGTACCGATGTTAAAAAGTTCGGGGAGATGATGATGAAAGATCATTCAAAAGCAGGAGAAGAATTGAAAACGCTCGCCGCCCAGAAAAACTTCACACTCCCGGCGATGCTGAGCGACGATAAACAGAAAAAGTACGATGACCTCGCCCAGAAAAAGGGTAAAGACTTCGACAAAGCCTATATCTCTTTCATGGTGGACGACCACAAAGAGGACATCAGCGAGTTTGAGGAAGCCGCGAAAGATGCCAAAGACCCTGACGTCAAGGCCTGGGCCGAAGGCAAGCTTCCGACTTTGAAACACCATCTGGAAATGGCCGAAGCCATTGACAAAAAAAACAAGTAACCTGAACCGAGTCATCGGGAAGCCCGGAGCGAAGTATCTGCTCTGGGCTTTTTTGCTTTTAAAAACACAGGATAGTGAAAACAAATCATCAATTTGTAATTTTAAACCCGGCGGAAAACCGGCTTTGCAAAGTAATTCCGGGCAAACGCTTGCGAATTGATTTCGCATAAGTTTATTTTGTCTACCTATTATATAGAGTAATTCATGTTTGCTATTCTTAACCACCCTGGGAAGTTGACTTTAAAGGCCTTTTTCGGCCTGATTGCGCTGGTTTTGTCTATTTCGACGAGCCACGCCCAGACAGCCAAGCGCCCGAACATTATTTTTATTTTCTCCGACGACCACGCTTATCAGGGAATCGGGGCTTATGGGAACAAGATCGTTAAAACCCCCAATATCGACCGCATTGCCCGCGAAGGTGCATTGCTGACCAACAATCTGGTGACCAACTCGATATGCGGCCCGAGCCGTGCGACATTGCTCACGGGCAAGTACAGCCACCTGAATGGCTACAAACGCAATGACCGGACGAAGTTCGATACCAGCCAGACGTTGCTGTCCGAAACGCTCCGTAACAATGGTTACCAAACGGCCTGGATTGGTAAAATGCATTTGAACAGCCTGCCCGCGGGTTTCGATTACTGGAATGTGCTGCCTGACCAGGGGCATTACTATAACCCGGAGTTCATCGGCCAGCCTAATGACACGACCAAATACACCGGCTATGTTTCGGACCTTATTACCCAATTTGCTACCGGATGGCTCGAAAAGCGTGATGATAGCAAGCCATTCTTCCTGATTGTAGGCCATAAAGCCACACACCGCGAATGGATGCCCGATTTGCAGGACCTGGGGGCATACGATAATGTGACTTTCCCGATACCGTCGACATTTTATGACGACTACAAAGGCAGAAAGGCTGCTGCGGACCAGGATATGACCATCGACAAAACGATGCGCATGAAGTTCGATTTGAAAGTGGGGGTGGATTATGAAAAGGATTTCCTCTACAACCGGCTTAATGCCGAGCAGAAGAAGGTTTTTAAGGCCTATTATGACAAAGTATCCAAAGAAGTAACGGATAAAAATCTGACAGGAAAAGCATTGGTGGAGTGGAAGTTCCAGCGTTATCTCCGCGATTACTTCTCGACTGCCAATTCCCTGGACCGCAACATCGGCAAGCTGCTCGACTATCTGGACAAAAGCGGTTTGTCCAAAAACACCGTCGTGATTTATGCTTCCGACCAGGGCTTTTACCTTGGCGAGCACGGCTGGTTCGACAAACGGTTTATTTATGAAGAATCATTGAAAACACCGTTTGTGATCCGTTATCCGGGCGTGATCAAGCCGGGGACCAAGGTGAATGACCTCGTGGTGAATATCGACTGGGCTCCGACCGTATTGAATATCGCGGGTGTAAAAACGCCGGCTGATATGCAGGGCAAATCGTTCCTGCCATTGCTGAAAGCCAATAACGCCGCTCAGGTTCCTTGGAGAAAAGAAGCTTATTACCACTATTACGAGTTCCCCCAGCCGCACCATGTGTATCCGCATTTCGGGTTGAGAACCAACCGCTATAAACTGGTCTATTTTTATCAGGGAGCCGACTCGTGGGAATTGTATGATTTGCAGAAAGACCCGAAAGAGGTTTCCAATATTTACGGAACAAAAGGAACAGAAAAGCTGACAGCCGACCTTAAAATCAAGCTGAAAGCATTGATGAACGAATACAAGGACGACGAGGCATTGAAAATCCTCGCGACAGCGAAACCCTGATCAGCGTGGCGGATACCCGAAATTCTGAATATGATGCAATAGTGGTCGGTTCCGGTCCTAACGGGCTCGCGGCTGCTATTACCTTACAGGAATCGGGGCTTTCGGTATTGCTCATCGAAGGGAAGGAGACAATCGGCGGTGGCATGCGCACAGCGGAACTGACGCTGCCGGGTTACCGCCACGATATTTGTTCGGCTGTACATCCGATGGCGCTCATGTCGCCGTTCTTTGAAAGATTGCCGCTGGCCGACTTCGGGTTGCGATTCGTTCAGCCCACGCACGATGCGGCGCACCCGCTGGATGGCGGTCGCGTGGCGGTCCTCGACCGGTCGGTAGAAGCGACGGCCCGGCAGCTGGGTGCAGATGGTGACACCTATCGCAAATGGATGGGCAGCCTGCTCGAATCCGTGCCGAAGCTGTTGCCTGACTTGCTCGGGCCGCTGGGATGGCCCGGAGAGCCTTTCCGGCTGGCGGGTTTCGGGTTGCAGGCATTGCCACCCGCTACCTGGACGGCCGGTAAATTCAAAACAGCGGAGGCGCGCGCATTATGGGCCGGAATGGCCGCGCATTCGATCCAGCCGCTGGGCAATATCGCAACGTCGGCCTTTGGCATTATGCTCATGGCGGCGGCGCATATGAAAGGATGGGTGATTCCCGTGGGCGGTAGTCAGAGCATTGCGGATGCATTGGCGGCTTACTACCAAGCGCTCGGAGGGAAGATCCAGACGGGCTGGATGGTCGGATCGGTGAATGAACTCCCTTCCGCCAAAGCGATTTTAATGGATGTAACCCCTAAGCAGTTGGTGCGCATTGCAGGCGAAAGGTTGAGTTCTTTGTATAGAAGGCGCCTCGAAGCTTATCGCCACGGTCCAGGGATTTTCAAGGTCGATTGGGCCCTGGACGAGCCGATACCGTTCCAGCGTGAGGAATGCCGGGGAGCAGGTACAGTGCATTTAGGAAATACATTGGAAGAAATAGTGCGGTACGAACGCAATGTGGGAAATGGAAAGCGCGGCGAGAAGCCTTTTGCATTGGTAGCGCAGCAGAGCCTGTTCGACAGTACCCGCGCACCCGAGGGCAAGCACACGGCCTGGGCTTATTGCCACGTGCCGAATGGCGACGACCGCGATATGACCGACGCCCTGGAAAGCCAGATCGAGCGGTATGCACCGGGTTTCAAGGATGTGATCAAGGCCAGGCACATTACCAATGCCAGCGCATTTGAACAATATAACCCGAATTACATCGGAGGGGATATCAACGGTGGTGTCCAGGATGTGTGGCAGCTGTATTCGCGGCCGGTGCTAAGCATTTCACCCTATCGCACCTCGGCAGAGGGCATTTATATCTGTTCGTCGTCCACACCTCCGGGCGGTGGCGTACATGGGATGTGCGGGTACCACGCGGCGCGGCAGGCGTTGAAGGATGTTTTTAAAGTTGAGTTAAAAAAAGCGTAATCGAGTTTTCAGGAATATGGAGTTTTCAATAAAAGGATTTTGCGGGCTAATGGGCGTTGTGGCTGTGACACTATCGAGCTGCGGAAACAAACAAACCGCCGAAGAAAAGCGCAAAGCCGACAGCCTGGCGGCATGCATTGCCGACGGAATGCCTTCACGCGCATCCGCGATCAGGAATGCGAGCCTGGTAACGGAAGGAGCCGGCGACAGCACCGGAATGGTTTGGATCCCCGGAGGCAAGTTCCTTATGGGCGCCGACGAGTTCCCGGACTCCCGTCCGATGCACGAAGTGACTGTGAACGGCTATTATATAGATGCCCACGAAGTAACGAATGCCGAATTCGCCGCATTCGTCAAAGCGACCAATTATAAAACCGTTGCCGAACGTCCATTGAACCCAGCCGATTATCCCGGTGTCCCGGCAGATAAGTTGGTGCCAGGCTCGGCGGTATTCACGCCTACGCCTACACGCGTAAGCCTGGATAACCCGCTGCAATGGTGGAACTACGTGCCGGGTGCCAACTGGGCGCATCCCGAAGGACCTTCGAGCTCCATTACAGGCCGTGAAAACTACCCGGTAGTACACGTATCATACGAAGATGCAGCCGCATATGCCAAGTGGGCCGGGAAAAGGCTGCCTACCGAGGCAGAATGGGAGTTTGCAGCGCAAGGCGGCAAAGGAAACCATACCTATTACTGGGGCGACCAGCTCAAACCGGGAGGCAAGTGGGTGGCTAACATTTACCAGGGCAGTTTCCCCGACAAGAATACCAAAGAAGATGGCTACCTCACGGCCGCACCGATCAAATCCTTCCCTGCCAACCCTTATGGCTTGTATGATATGGATGGAAATGTGTGGGAATGGTGCGAGGACCTTTACCGCCCTGATTACTACCAGAAAAGCCCGGCTGCAAACCCGAAAGGACCGTCGGATAGCTACGACCCCGACGAACCCGGCGCGGTGAAACGCGTGCAGCGGGGAGGGTCGTTCCTTTGCAGCGACGACTATTGTATTCGTTATAAGGCAGGTAGCCGCGGCAAAGGCGAAGTGACCAGCGGCAGCAACAACCTCGGTTTTCGTTGTGTAATGGACAAAAAATGATTTGAGTACCAAACCAATAATATCATGAGTGTGCGCTTTCTGACCGTACCAGGGCTTGCGAGCTCAGGCCCGCAGCATTGGCAGACTATCTGGGAAGAGCAATATCCCGACCGTTTCGACCGCGTACAGCAGGAGAACTGGGATTGGCCGGTAAAGCAGGATTGGGTGGCGCAGCTGCAAAAGCAGATCAGCGAACTCACCGAACCGACGATCCTTATTGCACATAGCCTGGGCTGTATTACCGTCGCGCATTGGGCGCAGGAGTTTAGTTCGGAGCTCATTAAAGGTGCATTACTGGTGGCCCCGGCTGATGCGGAGCTTTCCAAACGGTTGAATTTCGTGGTGGGTTTCACACCGATACCCGTGCGTACGATCCCTTTCAAAACGATCGTGGTGGCGAGTACCAACGATATTTATGCGACCATAGGCCGTTCCAAGGTATTTGCTGCGAATTGGGGAAGCGATTTTGTGAACGTCGGTAAAAAGGGGCACATCAATGCCGTTTCAGGGCTCGAAGACTGGACTGATGGCAAAAAGCTTTTAGAACGGTTCGAAGGCGTGAAATTGCTGGAAAGCGAAGCAACGCGCTCCTAAGAAACGGCGTATGCGTTTGTTAAAGCCTGTTAATGATTTGTTAAGTGCTTTTTATTCTTTATATCTTTCAAAACAGTTCTACACTTTAAACGATTGAAATTATTATGAAAAGAATGTTTGTACTCGCAGCAGCTGGTTTGCTTTTCAATGTTGCGGCTATTGCCAACGGTCCTGGAAAGAGTGCTGCCGACAAAACCCTGAAGGTGGATACCAAAGCGAGCACCATCAACTGGGGCGCTAAAAAAGTGACAGGAACACACGCAGGAACTGTGCCCCTGGAAAGCGGTACGCTCGTGATTGATAACGATAAGCTCAAAGGAGGAAGTTTTGTAGCCGATATCAAATCCCTGGTGGTGACCGACGTAACTGATAAGGAAATGAACGGCAAACTGACCAATCACCTCAAAAGCGACGACTTTTTCTCGGTAGAAAAACACCCGCAGGCGAAACTGGTTATTTCTTCGGTAACACCTAAGGGCGGCAATGCTTACGATGTAACCGGTAAACTGACGATCAAAGGCATTACTCAGGATGTAAAATTCCCTGCTACGGTAACAGCCGATGCTAAAAAGGTGACAGCTAATGCGAAAGTCGCCATCGACCGTACCAAATACGACATCAAATTCCGTTCGACCAACTTCTTCGAAAACCTTGGCGACAAGGCGATCGACAACGATTTTACACTCGATGTAAGCCTGGTGGCCAACAAATAATCAGCGAATATTTAGCAGATATAAAATCCGGTTTGAGCGATCAGACCGGATTTTTTTTGCTCTATATTTGGCAAACGTGATTTGATAACTGATAGAAAATCTATGAAAAATTTCATCGCGGGCCTCGCTATATGCACATCGATCTTTACCGGTCGGGCGTTTGCCCAAACTGAAAACAAATTGCCCGAATGGGCATTCGGCGGCTTCAAACGACCTGCCGGCGTGAACCCGGTTATTTCGCCTGACAGTACTTCCCGGTTTTTTTGCCCGATGAACAAGCGCCGGGTCGATTGGGAATCGAACGATACCTTTAACCCCGCCGCGACTATGAAAAATGGGAAGATCGTGGTGCTGTACCGCGCCGAGGACAAGGCTGGAAAGGCGATCGGAATGCGGACGTCGCGGTTGGGTTATGCGGAGAGCGAGGACGGAATCCATTTCAAAAGAAGAAAGGAACCTGTGCTATTCCCTGCCGAAGACAGCCAGAAAGCCAACGAATGGCCCGGCGGCTGCGAAGATCCGCGTGTGGCTGTTACCGAAGATGGCCTCTATGTGGTTGTTTACACGCAATGGAACAAAGACAAGGCCCGCCTGGGGGTAGCCACATCCCGCGATTTGCTCAGATGGGAAAAATACGGCCCGGTGTTCAGAGAAGCATACCATGGCAAATTCAATAATATCTGGACCAAATCGGGTTCCATCGTGACCAAACTGGTGGGCGACAAGCAAGTAATCGCTAAAATCAATGGAAAATACTGGCTCTATTTCGGCGAAGCCAACGTCAATATTGCCACCTCCACAGACCTGATCAACTGGGAGCCGGTAGTCGATAGCAAAGGCGAGCTGGTCAATCTTATTTCCCCAAGAAAGGGCTATTTCGACAGTAACCTCACCGAATGCGGTCCGCCGGCCATTCTCACCGACCACGGCATTGTGCTGCTTTACAATGGCAAGAATGATAAAGGCGAAGACGGGGATAAGCGCTTCACGCCGAACAGCTACTGCGCCGGTCAGGTGTTGTTTGATAAAAATGACCCCACCAAAGTGCTCGCCCGTCTCGATACGCCATTCTTCCGTCCAATGGAGTCATTCGAAAAGAGCGGCCAGTACGTGGCGGGGACGGTTTTTATTGAGGGAATGGTGTATCACAAGAAAAAATGGCTGCTCTATTACGGCTGCGCCGACTCGCGCGTAGGAGTGGCTGTGTATGATCCCGCCGCAAAAACTCCCGGCGATCCGCTGCCGTAACAGCTGGTACGCAGCTCCGGCTTCGTACTTACTATTCGCAGGCCTATGGCCGGTCGGAACGGCGATCATCGTGCATGGCAGAGCAGGAGCTCTGCAATATAGCAGGCACGAAGGCAAGACCTTCGCGCCAGTAGCAGGTTAGTACAGGATAGTGCA
Source organism: Dyadobacter sp. BE31 (assembly GCF_031457695.1). Taxonomy (NCBI): domain Bacteria; kingdom Pseudomonadati; phylum Bacteroidota; class Cytophagia; order Cytophagales; family Spirosomataceae; genus Dyadobacter; species Dyadobacter sp. BE31. Next base: position 118,465 of record NZ_JAVDXA010000006.1, read on the forward strand.
TCAGATATTTTTAGGAATTTTTGGATATTAATTTCTGCTTTTTTAAGAGAAGTTAATGTCCAAATTGCCCTTGCAGTAAGGGAAATCAGTTGTTCAGGAGTCACTAAACCTATAAATGCGATCAAAATGAGTTTCAGATTTATCAAGGCCGGAATCCTTATGGCCGCCATGATGACCCTCACCAGCCAGGTCGACACTTTTGCCCAAAAAAGTGAAAAAGGCTTCAAATCCATCTTCGACGGAAAAACACTTAAAGGCTGGGATGGCGATCCGAAATACTGGCGTGTGGAAAACGGCTCGCTCGTTGGCGAAATCACTCCTGAAACACTGCTGAAAACCAATTCATTTATCATCTGGCGCGGCGGCGAACCGGGCGATTTCGAGCTGAAAGGCTCTTTTAAGATTGCAGCGGCAGGTAACTCGGGTATCAACTACCGCAGCGAGCAACTCACCGACGTGCCTTTCGCATTGAAGGGCTACCAGGCCGATATCGACGGTAAAAACAACTACACCGGCCAGAACTACGAAGAACGCAAGCGTACCACATTGGCCTACCGTGGCCAGAAAACGGTCATTAAGGAATATACTGGCGAAAAAACACCGGAAGGCGTACGCAAGAATGTGTCCAAGAATGCCTGGACCGGTTTCGAAGTGGTAGGCTCGCTCGGTTCTTCCGATTCTTTGAAAACTTTGATCAAAAGCGAAGACTGGAATACTTTCCACCTCATTGTGAAGGGAAATCACCTGCAACACTACATTAACGGCGTCCTGATGAGCGATGTTACCGACAACGACACGGTAAATGGAGCAAAAAAAGGCCTTTTAGGGGTACAGGTACATGTAGGCCCACCTATGAAAGTGGAATACAGAGATCTGCGCATCAAACAGTATTAATTTAACATCGGCTGTCGGCTGTCGGCCGGCGGCATAATGCAAAACCATTAATGCAAAGCTTATAGCCTAAGGCTTAAAGCGTAAAGCCTTAACAATGAATAAAATTGGATTTAATGTGCTGGCCTGGACGGCGGCGGTTTCGGACGACTTGTTTCCGATCATCGAGAGACTGAAAACGATTGGCTACGACGGCGTCGAGTTTTATTTAGGCCCCCAGGAAGCTGCTGCTTATCAGCGAATGGGCAGTTTTGTGAAAGATCTGGGCCTCGAAACCACGGCGGTAATGACAGTCGGCGCCGACGAAAATCCCGTGAGCGAATCAGCGGAAGTTCGCGGGAGAGCTTTGGATAAAATCAAATGGGCCGTTGACCGTGCGCATGACCTCAATTCGAAGGTTATCTGCGGGCCGTTCCACTCGGCGCACACGGTTTTTGTGAACCGCCCGGCAGACGACCGCGAATACGCATTGGCGGGGGAGGTACTGAATGCAGCTGCCGATTACGCAGCCCAGGCGAATATCACATTTGCACTGGAAGCACTCAACCGGTTCGAATGCTATTTGTGCAATACGATGGAGCAGCTGCTCAAACTCGTGAAAGCGGCCAATCACCCGAATGTGCGTGCGATGTTTGATACGCACCATTCCAATATCGAGGAGAAAAGTTACCTGGGCGCGTTGCAGACCATCGCACCTGTGCTAGCACACGTGCACATCAGCGAAAACGACCGCGGTACGCCGGGGACGGGCCAGGTGAAGTGGGACGATGCATTCGCGGCATTGGCGGCTATCAAATACGACGGTTGGCTGACCATCGAAGCATTCTCACGTAACGATCCCGGTTTCGCAAATGCGATCGGCGTTTGGCGGGAGTTCAACGAGCCGTGGGACATTGCCGAGAACGGCTACAAATTTATCCGCGAAATGGGCCTGAAACACGGGCTCTGATCAAACCACCTTTTTCAGTCCGGGTTTATGAAAAATCTTTTGAAATCAATGCTGGCGCTCGGCATTGCCCTGATCACTTTCGTCTCCAAAGCACAGGACGATCCCGCGAAACACCGCGTCGTGTACAAAGGCGACAAGGGGCCGGGCGTGGGTAAAAACATCGTTTTTATTGCTACCGACCACGAGTACCGGGGTGAGGAATCGCTTCCCGCGCTCGCACGCATTATGGCCAAGCGCTACGGGTTTACGTGTACGGTCGTGTACGCGCTCGATGAGAATGGCTACATTCTTCCCGGAAGCTCGAATGTAAAAGGCCTGGACGTGCTCGACAAAGCCGACCTCATGGTACTGTTCATGCGTTTCGCCCATTTCGAGGACAAGGAAATGCAGCATTTCGAGAAGTACCTCAAACGCGGCGGGCCTATCGTAGCGTTCCGCACTTCGACCCATGCTTTCGAAATCAAAAACGATCCGAAATGGGAGCATTATACCTGGAACTACAATGGGCCTAAAACGGCCTGGAAAGATGGTTTCGGGGAATACATTCTCGGTGAAACCTGGGTATCACACTACGGCACCAACCACAAGCAATCGTCCAAAATCATCATCGACGAGGCGCAAAAAAATCACCCGATCATGCGCGGCGTGAAAGATATGTGGGTGCAATCGGGTGGCTATACGGCTGCACCGAAAGGTACTGTGCTCGCAAAAGGCCAGGTGCTGAACGGTATGACAGCCGATTCGCCTGCCGATCCGACCAAGGAGCTGTTGCCCGTTGCCTGGATCCGCGATTATCAGATGGAGAACGGTAAAAAAGGCCGCGCATTTACTACTACGCACGGTGCTTCGGAGGATTTGCTGAATGAAGGTTTCAGAAGAATGGTCGTGAATGCGATGTTCTGGGGACTGGGGATGGAAAAGGACATCAAACCTACTAACGACATCGCATTTGTGGGCCCGTATAAACCTACCACATTTAATTTCAGCGGTTATAAGGCAAATGTGAAACCTTCCGACCTGGCAGGCTGGGATTCGCTGATCATGCCGGGCGAGGTAGTGAAGAAGAAGTCGAAGTGATTTTTATATAATTGAAAATAAACTCATTAATGTCTCAACAACTTCCATTCCGCTTTGGATCAGAGGTTTATACCTGGTTCATGAGCAACAGCGGCCAAACACATCAAGGCCGGCTAGGGCATATGATCGAAGTCATCGCGAAAGCGGGTTTTACGGGAATCCAACCGATTTTTACCTGGATGGGTGACCTCCAAGACCCCGATTTGCTTGAAGCTAAGCTCAAAGAACAGGGCATCCAACTTGCTGCATTGGCCCTCGCATTGGACTGGAACGAAGCCGAAGAAACAGAGCGCGAACGTGAAGTGGCCGACCATGCGATCCGCGTGGCGCAGCGTTTCCCGGGGGCAATTATAAATACCGTACAAATCCCGACAGGCAGACATAACATCGAAGAGCGCCAGAAACGCCTCGTGAATATCGTCAACACGGTATCGCGCCGGGCAGCCGAGAAGGGCGTGCCTTGCAGCTACCACCCCAATTCGCCTCATACCTCCATTATCCGCACGGAAGAAGACTACAAAATCGTACTCGAAGGCCTGGACGCGTCGGTAACCGGCTGGACGCCCGATGTAGGCCACATTATCAACGGCGGGATGGACCCGTTGACGAAAATGAAGGAGTATCAGTCGCTGATCAACCACGTGCATTACAAAGATTGGGACGGCAACCCGGAATTTACTCTAATGGGCAAAGGCAAAGTGGACCTGCTCGGCGTAACCCAGTGGCTCAAAGACATTAACTACAAAGGCTGGATCATCTGCGAAGACGAAGGCGAAGAAGCCCTCGAGGATCCGGACTTCGTGACGCTACACGACGGGAAGTGGATTCAGCAGGAGTTGGTGCCGGCGTTGAGATAAGCATTAGGCGATAAGCTATAAGCTTTAAGCCTAGTTTTTCAAAAATGTTCATTACAAAAAAGCTTAAAGCCTAAGGCTTACAGCTTATAGCCTAAAGCATTCAGCCAAATATGCCTACCATCAAAACCAACGGTATCAACTTTTACTACGAAGAACGCGGTTCTGGCGAACCTTTGCTCCTGATTATGGGCATTACCGCGCCGGGGGCCGTGTGGAATGTGCACGTGGCCGATTGGAAGCACCATTTCCGGTGCATTATCGGCGATAACCGCGGTGTGGGGCTTACAGACAAGCCTGCCGGACCGTATTCGACCGAGCAAATGGCGGATGATTATGCCGGTTTGCTGGATTCGCTGGGTTTGGAGAATGTGAATGTAATAGGCTGCTCGATGGGCAGTACCATCGCGCAGCAGCTCGCGATACGGCATCCGAAAAAGGTGAAATCGCTCGTGCTGATGTGCCCGTGGGCGCGTTGTGACAATTATGCGAAAGGCCTTTTTCAGCATATTATGAATGCCAAGGCACGTTTTCGGCCGGAGGAATTCAGCTTGTACATTCAATTGCTGATCTTTTCAAAATCGTCTTGGGACGATGCGAAACAGCATGAGGATCTGGAAAATGGCCGGAGGATCGATGCTTTCAACCCTTTTCCGCAGCCGTTGCATGGATTGGAAGGGCAGGCTGCTGCTTGCATTAACCACAATGCATTGCCGGATCTGGGCAAAATCAATGCGCCAACATTAGTGATAGGAGGCCGGGAAGATATTTTCACGCCGGTATGGATGGCCGAAGAGGTCGCCGGCGGCATTCCCGGGGCCGAACTGTTCTTGTACGACAAGCTGGGGCACGCATTCCATTTTGAAAATACGGAGGATTTCAATGCCCGCGTGAGAAACTGGCTGGCCGCCGTTCCGGTAGCCTGATCCCGCGTTTTTTGAGGTAAAAGCATTAAAAAGAGGCATTTTACGCCTTTTTCAGGTTTAGATAATTACGAGTTTAATTAAGATATAATGGAGATTGGCGATTCGAAAGGGACTGAGCAACAGGGAGATTGGAAGACCAAAGTGTCGAACCACATCCAGGTGGGCGGCATCGAAACTTCCGTGCTCGACAATGGTGCCGGGCGCGGTACCCGCATCGCGTGGATCAATACCGGCGGTGGACTGCGCTTCAAAGTAGTGATCGACCGGGCGATGGACATTGCCGAGGCATTCTACAACCAGCATAGCCTGGCGTGGATCAGCCACGGCGGCGTTACTGCCCCGCAACCGTTTTCCGACAAAGGCATTGACTGGCTCCGCACGTTCGGCGGCGGCTTGCTCACTACCTGCGGCCTCTCGCACGCGGGCGGGCCGGAGTCGGACAGCTTCGGTGACCGCGGTTTGCACGGGTTGATCGGTAACCAGCCCGCGGAGATCATTTCAATCGTCCAGCCCGATTTACGCGCCGGAAAATACGACATGAGCATTACCGGCATTATCCGTGAAACACGGCCATTCGGCCCGAGTTTGGAGCTGAAAAGGACTATTTCGGCCACATTGGGAGAAGCGAAACTGCGTATTCATGATGAGGTAATAAATAAAGCCAATACCGCGGCACCGCACATGCTGCTGTACCATTTCAATTTCGGCTGGCCGATTGTGGACGAGGGGACGGACATTCTCTGGAATGGCCAGTGGCGCCCGCGATTTGAGGAGAATGCGAAGATTTTCAGAGAGGGTAATGCATTCAAAAAAGCACCCGCGCCGCTCGAAAGTCATCTGGGAAGCGGGGAGGAGGTAGCATTGATCGACGTGGACGCGGATATTTTCGGCGATAGCATTTGCGGGCTGCATAATGAGAAGCTCGGGCTGGCCGTCGCATTGAAATTCAAAAAAGAACAATTGCCGTGGCTCGCTAACTGGCAGCATTGGGGCAAAGGCGAATACGTAACCGGTATCGAGCCAAGTACGCATCCGCTATCGGGCCAGGCGAAGGCGCGTGAGGATGGAACTTTGATTTTCCTTCAACCGGAAGAAACCAGAGCGTATGATCTGGAATTGAGCGTGTTGACGGCAAAGGAAGAGATCGAAGAATTTGAATTGAAGGTGAATGTGTCGTAACCGGTGCAGAGCACCAAAATATTTATAACCAAAACCAATTCTTTAATACAAAAACAATGGGACTTTCAAGTATAGCTGAGAAGGCGTTGGAGCAGGGGAAGGGAATTTTGCGCCTGGCGCCTACGTGGGTGCCGCGTTCGTTTTGCGTTCCCGGCCGCAGGATCAAATTGCACCCCGACGATTACTACATACTGGGTGGAGAGCGTGGCGGTATCGATGAGCGTTGGTTGTCGTCCACTACTCCTGCGGAAAATGGGCCGCTTACAGGCGAAAATGAAGGTTTGAGTCAGATCGTTTTGGAAGATGAATCAGGGGTTCAGAAAGTGACATTGCGCGACGCGGTAGCAGAGCTGAAAGGCCGGATTATAGGCGAAAGACTTTGGGATCAATACAAAAGCTGGCCTATGTACTCCAAGTTTTTTGACAATATGGGCCCGCTTCCGCATCATATTCACCACCGCGATGAGCACGCTGCTATGGTGGGCCAGAATGGAAAGCCGGAAGCCTACTATTTCCCGCCGCAATTGAACAACCACGGCGGCGATTTTCCATACACATTTATCGGTATCGCTCCCGGTACTACCAAAGAGCAGATCAAGGAGTGTCTGATGAATTTCACCAAGGGCGATAATAAGATTACCAATTACTCGCAGGCGTTTCGTCTGGAGCCGGGAACAGGCTGGGATGTGCCTCCTGGCATGTTGCATGCGCCGGGCAGCTTGTGTACCTATGAGCCTCAAAAAGCATCTGATATTTTCGCGATGTATCAGTCGCTTGTCAATGAAGCAGTTATTCCGGAAGAACTACTTTGGAAAGGAACGCCGAAAGACAGGATCGGCGACTACGACCTGTTGATGGAAGTGATCGACTGGGATCTGAACGTGAATCCTAATTTGATGGAAAAGCATTTCATGCGCCCGAAACCGGTAAAAGATGTCGAAGAAATGGCGGCGGAAGGATATAGCGAGAACTGGATTTGCTATAAAAACGAGGCTTACAGCGCCAAGGAATTGACCGTTTTCCCGGGACAGACCGTAACCATCAAAGACGCCGCCGCATACGGAATGATCGTGATGCAAGGCCACGGCAAGTTCGGCGTGTGGGATATCGAAACCCCGGCATTGATCCGCTACGGACAGCTGACTAACGACGAATATTTCGTAAGCGAAGCAGCTGCAATTGAAGGCGTTACAATTACTAACCCTTCAAGCAACGACCCGATCGTGATTTTGAAGCACTTCGGTCCGGGTAATCCTGATTTGGTATTGTAAATGTACTTCGGCTTTCGGCCGTCGGCTGTCAGCTTTTGGTTTTTCTTCTAAAGCCGATAGCCGACAGCTGACAGCCGAAGTCATTAACCATAAATTCCTCAAACCATGCCTGAAAATAATTTCCCTAAACTCCACAATGCCACATGGCCTGGTATCGTGGGCAAAGGTTCTGATTCAGAGCCGATTATTCCGTTTGATACATTGCTTGAAAAAACCGCTGCTGCTGAGGTTGACGGTGTGAAATTCGATGGCGTCGATATCGGTTTGTTTGACGAGCATATCGGCGAATACCTGAACGCAGCCGACGGCGGTAAACGCCTGGCCGACAAGCTGGCGGGCTATAACCTCGAAGCGGGAAGCCTCGTGGCGAACGTTTGGGCTGGTTCCGCAATGGGCAGCAAAGATGCCCGCGACACGTTTGTGGAGCAGGTGCGTAAGGCATGCGAGTTCGGTAAGCAATTGCGTGACGCCGGCATCCGGCATGGCGGTGTGATCCGCATCGACTCGGCTGCATCGCCGGAAGCATGGTCTGCTGATCCGAAAGGTAATACCAAGCAAATTGCCGAAACTTTCCGCCGCGCTGCTGATGTCGCCGCCGATTTTGGCGAGAGACTGGCTGCCGAAGGGGAGATTTGCTGGGGAGGCATGCACAGCTGGAAAGCGATGATCGATACGCTGGAAGCGACCGATCGCCCGAATGTGGGTTTCCAGGCTGATATGTCGCACACATTCCTGTATTTGCTCGGCTACAATGCGCCGGAAGACCGCATTCTGCCAGCCGATTTCCAATGGGACGACCGCGCAACTTTGGACGAAGCATTCAGGAAAATGACCGCAGCTTTGCGTCCGTGGACCATTGATTTCCACGTAGCACAAAACGACGGAACCGTTCACGGAACCGGTTCGCACGATAAAACCGGCCGCCACTGCCTCGCCACTGATCCAAACGGCAAACTCGATATCGTACACCACGCCGGCTTCTGGCTCCGCGACGAAAAAGGCGAGCTCACCAAAGCATTCCGCCACATTTGCTGGGACGGCTGTATGTTCCCGAACGAGGTAATGTACAAGCAACAAACCTGGAACGATATCCTCGCAGCGCTGGTACGAGTACGCAATGCGCATGGGTGGCAGGGGTAAGAGAACTTCGGCAGTCGGCCGTCAGCTATCGGCCTGTTTTAGATAGTTGACACCTGATTGCTGGAAAATTTTAAAATAAGGCCAACAGCCGCAAGCCGCAGGCCGAAGTATCTATAACCAAAGGCCGAAAGCCGAAAGCCGACGGCCGATAGCTATTTTAAATCTAATGTCTGAAAAAAAACAAATCCGCGTCGCCCTGATCGGTTCCGGTTTGATGGGCCGCACGCATACCAATGGTTATAAAAGAATCGGGGATTTTTTTCCTGAACTCGAATACCGCCCGGTGCTGGCGGCTGTTTGTTCCCGCAACGAGGAGAAGGTGAAGGCCTTTGCCGAGCAATGGGGCTATGAGTCGTACGAAACCGATTGGCGCAAAATCATCGAGCGAGACGATATCGACGCGGTGGACATTTGTACGCCAAACGATACGCACGCCGAGATCGCATTGGCGGCAGCTGCAAAGGGCAAAATGATCCTTTGCGAAAAACCTTTGGCACGCACATTGGCAGAAGCGAAAACGATGGTGGACGCTATCGAAGCTGCGGGTGTGAAAAACACGGTTTGGTACAACTACCGCCGCGTTCCTGCTGTGACTTTGGCGAAGCAAATTGTGGATTCAGGTAAATTGGGCCGTATTTTCCACTACCGCGCCAACTTCCTGCAGGACTGGACGATCAGCCCGGATGTACCGCAAGGCGGAACCGCAACCTGGCGCCTCGATGTAGACGCAGCGGGTTCCGGCGTGACCGGCGACTTGCTCGCGCACTGTATCGACACCGCGATGTGGATCAATGGCGGTATCAAGGACGTGTCGGCGGTGGCAGAGACATTCATCAAGGAACGCAAGCACGCTGGTACCGGCGAAGTACAGAAAGTAGGTATCGACGACGCTTGTATTTTCCATTGCCATTTCGATAACGGCTCACTAGGCTTGTTCGAATCCACGCGTTATGCGCGCGGCCACAAGGCGCTTTATACTTTTGAAATCAATGGCGAGCACGCTTCCATCCGTTGGGACTTGCACGATATGAACCGCCTCGAATACTTCGATCACGACGACCAGTCGATCGTGCGCGGATGGCGTTCGATCCTGGTGACCGACAGCGACCAGCCATATATGAAACGTTGGTGGATACCCGGAACCAGCATTGGTTACGAGCACTCGTTCGTACACCAGGCGGCCGATTTCTTCGAAAGCCTGCAAACCGGCAAACCTTGCTCACCGACTTTCCGCGACGCTTACGAAACACAGAAAGTGTGCGAAGCGGTACTCGAATCAGCGGCTTCCAAAAGCTGGAAAGATACCGGCGTACATTGGGAGGGTTAATCCAATAATGCATTCATAATCTGAGGCTTTAACCGGATCCCGCACTGTGGGTGAGGTTAAAGCCTCAGTTTCGATACCGCTATGTCCGATTACATTCTCAGGGTTAAGGAAATTTCGAAGTCGTTCTCCGGTGTCAAAGCGCTGGACAATATCCATTTTGACCTGAAAAAAGGTGAAGTGCATGCCTTAATGGGTGAGAATGGGGCTGGAAAATCGACCTTCATGAAAATCCTGATCGGGCTTGTAGCACCGGATTCCGGGGAAGTTCTGCTTGAAGGCGAGAACCTGATCGGCAGCAACGTAAATGATACCTTGAAAAAAGGCATTTCGATGATTCACCAGGAAATCCTCATCATTCCCGAGCTGACTGTGGCGCAGAATATATTCCTGGGAAGGGAAAGGGAGGTTTCGGGGAAAAACGGATTGCTATCCGGTTGGCTGAACGACAGCGAAATCAACCGGCAGGCGGCTGCATTGCTGGACAAAATGGGGGTTAATATCGCTCCAAAGGCGAAAATGAAACACCTCAGCGTGGCGCAGATGCAAATGGTCGAGATTGCGAAGGCTATTTCTAACAATGCGAAGGTGATCATCATGGACGAGCCGACTTCGGCCATTTCAGACAAAGAGGTGGGCACATTGTTCCAGATCATACGCGACTTGAAAGCACAGGGCGTGAGCATCATCTACATTTCCCACAAAATGGATGAAATATTCCAGGTTTCGGACACCATTACCGTGCTCCGCGACGGGAAATACATCGGTACCAAAAGTGCCGCCGAGCTGGACCAGAACGCATTGATTGCCATGATGGTCGGGCGGGAAATCGATCAGATGTTCCCGGAGGCGACGCAAGTTTTTGGGCAGGAATTACTTTCGGTGAAAAACCTGGGTAGGGCAGGCAAGTTTTCCAATATCAGTTTTAATGTAAAATCCGGCGAGATACTGGGATTAGCGGGGCTGATGGGCGCCGGAAGAACAGAAATCGCCAGAGCCATATTCGGGCTGGACCCGTGGGATGAGGGGGAGATTAGTATCAAACAATCACCGCTTCGTGCGCGTACGCCACGCGAGGCGATCGACCGCGGTATCGGGTATGTGAGCGAGGATAGGAAAGGGCTTGGGTTTATTCCGAGAATGTCGGTCAAGGATAATATCACGCTTTCGAGCATGAACAATCACCGCAAAGGCGGTTTGATCAACACACACAGCGAGCAATCGGTTACCGAAAAAATGATCGCCGATTTGAAGATCAAAACGGCGGGTACCGGTCAGCATGTGACATATTTGAGCGGGGGAAACCAGCAAAAGGTCGTCATCGGCAAAGTGCTGCTCGCTTCACCCGAAATCATCATCCTCGACGAACCTACGCGGGGCGTGGACGTCGGGGCGAAATTTGAAATATACAAACTGATCCGCAGCCTGGCCGACCAGGGCATGGCGATCATCATGATATCATCGGAACTGCCGGAAATCCTGGGCCTCAGCGACCGGATACTGGTACTGTCCAAAGGCAAACAAACCGCGCTGCTGTCAAAAGCCGAAGCGACGCAGGAACTGATAATGCGGTATGCGGTGGCGTGATGGCTGTCGGCTGTCGGCTGTCGGCTGTCGGCTGTCGGCTGTCGGCTGTCGGCTGTCGGCCGAAGATGAATGTGCAATTTAATACATGAACCAAAAAGCTCGACTGCCGAAAGCCGACTGCCGAAGTCTTAAAATATGAACAAATTCTCCAAACTAGCCCAGTACGGCATCTTTCTCGCATTTGCATTGATATGTCTCGTGCTGGCATTGAGTACGCCGAAGTTCTTTACGGTCTCTAACCTGCTGATTATTGGTAATCAGGTGTCGATTAATGCATTGCTGGCATTTGGCGTCACTTTTGTGATCATCACCGGCGGTATCGACCTTTCGTTAGGCTCAATGGTGGCGGTAACAGGCGTGGCGGCTGCGAGTTTTGCGCATCCTGACACCTATCCGTTGATAGTGCCATTGTTGGTAGGTCTGGGAGCGGGTTCGGCTATGGGTGCGTTCAATGGTTTGGTGATTACCCAAAGCAAAGTACCGCCATTCATTGTCACATTGGGAACGATGACTATCGGTCGCGGATTGGCATTGATCCTCAGTAAAGGAAGGCCAGTCTCAAATCTCTCGGACGAGTTCAATTTCATCGGCGGAGGAAATATTGCCGGTATCCCATTTCCTATCGTCATTTTGCTGATTGCATTCGCGGTTTGCTCAGTGGTTTTGAATAAAACTATTCTTGGGCGCTATATGTACGCGGTGGGGGGGAATGAGCCTGCTGCGCGTGCGTCGGGTATACGTGTGAGTCGTGTAAAAATGTGGGTATATACCATTTGCGGATTACTTTCTGCATTGGGAGGTATCCTGCTCACGTCGCGCATTACCACCGGCCAGCCCAATGCCGGAGCGGGTTTCGAGCTGGATGCGATCGCCGCCGCAATTATCGGCGGTACGAGCACCTCTGGCGGCACCGGAACCATGACGGGAACGTTGATCGGCGCATTGCTGATCGGCGTGATCAGCAACAGCCTCGATTTGCTGAATGTGACTTCCTATTATCAGCAGGTGGTGATGGGTGTAATCATTATCGGGGCTGTGGTATTGGATGGAGTTGGGAAGAAGGATTGACTAGGGGAGGAAAGGGAAGATGGAGGAAAGGGAGGATGGAAGAAAGGGAGGGATTTTAATATACTGAAACATATTTCGACGGCCGACAGCCGAATGCCGACAGCTTTATGAAACGTAACGCAATTTTTGCTACCCTTATCGCTACCGCTTTACTCGCGGGCTGTAATCAATCGTCCAACAAAGAATCCGGCGAAGGCGGCGGCGACAAGCTGGTGATCGGGGCTACGATGTTGAGTATGCAAAATGAGTTTATTGTGAATGTGAGCGACGCCATGGAAGCGAAAGCCAGGGAAATGGGCGTGGAACTGATCACCGTGGACGCAGAGCGCTCCGCATTGAAGCAGGTAGAGCAGGTCGAAAGCTTTATTGGGCAAGGCGTGGATGCTATTATCATGAACCCCTGCGAGGTGGAGGCGAGCTCTCCGGCCGTCAAACTGGCGATGGACGCGAAGATTCCTATCATTAATGTCAATTCTGAAACCTCCGCAAAACCGACTGCATTTGTGGGCTCGGACGATACCGAATCGGCACGCATTGCGATGAAATACATTGCCGAAAAGCTCGGCGGTAAAGGTAATGTGCTGATGATGCATGGCTTCATGGGTCAGGCCGCGCAGATCCGGCGCGACAATGGCGCCAAGGAAATCCTGAAAGCCAACCCAGGCCTCAAACTGCTTGCCGAACAAACCGGCGAATGGGACCGCGCTAAAGGAATGTCCCTCACCGAAAACTGGATCCAATCCTACGGCGACAAAATCAACGCCATTTTCGCCCAGAATGACGAAATGGGAATGGGCGCCGTGAAAGCACTGGAAGCTGCGGGTTTGAAAGGTAAGGTGCTCGTCGTAAGTGTAGACGCTATTCCTGATGCATTGCAGGCCGTGAGAAAAGGGACGTTGGATGCCACCGTTTTCCAGAATGCAAAAGAGCAGGGCGGAAAGGCGATTGAAACGGCGGTTAAAGCGGCTAAGAAAGAGGCGTTTGAGAAGGAGGTGCTGATTCCTTTTCAGTTGGTGGATAAGGGGAACGTTGAGCGTTTTTTGAAATAGCTGCTCAACTCTCCCGTGCCTTGATTGCACTCAAATCAGCAGTTGCAAGGAATTTCTCCGCGGCGTCAATCTTGACCTTGAGAAAAGCCTGAAATTTTGGATCTGCGAACAATTTTTGCCTGCTTTCTTTGATAGTCATTTCCCTAGCTTTCATATGCTTATTGATTTTATGATATAATGATGATATTCTTTTCCCGGCTCAAATGTCTCTGTCACTGAATCAATCGTACCATAAATTTCATAATACTTTTTGATTCTTGAAAGTTCTTTTGAAATGATGATCCGATATAGTCGATTTCTGGCCGGGGTATTGGCCTGCAAATAGATATCAGCCCATGGGTACGATTCGAAAAATTGGGCGACGCATTGAAAAACGGTTGCCATAACTTTTTCAAGATCACCATTGTTACTGATTGTCTTGTCGCAAATACTTCCATCCGGACGCACATCAACAAGTGCCAGGTTGAAAACTTCGTGTGCAGATAGGGGAGTAAAAATTACCGCCTTCCGGATTGTCCTCTCCGGGCTAACACTCAAAAAATCGAAATACAGCCGATCATCGTCGGCGTAAAAAGGATAAAATTCCAAATCCATACAATCGGGAGATAACGGGTACCATATCGAATGCAGGAAGTTGAGTGATTGTAGTTGCGGCAAATGTAAAATAATCTCCCCTTAAAAGTAAAACGCCACGCTACCCGCCCTTTTACCGGCGTATGGCATTTGCCAGTTGTCCTAAAACCAATCAAAATCACGAATGAACACTTTCAATATCAACCGCCGTAGTTTCCTCCACGGGGCCACGGCTGCATTGGCACTTTCCACTTTCGGAGCACAGGGAATGGACCTGATCAACCCCGCCAAAACATGGCGTGTAGGGTTAATTGGCACGGGTTGGTATGGTAAAAGTGATCTATTCAGATTGATTCAGGTTGCGCCGGTGGAAGTGATCGCGCTTTGCGATGTGGATAAAAACCAATTGAACGAAGCGGGTAAATTGGTGAGCCAGCGGCAGAAATCGGGCAAGACGCCGAAGTTGTACGGCGACTACCAGAAAATGCTCGCCGAAAATGAAATGGACATCGTGCTGATCGGGTCGCCCGACCATTGGCATGCATTGCAGATGATCGATGCCGTGAAAGCCGGTGCGCATGTGTATGTGCAGAAGCCGATCAGCGTGGATGTAATGGAAGGGGAAGCGATGGTAGCCGCTGCGCGTAAATATAAAAAAGTAGTACAGGTAGGAACGCAGCGCAAAAGCACGCCGCATTTGATCGATGCCAAGAAGAATATCGTCGACGCAGACTTGCTGGGCAAGATTTCGCATGTGGAAATGTGCTGCTACTATCATATGCGCGCCAACGGTAACCCGCCGGTGGAGGCTGTGCCCGATTACCTCGACTACGAAAAATGGACAGGCCCCGCGCCGCTGCGCCCTTACGACGGCTCGCCACACGTGCGCTGGTGGAGGACATTCATGGAATATGGCAATGGTATTACCGGCGATATGTGCGTGCATATGTTCGACACGGTACGCTGGATGCTGAAACTGGGATGGCCGAAAAAAATCACGTCGACAGGTGGTATTTATGTACAGAAAGAGGGTAAGTCTAATATATCCGACACACAATCGGCGATTTTTGAGTATGACGGTTTGAACTGCGTATGGCAGCACCGCACCTGGGGCACGCCGAACAATCCCGATTATCCGTGGTCATTTACGCTCTACGGTGAAAAAGGAACGCTTTGGGCAAGTACCATGGCCTACGATTTCATTCCGCAAGGCAAGGGCGAGAAGATTCACAAAGATGTTGTGTATGAAAAGGAGAAATATCCCGAAGACCTCAAAGAGGACAAGATCGAGCTGAACGCGGCACCCGCGACACGCCTGCACATGCTCGACTTCCTGGCGGCCATCGAGAACAATGGCCGACCGGTTGCCGACATCGAGGAAGGGCATATTTCGACCGCAAGTTGCATTTTGGCAAATCTTTCGATGAAAACGGGCCGTTCGATTGTTTATGACCCAATAAAACGCGAAATTGTGGGAGATAGAGAAGCGAATGCGTTGTTGGCCCGCGCCTACCGGGCTCCTTACAAACATCCTGACTATAAACACGTCTAGGATAGGTCATTAAAGTTCGTGGTCCCTTATATATTCCCAGTACATCGCGTCCGGCAAAATCCGGGCGCGTTTTTGTTTGTATATTT
Organism: Dyadobacter sp. BE31; assembly: GCF_031457695.1. Classification (NCBI taxonomy): domain Bacteria; kingdom Pseudomonadati; phylum Bacteroidota; class Cytophagia; order Cytophagales; family Spirosomataceae; genus Dyadobacter; species Dyadobacter sp. BE31. Next base: position 133,991 of record NZ_JAVDXA010000006.1, read on the forward strand.
TACCGATCGATATATCAATTTTATTTGTTTATAAGTTTAATAGATGTTTCACAGGTATTTAAACCATTTACCCTCTGAAACTGTCAGAATAGCATAACAATAACCAAACGTTCCAAAGCACGATGAAAACCATAGTGAAGTTGATAAAATCCGCTGGTATGGCGGTTGTGGCGGGTGTATTCATGATGGCATGCAGCAATGCCCTTCAAGTGAGTTACGATTACGACTCCTCAGTGAACCTGAAACAATTCAAGACCTTCAAAGTAGAGGCCGAGCATAATATCGAGCAGGACCCGTTGCTGGGTAGTGAATTGAACAGGCGCCGGTTGGGCGATGCCGTGGTGGAGGTAATGGAAGCCAAAGGCTACAAGCTGGATCAGCAGAATCCTGAGATTATCGTACGGTTTATGACGGATGTAAAAGACCGTCAGCAAGTACGTTCCAACAATATGTATTCGCCATATATGTGGTGGTATGGTGGAGGTAACAATATTTCTACCTACAACTATCAGGAAAGCCGCTTCATCCTGAACATCTACCAGAAAGCCACCGAGCGAATGGTATGGCAAGGCTGGGCTTCCGGCAAAGTGAAGGCGCCAACGAAGAAAGAAGATCAGAATACGATGATCAAAAACACGATGGCCGACATCCTCCGTTCGTTCCCGCAAGCAACGCTGGATACTTACAGTCGGAAATAATTTTGAAAGTGATATGGTAAAAAATGCCGGGCTTACGTCCGGCATTTTTTGTTACGATATATCAGGCAATTTACAAATCCTGCCCGTTACGATACTCTTCCGAGGCTTTCTTCACAATCGCATCGCCATCGTGCAGATCGCCGAATACTTCTACCAGCGTATCGACTACGATGCCGCGTTTTACGGGTACCCATTCGGCTTTTTTACCTTTGTCGCGGATCACAAATACTTGCTCGCTGGAATTGACGACCGCGGTCGTGGGAACGAAAAGCGTATTGCCGGTGCGCTCGGTGTTCAGCTGCACTTGTGCGTACATGCCGGCTTTCAGTTCGTTGGAGCGGTTGTTGACGTCGAATTCGGTCATCATAGAGCGGTTCTCTTCCGATAGTGTGCGTGAACTGCGGGCGTAAACAGCCTTGTAAACCTTTTCGGGACTGGCCGAAACCGTGAAACTTACTTCGCCCTTGTTCGGGATGGCGCTCGACATGTTTTCGGGGATTGCGAGTGTCAGACGTAGCTTGGTATTGTCTTCTAATATAAATAACGGCTTCGCGCCGCCCTCACCGGGACCTACCAATGCTCCCGGGCTGATATTCCGCTCGGTAATAATGCCGTCGAATGGCGCAGTCACAGTCAGGTAGCGCGAAAGCTCTGCCTTCGTTTCCATGAATGACCTCGCGGCTTGTACATTGCCTTTCGCTACGGCCATAGCAGAGCTATCGGCTGCGGCACGGGCTTTGGCAAGGTCGAGCTCATTGAGCGATACAGCGCCCTCGGTGCGGTTGGTTTTTTGGAGGCGGCTGTACGTTAATGCACTGGCCTGATAGCGCGTGGTGGTTTGCTGCAATGCGGCTTCCGCAGCAATCAGCTGCGCCTTGGCCTGGCTCAGCTCCGAGATTACCTCCGGTGCTTCCAGTACTGACAATACCTGACCTTTTCTGACAAAAGTCCCACGGTCGACATTCACTGTTTTGACGAACCCCTTCACCTTCGGATGGATGCTAACCTTGTTCCAGGGCTTCAATTCGCCGGGCAATGCGATCTGCTTGGCCGGTTTCATGCTTTTGACATAGGCCAGTTCCACAGCAGCCGGTTCTTTGGCGGCGTTTTCTGCCGGCGCGGTTTTCGCTTCGTGGCTTTCGCTCGTCTCTGCGGTGCTGCTGCACGCGCTCATACCGGCTGCGACGGTGATCAGTATCAGAATGGATTTCAGGGTGTTCATGGAAACGGATGTTTGGAGTTTTTTACGGAAGAAATTGCTTTCAGGATCTTCGGGGTCGAGGGACACCGAGTTGACGGACGCCTTGCGCTGAACCAATGTGAACACGGCCGGCAAGATCAGCAGTGAGGCCAATGTAGAGGCGATCAGCCCGCCGATTACCGCTTGCCCGAGCGGAGCGATCTGGTCACCGCCTTCGCCAAGGCCGGATGCCATCGGGATCATCCCGGCGATCATCGCGATACTCGTCATCAGGATCGGGCGGATCCGACTGCCGGCTGCGAGCGTCACGGCTTTGTGGGCATCCTGCAATTTCAGGCGGAGGTTTTCGGCATTGGTCACCATCAAAATCGCATTCGCAACAGATACCCCCACGGACATAATCAGTCCCATATAGGATTGCAGGTTGAGCGTCGCACCGGTGAGCAGGAGCAGGCCGATAGAGCCCACAACTACCGCAGGGATGGTCGAAAGTACCACTAGCGAGAGTTTGAACGACTGGTAAGTAGCCGCCAGCAAAAGGAACATGATCACGACAGCAATCAACAGACCGGTTTGCAAGCTGCTCAGTGTTTCGGTGAGCAGTTCGGTTTGTCCTTTCAATTCCACGATTACTCCGCGTGGCGGTTCACCCGCATTCTTGATTGCTTTTTGAACAGCGGTAGTGGCTGCACCCAGGTCTTTTTTGTGAATGTTTGCCGTAACGGTTACGAGTCGGTTCGGGCCGGCACGGTCGTATTCCCCCGGTGCTGTTTTTTCGGAGAAAGTGGCCACATCGGCGAGCAGCGGGTTGCTCACGCCGGTTTTCAATGGAATTGTACCAATGTCTTCCACGGAGGTCATCTGGTATTCCGGAATCTGCACCTGTACCTGGTAGGCAAGCCCCTTGGCATCGTCGAGCCAGAGGTTTTTGTCGGTAAAACGGCTGGAAGACGTAGCAGCCACCATCGAACGTGCTACCTGCGTGGAAGTAATGCCCAACTGTCCGGCACGCTCGCGGTCGATTTTTACGTCGAGTATCGGGTACTGCAATGGCTGGGCGATCTGCACGTCGCGGAGGAAGGCGATCTGCTGCATTTCCTTCTGGATTTTACGGGCGAACCTTCCGGCTTCTTCCACATCTTTCGCAGCCACACTCACCTCGATCGGCGTCGATGCACCCTGGCTCATGATTTTATCCACCAATTCAATCGGTTCGAATGAAATAGCCAGATTTGGAATCTCTTTCGCAATTCTGGCCCGCAGCTTTTCCTTCAAAGCATCCATTCTCACGGGAAACTCTTCTTTCAAAGAAACCTGCAAAACCGCCTCATGCGGACCGCTGTTAAACACGAAAATATTGGAAGTACCATAGCTGGAAGGGACGGTACCCACATACGCAGAGGATATTTCAACATTTTCTTTCCCTACTTCCGATTTAATCAGATTCAAAACCTTTAATGTAGCCTCCTCCGTGCGCTCCACGCGTGTGCCATCGGGCACTCGCATCCGCATCTGGAACTGGTGGCTGTTCGCCTTCGGCAGGATGTCGGTACCGATGAGGAAGAACCCGCCGACGATCAATGCAATGCTGCCGACGAGGTATACCGGCACAATGAGGCGTTTAACCATAATGCCGCCGAGTACATTCAGGTATTTTAATTTAAATTTCTCAAAACCGGTAGGCGGCAGTGATGGGTGAGCGCCCTCTTCGATCACGTCGTCTATTTCCTGGCTATCCAGTGCCAATGTCGGTGCTTCGTGGTGCGGATGGTCTTTCAAAAGCCAATTCGAAAGTACGGGTACCAATGTTTGCGAAAGCAAAAACGAAGCGATCATTGCAAAACCCACGGCGAGCGAGAGTGGCAAAAACATCGATCTTGGAATACCACTCATTACAAACGACGGCGCAAAAACAGCCAGGATCGCGAGCAAAATCAGGAACTCGGGGAATGCGATTTCCTTACAGGCATCCCAAATGGCCTGTTCCTTCGGTTTACCCATTTCCTGGTGCTGGTGAATGTTTTCGATGGTCACAGTCGCCTGGTCTACGAGTACGCCAATCGCCAGCGCCAGCCCGCTCAATGTCATGATATTGATTGTTTGACCAAACAAATTCATCAATATTACTGCCGAGAGAATGGAAATAGGAATAGTCACAATTACAATAATCACACTGCGCCAGTCTCTCAGGAAGAGCAATACCATTAAGCCCGTCAACAAAGCACCGAGAATCCCCTCGGTGATAAGGCTTTTCAAAGAGTTGGTCACATACACCGATTGGTCGAATTCATAGGAGATCTTCACGTCTTCGGGCACGGCATTGCGCAGCTGAGGCAATGCAGCGCGGATATTGTTCACCACGTCCAGTGTAGAGGCGTCGGATTTTTTAACAACCGGAATATAAACCGCCCGGCGGCCATTGATCAGCGCGTAACTCACGGTAACGTCGGCGCCATCTTCCACCACACCCACATCACGGATAAATACGGTCGGTCCGGCTCCTACGCGGATAGGAATATTCAGGAAGTCCTCGGGTTTCTTAATGAGTGAGTTGACGGGCGTCATCAGCGTTTTGTCGCCCATGCGGATATTACCGGCCGGTGAAGGCTGGTTATTGGCAATAATGGATTTGATTACCTCTTCGGGTGTCAAATGGTAACTTCTAATGCGCTCGGGATCCACACGGACGACGATCGTGCGCTGGTTACCACCAAATGGCGGCGGGCTGGAAACCCCCTCAATGCGGCTGAACATGGGCCGAACGCGGGAAGAAGCGAAGTCCTGGATCTCGTTCAGCGAGCGCGAGGCGCTTTCGAATACCATCTGGCCGATCGGCACCGAGCTGGCGTCGAAGCGGACCACCTGCGGAGGCACGGTACCCTCGGGCATGTAGGCCTTCGCGCGGGAGACGTTGTTGGCGACCTCCGCAGCCGCCTGCGCCATATCGGTACCTGGATAAAACGAGAGTTTGATCAATGACAGTCCCTGGATCGTTTTCACGTCCACATCACGAATACCCGACACATACAGGAAGTGGTCCTGGTAGCGGGTGGCGATGAAGCCATCCATTTGGTCGGGGGCCATACCGCCGTAGGGTTGTACCACGTAAATGGTCGGCAAATCGAGGTTGGGGAATATGTCGACGGGAATGCTCCGTATCGACAGAATCGAGAAGAATAGGATGCCGATCACGACCACCACAATGGAAATGGGCTGTCGGAGGGCAGTTCTGATGAGTTGATACATAATGTTATTGGTTTATCTGGCTCAGGAAAATGTCGAGATCGCCTGCGGCGGCGGCTTTCAGCAGAAGCGAGCGCCATGCATTGCCGTTGGTGACAAACTTGTCGACCTCGGCGCGGTTCAATGCATTCACACTTTGTGCCAATGTGAAAAGGTCTGTGAGGCCGCTCTGGTAGCGTGCTTCGGCCTGGTTGAATGCCGTCCGCGCCGCTGCAAGCTGCACGGGTGTGAGGCGTGCCTGCGCGAGCGAGAGCTGAAACTGGATCTCGGACTCGCGCGTTTGGCGGTCGAGTTGCAGCTGCTGGGTTTGGTACAACGATTTGAAACGCTCGGCCTGGAATTGCTCGGCGTGGTAGTCGTTTCTGACTTTGAAAATGTTGGTCAGGTTCCAGCGTGTGGAAACGCCCACGAGGTAGTTGTAAACCTGGTATTTCACGCCGCTGCCAAAGTCGGTACGGAAGGAATCGTCTTTATTTGAAACACCCGAACCGCGCCCCCAACCGGCACCCACGAGCGAAACGGACGGCAAGTAGGAACGTTTTACGGCCAGGCTGCGTGCTATCGAGGCATCAATTTGCGCTTGTGAAAACCTTAATGCCGGGTTTTTGAGGAATGAAGCGATTTCAGGGGAAGCTGTGGGCAGTTGGGCGTAAAAACCCATCGTATCCACCTGAATGCTATCGTGCAGTTCGCCGGTCAATTCCGAAAACCGGAGACGCTGCGCCTTTTCCGACCGCTGGCTTTCCAGCAGCAGCAATTGTGCTTTGGCATATTCGGCGGCGGCCAGTGAGCTATCCACGCCCGGGCGCATGCCGGAAATCACGGCGGCGTCGGTAACGCGTTTGAAAACCGCCGCCCGTTCCAGGTTCTGACGCTGGGCATCTACCAGTTTCTGATTGATCAGAAGCAGCAAATAGGCATCGATGATTTTGACCTGATGCTGAAAAAGTTCGTTCTCATAATCGGCCTGGGTGCGGGCGAGGTCGGCTTTGGCAGCATTGACGTTGGCATTTACTTTTCCAAAATTGAAAACCTTCCAATCGACCATCGCTGTGGTGAAACTCCCGAATGTGGCCGTATAAATGTTTTCGGGGCGGATCCCACCGGAGGGCGACAATGCGCTACCCTCATTGGGCAGGAATGCGCCCGCCACGCTGTTGCTGGTGGCATAGGTATATTGGTCCTGCACGATGAATGCGGGCAGGTAATCGGTTTTGACGGATTTAATGCGGCTTTCGGCGCTGTGAATTTCGGCCTGTTTGGCTTTCAGAAAGGGGAAATTGCCCTTGGCCTGTTCCAATGCTTCGTGCAGTTTGATGTGCTGGGCGCTGGCCTGTACACATGCGAAGGCGACGAAAAGGAAAGCAAGCCATCTGTTTTTGATTTTGAAGATCCGGTGTGCCGGCGAATGCGTGTTTCCCGGCGGAAAAAAGCGGGAAATCGAATGATACTGGGAGTGCTTCATAATTCGGGTTAAAGATATTTTTAGCCGAAATTAGAGCTCAATTCTGGAAACATTTGGGAAGCAGGACCGTGCAAGGGGCTGTTTATTACCCGATTATCCTTCCTAAATGTTTCCAACTTCAGGGTGTATTTTTGTAAAGTATCTTTTGAAAGAGGAATGAAAATTTTAGTTGTCGAGGACGAAAAAGGGCTTGCAGAAAGTATCACCGATTACCTTTCCCGTGAAGGGTTCATTTGTGAGGTAGCCAACACATTCTGGCAGGCCGATGAAAAAATCAGCCTCTACCAATACGATTGCACGATCGTGGACCTGACGCTGCCCGACGGCAATGGTTTCGACATTATTCAGACATTGAAAAAGATCGCCGCTGCAACGGGTATTATCATTATTTCGGCGCGTAATACGTTGGAAGACAAGCTGAAAGGTTTGGAGATAGGTTCGGACGATTACATGACCAAGCCATTCCATCTTTCGGAGCTGAATGCGCGGGTAAAGTCGCTGATCCGCCGCAGGAATTTCGGGGGGAATAACGATATGACCTGGAAGGATATCCGCGTGAACCTGCCTGCGAGGAAGGTTTTTATTAAAGATGTCGAAACTACATTGTCCAAGAAAGAATACGATTTACTGCTCTATTTCCTGTCTAATATTGATGTTGCATTAACCAAGGAATCCATCGCCGAGCACCTCTGGGGCGACAATATGGACTCGGCCGATTCGCTGGATATGGTGTATTCCCATATTAAAAACCTTCGCCGCAAGATCGTTGAAAAGGGAGGAAAAGATTACATTCAATCGATTTACGGAATAGGATACAAATTCACCGCACCTTGAAACTGCTCGAAAAAGCCAGCCGCATTTACCTGCTCGCCTCGCTGCTGATTTATGCGGCGGTGGGGATAGCCTTTTTCTGGATTATCAAATTCATGATCTACGACGAAGTGGAGAGCCGGCTGATGGTCGAAAAGCAGGATTTCGAGGCCTATGTCCGAAGCAACGACACGTGGAGCAACAATTCCTACTTTGTCGAGAACAAAATTGAAGTGGTACCGGTGTTCGGCAGGTTCGATAATAAAGTCGCATTTACGGACACGCTCATCAGCAACCGCTATGACGAAACGGCCGATCCGTTCCGTCAGCTTACATTCTATACCTTAATCGGCGGCTCGCCCTACCGCGTCGCGATCAGGAAGTCGATGATCGAGTCCTACAAGCTGATCGAAGCCATTTCGGCGGCGATGATCGCATTTTTGGGGCTGCTTTTGGTAAGTACCTTCCTTTTTCACCGCGTTTTATCCGGCAAGCTTTGGAAGCCGTTTTATGATTCACTAGCCAAAATCAAGGACTTCGACTGGACGAAAAACAAGCCGCTGGAAACGGTCCGAAGTGAAATCACCGAGTTCAACGAGCTGGGTGATGTGATGGAGAAGATGGCGTCGAAAATGCAGCACGATTACCGGAGCCTTCGCGAATTTACCGAAAATGCTTCCCATGAAATCCAGACGCCGCTGGCGCTCATCAATGCGCGGGTGGAGCAGTTTATCCAGTCAAAGGATTTGGGCGAAAACCATACCTACTGGATCGAAGAGATTTACCATGCCGCGCGGCGGATGTCGCGGCTTAATCAGGGACTATTATTGTTGGCCAAAATTGAAAACCAGCAATTTACCGAACAGGAGAGCCTGGATCTTTCCGAGTTAGCATTGAACAAGCTGAAAGATTTCGAAGATATTTTACAGCATAAGGAGATCCGCGTTTCATTGCAGTCGACGGGAAGTTTCAGGAAAGTCATGTCGCCTGCATTGGCGGATATTCTGCTTACGAACCTGATCAACAATGCAATCCGGCACAATTACACCGGCGGAGAGCTGCGGCTGGAATCCGGCGCCGACTATGTGCAAGTGAGTAATACCGGCAATCCGTTAAAAAGCGAGCCGGAGCGGCTGTTTGAGCGGTTCAAGAAGGAATCGACTGGCGCGGAATCGCTGGGGCTCGGGCTGGCGATTGTGAAGCAGATTTGTGATAATTGCGACCTGCGGATCTCGTACCAGTACGAGGAGCCGATACACTCGATCAGGATCACAGTATAGTGCGAAGCTCCTGCTTCGCATACGCTATATGGAGGCCTCCGGCCGACTTTTGTACGATATTTCCTCCGGCCGACTTTTGCACGATGTTGCATTTATGACCGGCCGGAGGCCTGCGAATAGTAGGCACGAAGTTCAACTTCGCGCCAGCGTGTTCAGCGCAGCTTCGCCATTATTTTGCGACTTTCTGTAATTCAGCTTCCAGGGTTTTGTTGTTCGGAAACTCCTGCGGGATCCAGCGATTCACGATTTTACCCGCACCGTCGATCACCAGGAACGGGTACCGGATATCAATACCATATTTCTCTTTCAAAACCTCAATGTTTTCATCCGAAGCCCACAAATGCTTCGCGGTAGGACGTGCCTTTACATATTGCTTCCAGGTGGAAAGCGGGATGCCTGTGGCAACAGAAATGTAAGCGAACGTCACTTTATCGGCATATTTATCTTCCAAAACCTTTAATCCCGGCTCGTGCTGGCCGATGCTGAATGAGAAAACCATCAAAACCGGTTTGCCTTGCAATGAGGATATTGTTACGGCCGTGCTGTCGGTGTTCAGTAAGCTAATGTCCGGAATGGCCGCGCCGGGTTGGAGCGATTCTTTCGTCTGGATCAGCTTGGAAATGTACTCGGTGTAAGGCGATTGTGGAAATGTGGCTTTGTAATCTGCCAACAGTGTTTTAGCAGTTTCGATGTCCGGGATGGCCGTAGCCGCGTAGTTGAGCCAGTAAGTAGCCAGGTATTCTTTCTGTTTCGGATAACCGGCCAGCTTTTCCTTGCTAAATGCGTACACGTCCTTCAATGCATCCGGGCTGATTTCATAGCGCGTTTCCGATTCGAGCGGGTATTTACGGGTCGATGGGATGAGCGCCCAGTAGCGGAGTTCGTCGCGGTAGGCCTGGCTGAGTAAAGCGTCGTCGGGCTGGATTTTGAAGTCGGTCAATGTAAAATCTTCAAGTTCTTTCCGTTGTGCAGCGTCGAGTTTCGCCACGCGGTTGCGGCGCATGATTTTCTCCTGAATGAGCTGGCGGGTCAGCGATGGCTCCGTAGCGGTGGTAGCCAGTACGTATGCTTCGAATGCAGGTACGACGGGATTCGCCATTTTGAATTTCTCAAATGCGTCCAGCCGTACTTTTTTGAGGCTGTCGCTTTGCTGTACGACGCTTTTGTTATCGATTTGCGAAGGTTTGTAACCAAAAACCGGCAGGTACTGGTATTGGTTTTCCAGAAAGTAGTTTTTCAAAAACGTTTGATAACCGGCATTCTTGCCTGCGAAAGTCACGTCGGCCTTGTCGGCGAAATTGATCGTCAGGTCGTCGCCGGGTTGGAGGAAAAGCATCCAGGTCCTGTTCACGCCGTTGCCGCTGTATTGCAGGCGCATCATTTTGGGCTCATTAAGCTGAATGACCGTTTTTTCGGTGGTTTTATCGGCAAAGTTCACCGAGGCCACGGCGTCGAGCTTCGCGTCGGCAAGGCCCGTGCCCAGATTGGGGTGAAAATGTACATCTTCGAGCACCAGCGTAACGGTCACAGGTGCCTGCTTGGCCGCTGTGAGTGTGATATTGGCGGTGTTTTGCGCGTAAGTAGCCCAGCTGATTGTACAACTGAATAGTGTGAGGATCAGAATGTTTATGTGTTTCATCGGTTCGAAAGGGACAACTGTTTTTACCAGAATCAGGAGGTGTAAAAATTGTGCCAATATACGTAACTCGTGCCGGTATCTGCTCCGCCGGCTTATTCAGCGTAGTCCGGGAGCACATTAATGCAGTTTTTAAAAGCATTAATAGGTCAACTACCGTAAATTCGCTCTTTGATTATCGATTGTTCCCATGACCCGCGTTTCACAATTTCAGTTCAATACCCTCCGCGCCCGGTTTGAGGGTGAATTGTATTTCGACAATTCCACGCTCCACACAGCACAGCGCACAGTTTACGCCACCGACGCATCGGTTTACCAGGAAATGCCGGTGGCGGTGGCTTTGCCGAAAACCGTGGAGGATATCCGTGCGCTGATCGATTTTGCCCAAACCAATAAAGTGACATTGATTCCCCGCGCAGCCGGAACCTCGCTGGCCGGGCAAGTGGTAGGAAAGGGGGTTGTGGTCGATATTTCGAAGCATTTCCGCCAAATTATCGAAGTGAACGCGGACGAAAAATGGGTGCGGGTTCAGCCGGGGGTGATCCGCGACGATCTGAACAAGCACCTCGCACCTTACGGCCTGCTTTTCGGCCCGGAAACTTCCACCGCCAGCCGCGCGATGATCGGCGGGATGATCGGTAACAACTCGTGCGGGCTGCATTCCATCACCTGGGGCGCCACGCGCGACCATTTGCTGGAAGTGAAAGTGCTGCTTTCCGATGGTTCTGAGGCGGTTTTCAGTGAGCAGACCATCGCCGACTTTACCAAAGAGATTCGGGAAAAGCAGCTCAAAGGCCAGCGCCTGCAATCGATCCTGGCGGGTATGTTCGGCCTGATATCGAACCCTATTGACCAGGATTTAATTAAAAAACAATTTCCAAAACCGACCGTCACCCGCCGGAACTCCGGTTACGCGCTGGATGCATTGGTGCGGAATTTTGAAAAGGGAAATATCAACCTCTGTAACCTCATTGCCGGTTCGGAAGGCACATTGTGCTTCGTTACCGAGGCGAAAATCGCATTGGTGGATGCCCCGCCTGCGGCCGTGGGCGTCGTGTGCGTGCATACGGGCTCGCTGGCGGAAGCGCTGCACGCGAACCGCGTGGCCATGCAGCACGATCCCAAAGCCTCGGAGCTGGTAGACAAGTACATTATGGATTTTACCAAAAACCATAATGTGTACTCTCAAAACCGCTTTTTCATGCAAGGCGACCCGGCGGCGATGCTGATGGTCGAGTTCTGGGGCGTTGCCAAAGAGGAGGTGGAGCAAAAAGTTGCCGCATTAATCGCGCAGTTGCAGGCCGAAAACCTCGGATACGCCTATCCGCTGCTGTTCGGGGATGACGCCAACAAGGCCTGGGATATTCGCAAAGCTGGTCTCGGGCTGATCCGTAACCTGCCGGGCGATACCCAGCCGGTGAACCTGATCGAAGATTGCGCGGTAGCCGTGGAAGATCTGCCCGCATATATCGAAGAATTGGAGGTATTGCTGCACAAACATGGGCTGAGCGCCTCGTACTATGCCCACGCGGGAGCGGGTGAGCTGCACGTGGAGCCGATGATCAACCTCAAAACGAGTGAAGGGAAACAGCAATTCCGCGACGTGCTGGCGGACACCGCCGTTCTCGTGAAAAAATACAATGGCGCATTGTCGGGTGAGCATGGCGACGGCCGCTTGCGCGGGGAGTTTATCCCTTTCATGATGGGGGAAGAGGTGTACGAAATGTTCAGGCAGGTGAAGCGGATCTGGGATCCGGATGGCGTTTTTAATGCCAACAAAATCGTGGATACGCCGCCGATGAATGAGTTCCTGCGCTACGGGCAGGATAAGCCGAATCCACAAATCGAGACCATATTTGATTTTTCAAGACAAGAAGGCATTCTCCGCCTCGCTGAAAAATGCAGCGGCTCCGGCGATTGCCGTAAAACCGAGCTCACGGGCGGTACGATGTGCCCCAGCTACATGGCGACGCGCAGCGAGCGCGATACCACGCGAGCCCGGGCGAATATTCTGAGGCAATACCTTACCCCTGAAACCGCTCCGGCAACGAGCCAGGAAATGGTGAAAGAGGTTCTCGACCTTTGCTTGTCCTGCAAAGGATGTAAATCGGAATGCCCTTCCAGCGTAGATATCGGCAAAATGAAGGCAGAATTCACGCAGCAATATTATGAAACGCACGGCGTGCCCTTGCGCAGCAAGCTGATCGCACAGTTTTCAAACCAAATGAAACTGGCCTCGATCGCCCCGTGGGCGTTCAATGGCATATTCGGAACGCCCGCGCTGCGACGCATCGCCAATAAAATGGTGGGTTTCCACCCCGAACGGTCTATGCCGAAACTCGATGCGGAGACGCTGAAAAGCTGGTGGGAAAAACATCAGCGGAACAAGCCGGCGGTTGCGCCGCACTCGCGCAGGGTATACCTGTTTTGTGATGAGTTTACCAACTATAATGATGCTGAGGTAGGGAAAAAGGCGGTACTGTTGCTTGAAAAACTGGGTTACGAGGTCATTATTCCTGAGCATTTGGAATCGGGACGCTCGTATTTGTCCAAAGGTTTTGTGAAAGAAGCGCAGAAACTGGCGATCCGGAATGTGGCTTTGCTGAAAGACAAAATCACTTACGATGCGCCGCTGGTAGGCATCGAGCCGTCTGCAATTCTGTCGTTCCGGGATGAATATGTGGATCTGGTAGGGGAAAACGAAAGGGGCAATGCCCAGAAAGTCGCAGAGAATGCGTTGCTTTTTGAGGAATTCGTCGCTCGCGAAATGGATGCCAAACGCATTCAGAAAAGCGCATTTGTGGGGAAAAACCAGCTGATTAAGCTGCACGGGCATTGCCACCAGAAAGCGCTTTCGACTTTAACTGCTTCTAAAAAGGCATTGCAATTGCCGGAGAACTACCACGTTCAGCTGATACCGTCGGGTTGTTGTGGAATGGCGGGGTCGTTTGGCTATGAGGAGGAACATTTCGAAGTGTCGATGCAGATCGGGGAACTGGTGCTGTTCCCAACTGTCCGGCAGCAGCCCGAAGAGGTGATCATCGCGGCTGCCGGGACGAGTTGTCGCCATCAGATTAAGGACGGCACAGGGCGCAAAGCGATGCACCCTGTCGAAATTTTATACGATGCACTGATCAAGTAACGCCTATTGGGTACCGCGCACGTGCTCATAAACCGTATCGGAACGCAGCGGTGTACCTGCGGTATCGGAAGCAATGCTGTCGACAGCAGTGGTGCCCTGATCGGCCGGGTTATCCGCCTGGCCCGACAGATTTCTATCATGGTTAAAGAAGCCGCCAAACCAGGCGATCAGCGAAAGAACGATACCGATGCCGACGATCCACTTCCATACGTTTTTCACGTTCTTGGTGGCCCTTGCTTCCTTATCTGTTTCTTGCCTGTTCATGGGTTGAATGATTTAGTTTGAAATAACCCTTACCATTTCCATACCAGCGCGGATTCAGCACTTTTTGAGCGATTTATATAACATTGTGTTGATAAAATTTCCCCAAACTAAGTCGTGAAATCAAAATGTAATAAATCGGGGATGTTTCATGTTACCTTAGCTGGAAATTTCGTTTCACGTACTAGTTCTTCTCACAAACCAGCCATATTCATGAAAATCAGCCAACGTTTCTCTATCCTTGTTTTTGCACTTTTCCTATTTACGCAGCTCGATGCAGAGGCACAAAACGATAACCGGTCCTTCTTTTCGGTTACTGCCGGGTACAGCTTGCCGGTAGGGGAGCTTGCCAGGGAAAAACTGAACGACCCTTTCGCAGGTCTGACAGGTTCAGGATATTATGGTCAGGTGAATTATGATTTCCGCATTGCGCGCTGGTTTGGATTGAAGTTTTCTGGAAGTATGAACAAGAACACGACGCGCCCGCAGCCGATCGTAGACATTGCGGACCTCCGCGTGGAAGAAATCAAAGGATTCATCAATGAAACGACTTCACATACCTGGGACACGAAGGTATCGCGCTGGAAATTCAATGCGATCATGGCAGGGCCAGCGATTTTCCTCAATTTCGGAAGGGTGCAACTGGAAGGGCACGTGCAAGGCGGTTATGTGAAAGTTACTTCTCCTACTGTGGACATGGTAGGCACTTTCCAATCCGGTGAAAACCAAATACTCGTGCATTTGAGCCCCGCTTCTACCAGCGGTTTCGGTGTAGGCGCCGGTGCAAGCTTGCGTTTGCCGATTGCCGGGCCATTGTATTTCCACCTGTCGGGCGACTTCCTCGCAACCGAAGCCGAGTTAAAAAACGTAGCCGTGAATGTGCGTGTGGGCAACTATCCCGAAGTAGGCATTCCGATTAATGAAAAGCGGTTTGTAGGGGTGGCGAACATCGGTGCCGGGCTAGGGATTTCATTTTAATTCATATCCCATATTAGCAAGAAAACGGGCCGGATGCCGCACGCATCCGACCCGTTTTGCTTTTTCGGCGCATTTGGTACTGCATTATTTGGCAAACCAAAGCTTCATTTTCATGTCATTCTTGCCTCCCTGGGCGGTGAGGGCCGCTGAAAAATTCTCGTAGTTCAGCGATTCTTCCGAGCCCGGGTAAGACAGCCGCGTTGGAATGACATTACCGTTGGTATTCAAAACAGGAGGGGAAAGGGCAGGAATGCCGGTCCGGCGGAACTCGGTCCAGGCTTCTACACCCTGGCCGAAGAGCGCGATCCATTTCTGCTCCATGATCTGAGTAAATGCTTCTGTGCCTGTTTTCAGGGCGTTCGCTGTCAGGTAGGCTTCCGGTACCGTTAGTTTGTATTGTGCAAATGACGCGGTAATGCCGTCCGCATAATTTTTAGAGGCTGTACCTGCCGCTGCGATGCCTTTGTATGCAAATTCCGCTTTCAGGAAAAGCAATTCGGCGTAGCTCATGATCACGCCCGGAGCGGTCGCCGCCACGAAGTAATCGCCAACTTTCGAAGTTTTGGAAAGCCCTAGCGCATTCGCGTCCGATGACGATAGGCCGTTTGGAACACCCTTGTAATCGCCGCCATCAGCGGGTTTGTTGGCATAAACAGCCAGCCGCCCGTCGTTCAATGCAGCGAGTTTGTTCACCAAAGTCGCACTCACGCGATGGTCGTCGCGGGTTTTGCGGTTCTGGTTAATCGGGTTGTTGTTGTTCGTAGCGTCGAGGTAGTTGAGCTGGATATTATCCGCCACTGCCTCCATCACGGGGTATTTGGCCGGGTCGCTCAGAATGCGGGTAACCTCCGATTTTACGTCGATGGGCGCGTCGGCTTTGTCGATCATGCGCGCAAGCACGCGGAGGCTCAGCGAGTTGGCGAATTTCTTCCACTTGGTGAGGTTACCATTGAAAAGAATATCGCCTGCAATGGCCTTGCTCTTGTCGTTCACGTCGATCAGGTCGTTGGCGGTTTTCAGCTCTGCCACGATGCCGGCGTACACATTCTTCTGTGCGTCGTATTTGGGCAAAAGCTTATCGTCCAGGCCCTGCAACGCGTCAGTGTAGGGAATGTCGCCGTAAATGTCGGTAAGCAGCAGGAATGCCCAGGAGCGCATAACCATGGCCACGGCCTTGTAATTAGTATTGCCCGATTCTTCGGAAATCTTCATGATGCGCTGGAAATCAGCGAGCGACTCGATGTAGAGCGTCTGCCAGCCGGTAGTGTAAACATCCGCCGAAACGGTGTACTGGTCGATATCCGTGTACTGAATGCGCGCCCAATGCTGCGAGAAACCGTCGCCGATATCCTGGCCGATGGAGCCGCCCCAATATAAATCCACAGCGCTCTGAATGCCATGAGGCAGGAAGAGGTCTGCGGTGCCGGTAGCGGCGCTGTTGTTGTTGGTATTTACTTCGTCGAAATCACCCGTGCAGGCCGACAGGCAAACGATGGATGCCGCCAGCAGGGTTTTGGATTTGAATGAACGTATGATGCTTTTCATGCTTGTAATCAGTTAGGATAATGGCTTACAGGTTGAAGCTGATGTTGAAACCAACCGTTCTGGTCGTCGGGATCTGCCCGTTTTCGATGCCTTGCAGGTTACCGTCGTTGTAGTAGCTCGTTTCAGGATCGATGTGCGGCAGGTTGCTTTTCAGGAGCGCCAGGTTGCGGCCTACGACCGAAATCGCAATGTCGCGGAACGGCAGTTTCTTGAACACCTGCCCCGAAAGCATGTAAGTCAGCTTCACTTCGCGCAGCTTCACATAGCTCGCGTCGAAAATGGTATTCTCGTTGTTTGTCAGCAGGTAATATTTGTGATGGTACTCTTCGGAGCTGATGCGTTTTTCGTTCGGAACATATTCCGGCGCCGCCGCGGTGCCTTTGTTCACTACGCCCTGGCCAACAATACCATCTTCGCGTCCCAGGGTAGTTTCTGCCAGTACTCCGGTGTAGCGGCCGATGTTGATCGATTGCGAGAAGATATCGCCGCCGTGTTTTACGTCGATCAACGTGCTCAACGACAGGTTTTTGTAACGGAATGTGTTCGAGAAGCCGCCAATCCAGTCGGGTGTGAAGTTACCCAGCACGCGGCTCGACGATTCGAGCATCGGGTAACCTTGAGCGTCGTAAACGATCTGGCCGTCCGGAGCACGCAGGAAGCCTTTTCCAAAGAATGTACCATAAGGCTGGCCCACACGCGCTTCCACAGAAAGGCCACGGAAGCTGTTGGTAGAGGTAGTCTGCGTCAGTGGGTTATAGCTGGTGTTCAGCTGATAGGTGGTAAGGTTGTTGGCTAGCGAAACGACTTTGTTCTTGTTCCGTGCCCAGTTTAAACCTACTTGCCATTCAAAAGCCTCGGTCTTAACGGGCGAAGCCGTCAATTGGATTTCAATACCCTGGTTCTCGATCTTACCCGCATTCAGCAGTTTCGACAGATAACCGGTTGCATTGGAAATGTTTACATCGAGGATCTGGTTGGAAGAGACCTTTTTATAGTAAGTAATGTCCAGGCCAATGCGGTTTTGCCACAAACGAATATCCGTTCCGATCTCATAAGAAGAGGTAAGCTCGGGTTTCAGGTTGGCATTCAGCAGTGCATTGTTTTCCGAAAGGCTCGGCGTGCTGCCCCAGGGGTTTTCGTATTTATAAGTACTTGCCAAACGGTACGGGTCGGTATCGTTACCCACGCGCGCCCAGCCCGCACGAAGTTTCGCAAACGACAACACCGGAGATTTTACGTCGAAAATGTCGGTAATGATTGCACTTACAGCCGCAGAAGGGTAGAAATAGGAGCGATTGTCGCTCGGCAGCGAGCTCGACCAGTCGTTACGGGCCGTCAGATCCACAAACAGGTAATTGCGGAAACCGAGGTTGGCCGAAGCATAAAGACTGTTTACATTTTTCCGGATGAAACTGTTCTCTGTCACCGGGCGCTGGCGCGAGTTACCCAGGTTGTACACACGTGGGATCGCGAGTTCGGTCGCACCCATGTAATTGCGCTGCGCGTAGTTGCTGCGGTGGTTACCGCCGATGTTGGCTGTGATATCAAATTCGCCGAACTTGTGCGTCGCATTCAGGAGGAAGTCCGAGTTGGACTCGCGGACGAATATTTGTTCTTCATTATAAGCATCATACAATGCCGACGCCCCGATTTTCGCCTGACGTGCCGCGGTTTTGGTCTTGCGGCGATCTTCATAAAAGTCGGTGCCAGTGCGGGCAGTGAGGCTCAGCCAATCGGTAAACTTGTAGGTCGCCGACATATTGCCGTACAGCCTGTCGCGTTCGTTGGCGCGCGTGCTCTCGTTCAGCAGGTAGTACGGGTTAGTCCAGTAGTTGTCGTTCCAGTTGTATTGGTAAATGCTGCCGGGCTTGTGGTAGTCTTTCAATTTATCCATATCTACCTGGCGGCCAAACCAGATGAAGTACAGCCCGAAGTTGTTGCGGTTATCGCTGCCGTCGTTTACATAATTACCCGTGGCGCGAATGCTGAGCTTTTTGGTGAGATTCCAGCCGGCGTTCAGTGATACCGTGCGGCGTTTGTAATTGGTATTAGGTAAAATACCCGTCTGGTCGAGGTCGGTGAACGAAAGACGGAAATCTCCTTTGTCGTTCGCGCCGGTAATGGCCACGTTGTTGGTTAATGTGCGGCCGGTTTCGAAAAATTTGTCCACATTATCGGGATGCGCGATCCACGGCGTAGGCGTGCGTGTGCCGTCGGCGGCGATCGGCGAATCGAACTGGGGCAGCAGGCGGCCGTCGAGTTTCGGGCCCCAGCTTTCATCCACACCGTCGTTCACACCCGCACCGGTTCCGTCCACGTACGAGAACAATCCTTTTGCGCCCTGGCCGTATTCATTCTGCCATTTCGGAAGGCGGAACGGCGATTCGAATGCCGTATTGGAATTAAAAGAAACCCCGATACCTTTCGTACCCTTACCGCTTTTGGTCGTGATCAACACCACCCCATTTGCCCCGCGCGAGCCATAAAGTGCCGCCGCACTGGGCCCTTTCAATACGTTGATGGACTCCACGTCATCCGGGTTGATCGATGCTGCCGCATTACCGTAATCGATCCCCGTTCCCGAGCCGAAGTTGCTGTTATCCACCGGTACGCCGTCCACGACAAACAGCGGCTGGTTGTTGCTGCCGATGGAGCTTGCCCCGCGAATGATCATCCGCGACGAGGAACCCGGCGCTCCATTGGAATTGGTCACCTGCACACCCGCCAGGCGGCCCGAAAGTGAATTAACCAAGTTGGTCTCCCGCGCTTGCGTGAGTGTTTTGCCGCTTACTTCCTGCACAGCGTAGCCCAACGCCTTTTTTTCGCGGGCAATACCGAGTGCGGTTACGACGATCTCGTTGAACTGCGTCGCGTCGTTTTCGAGCGTAATGTCGAACACGGTCTTTGAGCCCACCGGGATTTCCATTGTTTTGTAGCCGATAAACGAAACGACGAGGGTTGCATTGGCCGGCGCACTTAGGGTAAAGTCGCCGTTGGCGTCCGTGGTGCTGCCACGGCTCGTGCCCTTGATGAGGATGCTGGCCCCGGGAAGGTACCCGTCGGCCGATTGCACTTTGCCTTTGATGCTCAGGTCTTGTGCAAAACCTGCTCCGGCGAGGAACAGCAAGATCCATAAGAAGCCTAATGTAAAGACTTTCTTCATAATTGATTAAGTAATGGAGTGAAACAGTTAGGTAACCTAATTGAAAACAGAAGAATCTTCTATTTTTAATTAATTTCAAAAAATATCTGTTCGAGAAAAAATGTTTTAATAAAATATTCGGCGATAAAAGTGATTTTATTTAAAATTTAATATTTTAAAAAGAGATGTTTATATGAAGTTACACCGGTCGGCAACTGACTGAGGGTGAGGGATACCGATGGTGGGCGGTTCCGGCAGCCGGGTTAATTCGCCGGAGCCGCCTGCATTTAGGGGTATTATTGAAAGTAAGCGGCGTTTGAATTACTATATTTGCATTCTGTTCAAAATGAGCGGCCCTGTGCCGTTCACATTCGCATATTTCGAATATAGCTTTAAATGAAGGTTCTTAAATTTGGCGGCACCTCTGTCGGATCGGTCGACAGTATCAAAACGGTAATCAGTATCCTCGAAGAAAATCTGTCAAAAGGCGAGCGTATCACGGTCGTTTTTTCTGCCATGGGCGGGGTTACGAACAGGCTCATCGAAATCGGGAAAATGGCAGCCGCCGGCAATACGGAATATGTCGAATTTTTGAAGGGCGTAGAGGAAAGGCATTTCGCGGTCGTGCGCGGGCTGATCCCGGTAAAGAACCAGAGCAGCACATTTGCAGCTGTACGCGGCCTTTTCAACGAACTGGAAGACATTCTGCGCGGTGTTTCCTGGATCCGCGAACTGTCCGAACGCACGCTTGACCTCATTATGAGCTTCGGCGAGCGGCTTTCGACGCTGGTGATTACCGAAATCCTCAAAAGCAAAGGCGTCGCCGCCGAGTTCTGCGACGCGCGCCAGGTGATCCGCACCAATGCCACCTACGGCATGGGGGATGTCAATTTTGAAGTTACCAATCATTTAATATTAGAGCATTTCGCGAAAAGCCCGGCGCTGCAATGTGTCACCGGCTTCATCGCATCGACTGCCGAGGGCGTAACCACGACGCTCGGCCGCGGCGGCTCCGACTACACGGCATCCATCCTGGGTGCCGCGCTGGAAGCAGACTCGATCGAAATCTGGACGGACGTCGACGGGATGATGACGGCCGACCCACGCAAAGTAGCTAATGCATTCACGATTCCATCCATTTCGTATGCGGAAGCGATGGAACTGTCGCATTTCGGTGCGAAGGTGATTTACCCGCCGAGTTTGCAGCCGGCATTTGCCAAAAACATCACGCTGAAAGTGCTCAATACTTTCAATACGGATTTTGAAGGAACGTTCGTTCAGAAATCCGCTAACGGTAAGGAGTATGTGATCACCGGGATTTCGTCGATTGACGAGATCGCGCTTGTGAATATCCAGGGCAGCGGGATGATAGGCGTTGCCGGTATTTCCGGACGTTTGTTTACTGCCCTTTCCAACAATGCTATCAGCGTAATCCTCATTTCGCAGGCTTCGTCGGAGCATTCAATCTGTTTCTCCATTGATCCGAAGAATGCGCAAAAGGCGATCGACGTGCTCGAAAAAGAGTTTGCGACGGAGATCGGTCTGGGGCATATCGATGGTATTTCTGTCGAGAAAAACCTGTCGATCGTCGCCATTGTGGGAGAGGGGATGAAGAAAAATACCGGTATCTCGGGTAAGCTGTTCTCGGCTTTGGGTAAAAACGGTATCAACGTGGTGGCTACCGCACAGGGCTCTTCCGAGCTGAATATTTCGGTGGTTATTTCTAAAAGCGACCTTTCCAAAGCGCTGAACGCAATTCACGGTGTATTCTTCCAATCGGAAACGCGTTCGCTGAACCTGTTTATTGTGGGTGTAGGGCTGATTGGCGGCACGCTGATCGAGCAGATCCGAAACCAGACGCAGTATCTGCGGGAGGAAAAGCTCCTGAACCTGAACATCGCCGGTTTGTCCAATACCAAAAAAATGCTCCTCGATCCGGACGGTATCAAGCCCGAAAACTGGCGTGACCGCGTGATGGACGAAGGCGTGAAAACGAGCCTGCCCGCATTCGTGCAGCGTATGATCGAGCTCAACCTCCCGAACAGCGTTTTCGTAGATTGTACTTCCGACAAGGACATTGTACAGTATTACCACATGCTGCTCGATGCCAGCATTAGCGTTGTTACCCCTAATAAAGTGGCCAACTCCGGCAGTTATTCGGAATACATCGCCTTGCAGCGCACCGCATTGCAGCGCGGCGTGAAGTTCCTGTACGAAACCAACGTTGGTGCGGGTCTGCCGATTATCAATACCATCCAGGGATTGATGGCGAGCGGCGACAAATTCCTGAAAATCGAAGCGATCCTTTCGGGAACGCTATCCTATATATTCAACAATTTCGGCGGGGAAAACCGCTTTGTGGATGTCGTGAAAGAAGCCAAAGCCAAAGGTTTCACCGAGCCCGACCCACGCGACGACCTCAGCGGCGCCGACGTAGGGCGGAAAATCCTGATTCTTTCGCGAGAAGTAGGCGTGGCATTGGAGCCGGAAGATGTGAAAATCTCACAAATCCTGCCCGGAAACTGCCTGAATGCACCGACAGTGGACGCGTTCTTCGAAGAATTGGAAATCTCCAACGCATTCTTCGCAGATATGCAGGCGGCAGCCGAAGCCCGGGGCGAGAAACTGCGTTACATCGCAGCGCTCGAAAACGGCAAAGCCACCATTGAGCTTAAAACCGTGGACGCCTCGCATCCGTTTTACACGCTTTCCGGCAGCGACAACATCGTGTCCTTCACTACGGAACGTTATAAGGACCGCCCGCTTGTGATCAAAGGCCCGGGCGCCGGTGCGGAAGTGACCGCTTCCGGCGTGTTCGCGGATATCATGAGTATCAGTAGCTATTTGGGATAGAAAACAACCATTTACAGTGAATTCAGTAAAAGCTTTTGCGCCGGCGACAGTCGCTAATGTGTCGTGTGGATTTGATATTTTCGGGTTTGCCATTCAGGAGCCGGGGGACACCGTTGAGTTGACCAAGCGGGATGAGCCGGGCGTTGTCATTACGGAAATTACGGGTGATGAGGGGCGCTTGCCGCGGCAGGCTGAGAAGAATTCAGTTACGGTGGTGATGCTGGCTTTACTCAAACACCTGGGGATCAAAGACCTGGGTTGCGAAGTGGTTTTGCGTAAAAATATGCCGCTTGGCAGCGGAATGGGATCGAGCGCGGCGAGTGCGGTGGCGGGTGTGGTGGCGATGAATGAATTGCTGGGTAACCCGTTGAGCCGGAAAGAATTGTTGCCGTTCGCGATGGAAGGCGAGCGCATTGCGTCCGGTTCGGCACATGCGGATAATGTCGGGCCATCGCTTTTGGGCGGTTTTGTCGTGATCCGCAGCTACAATCCGCTGGATATCTTCACAATACCGGTTCCTGATGACCTGTATTGTACACTTGTGCATCCTGATATCGAGATCAATACCAAAGATGCACGCTTCATTTTACGCAACGAGGTTTCCCTGAAAAATACAATCGCCCAAATGGGCAATGTGGCAGGTCTGGTAGCCGGACTGATGAAAGCGGACTATGACCTGATCAGCCGCTCGATGGTGGATGTGATCATCGAACCCGTTCGTTCGATCCTCATCCCAGAGTTTAAAGACGTAAAGCAGGCAGCTATTTCCAATGGCGCGCTGGGATGCAGTATTTCCGGAGCCGGACCATCGATGTTTGCGCTTAGCCGCGGCATTGAGAATGCGCAGAATGCCGGAAAAGCCATGCAGGAGCGGTTTGCGAGTGCTGGAATTGAATCGGCCGTGCACGTTTCAGGCATTAACCAGGGCGGGGCGGTGATATTACAATGATCCGCCGTGGAACGGGGAATGAGTGAATGATTGAATGAGCCGTGGAACGGGGAATGGGTGAATGGGTCGTGGTGGAACGGGGGATGCGCGACCTTCTGACTACCAATATTACATCGCTATGCGATTTTTCCTGAAATCACAACCTGCCGCGAGTAATGACCGGGGGTGAATTACGTGTTTTCGACCACAATGTGAACTTTCAGGTTCGGTTAAAACGTTAATTTGGACAGGTAATAAAACATTAGAAAAATGGTTACGGTAAGCGATACAGCCAAAAACAAAATTGTAGAACTCCGCAAGGCTGACGGTTTTGACGACGATTATCAGATTCGCGTCGGCGTGCTGGGCGGCGGTTGTTCGGGTCTCACATACAACCTCGAATTCAACACCGAGTCGAAGCCGAACGATATGGTTTTTGAGGATAAAGGAGTGAAGATTATCGTAGACAAAAAGAGCCTCCTATACTTGGCCGGAACGACCCTCGATTTTACCGACGGGCTGAACGGAAAAGGCTTTCAGTTCATCAATCCCAACGCCACCCGCACTTGCGGATGCGGCGAGAGCTTCGCGGTATAATTAAATTATTAAAATATTTTATTTTGAAAAAACGCGCTCCGAAACCCGGAGCGCGTTTTTTTTATCGTTTTGAATGGGTTTATTTTGAACCGTCTTTTACACACCGCATTAAAGGAACGTTTAAATCCATTTGAATGAAACCAACTCTTTTGATTTTGGCTGCCGGCATCGGTAGCAGGTACGGAGGTATCAAGCAGCTCGACCAGTTCGGTCCCAACGGAGAAACCATCATCGATTATTCTTTATACGACGCCATTCGCGCAGGTTTTGGAAAAGTAGTATTTATCGTACGCCAGGAGATCAAAGACAGCGCCGAAGCGATTTTTGCCCCGAAACTCAAAGGTAAAATCGACTTCGACTTCGCGATCCAGGGTGTTCAATCCTACGTTCCCGAAGACCTCGGCGCCGTGGAGCGTACCAAACCTTGGGGTACAGGCCATGCTACCCTTTGCGCCTGGGAGCAAACCGACACGCCGTTTGCGGTGATCAACGCTGACGATTTCTATGGTCGTGATGCATTCGAAACCATGGCTAAGTTCCTGCAAACCGATACCAACGACAAGCAGCACGCTATGATTGGCTACGAGCTGAAACGCACGCTTTCCGAAAACGGCACCGTCTCACGCGGCGTATGCGTGGAGCGCGAGGACCACAACCTCGAATCCGTGGTGGAACGTACCAAAATCTTTGAAGAAAACGGTGTAATCTATTTCGAAGAGGGCGAAACCCGCACCGAGCTCGCGCCTGAAACACCGGTTTCGATGAATTTCTGGGGCTTCAAACCGTCGATGTTCCCGATCACGAAAGAACTCTTCGAAAAATACGCCCGCGAAAATATCAACACCCCCAAAGCCGAATTCTACATCCCGACCGTGATGACGCACATCATCAAAAGCGGCCTGGGCGATTGCCGCGTGTTCCGCATCGCTTCGGACTGGTTCGGGGTTACCTATCCCGAGGACAAGCCATCGGTGCAAGCATCGCTGAATGCATTGCATGAGGCAGGGGCTTATCCTTCGAAGTTGTGGGAGTAATGCATTGCTGAAAAGTTTCTTTTGAAACTGGTATGGACTTAACTAAAAGGCGTTCGCGAAACTCGCGGACGCCTTTTGCATTACATCTAAACCTTATTTATGAAGTTTTTTTGTATTATCTGCGGATCAGTATTTGTCGGGTGGTGAGCGAGCCATCCGTTTCGGTGATGATCAGAAAATAAGCGCCTTCGGAAAGTTTACTCACATCCACGGATGATCGAAGCTCATTCGATTGATATACCACCGATCCGGTTGCTGTGAGGATTCTCAAACTTTGGATGTGGTCTTTGTCCTTGAAATCGATATTCAACCGATTGGAAACGGGGTTCGGATAAACCGTAGCCGATTCCAATGCTTCACCCTCACCCAAATGGGTAGCTTTCCTTTCGATAGCTTCCGATAAATCATTCCCTTCTTCGTCCGGCACAGGATTGGTACTATTGCCCATCAAGTAGGCTGGTAGATACCGCCAGGGGCCATAAGACTGCCCGGTCAATGCCAAAACCGGATCATATTTGACACGTACCCGCACCTTGGTACCTGACCCTTGCTTGTCGATCACATTTTTCAGCTCCAATCCTGTGGTACCCAGGTTCGAATAGGCGTTTTGCGAACTGGTCGATTGGGTACTGTTGGTAATGCGGTTGTTGCTACCCTTAGAAAAGCCTTGTCCTGTCGGCCTGGTTTCCCATACCAGCTTACCTTTGTTGCGGCCCGTGAAGGATTTGGCGAACAGACCTGCGCCGAAGTTGGGTTGAGGGAATTGGGTGTGGTTGATGGGGGTTGTGAGGTCGGTGTTGTAGAGGCGGAGGTTGTTAATGATATCAGTGCCATTCCCACCTTTATAAAGAAAAGCAGAGCCTTTGCTGTTGGAAAAAGGGGCTCCTACTATGACGTCAGAATAGCCATCTCCATTCGCATCACCTGCATAGGCCACAGATGTTCCCATTTGTGAATTTGCGGTATTACTTTCGAATTTGACGGGAATTTGTGAATATATTCCTGTTAACGATCCAAAATACATAAAAGCAGAACCTGCATTTGTGAGGGAATAATTGACAGCTCCAACTATTAAATCTCCATAGCCGTCTCCATTATAATCTCCGGCAGCGGAAACGGAATTGCCGAAATAAGACGGTTCGCCAATCGTTAGGATTGTTTTCAAGGAATTATTATTTATACCGCTGGACGAGCCGTAGTACGTTAGAGCAGCGCCTTCACCAGCTTGAGTTGTCGGACAACCAACGATGATATCTCCATATCCGTCGCCGTTTAAATCTCCGGCAGTCGATACACTGTATCCCATCCAAGCTTGATTTACATTGTTTTCCAGTGTTGTGTTCGTATTGCCCACTCCCGAAACAGAACCGTAAAATATTAGTGCGGCTCCTTCCGACGTTTGTGAGTTGCTGTAAAAAGGTGCTCCAACGATTATATCGTCAAAACCATCTCCGTTCACATCCCCGGCACTCGCAGCAGAAAACCCTAGCTCTTCTGCATTTTGGTTACCTTCTATGATGAAGGCGGGTGCGGTAGTAATCCCTTGATTGGATCCATGATAAATAAATGCGGCCCCTTCGTCAAATTGTTTGTCATAGTTAGGGTCGCCAACAACGACATCATCATAACCGTCGCCATTCACATCACCAGCGTTGGAAACAACCCAGCCAAAAGAACACTGTGTTTGATTTGCGTTTTTTAAAACAGAAAATGTGTTCGGGTTGATGCCTTGGCTTGACCCATAGAAAATTAGGGCCGCTCCCTCGATCAGTCCTTTTTGCGCATCCCAACTGACGAAGTAGGATGGATCTCCGATGATAACATCAGAATAGCCGTCCCCATTAATATCTCCCGCTCCCGAGACTGAATAGCCCAAAAGATGGCTTCCCTGAATATGTTCAATTTTCGTAACTGAATTAACATCTATACCCCATGCTGCACCGTAATAAATGTACGCCGCGCCCGAGTTGGGCTGTCCGCTGTCGAATTCCGAAGCTCCGACAATTATGTCGCTGAAACCGTCTCCATTTACATCGCCCGCACTAGCGACTGATTGTCCAAAATTGCAGTAGTTGTCCTGATAGCCGTTCAGCTCTCTCAAATTAGTATTTGTACTGGCGGCTTGCCCATACCAAATAAACACACTCCCCTCATCGGTCTGCCCATGATCAAATGCATAACTCCCCACCAGCACATCACTGAATCCATCCCCATTCACATCGCCAGCCGGAGCCACGGCACTACCCAGCCAGGCGTCAACCTGATTGCTTTCCATAATCGAGACCGGCGTTGCATTGAGTCCGTTTTGAGAACCCTGGTAAATGAATGCCGCACCTTCATTAACCTGTCCCTTGTCGTAGTATCTGGCCCCGACGATTAAATCTGCAAATCCATCCGCATTCACATCACCTGCACAGGCCACGGAAATACCGAACTGCGCTTCAATCTGATCGCTTTCAAGCGTTTGAGAGGCAACAGTGCTGACTCCATTGACCGAGCCGAGATGTATCATAACAACACCTTCGTTGCTGCTCCCCTTGTCGTATTGGTAGGCACCAAGTGCAATATCAGAAAAGCCGTCCCCGTTCACATCGCCTGCGGACGAGAGCGCATGCCCGAGCCGGGCGTCGGCCTGGTTGCCTTCAATAACCGTCGGATTGGCCGTTACGACTCCGTTAGCCGAACCTTTGAAAACAAATGCGGCACCTTCCAGGGCTTGTCCGTTACTGTAAAGCCGCGCTCCGGCCACTACATCGCTGAACCCGTCGCCATCCACATCGCCCGCACCTGCCACGGCAAAGCCCATCATAGCGCCGGGCTGGTTGCATTCCAGTAGTTCGAATGTGCCCAGACCATTGGCTGTTCCGTAGTAAAGCAAGGCTGCTCCCTCATTATTTTCGCCGTGATCGTATTGATGTGCACCAACTAAAATGTCACTAAAACCATCACTGTTTACGTCGCCGGCGACCGCCGCCGAAATCCCCAGATTCGCTTCTGCTTGAAAAGTGTATAAGGGTTGAACGGATCCATTGCTTAGTCCCTGAGAACTCCCATAATAGACAAATACTGCCCCCTGATTGCTCAGCGTATAGTCATAATAGGGTGCGCCGACTAATACATCGCTATAACCATCTTTATTAATGTCGCCCGCGTTGCTTACGGAATAGCCCATTTGGGCACCCGCTTGATTGAATTCCAGTGCCTTAGCGGCGAGGCTGATCCCCCCCGCCGTGCCGGGGTAGAGGAAAGCGGCACCCTCGTCGGCCTGGCCGTTGTCGTATTTGGGAGCGCCAACGAGCACGTCGCTGTAACCGTCTCCGTTCACGTCGCCTGCGGTGGAAACCGAAAAGCCCAGCCAGGCAGAGGTTTGGTTAATCTCCAATGTTTTGTCAGCGTTGGCAGGGTTGCCATTGGCGATGATCGGGTCGATGGTGACGGGGTAGGTTGCGTTAGACACGTCGACATTGATTTCAATCTGCTTTCCGGAAAGTACAATACCCGCAGTAAGAGGCTTGCCATCCGCGTCCCAGCATTTCAAGTCGCTGTATGTGAGGCGATCGGTTTGCTTGCCGCCATTATCGGAATAGAATACTAAGTGATCACTATCCTGCTGTCGCGCATGCAGGCCGTATAATGACAGGCGCACGGACAATTCCCCCGTATGTGCAGGCGCCCGGGCGATTATGAAGTTCTGCCGGATACCTGCCTGATTATTGATGAATTCTTCGGCGAAGCCCTGGTGTGTGATTGCCACCGTGTCGTTACTGTTGTGGGAAACAGCGTCCGATTCTGCTTTGGCGATTAGGTGTCCGTCCGCATAGATTCCCTCATTGACGAGCTCCATTCGAAAATTCTGACCTATCGAGTCGATGCGGTTTTGAATGGAAAGCTTTCCGGGGCGGTAATAGGCCCTCAGGTTGTGCACCCGGTTAGGGCTCTGCAATGCGTGATGCGCTGAATCGAAAGTAATGTGATACTCTCGTTTCGCAATTTCGTTTTGAATGCTGGTTAATGTGCTACCCGTCGGATCATTCTTCAAAGAAGGCTTCGACATCTCCGGTTGAATGGAGAAGGTTTGCTTCTCTCGATTACTGACCAGCGAAGCGAGAACCAGAAATATTGCAAAAGCCGCAATTGCGGCCGTGCTTCCAATGATAGTAGCGTAGTGCTTTTTCATAATCTTGTCCGGTTTTGATTTAAAGAGGTAATACTCCGATCGAGCTTACAAGTTGATAATGAGCGGGATTGAAATCAGAAAGCGATGTCCGATCGGCTGGAAATCATTGACCCTTCGGAAATAAAAAATGCTTCCCGGAATTTCCGGGAAGCATTTTGAACACGAGTCGTCCTATTATTTTCTGATCAAAACCTTGTGAGAAGTTTTGGAACCGTCTTTCCGGTTGATTACCAGAATATACGATCCTGCCGGCAGGTGTTTTACGTCTACCTCGCTTTGTGGCATAGCAGATGTGAAGGCCATTGTGCCGTTTGTTGAAATCAATTGCAGCGAGGCAACCTGATCCGGGTTGGTGGATTGGATAAACAGGCGGTCCGATACGGGGTTGGGGTATACGGTAACCCTTTCGCTGCGCTCTGTATTTTCAAGAGCGTGTTTTGGGACAAAAATTTCGTTTGAAACTTCCTCCGGTACAGTAAGGGGCTGTATATAAATAATAGGTTTTGACGAATATCGCCATGGGCTGTAACGCTGGCCCGTCAAGGCGGTTGTCAATTCATATTTTACCCGGCCGCGTATGCGAAATGATGAACCCACGGGCTTTGCAACGAGCTCTTTGAACTCATACGGAGGGAGGCTGTAAAAAGCCATTTGTCCATTGTCAGTCTTGGTGCTTGTCGTGATGGGATAATCTTTGGGATTGCCTGCAACACAGGAGAATTTTTGGCCCGGCGTGGCAAAATCCCACATCATCCTGCCATTGTTACGTCCGGTAAACGAGGTGCCGGTTAGGCCGAGACCAAAGCTTACGTTGGTGGCTTGTTGGTAACTCATCGGGCTGCTCAGGTTGCCATTATAAAGTCGGAGGTTGTTGCGCTTGTTCTGCCAGACGTTACCGTGGTTCCCGTTGTTGCCAAAATAAGCCCAGCAACTTCCGCTGTTGACGGTGCCGCCCTGGTTGTAGTTTGGAATACCTACAACAAAATCACCATATCCGTCGCCGTTAAGATCGCCACCGCCTGAGACTGACGCTCCCATGTGTGCAAGAAGCTGGTTACTTTCTGTGTTGAAACTGCTGGTGAAATTTACACCATCGGGTGAACCGTAGAATACCCATGCCCCACCTTCATTGCTGCTGCCATTGCCGTAAAAAGGTGCTCCAACGATCACGTCGTCATAGCCGTCGGCATTCACGTCCGTATTGCCTCCAACGGACCTGCCGAAATACGCACCGGCCTGGTTGACTTCCAGGTTGGTTTTATTCGCCGAAGTACAGCCGGTACTGGAGCCATAAAATACGGTCGCCCGTCCTTCGTCATTCTGACCGTTGTCATACTTGTCTGACCCAACAACAATATCACCATATCCGTCGCCATTTACATCCCCTGCACCGGCAACGGAGATGCCCATGTTGGCATCGGGGACATCAAGTTCCAGTAAATTATTGAAGATAGCATCAGTTGCAATGCCGGACGCGGAGCCACGCCAAATAAATACGGCCCCTTCTCCGTTCTGGCCTATGCTAGCCTGATTGGCTCCAACGATGATATCACTATACCCGTCACCATTTGTGTCCGCAGAGGACAAGCTGTTACCAATATGGGTATTGGCAACTCCGGAATTTACACCAGTTGGGTTTAGATTAAGACCAACACCGGCACCGAGGTAAATATATACCATTCCCGTGCCTGGGGCGTTCGGTTTGGTGGCGTTGGGAACACCTATAATAATATCATCAAAGCCGTCCCTATTAATGTCACCAGCTCCTGACACTGCAGTACCGAAACCGGAATTTCCGCCGCCAAACAGTTCGACAGGGATCCCGGCACCCGCATTTTTGGGAGCGCCGAAAATCACATACACACCGCCAACATTTACTCCACTCGTAGCACCGGGTGCGCTCACAATGATGTCGTCCAAACCATCGCCATTAACGTCTCCCGCTCCTGAAACCGCCGAGCCGAACTTGGCATTATTGCCAGTGCCTTTCCATAATATCTGAAAGGCTGTTCCGGTTGTCGCATCGCCATAGTGGATAAACAAAGCTCCCTGATCCGTATAACCGTCGTCATAATTCGGGGCGCCAACAGCAATATCGTCAAGGCCGTCGCCGTCCAGGTCTCCCACGATGCTCACAGAGGTACCTGCCGACGCTCCGCTGACGGCATTTAAGGTGGCCACTTTCGCGGTAGCCCCTGGTGCATCGGGTTTACCATTGTAGATCACCACAATCCCTTCGTCGTTTTGGCCATTGTCATAGGTAAATACGCCTACAACAATATCACTATAACCATCACCATTCACATCGCCGGCGCTGGCTACTGCATTACCCATCCAGGCTTCGCCTTGGTTACTTTCAATGACGGCATTGGCAGTTTGGCTTACCCCGGTTGGCGAGCCGTTGTGTATAAACACCGCCCCTTCGTTGGCCTGCCCATTGTCGTAAAAGCGGGCTCCGATAATAATATCGCCGTATCCGTCGCCGTTGTGATCGCCGGCGGCGTTGACGGCAAAGCCCATCTGCGCCTCGATTTGGTTCCCTTCGATGGTTTTGGCAGCTGCCGGATTGACCCCATTAGCAGAACCATGGTGAATAAATACAGCTCCTTCGTTGGTCTGGCCATTGTCAAATAAATACGCTGCAAGAATGACGTCCGAATACCCGTCGCCATTGACATCCCCCGCGGTGGATAGGGCGTGACCCAGTCGTGCGTCGATCTGATTGCTTTCGATAATTTGAGGCGGACCATTTTGGAGAACAGGAGTTGAAAGCACCGAACCTTTGTAAATAAATACGGCTCCTTCATAAGTTTCCCCGTTACTGTAAAGCCGGGCTCCGACCATGATGTCGCTGGCACCGTCGTTGTTGACATCTCCTGCACCTGCCACCGCGTAGCCCATCATGGCTCCCGGCTGGCTGCCTTCGAGAATTTCCGGCGAATTGAGTTGCAGCCCATTAGGCGATCCATAATAGAGAAAGGCGGCACCTTCATTTACCTGATCGTGGTCATACAAGTGCGCACCGATCAACACATCGCTGTACCCATCGGCGTTGACGTCGCCAGCCAGTGCCGTTGATATCCCGAACGCAGCACCTGCCTGGTCGGCTTCCAGGATGGTAAAGTTGACAGCGCTTACCCCGTTTTGCGATCCCAGGTACAATTGAACAATCCCCTCGTTCTTCTGCTGCTTATCGTAGTAGGGGACGCCTACCAGAATATCGCTGAAACCATCGTTGTTGACATCCCCTGCACTCGAAACCGAAGTCCCCATCAATGCGCTATCCTGCTGCGCTTCCAGTACTTTTCCGTCTTTAAGGCCTAAACCGACCGTCGTGCCCAGGAAAACATATGCGGCTCCTTCGTCTGTCTGGCCGTTGTCGTATTTCGGCGCTCCTACCAGTACGTCGCTATACCCGTCGCCATTGATATCGCCGGCGCTTGCGACAGAGAAACCCAGCCATGAGTTGTTTTGGTTATTGTCGATAAGTTTATCTGCATTGTTAAGCGTGGTGTTGGCAAGAATCGGATCGATAGTGACCGGGAAGGCTGCGTTTTCCACATCCACCTTGATTTCTATGCGGTCATTCACATACGCCAGGCTGGCCTCGAGAGGTTGCTTGTCGGCATCCCAGCATTTCAGGTCGCTGTAAACGAGGCGGTCTTCCGTTTCTCCTTTTTGGTTGACCACAAAAAAGCGCAGCTCATTTTCTGCGCCATTGCGCACTTGCAGACCTGATGCAGCTAATTTCACCGTCAGCTCCCGGGTTCCTTTCGGTGCCTGTTCTATGATGAAATTTTGCCTTATCCCTTGCTCGTTATTGATAAATTCCTCCGAGAAGCTTCCATGATCTACTATCAGGTGGTTGTCCTTATTTTCCGGGGTTGCATGGTTTTGCGCCGTCATAACGCGCCGGCCATCGGCAAAGATCCCTTCATTGACCAGTTCCAACCTGAAATTGTATCCGCTGGAATCGACGCGGTTCTTGATGGAGAATTTCCCGGGCTTGTAGTAAGCTCTCAGGTTCTGTTGCCGGTTAGGGCTTTGCAAACACTGTGTTACTTCGTCAAAAGTAATGTTGTACTCCTTTTGGGCGATGGTAGCGCGGATATCCGCCATCACGTCTTTGGAAACTACGGAAGATTCCTGGGCAGCATTCGAGGTTTCTTTCTCCGACGGCAAGTCGGGAGCGGAGCCGGTGAAAATGTAGCCCACAGAAACTGATGCCAGCACCATTCCCGCGTAGAGAACGGACTTGTAACAATGTCTCATTGTGTGAATTGATTTTGGTAAAACAAAAGGTCGTGGCACAAACGCCGGGTTAAATTTTACGCTTATGGCAATCCATTTTCGAATCCGTTTAGCCGGATGGATGAAGCAATGATTTTAAGGCAAAAGGCGGCCTTCCCGGAATAGGGAAGCGCCGCCTTTCAGTCAATACAGGGGTGCCTATTTCTTTACAATCACCTTGTGAGAACTTTGGGAGCCGTCCTGCCGCGTGACCAGCAGCACATATACTCCCGGGTTCAGGCTTGTCACATCAATTTCTGCCGCCGGGTTTTGGGATTGATGAATCAGTCTTCCTGTCGGAGTAAGGAGCCGGACGCCACGGATCTGTTCCATGTTTTCTGTTTTGATGAACAGCTTGTCTGAAACCGGATTGGGATAGGGGACAACTGAAAGCCCGGACTCTTCGCTAATTTCCATCGCTTTTCTTTTGATCGTTTCGGCCATTGCTTCTTCCGGTACCGGGGCATTGTTGTAGCCCGCCAATTGAGATTGCAAGTACCGCCATGGGCCGTACATTTGGCCCGTAATCGCCAGCGCAGGCGAGTAGCGCACGCGTACGCGGAGTTTGGTGGAGATGCCGTTTTTTGCAATAGAGTTTCCTAATACTGTAGTGCCCCCCGTCATACCAGAGATACCCGAAATGCCCGTGAACAGGTTACTCGTTGTGATCGGACTGTTCCCCACTTTGGAGAAAGGCACTCCCGGTCCCATAGTTTCCCATACAAATTTGCCTTTGTTTCTTCCAATAAATGATTTTGCGGATAAAGTGCCAATGAAGCTGGGTTGGCTGAATTGGCTATGGTTGAGCGGAGTGACCAGGTCGCCGTTGAATAGCCGGACGTTGCTTTTCAGACCTTTGCTGTTGTTGCCGTAATAAACCGTCGCTGCCCCGACATCATTAGTCTGGTTGTGATTGGCATGCGGGGCGCCAACGATAATGTCGCTGTACCCATCTCCGTTAACGTCTCCTGCGCCGGCAACGGACGTCCCTAGTTTTGCATTATCCTGATTACTCTCGACGCTAAATGCTGCTATTGGTTTGACTCCTGCGGGCGATCCATGAAATACAAATGCTTTTCCTTTAATCATTGCAGCGACATTCTCAAAATCGGCGGCACCGGCAACAATATCGCTGTACCCGTCACCATTCACGTCCCCTGCGCCTTTAACTGAGAATCCGAATCCGCCGTCTGCGAGATTCTGTTCAAGGGTAATAGGTGCCGGGCTAACATCACTTATTCCATTTGATGAGCCGTAGTACACTATGACAGTTCCTTCATCAACCTCCGGTTTGTCAAAATAAGGTGCCCCTACTACAATGTCGCTAAATCCATCTCCGTTGACATCCCCGGCTCCTGAAACGGACCTGCCCATTTGAGCACCTATTTGATTACCCAGCAGAATTTTGGGATTATTACTCGATATTCCCTGATCGGAGCCATGGAAGACGTAGACTGCACCTTTGTAACTGTCGTAGCCGGAAGCTCCTACAACAATGTCGCTATATCCGTCTCCATTCACATCGCCGGCAGAAGAAACGGAGTTGCCCATATACGCATATTGTACGTTGGACTCAATAATTGCTTCATTGACAGGGCCGCTGGTAGAGCCATAATAGATATGTATAGCACCTTCGCCTCCCTCCCCGGCTGAGTATTTATTGTCCCCGATGACGATGTCGGCATAACCATCCCGATTGAGATCGCCTGCACCTGAAACTGCACATCCAAAATCGCGTTGCGGTATATTGCCCTCCAATTGTTTGACTGATGCAGGATTGATCCCTGCATTTGAGCCAAAGTATATGAAAGCGGCCCCTTCGCTCGCCTGGCCATTGGTATAATTATCGGCGCCCACAATAATATCATCATATCCATCACCATTGATATCGCCAGCCCCGGCGACAGATGTTCCGAAGTAGCTGTCGGGCTGATTTTTGCTCAACATGATCTGATTCCCCAGCTGAATCCCATCCATCGATCCATAATACACCAAGGCAACACCGCCAGTTGTACCATTGAAATCAAACTCTGGCGCCC
The DNA here is from genome assembly GCF_031457695.1 of Dyadobacter sp. BE31. Lineage (NCBI taxonomy): Bacteria > Pseudomonadati > Bacteroidota > Cytophagia > Cytophagales > Spirosomataceae > Dyadobacter > Dyadobacter sp. BE31. Next base: position 169,310 of record NZ_JAVDXA010000006.1, read on the forward strand.
CCATAATAACATCATCAAACCCATCGCTATTTACGTCTCCGGCACTCGCAACTGAGTAACCCATCAGGGCATCAGTAACGCTGCCCGAAAGCGTCACTGCCCCATTCGTACCAATCCCTTCCGCACCGCCATGGTAGATAAACGCATGGCCCTCATCCGTCTGGCCATTGTCAAACGTATAGCAGCCGATGATGATATCGCTGTACCCGTCCCCGTTCACATCCCCGGCGCTGGCGACGGCGGTGCCGAACCAGCCGTCGATCTGGTTGCTTTCTAATGTAGAAGCGGGGCCGCCGATGATGCCGTTTTTTGAGCCATGATAGACGAACACGCCACCTTCATTGAACTGCCCATTATCGTAATACTGGGCGCCGAGGAGGATGTCCGAGTATCCATCTCCATTCACATCGCCTGCGCAAGCCACTGATGAGCCCAATTGATCGTTGGGATTGCTGCCGTAGAAGGTTCTGATTGGTACCGGGTTGATACCGTTGGACGATCCGAGATGAAGGGCCACTTTGCCCTGATCCTTAAACTGCGAATCATCATAAAGATAGGCCGCTATAAGCACATCACTATACCCATCGCCATTCACGTCCCCTGCCGAGCTTACTTTGTTGCCCATGGCGGCATTGTATTGGTTTCCTTCTATTATTACTGGATTGTTTTTAAGCAGACCGTTACTGCTTCCGCGGTAGATGAAAGCAGCACCTTCCGCGTCCTGACCCTGGCCATTGGTATAGTAGCGTGCGCCTACGATGATGTCGCTGAATCCGTCGGCATCGACATCACCGGCAGGAGCGACAGAGTAACCGAACTTTGCATTGGCTTGATCTGAATGAAGTAATTGTTCCATTTTGCCTCCTGCTTGGGCACCATAGCAAACATAAGCGACTCCCTCGTTGATTTGATCAAACTTGGCGCCGTGGGCACCAATAATGATATCACTAAATCCATCACCATCTATGTCGCCGGCAGTCGCAACAGATATTCCACAATTGCTACCAGCATCGAATGTTGGGAAGTTGATAGGAGAATTGGTTGATATGCCTTGTGCAGAGCCATAGTACAACCTGGCTAGACCGTTATCTTGTTCGGCATTCAAGTCATAATAAGGTATTCCTACCAAAACATCACTAAACCCATCTCCATTAAAATCCCCTGCACTTGCCACAGAGTACCCCATTTGGGCACCAGCTTGATTACATTCAAGCGTTACGGCAGCCAAACTCAAGCCAACGGCAGTACCTGGGTATACAAAAGCCGCTCCTTCGTTGTCCTGCCCCAGGTCATACAGCGGTGCGCCCACGATCACATCGCTGTACCCGTCGCCGTTCACATCGCCCGCACTGGATACCGAAAAGCCGAGCCACATAGAGGTCTGGTTGACTTCGAGCACTTTATTGGCGTTTTGTGGCGTACCGTTGGCGATGATGGGATCGATGGTGACGGGGTAGGCGGCATCTGTTACGTCGACGCTGATCTGAATGCGGTTGCCTGCATAGGCAAGGCTCGCGCTTAGCGGCTTTTTGTTGGCGTCCCAGCATTTGAGGTCGCTGTAAACGAGCTCGTTACGAATGTGGCCGTTGGCTGTTTCGGAATAGAAGCGCAGCTCGTTGTCTGCACCTTGTTCTACTTTAAGACCTTTGGGATTCATTTTCACCTGCAACTGGCGGGTATCTTTCGGAGCGCTTTCAATGATGAAGTTTTGGCGGACGCCGTCTTCATTATTGATAAACTCCTCGGTGAATGCGTGGTGGCTGATCTGCACCTTGTTTTCGTGATGTTCAGCTTTCGCGCTGGCCTGGGGCGTGTAAAGGAGTTTCCCGTCAGCGAATACGCCTTCATTCACCAGCTCCATATTGAAACCCTCGCCGGTGGTGTCCACGCGCGTCTGAACCGTGAGCTTTCCCGGCTCGTAATAGGCGCGGATGTTGTTCCGGCGATTGGGACTTTGCAGCTTTTTCTTCTGCGCATCGTAGGAGATATGGTACTCCTGTTTTTCCAATGCGTTACGGATATCTGATAGGGTTGCCTGGGACACTTCCGCGGGTAATGCGGACGCTGCCTGTGTTTGGGCAGGGTTTCGTGGAAGTGACCGGCTGAGGCGATCAATGGAGTGAAAACCGGCAGCGAATGCCGCGAAAACCATTCCTACGTACAGAATGGGCATGTAACGATTTCTCATGTCAGAAATACTTTAAGTGAAACAATCGGTTACAAGGAGGGCGTACGCGAAGCGTTTGCGTAAAGTTTACCGATGCTTCAAAAGTGATTTCAAACTGTTTAGCCGCCGGGGGAAAGGGAATGATTTGCCGGCGTGGAAGCTGTAAGCGGTAGGCTTTAAGCTGTAAGCTATATGCTTGGCAACGCATAAGTAAAACGCCTCCCCACGGTACGGGGGAGGCGTCGGAGAGGGGGCTATCGCCGGATCAATACCCGGTGCGATGTACTTGTGCCGCTGGCCCGGTTGAGCATGAGGATATAAACGCCTCCGGGTAATTTGCTTACGTCGATATCCTTCTCAAACCGTGGCGATTGATACAAAAGCTTGCCTGCCGTATTGAAAAGCCTGACCGAGCGGATGTCGCCTGGATTTGTTGCCTGAATAGATAGCCTGTCCGAAACCGGATTGGGAAACAACGCCACTGCCGATTCGCGAGAGGCTTCCGGATTGGCTTTATGAGTGATGGTTTCAGCCATCGCCTCTTCCGGAACCGGTGCATTGTTGTAACCAGCCAATTGGGATTGCAGGTACCGCCATGGCCCGTACATTTGCCCGGTGAGCGCCAGCACAGGCGAGTAGCGCACGCGCATGCGGAGTTTGGTGGCGATCCCGGTTTTTACAATTGGAGCCCCAAGTAGAGAGCCAGTAGAGGAGAGATTGGCAAGAATCCCCGCTCCCGTGAATTGGTTGCTCGTCGTGATCGGATTGGTGCCGATTTTGGAGAATGGTACGCCCGGCCCCATTGTTTCCCATACAAGCTTGCCTTTGTTTTTTCCAATAAATGATTTTGCAAACAAACTGCCTACAAAGTTGGGCTGGTTGAATTGGTTATAATTGAGCGGCGAGGATAGATCTGTATTGAACAGCCGGACGTTGTTTTTCAGGCCCTTGCCGTTGTTGCCGTAAAGTACATGCATTCCCCCTCCATCGTTAAAATGCGGCATTCCCACCAGCACGTCGCTGTATCCGTCACCGTTCACATCGCCGGCACCGGCAACGGAGGTCCCTAATTCTATGTCGTTCTGCTCACCTTCAATGCTGAAAGAAGCAGTCGGTTTGACGCCGCTTGGTGAGCCATGAAACACGAAAGCTTTTCCTTCCTCAGTATTGCCATTAGAAAGATACTTGGCACCGATAATGACATCCCCATAGCCATCGCCGTTGACATCACCTGCACTTTGGACAGCGCTGCCAAACCGCGCATTGGCTACATTTGCTTCCAGGATCGATGGCCCCGGGTTTGAATCGATATTGCCTGTGCTATTTCCATAGTAAACAAATGCGACCCCTTCGTTCAACTCGTTTTTATCATAGTACATAGCTCCCACGATAACATCTCCAAAGCCATCGGCATTGACATCACCGGCTGAGGCGACAGACGTCCCGAACCATGCATTGGCCTGGTTTTTTTGAAGGACCTTCCCGGCCGTATTGATTCCGCCACTGGTTCCCAGGAATATATAAGCCGCGCCTTCCTGTACTTCTCCCAGCGTGGCGGAGTAAGCACCGACGATCACGTCGGCATACCCGTCGCCGTTTACATCGCCGGCGGAGGAAACGTCATTTCCGAAGCTGGAACTGGCGTCGTAGCCCTGTATGGTCACCGGGTTTGTCGCACCGTTGTTCTGGCTACCATAGTAGATGTAGGCAGCGCCATAAATGTTCTGGCCGACGGCGAAATTGGGCGAGCCTATGATCACGTCCGCAAATCCATCCCGATTGATATCTCCCGCACCGGAGACGGATGCCCCGAAGCCGGCATTGGCAACGTCCTTTTGCAAAGTTTGACTGGTATTTGGATTGATACCCGAATTGGAACCTTTGTAAATAACCGCAATGCCCTCTTTACTATTTCCTTCGGTGTAATCGCGGGCACCAATAATAATGTCGCCATAGCCATCACCATCAATATCGCCCGCCCCGGCGACAGAGGTGCCGAAATGGCTGCCAGGTTGGTTTTTGCTTAAAATCAAATAGTTACCCGTATTGATGCCGGTAAGTGAACCGTAGTACACAAGAGCTACTCCACCCGACTGGCCCATGTAGTCATAATCCGGCGCACCCATTATAATGTCATCGAATCCATCACTATTCACATCCCCTGCGCTTGCCACGGAGGAACCCGCTAATGCACCATAAATGCTGCCTAGCGACAATGTCGTCAATTCATTTGTGCCTACACCTTCTGCTCCGCCATGGTAAAGGAATACATGCCCTTCGTCTTTCTGGCCGTTGTCAAAGGTGTAGCAGCCTATCAGAATATCGCTGTACCCATCGCCGTTCACATCCCCGGCGCTAGCGACTGCGGTTCCGAACCAACCGTCGGCCTGGTTACTTTCCAGAGTGGAAGCCGGAGGGCCGACTATGCCATTTTTCGAGCCGTGACAGACGAAGACAGCCCCTTCGTTGAATTGGCCGTTATCATAATACTGAGCGCCGAGGAGAATATCGGAATAGCCGTCCCCGTTCACATCGCCAGCACAGGCAATCGAGGAGCCCAGACGGTCGTCGATATGACCACCAGCAAAGGTTCTGACCGGCTGAGCGGTGATGCCGGTTGAGGATCCCATATGCAGGAATACCCTCCCTTCATCTTTAATTTGTGTGGCGCTGTACTGGCCGTCATACAAATAAGCACTAATAAGCACATCACTATACCCGTCTCCATTTACATCCCCAGCCGAGCACACTTTGTTACCCAAGGCGGCGTCATATTGATCGCCTTCAATGACAACCGGATTTCCGGTGTCGAGGCCACTTGCCGTTCCGCGATAGATGAACGCAGCACCTTCCCCGTCCTGCCCCTGGCCATTGGTATAATACCTGGCTCCTATAATTACATCACTGAATCCGTCCGCATCGACATCGCCAGCACCCGCCACGGAATAGCCGAACTTCGCATTGGCCTGGTCGGCAGCCAGTTGTTGGGTTGTTTTGTAATTTGCGGAAGCTCCGTAGTATACGAGGGCTATTCCCTGATTATTTTTTTGACCAAAATCACTTGAATGTGCGCCTACGATGATATCACTGTATCCATCCGCATCGATATCGCCTGCCGTAGCCAATGCTATGCCGCAGAAGTCGCCGGAGTTTCCTGTGAAAAAATTCATGGGAACGGAGTTGTCCTTAATCCCTTGTGCAGACCCGAAATAGAGTTTCGCCATCCCATCATTCTGTCCGTTAATGTCATAGTAAGGAATCCCCACCAACACATCACTGTATCCATCCCCATTGAAATCGCCAGCGCTGGCAACGGTGTATCCCATTTTAGCACCGACCTGGTTGCATTGCAACGTTACCGCAGCGAGGCTCAACCCCTGTGCAGTGCCCGGATATATGAAGGCCGCACCTTCACCATCCTGGTTTAGGTCATACTCTGGAGCGCCCACGATCACATCGCTGTATCCATCCCCGTTCACATCACCCGCGCTGGACACCGAGAAACCCAGCCACATATAACTCTGGTTGATTTCCAGGATTTTGTTGGCGTTCTGCGGGGTACCGTTAGCGATAATCGGGTCGATGGTGACGGGGTAGGCGGCGGCTGCAACGTCTACGCTGATCTGGATGCGTTTATCCACATAGGCTAGGGTTGCATTCAACGGTTTTTTGTTGGCGTCCCAGCATTTGAGATCGCTGTAAACGAGTTCGTTGCGGGTATTTCCGTTGGAGGATTCGGAATAGAAGCGTAGTTCGTTGCCGGAGCCTTGTTCTACTTTCAGGCCTTTGGCGGTCATTCTTACCTGCAATTGGCGGGTGCCTTCCGGGGCGCTTTCTACAATGAAGTTTTGGCGGACGCCGTCTTCATTGTTGATGAACTCTTCGATGAATGCATTGTGGCTGATCTGCACTTTGTTTTCGTGGTGCTTGGCCTTTGCGGTGATTTCGGGCGTGTAGAGCAACTTCCCGTCGGCGAATACCCCTTCATTCAAGAGTTCCATCTTGAAACCCTTGCCGGTGGTGTCTACACGTGTCTGGACGGTAAGTTTACCCGGCTCGTAGTAGGCCCGGATGTTGTTTCTGCGGTTCGGGCTTTGCAGCTTCTTCTTTTGCTCGTCGAAGGAAATGTGGTATTCCTGCTTTTCCAGCGAGTTGCGGATATCTGCCAACGTTGTTTCCGACAGGGCCGTTTTCGACAAAGCCGTCTCAGGCATTTGAGCAGGTAATGCGGTGGCTGGCCGTGTTAGGGGCCGGCCTAGGCGGTCGAGGTATTGAAAACCGGCAGCGAAAGCTGCCAAGGCCATTCCGACATACAGAACAGGCAGGTAGCGACTTTTCATAGAAGCGATATTTTAGGTGATACAATCAGGTTACCGGGCGAGACGCCGGTGTAAATTTTACCGATACTTCAAAAGTGATTTCAAACCGTTTAGCCGCCGGGTGGAATGGAATGATTAGACGGTATATGAAAAAAAGAACGCCTCCCCACGGCACGGGGGAGGCGTCGGAGAGGGGGCTATCGCCGGATCAGAACCCGGTGCGATGTACTTGTGCCGCTGGCCCGGTTGAGCATGAGGATATAAACGCCTCCGGGCAGTTTGCTTACGTCGATATCTTTTTCGTATCGCTGCGATTCGAAAACGGGTGTCCCGCTGGTATTGTAAAGGCAGACACCGCGAACGTCGGACGGATCAGAGACTTGAATTGACAAGCGATCCGAAGCCGGGTTAGGAAACAGGGAAACGGAAGTTTCGATTTCCGGCTCGACTTTTCTTTTGATCGTTTCAGCCATGGCTTCTTCCGGTACCGGTGGATTGGTGTAGCCTGCGAGCTGGCGTTGCACGTAGCGCCACGGGCCGTACATCTGGCCGGTGATAGCCAGGGTGGGGGAGTAGCGGACGCGTACGCGGACTTTGGTTACAAAATTGCCAACTTTGCCCTGAATGGATATCAGTTCGGTGCCTGAATACGGGATAACGATATTTCCAGAGATTGTCGAAAATGCGGTACTTGTTGTGATAGGATTGTTTCCTATTCTTGAAAACGCAATACCTGGCGCTTTCACTTCCCGAACATACTTTTCCTTATTGCTTCCGCCTAAAAATGATTTTGTAAACAATCCGATATTAAATTCTGAGTAATTAAAATTGGTATGGTTGATCGGAGTTAACGTGCTGGCATTGTAAAGCCGCACATTATTCCGCAACCCTTTGCCATTGTTGCCATAATAAACGAAAGTTACACCAGCGTCGGTAGCTTGTCCGTTATTGTAACCATTTGCGCCTGCAAGAACATCACTGTATCCGTCGCCGTTGACATCACCGGCTCCCGAAACCGCCTTGCCCAGAAGGTTATCGGCAGTATTACTTTCGTTGCTGAATGAACTGGCTGCTTTAGCACCATCGGGTGAACCTTGGTAAACAAATACATTTCCCTCATTACTTTGACCGACGGAAAAATTGGGCGCGCCTACAATTAGATCACTATACCCGTCTCCATTCACATCTCCGGCACAGTTGACCGACCATCCGAAGTAGGCCCCACTGACGTTTGCTTCCAGATAAGTTGGGGATGGGGTGACGTCATTGATGCCTCCCACTGTTCCATAATAGACAATCGCAGCACCTTCATTGGATTCGCCTTTATCGTAGTAGCGGGCTCCCACAATCACATCACTATATCCATCTCCATTCACATCTCCGGCAGAGGCCACTGAAAAGCCGAAACTGGCATCGATCTGGTTTCCTTCCAGACGCTTGTCGTAAGTCACATCAAGTCCCGAAGATGCCCCGAGGTAAATATAAGCAGCCCCTTCACCCTGCTCTCCGATAGCTGCGCCCCAGGCACCTACAATTACGTCGTTATACCCATCTCCGTTCACATCACCTGCCGAGGATACTGCTTCACCAAAGTGCGTATTGGTAAATCCGGTAAGGGTGACTTGATTCGCTGGGCCATTCACTCCTCCGTAGTAAACCAAAGCGATGCCTTGCGCGATATAGGTGGGTGCACCGATGATAATATCGGCATATCCGTCACGATTGATATCTCCCGCACCGGCAACCGCGTAACCAAAATCCGAATCGGCTTTATTCATTTGCAGTGCCTTGGGTTGTACGTTCAAATCGATACCCGATGCCGTGCCAAAGTACAAAAACACCACCCCTTCATTACTTTCTCCAATAGTGTACTCCTTGGCACCAACCAGGACGTCATCAAAGCCGTCTCCATTGGTATCACCTGCACCTGCCACGGAGCCGCCGAAGAAAGAGTTCGCCTGATCTTTTTGTAACAGGTGATAGGTATTGGTAATTAACCCATCGACAGAACCATAATAGACAAATGCAGCTCCTTCGCTGGGCTCTCCGTCATCATAATAGGGTGCTCCGACGACCACATCGTCGTAGCCATCCGCATTGACATCACCTGCACTGGCCACTGAAAAACCCATTTGAGCACCCGGTTTGCCGTTCGTGATTGTCAATGCATCCTTCGTGCCAATTCCTTCCGCACCGCCATTGTAAACAAACACATGCCCTTCGTCCGTCTGCCCACTGTCAAAAGTGTAGCAACCAACTAGGATATCGCTGTATCCATCCCCGTTCACATCCCCGGCGCTGGCAACGGCGGTGCCGAACCAGCCGTCGGCCTGGTTGCTTTCCAGCGTAGCGACCGGCTCTCCGACGATACCTACATTACCTTTTGATCCGTAGTAGACGAACACCCCACCTTCATTGAACTGGCCGTTATCGTAGTACTCAGCACCGAGTAGGATGTCGGAATAGCCGTCGCCATTCACATCGCCGGCACAGGCGATCGAGGAGCCCATATGGTCGTTATGCTTTCCGTAAAAGGTTCTGGATGGTTGCTGTTGTGCACTGATGCCGGTTGAGGATCCAAGGTACAGATTGACTATGCCATGGTCTTTCTCGTTCGCGACATTAAGGTCGAACAAATAAGCACTAATAAGCACATCACTATACCCATCCCCGTTCACATCCCCTGCCGAGCTTACTCTGTTGCCCATCGCGGCATTGTATTGGTTGCCTTCTATGATTGTCGGATTCCCCTGAAGACCGTTGCCTCCTCCGCGATAGATGAAAGCCGCACCTTCTGCATCCTGTCCCTGGCCGTTGGTATACCACCGTGCGCCTACGATAACATCACTGTATCCGTCCGCATCAATGTCTCCCGCGGGAGCGAGCGAGTAGCCGAATTGGGCATTTGCCTGGTTAATTTGAAGGGTCATTGAAGAAGCGGAATTTAAGTCTGTATTGGCATTCCCGTATTTTACCAAAACACTCCCTTCTTTGCTTTCTCCATTTGTATCTTGACTTGCTCCTATTAATAGGTCACTGAATCCGTCGCCGTTAATATCTCCAGCGGTGGCCACATTGATTCCCAGTAAGGCGCCCGCATGGCCGTTACCGATACCATAAGCAGTAATTGGGCCAGTAAAAAATGTACCGGCGCCAAGATAGAGGTTTACCCCTCCTTCATCGATGGCATTTCCGTCGTAATATGGTATCCCCACCAATACATCACTAAACCCATCCCCGTTAAAATCCCCTGCGCTAGATACGGAATATCCCATTTTGGCACCGGCCTGGTTGGATTTGAAGGTAACAGCTGTTAATGTCAAGCCGGCCGGACCACCTTTGTACACAAACACCCCTCCTTCGGCATCTTTGGTATAGTCGTAATCCGGCGCGCCCACGATCACATCGCTGTATCCGTCCCCATTCACATCACCCGCACTAGACACAGACCAGCCCAGGTGCATGGAGGTTTGGTTTACTTCAAGCACTTTGTTGGCATTTTGAGGCGTACCATTAGCGATAATAGGATCGATGGTAACGGGGTAGACAGCTCCCACTACATCCACGCTGATTTGAATGCGGTTATTCACATAAGCAAGGCTCGCGCTCAGCGGCTTTTTGTTGGCGTCCCAGCATTTGAGATCACTGTAAACAAGCTCGTTGCGGGTTTGGCCATCAGCTGCTTCGGAGTAGAAGCGCAACTCGTTGCCGGAGCCTTGTGCTACTTTCAGGCCTTTGGCCGTCATTTTTACCTGCAACTGGCGGGTGCCTTCCGGGGCGTTTTCGATGATGAAGTTCTGGCGGACGCCGTCTTCATTGTTGATAAACTCCTCAGTGAATGCGTCGTGGCTGATCTGCACTTTGTTTTCGTGGTGCCCGGCCTTTGCCTTAGCGTGGGGCGCGTACAACAGCTTGCCGTCGGCGAAGACGCCCTCATTGACCAGTTCCATTTTAAAGCCTTCCCCGGTGGTGTCAACACGGGTCTGGACGGTGAGTTTCCCCGGCTCGTAGTAGGCCCGGATGTTGTTGCTGCGATTGGGGCTTTGCAGTTTTTTCTTTTGCGCATCGTAAGAGATGTGGTACTCCTGCTTTTCGAGCGCATCGCGGATATCTGACAGGATCTTTTCGGAGGGCGCTGCTCCCGGCAGGGCCGCATGTAATGGGGAGGCTGTCTGTTTTTTAACAGGGTTTCGTGGCAGGGACCGGCAAAGGTGGTCGAAGGTGTGAAAACCGGCAGCGAATGCTGCCAGGGCCATTCCTGCGTACAGAATGGACATGTAACGACTTTTCATAGTCAGCAATCCTTTAAGTGAAACAATCGGTTACAAGGAGGGATACGTGAAGCGCTTTCGTAAAGTTTACCGATACTTCAAAAGTGATTTCAAACCGTTTAGCCGCCGGGTGGAATGGAATGATTAGACGGTATATGAAAAAAAGAACGCCTCCCCACGGCACGGGGGAGGCGTCGGAGAGGGGGCTATCGCCGGATCAGAACCCGGTGCGATGTACTTGTGCCGCTGGCCCGGTTGAGCATGAGGATATAAACGCCTCCGGGCAGTTTGCTTACGTCGATATCTTTTTCGTATCGCTGCGATTGGAAAACGGGTGTCCCGCTGGTATTGTAAAGGCGGACACCGCGAACGTCGGACGGATCAGAGACCTGGACCGATAGGCGATCCGAAGCGGGGTTCGGGAACAGGGAAACGGAAGTTTCGATTTCCGGCTCGACTTTTCTTTTGATCGTTTCAGCCATGGCTTCTTCCGGTACCGGGGCATTGTTGTAGCCTGCGAGCTGGCGTTGTACGTAGCGCCACGGGCCGTACATCTGGCCGGTGATGGCCAGGACGGGGGAGTAACGGACGCGGGCTCGGAACTTAGTGCTAGTTAACTTCTTAGATGCAAGTTCCGTTAACTCAGCCTCTGTTTTAGGTAGGTTGAATGTCGGTGACATGCCGCTATACGAAGTACTAGTTGTGATGGTATTGTTGCCTACCTTTGAAAATGGGAAACCATTCCCGGTTTCATAGGCAGTTTTGCCGTTATTCACACCAAGAAATGATTTTGCATAGATGCCAAAGCCAAAAAATGTCTGATTAAACCACGTATGATTGATCGGTGTAACTTTATTACCGCAGTAAAGCCGCACATTATTCCGCAACCCTTTCCCATTGTTACCATAATAAACGAAAGCTGCGCCAGCGTCAGCCGCTTGTCCGTTATTGTAGCCATCTGCGCCTGCAAGAACATCGCTGTACCCGTCGCCGTTGACATCACCCGCTCCCGAAACCGCCTTGCCGAGAAAAGTGCCGGCGATATTACTTTCGTTACTGAATGAGCTGGCTTGTTTAGTGCCGGAAGGTGATCCGTGGTATACAAAGATTTTTCCTTCCTGAATATGCCCATTATTCACATTGTAGGCCCCTACAATTACGTCACTATATCCGTCCCCATTCACATCTCCGGCACAGCTAACGGATGAGCCGAAATAAGCATTCACAACGTTTGGTTCCAATAGCGTGGGAGCGGGAGTTACGTCGTTGATACCGCCAATCGTTCCGTAGTAGACTTTTGCGACCCCCTCGTTGGATTCTCCATTGTCATAATAGCGGGCTCCAATGATCACATCACTATATCCATCCGCATTCACATCTCCGGCAGAGGCCACTGAAAAGCCGAAATTGGCGTCGATTTGGTTGCCTTCCAGGCGTTTGTCATAAGTCGCGTCGAACGACGATGCCCCGTGATAAATATAGGCTGCCCCTTCGCCTTGCTCTCCGATAGCTGCACCCCAGGCGCCAACAATTACGTCGTTATACCCATCTCCGTTAACATCTCCCGCTGAAGAGACTGCTTCACCGAAATGCGAGTTGAAATATCCCGTGAGGCCGACCTGGTTGCCGGGTCCAATATTCCCTCCAAAGTAGACGAAGGCTATACCCTGGGCTATGTATGTTGGCGCCCCGATAATAATATCTGCATAGCCATCGCGATTGATATCCCCTGCACCGGCGACTGAAAAGCCATAATCTGAATCAGCCTTATTTGCCTCGCATATAAATGGGGCGGCATTCTGGTCAATTCCCGACGCGGAGCCAGGGTAAAAGAATACAACTCCCTCATTACTATGGCCGTTAGTGTATTCCTTGGCACCAACAAGTATGTCGTCATAGCCATCCCCGTTAACATCCCCTGCGCCCGCTACGGAGCCACCGAAGTAAGAGTCGGCCTGGTTTTTCTGTAACAGATTATAAACGTTGGTAACTAATCCGTCGACAGAACCATAATAGACAAATGCAGCTCCTTCGCTGGGCTCGCCTGCATCATAATAGGGCGCTCCGACGACCACATCGTCATAACCATCCGCATTGACATCACCTGCACTCGCCACTGAAAAACCCATTTTAGCGCCGGCTTTGTTATTGGTAACCGATATTCCATCCTTCGTCCCAATCCCATCCGCACCGCCATGATAAACAAACACATGCCCTTCGTCCTTCTGGCCATTATCAAAAGTGTAACAGCCAACTAGGATATCGCTGTATCCATCCCCGTTCACATCCCCAGCGCTGGCAACGGCGGTACCGAACCAGCCGTCAATTTGGTTGCTTTCCATCGTAGCGACCGGCACGGCCACAATTGGTATGCCGTCTTTTGATCCAAGATAGACGAACACCCCCCCTTCATTGAACTGGCCGTTATCGTAGTACTCAGCACCGAGTAGGATGTCGGAATAGCCGTCGCCATTCACATCGCCGGCGCAGGCGATCGAGGAGCCCATATGGTCGTTATGCTTTCCGTAAAAGGTCCTGGATGGTTGCTGCTGCGCGCTAATGCCGTTTGAAGATCCGAGGTACAGATTGACTATCCCATGGTCTTTCTCGTTTGCAATATTAAGATCGTACAAATAGGCACTAATAAGCACATCACTGTATCCGTCCCCATTTACATCCCCGGCTGAGCTCACTCTATTGCCCATGGCGGCGTTGTATTGGTTACCTTGTATGATTACCGGACCGTCCAGTTGACCACTACTGGTTCCGCGGTAGATGAAAGCACCACCCTCGGCATCCTGGCCCTGACCGTTGGTATAATAACGTGCACCTATAATGATATCGCTGTATCCATCCGCATCGATGTCACCAGCGGGAGCGAGCGAGTAACCGAACTGGGCATTGGCCTGGTTAATTTGGAGGGTCATCGAAGCAGCGGAATTTAGGTTTGTATTGGCATTCCCGTATTTTACCCAAACACTTCCCTCTTTGCTTTCTCCATTTGTATCCTGACTTGCTCCGATTAAAAGGTCACTGAATCCGTCGCCATTAATATCGCCTGCGGTCGCTACATTAATTCCTAGTAAAGCGCCGCCATGGCCGTTACCAAACCCGTAGGCAGTAATTGGATCATCGAAAAATGTACTGGAACCGAGATAGAGGTTTGCTCGTCCTTCGTCGATGGCATCTTTGTCGTAAAACGGTATACCCACCAGCACATCGCTAAATCCATCTCCATTGAAGTCCCCCGCACTTGCCACGGAATATCCCATTTGCGCATCCTTCTGGTTGCTTTGGAAGGTAACCGCTGTCGCGGTCAATACAAAGGGACCACCTTTATACACAAATGCCCCTCCTTCATTGTCCTCTCCCAGGTCATAGTGCGGTGCGCCAACGACCACATCGCTATACCCATCGCCGTTCACATCACCAGCGCTCGCTACCGAGAAGCCCAGCCACATATAGCTTTGATTGACTTCGAGCACCTTGTTTGCATTCTGCGGTGTGCCGTTGGCAATAATAGGGTCAATCGTAACCGGGTAGGTGGCCCCGGCCACATCCACGCTGATCTGAATGCGGTTATCCACGTAAGCAAGGTTCGCGGTTAGCGGCTTTTTGTTGGCGTCCCAGCATTTGAGATCGCTGTAAACAAGCTCGTTGTGGGTTTGGCCATTAGCTGCTTCGGAGTAGAAGCGCAGCTCATTGCCCGAACCTTGTTCTACTTTCAGGCCTTTGGCGGTCATTTTTACCTGCAACTGGCGGGTGCCTTCCGGGGCGTTTTCGATGATGAAGTTCTGGCGTACGCCGGCTTCATTGTTGATAAACTCCTCGGTGAACGCATTGTGGCTGATCTGCACTTTGTTTTCGTGGTGTTCGGCCTTTGCATTGGCTTGGGGGGTATAGAGCAGCTTGCCGTCGGCGAATATGCCCTCATTGACCAATTGTACTTTGAAGCCTTCCCCGGTGGTGTCTACACGGGTCTGGACGGTGAGTTTACCCGGCTCGTAGTAGGCGCGGATGTTGTTCCGGCGGTTGGGGCTTTGCAGTTTTTGCTTCTGCTCGTCGTAGGAGATGTGGTACTCCTGCTTTTCCAGCGAGCTTCGGATGTCCGCCAGCGTCGCTTCTGAAACGCCCGTCGGTAACGTTTCGGCGTTTTTCGTGACTTGCTTTGAAGGAGCCGGGCTTATTCGATGGTGTTTGTGCCACAACCCTGCTCCGAGGAGAGTCGTTCCGGCCAGGGCAACGGCCATGGCCCGTTGATAAATCTTTTTCATACTCGTGTGTATTGATAGTTTTGGATTACGGTAACATTCCCGCGCCCCAAATTTTGTGAGCGCGGGAATTTAAAGAGCTAAGCGATTATTCTCAGGTAGCAACCACTTAGCCCGTGGTTCATTGATCCTCTGAAAGTAGCCGCCGGATAATTAATGCAACACAATAGAGTGATGGCTTTCCGTGGCATCGGCGTAACGGATGCGGAGCACATATCGTCCCGTGCCGACTCCGCGCAGATCCAGTTTTTCAGGATTTCCTTTCCAACTTCGAACTACCGAGCCGTTGGTTGTGAGCAATGCGGACTCGGCGATTGTCAGGGTTTTTCCGATATGAATGTGTAATGCCGAGGCTGCCGGGTTGGGGTATCCGTAGGTTGTTGCGGCCGGATTTTCATCGTCTCCGGTTTCGGGGACCTTTGGAACGGGAGCGCTGGTTGTTCCCGTGGATGGACTGGACAGGTACCGCCACGGGCTGTAAACCTGCCCCGTCAATGCCAGCGCGGGATTGTATTTGATTCTGACTCTCAGGTTTGTTCGGGAGCCTTGTTTGTTAATTTTCGCTTTAAGCTCCGAGCCGGTGAGGCTGTAATATCCTTTTTGAGAGCCGTTGTAAAAAGTACTGTTAAGAAGAAGCCCATTGGAGCCGGTGGAGAATGCCTGCCCGCTTGCAAGCGCTTCCCACGCCAGTTTTCCTTTACTCAATCCTAAAAACGATTTGGAAAACAGCCCGACTCCGAAATCGCTTTTGCCATGCTGCTGGTTGTTCAGCAATGTGGAGAGATCCGAGTTATAAAGGCGGATATTGTTCCGTAAACCCGCGCCATTATTGCCGTAGTAGACAAATGCAGCATCCGCATCGGTCTGGTCGGAGCTAAAATTTGGGGAGCCTACGAGCATATCGCTGTAACCGTCCGCATTTACGTCGCCGGCAGCAGCCACCGACCATCCGAAGAAGTCATAACTATCGTTGGGATTGCCCGTAATGCGTTGTGGGCCGGGAGCGATTCCTGTGGGTGATCCGTAAAAAATCAGGACGAGGCCTGTTAGTACCGAGGTGTTTTCATCTATAAACCATGGCTCGCCGACAAGCACATCACCGTACCCATCGCCATCGAGGTCGCCCGCACCTGCGACGGACTCGCCCATAGCAGCGCCCATACCCGTCTCGTGCGTGTACAGGTGCGTGACGTTCGCCTGCGTGATCCCCGCGGGCGAACCATAGTAAATGTGTGCGGCACCGTCGCCGTTGTCGTAGGCATGGGCGCCCACAATCAGGTCGGAATGCCCATCGCCATTCAAATCGCCTGCGCCGGATACGTCCCATCCGAAATGCGCCTGATCCTGTGTGCCTTTGATGCAATCCAAAGTAAGCGAGTCCAGGGAATTGGCTTTCCCATAGCCAATAAAGACGGCGCCCGCGTCGTAATCGCCGACGCTGTATGCGCCTGCAACGATGTCGTCGCGGCCGTCGCCGTTCACATCGTCGGCGGCTGACACCGCATTACCAAGCCGTGCATCTTCGAGGTCGCTTTCGATAATCCGTAGTCCGGCGGGATTGGGGCCGTTGGGTGAGCCGGGGAAGAGATAAAGCGCGCCTTCTTCCGACTGGCCATTGGAATAATTCATCGCGCCGATTACTATTTCGGAAAAGCCATCGTCATTCAGGTCACCGGCGTGCGCTACGGCGCAACCAAACCAGGCGCCGGTTTTGTCGCTTTCGAGTTGGATGGGGGTCGAGTGGAGGCCTGCCGGTGAGCCGAGGTAAACAAATGCGGCACCTTCTTCGTCTTGGCCGCCATGGTAATGCATCGCGCCCACGATAATGTCGCCAAATCCGTCGCCGTTGACATCCCCGGCAGCGGAAACCGATGTGCCGAAACCGGCGTCTGCCTGATCGGCTTCGAGCATATGGGCGGGTATCTGGCCGATGCCGTCCCGCGTTCCTTTAAACAGGAATGCGACGCCTTCCTCGGATTGACCATTGTCATAATGCGGTGCACCGACGATCACGTCGTCGTAGCCATCGCCGTCGACATCGCCTGCACCCGAAACCGAATAGCCCAGGGCCGACTCCGGCTGGCTGGCATTCAAAGCCGCAGCGGTATTCGGGCCGGATGCACCGCCGTGCCAGACCATGATCGCTCCTTCGTTGTTTTGCGTATGATCATATAGATGAGCGCCGATGACAATATCGCTGTATCCGTCGCCATCGACATCCCCCGCGCTGGCGAGCGACTGGCCGAGGTACGCATTGGCCTGGCCGCTTTTGAAAACAGATGCAGGTTTTTTATGAATACCCGCCGGAATCCCTGAAAAAAGCATGACTACTCCTTCATGAAGTAAATTTTTACCCTGCATTAGGCTCGCAATCATAATATCAGCATAGCCATCGCCTTCCACATCACCAGCACAGGCTACCGCGCGACCGAATTCTTCTTCCATTTGCTGCCCCACAAGCGTGATCGGGGTGTTAGCATTGATTCCATTGGCAGAGCCGAGGTGTATTTTGACCAAACCCTGGTCGGAATACACCTTGTCGTAGTGCGGCGCACCGAGAATGATATCGGAAAATCCATCACCATTTAAATCTCCCGCGCACGCGAGCGAGGTGCCCAGGTGGGCGTCGGCCTGGTTACTTTGGATGATGGTTGGGGCCGGTGATATTCCCTGCACGCCGCCCAGGTACACAAACGCGGCGCCCTCATCGGATTCGCCCTGATCGTAAAACGGTGCGCCGACCAGCACATCGCTGAAACCATCCGAGTTGACGTCCCCCGCACCAGCAACAGAGGTGCCCATTCCGGAAATAGACTGGTTCATTTCCAGAATCGTCATCTTGTTGGGATCGATGCCGACTTTTGAACCATAGTAAACAACTGCCGCCCCTTCATTCAACTGCCCTTTGTCGAACTCGCTGGCACCGACGATCAGGTCGCTGTAACTATCATTATTTACGTCGCCTGCCAATGCAACGGCCATGCCAAATTGTGCCCCGGCCTGATTCCCTTCCAGCATCACAGCCGGAATGGGCTTTATGCCTTTGGGAGATCCGAAATGGACAAATACTACACCCTCGTTGGGTTGCCCATTGTCGTAAAATGGCGTTCCGAGTGCGATATCGCTGAAACCGTCGTTGTTGATATCTCCCGCGCTCGAAACCGAGTAACCCATTCCGGCATGCGCCTGGTTGCTTTCTAAAAGCGTTGGCACAGGATTGAGCCCGTTGGCGGAACCATAATAGAGAAATGCAGCCCCCTCGTTGTCCTCACCATTGTCGTAATGCGGCGCACCGGCGAGTACGTCGCTATACCCGTCGGAATTGACATCCCCGGCCGAAGCGACCGAAAATCCCAGTAATGCATCCGCTTGTGATGACGCGAATAATGCATTGGCATTGGCCGGACTGCCATTCTCGACAATCGGATCGATCGTAACCGGATAGGCGGCATGATGCACGTCGACGGTGATGCGAATTTGCTGACCCTCGCCGGTGAGATGCGCGGTGAGGGGCCGGTTTCCGGCGTCCCAGCATTTCAGATCGCGGTAAATGAGGTAGGGGTGTGTCTGGTCGTTATCGGCAAAAAACAGCAATTCGTTTGCACTTCCATTCTCAATGCGTAAGCCCCGGGCGGATAGTTTTACTTCCAGTTCTTTTGTGCCGGCAGGGGCTTGTTGAATGATAAAATTCTGCCGTAAGCCGCTTTCATTGTTGATATACTCTTCCGTGAATGTTGAATGTCGGAGCAGGAGCCTGTTTTCAAGTATTTCAGGTTCAGCGGTAGGGTTCGGGTGGCCGATCAGCAGGCCGTCGGCCAGGATGCCTTCATTTTGTAATACCAATGAAAAATACTGGCCCGGTGAATCGACGCGGTTTTGAATTGTGAGATTTCCGGGCTTGTAACAGGCGCGCAGGTTATGCTTTCGGTTGGGACTTTGGAGCACACGCCGGGCGCGGTCGTAGGAAATGTGGTACTCGTGGGAAGCGATGGTTTCACCGAGTCCGGGCGGAATGCCGGTATTATTGTGTCTGCCCGGTTTTAGCAGACTGTCGCCGGGTAATGATTGTATTAAAAAGGTAGGAAAGAAGCTAACGCTGCCCGCATAAGTGAGAAGCGCGATAACGGACGCCGCAATGGATAGCGGCAGGAGGTGTTGTCTCATGGGAAAAATTTGGGATAAGGTGAAGTGTAAAACAGGGCGGCCGACCCGGTTTTCAATTTTGTACTTATCTCAAACTCTTTCCGAAAGCAATGTTCAGGTGACGCTAGGGGTTATCAAACGGCTAATTCGGCTCCAAAAAAGAAAATCCCGGAAGCTGAGTGCCCGGGATTTTCCTTATGGATTGAAATGCGGGATTTACTTCTGCACCAATGCTTCCAGCATTTTTTCTGCCAGGAACTGGTTGCCGGCTTCTGTCAAATGCACGCGGTCGGTCGTGAGAATGCCTTTTTCCTTGTTTTCTGGATTGTTTTGGGCCAGATAGTCCTGGAAATGCTTGCGCAGGTCGAGCAGTTGCAGGCTGTTGCGTGTCGCGATCTCGCGGATCAGTTTGGAATACTGGTTCAAATCACCGTCCTGCTGGTTGGAATTGTCATTGCGCTCGCCGATGACGGTAGGCGTACACACGATCACGCGGATATTCTGCGCTTTCAGTTTTTTGATCAATGCCTCGTAGAACTTCACATATTTATCAGGATCGGTACCGGTTCCCGACGAGGCTTTGTGCCATACATCGTTGATCCCCACATAAATGAATACGACATCCGGCTTTTTGGCGAGCACGTCGTCTTCGAGCCTCAAATAGAGGTCGTACACCTTATTACCACCGATTCCGGCTCCGATCAGTTCATACTGACCGTCCTGGCCTTTCGCTTTCAGCATTTCGCCTACTTTGGTGATATAGCCGGTAGGGCTCACGCCCGCCTGGGTAATAGAATCGCCGAAGAATACGACGCGAAGGGGCTTGTCGGCACGCATGGCAAGTAACGGAAGCGCGATAACGGCAATTTGCAGCAGTTTGAAAAGTACTTTCATGGATTGATTGTATGGATTTTTTGGAGAAAAGACGGTTGTGAGGGGAAGTTACCCTTTTGACCGCCGACCATGGAGCCTAATGGCTCGACCATGGACCATGAACTGATTGTATACGGTCGGAGGTTCATGGTCTATGGTCGGCGGTCAGCGGTCAGCCGTCAAGTTCTAAGAATGCGAATCTCCACATCTCCCCCGCTGTAACGCAACGTGAACTTCGCGCCCGGTTGTAACTGTGCTTCCCAGTGTGTAGGAACATTGAATTGGCGGATTTTTCCGTCGATCCAGGCTTGTACGGAAAGTGTTTCGTTGCGGCGCTCGCGGGTTAGTACTTCGCCGTAAATGAGCAGCGCTTCGGTTTGATCATTCAAATACATTTCTGCGGGTGTTCCAAGTCGGGTCAACCTGCCGTTTTCCATGACTGCCACCTGATCGGCCAGCCGGAAAATTTCCCCTATATCGTGCGTCACCAGGATGACCGTAAATGGTCGTTCGCGGTGCAGTTTGAGCAGCAAATCCTGCAATTGCAGCTGCATATCCGGGTCAAGTGCGGCAAAAGGCTCATCCATTAAGAGTAGCTTCGGCTCGCGTACGAGGGCGCGGGCGAGCGCGACGCGCTGCTGTTGCCCGCCCGAGAGCTGGTGCGGTTTCCGGGCGGTAAGCTGCGTGAGACCTGCCGTTTCGAGCAAATGGCTGATCAATTCCTTGTTATGGATTTTGGGTAGGGCAAATTCAAGATTTTGCATGACCGTCATGTTCGGGAACAATGCATAGTCTTGAAAAACAAACCCGATATGCCGTTGCTGTGCCGGAACGTGAATGCGCGTTGCAGTGTCCAGCCATGGATTCTTGCCAAAAGTGATCCAACCGGATTCGGGCATAGCCAGCCCGGCGATTTGCCTTAGCAATGTCGTTTTTCCTGCGCCGGAAGGCCCGGTGAGTGCGAAAATGCTGTTGCCGGCCAATGCGAAGTCCACTTCCATCGGCAAGATCCCCTCCGCGGTGTGCAAAGTATGCCGGATATGGACTTCAAGCAGGTTGTCGGACACGGAGCAGGCGGTTGTTAATGGAATAGACCAGCAGCAAAATAACGAAAGTGATCGCAAAAAGCACCATCGCGTAGGCATTGGCGGCCGGGTAATTGAGAGCTTCCACCTCATTGTAAATGGCTACGGAAGCTACTTTGGTTACGCCCGGGATGTTGCCGCCGATCATCAGCACCACGCCGAATTCGCCGACGGTATGGGCGAATGTGAGCACAAATGCCGTAAGAATGGCCGGTTTGCAATTGGGTAAGAGCACTTTCGTGAACGTCTGCCATTCGCTTTTACCCAGCGTGTAGGATGCCTCCCGTAATGAAGGCGATAACGATTGCAGCCCCGCACGAATAGGGTAGACCATGAATGGCAGGCTGTATAAAATGGAGGCGATTACAAGTCCCGGAAAGGAAAAAACCAGCCTTAATCCCAGATATTCCTCAACCGTTGCACCAAACCAATGCGACGGACTGAATGCCAGCAGCAAATAAAACCCGATCACTGAAGGCGGCAGCACCAGCGGCATGCCGATCAACGCTTCCACCACGCCCCGCCCTTTGAATTTCCCGAAAACCAGCCAGTAGGCGATCGGCATGGCGATTACGAGTAGCAGTACCGAGGTAATGCCGGCGAGTTTGAAGGTAAGCCAGAGGGGTTGGGTGTCCAATTTTGAATGATTGAATGATTGAATGATTGAATGGTCAGGTGTTGTCAAGTGTAGTCAGGTATTGTCAAGTGTTGTCAGGTATTGTCAGGTGTTGTCAAGTGTTGTCATGTATTACAATGTTTTCAATGACTATTCTTGACCATTTCCTGACTACAAATGACTACATCTGACCACATCTGACCACGTTACTTGTACCCATACTTGTTAAAAATCGCTTTCGCCTTTGCTGAATACAGGAACTGGTAAAACTGTTCGCTGGATGCTTTTTTGGGCGAATCCTCGCTGTGTTTCAATAAAATGGCGGCTTGCTGAATGGGTTTGTAGAGGCTTGAATCCACTAGTACATAATGTCCCTTACCCTTCATTTCAGGCGACAGCACAATGGATAATGCATTGAAACCCGCTTCCACGGAACCGGTCGTAATGTACTGGGCCGTTTGGGCGATGCTTTCGCCGTATACGAGCTTTTTTTCGGTTTGTTCGTAAAGCTTCAATGCATTTAATGCCTGCACGGCCGCTTCGCCGTAAGGTGCCGTTTTGGGGTTGGGGACGGCTATTTTTTTGACTTTATCGGTCGCGAGTATTTCCGGTTTGAGGTCGGCTTCAGGGACGTCTTTCGTCCAGAGTACCAATGCGCCGGTGGCGTAAACCTGTGGTTTTTGGTCGGAACCGCCGTTTTTGAAAATTTCTTCGGGGTATTTGGTATCGGCGGAAACAAATACATCGAACGGCGCGCCCTCGCGGATCTGCGTGGTGAGCTTGCCGGAAGAGGCGACTACGATCTCGATCTTTTTGCCCGATTCTTTCTCAAATTCCTGCTGGAT
This sequence comes from Dyadobacter sp. BE31, assembly GCF_031457695.1. Taxonomy (NCBI): domain Bacteria; kingdom Pseudomonadati; phylum Bacteroidota; class Cytophagia; order Cytophagales; family Spirosomataceae; genus Dyadobacter; species Dyadobacter sp. BE31. The sequence goes on from NZ_JAVDXA010000006.1 coordinate 191,900, forward strand.
TTCCTTCATCACATATTGCACGTTGGCGGCAGTGGCGACGACGATTTTCTCCGACGGCTTGGAACAACCGGCCAGCAATGCAACGAAAAGGGCGAGGATACGTAGTTGGTTCATGCCGCAATTTAAAAATATTGAGGTGAGATAAATAGATAAGGGATAAACAGGAATGTGTAATATGACCATGTATGCAACTAAGGCTGCCCCGGAGGGGCCTCCTGTTTATGGCAATTCACGTATCAATCCAATTCGCGGGCCCCGGCGGGGCAGCCTTTTCCAATATTTCAAAACGCGTCCCCTCGGGAATTTGTCGTAAATTGCGCCCCGTTTCGCCGGGCTGTTCCGGACGGGCGTTTGAACCGCTGATAGCCAATGGCTAAAAGCACAATTTAATCATTATAATGATCATAGAAACTGCACAGCGCACCAGGCAGACATCGGAATACTATTTTTCGGTGAAGCTGGCCGAAGTGCGCAAACTGATTGCCGAAGGGCATGACGTCATCAATCTCGGGATCGGAAACCCGGATATGATGCCCTCAGTAGAAACGCTGGAAGCATTGACAACCGCTGCCTATCAACCGCAGGCGCATGGTTATCAGCCTTATACAGGCACCCCCGCTTTCAGAAAATCAGTTGCAGATTTTTATTATCGTACCTATGGCGTAACACTCGATCCGAATACTGAAATATTGCCGCTTATTGGTTCCAAAGAGGGCATTACCCACATATCGCTGACGTTCCTGGATCCGGGCGACGAGGTGCTGGTACCCGAGCTGGGCTACCCGGCCTACCGCGCCGTGAGCCAGATGGTGGGTGCGGTGGTGAAAGAATACCCGTTGCGCGAAGACCACGGCTGGCAGCCCGACTGGCATGCGATGGAAAGCCTCATTACGCCGAAAACGAAGCTGATGTGGCTCAACTACCCGCATATGCCCACGGGCGCGCCCGCTACGCAGGAGCTGTTCGAAGAGGCGGTTGCATTTGCGAAAAAGCACCGGATATTGCTCTGCCATGATAATCCTTACAGCCTCATCCTGAACAAGAAAGCGCCTATCAGCCTGCTTTCGGTGGAAGGAGCCAAAGAGGTGGCGATCGAGCTGAATTCGATGAGCAAGTCGCATAATATGGCGGGCTGGCGAATGGGATGGCTTTCGGGCGCGAAGGAGTATGTCAGCGCCGTGCTGACGATCAAGAGCAATGTCGATTCGGGGATGTTCTTTGCGATGCAGGAGGCCGGTGCCAAGGCATTGGGCAACTCTGCCGAATGGCATTCCGAGCGCAATGCGGTGTATCAGGGCCGTCTGGAAGCTTCGGAAGCGCTTCTGCGCACGCTCGGCTGCACGTGGGATGATAAGCAGGAAGGCATGTTCCTATGGGGTAAGCTGCCCGATTCCACGGAATCGGCGGAAGCGCTTGTGAACAGCCTGCTGGTTGAAAAGCACGTTTTCATCGCGCCGGGCTTCATTTTTGGTCCGAAAGGCCAGCGCTATATCCGTTTGTCATTGTGCTTGCCAAAGGAAAGAATCTGGCAGGCAGTGGAGCGGATTAAAGGGTAATGTTTCAGGATATTCAAAATTCAAAATAATGATAATCAGTATCATAGGGGTAGGCCTGCTCGGCGGGTCGTTTGCCCTGGGACTGCGTGAGAAATACCCGCACGTGAAATTCGTGGGGGTGGATAACTCAGCAGTCAATCAGAAAATAGCATTGGCGAAAGGGATCGTGGACGAGATCCTGACGCTCGACGAGGCATTGCAGGTATCCGAGCTGAATGTGCTCGCGACGCCGGTGGATGCCATTACCAAATTGTTGCCGTATATGCTCGACCACCTGCCCGACGGCCGGACGATCATGGACCTCGGTTCTACCAAGGAGCTGATTTGCAAATTAGCAGACAAACATCCGAAACGGGGCCAGTTTGTAGCCGCCCACCCGATGGCCGGTACCGAAAACTCGGGCCCGGGCGCGGCATTCAGGGAGCTTTTGATCGACAAAAACGTGATCATCTGCGACAAGGAAAAGAGTAACCCGGATTCCCTGGCGCTGGTAGAAACATTCCTGCGTGATGTAGGTATGAAAATCCACTATATGCAACCCGTGGAGCACGATCTGCATTTGGCGTACGTGTCGCATTTGAGCCATATCAGCTCTTTTGCATTGGGGATGACGGTCCTGGACAAGGAACGCGACGAGCGCGCGATCTTCGATATGGCCAGTACCGGTTTTTCGTCGACAGTTCGTCTGGCCAAAAGCTCCCCGCAAATGTGGGCGCCGATTTTTGACCAGAACAAAAAGAATGTTTCCAAGGCATTGGGCGACTATATCGAGCTCCTGAAAAAGTTCAAAGACGCGATCGACGGCCGCGATATGGATGCCAGCCTTTCTTATATGGCCCGGGCAAATGATATTGGACGGGTTTTGGCGGGGATTGAAAAGAAATAGTCAGGTGTGGTCATTTTTTTTGACCGCCGACGGCCGACCGCCGAATGGGGCAATGACAACTGTTCGGCGGTCAGCTGTCAGTGGTCAGCGGTCAGGTATAGTCAAGAATTGTTGTATATAAATTACTGAATATTAGTGCATTGCAAATGGTTCTGAAATTTTTCGGAACCATTTGCGTTTTTTGGGCTGTTAAGTTGGGGTCGTTTAACGGCACCCTTCTTGATTGATTTTGAAGCATATAGTCTCAACAAAACAATAAGAAATGACAAAGGCGCATGGGGTTTGGGCAGCGGTATTGATAGCAGCAGGCATTTCATTAAGTGTGCACCGGGCCGACTCACTTTCCAATCATTCTACCACCAAAACATTGCCGGTCGCGAAAACCGACTCGGCTGTTACCCGTTCCGAATGGATTTCATTGTACGACTCGCTGGGCCTGAAAAAGCAAGGTTTGTCGGAACGTGCATTCTACTGTGCCTGGTTCGGTTTCCAGAAAATCAAACTCGATAATCCGATCATGGCGATCTGCGATTTTACGCAATCATCGCGCAACAAGCGGTTGTACGTAATTGATCTGCTGAAAAAGAAGGTGCTTTACAATACTTACGTGGCGCATGGCCGCAACTCGGGCAATGAGTTTGCCGAGCATTTTTCAAATGCGAATTCGTCCTTTCAGTCGAGTTTGGGTTTTTACAAAACATTAGGTACCTACCAGGGCAAGCACGGATTGTCACTAAAACTGGAAGGTCTCGAAAAAGGCATTAACGACCGCGCATTGGAACGTGCCATCGTCATGCACGGCGCGGATTACGTGAGCGAATCCTTTATCAAAAATACGGGTCGCCTTGGCCGTAGCCTCGGTTGCCCCGCCGTCTCGATCGCCGATTCCAAAAAGCTGATCAACATGCTCTACAATGGCGCGGGGTTGTTTATTTACTCCGGCGACCAGCATTATCTCGAAAAATCCTCGCTGCTGGCCGGAATGGAAGCCGTTGCCGAAGTTCAGGCATTGGGTGCCTCGCGTTTGTAAACATCCGGGAAATACATCAAATCTCCCTTCTCGTTGCAATCTGCCGGTAAATACAGCAGAAACACCGGTACGCGGACTTTTAGCTTGTGCCATTTCGGCGGATGCGAAACGCTGTCGGGTTCGGTCATGAAATCGCTGTCGAGTAACTGGGTGCCGGCCATATAATTGGCAAGATCGGTCGGTTTTTGCACGCGCACGCATCCATGGCTGCGCCAGCGCTGGTTGCTTTTGAACAGGTAGCGCGCATTGGTATCGTGCAGATAAATGGCGAGCGGATTTTTGATCTCCACTTTTAATAAACCCAACGAGTTATCCTCGCCTGTTTCCTGGCGGAAGCGGTAGGGGAATTTGTCGGCTGTCAGGTCCCCCCATTCGATTTCTTCGGGGTTAATAGCCTGCCCGTCCTTATCAATCACCTGAATGCGGTTTCTGTTCAGATATTCGGGATCCGCGGCGGCTTTCGGGAAAATTTCTTTGATAGCAATGCTTTTGGGCACGTTCCAGTACGGGTGCGTGACAATGCTCGTCGCGTAGGTGTCGATGGTAGGCGTGGGCGTATCGCGCTTGCCTACGACGGTACGCATGGTTAGTACGTTCTTGCCCGCGGAATCCATGGCGGTGAGGTAGGCACCCCGGATATTGACCATTACAAAACGCGGCGCGTGCTGGATTTGTCGGTGAATCCAACGGTAGGCATTCAATGTCTGCGCCACATAGGCGGCGCTGTCCTTCTTGTTGGATTTAAGCAGCCGGTCGTAATGGATTTTGAGGTTGTGATAAACCGGGAAAACCGGCTCCAATTGCTCCATTACCCGCTCCACGGACTCTCCTTTCGCCAGTTCTTCTGCTGCATTACGTATCAATGCAGTATCGGCTTTCACTTTCTTTTGGGTAAAACGAATGGTAGGCTTGTGGCCGAATGCGATTTCTTCCAAAAGTGCGAAAACCGGCGCAATGGTGTCCTTCGTTTCAAATTTTTGGGTATTGATCCCCGCTCCGCTGGCTTGCGAGAGGAGTTCCTGGTAAATATCCTTGCTGCTGATCGCCTCTTCCAGTTCCTGATCAGTCATGTCCTTCGGGTTCTTCCGGCACGACTGCATGATGGCGAGGGTAAAGAGTATCAGGAGGGGTACATAGCGGGCTTTGCCCAGACCGGACAGCATTTGCATTACGAACGATGATTTGGTGCTGAATAGGGCAGTGCAATTGTCATGCTAACCTGAAATGTGCATACACGGACTGTCCACAACTCAAAAATGGGGAATTAAAGTGGCATCGCTGTACTTTAATTCCCTAAATCGATTATTCGTTGCGCAGGCTGCGGACCGGATCGGCTGTGGCAGCGCGGATCGCCTGGAAACTGACCGTCCCGATCGTCACTGCCAACGCCGCTGCGCCTGTCACAGCGAACACCCACCAGTGGATCGTCGTCCGGTACGGATAGCTTTCGAGCCATTTTTGCAGCGCATACCACGCCAGCGGCGACGCAACCACGATGGCAATGACCACGAGTTTGACAAAATCTTTTGAGATTAACCCCACAATACCTGCTACCGATGCGCCCAGCACCTTGCGGATGCCTACTTCCTTCGCCCGCTGCTCGGCGGCTTGCACTACCAACCCGAAAATCCCCAAAGCGGAAAGGAACATCGTAAGCCCGCTGAAAAAGAGGAAAAGCTGGTGCAATTTGGATTCTGCTTCGTATTGCTTTTCCAGTTTTTCTTCAATGTTATGAATGCGCAGCAGCTTTTCAGGAAAGAACTGCTTCCAGAGCTTGCGCACACCCGCACCGACCTGCATTTCGGTCCCCGGCTCGATTCGGATGAGCATGCCGGCGTATTCAGGTGCCTTTTGGGCGAGAATGAGCGTGGGTTTCAACGGTTCGTACAACGATTCGTTGTGGAAATCGCCTACAACGCCAACCGGTACCGATTGTGTGTCTTTGGCGTGGACATCCAGCTGTTTGATACGAAGCATTTTCGCAGCCGAGGCAGTCATTAGCGAATTCTGGTTCATCTGCATTTTTTCGAATTTTACGAAATCCTTTTCCCGTAATGAATCGGCGTTGAATGCATCGGCGAAACGGTTGCTAAACATGCGCCCCTTCACTAATTTTAATCCCAAAGTCGTGGGTAAATCCACATCACCGGCGACGTACCAGATCCGCAGGCGGCGGCCTGCGTGGGCCGGGTCGGGGACCTCGCGCTGCATATAACCTGCGCCCTCTGTGGGCATCCACATGCTAAGGCTGCTGCGCACGACGCCCGGAATTCTTTGCAATTCGTTTTTAAACGCCTCGCCTTTGCCATTCCACGCGATTTGCTCGATGCCGATCAGGTTGTTTTTATCGTAGCCGAGGTCTTTGTTTTTCATCAGGTCGAATTGCTGCCAGACTACGATGGTAGCGAGCAATACGATGATTGAAATGGAAAATTGTGCGACGACGAGCGTTTTGCGGAGCCCTGTTTGCCCCAACGAAGCCGTGAATATACCGCGTAAGGTATTGGCCGGTTTGAAGCCCGAGATAATCCAGGCGGGGTAAAGACCGGTGAGCAGCGCGGTGAAGAAGAACATCAGCAATGCGCCCCCCGCCATCAGGATGTTAGACGTAAATGTGAGTACCAACCGATGCCCGAGGAAGTTTTCGACCGGGCGTAATGTGAAGAAATAGGCAAATACCGCGATACCGACCGAAATCCCGAATAATAATAAGGTTTCAGTGAGAAGCTGCATGACGAGCTGCGTCCGCGATCCGCTGAGTACTTTTCGTACACCGGCTTCCTTTACCCGTGCAAATGCTTTGGCTGTGCTGAGGTTCACAAAATTGACGCAAGCGATGAATAACACGAGTAATGCGACGCCCGCAAAAATATAGATCGTCCGGATGCTGGCTTTAACACTTTGGCCTTCGGCGAAATCGGAGTGGAGATAGATGTCCTTGAAAGGCTGGAATTCGAACTGCTCCCGGCCTTTGTTTTTTGTGAAATCTGCATACCAGGCATTCACTTTCTTCGTGAATTTGCCAACATCTGTGCCACGTTTCAGGAGTATGTAATTTCTCCCAAAGCTCATGATGCCGGTAGCTACAAGCGGTTCCGGTTTTGTGACTTCCAGTCTGATGGCATCGGCGCGCAGGTGACTATTGTAAGGCAAATCGTCGATCAGGCCTGTGATTTCGTAAGGAGTCGGCTCAGAGCTGAAAATAGGAATGTCGTAAATGATCTTTCCGATCGGATTCTGGCCGGGAAAGAGGCGAGCAGCGTACGATTGTGTTACGAGCAAACTCCAGTGCTTTTGCGTCGAACGTTTGAGACTTCCCCCAAGCAGTTTAATATCTAATATTTTGCTGATGGAAGTGTCGGCGGTAAGCAAACTAGTGTTGATACCGTCGCTATCTTCCGGGCGGATTTTGAAGTATTTTTCACCGGAACTAATATTCGCCCAGGACTCAACCGCTGTATAATTTTTCTGCAACTCCGGAGCCAGCCCCATTACGGACGAAGAATTGCGTTCGAAGAGGCCTTCCCCCATTTTATTCACCGTGACAATCCTGTAAATATCATCCTTCCGGCTCCATTGCCGGTCGTACGAAAGGCTGTCGATCACCACCGTAGCCACCATCATGCACGCCCACAAGCCAATGGAAAGTCCGGTTAAATGGATCAGGGAATAGCCGCTGTTTTTAACCAAAACCCGTGAGCCGATTTTGAAATAATTGCGCAGCATATCGCGGCTGAATGCCGATGGCGAGCCGTATCGCGACGGTTGCCGTCTCATAATCGAAGGGCGGAGCAATGCTGACACTTCGCGGAGGAAGAAAAAATTGGCCTTGCGTGCGCCTGTGCGGCGGTGGCGCAACGCGTAGCGCTCGTGCAGGTCGCCGAGGAGTTCTTCGCGCAGGTGGGGCGCACAAATGCGGGTGGCCAGCTTATCGAGCCAGCGGGGAGGGAGTGGTTGCATGGTTCAGCTGTTTGAAAAGTCGAGGCCCATTTTGGATAATTCGGCAGGTGTGATGCGATTCCAGAGGCTGTTCCGCACGGTGCGGGCTTCGTGGAGGATCTTGCCGCCATAAGCAGTGACGGTAAACAGGCGCTTGCGGCGTCCGCCACGTTCCTGCGTCGCCTCGCCTAGGTACGAGCTGAGATAGCCTTTCTGTTCGAGCCTCTGCAATGCGGCGTGTACAGCGCCCGTGCTTACCGTCTGTCCGGTTTCGTTTTCGAGCTCTTCGGCGATGCTCACCGAGTAAGCCCCCGGAGCCAGCGCCGCCACCGCCAGCAGTACGATTTCTTCAAATTCACCCAAATCGCTTCGTCTCATAACAATGTGTCCGGATTGATTATATCTATTTCTGTATGTAAAATATCTTGCCAAACTTGAAAAACTGTATTTGTACTCACTTTAAGAGGGTTTTACGGAAAAACCCTGTTCGGTTTTGAACAAGTTCGTCCGGTATTGTACGGATTTAAAAGCTATCAGAAAATTGAACCCAATAGATTCAGTCAAGCTTTTTCTTTATCAGATTGCAAGCACTTACATCAAAATCATCACACTATGGCGAAGTTGAGTAAAATCACGGTGGATAACGTAGACATATCCATCGCGACCATCAAGGAGAATGACTACATCTGCCTTACCGACATGGTAAAGGGGAAGGAGGATGGGGGCAGGGCAGCGGATGTTATCAAAAACTGGATCAGAAACCGTGCAACCATCGAATTTCTGGGAACCTGGGAAACGATATACAATCCAGATTTTAAAGTGGTCGAATTCGACCACTTTAGGCGAGAGGCCGGAGTCCCTACATTTACCATGAGTGTTTCGAATTGGATTGAAAATACCAATGCGATCGGAATGTTTTCTAAAGCAGGTAGGTATGGAGGAACTTACGCGCATAAGGATATAGCATTCGAATTTGGATCGGCGATTAGTCCGATATTTAAGCTGTATGTAATCAGGGAATACCAGCGGCTTAAAGAGAGTGAATATGACCGGTATGGACTAGAATGGAACGTCAAGCGTATTCTATCCAAAGCAAACTACCAAATACACAACGGCGGTGCGGGATTACCTCATTCCGAAAGCCGGTTACTCGCAAGCGAAAGAATGGCTGCTTTACGCGGATGAGGCCGATTTGCTCAATCTCGTGCTGTTTCGTTGTACTGCCAAGCAGTGGCGCGACGCGAATCCCCAGCGTCATCTGGCCGGGGAGAATATTCGGGATATGGCCAGCATTAATGAACTAACCATACTTTCAAATCTTGAAAACCTGAATTCTGTTTTAATCAAAACTGGACTGGGCAAGCGGGAGCGCTTCAAAATACTGGACGAGACCTGTCATGACCAACGCAAAACATTAGAACAACTTGACCTCATCAAATCTATTAAGAAGGACAGGAACCTTCATCCCTGGATTTTGATAAAAAGAAGCTCAAATAGCAAGAAGGCACTGACTATTTCTTCCCAAAAAATCGTTGCTTGGTCCCCTTCTTCTCCACGTACTCCTTCACCGCTTCCGCCGCTTCAATGGGTAAATCCGATTCCAGAATGGACGCCCCGTCTTTTGCAATGGCCAGGTAGGCGGCTTTACGCTCTTCGGCGGTTTTCAGTTTGTCGTAAGAAGATGCGGCTGAGATCATGCACATCGTGCCTTTTTTGTTCAGTAATGCATATAATTCCTTGTTCTCGGGCTTCACGTGCGGGCCTATGTAGGCGATCATCTGGGTGAAAGGCACATTAGCCTTTTCGTAATCCTCGTACTCTTTCATGTTCCGGATGAATGCCGAGAAGGTGTGATTTTTGTTTTGGGATAAATAATAGGTCATTTCGGCGGCGCTGTGCACGGTGAGCATCACGAATGCATCGGCTTTGTGCTTTTTGATCAATGCGGCGGTCATGGCGAGGGGGACGTCCTTGCGGTCGAGGTTGAGGACGGTTTTGCCGCGCGCCCATTCTATCACCTCTGATAATGTCGGGATAGGGAAGTTAGTGACGTTACCTTCCGCGTCTTTGAGGCGGAATTTTTTGAGCTCTTCATAGGTGTAATCCGACAGCTTCCCTTTGCCCGTCGTCGTGCGGTCGAGCGTGGCGTCGTGCATGAGCACGATCACACTATCCTTCGTCAGTCGCGGATCGATTTCGAAGAATGCGGGGGTGTGTTTCAATGTGTTTTCAAAAGTAGCAATGGAGTTTTCCGGAAAGCCTTTCACCATTCCGCCACGGTGCCCGGCGATCAGTATCGGGTCGTTGCCGGTGTATTGAAAATAGGCATGTAGATCTTTCGCGGTCTTGATTTTCAGGACATTGAGCTGGCTCTGCGCATGGCTGGCAAAATGGCTACCCAGGGTGAGTAATGCAGTTAGTATGAATGGGTTAAGGAGTTTCTTTTTCATGATTATATTAAAAATTAAGAGCGGCAGTTGAGTTTTAAAAGACTGAATTCACCCTGCGGATCCAGGCTGAACAATGTTACCGAAGAGTTCTCCTGAACGATCTGCCGGTAGTTTTTGAGCGGCATCCCCAGCTTCCAGGCCATGTAAAACCGGTTCACGGCATTGTGTGCCACCACGAGCACGGTCCCATCGGGGTGTTTTTGTAAAATATCATTGAAAAAATCATCGACGCGCGTCACAATCTCGACGGCCGTCTCGCCCGTACCGCCCGCCCGTGCGTAATCGGGCTCGTGGGCCCACGCGTCCCAGAGCGCGGGGTTTTCAACGATGAACTCCGCCCGCGTTTTTCCTTCCCATTCCCCGAATGAGGCTTCGATCAGCCGTTGGTCCACGACGATGCCCGGGTAGTTGCCCGAGGCAATGGTGGCTGTGTGGTGGGCACGTTGGAGCGGCGAGGTGTAAACCGCGTCGAATGCAATGTCTTTGAGCAATGTGGCCGCCAGATGCGCCTGTTCGAGGCCTTTTTCGGTGAGGCCGATGTCCGTGGCGCCGCAGTAGCGGTTACCGTCGGCATTCCAGAATGTTTCTCCGTGGCGGAGTAGATAAACATGAAGCATGGTCAATGAGTTACGGGCACAGGCCCTGCTATGAAACCTTTTTCGGTTAAAGTTTGGACAAAATTCCGGTATTGCTGCGCATAGGCGGCTACCAATGCCGGTTGGGGGTGGATGGTCTTCTCAATGCGGGTCATTGCCTGCGCAGCCTGCGTGAGCGTTCCGAAATAGGAGCCCGCTGCCGCTACGATGGCGGCACCCGCTGCGCCGGTCACATTACCGCATTTGTGTACGGGCCGGTTGAGGACATTCGCGCGGATGGTAAGCCAAACGTCGCTGTTGCTCCCGCCGCCGGCAGTGTATACAGCATGTACTTCCTCGCCCGAAAGGCCTTCAATCATTTCATAGGCATAGCGTTCCACGAATGCGACGCTTTCCATATTGGCAGCGAATGTGGCCTCGCGGCTGGCATTTTCGGGCGCAAAACCCCGTGCCTGTGGCGCTATGAACGGGAAGCGCTCGCCTTGTTGCAGCAAAGGATAGGCGATGAGGCCGGTAGGAATGAGGTTTGCGGCAGCGTTGGTCAATGCGGGAAGGTCGTCGGCAAAGCCTGCCGAAACCCAGTCGGCGCCGATGTTACCCGCTCCTCCCGGCATCCAGTAGCCTTCCGGATGGCGGTGGCTGTACAGCCGGCCTTCCGGGTCGCGTACCTCCCGGGCAGTGACGCCCTTCACGACGAGCGTGGTGCCTATAGTGGTATTCCAATCTCCGGGTCGCACGGCACCAGACGCCACCTGTGACGCACAGCCGTCGGTCATGCCAGCTATAACCTGAATCTGCTCCAAACCGAGTTGCCCGCTCAGTTCTGGTAGTAAGCGGCCTATTTGTGTGCCCGACGGAACAACTTTTTGCAGCCATTCTTTGCGTAGCGGCAGGTGTTCGGTCAGGTAAGCCGGCCATTCGCCCGCGCCGACGTCAAAGCCGGATTTCAATGCATTGGTATAATCGGTTACCGAATAGTCGCCGCAGAGTTTGCCGATGATAAAATCCGTCGCGTGGATCCAGGTATGAATTTGCGCTGCTTTTTCGGTGAACTGGTTGGAATACCACACCATTTTCGACAGCCCGCTGGACGCATTGAAACCGGTGTAGCCTTCCGGGTGAAGGCGTTCGGCGATTTCCCGGCAATACTTGCCTTCTGCGGCGGGGCGGGTGTCGGAGTACATCAATGCATTGTGCAATGGCTCTTTTTTCGCGTCCAGGGGAATGACTGTGCCGGATGTGGACGTAACCGAAACTGCCCTGATATCTTTCAAATCGATGATTTCGCGGACGGAGGCCAGCAGGTTTTGTAAACAGGCCCATACCGACTCCCACCACAGCGCCGGCGATTGCTCCTCGCGCGAATGGGACGTGAGCGGGAAAACCTTCTCGCTGCTGCCCGCCGTCTGGCCCGTTTCGTCGAGCAGTATTACACGCACGCCCTGCGTTCCGACATCGATTCCTAAAAAGTATGAATGCATAGTTAATTCAATGTTTTAAATGCCTCGCGGCTGCGTTTCCATTCGGCATACCATGCGGCGTAAACCGGATCGCTATCCGGCTCCGTAACCTCCAATGTTTCCGGGGAATGGTTCGCGATGCCTAATGCATTGTTGCAAATAGTCACTCCGCCCGAAACCGAGGCCTGGCGGTAATTGGTCCGAATAAGTACTTTTTTACCTAACAAATTGGCGATAAACTGCCGCAGCAGCTTGCTTTGCACGCCGCCGCCGCACATCCATACATAATCCTGCTCATGGCGCGTCACTTCGCGGAGCACGTGGTAGTTTTCGGAAATACTGCAAGCAATGTCCCAAAGCGTGGCCCATACGAAATGCGCACGGCTGAGCTGGTGCGACACCGGCGTGTTAAATATGAACCCTCCGCGGATCAGCGGGGACTTCTCGCCCGCGAGCAGTGAGCCTAGCGCGCCCACACAATGCGTATCGCGGATGGCCGCTACCTCGGTTTCGATCAATTCGTAGGGCTCATTGGGATAGAAAATTTCTTTCAGGCGCTGGTAGTTCAGCCCGGTGACGCCCGCATTGGCTTCGAGCAGGAAATTCGCGTGGTCGGTATGCCGGTTGGTCCAGGTGCGTTCTTGGGCGTCGGTGATGTAATGGTCGGCTATTTTAATGATAGGGGTAGTAGTGCCCGAAACGATCACAATATCTTCTACGGACGGTTCGAGGCTCATGATCGCCAGTTGCGTGTCCGAACCGCCGACTACTACTACGGCAGATTCCGAAATACTAAGTTCGGCTGCAATATCAGGTTGTATTTTACCTAAAACAGTCCCTGAATGCACCAGCGGCGGCAACAGTGAGGCATCGAGCCGGTATTTTTCACAGAGCTGCTGTGACCATTGACCTTCCGCGACATCGTATAATAACGTTTCGGACGCCTGCGAGTGCTCGTATCCCTGCACGCCGCTGAACATATATTGCGCCCAGTCGCTGATGCTAAGGAATGTCGACACCCGCTGCCAAAGCGCCGGACGGCGTTCGCGGACGCCGACGAGTTTCAATGCCGAAAAAAGCGAAGTAGGGTAACGACCGGTGAGCAGGTAGACCTCGTGTTTGTCGGGGGTAATGTCTTCCCATTCGCGGCCGCGGTGGTCGATATTGGGCATGCTCATCCTTCTGGTAACGCATGTCGCCGCTCGCCACGCCGAGGATTGTGCCGGCGGGGTCGGCGACGGCTACACGTACATTGCCTGTGCCGATATCGGCCACGAGGTATGCCTGTTTCAAAGTCATTGTTTTACGATTAATGGGTTTTGGCAGACAATACATCCCGGTTCACCAGCTGGCGGACGTTCCGGTTGCCTTCCGCATAAAAGCCGCGCAGGGCCTTGTTCATAATGTCGGCGTGGTGATCTTCCACTTCAAAAGTAGCCCCGGCAATGTGCGGCGTAGCGAGTACATTTTTGTGGTGTATTAATCTATAATCCAGTGCATCAGGCGGTTCGTGGTCGAAAACGTCAAGGATGGCGCCGCGGATCGCATTGCTTTCGATGGCCGACAGTAGTGCCTCGCGCTGCACCACTACTGCACGTGCGGTGTTCACGAAAATGGCATCTTTTTTCATTAACCCGATCAGCTCTTCTCCAATCATGCCTTCGGTTTCCTTGGTTACAGGCAAATGGATCGAAACCACGTCGGAGAGACGGAAAATGTCTTCCAGGCTGACCTTTTTGTAATCGGGCTCCTCCGAAGTATAGAACGGATCATAATACAATATTTCGGCAGGGAAATGCCTCACCAGGTTCGCGATTGTCTGCCCCACGGCCCCGAAACCGACCATCCCGATCGTTTTTCCGGCAATTTCGTTTCCCTTAAACTGCAAATAGGAAGTATGCGCACCCGCCTCCCAATGCTCGCCTTCGAGCCATGCAACGCCTTCAAATGTGTTGCGGAGGAGGTTGATGAGGTTGGCAATAAACATTTCCGCCACCGCTTGCGCATTGCGCGCGGGGGTGTTGAAAACCGGGATGCCTTTGGCCGTAGCGGTCGCCACAGCCACATTGGAAGGCGTCCCGCGGCACACGCCGATAAACTGTAAATCCGGGAACGCCTCGATTACCGCAGCTGTAACGTGATCGTGCTCGGTAATGAGGGCGTTGGCCCCGGTTTCAGTCAGTAGTGCAATGAGTTCGCCCTCATTGTAAGCGCGCTCCTGCAATTTCCATGGCTTATAAATGATTTCTCCGAATTGTTCTTTCAGCGCCTGCTGCGCCTTGTCGTGGTAGGGGGCGGTTATTAGGATTTTCATGTTTGGTGTCGAGTTTTGATGGTTGACCGCTGACGGTCGACGGCCGACCGCGGATTAGGCGGCGCGCACAATCGGCGGTCGGTGGTCAGCTGTCGGCGGTCAAAAATTGTTAAATGTTACTATCAATAGTCAAATGTTTCTCCGCGACGCTACTAGCCTGCGGCAACGTAATAAACCTCGTGAGCACGGCGCTGATGAAGTACAGGATCGCCAGCGTCCAGGCCACGCCCTCACTGCCGATGGAGCCAATGAATAGCCCTACAATGGCCGGGCCGATGAAAACCGGCAGGCCTGCTCCGAGGTTCAGGATGGCCATAGCGGCGCCTTTTTCTTCTTTTACCAATGAGGGCACCAATGCCGACAGCGGTACATACCCGGCGAGTAATCCGCCCCAAAGGATGCCGGGGATGAGGATCAGCCAGAAGTTGCCGTCGAAAAGCGCTGGGGAGTAGTAGAAGAGCAAGGTACTCACCCCGCAGCCGAATCCTCCGAACCACATAATGGTGTTCTGCCAACCCAGCCGGTCGCCCACGAAGCCAAAAATGAGGTTGAAAATGATGTTACTGGTGAAAATGGTACCCCATATCCACAGCCATTCCTGCGTGGAAAGCCCATGCTCGGCCATGTAGGTAGGGAGGAACACCGGGAATGCAAATTGCGCCGTGGTGTTGATAATGCGTACAATGCCGCCGATCAGCACCTTGGGTTCTTCGCGGATAATGGTGAAGCCTTTCAGTAGCTCCTTAGCCTTGCCGGCAGCCTCGCCGGTGGAGTGGAACTGATCTTTGTTTAAAACCAATGCAAAAAATGCCCCGACGGAAACCCAGAAAATAGAGCTCCAAAGCGTATTCTGGTAGCCGATCCGCTCAATGGCCCAGCTCGAATAATAGGCGCCGAATACATTGAGGCCGCCCGTAAATACAAACCAGAACCAGCCCACCGCGCGCCCGAGCGCTTGTTCGGGCGTGCGGTAGGTGATCCAAACCAGAAACGAATAGGCAAACAACGGATACCCGAACCCTCTGATCGCATAGGTGAGCAGCATGACGGGGAAATTCAGCGATTCCATGCCCAATCCCACAAAACCGACGGTGCCAATCACGTAAAGTAAAATGCCCATCAGCATGGCCTTGCGCGGGCCATACCCTTCGGCCAGGACGCCCGAAAACCAGGACGAAATGGCGATGGTAATGCCGTACACCGTGAAAAGCGATGCGGATTGCTGGATCGTCATGCCACGGTCGAGGAGGTAGGGGCTGAGCCAGCCTTGCTCCACGCCATCGCCCATCATGAAAATCAGGATGCCCAGATACCCCCAGGCGAGGTGCCGGGGTAATCCGATGCGGTCAAAGGGTGTCGTTGGTGTCATTGTTGGATTGATTTAGGAATATGAAAAAGGTCAGTTGAACGAATATCTCACACCCAGCTGAATGCGCCACGGCGTTCCGCCGATCGGCCGGGTAGCAATGTTCTGCACCGAATAGTTGTATTGCTGCTTCGCCTGATCGAATCCGGTAATGTTGAGCAGGTTGGTATTGCCGCGGTTGTAGTTGCGGCCCCATTCCTTGTTCAGGATGTTAAGGAAGTTGAATGCATCGGCCGAAAATTCGAGGTTATGGCCTTTGGCAATGCTGAATGCCTTGGTCAGGCGCAGGTCAACCGTCGTATAAAATGGGTTGGAGCCGCCGTTCCGCTTCGCTACCTGCCCGATATTGGAATTGATATAATCCTTCACGCTCTGGTCGGTTTCGGGATTGCTCAGCAGGTCGCTGATGCCCTTGCGGATGTTCTCGGGGGTGTTCGGGTTGTTAGGATCAAAAACGTAGGCCAGGTCATTGGTTAATACAAAATCGCCATTCAAACTCGTATTACCGCCCACCAGGAAGCTATACCGGCTGCCGCCGATGCCGATGAGCGTCGCGCCGAGCTGGAAACCTTTCCACGACGGTGCCGCGCCGTTGATGACGAGTTTGTTGCGGAACTGCTGGTCGGAGTAGCCGTAGTTCAGGTTGCGGGGATCGTCTTTCACGGGAAGGAATGTGGAGGTATTGGCCACGCAGCAGTTGTAGGAAGAGTTGTCCTTCGCCGAGTTGATGGTGTAGCTCGCGTTCACATACCCATCATTTCCAATCCGAATGCTGGCGTCGGCCACAAATGTGAGTTGGTTGGACTCGCCGGTCGAGATCAGTTCGAGTACGCGTCCGACATCAGCAGTTTTGCGCGATTGCAGCCAGTCGGTTACGCCCTTGGCCGAAATGCTTGCCGCCGGCACGAACACGCCGCGGTTATCCTCATTGGCAAGCCTGAATGCCGGATTATCGGCCAGGTTGCGGTCTACATACACATAGTTATGTACCGTGCGGCCCACGATTGCATTCAAGCCCACGCGGATGCGGTCGCCGAAAAAGTGGTTGTAGTTGATATTCGCCTTGTAAGTGGTCGGTACCTGAAAATTCTTGTTCACCGCGTTGATCGTCGAAATGTAATTTACGCCTTCAGGAATGCCGGGGATCGTGGACGGATCGTTGCGATAAGCATTGAAATCGGGTTTCGGAACGGCCGCGCCGGTGACGTCAATCGCGCCTACCATGGTGCCGCTGTTCTGGATGTTGTTTACCTGGGCGTAGTAATGCGGCTGCGAAGAGAACATCCCGCCGCCGATTTTAAGAATATCCTTCTTGCGGCCGCCCATATCCCAGGTCACCTGGAAACGCGGCTGGATGTTGTTCCAATCCTGTGGTTTGATGTCCGTACGCACACCCAATGTCTTGTCGACGGTCGCATTGTAATCGCCATTCGTGAGGAACGCGGTAGCATCGTAGCGCACACCGAGGACGACGTTCAGGTTACGGGTCGGGTTGTACTCGGCCTGTGCAAATGCGGAAATATCGAGCACGGTCTGTTCCACGATCGGCGCGCCTTTCAATGGCACCTCGCGGGCGTAGCGGTACGGGCGCAATGCCGCGAGGTCGTTGAGGCTGTTGAAGAAGAAACGGCCGTTCTGTTCGCTGGAAAGGTAGGTTTCCATGTAAGTGAGCATGTTATCGGTACCGAATGTGAAATTGACCTTATCGGTATTCCAATAGGCTGTGTTGCTCAGATGCACCTGCTTCATGCGGTTGGATTCCGGGCTGAAACGCTGCCCGCCGAACTGCACCGACTTGGTTTGCGTCGCATTCGGGTTAGCCTCCGTCGGGAAGGGTGAGGTCACGTTCACGATCGCCCGCGGGATGTTCGAAAACGGCAGGTAGCTCTGGGGTGTCTTCGGTTTGTAGGAGTACATGTATTGTACTTTGAACTCGTTGGTCAGGCGCGGGTTCAGTGACGAGCGCAATGCGGCCATGGCGGTGGTCGAAACATCCTTGAAGTTGTTGTACGATTCCAGCAGGTTGATATTCGAATTATCACCTTCGTTGAACGGCGACACATAGCGCGTGGTATTGCTTCGGAGCGTCAGCTTGTGTTTCTGGTTGATTTGCCAGTCGAGACGCACGAATGCGGTGTTGGTCGTGGTTTTGCGCGGAAACTGGCCGTATTGCTGACCTTTTAAGCCGTACAATTCGGAGGCAATGCGGATGAGCTTATCGAGCGTGTCCTTCCGGATTCCGTAGCGCTGCTCATCGTCGGCGCTTTTAATATCCGCGATCACGAGCGGCTGGCTGGCATCCTGGCGGTCGTAGGCGACGAAGAAATGCAGTTTGTCCTTAATCAAAGGCCCTCCGAGGCTGAAACCCGATTGGTAGTTGCTGAAATTCTGCTCACGCTTCACGCCACGAATATCGTAGCCGCTGGATAATGTATTATTTCTGAAATAAAGGAATGCCGAGCCTTCCAGCTTATTGGTTCCGCTTTTGGTCACCGCGCTGATCGCCCCGCCCGATTGCCGGCCCTGGGTAACGTCGTAATCATTGGTAATGACCTTGTATTCGCGAATTGCTTCGAGGGAAATGGCGTAAGGCCCTTCCGCTACGGTGCCGTTGGTCCACTGGTTCTTGGCATTCATCCCGTCGATCGTCACGTTTGCACCGGTAGCACGCTGCCCGCCGAAACTGAAATTATCGCCGCCCTGCAACGGGGAAAGGTTATTGAGGCGCGTGAAATTGCGGCCTTCATTCGGTAAGCTCTTGATCTGAGCCGCCGTAATGGAGGTAGATGCGCCCGCCTGCTGTACTTCTTTGGTAAAGCCTTTTTCAGAAATAACCACTTCTTTCAGTGCGGTTTCCGAAGCGGAAAGGGTAATGTCGACGCTCAATTTGTCGCCATAGTTGAGGGAATAACCGGTTTGTTTCACCGTTTGCAGACCCACAAATGAGGCGCTGATCGAATAAGGTTTACCCAAAGGCAACTGGTGCAGCGCATATTCCCCCTTTGCATTGGTAATGGTATGTGTTTCAAAGCCGGTGGCGTCGTTACGGATGGTAATGGTGGCACCGGGTAGGAGTTCATTGTTCGTGGCGTCTTTTACCGTGCCTGTGATGGAGGCGTCGGTGGCCTGTGCATACCCGCTTCGCGCTCCCGATAGCAGCGCCAGCAGCAGCATGAAGGCTGCGAGATAAGAGTTAAAGGATTTCATGGTAGATTGAGTAGATCTAAATTTTACATTTTCATAATGATGTGTTAAAATTTATTTCACTTTTCGATCAGCTTCCGGCGCCTTGGAGACTTTTCGAGGGTGTTTTTGGTATAATTGACATAAAAATCATGAAATATTATAGCCAAAGAGCCATACAAACAAAGTGAAATTAAATTATTTAAACAAAATTAAAGTTTATTAAAGCAAACGAAACTGTCTGATTGTGATGTTAACAATATGATAATACCGGCCCGGGAAAGTAATACAGGCGGTTTTTGGTCTTTATATTGTATTATTTTTATTTGAAAAAATAAATCTGGCGGTATGTTAGGCAACGGTTATGAGGAGGGGTTTCCGTGTTCCGGAAACTATGGTTATACTTGCTTTCAAAGTGTATCGAAATGACTATTACGGAAAGGCATCAATTCATTTTGCAGGAGCTGAAAAGGGCTGGTACGGTGAGTATCGTGCAGCTTTCGGAGCAAATGCAGGTTTCCGGCGTGACGATCCGGAAGGATCTGAAACTCCTCGAAGACAAAAATCTGTTGTTCAGGACGCACGGCGGAGGCTCGCTCAACAACCCTTATGCGGTGGAGCGGCCCATTAATGAGAAAGAATTTATTAACTCCGACGAGAAGCAAAGCATTGCGCGTGAGGCATTAACACTGATCCGGCAAACGGATTCGATCATGATCGGATCGGGTACGACGGTGTTTGAGCTTGCGCGCTGCCTGCACCCGACGAAGCAGATCACCGTGATCACGCCGGCTGTAAAGGTTACATTGGAGCTCAGTAACCGGCCCAATGTGGAGGTGTTGCAGCTAGGCGGGCTGATCCGCCAGAACTCGTCGTCGGTGGCCGGTTCCTATGCCGAGTATATTCTCGACCATATTTCGTGCGGCGTGCTTTTTATCGGTGTGGATGGGATCGACTTCGATTTCGGGTTGTCGATCAGCAACCTGACGGAGGCGGGTTTGAACCAGAAGATGATCAGCACCGCGCAGGTAGTGGTGGTGCTGGCCGACCATACGAAGTTTGGCAAAAGGGGAATTGGAAAAATTTGCGACCTCGACCAGGTGCAGTACATCGTGACCGATGCCGGCGTGTCGGACGAGGCCGTCAAATCCCTGGAAGACCGAGGCGTGAAGGTGCTGGTCGCAGGACGGTAAGGGTTTAGGAAAGTAAGGGTTTACGAAAGTAAGTCTGCTCTTTAATCCATTTTATCAGCCAGTTCGAGGCTGATTTTCAATTGCTTCCGGGTCGATGCAGTGAGTTCACGTTTGGCCAGTGCGTGACATTCATAGGTGGCATCGGCGAACATCATTTGCTGCGGCGGCGTCTTCTGGGTCGCTGCCGAAGGGCCGCGTAATGCGCCTACGAGCCCCATCTCGCGTGCGACGTACACATAGCGTATCGCGTCTATCACCACGCCTGCCGAGTTGGGCGAATCCTGCACGGAAAGTTGGGCGTCGAGCGTTACCGGAGAGCCCATAAAGCCTTCCAGTTCGAGGCGGAAATTGGCCACTTTGTTATCTCCGTAGAATGCGATGTATTCCGATGGCCCGGCGTGGAGAAAGCTGTCGGCGGTAGAGATGCCGCGGATATCATTTTGAGCACGGATTACATTCTCTTTCGATATTTTCTTCGATTTCAGGCGGTTCTTATCCTCCATGTTCAGGAAGTCGGTATTGCCACCGACGTTGCGCTGAATGTGGGCTTTCACGTGGTGGCCGCGCTCGAAGGCCAGTTCTTGCAACATTTGTGACAATATGCTGGCCCCAAACTGGCTCCGCATGTCGTCGCCGATCAGCGGAATGCCCGCATCGATGAACTTCTGCTCCCATTCCGGGTCGGACGCGATGAACACCGGAATGCAGTTTACGAGCGAAATGCCGAGTTCCAGGCAGATTTCAGCGTAAAACTCTGTTGCAAGTTGCGATCCTACCGGCAGGTAATTGATCAGCACTTCGGCCTCGTGCGCTTGCAGGTGCGCGATGATTTCCTGGCGGATGGTGGCGGTCAATGCTTCGTTATATTCTTCGCCGCTGGTCAGCAGGTCGGTTTCCTTTAGTTCTTCTTTTACTACGAAACGGTTGTCGGCCGGGTAGGCGAGCATTTGCGGGGAAACGCCGTCGAGTACGGGTGAGCGGTAAATCGGGGCCTCGGCGGTAATGTCGGTGTATAGTTCGATCGCGCAATTGGGTTTGGTGAAAATGGCATCTTTCAATTTCAACCCGATTTTACGCTCGTCGACCTCGAAACCGCAGACGAATTCGATGTTTTCGGCTCGGTAGCCACCGATATTGTCGGCCATAAGTCCCGAGGTTTTTTCTGCATAGCGTGTATAGTATTCAACGCCCTGGACGAGGGAGCTGGCGCAGTTTCCTACCCCCACAATCGCCACCTTTATCTTTTGATCAATATTTGACATTTCCAATAATCTAAGTTTATGATGAGAATTTTATTTTAAAATATTTTAATAAATATGAAATACTTGAATTTGAGTCAAAATAAAGCATTGATTGCTGGAAATGCAACTGTAAATGGATATTTATGCAAACGTTTGCATTAAGATTCGTATATTTAATTTTTGGAATATTTTAGAATGACACGAATACACCGATACGACAGCAGAGAGGCATTCACCCTTTGGATGGGACCAGTAATTCGTGCTTCCGGTTTGGCGGGAAGGTTATTTGCTTTGTTTTTGGAGAGTGGGGTAAAAAAGAAAAGCCAGACTTAGAGCCTGGCTTAGGAGTGAATGGAGATTTCGGTATCTAAAACTCTTGATCAACCTTTTGTTTAAGCAGAACCAGACGCTCCGCAATTTCCAGGCATTCGCCTTTGGACATCTGGCCGATGGTGTTTTTAACGGCATTCATCATTACCCTTCCTTCGTCATCGTAGGCAATGCCTGATCGGGTTACGGTGGTGCAGAGGTCGTCCCATTCAGGGGCAAGCTCATCCGAAAACATTTTGGATGGGATAATCTTGAAATAGGCGTGCAAGGACAGCAGGTCGGCCCGGCACCGGTTAGGGTCAAGGGTTAAGCCTTCGACGAACTTCGAAAGTTCGACGTAAGCAAAAAGGTTGGAATGTTTCATGAATGGAGGGATGGATTTGGAAATAGCATAAACTATTGGCTGTAAATGTATCTTTTTACGCTTTACAGCACAAATAGGGCCATTTCCCTGCGATACGATGGCCGGAATGGCAGATCTTCTAGATGCCTAATTTTTAGATATTTAGTAACTAATTCTACAAAATTCCGTACAAGTCAAGAATTTCAAAAAGTTATTTAACGGTAATGGCGATGGGGCTATCCGACATATCAGGGTGTATGAAAATGAAAAACGCCTCACATTGCTGCAAGGCGCTTTTTTGTGGATGTATAATAATGTGATATTATACTTTCGTGACCGCGACGGGAATCGAACCCATATCTAGAGTTTAGGAAACTCCTATTCTATCCGTTGAACTACGCAGTCAAATTTTGTACCCCAAAAAGGGATTTGGGGTGCAAAACTGAGAAAAATTCGTTTGAATTACAAATGATTATTCCTCTGTTTCCACTGGTGTGTAACCGAGATCCAACCAGTTGGGGTAAATGGAGAAGTGTTTTTCTTTCACCAGAGAGAACAGTGTCCGCTTCAATTCGTCGATGTTTTCCTTTTGCTGGGCTGAGATGAAAACGACATGGTCGGCTTTTTCCGAGATGTAGCTTCGTTTCAGCTGGTTAAGCACGTCCTGGGTCGATGGCGCCGGGTTCTCTTCCTCCTCTTCGTCGTTGTACGATGGTTTGTACAAATCTATTTTGTTGAAAACCAATATGGAAGGTTTGTTGGCTGCGCCGATTTCTTCCAGCGTTTTGTTCACAACATCAAGATGTTCCTCAAACGAAGCATGTGAAATGTCCACGACATGCATCAGGATGTCCGCTTCGCGAACCTCGTCGAGGGTCGATTTGAACGACTCGATAAGCGTTGTGGGCAATTTGCGGATGAAGCCGACCGTGTCCGTAAGCAGGAAGGGGATATTCTCCATGTTCACTTTCCGCACGGTGGAGTCGACGGTCGCGAAGAGTTTGTTTTCGGCGAAAACGTCGGCTTTCGATAGGTTGCGCATCAATGTCGATTTACCGACGTTGGTGTAACCCACAATAGCCACACGCACGAGGCGGTCGCGCTCTTTGCGGCGGGTTACGCTTTGCTTATCCACTTTTTCGAGCTTCTCTTTCAGGAACGCGATCCGGTCTTTCACGATCCGGCGGTCGGTTTCGAGTTCCGTTTCACCAGGGCCTCGCATACCCACACCTGCGCCCGACTGGCGGCTAAGGTGCGTCCACATGCGCGTCAACCGCGGGTACATATACTGGTACTGCGCGAGCTCCACCTGCAATTTTGCCTGGGCGGTTTGAGCACGCATGGCGAAAATGGCGAGGATCAGCAAGCTGCGGTCGATTACCTTGATGTCCTTGAAAACGGCTTCGAGGTTCCGGACCTGAGACGGTGTAAGGTCGTCGTCGTAAATGATCATATCCACCGGGTTGGCGGTGACGTAGATCAGGATCTCTTCGAGTTTTCCTTTTCCGGTGTAAGTGCGGATGTCGGTTCGTTCGAGATTTTGTGTGAAAGTCTGGACCGTTTCCACGCCCAGCGTAGTCGCCAGGAATGCAAGCTCTTCCAGGTATTCCTTCGTCTTTTCAGTGTTTTGTTTTTGGGTGCTTACAGCAACCAGAACGGCCGTTTCCTTTTTGGCAGCTGTCGAATATAATTTTTTCTTATCAATCATGCACTGGTGTTTTTGTGTCTTTGTTCCGGCTCAAAATCCTGCGATAGCATACCCAAATGCCGGAAAAGGGGCAGAGTTGCAACGGTTTGCCGGTCGCAAAAGTTCACCGCAGGAATTTGTGAAATTACATTTACCATTTAACAAATCCATTTTTTTATTTGATTGTTCGAAAAAGACTTTTGTATCTTTGCCGAAATTCTTAACGCCTATGTTGGTGCTCATCTTCGGCTAATGCCTAGCCACAATTCAGTCTCCGCCTTTTAACGGGCACTTTTTTACGACCCATTGCCGGTCGCACAATTTCTATTTATCCATTATTGCAAATTTTTATTATCCATGAAAAAGTGGTTTACACTGCTTCGTGAGGCTATTCGTGGCTCCGAAGAAAGTTTTACCGAAGGAAGCATCAACCGTGCCATTTTCTTACTGTCAGTACCCATGATCCTCGAAATGGTGATGGAGTCGCTGTTCGCGGTAGTTGATATTTTCTTTGTTTCAAAAGTAAGCACCGAGGCCGTCGCGACGGTCGGACTCACCGAATCGGTGATTACGCTGGTTTATTCCCTTGCGATCGGTCTCAGCACGGCGGCGACAGCTACCATTGCGCGGCGCACGGGTGAAGGAAACCTGGACCAGGCGCGGCATGCGGTAGGGCAGGTGATATTCATTTCACTCGCCATTTCATCCGTGACTGCGGTGGCCGGGTATCTGTTAGCAGGAGACATTCTCCGCATGATGGGTGCCGATCATAAGGTGATCGAAACGGGTACCAACTTTGCCCGGATCCAGTTCCTGAGCAGCCCGGTGGTGGTATTGCTTTACTCACTGAGCGGCGCATTGCGCGGAGCGGGGGCCGCTGCCACAGCCATGCGTTCGCTGATGATTGCCAACGGTTTCAATATGCTTCTTGGACCGATCCTGATTTTCGGCCTGGGGCCGTTCCCGGAACTCGGCGTAACAGGTGCGGCTTTGGCCACGGCCACAGGACGTTCCATTGGGGTGGCTTATCAGTTGTTTTCACTCACCAAAGGCAGAAAAGCACTGGGTTTGCTTTGGGAAGACCTAAAACCGAATCCTGAAACAATCAGGGCGATCGTCAAAATTGCGACCGGCGGCACTGTTCAGTTTCTGATAGGTTCTGCGAGCTGGATTTTCCTGACGCGCATTCTTTCCGAGTTCGGCAGCGACGTGGTGGCAGGTTACACCATTGCTATCCGGGTCATCATGTTCACATTACTGCCTGCCTGGGGGCTTGCCAATGCCGCGGCGACGCTGGTAGGGCAGAACCTCGGTGCCGAGAAGCCCGAACGCGCTGAAGCGTCGGTATGGAAATGTGCTTCGTTCAATCTGATATTCCTGGGCGTGCTTGCAGTCGTGATGTTTGTCGGTGCAGAAGGCATTATCAGCCTGTTCAGTTCGCAGCCACATGTGGTCGAAACGGGCAAACTCGCACTGCGCGTTCTTTGCATGGGTTATGGGTTTTACGCATACGGGATGGTGGTGATCCAGTCGCTGAATGGCGCGGGTGACACCAAAACACCGACAGTCCTGAACCTGATTGCGTTCTGGGCTGTGCAAATCCCTACTGCGTATGTACTGGCCGTTATCCTCGATTTCGGGCCGGTGGGAGTTTTTGCAGCGGTACCCATTGCGGAATCCGTCCTGGCGATGCTGGGCATTTGGCGGTTCCGTCTTGGGGGATGGAAGGTCGTTAAAGTGTAAATATGCCTGGAATTATTCGGGGAAGTCATATAGTGTTGGGCTTGGTCAGGAGTTTTCTGATCGTGGTGCGGTATTGTCTGGTGGTAATGCGGCGGAGGTAGGGGAAGTGGTCAGGAGTAGTCAAGTTTAGTCAAGAGTGGTCAGGTGTTGTCAGGGGTGGTCAGGAATAGTCAAGTTTGGTCAGGTGTTGTCGGGCGTGGTCAGGAGTAGTCAAGTTTAGTCAGGAGTGGTCAGGTATCGTCAAGAGTAGTCAGGAACTGTCAGGAGTGGTTAGGGGTTGTGATGATTAATTACGAGGTTTGGTTGTTGCCAATGAATCGGACTAACTCAGATTAAACTTGACTCTCTTGACAATAACTGACCACGCCTGACCAAACTTGACCCTCTTGACAATACCTGACTACTCCTGACTAAACTTGACCACCCCTGACAATACCTGACCAAACTTGACCCCACCACAAATCGTTACAAAACCGCAACATCGATGAAAATAGAACAGATATATACCGGCTGCCTTGCGCAGGGCGCTTATTTTATAGTTTCAAATGGCGAAGCCGCGGTGATTGATCCGCTGCGCGAAGTAGCTCCCTACATTCAGAAAGCAGAGAAGATCGGCGCCAAAATCCGGTATGTTTTTGAAACCCATTTTCATGCGGACTTCGTTTCGGGGCATATTGATCTGGCCGAAAAAACCGGAGCCGAAATCGTGTATGGTCCCGGTGCGCAAACCGGCTTCAAGGCCCATATTGCCAAAGACGGGGAAGAATTCAAACTCGGTGATGTGATCATCCGCGCATTGCACACGCCCGGGCACACGATGGAATCGACGAGCTATTTGCTGTTTGATCAATCCGGTAAGCCGGTGGCCCTGTTCAGCGGGGATACCTTATTTATAGGGGATGTGGGGCGGCCCGATCTGGCCCAGAAAGGCGACCTGACCATGGACGATCTCGCGGGAATGCTCTACGACAGCCTCCGTTCGAAGATTATGCCGCTCCCGGACGATGTAATCGTATACCCGGCTCACGGCGCAGGCTCAGCATGCGGCAAGAATATGAGCAAGGAAACTTCCGACACATTGGGCAACCAGAAGCGTTTCAACTACGCATTGCGCGCGGATATGACCAAAGAGGAATTTATCAGAGAAGTGACGACGGGCCTCACAGAGCCGCCCCAGTATTTTCCTGAAAACGTCAAAATGAACCGCGATGGTTACGAAAGCATCGACGATGTGCTCGAACGCGGGCATCAGGCATTGTCACCGGAGGCATTCGAAGCCAAAGCAAACAACACCGGCGCATTGATCCTCGATACCCGCAAGCCGGTCGATTTTGCAAAAGGGTTTATTCCAAATTCCATCAATATCGGCATCGACGGCAGCTTTGCCCCCTGGGTAGGCGCATTGATCCCCGATTTGAAACAACTATTGCTTATCATCACTGAGCCGGGTAGAGAGGAAGAAGTGGTAACACGCCTAGCACGGGTAGGGTACGACTACACGATCGGCTATCTCAATGGCGGTTTCGAGAGCTGGAAGCTGGCAGGTAAAGAAGTCGATACGGTCGAATCGGTCAGTGCCGAGGAATTTGCGCGACGTTTCGAATCAGGCGAACTCGAAGTAATTGATGTGCGTAAGCCCGATGAGTTTGCTTCCGGGCATATCGAAGGGGCGAGAAACCTGCCTTTGGATTACATCAACGACCTCATGCCTGAATTCCCGAAAGACCGCCAACTGCACATTCATTGCGCGGGAGGCTACCGCTCCATGGTGGCCGCCTCGATCCTGAAATCCCGCGGTGTAGACGACGTCGTCAACATCGAAGGAGGCTACGGCGCAGTTGCGAAAACGAACGTACCGGTTTCTGTCGCGGTGTGATTATTTGGCTGATTATTTGTAGTTTAGGGAAAATCAACTGATTGTTTATGGAAACGCTGGTTGTAGAGCTAACTCATAAAAATGCATTGCAGCTGCTTAGGGATTTGGAAGCGATGAATATTATTCGTTTGCATAATGACAAAGAGGCTCCCAAAAAAAGGCTTTCTGAAAAGTATAGGGGTATTTTACCGAGAGAGGCTGGTGAAGATCTTGTCAATCACGCAAAGCAAGTTCGAAACGAATGGGGCAGTATCTAATCGACACGAACATTGTTTCGAAATATTTGTCGGGTTTGTTGCCCGTCAAAGGAGAACTACTGTTGGATGCAGTGGTCGATTCGATTCCGCAATTATCGGTGATTACACAAATAGAACTATTGTCGTGGAGAAGCGGATTTGAGGGGCGGGTCGGAGAGTTCGTTAATGACAGCATCATATTTGCATTGACTCCCGAGGTTGTTGAGGCATGTATTAAACTAAGACGTGAACGCAAAATGAGAACGCCGGACGCGATCCTAGCCGCAACAGCTATTGTTAGTGATCTTATTTTGTTGACAGATAATGAAATAGACTTTCTTGGGGTTCACAGATTAGAGGTGATTAATCCTAATAAACTCTGATTTGCGTTTTGTTGTTTTTTAACAATATATAAAATCTATATACTTAATATTTTAACAATGAACATCATCGAACTTCTTAAAAGCCCCTGGCCGTGGTATGTTGCCGGGCCGTTGATCGGGTTGACTGTGCCGGTGTTGCTGTTACTGGGGAATAAATCGTTTGGTATATCGTCGTCGTTGCGGCATATCTGTGCGGCGGTGATTCCGGCCGGTTTACCTTTTTTTAAATACAACTGGCGGAAGGAGGCCTGGAACTTGTTTTTTGTAGCCGGAATAGCGATTGGTGGGTTTGCTGGAAACTTTTGGCTGGGCAATCCCAATGCCATCGTGGTGGCGGATGATACCCGGCAAACGCTGGCTGCCCTGGGTGTAACCGACTTTTCAGGCCTGATGCCGGCGGATATTTTCGCGGTAAGCAATGTATTTACGTCGAAAGGCCTGATATTCCTCGTGCTCGGCGGGTTTCTGGTTGGTTTTGGAACGCGGTATGCCGGGGGGTGTACCTCGGGGCATGCGATAATGGGGCTGTCCAATCTGCAGTGGCCTTCGCTCGTGGCTACGGTGAGTTTTATGATCGGCGGGTTTGCCTGTACGCATTTGCTGCTTCCGTTCTTTCTACGTCTCGTTTTGTAAACCTCGATTCATCATGGAAAAGGTACATCAGCACTCCCCGCTCGCAGAACCTGTCGACAAAGACTTTGACAATATCAAAATTGATGGCTGCGACGGTGCAAACCGGCAGCAGTCTGTCGAAGGTTTCACTGCAAACCTCAAATACCTGCTCGTAGGTATCCTATTCGGGATCGTTTTTGTAAAAGCCGAGATTGTTTCATGGTTCCGTATCCAGGAAATGTTCCGGCTCGATTCGTTTCATATGTACGGCGTGATCGGCTCGGCCGTAGGTGTGGGCCTGCTGTCCATCTGGCTGATCAAACGGTTCAATATCAAAACAATATCCGGCGAAACGGTGAGCATTGCCGACAAGGTTTTCGACAAAGGCCAGATTTACGGCGGTGCCCTGTTCGGTATAGGCTGGGCCATTACCGGCGCTTGCCCAGGACCGTTGTTCGCGCAGATCGGTGCGGGTTACCTGGCGGTGGCTGTTACTCTGTTGAGTGCCATTGCGGGAACCTGGTTTTACGGATTGATCCGCGCGCGGCTCCCGCATTGATTATTCCTTGCGGGCTACCAGGTACAATTGTTCGTCGCCCAGCATGAAAGGGTCCGCTTCGAGGTTACTGAATGAACCTACCACAAGCAACCCGGCCAGTTCAAACATATAGGTGAGCTCGCCAAGTGTGTAAATATGCTGGCGCACGCTGTGGGTCACTTTTTCGGAGCCGGAAATGAAGGTTTGCTCGGCTTCGATGTAACTGCCTTCGGCGCGGTACTCGTTTTCTGCCAGGTAAACAATGTCATCCTGTACCGGCATCCAGTTGCGTGTCTGGAAGTTAGGCAGAATGCTTTCAGCAAGGTTTTCGGTGTGGATAGCGACGTGGGCGCCCGGTTTCAGTGATATGGCGATCTGATTGATAAATTGCTGCATATCCCCTCGCGGAAAGAAGCTGAAACTATTCCCGAAACAATATGCGGCGTCAAATGCAGCTTCGGGAAGCGGATAATTCAGCACATCCGCGCAAATGACTTCCAACGGCAGTTGCTGCTTGCTGCTGACGCCTTGTAACTCTTCACAATACTCCTGTGAAATATCGATACAAGTCAATGCCGCGCCCTGCTCCGCCAGCGGAATGGCGTGCCTCCCGTAGCCGGCAAGCACGTCGAGCACTTTGCTATCCGACTTTATTTCGAGCACATCCCGCAGGAAATCGACCTCATAATCGGTGTATTCTTCGTCCTGATTCAGTTTCCAGGCACGTTGCGGAAGTCCTTTGAAATAGGTATGGTACCAGGCCACGACAGTATTTTGGTTTAAATTAAAACCCAAAACTACTAAAAAAGCCTGCTTACATACGCATGAGTGCGGGTGTAATGCGCAGGTGCACCTGACCGGAAAGCGGGGTTTTGCCATAAACACTTTCCAGCGGGCGGTCGGGTTTGTAAAGGCTGATCTGCGCTCCGGCTTGCAATAATGTGTTGCTGAACGAAACAATCTGGCGGTTCAAACCGAGCGAAAACATCGAAACGGGTAACTTTTCAAGAAGGGGGTCGGGGTCATAAGCGATCAGCCCTAGCTCGCTGCCGCTTTTCTGAACCCATTCATACCGGCCATAAAGAGCCCATTTATCGAGTTGCAGATTGGATTCAGCCAGAACAGAATGTTCCTTGTGATGTTCGCCGGCGTCATTCAAACCCCATACAAGCGTGGAGGAAATCCATCTGTTTTTTCCTCCCAGGTTACCCGAGTGCTGGACGGAGGCCGTCGTACGGTTTACATCCTCGTCGGGCTCACGCGGCTCGGGGCTTTTGATAAAACCTCTGGAAGCCTGTAACGCCCAGTTGGCCGACGGATTGAACAACAGCCGGTAACTGTAAGAATTGAAGCGCGGCCTGTCGAAATCAAAGCGGTTTTCGTCTGGTTCGCGGCCGGTGAATGAGGAGCCTTCGAGTTTGAATTTACCGTAACGCACACCCGCCGTAACGACACCAAATGTAATATGCGTCGCGTCCTGCCAGTGATGGCCGAGCACGGCATCGGGGTTGTTGAACGCCGACATCCGGTGCATAAACGCCGTAGGGCCAAGGGCTGGCTCGCCGGGATAACCCGCGTAAATCGTCAGGTCGACCTTATCATTGATCCGCTGGGTATAGCCGACAGAAAGTTCCGAAATAAGATCATGTGGGTGCTGGCGGTCGATAAGTGGCTTGCCTTTCCAGCTCTCGCCGGATTGGAAAAGCAGCGGATAACCTGCGCCGCCGTCGGTGAGTCGGTCGAGAGAAACCATCGCGCGGAGGTTCAACAAGCCGTTTTTACCCACTTGCCGCTGGGCCATTCCCATAAACCAGTTGGGGGCGCTGAACTTTGAGTCTGAACCTCTTTTGCCGTCGTTATTTAAGTTTTGGGCGGTATACCGCAGGAAAATGCTTCCGTGCAGCATGTAGTTCCATTTGCTCCCGTGTTTCATGTAGGCGTACATAGGCGTGGCGTCGGGCTGCCAGCCGGTACCGGAGCCATTGCGGGTCATGGGCAGGCTCAATGAAAAGCTGTGGGTCATGTGCGATGGGCTGTGACCCATTTGCGCATGATCCATGCTTTTCATATTGTGCATTTCATGGCTGGTAGTGTCTTTCGCGGGCTCGCGATGGTGCTCGTGCTGGGCAAATGCGGGGAGCGCGGCCGTCGCCATGGCGACGGTCAGCGCAGTAAGTTTGTTGACAAGCATGATGAAGTAATTTCGTGACTAATGTGCTGCGGCGGTTTTGCGGCAGCAGTTCGGCAGTTTGTCGTGTGCCTTCTCGTTGGCAGGCAGCTCGTCGGCGTCGTAGCCGGTTTTGTTGATCGTCGCCTTGATGGCCTCCGCGGTCGTTTTGTCCGGATTGTATTTCACGGTAATGACCTTGTTGGAAAGATCGAGATTCGATTCTTTCACGCCTTTGGAAAGCCCGAGGTTGCGCTCAATGCGTGCCTTGCACATTTCGCAAATGGCTGAGGTTTTGATTTTTACCTCTTTGGTACCGTCGGCGTAGGCGATATTCAGGCCTAGAAACAGGGCGGTAATAATGCTTAAAATGGTCGTTTTCATAATCTGGTCAATTTAAAATCAGTGTTGATGTGCTGTTGTATCGGTTTCTGCCAGGGCTACTTCCTGTAACTCCATTTTGCAAACCGGGCATTTGCCAGCCTCGGCGTACGTCTTTTCTCCTTCGCATTTCATCGGGCAGGCATACTTTTTCTCGCTCACTGCGTGTGCTTCGGTGGTAGCGGCCTCTTTTTCAGATTTGTTTCCCGAACAGGCAACGGATAAGAACAGCAAGGAGGCAACAATGATTTTGTTCATATAATGGAAGTTTTAATAAATTCTTGATAACGAATATTTTAGATTAATCAGATATCGGTTGTTAATTCCCCACCTGGTCGAGTGCGGTGCGTTGCAATGTGCCTTTTTTGAACTCTCCGGGCGTCATACCGGTCACTTTTTTGAACTGGTTGCTCAAATGCGCCGTGCTGCTGTAAGAAAGCCGCCAAGCTATTTCGCTCAATGTAAGTTCGTTGTAGGAAAGCCATTCCTTTACTTTCTCCACTTTCTGGGCAATGATATATTGCTCGATCGTCTGCCCGGTTTCGGAAGAAAACAAGTTGCTCAGGTACGAATATTCATAGCCGATTTTTTCCGACAGATAATCCGAAAAATTCATCTGTGCGGGCTTGTTGCCTTTCAGGTTCTGTACCTCGTCGATCACGAGCGTTTTGATATGCTCCACCAGCGCCAGACGACGGTCATCGAGCAGCTCGAAGCCATTCGCTTCCAGCACCGTTTTTACCTGTTGCAACTTATCGGTATTCACCTCAGCCACGGTCTCCACTTCGCCAAGTTCGACGAAAGTCAAGTCAATTCCCAACCCGTTCAGTTCTTCCCGCACCACCCGCTTGCAGCGGTCACACACCATATTTTTGATATATAACTTCATAATCCATTCAATTTAGCCTAAATCCTTCGTCCCATTCCTCCTTCCTCCCTTTCCTCCTTTTGTCTCAACGCGGAGCGCCCAAGATTATCGAACAATCTTATAACGCATTCCCGCATAAATCATTCGCCCTACTACCGGCCCCCAGGCCATTCCCGCATCGAAATGCTGTCCGAATGGCTCATTGGCACCCATGATCGGGTCTTTCTGACGGAAATTAGCCAGGTTTTCGCCACCGAGGTAAATATCCCATTTCGGGAAAGTGCGTGTGATCTGGGCATTCAGGTTGTAAAACGATGGTGCCCAGGTTGATGTCAGGTCTGTCGGCACGTGGTGGTCGGGGACGTGGCCCATATAAGGAAGCCGTTTTTTGCCGTTCCATTGTACGGTGGCGTCGAACTTCCATTTGTCGTATGGCAAGGCATATCCTGCGTTAAAAAGTACCCTGTCGCGGCTCACCATCATTCTCGGTTGCAAAGTATTCTGGTCGTACACATTACGGATGGTCTGTTTCACATCGAAGAGCCGGTACGCGAGTTTCAGTTCGAGCCGTTTGATGGGCGTCAGGTTCGCTTCGGCCTGGAAGCTGTTGGCATAGGCTTTTCCTTCGAGGTTGTAAAAGCGAATGTAACGAGGATCTTCCATATCTGCCACGAGTTGGTTTTCGAAATCCGTCCGGTAGAAATCCATGATGAAATTCCCACTCATTTCACCGATCTTAAACTCCTGCGTAACGCTGGCCCCATAGTTCCACGACACTTCGGGGCGGATAGCTTCGCGGAAAACCACATTACGCGAGCTCACCAGGTTTCCATAGTATTCCGCGAGCGGGTTTGAGACCCGGAACCCACGGCCTGCCGATGCGCGCAGCGTGGTTTGGTCGGTAAGGTTGTATTTCAAATGCAGGCGAGGCGTCCATTGTGTGCCGTAAAGATTGTGGAAATCCACGCGTCCGCCGGCTACCATCACAAATTTGTCGAGGTGATTATAGGTGTATTCAAAGAATGCGCCTGGTACTGACTCATTTCGTTTCAGGCGGATATCCTTGTAAACCTCATCATAATTATCGAGCATGTAGCTGATCCCGGTCTTGTAGGAGTGATTGGTGTTGTCGATAATCGATTGGTAAATCAGGTTTCCGTACAGCGTTTTTTGCGTTCCATCATAGGTATTTAGTCCAAAATAGGATTTCGAATCGTGTACCGATGCATTCAGGATCAGTCCCAGGCCTTTGTAGGGCTTCTCGGGAAACAACCGTGCAATTTTGGAGAAAAACTCATAGCGATTCACTTTGGCACCGAAACCGTAGGCTTGGGTAGTCCCTTTCATTTCGCGTTCAAAATTCTTCTGGCCACCCAGGCGGTCTTCATAAAGTGCTTTTACCCCAAATTGGGCCATTAATTTATCGCCTTGGTACTTCCAGCGGTTCACGGCATTGTACTGGGTGTAAAGCGGGAGGTCGAGGAAGCCATCACCGTTTTTGTCGACGCGGTTGCGTAGCGTGCTACCGTGCGTAAGGAGTCCTGTGCTCCATTTTTTGTTCAACTGGTGTGCGAGGTTGAGGTTCACCTCCCCGCGGCCGAAATTATTGACGTAGGTGTTCAGATATAGTTTTTCCTGTGTATCCGGTTTTTGAAGCTCGACATTGATCTGCCCGGTCATCGATTCATAACCGTTGACGACCGAGCCGGCACCTTTGCCGACATCGATCGACTGGATCCACGTTCCGGGAACGAAATTGAGTCCGAATGTGGATGCCAACCCGCGTATGGAAGGGATATTCTCGACGTTGGTCTGAATGTAAGTACCATTCAGGCCGAGCATCTGGATCTGTTTGGAGCCCGTCACCGCATCGCTGTATGAGACTGAAACGGATGCATTGGTTTCAAAACTCTCGGAAAGGTTACAGCACGCTGCCTTGGCTAATGCACGGGTCGTGATGATTTCGGTTTGGTGTGGAGAAAGCCGGTCGATGGAGGTATTTCCGGCTCTGACTACCACTTCGTCGAGCGTCTGGTCGTTTTGCAGCACTACCTGCAAATCGCTTTCCTGCCCGATTTTGATGGTATCGTTCCGAAACCCGACGAAGCTCACTACCAGCAGGGCCGATTGCGCCGACCGCGGAATGCTGAACCGGCCGTTTTCGTCGGTGGCCGTAGCCTGTGTCGTACCCGACCAGTACACATTGGCACCGGTGATGGGTTTCAGGTTTTTAGTTTGCGGTTCCTGCTCGTTGACCGACCCGGTTATACGTTGTGCATAAATGCAGGAGGTTATCAGTAAGAGTAATCCTCCCAGAAGGTATTTGTTCATGATTGCATGGATTCATTGGAATAAAAGACTCATTGCCAGAACCGTCGGCATGAATGCGGCGGCTTTGCATTAAATGACTGTTATTCAATGATATCAAATCAGGAACGATTGGATAAATGTGAGCATACTTCTCCCATGAAGCCGGGAAGTGAAGGATATGTCGGGGGAAAATAAGGGGGCAGGGAGTGTCCACTCAGCCCGGATGAACTGATAACGTGTAACCGACCAGGTAACACCTGCTGCTACCGATTTGAGAAGTTTCGCGAGCAATTGCGAATCAACCGAAGCAACTTCCAGTTTTTCGAGCTTCTTACTTTCCTTGCAGCAGGCTGCTTTTTCGAAAAATGTGCCCTTAGTCATTTTCAACGCTGCGCGTTTGGCACAGCAGGAGGAAGCAACTTTCGATTTGGAAGAATTTTCTTTGCCCTTGCCTATGAGCTGCACCGATTTACCTCCCATCACCGCGCATTGGCGCTCTGTCAGCACGAACCCGGTGCTGCTCAGCAGGACCAGGAAGGCCATCAGGATGGTGATCGATTGATGCAGTTTGTTTTTCATTTGAATATTGGCAAAGATTTCAGGCTATTGAATTGGCCCGAAATTCAGATTCCGGGCCAAAAATACTAATTATCAGGCGATTTCTTCGGCTACGTACCCAGCCTTTTTAATCAACTCCTGAATTTCTTCCGGCGAATGGCTCGTTTCGACTTTCAGCACACGGTCCGGATTTTCCAGGTCGACGGCCCATGTTTCCACATTTTCGTCTCCATTCAGGAAGGGTGTAACAGCGGCGATACATCCGCCGCATTTGATATTGGTTTTGAATTGCAAGGTTTCCATGGTTACTAAAATCTCCCGTTTCCCGCGGGACAGGTTATGTGTTAAATTGTTTTACAAATATCGGCAGCGCCGGTCTGGGGTTTGTTACAGAATTGTGGGGAGGTGTTACAGAGTTTTTGGGTTGAGGTGGGAGAGTTCTACAAGCTGTTACCATTTGTAGCTCACGTCGTATCAATAGTAAAACTTTCAACCAAAGTGATACTATCATGAGCGAACGAGTAATCAAAAATCAGGGCGAAGTTCTTTTGTATAAATCCGAAAGAGGAGAGATGTCCTTGCAGGTACAGTTGCAGAACGATACGGTCTGGTTAACACAATTGCAGATGGCGGAATTGTTTGGAAAAGGACGATCAACAGTTACCGAACATATAAATAATGTTTTCAGGGAGAAGGAGTTAAGGAGGAAATCAGTATGTCGGGATTTCCGACATACTGCGGCTGATGGTAAGGGGTATGTTACCACTTATTACAATTTGGACGTGATTATTTCCGTCGGCTATCGTGTAAAATCCAGGCAAGGGACTCAGTTCCGGATTTGGGCTAACCGGGTCCTGAAAGATTACCTGATCAAAGGTTTTGCAGTACAGGAAAAGTTGAAATCAGATCAGTTGGAAAGTCTGAAAAAGACGGTTGGCTTGTTGGCTAATGTCATACAGAGTAAAGAACTAACTGCCGGAGAAGCGACGGGCTTGATTCAGGTGATTTCTGATTTTGCCTATGCATTGGATATCCTGGATAGATATGACAAGAAGGCACTTAGCGTTGAACACGTTTCTCGAAGACAGCTATTCATCATCACCTATGACGAAGCTATTACCGCAATTCAAGGGTTAAGGAGCAAATTCGGCGACCATACCTTTTTTGGTAACGAAAAAGATGATTCTTTTAGGAGTTCCATCAGTACAATTTACCAGACATTCGACGGCGTCGATCTGTATCCGAGCATCGAAGAGAAGGCCGCACATTTACTCTATTTTATCATCAAAAACCACTCATTTACTGATGGTAATAAGAGAATTGCAGCCCTGATTTTTGTGTGGTTTCTGGAACGAAACAGTATCCTTTACAAATCGGATGGCTCAAAACGGCTGGCGGATAATGCTTTGGTAGCGCTTACGCTGATGATCGCTGAAAGTAACCCTTCGGAGAAAGATATGATGGTAAAAGTGGTGGTAAGCCTGATCAATCAAAACAACTAGCCTTACCACCGTAAAACTTTACAACCGCGCCCCTTTTAATCTCAAACTATTCATCACCACCGAAACCGAACTCAGGGCCATGGCGCCGCCGGCGATCATCGGGTCGAGGAGGAAGCCATTGATAGGGTAGAGGACGCCTGCGGCAATGGGAATGCCTATCACATTGTAAATAAACGCCCAGAAGAGGTTTTGTTTGATCGTTACCACTGTCTTGTGGGATAGCCGCAAGGCTTTGGGCAATGCCAGCAGATCCGAGGTGATAAGCGTCATTTTGGCTACGTCCATGGCAATGTCGGAACCTTTACCCATGGCCACGCTCACGTCCGCCTGCGCGAGGGCCTGGGAGTCGTTGATGCCGTCTCCGACCATCGCGACCGTTTTGCCTTGCGTTTGCAACTTTTTGACAAACTGCATTTTATCGTCCGGTTTCACTTCCGCCCGATAGCTGTCGATCCCGACTTGTGCCGCCACGGCCGCCGCTGTCTGCGCATTGTCACCTGTGAGCATATGGACCTCAATGCCCTGTGCATGTAGTTTTTCAACGGCTTCGCGTGAGGTCGGTTTCAATTGGTCGGCGATGGCGACGAGCCCGGCGTGCTGCCCGTCAATCGCGATTCCGATTACGGTTTTGGCCTGTGCTGTGAGTAGTTCATAGGCAGGTTGAAGCTCGGAGGCAATGCGAACGCGTTCTTTTTCGAGGAATTTCAATGTGCCGATAATGTATTCGCGACCGCTAGCGGTGCCTCGTATGCCGCTTCCCGTCATGGATTGGAAGTCAGAAACCTCCGTTTTTGTGTCGTTTTCAATGTACTGCACGATAGCCTGTGCGAGTGGGTGCTCGGAACGTGCTTCCAGGGCCTTCACGGCTGCCAGGTGTGTGTGGGGGGCATCGATTGAGCTTACCCATTGCCAATCCGTTACCTGCGGGCGACCTTCGGTGAGCGTACCTGTTTTATCAAGGATCACAGCATCCACTTTATAGGCTTTTTCCAGGCTTTCGGCATCACGGATCAGGATATTGTTTTCAGCACCTTTCCCAACTCCTACCATCATGGCGGTTGGTGTGGCAAGGCCGAGCGCACACGGGCAAGCTATTACCAGCACAGAAACCGCCGTGAGCATGGCTTGCGTAATGGCATTTTCACCTCCTAGCAACATCCATACAATGAAGGTAAGAATGGAAATACCGATTACAACAGGAACGAATACCCCCGCAATGCGATCGGCGAGACGCTGCACGGGGGCTTTGCTGCCCTGAGCTGCCTGGACGGTTTTGATGATCTGCGCCAGTACCGTTTGTTTACCTACTTTTTCGGCAATGAATGTGAAGCTGCCGGTTTGGTTGAGTGTACCTGCAAACACGTTGTCGCCGGGTTTCTTTTCTGCCGGGATCGGTTCACCGGTCATGAGGCTCTCGTCGACGAACGAGCTGCCGCTGAAAACTTTACCGTCTACCGGGATTTTTTCGCCCGACCGGATAATAATCTCGTCGCCCAGGATTACCTCGCGCGCCGGTATTTCTATTTCGGCGCCGTCGCGGTACACCCTGACGGTCTTAGGCTGCAAGCCGATCAGCTTCTTCAATGCATCGGAAGTATTCGACTTGGCGCGCTCTTCCATGAGTTTACCCAGCAAAATGAAGAAGATAATGACCGCCGCGGCTTCGAAGTACACGTGCGGATGCAGACCGCGCGCATGCCAGAATGCGGGAAAGAATGTATTGAATGTGCTGAAAAGAAATGCGACACCGGTGCTGAGTGCGACAAGGGTGTCCATATTGGCCTTGCCGTGCTGCGCCTGTTTCCACGCATTCACGAAGAAATCCCGCCCGAAAAGGAATAGGACCGGGATCGTGAGGGCCAGCATGATGTAGTTGGCATATTCCCAATCCATGAGAAACATACCCAGCACCACCACCGGTGCAATGAGTATGCCGGTATAAATGGCCTTGTTTTTCAGTTTCTGGTAACGATCCTGCTGAATTTTCTCCTGTTCGGCGATCGCGTCTTCCTCATTTTCTTCGATAATGAGTCCATAACCGATGCTTTGCAGCACCTTGTCCATATCGGGTAGGTCGACGAGGTCGGGGTCGTAGGATACCGATACCGACTGATTGGCATAATTCACCGCAGCATTTGTGATCCCTTTGGTGTGACCCAGCATGGACTCCACGCTCACCGCACATGCCGCACACGACATGCCGGTGACCGGGAGCGTCACTTTTTTTATATCTGTTGTCGTTTCCATAGTCTTTCAGAATTGGTATACAAAAATAAAATCCAACGCTGCCGGCAGCATTACACAATTCTGGCTGTGGTTTACAAGATTCATGGAAACGCGCTTCACGCGAGGCGTGCGCCGTTTGGGACGGGGAAATCGGGGCTGGTGAGGATCACTTCGCCGTCGGGCAGCACGTAGCCGGTCGTGAGCACTTCGGAGCGGAAATCGGCGATTTGTTTTGGAGGAAAATTCACCACGCAAAGCACCTGTTTGCCTTTCAATTGCTCTTTGGTATACCGTTTCGTGATTTGGGCAGAGCTGGGTTTGATGCCTATTTCGGGGCCGAAGTCGATAAGGAGTTTGTACGCCGGCTTTCTCGCTTTCGGGAAATCGTCGACCTGAATGATCGTTCCGGCGCGCAGGTCGACCTGCTCAAATTCCTGCCAGGTAATCGTGTTCATGGGTTTCTGGTTTGATTTTAATGACACTTATCCGGCAAAGTAACATTAAAAAAGCCTTTTGGCACCCTTTCCCAAACATTGAAGGGATTCATTTAAAACGCAAACAATGAAAAAACTGCTGTTATCCGTTATGCTACTTTCGGCGGGCCTCAAAGCCTTCGCACAGGACAGAAATATTACTTTTTATGTAGGTACGCAGGATAAGGGAGCGAATTCTTCGATAACCCGCTGCGAGTTGAACCTCGCCTCGGGCCAGATTACGCTCGTCGATACCATCAACAAGTCCGTCGCGCCGGGTTATGTAGCCATTTCACCCAACAAGCGGAACCTTTACGCGATCGGGTCAGACAACAAGGTGTCGGCCTATGCCATCGAGCCCGACCGCAAGTTGACTTTTTTGAATAGCCAGCCTTCGGAAGGAATGGGGCCCTGCCACGTATCGGTGCATCCGGCAGGCAAGATGGCCTTTGTTTCGAACTATGGCGGCGGAAGTTTTTCGGCCTATAATGTGGGCGAAGATGGAAAACTGAGTGCGCCCGTTTATAAAGAGCAATATACGGGCACGGGCCCCAACGCCAAACGCCAGGAAAAGGCACACGCGCATTTCGCGACGGCGAGCCCGGATGGTAAATATGTATATGTAACCGATTTGGGGAGCGACAAAGTGATGAATTACAGCATCGACGCTAATGCCGGAAAGCTCACGCCCAATGCAGCACAGCCGTTTTTCTCAGGAAAGCCCGGTGCCGGGCCGCGCCATTTGGTCATTCACCCTTCGGGCAAACGATTGTTCCTGCTCAACGAACTCGACGCTACCATAACGGCCTGCTCGGTCGATAAAAAAGGGGTGATTACGGCCATCAAAACTTATCCTACGATCCCCGCGGATTATTCAGGGCCTACGAATACGAGCGCTGCCGTGCATTTGCATCCGAACGGCAAGTTTGTTTATGTTT
Organism: Dyadobacter sp. BE31; assembly: GCF_031457695.1. NCBI lineage: Bacteria > Pseudomonadati > Bacteroidota > Cytophagia > Cytophagales > Spirosomataceae > Dyadobacter > Dyadobacter sp. BE31. The sequence goes on from NZ_JAVDXA010000006.1 coordinate 232,285, forward strand.
CCAATCGCGGGCATAACTCGATCACCGCATTCAAAATACTGGGCAATGGCGAGTTGGAAATGGTGGATCAACAAACGAAATCCATTGCCACACCACGCGATTTCAATATCGATCCGACAGGCAAGTACCTGATCGTAGCCAATCAGGCATCAGACAACCTGGTGGTGTATGACGTAGATGCAGCAACGGGCAAATTCACGTTCAAGCACGAAAGCATTGCCGTGAAGTTGCCCATTTGCGTGGCATTTCTATGAGTGATTTTAAAATCGAAGCTTAACGAAATGGTCAGAGTTTTCTGGCCATTTTGTTTTGGTAGTAATTCAAAAAGTCCTCCAATTGCTCGACAGGCATTTTGCGGGCGATGATCTTTTTGTTTTTATCCAGAATGTAGATCGTCGGCGTCGTTACCACATCAAACTTCCGATTGAAATCGATCTGGTTCAGGGCGTCGTAGCCGTTGATGAGCTCTTCCAGGTGATAGGTTTTTACGAAGGATTTCCATTCTTCGATATTATGCTCGGTGGAAATGGTCATTACCTTGATACCGTTGGCCTTGTTTTTGTCGTAAAACGCTTTCAGCACCGGGGAAGCCTCCTTGCAATGCCCACAGGTAGGGGCGAAGAAGAACAATACGGTGTAATTGGCGTCAATAGTCTGGACACTTACTTTTTTACCGGCAGGATCGGTCAGGGTCAGGGCAGGGAAAGTTTTGTTTACCAGCAAGTCCTTCATCGTTGCGACTTTTTCGGCAATGCGTTTTTTTACATCGTCGCTAACGCCCATTTCGCCGGAGAGGTAATATTTGTTGGCCATGTATACCCAAACGGCCTCGGTTCCAACGGTTTTGGGGTTTTCGTATTGATTGGTAATGTAAAATACCGTCCATGCTTTCAGGTCCTTGTTAGGTGAAACCTTCTTCACGATCAGGTCGGCGTCTTTGATAATCGAATCGGGCACCTGAACCACCAGGTTTTTGAAGTACCGCTCTATTTTGGGTTCAAAAAAGGGCGTATTCACGATCCGCGGGTCTGTGAAATCGAATGCATCCCAGTAATGTGCTTTGTAGTAATTGAAAACCCACATCGAGTCGGTTTTGCCGTTGGCTAATTTCGGGGCTGTGGGAATTTCGGGATCCGCCGACATTTTGAGCAGCTGCGACGTAAAAGTACCTGCGTTTTCGGTCAGCAGCTTTTTACGATAAGTACCAAACCCTTCCTGAATCGTGCGGATACGCGCCTGCGCCTCGGGTGTCGTTTGTTTGCTAAGCGCTTCGATCTCCTTGCTGCCTTTGGCTAATTCTTTTCGATAATTGTAAAAAAGCTCGTTTTCTTTGGAACCGGTTATTTTGATCGAGGTATTCACATCGGCAGAGTCGGCTTCGAGGGCGATATTGTTTTCCTTACCGGAATAGATTAGCTCGATCATCTTCTGGTTCCCTGGAAAGAGGATCACGTAAAGGCCGCCGGGCAGCGCAGTTTTTCCTTCGAACACGACCTTCCCGTTGGCATCTGCCTTCGCCGTGTCTTTCGGTACAAATTGTGTGGCATTCCGGTTATAATGACCGATCACAAACGACGAATCGCGGAACCCCTTAATGGTGGCTTCTATGCGGTAGCCCTGGGAGTAAGCGGAGGAAAAAAGGCCGAAAACGGCCAGCAGCAGCAAAAGGTAAGTGCGGGTATAATCTCTCATCAGGCTATGGAAAGTTTGCTTTAAAGCTGTTTATTGGATTATTTCAAAGTTTGAAGTCTGTAAAATTAACTTCAAAACGCTAACATCAGCAGGGTTCTTATTCAAATGTTTTATTTTCTCTCCAAAGCGATCGACTTTCTCATAATGCCGCTCAGCATTGTGTTTTTTATACTTATCTATTCATTTTTGACCAAAAGCAACCGGCGCCGGAAACTGGCCCTGGGTTTGGGAATTGCGTCGCTCGCGCTGGCCTCCAACTCGTACCTGGTGACGAAGGCTATCAATGCATGGGAGCCGAAATTCGTCAATCTGGCTGAGGTGAAAAAAACTTATGACGTCGGGATTTTGCTGTCGGGCGGGCTGATCACGATGAGCACGCCAAGGCAGGACCATCCGGCAATGGGCAATCATGGCGACCGGCTCCTGCAAACCTACCTGCTCTACAAGCATGGCAAGATCAGAAAGATATTGATTACGGGAACGAGCGGCGAAATGCTGATGACCCGGAAGCTGGGCGAGACGCGCCAGGCGGCAGCGTTGCTCGCAAGTTGGGGAGTGCCGGCCAAAGACATCCTATTCGAGGAAAAAGCTCGGAACACGCATGAGAATGCCGTGTACTCGGGCCGGATCCTGAATAAAATGTTTCCTTCCGGAAAATATTTGCTGATTACCTCCGCATTTCACATGCGCCGGTCGGCCGGGTGTTTCGAAAAAATGGGGATCAAAACAGACCCCTTCCCGGCCGACTTTCGTGGGGGATATAACCGGTTCTTTATCCATAAACTGGTACCGGACCCCGAGGCCTTTGCCTACTTTTGCATGCTATGGCATGAATTCGTAGGGTATGTAGCCTATAAAGCAGTGGGTTACTGCTAAACCTTGCCTGTGTTATACACTCAGGATTTTCACCATTCTCAACAAATCTTCGTTGATCGGCTTCGGTAGTCTGATGGTATCTTCGAAAGGCGTGTATACCAGCTCATTGTTGATGATACCGGCCATTACATTCTTTTGTCCTGCGATGAGGCCTTCCAATGCGCCCAATCCGAGGCGGCTTGCCAGGATACGGTCGTAAGCAGATGGTGTTCCTCCGCGTTGGGTATGGCCCAGTGTGGTTACACGGATATCCGCGTTCTCATCCACCTGCACCTTGATTTTGTCGGCTACTTCCTGTGCGCTGCCTTCTTCATCACCTTCCGCCACGATAATGATGGATGATGATTTCGAACGGCTCCATCCCTGTTTCAGGGTTTCTACGACCTGAGAGATCGGGGTAAGGACTTCGGGAACCATCACGAGCTCGGCGCCACCTGCAATACCCGACTGGATAGCAATATAGCCCGAGTCACGCCCCATCACTTCGATGAAGAAGATGCGGTCGTGTGAGCTGGCGGTATCACGGATACGGTCGATCGCGTCCAGTGCGGTATTCACGGCGGTATCGAAGCCAATGGTATAGTCGGTTCCGTACAAATCGTTGTCGATCGTTCCGGGAGCGCCTACGGTAGGGATACCGTACTCGTTGCCAAAGATCATCGCGCCGGTGAATGTACCGTTACCGCCAATGGCGATCAGTCCTTCGATGCCGAGTGCCTGCAAGTTGTCGTATGCCTTCTTGCGGCCTTCGGGGGTCATAAACTCCTTGCTTCTTGCTGATTTAAGGATGGTACCTCCTCTTTGAACTATATTGCTGACCGAGTGAGACTCCATCTTGTAGACGTCTCCTGCGATCATTCCGCTATATCCTCTTCTGATTCCAAACACTTCAATACCATGGTAGCATGCTCCGCGTACTACCGCCCGGATGCAGGCGTTCATACCAGGGGCATCTCCTCCTGAGGTAAAAACTCCAATTCGTTTCATTTAATAATTTCGGGTTACTTCTAATCTTTCTATGTACAGCTCCATATTGAACCTTAAAGGCACAATTTCCGCAAATTTATCCGGTATTTTCTTAAAATATATGCCTTGATTCTTAATTATGTTAAAAAAATGCCGGAACAAGATTCGTTTTTAGCATCTCAAACATATACCAATACTCATATATTTGCGCCGGTTAATGGAAATTTAATATCCCTCAACCGACGTTCGTTGCTACTATTACTGTTTGAAAAGTCATATTTAGGGCGGGCCGTGTGCGGTACCGCTTTCATCCGAAATCAACCCGTAGCTTAATATTACCAAAATGAAAAATCTGTTCTCCTGGCAACGTCTCTGGCCTCACCTGGTAGCTGTCATCGGTTTTATGATCTTGTCTGTCGCTTACGTTTCACCGGTGCTGCAAGGCAAGAAACTCAGCGCGACCGACGAGATCCAGGCGCTGGGCGGTGCGCGGGAGGTGATGGATTATTACAAGCAAACCGGTGAACGGTCGTGGTGGACAAATGGCATGTTCGCCGGGATGCCGGCCTACCTTGTTTCGGCCGACTATCCTACCAGTATTCCCACCAAAATCGGGCAGGGGGTGAACAAACTGCTCCCGGCGCCGGCCAACTATTTTCTGATCGGCATGGTGAGTGCCTATGTGCTGTTTCTGGTGCTTGGGGCGGGCGGCTGGCTCGCGGCAGTAGGTGCGGTGGCATTTTCATTCTCCTGTTTCAACGTCATTAACCTGGAAGCAGGGCATATTTCGCAGGTGATCGCGATCATGTATGCACCGGGCGTGCTTGCCGGTGTGATACTGGCGTTCCGCCGTAACTGGCTGGCGGGAGCGGCACTTACTGCATTTTTCCTTTCCCTGGAGTTGTATGCCAACCACGTGCAGATTACCTACTATCTCGGGATTGGTATCATAATCCTGGTGATCATGGAAAGTATCACCCTGATTAAAAAAGGCCTCGCAAAAGACCTGGTGATGATCCTGGGAGGACTTGCCCTGGCGGCGGTTGTCGCGGTTGGCACGCACACCACAAGGCTATGGAACGCTTATGACTATACCAAAGAAACGATCCGCGGAAAATCGGAGCTGACGGCAACGGGCAAGGATGCCGCGGCAAAAAAGGGCAATGGCCTGGATAAAGAATATGCATTCACATACAGCTATGGCGTGGGCGAGTTGCTTACCCTGGTGATTCCGAACGCATATGGCGGTGCTTCGTACGGCCCGCTGTCGAATACATCCGAAACTTTCAAAACGCTCACAGGTCGCGGTATCGATGCTGCTACTGCTCAGAATATAGTTCAGCAGCTGCCACTCTACTGGGGTGATCAGCCGATCATGGGTGGGCCCAACTACATTGGCGTCATTGTATTTTTCCTGTTTGTGCTGGGTCTGTTTATAGTCAAAAGTCCTTTGAAATACTGGGCAGCGGGTGTGATTGTGCTTTACGTGATCTGGGCGCTTGGGAAGAGCTTGGCTGGCATCAATTATCTGTTTTTCGACTATTTCCCGATGTTCAACAAGTTCCGCGCCATGACGATGGTGATCTCGCTGGCGCAGCTGCTGATGGTGTTGATAGGTGTTCTCGGATTGTCGGTGATTGCTCAGAAGAAGATCGCCGTGAAAGAACTGCAGAAGCCGTTCTTGCTTTCGGTAGCCATTACCGGTGGACTCATGCTGATCATGGCATTGTTACCGGGCTTGTTTTTCAGTTTTAAGGGAGCGAACGATCCGATGGCCGCGCTTGCGCAGCAGTATGGCCAGCAGGTCCAAAATCCTGAGTTTGGCCAGTTGATTTTAAATTCAGTCATCCAGGACCGAGAGGGCCTCATGAAGGGCGATGCGATCCGCGGATTGATATTCATTGCATTGGCCGCAGGGCTGGTGTGGTTTTATGCCCAGGATAAGCTGAAATCGCCGGTATTTTACACTGCGCTGCTCGTGCTGGTCATTTTTGATTTGTTCGGGGTGGATAAGAGATACCTCAATAACGATGACTTTGTAAGCGCTTACGTCGCCCAGGGGGTTACTACTCCGTCACCGGCGGACGAGCAGATTCTCCGCGATACCGATCCGGACTACCGGGTGTACGACGTGGCTTCCCAGGGAGGGCCGTTCAACAGTGCACAGGCGTCTTATTTCCATAAATCACTGGGCGGATATCACGCCGCCAAAATGCGCCGTTACCAGGAGCTTTTCGAGAGGCAGTTTTTTACCGAAAAGCCCAATATGGAAGTGCTGAATATGCTGAATGCCAAGTATTTCATCACGCCGGACCAGCAAGGTAACAAAGTTACGCAGCCTAATCCGCAGGCTTACGGTCACGCGTGGTTTGTGAAGTCTTTTAAAGTTGTGCCGAATGCGGATGCCGAAATGGCGGCGCTGGGCACGGTGAACTTGCGCACAGAAGCCGTGGTTGATCAGCGTTTTGCATCCAAACTGGAAGGCCTTAAAGCAGGTGCCGACTCGACAGCCAAAATCAGCCTGATTTCCTATAAACCCAACGAGCTGGTGTATGAAACCAACGCCAATGCGGAAGGACTGGCGGTGTTTTCGGAGATTTATTACAATGTCCGCAATGAATGGCAGGTGACGATCGACGACAAACCTGCGGACATGTTGCGTGCCAATTACGTGCTGCGCGCGCTTCGCGTACCTGCGGGCAAGCACACGATCAAGTTCCGTTTCGAGCCGGTTTCGGTGGCTGCTGGCAGCAAAATCGACCTTGTGAGCTCGCTGTTGCTCGTCGGCCTGATCGCCGGTGCGCTCTTTGTTGAATCCAAAAAGAAGAGCGCATGACGGATCGTCGCTATCCCATTGGCCCTTTTGCGTTGAAGGAGACTTATTCCGACGACGAAATCCGTGAATTTATACGCGTCATCGCCGAAATCCCGGCCGAATACCGGAAGCGGGTAGAGAACCTCCCGGATGCGGACCTGTTGAAAACATATCGGGAGGGAAGCTGGAATATCCGGCAGATCATTCACCACGTAGCCGACTTGCAGTTTGTGCATTACCTGCGCATGAAAAAGGCTATTACCGAGCCGGATTATAACGAGGTAACACTCATCGATATGAACGCCTGGGCCGCTACGCCCGATTCTCTAAATGTGCCTATCGAGGCTTCGCTGGCTATTTTCGAAGGGACACATGCCCGCTATGCCTACCTGGCCGGAACGTTGAGCGACGAACAATTCGCGCGCCGTTACTTCCATCCGCTGCGCGGGTTTTGGATCGATCAGAGGCAAGCGCTTGCGATGTCGGTATGGCATGTGAAGCACCACCTGGCGCACATTGATCTGGCATTGGGTAATATCGAATAATAATGTCCCAGGCAACAGGTAAATATCTCATTATCATTGGGCTGCTGGTGGTGCTGGTCGGCATTTTCGTATATTTTCTCAGCGACAAATTGCATTGGCTAGGCCGCCTGCCGGGAGATATCCGCGTCGAAAAGGAGAATTTCCGGTTCTATTTTCCGATTACCACTATGTTACTCCTCAGCGGTTTACTAAATCTGCTGATCTGGCTCTTCCGGAAATTCATGAATTAGTATGGCTGTTTTTCTATCAGCTTAATAACCAAGGTTATAAATTCGTGCGGAGGTGCGAATAGGCTTGGGGGAGAACAAAATATCATTCATCTTTAAGCCACTTGAATGATTGGTTCTCTAACACACTATTTCATGGAATTTTTCGAACAGCTCACCCGCTTTCTGGTGCAATGCCAGACCGAAAACCTTAAAACCTCCCACTTCCCAGGCAAGCTGGAAGGCCTCAAAATCAAGATCAGTTTTGGAAAAGGTAACCTTGCGCGGGTGCCGTGGATTGCGTTTCTGGCTCCCGGGCAGCACATCAGCAATGGCATTTACCCATTTTATCTTTTTTATAAAAACCAGCAACTGCTTGTACTCGCGTTTGGCGTGAGCGAAACACTTTCGCCCGAAATACCGTGGCAGCAATCCGGCGCGGAAACAATCAGCAGCTATTTTAAAAGAAATGGATTAGGCAGGCCGGCCAGGTACGGCGGCTCGTTCGTATTCCGGGTTTATGAAGCCGCGGATCTTGAAAAACAGCAAGTTGAAGCAGACTTGCAGGAAATGCTGGGTATTTATAAGGCCACCCTTGCCGGTAGCATGCCCGGGGCGCCGCAGTTCGACTATCGGGCGTTTCATCGCATGGCCTTGGAATGCGGCCTGCAAATCGATCCGGAGCTCGTGCTTCGTTTTGCAGCGGCACTTATTGCAAAGCCATTCGTAATCCTGACGGGCCTTTCCGGTGCCGGAAAGACGCGGCTGGCGCATGCATTTGCACAATGGATTTGTGAAAGGGAAGATCAGGTGTGCCTGGTGCCGGTAGGGGCCGACTGGACCAACCGCGAGCCACTCCTGGGCTTCCCGAATGCCCTCGAACCGGGACAATACATGAAGCCGGAAAGCGGCGTAGTCGACCTGTTGGTGTCGGCCGAAATCAATGCGGATAAGCCGTATTTCCTGATCCTTGACGAAATGAACCTGAGTCATGTAGAACGGTATTTTGCCGATTTTCTGAGCGCAATGGAGTCGGGGGAGCCGATACGGCTGCATAATGATGCTGCCGGTGTGGTACCGCCGCGCATTCGGATATCGTCCAATCTGTTCATGATAGGGACTGTGAATATCGACGAAACTACCTACATGTTCAGTCCCAAGGTGCTCGACCGGGCGAGCGTGATCGAGTTCAGTATTTCGAAGGAAGAAATGCACGCATTCCTGAAATCCGGGCGAAAACCTGATCCCGGCAACCTCATCGGGAATGGGGCTCATGTGGCCGAAACGTTTGTGACGCTGGCGGGCAATAGTGTGCCGGAGAGCCCGGTCCGGGCGCAGCTCACCGATGAATTGCTCGCATTGTTTGAAATCCTGAAACCGGCGGGTGCGGAATTCGGCTATCGGAGTGCGGCTGAAATCCAGCGATTTGCCGGGGTGATCGATCATCTTGGAGCCAGATGGCCGGTGCAGAAAGTGATGGACGCAGCTTTGATGCAAAAGCTTTTACCTAAAATCTACGGCTCTCGCAGGAAACTGGAACCCGTATTGAAAGCCCTGGGCAAGCGCTGTTTAGCGAACCCCGACCTGCTCGACGACTACCTGGCCGGTAAGAAAGATTTGTCCGGGTCGGAAGCGGTACATTACCCGGCGGCATTGGAGAAAATCAGGCGTATTTACAGGAACCTGATCGACCACGGCTTTGCCAGTTTTGCGGAAGCCTGATGGAAGGGTATGAACTCCTGATGGCCGCCGAAACGTCCGACGGGCTCGTTTCGGTGCGCATTATCGCCGAAGAACGCGATAAACCCACCATTTTTGAACTTGACGAATGGGAAGCATTTGAGCACGGTGAGGCCCGTATCCAGCTACTGGAAGGCTGTTTTTATGAATATGAAGTGCTGGGTGACTACGTGTTACGGCCGTCACCAGCCGTAGTGCCTTCCCGCATTAACCCTGGGATCGGGCGCCTTACGCCGCATGTGTATGTAGGCACGCTGACGATCGAGGTGCTGAGGCTGACGGATAATGCCGGTTGCGGGGAGATAAAAGTGGAAATTCGCTCCAAAAAGGCCGGTTACCGAACCGATTACCGCCTGATGTTGGAAGGAATCACCGAGCATTGTACCGATCTGCTATTTTACTACAACGCGCCGGTTACCCATCCCTTCGCACCCGACTACCTCACTGATCCGCAGACGATTTATCAGCGATTTGCATTTGTGAATGCGGTACTCACCAGCCGGGCGTTCGAAATAGCATTCCAGAAAATAGTCCGCAATCCAATCACGAAATGGGCAGGAGAGGAGGCGGAAAGGGATATACGGAACGTCGGTCGCCTTCATCGGAGTACCATTGTTCAGATGAGAAAACGTGGCAATCGCATTGCTCTCCGCGACGATCATATTCTCAAAAACAGACTGGCTTCGGTACCATCGCGGATCAGCGTGAGTTCGAAAACAGATTCGGTGGATACGCCCGAAAATCGATTTGTAAAGCATGCATTGGAGGTTTTTGCGGGTTTTGTGAACCATGTTAAACGCATTGCGCCGGAGCGCAGCCGTTTTCTCCGGGAAGCTGCGGTGCTGGAAAATCACTTACACCAGATGCTTTCAGCGCCGTTGTTCAAAGAAGTGGGGAAGCCGCTACGGCTCGCATTGAATGGCCCTGGCCTGGTCCGGAAAGAAGGGTATAAGCAAATATTGCGTGTGTGGCTGATGTTCGATCTGGCTGCACGACTGGTTTGGCGTGGCGGCGAGGACGTGTATCATGCGGGGAAAAAGGATGTTGCCGTGCTGTACGAGTACTGGCTGTTTTTCGAACTGCTTGGCATTGTAAAAAGTGTATTTGCCATTGAACCGGCGCATATCAGCGACTTGGTGAAACCAACGAAAAATGGGTTGGGGTTGCAACTCAAACAGGGCCGGCATTTGCCTATCAGTGGTGTTTTCGATACCGGTTCGCGGAAGCTCAATGTGGAGTTCAGTTTCAACAGATCGTTTTCGGGGCAAAACGATTATCCACAGGCGGGCAGCTGGACCACCGGAATGCGGCCGGATTTTACATTGTCGATCTGGCCGGCAGGCGTTTCACAAGTACAGGCCGAAACCGAGGAACTGATCGTACACATTCATTTTGATGCCAAATACAAAGTCGAATCGGTGGCGGGGGTATTTGGAGAAGATGAGGCAGCACTCGCGTCCGGGCAAACGCAGTCGGACCACACCCGGGACGATCTGTTGAAAATGCATAGTTACAAGGATGCCATACGCCGGACTGCGGGCGCATATGTGCTCTATCCGGGTGCGGATGGGAAGGTTTACAAACGAAAGGGATTCCATGAGCTGATTCCCGGCCTGGGTGCGTTTGCGATACGGCCTTCTAAAACCGATAATGGCCGTGACGAACTAAAACGCTTTCTGCTCGACGTCGTGGCGCATTTTCAGAACCGCGCTTCGCAGCGTGAAAAGGTGGCCTTCCGTAGTTTTGATATTTACAACAATCAGCTATCGGCGGATATGCGGGAGCTGCTGCCGGAAGCATTTGGTAAAAACCGAGATCTGATCCCCGACGATACTTTTGTGCTGGTAGGATATTACAAAAACGGAGCGCACCTCAACTGGATCCGAAAGCATAATCTGTACAATTTCCGCACCGGCGCCCAAAGCGGGGCGCTGTCGCTTGGCGTAGCCGAAGTGAATGCACGATATTTGCTGCTGCACGGGCCGGGCCAAACGTTGTCGGGTATGCTCTTTAAGCTGCATAACAGGGCCCCCAGGTTGTTCTCTAAGCAGGATTTGATACAAAAAAAATATCCGGACCCGTCACGGGATTTGTACCTGGTGTATACGACGGACCCCGAAGTTGAGCCCGAGTTTGCGGGAATGCGCTGGGATGTGACACGGCTTCCGGGCTACCGTGCCAATCGGGCATCCGGACTGCCGTTTTCCGTTAGCCTGACGGACCTCATGAAAGTGCTCGTAAAATGATGGCCGTTTTTTCGGTAGTATTTGCGGTGTAGGTCTTTTCTTAAACATTAAATGCTAATCGCTCCCAATCCAGGTACATTCAATGAAAATTCAAACACTTGTTGCTGTATTTCTGCTGATTTCCTTCAACGTTTTCTCACAGGCCAAGCTGAGCATTGTTTTTATCGGCAACAGCATCACGCAAGGGAAAGGCGGAGATAACGGCTTTCCGCCGCCCACGCACGCTGTCAACTATCTGAAAGCGCAAAAGGGCGTCGACGACGTCTTGTATGCGAACGTCGGGCGGAGCGGCTCTACCACGGTAGACTGGCTTCCGGAAACAGGCAAGTATTTCGCGCTGGCCACTACGGCAGCCGATAGTTTGTATCTCAAAAAAGACCATCAGCTGCTGTTCTCGATGAAACTCGGGACTAACGATAGTGCGATAGAAGGTCCCAACGGGTCGCCTGTTTCAAAGGAAAACTATAAAAAGAATGTGCAGACGATCGTTTCTGAACTGCTGAAACGGTATCCGGGTAGCAAGGTCATCATTCATCACCCGATCTGGTACAGTACCAACACCTATAATCGCTCGAAATACCTTGCGGAAGGGTTGGAGCGGCTTCAAACGTATGTTCCGGAGCTCGATGCGCTGATCGGAGAATACAAAACCACCGAGCCAGGACGTGTTTTCAAGGGCGACACCAAAGCATTCAAGTACTTCAAAAAACATTACCTCCAACTCTTCAAGCCCGAAAACGGGCAGCAGGGTGTATTTTACCTGCATCCCAATGTTGAAGGCGTCGCGGTACTGGGCGAGTTTTGGGGAAAGGCGATTAAAAAGAAGGTGCTTTAAGCGCCGGAATCCTTCCTCACAGGCTTCAAACCCCTCATTGCTTTTAGCCCGATAGCCGGGCTTTGTACCGGGATGGACAGGAGTTTTTCCTCGGTTTCGGGCTCGGTGTATTCGCGGTAGCCGGTGATGTAGCGTTCTATGATGAAATCTTCTTCCCGCTCGAACTGGACAGAGGGCTGATTAACGATCGATGAAATGTTGTACAACTTTTTGTGCCACAGCAGGGCGTTGAGGTTGCCGTCGAAATGGTAATGGTTCTCAAAGCCCCGGTCGAATTTGAAAACGATCGGCTTCCCCGCGTTGGCAAGCAGGCTTTCGGGCGTACCCGTGAGTGTGATCGGGATGTAGGTCTTTTTGTCGTAAATAAAGCCTCCGTGGGTGTTTTTGATATATTCCCGCATTTGTCGCGGCGCGTCGCCTACGAGGAGTACATCCACGAGCAGGATGTGTTCCGTGGCATAAAACTGTCCGGGGTTCTGGATGAGCGGGAGTTGGGAGATTCGGATCATGTAATAATTATTCCTGGATATGGACGTAAAATTAGCTAACATTCCGAGTGTCACAATCATCCCCGAAAAGGGTGCGGCACGGGTGTAACAATTTTTAGACAATCGCTTGTAGCAGTAAATCCCGCGAAATATATTGAGCGGAAATAAATTGTCACCATGGTAAAAACATACAGGTTTATCGCCCTCCTCGGCGATGGTCGCGAGAGATATAGCGACAAGGAGTTGAATGCAGAATGGCCCACTGAGCCGATCGTGATCGATGCGTTCGGGTTTTCGGACGTTTACCGGTATTCGGGAGTGGTTTTTCTGAACGAAGAATGGTTCGGGAAATACAGCAAAAACTGGCGTAACGATACTACGGAGATCGATAAGCTGCTGGTGAATTTGGTCAAATACTCAGCCAAGGAAGCGCATTCCGAGAACCTGACTAAAATTAAAAGCTACCTGGCTTCCCCGCCGGAGACGGTCGAGGAAGCCGTGGCGCTCTGGAGAACCTTTTACGATCCTTCTTTGAAAACTATTTAGGGCCTTGGATTAAAATCCGAAGGCCAAGGTTGTACGCACCTCTGGCGCTCCTATTGCCCCGGGATTTTGACCCCGGGGACTCAAATTTTTTAATGATTGACCATTTTCAGGGCGCCTTCACTGTACCTTGCTCCGGTGTCGGGGTAGCGGGCAATGAGGGCGTCGATAGTTTTAAGGTCTTCGGCTGAAAGGCCTACCTCGAGTGCGCCGGCATTCTCTTCGAGGTATTTGCGTTTTTTGGTGCCGGGGATCGGGATAATATCGTCGCCTTGTGCGAGTACCCATGCGAGCGCGAGTTGTGCAGGCGTGCATTGCTTGCCCGCGGCGATTTCTGCGAAGCCGCTTACGAGTCTGGCATTGTTATCGGCCACATCTCCCTGGTACCGTGGCAAAGTGCGGCGGAAGTCGCTTTCTGCCAGGGTTTCCGTATTCAATGTGTTGGTGACGAGCCCTCTGGCCAACGGCGAGTAAGGGACCAGTGAAATGCCCAGTTCGCGAACCGTATCGAGGATCGTTCCCTCCACATCACGGGTAATAACCGAATATTCGCTTTGCAACGCGGCGATCGGGTGTACGGCATGGGCTTTGCGAATGGATGCCGCGGAAGCTTCACTCAGGCCCAGGTAGCGGACTTTGCCTTCCTTAACCAGCTCGGCCATGGCGCCAACCATTTCTTCCACAGGTACATTCGGGTCGACCCGGTGGGCGTAATACAGGTCGATAGTCTCAATTTTTAGTCTTTTCAAACTGTTTTCAACGGCGATTTTCATCCAGGCGGGTGAACCGTCGAAGTAGGCACCGGCCGAGTTGCGGGGTGTGCCGGTCTTGTCGCCGTAGCGGAACCCGAATTTGGTGGCGATGAAAATCTTGTCGCGGTTCGGTACCAGGACTTTCGATATCAGTTTTTCGTTTTCGCCATCGGCGTACATGTCGGCGGTGTCCCAGAAATTGATCCCCAGGTCGAGGGCACGATGCAGCGTGGCAATGCTTTCCTCGTCGTCGGTGGGGCCGTAAGCGAAGCTCATGCCCATGCAGCCTAATCCGATGGCTGATAATTTTTCTTCTGTTTTTCCAAGGCTTCTGTATTGCATTTGTTTGTTGGCTATCGGCTTTTGGCCGGGTGGATAATGCAGTTTTCAGGGTAATTCTGATGATACAAAGCTACTCTCGAGCGGCGGGTGTCGCTTTATAGTTTTCAAACAGATCTTTATAAAAATCACACAGCCTTTGTGCGTACGTTTCCAGGGGTAAGGCCTGTCTGTTTTTTGAAGAAAATATTGAAATAGGCGGGGTACTCGAAGCCCAGACTGTAAGCGATTTCCGACACGTTCCAGTTGGTATGGTTGAGGAGCGCTTGTGCTTCCTTCGTAATGCGAGCCGAAATGTGCTCTGTGGTCGTCTTTCCTGTAATTTCCTTCACCGAACGGTTCAGGTGGTTCGCATGTACCGAAAGGCTTTGGGCGTAGTCATTGGCGGTTTTCAGGCGCAATGCATTTTCGGGGGTGTCGATCGGGAATTGGCGTTCGAGCAGCTCCATGAACAACGAGGTAATGCGTGCGGAAGCATTGATTTGCCGCTCAAATGTCTCGGCCGGTTGCATTTTCATGGCTTCATGGATGATCAGGTGCAGGTAGTTTCGCAGCATGCCGTATTTGTGCTGGTAGTCGGATTCGATTTCTACCATCATCTTTCTGAAAATGAGCGAGAGCTCTTTTTGCTGCTGTTCGTTTACAAAATACACCGGATTTGCCCCGATTTTGAACAGTGGCGAGTCCTGTAAAAAGTCTTTGCGCTCCGCCGGATTGACGAAAGTTTCGGTAAACAAGGCAAACCAGCCCAGCTGGGATTCCGAGATCGCTTCCCACGAGTAGGGTACCATCGGGTTCGAAAAAAGCAATGCGGGACGGTCTATTTCGATCCATTTATCGGCATAATGCAAGCGCCCCGTGCCTATAATGAATGATACTTTGTAAAAATCGCGGCGGCTGTATGGCGTTTTTTTATAGCACGAATTCCTTTCGAACACATTGAAGTGTCCGACACCGGCATTGTTCAGCGACAAGTCCGCCGGGTTAGCCTGCGGTACGCGACGGTAAAATTCCTGGATTGATTCGGTATGGCTCATGGTGTAATATTATAAAATTCAAATAGCAGATGCGGTGGTGAAAGTTTCCGGAGAGGTCGAATTAATCGCTTTTTAATTTCGAAGCGACTGGCTTTTGACGAATATTGGACTATCCAAAATATGTTAGAATGGATCACAGAGGTAGTCCGCATATGGCGTAGATTTGATCGTCAGGTTTGGTCAGGCATAGTCAAGTATTGTCATGAGTAGTCAAGGCCTTGCAAAGTGTATCGTTAAGGCTCAACTGACCACACTTGACTATTCCTGACAATACCTGACCATTACGACAAACGTTCATCAATTAAGCACCAACTATGTCCCACCGCAAACCAACCAGTGAACTAACCCCAAATGCCTTCGCGGCCGTGCGGGAACTTGAAAAGTATGTCGCCTCCACCGGTCTCGACAAAGTGCATTATAAACTGATCAAAATCCGCGCCTCGCAGATTAACGGATGCGGGTTTTGCCTGGATATGCACGCGCGGCAGGCCCGCGAAATGGGCGTGACCGAACAGCGCATATATATGTTAAGTGCCTGGCGCGAGGCGAATATTTATACGGAAGAAGAAAAGGCGATCCTGGCGCTCACCGAGCAAGTAACGCTCATCAGCCAGGGCGGCGTGAGCGACGAGGTGTACGGTAAGGCGGTGGCACTGCTCGGAGAGGAATATACCAAAGCCGTGGTAATGGGCGTGGTGGCGATCAGCGCGTGGAACCGTATTATGATCACCGACGAGGTGGCGGTCAATGCTGTGGAGAGTTATGTTTAACAGTCGTCCTATCCAGATGAACAGCCAGTCGGAAAAGGCCGATTTGCTCAAAAAGCTGCACCATAGCGGTAAAATGCTCGTGCTGCCTAATATTTGGGACGCTGCCGGCGCGGTAATGCTCGAAAACCTGGGCTATCCGGCTGTGGCCACGGCCAGTGCCGCCATTGCGCGTGCCCACGGCTATGAGGATGGCGAGCGGATCCCATTTGATTTTTTGCTAAGTATCGTGGCGCAAATCGTGAAAGCGGTGAGTGTGCCGGTTACAGTGGACATCGAGGCAGGCTATGCGGCCGATAACGAGCTATTGAAGTCAAATATCCGTCGTCTCATTGCCGTCGGTGTGGCTGGGATCAATATCGAGGATTCCGAGGTGCGTACGCGTGAACTGCTGCCGGTGGGTGAGCAGGTGGAAAAGCTGAAAGTGATCGGGCGGGTGGCAGAAAGGGAAAATACGAGGCTGTTTATCAATGCCCGTACGGATGTGTTTCTCCTGAATCCGGAATTGTCCGAAGATCAGAAACTCGCGCTGGCGATCGAGCGCGGTCGCGCGTACGTGGACGCGGGAGCCGACTGTATTTATCCAATCTTCGCCACGAGAGAGGAAACGCTCAAAACGCTGGTAAATGCCTTGAAAGTGCCTGTGAATGTAATTGCCAAATGCGATACACCAGACCTGGATGTGCTCCAAAAGCTGGGTGTGGCACGTGTGAGCTTTGGGCCGAACGTGCACCGGGCAGCATTGTTATCGATGGAAGCATTACTGAAAGATGTGAAGGAAAGCCTCAGCCATAAACCGGTTACCGACCTGCTCATGTGACCTGGTGTGGACTTTTTGCGTATAGTATTGAAATCTCCCGGAGGCCGCAACCGGGAGATTTTCTATTTTTAATCAAAATTAGGATTTACTTTGTATCTATATCCAACGAACTTAACCCGTTACCACGCTCAGCGCTATGCAGGAGGACATTCTTTTTCAGATCAGCAATAAATTAAAAGAAGTCAGGAAAAGTAAGGGGGTTACCCTTCAAGAGATTGCCGACGAGGCGGGCGTGACGAAAAGTCTTGTGTCCCAGATCGAAAACAGCCGGACGATCCCCTCGTTGCCGGTGATGCTGGGGTTGATCAAGGCGTTGGATATTGACCTGAACGTGTTTTTCAAGGACATCATTTCAACTGCGCCGGGCGAAAGCGTGCTGGTTCGCCGGAAGGAGGAGTACCAGCCTTTCACCAAGGAAAACGCGAAAGGGTACTTCTATCAGCGCATATTCAGCAAACAATTCAAGGACAACCATATCGACGTGGTGCTGCTGCGGCTCGAAAAGGATGCGAAGCGGCCGATGGTGCGCACCAATGCATTCGAATTTAAATATGTGCTTTCAGGCGCGGTGGAGTACACCGTAGGAAAAAATAAATATATCCTGAACCAGGGCGATTCTATGTTTTTCGATGCGAACGAGCTGCACAACCTCAAATGCAATGATTGTGACGAGGCGGTACTGCTCGTTATTTACTTCTTCAACGAGGCTCAGTAGCCTTTCGGGAAATTCTTCTTGTTAAATATTAATTAACATTTGCTTAATCTTTGACTGGGCTTGGTTCACTAGTTTTGCGGTGATCAAGGTATTGTCATGCATAATTTTTAATATTAGTTAACTTTTACTTGGTCATTAAAAGAATTTGCGGTATTTTTCAGCTGTAAACCAATGTCGGCTTGGCAGTAATGAAATGTGAGAGTTAAATTTCACTAAACATTTCAACTTGAATAGCCGTTCCGCCCAAAAGCAGACATTGTTTACGAGAAAGTTTAGTATTAGTTCACCAATTATACCAAGTGAGATGTCGATAGAACTGGTAGTTTTCGATATGGCAGGTACGACTGTCAAGGATAAAAATTTTGTAGGAATTGCATTTCAGCAGGCCATGCGGTCGCAGGGATATGAGATCGCGATTGAGAATGTGAACCCGCTGATGGGTTACGAGAAGCCGCTGGCCATTAAAATGATGCTCGAAGTGCGGGAGTCCGACAAGTCGAAGATTACGGCCGAGCTGGTAGATACTATTCACACGCACTTTGTGAACGGGATGATCAGCTTCTATCAAACGACCACCGAAATTGCGCCGCTGCCGCACGTGGAAGAAACTTTCAGCGCGCTCCGCGAGCAAGGAATTAAAATTGCATTGAACACCGGTTTCTCCCGGGATATTGCCGACGTGATCGTGAGCCGGTTGGGCTGGGAAGATAAAATCGATTGCCTTGTAGCCAGCGATGAAGTGCCTTACGGGCGTCCTTACCCAGATATGATCCGCAAGATCATGGCCGAACTGGGGGTAGCCTCGGCCGAGCGCGTTGCCAAAGTAGG
Organism: Dyadobacter sp. BE31; assembly: GCF_031457695.1. NCBI lineage: Bacteria > Pseudomonadati > Bacteroidota > Cytophagia > Cytophagales > Spirosomataceae > Dyadobacter > Dyadobacter sp. BE31. The sequence continues at coordinate 250,495 of NZ_JAVDXA010000006.1, forward strand.
TGATACCGAAGTGGATATTAATGAAGGGATTAATGCGGGTTGCAAATACGTGATCGGGGTTACGACCGGCGCATTTACCCGTGAGGCGCTGCTGCCTTACAAGCCTACGCATATCATCGATGATATTGCCGAGGTGCCGGGCATTATCTCGGCCAGTCACGAAATGGCTGTCCAGGGTTAATTCACTTACATTCATATCAGATTAAAAGCATGAGCAAATCTGCGATTGTCATCGGGGCGGGAATAGTAGGGTTGGCGACGGCAAGGGCTTTGGCCACAAGAGGTTACCAGGTAACAGTGATCGAGCGTTCTACGCAAGCCGTGGGGGCGTCCATCCGCAATTTCGGGATGGTATGGCCGATCGGTCAGCCGGAGGGTAAATTATATGAAAGGGCATTGCACGCCAAAAGTATCTGGAAAGAGGTGCTGGCGGGTGCGAAATGCTGGTCGCAGGAGGCGGGAAGCCTGCATATGGCCTACCAGCAGGATGAGTTGGAAGTGATCCAGCAGTTTGTGGAGGTGAGTCCTTACCGCCCTGTGAGTTTCCTGAATGCGGAACAAACATTGGCGAAATCACCGGCTGTGAATCCCGATGGGTTGTTGGGGGCGCTGTATTCGGCGGATGAAATGATCGTCGACCCACGCGAGGCCATTGCCGCTATTCCGGGTTATCTCACTGCCGCATTGGGCGTTACATTTATATGGAATACCGCTATTTCGCAGGTGACATACCCGGCGGTGTTGTCGGGTTCGAAAAGCTGGTCGGCGGACGAGATCTTCGTTTGCAGCGGCCAGGATTTTGAAACACTTTATCCCGAGCAGTTTTCGGCCGCGCCGCTGACCAAATGCAAGTTGCAAATGATGCGCCTCGAAGCGCAGCCCGACGACTGGCGCATTGGTCCCGCGTTATGCGGAGGATTGTCTTTCATTCACTATCACGGGTTCAAAGCGGCGGCGTCATTGCCCGGCCTGAAAGCCCGATACGAAAGCGAATATGCCGAATACCTCAAATGGGGCATTCACGTGATGGCGTCGCAAAACGGTTTGGGGGAGATTACGGTGGGTGATTCACATGAGTACGCGCTCACTTTTGATCCGTTCGACCGGGAGTTTATCAATACTATGATCCTCGACTACCTGGGTACTTTCGCGCAGTTTAAATCGCCGAAAGTGTACCAGAGCTGGCACGGGATCTATCCTAAAATGACGAACGGGGCGACGGAGATTGTTTTAAAACCCGAAAGCGGCGTGACGATTATCAACGGCCTCGGCGGAAACGGCATGACCCTTTCGTTTGGTCTTTGCGATGAAGTAGTTGGCGGAACTTACCAGTCTTAAATTCTGATATATGCTTGCAAAAGTTTTCTGTGCATTGGCGGTAGCCTCGTTGTTGCTGACCGCATTTCATTCCCGGTTTGAAGGAGCTTCATCGGGGCACACCGGGTTGGACGAAAAGCCGACGGGCATCGAGCACGTCATTGTGATCGGGGTCGATGGATTGAGCCCGGATGGTATCCAAAAGGCCCAAACGCCGAATATCGACCGAATGGTGGCCAATGGTGCGGTGAAATGGAACGTGCGGACGGTGCTTACCTCTGCAAGCAGCCAGAACTGGGCGTCGATGATCATGGGCGCGGGGCCGGAGCAACACGGGATTATCAATAACGATTGGGAGTTGAACAAGCACACGCTTCCGCCCATTGCGCAGGAGGCCGATGGTCGTTTCCCGACGATTTTCAGCATTTTACATAAGGCAAAGCCCAATGCGGAAATCGGTACGGTGTACCATTGGGGTGGTTTTGGAAGATTATTTCAGAAGAATGCAGTGAACTACGACAAGCATTTCTCAACGGAAGATTCCACGGCCACTGATTTCATTCAATACATTAAAAATAAAAAGCCGGTACTGGGCTTCGTGCATTTCGATCACGTAGACCACGCCGGCCACCACGACGGGCATGGGTCGGTGCAGTATTATCAGTCCGTTTCGAAGGCCGATTCGCTGATTGGCAAAATTCTGGCGGGTATTAAAGAGGCTGGTATCGCCGAAAAAACGCTGGTAATCCTTTGGGCCGATCATGGCGGCATTGGTAAGGGCCACGGCGGCGCCACGCCGCAGGAGGCGGAAATAGCAGGTGTATTTTCCGGTGCTGGTGTGAAGAAGGGTTATTCAATACAACAGCAAGTCTATACTTACGACCTCGCTTCGACGATTGCATTTGCGTTAGGTATCGAGCAGCCTTATGCGTGGATCGGTCGCCCGGTTAAGCCGGTTTTCAAAGGGTTTGATGAACCTAAAAACCTCTGGCTCGGCGAAAAACCTTAAATTGGTTCGAAGCATTTAACCTGAACCCTGCGAATGGCAGCTGTACACAACCGAACGGAAGGCGACATCAATTTATCATCCGCGCGTCAGGATTGGTATGCGGTCATCAGCGACCCCGAAACCTCGGGGTTCCTGCATGAAGATGCGGAATATTTTCTGCACCAGTCGCTTTCCACGCCCTGCCTGGACGTGCTCGCCTCGTGCGAGGGCATTTACCTGACGGATGTGCAGGGCAAGCGGTACATGGATTTTCACGGCAACAATGTGCATCAGCTGGGCTATCGACACCCTTATGTGATCGAAAAGCTGAAAGAGCAAATGGATATCCTGCCGTTTTCGCCGCGCAGGTATACCAATGTGCCGGCTATTGAGTTGGCCAAAAAGCTCGGTGACCTTATGCCGGGCGACCTCAATCGCGTGCTTTTCGCGCCGGGAGGCACTTCTGCGATCAGTATGGCTTTGAAACTCGCCCGCATTGTGACCGGCAAACATAAGGTAGTATCGCTTTGGGATTCCTTTCACGGCGCTTCGCTGGATGCAATTTCCGCAGGTGGCGAGCTCGATTTTCGGAAGGATATGGGGCCGCTCTTGCCCGGCGTGGAGCGCATTCCGCCGCCGATGACCTACCGCGGGCCGTTTGCAGCGGCCGGAAACGGTGACGTTCCTTATGCGGATTACCTGGAATATGTAATTGAAAAAGAGGGTGATATCGGTGCTTTTGTGATCGAGACTATCCGCAATACCGATGTGCAGATTCCCTCCCAGAGCTATTGGAGGCGTGTACGGGAGATTTGTACGAGGCATAAAGTACTCCTCATTCTGGATGAAATTCCGATCGCATTCGGGCGGACGGGAAAGATGTTCGCCTTCGAGCATTACGGTTTCGAGCCGGATATCGTGTGCCTCGGCAAAGGACTGGGCGGCGGTGTGATGCCGATGGCCGCCATTGTGGCGCGCGATAGTTATAATGTGGCGCAGAGCGTTTCGTTGGGACATTTTACGCATGAGAAAAGTCCCTTGGGCAGCGTGGCCGCATTGGCGATGCTGGATTTTATCGAGCAAAACGATCTGCTGGCCAAAGTGAATGCGGACGCGGAGTTTATGCGTGTGGAGCTGGAAAAACTGAAAGACAAGTATCTGCTCATCGGCGAGGTGCGCGGGATCGGACTGTTGTGGGGTGTGGAACTGGTGAAAGACCGCGGGACGAAGGAAAAGGCTGTACACGAAGCCGAAACGGTGATGTACGAATGCCTCAAAAACGGTTTGAGCTTCAAGGTATCGCAAGGGAATGTGGTGCAGCTTTCGCCGCCGCTCATCATCACCCGCGAGCAACTGACAGAAGCATTGCAGATTCTGGAAAAAGCCATTGAAACGGCTTCGGTTTTGGTATAGAAAACTCAACACTTAACCATATGCGCCTGAAAGAAGCACTTACGCGATCGAATACGTTTTTTATCAGTTGGGCTGTTATCGCTTCGTTCGGGGCTTATTTCTGTATGTATGCTTTCCGTAAGCCGTTTAATGCGGGGCTCTACCAGGGGCTCGAACTCGGCGAGGTGAGCTACAAGGCGATCCTGATCATTTCACAAGTGGCGGGTTATACGCTTTCCAAGTTTGCGGGAATTAAAGTGATTTCTGAATTGAAACATAATGCGCGGGTCAAGCTGGTGATCGGGCTGATCCTCATTGCGGAGCTTGCATTGCTCTGTTTCGGGTTGGTCCCGTATCCCTACAATTTCGTTTTTATGTTCATGAACGGCTTGCCGCTCGGGATGGTCTACGGTGTGGTATTCAGCTTTCTGGAAGGGCGCCGGTTCACGGAAATGCTGGCGATGGGTTTGAATATCAGCGTGGTGGTGGCGTCAGGGATTCTAAAAACAACTTATATTGAAGTCCACAGCCTGTTTCCCGGCATCTCGGAGTTCTGGATGCCGTTTTTTATGGGCTTGCTTTTCCTGCCGCTGTTTCTGATGTTCGTATGGATGCTTTCGGTGATCCCCAAGCCGACGGCCGAGGACATTGCCTTGCGTACGGAGCGCGTGCCTATGACAAGCGCGGACAAGCGGCTGGTAATGCGGCAGTTTGGCTTTCCGATCGTTTGCCTGGTTATTTTCTACGCCACACTGGTGGTCGTGCGCGATTTTCGCGACAATTTCACTATTGAAATCTGGAACGAGATCGATTCGCACTGGGGGAGCAGCGTGCTCACCACCACCGAAATGATCACGGGAATTGTGGTGCTGGTAATCATCGGCGGGTTGGCATTTGTGCGGGATAACCTCACGGGTTTCAAGCTTACCTACCTCATTCTCTTTGCAGGTATCACGCTGATCGGCATAGGGACGCTACTGTTCGAGAAATCGGTAATCAGTGGTTTCGATTGGATGCTGATGGTCGGCTTAGGTTTGTTCCTGGCCTATACGGTACTTCAAACCGTCGTTTTTGAGCGGATGATCGCATTGTATCGCATCAAAGCCAATGCGGGGTATTTTGTGTACATCTGCGAGAGTATTGGCTATATGGGTAGCGTGGGGCTATTGCTCTACAAGGAGTTTTTTATGAAGGACCTGAGCTGGTCGCGGGTGCTGATGCAATTCTCTTACCTGCAATTCGGCTTGGGGTTGCTGCTGCTCGCAGCCAGCAATATCTTCTTCGATAAGTACCGTTCGGGGCGTTCGGCTTCCAAGGTCGGTACGCCGTTTGCTGCGGCCTGATTACTTCCGGAAGGGGCATAAAAAAAGGAGGTGCAAGTGCCCTCCTTTTTAACATCTCAATTTCACCTTTCAATTTTTACTAAAACCTATTTTGTCGTTTTAAGCTCCACGATGGCCGCTTTCTGAGCAGGCGTTTGTGTTGTATATGGGTTCACTTTAGTCGCTTTCGGTGGTGCCGGTGTTTCCACAACCGGGGTGGATGCTGGCAACGTATTCTTAATTGTGTTAGCTGATTTATTGTCGTTGGCAAATGCAACTGAACTGGTCAATGCGATAACGCTAACGAGGGTTGTGATCAAAGTTTTCATAGCTCTATTTATTTTTGTTTCTTGTCTTTGTCTTATTTGATGATGCAAATATAAATGGGATTTTATGAATGGTTATATATTTATTCAATGAGTGATCAAACGGCTATTTGAGTGGTTTTTATTGGTGATGAGTGATTTAATGGTTTTTTGGCAGGTGTTTTGTTTTGAAATATTCAAATATATCCCAACATGCTAATGAGATGGTTTTTATTTGAAAAGTACAATATTTGATTCGATTGTAATTTCCCGCTAATTACTATATTGCCGGTATGGCTAAAATCATCAACCTCAAACCTTTCAAGGAATTTGTCCAATCGGAATCGCTGGGCGGCGCGATACTGATCATTTGTGTGGTTATCTCGCTCATTATTGCCAATTCATCCCTTGCGGGCGCGCTCGAAAACCTGCTCAACACGGAGCTGGGTTTTCATACCGAGAGCATTCATTTGCGCTACCCCGCGCTTTTGTGGATCAACGATGGACTGATGGCCATTTTCTTCCTGCTCGTGGGGTTGGAGATCAAACGGGAGCTCGTAGAAGGCGAGCTATCATCATTCAAAAAAGCAGCGTTACCCATTTTCGCGGCGCTAGGAGGTGTGCTGGCCCCGGCGGCGATCTACTTTATAGCCAACCAGGGCACATCCACGGCTGCCGGCTGGGGCATTCCCATGGCGACCGACATTGCCTTTGCCATCGCGATCATCACCATGCTGGGCAACAAGGTGCCGCCCTCGCTCAAAATCTTCCTCGCGGCCCTCGCTATTGTCGATGACCTCATGGCCATTCTCGTGATTGCCATTTTCTATTCCTCGGAGCTGCATTACAATTACTTGCTTTATGCAGGAGCCATTTTCGGCGGCTTGTTGGTGATGAACCGTGCGGGTGTCAGGAGCCTGGCGGCTTACCTGGTTCCGGGCGCGTTTATCTGGTATTTCGTGCATCACTCTGGCGTACACGCTACCATCGCGGGCGTGCTCACAGCCTTTGCTCTACCCACTACACCCGACGCGCAGGAGTCGCCACTCGAAAAGCTCGAACATATTCTCGTAAAGCCGGTGAACTTCGTCATTATGCCGGTTTTTGCATTAGCCAATACCAACATTACCTTCGAACAAGGGATGCTCGAAGGGCTTACCACTCCACTTGGGCTGGGTATAATCCTTGGGCTGGTAGCAGGCAAGCCGTTGGGTATCAGCTTGCTTTCATGGCTGACCGTGAAGCTGGGCATCAGCAGCATGCCGAGCCGGACCGGTTGGGCGCATATTATCGGCGTCGGGATGCTGGGTGGTATCGGTTTTACGATGTCGGTGTTTATCGCATTGCTTTCGTTTCCGGGCGAGCACCTGATCCTTTCGGAAGCGAAATTCTCGATCCTTTTGGGTTCGATCCTCTCGGGTGTACTGGGTTACCTCATGCTGACCAGCGTGAGCAAAAAGTCGGCGCGGTAGGCGCTATTCGGTTTTGCTTTTGATGAGAATGTAGTCTACATAGCCGTTTTTGGAGAATGCGGTGATTTGGGAGTATTTCTGGTAATTGTCCCAGGTTTTTACACCTCCCTGGTCGATATTCGGCGCGATGTTTTCCGAAAGATTCAGCAGCCCCAGGATAATACGGTTTTGGAAGGCATAGTCGGAGAGCTTGTTTAGCCTGATCTGGTCTGCAATCTCATTGATGTAGATAATTTCGACTTTGCCCTCGCGGTAGCTTACCCGCGGGCATTTTTCGCAGTCCGCCCGTGCGTCCCTGTAATAACTTTCCAGCCGACCTTTGCCGAGGATTGCCGCTACTTCCTGCTGGCTTCGCAGGGCGACCTGCGGCAGGTCGAGTTCGACGGTGACGACTCCGTTCTCGTCGTGTTCATCGAGCACGTAGAATTTGACAAAGATGGCAATGAGTATCACGACGAACGAAATGAATTTCCAATTCGCCCATTTGCGTCTGACGGAGGTTTGTTCCATGAACCTGGCGTAGTTTTTTAATATTCAAGGGTAATGACTTTCGGATACAACCACGAAATATCATGCCAGACTCACTGAACCGGATGGTTATCACCCCCGAGCTGAACTACGATCAGCTCACGATCGCCGAAGCGACGCTTATTCAGCAGCAGCTGCACGGGTATTTAAATCTGGAACCCTTTCAGAAAGACATCACAACGATCGCAGGCGCGGACATTTCTCTCGCTCTTTACAGCGAAACCGTTTACGCCGGGCTGGTGGTACTGAGTTATCCCGAACTTCAACCGATAGCTTACTCATTGGTGAAAAGCAGCACCATATTTCCCTACGTGCCCGGTTACCTCGCATTCCGCGAAATTCCGGCTATTCTGAAAGCTTACGAGCAGCTTCCGGTGAAGCCCGACGTAATCATGTTCGACGGAAACGGCATTCTGCACGCCCGCAGAATGGGTATTGCCTCGCATTTCGGTGTGCTCACCGGCGCTGTTACTATGGGTTGCGCCAAGAAAAAGCTCGCCGGAAAATACGACGAGCCGGGCACCTTTAAAGGCGAATACTCACCGGTGACCGACAAGGGAGAGGTGATCGGTTACGCGGTGAGAACCAAGGGTAATGTAAAGCCCGTTTTCATCTCACCGGGCCATCAGATGAGCCTCGAAGACAGCCTGGCCCTCGCACTCAAATGTACCGGCAAACACCGCCTGCCCGAACCCACACGCTACGCACACGAGTACGTGAACAGGTTCAGGATAGGCGCGCTCACCGAAGGCTATCACAAAGTCGACAGCTGGACCCTATTTTAGCGACTTATCAATCTCGTTGAGCAAGTATTTTTTTGGATCTGAATCATACTCCCAGAACATCACTCCGCCCAGCTTGTTGGCCAACACGTATTTGCATTTTTCCCTTACCGACTCTTCGTCGTCATAGCTCAGCACATCGCCGGTTTCCGCATTCAGCAGGTAGGGTGCTTTGGCCACAGTGTCGCGGTATTCTTTATAGCCTTTTTTGTTGACGAGGCTGTCCTTGATGTAGGAGTAGCCGTCGATGTATTGCTGCTTGATCTGCTTTTGTCCCAATCCTTTTTCCAGTTTGGCAACCGTGAACATCCGGCCATAGAACGGAAGCCCTACCACGAGTTTTTCCATCGGAACGCCCGCAGCGTGAAAGCCTTTCACTGCATTATCCACCGATTTGGCCGTTTTGTAGATTTTGGAAGGATATAAGCTTGCATGGTGAACCGCCGTGTCGCCCTGGAACAAGTCGTAGGTCATCAGGTTCACGTAATCCAGGTAACGCTGGGCTTTACCCATTTCGGTTGCATTCAGGAATTCGATCCAGCCTGCCACCGCGGTGGTGAGCAGCTTTTTCTTGCCTGTTTCTTCTTCCAGCATATCCAGCTCATTGCGGATCGCATGGAACATTTCAGTGTAGTTCTGCTTGTCTTCGGGGCGGAATACGTTACCATCTTCGCCAGGGAGGCCAGGGTATTCCCAGTCGATATCCACGCCGTCGAGATTGTATTTTTTAATGATTTCAACACTGCTTTTCGCAAATACCTTGCGGGATGAGTCGGTCAGCACCGCGTCGGAGAAGTTTTCGCTCCACGCCCAGCCACCGATCGAGATGAGGATTTTGAGGTCGGGATTATCCGCTTTAAGCAGGTTGAGCTGCCGGAAATTGGTCGTGTCGGTTTTCTCATTGCTCAAAAATGCCTTGCCGTTTTTAATATCAATGAAGGCATAATTGATATGTGTCAGCATTTTAGCCTCGATGTTGCTCGTGTTGAGCAAGCCGTGGAAACCGCCCACGTAGCCGATCACGACGGGGCGTTTGGTGGAATCGGCGTCGCCTTCGCCCTTTTTTTCGGACGAGCAGCCATTCAGAAACAGTAATGGGGCAATGAGGCATACGATCAGCAACGCCGTGCCGATGTTCTTTTGAATAGGGATTAGGCGCATGGTATTGGTTTTGGTTTGAAGGGTTAAAATAAGCACACCTTCAAATCATCTCCTAATCCTGCACCGGCACCGATAGCTTTTGTAATGCTTTGTTGAGGTTAATGCCCTTGCCCAGCACGCCTTTGAACAGGTCGCCCTTTTGTTCCAGGCGGTCGAAGATGTTTTTGATCGTGAAATCCTTCGGACTCAGGCCGTGTTGTACCTCGCTCCATTCCAGCGGTGCGGAGACCGTCGCGCCGGGCTTCGGGCGGGCGCTATACGCACACGCGAGCGTCTGCCCGATGCGGTTTTGCAGGTAATCGACGTAAATCTGGTTCTTTTTGCGTTTCGCGAGCGAGCGTTCGAGCGTCGTAAGCCGGGGCAAACGCTCGGTAACCATATGCGCGAGCATTTCGGCGAAGTCGCGGGCCTGGTCGTAGTCGTATTTCCTGCCGAATGGAATGTAAACGTGCATCCCGCTGGCGCCGGAGGTTTTGCAAAAGCCTTCCACCTCCATTTCGTCGAGAATTTGCTTGATGGTCAATGCCACGTCGATTACGTCGTCGAACGTGTTCTTGTCCGACGGGTCGATATCCATCACCACCCAATCGGGGTTATCGATTTTGTTGATGGTCGAGTTCCACGGATTCATTTCAATGCAGCCCAGATTGGCAATGTACAGCAGGCTCTCCACGTCGTTGACCACGTGGTAATTCACCATTTTTCCCGTCGATTCGGCGAGTATTTCAAAGGTCTTGATCCATTCCGGTACCGAATCACCGGCATCTTTCTGAAAAAAACCTTCGTCCTTGATGCCATTGGGCTGCCGACGCAGCGACAGCGGCCTGTTTTTCATATAAGGCAAAATATAGGGCGCGATATTCCGGTAATAGTCGATCAGCTCGCCTTTCGTAATGTGCTCATCGGGCCAGTATATTTTTTCCGGATGGGTAATCTCTGCTTTCTTTTTCATGATGCTTTTCGTTTAGGCGCGGCCAGACTTTCCTTCAACTGGGCCATCAGGTCACGACTTTTCGAATGCACGACCTTCATTTTAGTAGCGGCCGGTTTCTTGCCTTTGGCTTTGGCCATGATCAGTTTCAGCAACTTTTCATTATAGGTATCCTTGTAATTGGTAATGTCGAAATCGGTGGTAAGCTGCTCGATGAGCTGCACAGCCATATTCATTTCTGCGGGTTTGATCTTTACATCGGGGATATTCAACTCGTCGGTGTCGCGTATTTCTTCGGCGAAGCGGATTTTGTTGAGTATCAGCAGGTCACCTTGCGGTTTGATGAGCACCAGGCTTTCGCGGTTGCGCAGGACGTACGTGCCCAGTCCGCATTTACCGGTTTTCTTCAACGCGTCGCGGAGCAATGCATAAGGTTTTACACCGGACTTTTCGGGTTGGAGATAATAGGGCGTTTCATAATAAATGCTGTCTATCTCCTTTTCGTCCACAAACTCGGCGATTTCAATGATTTTTGATTTTTCAGGACTCGCCTTCTCAAAATCAGACTCGTCGAGCACCACATAGTTATCCTCGACTTTATAGCCACGGACTATGTTCTCCCATTTCACCTCGCGTCCGGTATTGGCATTGACGCGCTGGAAATGAATGTTGGCATGGTCTTTCTTGTCGAGCATATCGAGATCGAGCTCGCTAGCCTGGACGGCGCTGAAAAGTTTAACGGGGATATTCACCAGGCCGAACCCGATCGCCCCGGACCATATTGCTCTCATATTTCTTTTCGGTTTGAAAATCGGGTAAGAGCAAAATCTGTGCCTTCGCTGCATTACATTACCCGTATGGAAATCGCAGGCTTCGGAGAAGCCCCCTGTTTATAGCAAAACCTACAATAACGATAATCCGCGGCTCCATCGGAGCCTCCTGCAAGCAACGACGGTTTCATAGGCGGAGAAAGGAGGCTCCGATGGAGCCGGGAAGCATTCATCACAACTATATCTATAAACAGGTGGCTTCTCCGAAGCCTGGTGCGAAATGCCAGTAACAGGTACGATCAAATTGATAACATTTCCTCAAAAACGGACAGCCGGCGCCCTTGCGATGGGATTATTTCGATAGCATGTATAAATTTTTTGTAGAAAATTACAAAACGCTTGTAATCAATTAATTGTATTTATATATTCCTTGGAAGTTACCACGTAAGCCTCCCCGAGTTATCCTTATACGTTAGTTGTGTCCGGGAATCTGGCATGTCTTTTTAATAGTTGCTTCCCGAAACAATTTCACAACAAGACTAACTCTTAAATCGGATATAACTATGGTAGCGACACTAGGTAACAACCCAGCGAAAAGCTTGAAACCCGGCGCAGTGCTTACCGTTACAGGTGCCAGATCTGAATCGGAAGCGCAGAGAGAAGTGGCTGATTTTCTACAATTGAGTAACCGGACCGACCTTGGCTATTTCCTTATTTCAAAGGATTACTTCCTGCTCTACCTGAAATCAGGAGATTCGATTCGTGGAATTGCATAAGCATTAACTTTTTTCATTTAGAAGGACATGGTACAGAAAGGTACTTTCAAATTGCTTGGGCAAAAGCTCATTAATATTATCATCCACAGAGAAGACGTTCTTAAAATTACCCCCAATAAGAAAGGACAGGGTTGCATCATTTATCTTAAAAACAAAGTCCCCTACACAGTAAGTGAAAGCGAGAAAGAGGTGCAGAAGAAACTGAATTGGGTTGCAGCATGATCTCCGGTCTGTTGCCATGAAAATAAAAGCAGGGCTCCGGCGTAAGTCGGGGCCTTTTTTATGACCGCCGACCGCTGACGACCGACCGCCGACTGCATGTAGATCGATCGGCGGTCGGCCGTCGGCGGTCAATTACCCCACCGTTAAATTCCCTCCCTCCCCGAACCCTCCCGCGCCGTTCCGTGTTACCCAAACACCGAATTTCTCCACACCACAAAAATCCATGTCCAAAAAGACTTACTTTTTTCTGATCCTCATTCTGGGGAGCCTGACTGCGCTTGGCCCTTTTTCAATTGATATGTACCTGCCGGGGTTTCCCGCCATTGCGCGTGATCTGAACACAACCGCCGCCAAAGTTTCGCAGACATTGTCGGGGTATTTCGTCGGCATTTCGCTGGGCCAGCTGCTTTATGGGCCGCTACTCGACCGGTTCGGGCGGAAGAAACCTTTGTTTATCGGTTTGGCGGTTTACATTCTCGCGTCGGCGGGATGTGCCGTGGCTACGAGCGTCGAGCAGCTGATCATTTTGCGCATAATCCAGGCCGTCGGCAGCTGTGCGGCCACTGTGGCTTCTGTGGCCATGGTACGCGACCTTTTCCCGGTGAATGAAAATGCCAAAGTGTTTTCGCTATTGCTGCTGGTGGTAGGTTTCTCACCGATGATCGCTCCGACCGTCGGCGGTTATGTTACCGACGCATTCGGCTGGCATGCCGTATTTATGATATTGACCGTGATGGGCGTCGCCATTTTTGCGGCTACCGCATTGTGGCTGCCCGACAGCTACAAGCCCGACAAAACGCTTTCGCTCAAACCGAGGCCTATTATTATGAACTTCCTGGAAGTGCTCCGGGAGCCGCAGTTTTATACTTATTCCGTTACAGGTGCAGTCGCATTCGCGGGGTTGTTCGCCTATGTTTCGGGCTCGCCCATTGTGTTTATGGAAGTATTTCATGTGGATGGCAAAGTGTATGGGTGGATTTTCGCCTTCCTGTCCGTCGGCTTCATTGGCTCGGGGCAGGTTAACACTTTAATGCTGAGAAGGTTTTCCAGCGAGCAGATTGTCAATGTTGCGTTGATATGCCAGGCGGTGATTGGCCTTGCATTCCTTGCGGCAGCTTTAAACGGCGCATTGACGCTTACTTCCACACTCGTGTTTTTGTTCCTTTTCCTTTGCTGCGTGGGTTACACGTACCCGAATGCGGCCGCGCTTTCGCTCGCGCCCTTCACGCGTAATGCGGGCAGTGCGTCGGCGCTCATGGGTGCATTTCAAATGGGGGCTGGCACCTTGATTTCCATTGCGATCAGTTTGTTTGAAGAGCCATCAATCATTCCGATGGTAGCGGCCATGGCAGGCTCGGCTACGCTGGCGCTGATTATGCTGGTAGTGGGCCGGCGGTTTATCACCAACAAAGTGGAAGTGCAGCAAGGTGCCGGTGCCGGTGTCATGCATTAAGCGGCCGGTTTATTTAATTTGTAAATGGATTACTTTAAGCGACTACTCGAATTACTCAAAATAGAGAGGGAGGAAGACAAGCAATCGTACCAGCGATTGATCGAACGGTCTTCTGTTTCCGAACGCCGCGCCGGCGGATTGGCGTGGTACCCGATTGCCATTCGCGGCCAGGAAATGAGCCGCGGCGATTACCTCACCGTAGAAGTGGAACGCACCACGCATCAGGATGTGCCGCATCAGCTGCGGTTCGGGATGCCTGCGGTGTTGTTCAGCAATCATGAACCGAAAAAAGACCGCGTAGAGGGGGTGATCTCGCACCAGGGCGGCAACCGGTTGAAAATCACATTGCGGACCGACGAACTACCCGAATGGTCGCGCGACGGCAAGCTGGGGATCGACCTGCTTTTCGATGATAACAGTTATGATGAGATGCAATCCGCATTGAAGGCTGCGGATTCGATCGGTTCGTCGGACAAAGAGGGGCATTTGATCAAAGTGCTGACAGGCGAGAAAGCACCTTCTTTTGATAAAGACATTTACCCTGTTACCCTTCCCAAGCTGAACCCGTCGCAACAGCGCGCGGTGCAGAATATCCTTTCCGCACAGGAGCTCGCAATCGTACACGGGCCTCCGGGGACAGGGAAAACCACCACGTTGGTGCAGGCTATCAAAGCTTTGGTCAAAAAAGATAGCAGGCCTGTTCTCGTGGTTGCACCAAGCAACACGGCTGTGGATTTGCTGAGCGAGAAATTGAGTGAAGAGGGCTTGAATGTGCTTCGGGTAGGAAACCCGGTGCGTGTTTCGGAGCGATTGTCGGCGTTGACTTTGGATAGCAAAATGTCTTCGCATGCGAGCGTGAAGGACATTAAGGCATTGAAAAAGCAGGCCAACGAGTACAAAAACATGGCGCATAAATATAAGCGCCATTTCGGGAAAGCCGAACGCGACCAGCGCAAAGCACTATTCGATGAGGCGCACCGCATTATGAAGGACGTCGCGAATATGGAACAATACATTATCGACGATCTGCTGACCAAAACGCAGGTGGTAACGGCTACACTCGTGGGTTCCAACCATTTCACGGTAAGGAATATGAAATACCGCACCGTGGTGATCGACGAGGCCGGGCAGGCATTGGAACCGGCCTGCTGGATTCCGATCCTTAAAGCGGAGAAAGTAGTATTCGCCGGTGACCATTTGCAGTTGCCGCCGACTATCAAGTCCGAGGACGCGGCGAAAGGAGGCCTGGCTACCACTTTGCTTGAAAAATGCGTCGCATTGCACCCTGAATCGGTGGTGTTGCTGGAAGAGCAGTACCGGATGAACGAGGCGATTATGGGGTATTCTTCCAAAGTGTTTTATAACGGTCGACTGAAAGCGCACGAATCGGTGGCGGGCCGGGTGTTATTCCCTGGCGAGGCACCGCTGGCATTCATTGATACAGCCGGATGTGGTTTTGATGAAAAACTGGAAGGTACGAGCTCGACAAACCCGGAGGAAGCTGCATTCCTTTTCAGGCATTTGTCGCAACTGGCGGTGGAATTTGCGCAGCGTAATGCTAGGCCAGAAGATTTTCCCAGCATCGCCATTATTTCACCTTACAAGGAACAGATCAATATTCTGAAAGACCAGCTTGCCCATGCAGTGGACTTGAAACCGTTTCTTGAAAAAATAGCTGTGAATACCATCGACAGCTTCCAGGGGCAGGAGCGGGATGTGGTGTACATCAGCATGACCCGAAGCAATACCGAAGGGCAGATCGGCTTCCTGGCGGACATTCGCCGGATGAACGTGGCCATGACCCGCGCACGCAAGAAACTCGTCGTAATCGGCGACAGCGCGACGCTTTCGGTATTGCCTTTTTACGAGCATTTCATCGCCTATGCCGAAGGCCTGAATGCCTATCAAAGTGCCTGGGAGTTTTCGGATTTGTAACTATGTGATGAGCGGATTTTCTTTTCAAAGCAACCGGATTATCTTTAAAAGCATCTAGCTGAAACAAAGACATTCATCCGACTTGCTGAAAACCGTATGCTCAAACAGTACCTGCTCACGTTTTGTCTGATCATTGCTACATCTCTTACTGCCCTCGCGCAAGCGCCCGCCAGCGGGGTGAAGGGGGTTATTAAAACCAAAAAAGGAGAGCCGCTTCCATTTGCAGCCATCATTGTCAAAGGAACGAGCGTCAGTACGATTTCCAATGAGGAAGGCCATTACCAGCTCGATCTGAAACCCGGGTATTATGAAGTGATTTTTCAATACCTGGGTTACAAGACGGGTCAGAAAGGCTTCACTGTGGAAGATAAGATGCAAACCTTCGACCTCACGATGGAGGAGCAGGCGCTGAACCTCGGCGAGGTCCGCGTTGGTGCCCGGGACGAGGATCCGGCATACACAATTATGCGGAGCGCCATTGCCAAAAGCCGCTACCATTTCCTGCAAGTAGACAGTTACACGGCCAAAGTGTATTCCAAATCGTCGTTTGTGATCACGGACTTGCCGCTGGAATTTCTGTATAAGAAGGAAATGAAGGAAATGGAGAAGGAAACCAACTTCAAAAAGGGCGTTCCGATGCTGAATGAGACGGTTTCTGAGGTGACGTTCCGGCAACCCAGCGTGTACAAACAGCGGGTGATCGCCACGCGCAGCAGTATGGATAAGAACATCGCCGATCCGAATATGTACCTGCTGGCGAGCTTCTATCAACCGGAAGTGGTAAAAGCCGTTTCGCCGCTCTCGCCGCGCGCATTTGCTTATTATAAGTTCGAATACCTGGGTGCGTTCCGCGAGAATGGCATCGAAGTCAACAAAATCAAAGTGACGCCCCGCAACTGGGGCGAGGGCGTGTACCGCGGCACGATCCAGATCATCGAAGGTGAATGGAGCATTTATAGTCTGGATTTACAGACGGTCAATACCGGTTTTCGGCTGGATATTAAGCAGGTATATAGCCCGGTGCAGGGGGTCTGGATGCCTGTTAATCAACAATTTCATGTGGAAGGAGGTATTTATGGTTTTAAGGGAAAGGGCGATTTCGTGATCTCGCAATCGTTCACGAATGTGAAAGTCAATCCTACCTTCAAGCCGGATATCGTTGTAATCGACAACAAGAAATATGCTGACGAAGCAAAAAAGGTACGGCTGACCGGCCGGGAGATCAAGGCGCAGAACATGGAGCAGGTGGTGAGTAAGCAGAAAGCGTTTTCGGCTAAAGACCTGCGCAAAATGATGAAGGAATACGAAAAGCAGGAGCTCAAAGAAAAAGAGAAGAAAGGCGAGGACGTGGACTTGAAAATGAGCCGGGAGGATTCGACACAGGTGGATTCGATGGCTACCCGGCGGAGCATGGCCTTCTGGGATTCTCTGCGGACTGTGCCACTTACTGTGGCGGAGGTGAAGAGCTACACGCGGCTGGATAGCCTGGTGATTGTGAATGCAGGTTCTGAAAAACAGCGGGATAGCTTGAAAGCGCGTAATGGGGATACGCTTAAATCGAAGAAGGGCCGCCAATTTGGTTTCGGAGATTTGCTTACCGGGCACAATTTTCGACTGGGCAAAGAAAGTCCCTACCGGCTGGATTACATCGGGCCATTGCCGGGTGTGCAAGTGAATACAGTGGAAGGGTTGGTACTGAATGGGGCCGGATTGAAATTGCGGCATTCGGGCACTCGTGCGGGTGTAAAGACGGGTGCAGGTGGGAAGTCGGAAGTTGTCAGGGGTGGTCAGGAATGGTCTCTGGGAGGGGTAACCCGGTATTCGTTTGGGCGCAATAAGCTGCTTGTGACGGGCATAGGCGATTACAGTTGGGCCCGCAACACAATCAGCGTTTCCGGTGGTCGGGGCATTGCCCAGTTCAATGGCGAAAGCCCGATGCATCCGTTGCTGAATACATTTACGACATTGTTTTTAGAACAGAATTTTGTCAAGGAATACCAAAAGGATTTCCTGCGGATCGATTTCAAAAACAGCCGGGAAAACGAGCATTTCGAAATAAAAGCGAGCGTCGAATACGCAGACCGCACAGCGTTGCCGAATCTCGAAAAAACGTCGCCGTACCGCTGGATCGACTGGAAACGACGGGAGTATACTTCCAACGTTCCCTATAATGTGGAGACCGAGACGGATGCGAAAACACTACCTCCGCCAATGCGTCCCCACCAGGCACTGACCGTCGGCATTGCGGCTTCCTACAAGCCCTGGCAAAAGTACCGCACCCGCGGCGGCAAAACATCGTACTATGACGACGATTCGCCCAAACTTTCGGTCAACTACCGGAAGGGCGTCCACGGTGTATTCGGCAGCGACGTCGATTTCGATTTTGTGCAGATCGGCATTCAGCACGGCTTCGACCTCGGTATCCGAAGCCGCTTGCGCTACAAGCTCGCCGCCGGGAGTTTTCTCAATGCGGACAGCCTGCAATTCCCCGATTTCCAGCATTTTGCCGGCAACCGCTTTTTCTTCCAGTTCGGCGATCCCGTCGGGACATTCCGCATGCTGGATTATTACAAATACAGCACTTCCAAAGAATTTCTCGAAGCCCACGTCCTCGCCGAGCTCCGCCAGTTCCTGCTGACTCAAATCCCGTGGTTCCGCATTCTGGGCGTGAAGGAGAACTTTTTGCTGCATTACCTGGCCACTCCGGATTCCAACAACTATGCCGAGCTCGGTTATGGACTTGATATCGGCATCCGCTTCCCGCTCCGCGTGGAGGTGGTGAATAATTTTGAAGGGTTTAAATATAAGAGTACCGCGTTTCGGATAGGGACTACGATGAATATTAGTTGGGGGAGGAATTAGAGATTGGCAACTTTTTGGGAATGGATTCCTAAAAAACATCGACTTTTTAGGAATCCATTCCCAAAAAGTCAGGTTTTTCGGCTTCTTTTAGTAGAAATCTCTAAGTTTGGCTGTAATCTCTTCTTCGCTGGGTAACAGTTTTCGATATTGCTTGGGCAACTGGTTGGTAGTGTTGTAGGTGGCAACACCGATAGGCAATGCGGTATTTTTTAAAGAATATTCAACAACAGTCCTATCCTTGTTTTTACAAATGATAATTCCAATCGACTCGTTCTCGTGGGGCAGCCGCACCTTGTCATTCAAAACTGATAGATAGAACTCCATTTTGCCCTTATGCTCGGGTTCAAACTCGCCAATTTTAAGGTCAATTGCGATCAGGCATTGTAGTTTTCGATGGTAGAGGAGCAGATCGACCCAATAATCCCTTTCTCCGACTTCGATTCGGTATTGATTTCCGACGAAAGTGTAGTTGTTTCCCATTTCCAGCAAAAATTTCCTGATGTTTTTCACGAGCTGCTGTTCCAACTCTGATTCGGAATGCAGTTCAGCGAGGTCAAGAAAATCGAATGTGTAGTTGTCCTTGACTGCTAAAAGAGCCTGCTTGCTCGTTGGTTCAGGCAAGGCATAATTAAAATTGGTTTGATTGAGCAGATACCGTTCAAATGCCTTGTTTTCGATCTGGTGGATCAGCGTATTTTTCGACCAGCTGTACTTGCTAGTGGAGAGGATGTAAAATTGCCTTTCCTGACTCAGTTTACATTTGGATAATATGACCAAATGCTTGCTCCAGCTAATTTCTCCAACCAGTGGTTGGAGATTTATATCTGATTGATAATCAGTATAAAACTGTACCATATACCAAATATTTGTCGTCGAGAAACCACTCGATTTCGGGAACTCTGCTTGCAGTTCTTTCGACAGTGACGCAACGATCGATTTGCCCCAGCTTTCGCTTTGTTTTTCAGCAATCGATTTACCGATTTCCCAGTATAGCTGGATTAGTTTGACATTGACGGTCTTCAATGCCTCGTACTGTGCTGAGCGCACTTTTTCTTTGATTTCAGCAATAAACTGTCTCTCTGAGATTTCCGGATTCATATGTAAGATGAGTTAGGTTCCGACCTTTTGACGTATGAACTCCGATTTGGTAACTGTTTGTAGAATAAACTTTTTTGCAAACATCCCATATTTGTCTCTCTGGTGACTTATCTTTACCCTCATTAAAATCTCCTGATAAAATACCATCTCCACAGAATCGAGCGCAGCTCTTCTGTAATCTCCCGGGATCTTCGATCGGGACAGTTTACTGCATCCAAAATTTTATCAGAGAGAAATGGAAAGAATACAAAAAATAGCCGTGATTGGCGGCGGAGGTCGTACGGGCCAATATCTTGTCAGTCAGCTTATTGGAAAAGGTTATTCACTCAAATTGCTGCTCAGGCATCCCGAACGGTTTACAATTCAGAGCGATTTGATCGAGATCGTGCATGGCGATGTCCTCAATCCGGAGGCTGTCGGTGCATTGCTGGAAGGGTGCGACGCCGTTTTGAGCACGGCGGGGCAGCGGCAGGACCAGCCGCTGGTAGCAAGCCAGGCCAGTATCAACATTCTGAATGCGATTGGTGACCGGCCGGTGCGGTACATGGTATTGGCTGGATTGAATGTCGATACGCCGACGGACCGGAAGAGTGAGGAAACAGCGAAGGCGACGGAGTGGATGCGTACGACTTTTCCGGCCATTCACAACGACCGCCAGAAATCTTATGCAATTCTCGCA
Source organism: Dyadobacter sp. BE31 (assembly GCF_031457695.1). NCBI lineage: Bacteria > Pseudomonadati > Bacteroidota > Cytophagia > Cytophagales > Spirosomataceae > Dyadobacter > Dyadobacter sp. BE31. The sequence continues at coordinate 270,488 of NZ_JAVDXA010000006.1, forward strand.
GAAAGTAATGCTGAATGGATCATGGTGCGCGTGCCGTACATTGAATTCAATGGGAACCGTGCCGAAGTGAGGGTGAGTGCCACAGATTCGCCGGGCGCCAAGATCGACGCGGCGGATATCGCCGGTTTTATGATTGATCAGCTTACGGATGATACCTGGCTGCGTAAGGCGCCGTTTATCTCCAACTAAAAGCAATGGCCGGCAAATTTCGTTTGCCGGCCATTTTCTATATTGAATCAAATGTGTTTAAACCAGTGCATTCCAAAGGATTTCCGCGGGATGCAGCGCCCTGCGGCCTGTTCCGTCGTGGATCTGGTGTCGGCAGCTGGTACCCGGAGCGGCGATGATCACTTCCTCCGGCTGCTGACGCACCGTCGGGAAGAGTACAAGTTCACCGATTTGCATAGAAATATCGAAGTGCTCTTTTTCATATCCGAATGAACCTGCCATACCACAGCATCCCGATGGAATGAGTTGTACGGTATAGTTTTCAGGCAATGAAAGCATCTTTTTAGTCGGTATTACACTCGAAATAGCTTTTTGCTGACAATGTCCGTGCAGTTTGATGAGCCGTTTTTCTTTCGTAAACTGGTTTTTCGAAATGTTTTTCAGCTCGATTTCGCGCGCAATAAACTCGTCGAACTGCAATGCATTCTGAGCTACTTTTTTGGTGTCTTCTACCAGTTCGTCGCTGACCAGATCAGGGTATTCGTCTCGGAATGTGAGGATCGCCGATGGTTCGATGCCCACTAGCGGCGTATCGTGCGAGATAATGTCTTTCAACAGACGGATATTCTCCTCCGCGATTTTCTTCGCGTCTCTCAGCAAACCTTTGGATAGCTGCGGCCGTCCCGAAGGTCCGTGATTTGGAATAATCACCTCGTAACCCAGCTTTTCCAGCGCGAGAATAGCCGTTTTACCAATTTCTACATCATTATAATTGGTAAACTCATCGCAAAACAAATACACTTTTCGCTCTGATTTTGGGGCGTTGTTTTTCCGCTGGTCGTACCACTTTTTCAATGTCGTGCTGTGTAGCAGCGGCATGGTGCGTTCCGGGTGGAAGCCTACGACGGTATTGGCAATTTTGCGTAGCGGCGCATTCTTGAAAATCAGATTGTATGCCCAGGGAACGTAGCTGGCAATGCCGGTCATTTTCGAGAAATTACCGATCAGCCACGAGCGTACCGGAATACCGTTGGCATCATGATATTGCTGTAAAAACTCCATTTTCAGTTTCGCAACATCCACATTAGAAGGGCATTCGCCTTTGCAGCCCTTGCAGGCGAGGCACAGGTCGTACACCTCCTTGATCTCCTTGTTGTCGAACCGGTTTTCTTTGGGCGAGCGCGTGAGCATCTCGCGCAGGATGTTCGCACGGGCGCGGGTGGTGTCTTTTTCGTTGCGCGTAGCCATGAAGCTCGGGCACATGGTACCACCGCTCAGATGCGTTTTCCGGCAGTCGCCCGAGCCGTTGCATTGCTCGGCGTGTTGCAGGATATCCTGGTCGTAGAAACGGAAATTGGTTTTGAATGCGGGCGTTTTCTGGTCGGCCTCGTAGCGCAGGAACGTGTCCATCGGTGCCGTGTCGACGATCTTGCCCGGGTTGAAAATGTTATTCGGGTCCCAGACTTTCTTGATGTCCTTGAAAAGCTGGTAGTTATGTTTGCCCACCATTTTCGGGATAAACTCCCCGCGGAGGCGGCCGTCGCCGTGCTCGCCTGAAAGCGAGCCGTCATATTTCTTCACCAAATCCGCAATCTCTTCCGCGATCATCCTGAACTGGCGGTGTCCTTCGCTGGTTTTGAGGTTGATAATCGGCCTCAAATGCAGCTCTCCCGAGCCTGCGTGCGCATAATGCACAGCCGACATTCCGTGTTTTTTCAGGATTTCGTTGAATTCGCGGATGTATTCCGGCTGATCGTAGACGTCTATTGCTGTGTCTTCGATCACGGCAACTGCCTTTTCATCACCGGGGATATTGCCCAGCAAGCCGAGCCCGGCTTTCCGCAACGTCCAGATCTTTTTGGTATCATCGCCGAAAAGCAGCGGATAATGGAAACCAATACCCGCTTCTCTGAATTCTTTTTCCAAATCCGAAGCCAGCTGCTCCACCTCCTCTTTTGTTTCGCGGGAAAGGTCCACGACCAGGATCGCGGGAAACTTGCCGTCGGGTTTGTTCTTGACGAAGAATGCGTTTTTTCGCTGTTCTACATTGGTAGCGGCGCATTCCAGGACATACTCGTCGATCAGCTCCACTGCGTGCGGGCCGTATTTGAGTGTCAGAATGGTTGCCCGCAGTGCTTCGTCGATCGTGTCGCAATGCACGCACACGAGGCCTTGTGTCTTCGGCGGCAGCGGCACCAGGTTCACCTTGATCTCCGTCAGAAAACACAGCGTACCTTCCGATCCGGCGATGAGGCTGCACATGTTGAATGGCTTGTCGGCATCGGTACCCGTCGTGTAAGGCGCCATGTTCAGGAGCATATCGAGCGCATAACCGGTATTGCGGCGCTCTACCGAAGGTTTCGGGAAGTTTTTCCGGATCTCGGCCTGGTTTTCGGGCGAGGCCAGGATGGCATCTGTTTTAAGGTATATTTTATCCAAAAGCGAGGCGCTGCCGTTTTTCTGACGGGCGTCGTTCAGGAGCGATTGCAATTCGCCGTTGCTCACTTTTTTGAATTCCGCATCGCTACCGTCGGCCAGGATCGCCTTTACTTCCAGCAAATGCTCCCGCGTGCTCCCATACACGATCGAGTTGGAACCGCACGAGTTGTTACCGACCATCCCGCCAATCATCGCCCGGTTGGCGGTAGAAGTCTCAGGCCCGAAATACAGTCCGTAGGGTTTCAGCGCCATATTCAGTTCGTCGCGCACGACGCCCGGCTGCACGCGTACCCAGCGTTCTTCCGCGTTTATTTCAAGGATTTTATTGAAATTTTTCGAAACGTCTACTATTATACCGTTACCTACTACCTGGCCTGCGAGCGAGGTGCCTGCAGTGCGGGGAACCAGCGAAACTTTCTTTTCCGTGGCATACGAGATGAGCGTTTTCAAATCGCCGATCGACTTGGGGATCGCGACGGCAAGCGGCATTTCACGATAGGCAGATGCGTCGGTTGCATATAACGTCCGCATGGTATTGTCGTAGAAGAGGTCACCCTCGAGGCGTTGTGCAAGCAAACTCAGATCTGCATCTGATACTGGAGACAGGGATGTCATAAATGCAATTAACTGGAAAAATAACGAACTCAAAGTTACGCACAACCGCGAAGGAAGTCCAGCAAAATGTTGGGTAAAGTGCGAGGTGACTGCTAATCCTCACAGCGGGCATTTGCATTACGCTCCGTCACGGCCATTGCTTCGGGCCTAGATTGACGGCAAAATGGCCGCTGCAAGCAATTATTGATCGGCAGATTAGCAAGATGTCCGGTAGAATGACATATTTGCTTCTTTTTTGAAAAGGAAGTGTTTGATTCCATGAGTTTAACCTAATGACGATTAACTGTTTTATAGCTTCACGGACATTCATTTTGCTCGGTTGCCTTGGCGCCTTGTTTTCTTGTAGTGATTCTGAAAAAAATGAGAATGCCCTGTTCGAGCAAATGGATGCGTCCGAAACGGGGGTTGATTTCGTCAATAAAGTCGAAGACAAGGAAGATATCAACATATTCAACTACCGCAATTTTTACAATGGCGGTGGCGTGTCGATCGGCGATATCAACAATGACGGCCTGCCGGATATCTATTTCACCGCAAACATGGGTGAAAACAAACTTTACCTGAACAAGGGCAACTGGAAATTCGAAGACATTACCGCCAAAGCAGGGGTTGCCGAGCCTGAGAAATGGAGTACAGGTGTGGTGATGGTCGATGTGAATGGCGATGATCTGCTGGATATTTACGTGTGCAATGCGGGTTATCAGAAGTTTGTGAACAAGCAGGGCAACTCGCTCTATATCAACAACGGGGACCTGACTTTTACAGAGTCGGCCAAAAAATACGGCCTTGACGAGACCGGGTATACCAGCCAGGCCGCGTTTTTCGATTATGACCTCGATGGAGATCTCGATGCCTATATTCTTAACAATAGCTTTATTCCGGTAAACACGCTTAATTATGCCAACGACCGCAATTTGCGGGCGAAAGATTGGCCGGTGAAGGATTTTCTGAAGGGGGGCGGTGCCAAGTTGTTGCGCAACGACACCGGAAAATTTGTGGATGTGAGCGAAGAGGCTGGTATCTACGGCAGTCTGATTGGCTTCGGCCTGGGCGTGACGGTGGGGGACATTAATGGCGACCTCTATCCCGATATGTATGTGTGTAATGATTTTTACGAGCGAGATTACCTCTATATCAACCAAAAGGACGGTACTTTCTCGGAAGAGCTTGAAAAACGCGTAAAGCATACCAGCCTGGCGTCGATGGGGGCAGATATGGCGGATATCAACAACGACGGCTTCCCGGAAGTGTTCGTGACGGATATGCTTCCCCGTGACGAGTATCGCTACAAGACCACTACTTCCTTTGAAAACCACTACCTGTTCAACCTGAAAAAGGAAAAGGGCTTTTACAACCAGTACATGCAAAACAGCCTGCAATTGAACAACCAGGATGGGACATTCAGCGAGATAGCCAATTACTCGGGTGTTGCGGCCAGCGATTGGAGCTGGGGTGCATTGCTTTTCGATGCCGATAATGATTCGAAGACCGATATCTACGTTTGCAATGGCATTTACCATGATATTCTGAATCAGGATTTTATCGATTTTTTTGCCAACGAGGTGACTCAGAGAATGGTGATGTCGGGCGAAAAGGAGAATATGCAGAATATCATCGATCACATGCCTTCCACGCCTATTGCCAACAATTTTTTCCATAATGAAGGAAATCTGCAATTCACGGAAAGAGCGCAGGAATTTGGGTTTGGAAAGACCTCATTTTCAAATGGGGCCGCCTACGCCGACCTGGACAACGACGGCGATCTCGACCTGGTTGTGAATAATGTGAATGAGCCGTGCTTTGTCTATAAGAACAAATCGGAGTCGGTTAAGGAGAAAAACCACTATATCAAACTCAACCTGAAAGGCAATGGCATGAATACGCATGCCATTGGTTCGAAGGTGGAGATTTATGCCGGTGGACAGGTTTTCAGTAAGCAGGTAAATCCTTCCCGCGGTTACCAGTCGAGCACGGAATATCCGCTTACCATTGGTTTGGGGAAAATTGCAAAGATCGATTCTGTGCGGGTGCTTTGGCCCACGCGAAAAGTGACCAGTATGCGCGATGTAAAACCCGATACGCTGCTGACCCTTAAAATCGGTGACGCTGCGGGTAATTACAGCATGCCTTCTGATAAGCCGGGACGAATGCTCATGAGTATTGCGCCCAACGGCTTCGATGCGCATCGGGAAAACAAATACGAGGATTTTTACAATGAGCGGAACATTCCGGCTATGCTGTCGCGGGAAGGGCCGAAAGCGGCTATCGGGGATGTCAATGGAGATGGTCAGGACGACATTTATATAGGTGGTGCCAAAGGGCAGGGGGGGCAGTTGTATTTGCAGAAAGGAGGGCAGTTTATCAAATCGCCGCAAGTGTCTTTCAGCGATCAGGCGGGCTTTGAGGATACGGCTGCGTTGTTTTTCGATGCCGATGGGGATGGCGATAAAGACCTCGTTGTAGGCAGTGGCGGAAATGAAAGTCTGGTGAAAAGCCCCGATCTGCCGACACGTTTATACCTGAACGACGGCAAGGGAGGTTTTACCCTCCATAGCGGCGCATTCCCTCCTAATGCGATGAACACCGCCGTTGTCGTGGCCGATGACTATGATCGTGATGGCGATCTCGATCTTTTCGTCGGCAGCAGGAGTGTCCCGCGGGAGTATGGATCTACGCCCACCAGCTATCTATACGAGAATGATGGAAAGGGTGTTTTTAAAGATGTTACCAAAACGATAGCGCCCGGGCTTAGCAAGGCGGGAATGGTAAGGGATGCCAGCTGGACGGATATTGACGGCGACGGTAACAGGGAATTGCTCGTGGTAGGCGACTGGATGGCCCCGCTGGCGTTCAAGTTTTCGGGCGGGAAATTCAATCAGGTTCAAACGGGCCTCGAAGGCCTTACAGGTTTCTGGGGATCATTGAAAGCCGAGGACCTGGATGGCGACGGCGACCAGGATATTGTGCTCGGGAATATCGGTGAAAATTTTACATTGAAAGCTTCGGCGAATGCCCCCTTGAAGATATGGATCAATGATTTCAACAAAAACGGGACGATAGAGAAAGTTATTTCCAAAACGGTAGATTCAAAAGACCTGCCCGTGCTCCTGAAGCGTGAGGTGACGACCCAGTTTCCTTTCCTGAAAAAGAAAAGTATCAAACATTCGGAGTATGCGGTGCTGACTATTCAGGATTTGTTTCCTGAGGAATTGCTGAAATCGGCGGTGGAAAAGACGGTCAGTTCCGTGCAATCGGGCATTGCGGTGAACGACGGCAAAGGACGGTTCAAAATGGCGGCGCTGCCTTACACGGTGCAGTTTTCGTGCCTGAATGCGATCCAAAGCCAGGACGTGAACCACGATGGTAAGCCGGATATCATCGTAGCCGGGAATTTCAGCCATTTCATTCCGCAGCTCGGTAGCCTGGATGCCTGCCGGGGCAATGTGTTGATCAATAAGGGTAATATGCAGTTCGATGTGCTCCGTGCCAATCAAAGCGGATTCGCATTGGATGGAGAAGTGAAGCAAATCAGCCCCATTAACATTCAGGGCGGGCATTACCTGGTAAACCTGGTTAATAATGCACCGCCCGTTCTTTTTAAAATCAATTAGCAGGAAATGATCGCGTACTTGCGATCATAAACTTTCCGTTCTGCCGCCGTCCACAGCCAGGCTCACGCCGCTGATGCTCGCCGCCGCGGGACTAGCCAGGAATGCTACGGCCGCAGCCACTTCTTTGGCCTCGCTGAACCGGCGGATAGGGATGCCGGCTTTCAGCTCTTCGGCTACTTGCTCCTGGGTTTTGCCCTGGTTTTTACTCCGCATTTCCAGCACGGCGTCGAGTCGCGCCGTTTCGGTATAACCAGGTAATACATTGTTGACGGTAATGCCGTATTGCCCGAGTTCGAGTGACAGCGTTTTGGCCCAGCTGGCTACGGCGCCGCGAATGGTGTTGGACACGCCGAGGCCAATGATCGGCTGCTTCACTGAGGTGCTGATGATATTGATAATGCGGCCAAAACCTTCCTTCTTCATCGAGGGTACCACCGCCTGCGCGAGGAACTGGTTGTTGATCACGTGCATTTGAAAAGTTTTCAGGAACTGGTCGGCCTCCGCTTCGATGATCGGGCCACCCGAAGGACCTCCGGTGTTGTTGACGAGAATATGGACTTCCGGGCAGAGGCGGAGGTAGTTTTCAATGGCCGATTTCACGGCTTCATGATCGGCGAAATCGGCTACCACATACCGGTGGAGCTGTCCTAGCGAGGTGTCCAGGTCTTCGACGGCCTCACGCAGTTTTTCTTCGTTCCGGGCCACCAGGGTCACGTTTGCGCCCAGTAATGCGAGTTCAACGGCAGCTGCGAGCCCGATGCCCTGGGTGCTCCCGCATACCAGCGCTGTTTTTCCGGTCAGGTCGAGGTTCATGGTTTTAGCTTTTTAAACTTGGTTTCAGAATGATAACGTTTTGATTTTCGTCTGTTCCGCTGCCGGTTTCGTTGATTTTTCGGCTATCTTTGCGGTTTATTTTTCAACATGGGACAAGCCGAAATGCCGAATGTAAGCAAAATCCCGCATTTGTAATCTTAGAGCAAACGTTGCACAATGTCTAAAAAAATCCAATCCGCGCTTATTTCTGTTTATTACAAAGACGGTCTTGAGCCTTTGGTCCGCCTCCTGCACAACAACGGCGTAAAGCTGTACTCCACCGGGGGAACTCAGACTTTCATTGAAAATCTCAACATTCCCGTAACCGCTGCCGAAGAGCTGACCGGTTATCCATCGATTTTCGGCGGGCGTGTTAAAACGCTTCACCCGGCCATTATGGGCGGTATTTTGTATCGTCGCGACGATGCGGGCGATGTAGCGCAGGCAGCGCAGTACAATATCCCGGCCATCGACATGGTGGTGGTGGATCTTTATCCTTTCGAGGAAACAGTGGCATCCGGCGCGAGCGAGGAGGACATTATCGAAAAAATAGATATTGGCGGTATCTCCCTGATCCGCGCAACGGCAAAGAACTTTAAAGACACATTGATCGTCTCTTCCCGCAGCCAGTATGCGGAGGTTGTAGAGTTGCTGAATGCAAAAGCGGGTGCTACGGATGTCGAAGACCGTCGTTACTACGCAGGTCTGGCATTTGGCGTTTCGTCGCATTACGACGGCGCTATCAATAGCTTCTTCACATCGGGAAAAGAAACGACTGATAAAGAACTTTTCGATTTCACCAACCTGGCGTCCCAAACGCTTCGTTATGGAGAAAACCCGCATCAGAGCGCGACTTACTACGGCGACCTTGAAGGTATTTTCGATAAACTGCACGGAAAAGAACTTTCATACAACAACCTTGTGGACGTGGATGCGTGCGTGAGCTTGATCGACGAGTTCGCCGACGCTCAGCCTACATTCGCGATCATTAAGCACACCAATGCCTGCGGTATCGCTACGGCGCCTACCGCGAAAGAGGCTTATGACAATGCATTGGCTTGTGATCCGGTTTCGGCATTCGGTGGTGTAGTCATTACCAATACCAAAGTGGATCTGGCAACGGCTGAGGAATTGAACAAGCTGTTCATGGAAATCCTGATTGCGCCAGCTTACGACGAAGAGGCGTTGACGCTTTTGAAATCCAAAAAGAACCGCATACTGTTGAAACGTAATAATGTGGTGTTGCCGCAAATTATGTTCAAAACCATTCTGAACGGCGTATTAGTGCAGGACAAAGACCTTGCTACCGAAGTTGCGGCGCAGTTTACGACTGTTACCGAGAAGGCGCCTACCGCCGGCGAGGTTACTGCCCTTGAATTTGCATTGAAGGTTTGCAAGCATACCAAATCGAACACGATCGTTCTTGCGAAGGAAAACCAGTTGCTGGCAAGCGGTACCGGTCAAACTTCACGCGTGGATGCATTGCGCCAGGCGATTGAGAAGGCAAAAGCATTCGGCTTCGACCTGAATGGCGCGGTAATGGCTTCCGATGCGTTCTTCCCGTTTGCCGACTGCGTGGAAATCGCGCATCATGCGGGTATTACCGCGGTGGTTCAGCCGGGTGGTTCTATCCGTGACAAGGATTCGGTGGATTATTGCAATGCAAATGGCCTTGCGATGGTAACTACCGGGGTTCGTCACTTTAAGCATTAATTTTTAGTTGCCACGAAGGCACGAATTACCACGAATTCGTGCTATTTCGTGTCTTTGTGGCAAAAAATATAACCCTTGAACCCACTCCGGAAAGTCACCCGATTTCTTCTGACCGGATTCATCATCCTGTTGGGTAGCCTCTTTTTCCTCTACCCGCAGATCTTCTACTGCGAGCTCATCGCATTCTCCAACTTCAAGTCGACGGATAAAAAGGTCTATTTCAGCCCGGATATCAACCGAAACAGATACAAAACCCTCAAAAGTACCATCGCGCTCGCCGAGGCGCGCATTGATTCCTTTTACCAGGGCAAAAAATCCAGCCCTAAAATCATCATTTGCCAAACCCCGGAGCAATACAAGAGATATTGCAGTAGCACCGAAGGCGCCGGGTGCAGCATTGGCACACCCTGGGGAAGCTCCTACATCATCCTGAATGCGCAAGGCGCGAATATCGACGTGATTGCGCACGAAATGAGCCATATCGAATTGCTGAAACGCATTGGCTGGTGGCGCACTACCAACGACATTCCCCAATGGTTCAACGAAGGCCTGGCATTGATGCTCGATCGCCGCTTTGTAAGCGAAACTACGCCGCGTGATCGTTACCGCGCGTATAGGTACGAGTGGCGTTACTACACGCGCAATGGCCGCGACCTGCTTTTGCTTAAAGACATTTCCACCATGCGGGAGTTTTTTGGCGGTAGGCAAAAACACGTAATGAGTGCCTACATGACCGCCGGAATGGAAGTGTCGTACTGGCTTTTGCTTCGTAGGGAGGCTGGACTGCAACGTTTTATCGCCAAAATGCAGAATGGGGCTTCCTTCGACGAAGCGTATGGGCCCATGCGTCCCCACCATTTTAAAGATTCGAAGAAAATATCAGAGTAAAGCATTACGAATAGGTGCTTACAGGCTATATTTATGCGCTCCTTTTCAAAACGGGATGGAATATTGGCATGCCTGTTCGGGTTTTGCACTTTTTTTTGAAAATAATGTACGTTTCAATCTAAGCTGATCAATTTCATTCATTCATCTATTTTATTATTTGAAATGCAACAATTACAAACACTGGATTATGTCGTCTTCTTCTTTTACTTCATTGTAGTCTCCGGTTACGGTTATTGGATTTATCAGCGGAAAAAATCAAAAGTTGAATCTACAAAAGACTTCTTTCTCGCGGAAGGCTCCCTCACCTGGTGGGCGATTGGTGCTTCGCTGATCGCGTCGAACATTTCGGCGGAACAGTTTATCGGGATGTCTGGGAATGGCTTTTCGATGGGTCTCGGGATTTCGACTTATGAATGGATGGCGGCGGCAACACTCATTATAGTGGCCGTCTTTTTTATGCCTATCTATCTCAAAAACAAGATTTACACCATGCCCCAGTTCCTCAGCCAGCGGTATAACCAATCGGTGAGCTTGATTATGGCGGTGTTCTGGCTGGCATTATATATTCTCGTGAACCTGACGTCGATCCTGTATCTGGGAGCGTTGGCCGTTTCGGGGATTTCAGGGCTTGACTTTCAGTTTTGTATGATCGCGCTGGCGGCTTTTGCCATTATTATTACAATCGGCGGGATGAAAGTAATCGGTTTTACAGACGTAATTCAGGTGTTCTTCCTCGTGATTGGTGGTTTGGCTACTACTTATCTGGCGATTAACCTCGTATCGGACAATGCGGGTGTGGAAGGCATCGCGCAGGGTTTCAAAGTAATGCGTGAGAATCACGACGATCACTTCCATATGATTTTCCCTAAATCCAGCCCATTCTATATGCAGCTGCCTGGCCTGGCTGTATTGCTCGGCGGTATGTGGATCGTGAACCTGAACTACTGGGGTTGTAATCAATATATTACGCAGCGCGCATTGGGAGCGGATTTGAAGACTGCCCGTAACGGTATTCTTTTCGCGGCATTCCTGAAATTGTTGATGCCCGTAATTGTGGTATTGCCCGGTATTGCAGCTTATGCATTATACAGCAAAGGCATGTTCCAGGCTGAAATGCTTGGTGAAGACGGTGTGATCAATGCGGATAAGGCATATCCGGTGCTTCTGAACTTGCTTCCAACCGGTTTGAAAGGCCTCTCTTTCGCTGCATTGACAGCGGCCGTAGTGGCGTCCCTGGCTGGTAAAGCAAACAGCATTTCAACAATTTTTACACTCGACATTTTCAAAAACTACATCGGTAAGAACGCCGACGAAAAGACCCTCGTGCGCATCGGCCGCGCGGTGGTGGTGATCTCGATGATCCTGGCAATCGTGGTTTCTCCTTATATGGGTATTGATAAAAAAGGCGGCTTCCAATTCATTCAGGAAATGACGGGTTTGTTGTCGCCGGGTATTTTCGCGTCGTTCATCATGGGCTTCTTCTGGAAACGCACCAACTCCGCGGGCGCATTGTTCGCGATCGTGGGCGGGTTTCTGATCGCGCTTGCGATGCACAACAACTATTTCCCGTTTGCCGACTGGACTCAGGTTCCGTTCCTCGACCGCATGGGCCTCGTGTTCCTGATATGCGTGGCGGTAATGTTCATCCTCGGTATGGTTATGCCTGACGAGAAAAAGGGCCTTGCCATCGATGCTTCGATGTTTATGCCGCACCGCACTTTCGTGACCGGTGCCATCGTCGTTATTGCGATTATATCTTACTTGTACGGCCATTTCTGGTGAGATAGCCGTCATATAACACAAAAGGGGTCGGAATCAATTTTCGGCCCCTTTTTGTTGGTGATCGATCGAGCGCTTATGCTTCTTCGATGATCGTGATTTTCTGGATCTTGTCGCCCTGGCGGATCGCGTCAACCGTTTCGATGCCTTCTACCACGCGGCCGAAGCAAGTGTGGTTCCTGTCGAGGTGCGCGGTATTATTACGGCTGTGGCAGATGAAGAACTGTGAACCGCCGGTGTTACGGCCGGCATGTGCCATGGAAAGCACGCCACGGTCGTGGTACTGGTTGCCGCCGGTAAGCTCGCAATCGATGTGGTAGCCAGGACCTCCACGGCCGGTGCCGGTAGGGTCGCCGCCCTGGATTACGAAATCAGGAATTACGCGGTGGAAAATCACACCGTCATAAAAGCCTTTTTTAGAAAGATCAACAAAGTTTTTCACTGTGTTGGGAGCATCTTCATCATAGAATTCGATGAGCATTGTGCCCTTGTCAGTGATCATTTCCGCTTTTGTCATGTCAAAAGTGAGTATTAAAGAGGTACGAAAGATAAGCAGGGCCGCATTGTGCCCTTGCTATAATAACACAAAGAAAAGGATAATGTATCCTTTTCTTCTTATGAACTTTCAAATAAAATAACGGAGGTTATGACCCTGCCTTGGGCCCAGTTTCAGCCTTAGCCAGCGCTGCGGCTTTTTTCTGCTCGATCTTGAAGGCAGAAAGGCGGTCGACCACATCGCCGCTTCCCCATTCGCGGCTTCTTTCGGGGTTGGAGAACCATTCTTTTACGGCGAGAATCTTATAGAGGTACCTCGCAGTCTCCGAATTGAGGCGGAGTTTGAAAAAATCATCCTTATTCTGTGAATCCATCCGGTTTTGGATGTGCGTCGGGCCTGCGTTGTATGCAGCAGCTACCAATGTCCAGGAACCTAGTTGTTTATACAGGTCGCGGAGGTACTTGCCTGCCGCGTGGGTCGATTTGACCAAATGTTTGCGGTCGTCCCTGGTTTCATTTACAACCAGCCCGAGAGATTTTGCCGTAGATGGCATCAGTTGCCAGTATCCGGCGGCGCCGCGATGAGAAGTAACCTCATCTTTCATAGCGCTCTCTATCAAAGGAATATACTTAAAATCGGCTGGTACTCCGTACTTCTTGAGAATGGGTTCAATGATCCGCATTCTCTTTTTCGTTGTGGTCATCAGCTTACGAAAAGTGGGATTGTCGTAATTTCTGATCGTGTTTTGATATCGCTCGGCGATTCGAAGCTCTGATAAAGGAACGGCTTCGCCACAGAAGTCAATAGCAAGAAGATCTGAATCAATGATGGTTGTTTCTTTCAGCTCCTTCTTTTCCACCTCCACCTCGCTCATCGGACTTTTTCCGAATAATGCGATTGAGAAGGCCATAAAGATAAGTCTAATCATGCATTTTGTATTTCGTGAAACATCATTTCAGGCACAGGGCCGAAGTGCAAAGATAACGGGATTGAATAAATAAAATTTCAATTTGAGGTAAAAAACTGATTTTTAGGGGTTTGTTAAAGGCGATTCTAGGACAAAAATAAGAATGCTGCATTTGGCCTCCGGCAAGTGATCCTGAATAAAAACCGCGCCAGCCGGGCACAACGTGAAATTTTAATTGGTAAAATGCGCTTAGCACCAAATGCAAACTCTTGTATTAAATGTAATTATAGCAAGAGGTGGTCTTTTTAGTATAAGTTTTACCTATTGATGGTCAGTTGGTTACAAACTAGTGTTCTGTGGGGATAATGGTATTATTGTGGAAAATGTCGCCAATTGTCGGCTGGAACTGACTTTTCGGAGACAATTTCGAGCTGTTCCATTTACACTCGCGAATGTGTTAACTTGCACTTTCTGCATGGCATTTTTTGAAATATGGTCACAGTCAACGAGGCAAGAGAGAGAATTATTGCAAACACTGAAACGTTGCCATCGGTACAAATACCATTGGGACAGGCCGTCGGCAGTTATCTGGCGGCAGACGTAGTTTCTCCGATAGCGCTTCCGCCATTCAGGCAGTCGTCGATGGACGGGTACGCGATCGTGCATTCCGATGTGACCGAAGCCGGGACATCGCTGCACCTCGCAGGGGAGTCGAAGGCCGGCCAGGCCGATTTGCCGGTTGTGAGCGCAGGCATGGCGGTGCGCATATTCACAGGTGCACCCGTACCCGATGGTGCTACGGCGGTGGTGATGCAGGAGAATACCTCGTTGGCGGACGGTTCCGTACAAATCCATGAATTTCCGGTTACGGAAGGAAAAAATGTCCGCCGGGCAGGACAGCAGATCGCTCAGGGAGCGGTTGCATTGCGTGCCGGAACGCTCCTATCACCGGGTGCCGTCGGGTTTTTGAAGGGAATGAATGTGAATGAGGTGTCGGTTCATGCAAAACCGCGGATAGGTTTGCTGGTCACAGGTGATGAGTTGCTGAAAGCGGGCGAAGCGTTGGAACCCGGCAAGATATACGAATCCAATTCGGCGATGCTGCAAGCCGCACTGGCTCAGGCCGGTATCACCGAGGTTTCGATTAGCTATGCTTCGGACGACTTCGATGCTACGGTGGCAGCGCTGGGAGCGTTGTTGGAAGCGTATGACGTAGTACTTGCTTCGGGCGGGATTTCGGTAGGTGATTATGATTTTGTAGGTAAAGCATTGGAAGCATTGGGGGCAGAGACGATCTTTTACAAAGTGCGGCAAAAGCCCGGGAAGCCGCTTCTTTTTGGCAAAAAAGGTGAAAAACTGATTTTTGCATTGCCGGGTAATCCGGCGTCCTCACTGGTTTGCTATTATGAATATGTATTGCCGGCATTGAAAAGAATAATGGGCAGCAAGGAGCCGTTCCTAAGATCGGTGAAGCTGCCTTTGCGGCATGCGTACCGTTTCGACGGCGAGCGCGACGAGTTTTTGAAAGCGCGGGTGGAAGCCGGCGAAGTGGTATCGCTCGATGGGCAGGAGTCGTTCGTGATTGGCTCATTTGCGGTTGCCAATGCGATCATTTACCTGCCCGTGGTGCAAAATCGGGTCGAAGCGGGTGAACTGGTGGAGGTACATTTGCTCCCGCTCTGAACCCGACGGGCCGGATGCGGGTTATTGGGTTGAACGGATATCAGGTACCAATGAGTTTTCAAGTCAAATATTTCGGAATGCTCGCGGAGATCGCCGGGCTATCGGACGAAGTCTGGAATGCGGCCGGTGGCCTGACGGTAGGCCAGTTTCGTGCGCAAATGCTGGACAAGTATCCTGCTATGCGCGATAAAAAATTCAAAATAGCGGTCAACCAGAAGATTTCAGAGGATTTTGTATTAATCGAAACCCCGGCGGAGATCGCATTGCTCCCACCGTTTGCGGGAGGTTAACAGCAGGACATGGAAAAAGCACATAAACCGAAAAAGGTATTTGTTCAGGGGCCGATCAGCCCCGATTTTGTCGCGAAGTCGATTGCGAGCCACCAATCCAAAACCGGCATTGGTGCCCACGCAATATTTCTCGGGCAAATCCGCGCCGACCAGAAAGAAGGCGGTGCCGTGACGGGCATCGACTACACCGCCTACGAGGAAATGGCGGAGCAGGCATTCCACGACATCCGGGAGGCCGCATTTGCCAAATTCGAGCTCACTTGCATGCACATATACCATAGCCTTGGCCTCGTGCCCACGGGCGAAATCAGCCTTTTTGTGTTCGTTTCATCCCCGCATCGTAGGGCTGCATTTGAGGCTTCGGAATATATCGTGGAAGAAATTAAAGCCAACGTGCCCATTTTCGGTAAGGAGCTGGTAGGTGAGGCGGGGCAGCATGTCTGGAAGGAAAATACGTAGTCAGGTATTGTCAGATGTAGTCAGGAGGTCAGGTGTAGTTATGCAATTGTCTTAGAAACCAATACTTGACCATTTCTGACCACACATGACAATACCTGACATTTAAAACGATTCAAAATTGTAAATGGTCGACATTACCCATAAAACCAACACACTTCGCATTGCAACTGCGCAGGCTATTGTACAAGTAAGCAAGCCGGAGACTGTGGAGGCGATTCAGAACCGTACTGTGCCGAAAGGTGATGTTTTTGAAATGGCAAAGGCTGCGGGCTTTCTGGCGGTTAAAAAAACGCCCGATTTACTGCCCGACTGCCATCCTATCCCGGTGGAATACACCGGCGTTCAGTACCGGATCGAGGATTTGACGATCGTCATTGAATTGACGGTCAAGACAATATATAAAACAGGCGTCGAGGTGGAAGCCATGCACGGCGCGTCGGTGGTAGCACTCACGATGTACGACATGCTCAAACCGATCGATAAAGGCGTTGAGATTCGGAATATCCGTTTGTTGGAGAAAAAGGGAGGGAAAAGCGACCGCAAACCCGCGCCGGAAGGTCTGAAAACGGCCGTAGTAGTCTGTTCTGACAGTATCTCAAAGGGAATAGGCGAAGACAAATCCGGCAAGAAGATCATCGAAAAACTGAAAGCATTCAAGCTGGAAGTGAGCGATTACAGCATTATCGCCGACGACAAGACGGGCATTCAAACCAAATTGCAGTCACTGCAAACGGGAGGATACGATATGGTGCTCATTACGGGTGGTACCGGATTGTCGCCCAGAGATGTAACACCCGAGGCGGTGTCCGAGCTGCTCGACCGGGAAATTCCGGGCATTGCGGAGACGGCGCGCCAATATGGCCAGGAGCGTGTCCCGACGTCGATGTTGTCGCGATCTGCGGCCGGTTTTATCGGCGAAATGCTGGTTATTACCATGCCCGGCAGCACGGGAGGTGTAACGGAATATATTGATGCGCTCTTTCCGCATGTTTTACATGTTTTTAATGTTTTAGAGGGGAAAAAACACGATTAACAACAACCCATGGCATTGCCTATTGTAGATACATTTGGTCGCAAGCACACTTATCTGCGCATTTCGCTGACGGATAAGTGCAATCTCCGTTGTACCTATTGTATGCCGCAGGAGGATATGCAATTCATGCCTTCCAAATGGCTCATGCAGGCTGATGAAATCGCTTATCTGGCAGGCCTGTTTGTGGAAATGGGTGTTGAAAAAATCCGGCTTACGGGCGGTGAGCCGCTGGTCCGCAAGGATGCCGGTGATATTATTTCCGATCTTGGGAAGCTGCCTGCTTCACTCACGCTGACGACCAATGCCGTTTATGTGGATCAGTTCATACCGGAATTGAAGGCGGCCGGGGTGACTTCGTTGAACGTGAGCCTGGATACGCTGCAAGAAGAGCGATTTCGGTCCATTACCAAGCGTGATCATTTTGGTAAAACACTGGACCACATCCGCCTGCTCCTCGATGAAGGCTTTGTGGTGAAATTGAATATGGTGGTTATGCGGGGAACGAATGACGATGAGGTCAATGACTTTGTGCGGATGACGCTCACGGAGCCTAACCTGCACGTCCGTTTTATCGAGTTCATGCCTTTCAAGGGTAATCAATGGGATTTGTCCAAAATCGTTTCCTATGCGGATCTGCTCGCCGGTATTGGTCAGGAGTTTGAATTCCAGCCGGTCGCTGGTGAGTTGCACGATACTGCCCGTCGATTTCAGGCAAATGGCGGCGCCGGTACTTTCGGCATTATTGGCACTGTCACCCACCCATTCTGCGAAGGTTGCAACCGAATCCGTCTCACCGCCGACGGAAAACTCAAAAATTGCCTTTTTGATACCTCCGAAGTCGACCTTCTCACTCCATTGCGCAAAGGCGACGACGTGCGTCCGCTCATTTACGCGCATTTCCACAAAAAACACTTCGCCCACGGCGGCCACGCCAGCTTCTCCGAACAGCAAGCCAAGACGGAATACGAGCAGAATCGGGAGATGATTGCGATTGGAGGGTAACACCGCTTAACCTCCTATTTTACCGTCCAAACTTTGTATGCAACAGTGGCCTGAACGGTTACCTCATTGGTTCGAAATCAATTCAGTTTACCAATCAGTTAACCTTCAAGAGCCATGCCAAACATCTTAAAAACCGCCGTTACCGCAGCATTCGCATTATTTACAATGACTGTCCAGGTGCAAGCCGATCCGATTGTTTCGCCGAAAGCGGAATGTAAAAACAACACTTGTGAAAAGTTTCGCGTAGGTATGTACCGCGTGCGCAACACGATGTCGATGAATGTGCTGATGGAAAAGGAAAAAGGCGAAAAGGTGGCGATTCGCCTGTTGGATAGCAAGGGGAATTTGCTTCACGAGGAATTCGTACCTAAGTATATTACAAAAACCGGCCGGAAAATAAAGTTTGATGAAATGGGTGATGGGGTTTATACGCTCGAAATCTCGAATGACAACGAGAAGATCGTTAAAAGCATCTACCTGTCTACCAAAGAAGTGCGTGAAGTAAGCCGGACGCTTTTAGGAGTGAATTAATTCAGGTTACCCAAATATGTGCGTTACAGGATGCCGCCGCAGCGTTCCTGTAACGCTTTTTTGTATCTGAATTTATTGCACAGCCTCCACTTCTGCGGGCCGCGGATGCAGTTCCGTGAAGAGCAGGTCGTAAATGATTTTGCCCCAAATGAGAATGCAAGGCACCGCTTTCACGACATATGGCCAGAAATAGGTATTCCGGATAAATGGGGGAAACACGTCGGTAGGAGATAGTGTGGTAAATATAAATGCCAGCACGAGCAGCACGTGGTTCAGTCTTGTCGGCGCTTGCAAGTAATACCAGACCGCCACGCCAGCAATGGCAATGATAAATGTCGGCGACTCCGCACGGTGGTTGAAAATCACCACCCATACCAGTACCGAAGCCAGCATTAATGCCCGGAAAACGTAGTTGCCGTATGATTTGATTTTGAGCAGCGGCAGGCAGAAGAGCGCCATGCCGACCAGGTTAACGTAAGCTTTGTTCACATCCAGCGAAAACCAGATTTTTAGCCAGCCTATGACGGAAAGGCCGTCGGAAAAGTCGCGGTCTGCGGCGAGGAGTTTCCACCAGGTTTTATACAGTACAACAAATTGCTCGGGTGTGACTGCGACGATCGGCAATATGGTGAGCAAAACAACCCATGCAGCGGTCGTGTAGGCCAGTTTGAGCTTGTTCGGGTACAGGAGATACAGTGCCAGGGCAACAATGCCGAAAAGTTTGATGAAGATCGTGGAGACGATGCACAGCGAGGCCATCCAGTATTTATCCCGTTCGAGAAACCCGAATCCAAACAGCAGCAAGCCGGCGATCAGTGCGTTACTCTGCTCATTTTGCGTGGCAGTGAGGAGCTCTACCAGCATAAAAGAGACCATCAGTCCCTTCGTCCGTAAGTCGATTCTAGGAAGAAAATAGACCGAAAAGAAGAGCACCGCCACATTGATCAGGTTCCAGAAAAACAGACCGACGAATGTAGGCATAATGGAAAGTATGCCAAAAACGAGTGCGAATGCCGGGCTGTATTTGAACAGGTCCCAATACTCGTCGACATGCCACCGGTACAGGTTCTTCCCTTCGATCAGGTGGAAGAAAGACTGTTTGAAAATGACGTAGTTGTTATAGGTAGTGTAAAGTTGCGGCTGATTCGCGAAGGTTTTGGGGTGGGAGAATACCGATTGAAGCGTAGCAAAGGCGGCAATGGCCAGTACAATAAAGAGGAGTGATCGCTTGCTGACCACCAGGCGGTTAAAAGCATTCATAAACTGAATAATCCCTAGCGTTGATTTTTCTTCAAAACTAGGGATTAATTCATCGCCGCCGTCAATTTTTCTGGTATCCCATCGCTTTCAGCCAACCTTCCATCGCGGCAGGCCAGTTCGCCAATGATCCTTTGTCTTCCGTACGCATGCCGTAACCATGGCCGCCTTTGGGGTACAAATGCATTTCAGCAGGGATCTTTTTCTTTTTCAGCGCGAGGTAATATTCGATGCTGTTTTCGACCGGCACGCCCGTATCGTCCATAGCGTGAACGAGGAATGCGGGAGGAGTTTGATCCGACACCTGCAATTCGTTGGAGTAATATTTAATCAGCTCATCCGATTTTTCAGGTCCGAGCAGATTGTCACGCGAGCCTCCGTGTGCGAGGGCGGGCGTAAGCGAGATCACCGGGTAAATCAATATAGAAAAGTTCGGTTTGCCGTCAGCTGAAGCTTTTTCGCCCATATTGTAGTGCGTCGAAATCGTGGCTGCCAGGTGGCCGCCTGCCGAGAAACCCATAACGCCGATCTTGTTCACGTCGATGCCCCATTTGGCGGCATTCTGGCGGATCAGCTTCATGCCTTGCATAGCGTCCATTAATGGCACCTCGTGCTGGTGGGCCATCGCTTTTTCGTTCGGCAGCCGATATTTTAATACAAAAGCTGAAATACCGCGTTCATTGAACCATTTGGCAAAATCACTGCCTTCGTGGGAAGCTGCCAGTATGCCGTAACCGCCCCCCGGACAGATCATCACCGCTGCTCCGGTTGCTTTCTCTTTGGGTGCAATGTACGCTGAAATTGTAGGTACCGTTACGCCGCTGATCCGCAGGATACCCTGCTCATCGGTAACCGATTTTTCTTCTACATCACTCTTTTTAAAATTGGGGACTTTGCCTTCCGGCCAAAGGTTCATGGTTTCTGTTTGCGCCATAGATGGAACTGATAATGCGAGCAGGCTCAAAACGGTAAGGATACGTGCTGTTTTTTTCATTGATTTCCCGTTGCTTTTCATCGAAAAGACACCTGTGTTGGCATTATACCCTCAAAATGGGTTGTAAAGACGCTGTTTTGAAGCCTAGGGTTTCGGCGGATTAATCATAATATGTGCCCTATGTGTACCCGGGTCCATGATCCAGGGCATTCCCGGAACGTCCGGTTTCAGGGGAAGGCCGGTACTTTCGGCGGTTGCAAAGGGAATATATACCACGTACCGCAGGTAGCCGTTTTTGAGTGCCCCGGTTGTGGCGTCGTAGTTATCCTTGGAGCCGGACAGGACGTATAGGGTCGACGATTGCTTCGGCATTTTCAATTTGCCTTCTTTTACTTCCTTTTCACGGATATCGAAAATTTCCTTTTGGTTCTTCCCTTCTTTGGCGAGCACGCGCCCCCGCTCCATAAATGCGTCGAGCTCCGCGAGGTAGCAAGATACGCTGATATCCTCTTTTTTGGGGTCATCGGCCAGGCAAACGAAGTCGTTGCTGCCCTCGCGCAGGATTTTGAATGTACCGTCAGCTGCGTAGCCGTACACTTTTGCTCCCGCCTGCTTATCCGACGGTGCAGCCATGACGGCCGTCTTGATTTGCACCTCGGCAGGAAGGATATTTTGTGCTGAAATTTCAGCAGCGACGCACAGCGCCAGGCAGGAAAAAAAAGTCGTTTTCATGATAGTAAATATAAGTAGGTGGTCCCTTATAGACGTAATTAAAATTATTATTGTAAAAATGACACGTATAGGTTTTGATCAGGCTAATGCTTTCTGATTCAAGGCCGAAAAGCGCTTGATTTACCTATGAACTTCAAAAAATCGCTTATCCTCTTTCCAGCCGGTTGTTTGCTGGCCGGTCTGATGGTCGCCTCTTATCAGCGTTCGAACCCCAGTACGATTGACGCCGCTTCGGCCGACACGCTTTACAAAGATCTCACGGATGCTCAAAAACGTTCGTCGAGATATGCCGTAGCAGGTCTGACGACGGCAAATAGGCTGGAAGCAACCCTTTTTACGTCGGAGCCGACGATCACGAACCCGACGAATATCGATGTGGACCATTTGGGAAGGGTCTGGGTTTGTGAAGCGTATAACTATCGTCCGGCGATTAACGGCAATCCCACAAAAAATGAGGGCGACCGCATTATGGTGCTGGAAGATACCAATGGGGATGGCAAGTCCGATAAATCGACAGTCTTTTATCAGGGATCGGAAATCAATGCGCCGTTGGGTATTTGGGTAATGGGCAACAAGGTGATTGTTTCTCAAAGTCCGTATGTGTGGCTTTTCACGGATGAGGACGGTGATTTGAAAGCCGATAAGAAGGAAGTTATCTTCGAAGGCATCGGCGGCGACCAGCACGACCACGGCATGCACGCGTTCGTATTCGGGCCGGATGGAAAATTGTATTTCAATTTCGGAAATGAAGGCGACCACCTGCTCGACGGCAAGGGGAATCCTGTGGTGGGCAAAGATGGTAAGCCAATCGATTTTTCGAAGTTGAAGCAGGGTATGGTTTTTCGCTGCGATCCTGATTTTACCAATATTGAAGTACTCGGGAGTAACTTCCGCAATAATTTCGAAGTAGCGGTGGATAGCTACGGCACCATGTGGCAGTCGGATAACGACGACGACGGTAACAAAGGCGTCCGTATCAACTACGTGATGCAGTACGGCAACTACGGTTATACCGATGAAATGACCGGAGCCGGCTGGCGTGCGAACCGCACAAACATGGAAGACTCGATTCCTTACCGTCACTGGCATTTGAATGACCCGGGCGTAGTGCCCAACCTGTTGCAAACCGGCTCAGGATCGCCGACGGGTATGGTCGTTTACGAGGGAAAATTGCTTCCCAAAGAATTCTGGGGTCAGATGATCCACTGCGAGCCCGGCCACAATGTAGTCCGTTCGTACCCTGTTGAAAAGGCAGGTGCAGGTTATTCGGCTAAGATCGTGAACATTGTGGACGGCAAACGTGACCAATGGTTCCGTCCGTCGGATATTTGCGTAGCGCCGGATGGCTCCCTGCTCGTTGCCGATTGGTACGATCCGGCGGTAGGAGGTCACCAGGCGGGTGACCAGGGTAAGGGCCGCATTTACCGCATTGCCCCGTTAAATACGCCTTATCGCATCCCGAAATCGGATTTTACGACGGTGGCGGGCGCGGTGGAAGCGCTGCAAAGCCCCAACCTTTCCATTCGTTACCAGGCATGGACAGCTCTGAACGGAATGGGTGCCAAGGCTGCGCCGACATTGGAAAAACTTTTTGCGAACAAAAATGCAGAGCCACGTATGCGGGCGCGGGCATTGTGGTTGCTTAGCAAATGGCCATATACTGCAAAGAAATCCGTTGACCTGGCTATCAAGGATGCGAATGCAGACATTCGGATTGCAGGACTTCGCGCGGCATCCGAATCGAAACACCTGGAAGTACTTCCGTATATCAAGGTATTGGTTAAAGACTCCGATGCACAGGTACGGCGCGAATGTGCATTGCTTTTACATCATAATCCGTCACCCGAGGCCCCCGCATTGTGGGCATCGCTTGCGCAGCAGTACGACGGAAAAGACCGCTGGTACCTCGAAGCCCTGGGCATTGGTGCCGATGCGCAGTGGGACTCGTTTTTCAAAGCATGGCTGGGCAAAGCAGGCGCTAACCCGGTCGCTACGCAGGCTGGTAAGGATATTGTATGGCGCTCGCGCGGGAAGGAATCTGTTCAGCTGCTGGCTTCGCTGGCGGGTGATCCGACGGTCGATTTGAAAAGCCGGCTGCGCTATTTCCGCGCATTCGACTTCAACTCGGCAGCTCATGAAAAGTCGATGGCACTGCTGAAACTTACGAATGGAACCGGTAAAGACCAGGATAAGGTGAATGAGCTGGTAATGCGCCACCTCGACCCTGCCTTTGTGAAGCAAACGCCCGAAGCAATGGCTGCATTGAAAAAGATGCTCGACGCGACTTATGGCACACAGGCTTACCTCGAACTCGTTGCCAAATATGAGCTTCCTTCCGAGAATCAGCGGCTTTTGACAATGGCCGAGGAACAATCGAATAGCCGTGCCGGATCGGCAGCGGCGTCGCAGCTGATCAAGCAAGGCGGAACGCCAATGCTTTGGAAAGTGGTAAAAGGGCCGGACGAATCCAAAAGTGTTGCTGTTTTGACCGCATTGAAATCTGTCGGCAGCAAAGATGCACTTGATATTCTCAGAACGGTAGCTACCGAAAGCGGCTTTTCAGAAAACCAGCAGATAATTGCGGCGAAATCCTTAGGCGGAACCATGAGCGGGGAAGACCAGGTGCTGGTATTGTTGAAAGATGGGAAACTGACCGGAGAAGCAAAAGCCGCCGCCGTACAGGGCCTTAACGGTGCCTGGCGGAAATCCGTAAAGCTGGAAGCCGCCAAATACCTGGATGGCCCGGCCGTAGCTGCCAGGAAACACCCCGAAGTGAAGGAGCTGGTAGCGATGAAAGGCGACCTCACCAAAGGCAAACAGGTATTCACATCCTATTGCTCGGTATGCCACCAGGTGAATGGCGAAGGAATGGATTTCGGCCCGAAATTGTCTGAAATCGGAAGCAAGCTCCCGAAAGAAGCCCAATATGCAGCCATTTTAGACCCGAGCGCCGGTATTGGTTTTGGCTACGAAGGCTTTGAAGTGACTTTGAAGGATGGTACCGCTGTTTCCGGTATCATTTCCAGCAAAACCGAAACCGACCTGATCCTCAAATTCCCTGGCGGTTCGACGCAGGAATACAAAATGTCGCAAGTGAAATCGATCAAGCAGCTCAAAGATTCGATGATGCCGTCCGGCTTGCAGGATGCGATGAGTACGGAGGAGTTGGTGAGTTTGGTGGATTATCTGAGTAATTTGAAGAAGAAGTGATAAAGCGAAAATAGGAGCCGGAAGGCTCCTATTTTCGCTTATTGGTGCTGGGATTCTGCCAGTTTCATGGCTTCGAATTCGGCCAGGACCTGCTTGAATTCCTCATGAGACTCTTCGCATTTGGCAAGTACCCATTGGCTAAATTTTCGCATTTCGCTTCGCAAATATTCCTTATCCTTCTCGGAGGCAGATTGATATAGTTCCGACCAGTTCTCTCCTGCTTTATCAATGGCTTCTTGTGTTGATGCAGTATACAATGCCTGTACCACCGCTTCTTTTTCCATAAGTTTTTCGGTCATTGTTTCAATTGTTTTAACACTCTTTCTAAGATTTTAATTTCTTCGTCGAGGCGTTGTAAGCGATCTAAAAGAATATTTAATTCTTCGTCGGTGTCGTTACCAGCCTCGGTCATTCTGTGGAGGGACATTTTAACAAGGCCCTTTTGGATGAGCTTCTCGGCAATTAAATGCCTGATTTTTTCTTTCATAAGTACTGATAGTGCATGTAATCCTTCTCTAAATTTAACCACCTTTCCCCTCAAAATCAACCTACTTCAAATCGCCGAAAGGTTACATTTTTCCGAAACTGCATTTCTTATTTCCCGAAATAGGAGGTATTTTTATAACGTTTTTTGAAATTATCTGCATCATCAAAAATTCGTTTTGAAACAATTCCCTATCGTGAGATCTGCGTGGTGTGCTGCGGTTCTTTTTACCTCCCTTTCATTTCAAGGTTTTAGTCAAGTTGCTGATTCACTGATAGTTGTTAATCCGGATAGTGCCTATGCGGCATTGTCGGAAGCGGAGCGGCGCTTCTCGCGTAACGCGGTTGCGGGCTTGCAGGCGGCCGACGGGCTCGAAGCGACACTCTTTGCTTCGGAGCCGAATGTGATCAATCCGATTAATATCGATGTCGACCATCGCGGACGTGTGTGGGCGTGCGAGGCGTACAATTACCGGCCTGCCGTAAACGGTAAATCTGAACTCGGGCAGGGCGACCGGATCGTCATTTTGGAGGACAAGGACGGTGACGGCAAGGCGGACGTTACCAAGGTCTTTTACCAGGGCCCGGAGCTCAATGCTCCACTGGGTATTTGGGTAATGGGTAATAAGGCGATTGTCTCACAAAGCCCCTATGTGTGGCTTTTCACGGATACCAACGGAGATGATAAAGCCGATACGAAAGAGATTCTTTTCAAAGGCATTGGCGGCGCGCAAAATGATGCAGGTGTGCATGCATTCGTGTTCGGGCCGGATGGCAAGTTCTATTTCAATTTCGGTAATGCGGGAAGGCAGTTGGTCGACGGCCAGGACCGTCCGTTGCTCGATAAATACGAAAGGCCGATCGATTTCAGGCAGTACAAGCAGGGCGTGGTGTTCCGCTGCGAGCAGGATTTTACCAAAGTCGAGATCATGGCCGAAAACTTCCGCAATGGCTGGGAAGTAGCTGTGGATAGCTACGGTACCATGTGGCAGTCGGACCAGGAGGAACCAGGGAACGGGGGCGACCGCGTGTCGTATGTGATGGAGAATGGTAATTTCGGTTATATAGATGAAATGACCGGCGCAAGCTGGCGCCTCAACCGCACCAACCTGGAAGACGAAATCCCGCGCCGTCACTGGCACCAGAATGACCCGGGAGTAGTGCCCGATTTGCTGGAAACCGGTTCTGGTTTTCCGATGGGTATGACGATCTATGAGGGCGATTTGCTGCCGCGGCGCTACTGGGACCAGATTTTGCTGGCCGATGCCGGGCAGGGTTACGTGAGCGCATTTCCTGTGCAAAATGACGGTGCCGGGTATAAATCAACAGGCATTCTGCCCATTCTGGAAGGCAAGCGCGACAAATGGTTCCGGCCGACGGACGTCTGTGTGGCACCGGACGGCTCACTGATCATTTCCGACTGGTATGACCCGGTAATGGGTTCCAACAAAATGAAAGACCGTAGCCGGGGTCGTATTTTCCGTGTTGCGCCGACGGGTACGCCTTACAAAATTCCGGTGTACGACTTGTCGATACCCGAGCAGGCGGTAAAAGCATTGCAAAGCCCCAACTTGTCGCAGCGTTACCTGGCATGGAATGCCTGCGTGAAGCACGGCTGGGCGGCGGAGCCGTTCCTGGAAGAGCTTTTCAGGTTATACAATGGAAATCCAAAGCTGCGGGCCCGTGCTTTGTGGGTGCTGAACCGCATAGAAGGTTTCAATTACCGAAACCTCGATATCGCTTTCCGTGAATTGAATCCGAACTTGCGCATTACCGCATTGCGGGCTGTACGGCAGCGTAACAGTGATCCGACGGAATATATCAAACGCCTCACCTCCGACCGCGACCCGCAGGTGCGTCGCGAATGCGCATTGGCTATCAACCATAACCACACCTACGAGGCATTAGACGTGTGGCTTCAACTGGCTAAGCAATACAAAGGCAATGACCGCTGGACCGTGGAAGCACTGAGCATCGGTGCCTACGATCAGTGGGAGCGCCTGTTTCCGGCATGGCTCGAAAGGCAGGGGCCGAAACCCTGGCTCAGCGACGCCGGGAAGGATATTATCTGGCTCGCGCGTACACGCAAGGCCATTCCATATTTGAGTGAACTGGCAGCCGATACGTCGGTGAGTTTCAAAAGCAGGCTGCGCTATTTCCGCTCGTTCGACTTTTTTCACGCGGGTTATGAGAAAACGCAGGCGTTGCTCAATGTGCTGAATGTTCCGTCTTCCGATCGGATCGAAGTGAGCAAGCTGGCATTGCTGCATTTGGATAAATCGTTTGTAACCAACTCCCAGCAGGGACTCACTGCTCTGAACAAGCTTCTCGACGAAACCTACGGTACCGAGCATTACATCGACCTGATGACCCGTTATGAGCTGGAATCGGAAAACGACCGGCTGCTGAAACTTGCTTTGAGTAAATCCGACGAGGTAATCGGCCGTGATGCAGGTGCGCTGCTGCTCGAACAGGCGGGGATTTCGTATGTTACCCAAAAGCTGGCCACTATGAATGAGGAAAAGAAGTCGGCATTGCTGGCTTCGATTCAAACAGTCGGTAGCTCGGAGTCGGTATACCTGCTACGCTCGGTATTGCTGAGTTCGGGCGAGCCAATGAGTGTGCGCAAGAACGCTGCGCGCTACCTGGGCGGAAGCTGGCCGGGAGAAGAAGCGGTAGTAAAGTTGCTGAGAAACGAACAGATCGACGGTGAGGTGAAGGAGGCAGCATTGGAAGGCGTGAAGAATGCCTTCCGGGAGGAGATCAAGGCGCAGCTGGCGCCTTATTTACCCAAACCTCCTGTGGAAGAAGTGGTAGCCGCCCCGGCGGAGGAGCCCAAAAGTGGTAAGAAGGAGCGACGGAAACGCAGAAAAAACCAGTAATAAGAAGATTGAGCAGTGATTTTGGGGTATATTTCCGGACTGTACATCTTTAATTCTGAAACAAAAACATCGAAACATTTATGCTCCGCAGAAATTTTGTAAAATCTACCCTTGGTTTGGCTGGTGCCGCAATCGCAGCAGGAGATGCATTTGCCACCGCTCCTATGGCCAAAAACAAGTTTAAGCTCAAATATGCTTCCCACTTCGGGATGTTTCAGAACAGCGCCGGAAAGGATCTGATCGACCAGCTTAAATTTATGGCAGACCAGGGTTTCATGGCGTTGGAAGATAACGGTATGATGGGCCGTCCGGTGGAGCAGCAGGAAGCCATTGCTAAAGAAATGAGCCGCCTGGGAATGGAAATGGGCGTGTTTGTGGTAGATAAAGGTGGTAATGGTGCCAATACACTGGCCGCTGGCAAGCAAGAATATATCGACATTTTTCTGAATGGCTGTAAAAAAGCGGTGGAAGTTGCGAAACGGGTGAATGCGAAATGGATGACCGTTGTTCCGGGTGATTTTGAAAGAAACCTGCCGATCGGCGTGCAAACCGGTAACGTAATCGACGCATTACGCCGTG
Source organism: Dyadobacter sp. BE31 (assembly GCF_031457695.1). Lineage (NCBI taxonomy): Bacteria > Pseudomonadati > Bacteroidota > Cytophagia > Cytophagales > Spirosomataceae > Dyadobacter > Dyadobacter sp. BE31. The sequence goes on from NZ_JAVDXA010000006.1 coordinate 298,992, forward strand.
GTGCCGAAATCCTCGAACCACACGGGCTGGTAATGGTGCTCGAACCGTTGAGCGATTCACCAAACCTATTCCTGAGAACTTCGGATCAGACGTATGAAATCTGCCGCGGAGTGAACAGCAAGTCCTGCAAGATCCTGTACGATATTTACCACATGCAGAAAAACGAAGGCCGCCTGATTTACAACATCGACCGCACATGGAGCGAGATCGACTACTTCCAGATCGGCGACGAGCCGGGCCGTAAAGAGCCCACAACCGGCGAGATCAATTATAAAAACGTGTTCAAATACATCTACGACCGCAGCAAGAAAGAAGGCAAGTCGTTCATTATGGGTATGGAGCACGGAAACTCCAAGCAAGGAAAAGAAGGCGAAGAAGCGCTGATCAAGGCTTATGTGGAGAGTGATGGTTTTACAATATAAGGCTGTAAGCATTAGGCTTTAAGCGATAGGCTATAAGCTATATGCTTTAAGCAATAGATTTTGCGATATACTAAAAAAACCGGGACTGTACAGCCCCGGTTTTTTAATTAGCTTACAGCCTAAGGCTTATAGCTTAAAGCTTACTGCCCTTAAAGAACCACTACCGAATTCTCAGTAGCATCTACGCCGGCAGGAACATATTTGTCGGCTGCCCAGTCGTTTTCCCACTTCTCGCCGTCGAGGATGTAACGGAACTGATATTCTCCGGCACCCAACTCCACGATGGTTTTGAATGAGCCGTCTTTTTGTTTTTTTAATGCGATCGCTTCTTCCGGGTTCCAGCCATTGAACTCGCCTACGAGGGCAATATTCTTCGCTTCTGACGCTGCTTCCGCAGGAACTGTAAACGTCACTTTGTAAACAGACTTACTTTTTACAAATTGTTTTGTTAATGCCATAACTTGTAGTGTTAATTGGTTGATGGCTCAAAGATACAATCAAAAATTATTCAAATCAATGAATATCAGTGTGCTGAATGTTTATGATCTTTGAAAAGTTATATAATAACATTTCATGCGACATTTTTTGATGTCGGGCCCTCAACCTATCTGAGCGTATATCTCATCCCTAAAAATGCCCTGATGCCCTGATTTGGCGCATATACGTACGATGGATCGAACGTTAGCCGGTAGGGGTTGTCCGGCGTTGCAATTACTTGTCCTTGCCCGTCAAATTTTACGTTTTTGTCGAACGGATCGTTCGCGCGGGCGATCGAGGTGGCAGGCGGAGTGAAGTTGAGCAGGTTTTTAACGCCGCCGTAAATTTCCAGTCCGTTGTCAAACTTTTTGGTTACCTGGATATTCTGCAAAGACCAAACCGGCGAGTTCGCGGCGCGGGGGTCGGTTTCACTCAACAGCGGCAGGCGCATTGGCCCGTAAATGTTCCCCGTGTAGTCGAATGAGAGCCCTGCTTTCTGTATTTCGTAGGAAACAGACCACGTTCCGGTGAACTTCTCGGTCAGTACGGGTCTGAAACGCACACCGTTTTCCTTCTGGAAGTTATCCATATAGGTACCGCCGGCAATGATTTTCAGCGGAAAAGGGAAGTTAAAGTCCAGATTGAGGCTAATGCCTTTCGAAACCGCGTAGCCATCAAGGTTATCGTAAATGATTTCGTTCGGATTGGTATCGTAGTCGGGCAGGATACGGTTGGTGAAATGGGTATAGAACACCGAAGCATCGATTCCGACGAACGAATTCCCCGTTACGATCTTCTTAACGACGTTGATATTCGCATTCCAGCTTTGCTCTGGTTTCAATGCCTCTTTCAATACGACTTCGCGCGAGCCGGTCAGCGCTGCGTGATCTTCGGTAAAAAGGTTCACGATGCGGAAACCGCGGCCGATATTCAACCGAATTACGTCCGTTTGATTGAACTTGTATTTGTAAGCCGCTCTCGGTGTGAAAATGCTTCCGTGGCGGCTGTTGTAGTCGTACCGCGCACCCAAAAGAATGGAATGCGGGCCGCTTTTGAACTCGTCCTGAATGAATATGCCTGGGAGGTAAATCTTGTCGGCGTGGTCCTGGCCGTCGGAGTAGCGGGTCGCGGGGGTATTGTCATTATAAAAAGTGTAGCGGAAGGGTGTTCCCATGAGCAGGCTGTGCTTCCCGATTTCCTTATCCCACAAAAACTGCGCGAATGCGATCTTCTGGTCGGCATTGAACGGCACGTGACCGTATGCCGAGTTCTGGTTATGTGAGCTGAAAGAGTATTGCAACGTAATTTTTTCAGTAAACGGTAGCTGGTAGTTCCCTAAAAGCTCGAAACGTTTGGTGTAAATACTTTCTCCATAAACCTCGTCACCGCCGCGGTAGGAGCGGTTCCATTGCATTTGCCCGCCCCAGCGGTCTTCATAATAGTAGCGTGCAGCCACATTTGCCTGCCGGTTGTTTTTCAGGTCGAACGACCATTTGTTGAAGATGGAAATGCGGTTCTGGAGTGTGAGATCGGTGAAGCCGTCCTTGTTGTTGTCGATCGGGTTTTGGTAGTTGAAATAATTGACTCCCAACAAGGAGCTGCTCTTTTCGCCTGGGGTAAATTTCACTCCGAGGTCCACATTATAGTCGCGCCAGGTGGTACCAAACACATCGGCCGAGAATACCGGCGCCTTCGACGGGTTTTTGGTAATAATGTTGATTAACCCGCCCACAGCTTCGGAACCGTATAGTGTAGACGCAGGCCCTTTCACGATCTCCACACGCTCGATCAGGCTGTTCGGAATGCCCGAAAGTCCGTAAACGGTGGAAAGCCCGCTCACCATCGGCATGCCGTCGATGAGTACCATGGTGTAAGGCCCTTCGAGGCCGTTAATGTGAATATCGCCCGTGTTGCAGACGTTGCAGTTCAGCTGGGGCCGCACGCCGTTCACATAGCTCAGCCCTTCAAAAATGCTCGGGACCGGGTTTTTATAAATGAATTTGGAAGTAATAATATCGACCGGTACCGGGCTGTCGAGCTTCGAAACTTCTTTCATAGTACCGGTCACAACCACCTCTTCCAGTGCATTAGCGCCCGATTTCATCACAAAATTTCGGGTAATGTCGCGGTCTATCCGCACATTCTTTTCGGTGATTGTGGGCAGGGAAACATAGCTGACGCGCACTGTGTAAGTTCCTTTGGGAATGCCGGCGAGCTTGAAATAGCCCGCGGTGTCGGCCGTGGTGCCGGTTTTTAGTTCATTGATATAAACCGATGCCCCGAATGCCGGGTCGGTCAGGCCTTCCAATGATATTTTCCCGGAAAGTGAAAATTGAGCCCAGGCACCGAATGGCAAACAACTGAACAATAAGAGTATCCGTAGCTTCATAGAATGGCCGAATTATTATTTTACTTGTATCTCAATATAAATTTAGACAAACCTAAAAATAAAACTTGATATATGAAAATTAAAAATTCGGTTATATTAAATTGAAGGGAAACTATCTTCGACGCGGCATTCGTTGTAACCTTGCCAATTTATCTGTAAACCAGTTTAACTCACTATGCTTAAAAGATTTCTGAAACCGATTAAACTGCCTGCTTCGGCGGACTGGGCGGTGCTGATCCTGCGGGTAGGGGTGTCGTGCCTTATGCTCACGCACGGTTACGCCAAACTCACGACATTTCTTGGCGGCGACCATTCATTCGCTGACCCGATCGGGATAGGCGAGGAACTGTCCTATGTACTGACTATCTGCGCCGAGTTCGGCTGTTCGATCCTCATTATCCTCGGTCTCGGAACCCGCGCGGCGCTCATTCCGCTGATTATTACGATGGTGGTAGTAGCGACGGTCGTGCATGCCAAAGACCCATTTGATATGAAGGAACATGCGTTATTGTATGTCTTTCCTTATATCGCATTGTTCCTGACAGGCCCGGGGAGGTTCTCGGTGGACGCGAAATTGTATCGGTAAAAACTCGAAGTACTGACAAACAAAATGCCTTCCGGTCAGGGAAGGCATTTTGTTTATATAAACTATTGCGACCATTTGGTAGGCTGGCGGTCCCAGCGGTGGGCTTTCATTTGCTCGGCCACTGCGGCGTCGAGCCGCACACCGTCGCTGACGGCCACGTTCGAGCGTACGTGCGGGAGCTTGCGCATGCCTGGGATTGTCGTATGCACATCGGGATTGTTGAGGATGAAACGCAATGCGAGTTCGGGCATCGTCATACCTGCCGGGATATCGGCGCGCAATGCTTCGGCATGGTCCACGCTCGCATTCAGGTTTTCGGGCACGAAATAGGTCGAGCGCCAGTCGTCGGCCGGAAATTTGGTTTCCTTGGTCAACAAGCCGGTGAGCGTTCCCTCATCGAAAGGCACACGGGCGATCACGCCGATGTCGAGCTTCCGGCAAAGTGGGAAGAGGTTATCCTCCGGCGCCTGGTCAAAAATATTGTAAATCACCTGTACGGCGTCGATCAGGCCGGTTTCGAGGGTTTTCAATGCATTGTCAGGCTCCCAGCGGTTAATGCTGATGCCCCAGGCTGCTACCTTCCCTTCTTGGGTTAGTTTTTGAATGGCTTCTTTCCATTCGTCTTCTTCCGCCCAGGCATCTTCCCACACGTGGAATTGCAGCAGGTCAATCTGCTCGGTACCGAGGTTTTGAAGGCTTTTTTCGGTGTATTCTACAATGTAATCGGCCGGAAATACGTCTTTCAGCGCGAATTCGGAGCGCGACGGCCATTGGCGGTTTTTGGGAGGTATCTTGGTGGCGGCGTAAATCTTTTTGTCGGGATTGCGTTTGATCAGCTCGCCGAGGATGCGCTCGCTCAGGCCCTCGCCGTAGCCCCAGGCGGTATCGAAGAAATTGACACCCGATTCGACGGCCAGGTCGAGAGAGTCGTCCGTCTCCTTGCGGTCGGAGCCTGTCCAACCCGCAAGCCCCCACATTCCATAACCTATTTCGCTGATTTCCCAGCCAGTTCGTCCAAAACGACGTTTTTGCATTGTAATCTGATTTTAGTGTTTGACCAATAAAGAACTTCTCTGCATTTATTTAATATAGAACGGATACCTTTGCAGCGCTTTTTTATTAGTGAGCCTTCTCGCTATCGTTCTTCAAAAAACAGGGTTTAAGTGAAAGAAAAGGGGTTAGTTAACGCATTGTTGATGACATTTAAAAGAATTGCCGGGATCGTGTTGGTGATTTGTGTGGCCGGTTTGACGAACCAGAGTGAATCTTCCGATAAAATTGCAGAATACTGCCGGACTTTCCATCAGATCCAGATGGATATCCGCGATAATGTAATCTCGCCCGATTCTGCTCGCGCGGCGTTTGGAGCGGTAATGCGTAACCTCCGTGCCGAATTTCGCAGGGATACGTGCCGGTCCATCGACTCATCCTATTTCGTTTACCCGATCAAAGGCTACACGGCCAGGGAGTCGGTCGGTTCCAGAGGACGGGGCTACCGCCCCAATGGCTTCGATCTCTTCGATATGAGTGTGACCGGCAGCCATCCGGCTCACGACCTGTTTGTACGCGATAAGGACCAGGACGTGCTCGACGACCGAACCTGGAAACCTATCGACGTCCTCGCATTCACGTCGGGCCTCGTGGTGGCTACCGAAACAAGCTGGAAATACGACAGTGAATACCGGGGCGGCAATTGGATCTGGATTTACGATCCCTGCCTCGACGGCCTATTCTATTATGCCCACAACAACATCGTGGAGGTCCAGCCCGGCCAATGGGTGAATGCGGGCGACAAGATTTCAGAGATGGGGCGCACCGGCTATAATGCCTACCAGAAACGCTCACCTACACATTTACATTTGATGTTCCTGCAACTCGACGTCGACGGGCTGCCCATGCCTGCCGATACCTACGAATGGCTGAAAGAAGCGGCAGTGAGGGACGGTTTAGGGGCTGAGTAATTGGGATTGAAGTAGATATTCAATATATTGTACTTCACTCCATTACTATTCCTTAAACAAAATTGTATGAACAACCGCCGTTCCTTTTTCCGGAAGAGTGCTGCCTTGGGTATGGGCGCTTTCGGGATCAACAGCCTTTTCAACCAGCTCCACGCCGGGCAATTCCTCGAAGCAGAACAACTTTGGAACCCCGCCAGCGAAAGCAACGAAGAATACTGGTCGGTAATCCAGGATGCTTACACTGCCAGCAAAAGCGAAATCATTATCCTCAATAACGGGGGCGTATCACCCTCGCCGATTGTGGTGCAGGAGGCTTTGGACAAATATAACCGAGCCGCAGCCCAGGGCCCATCCTATTATATGTGGCGCATTATGGATAAGGGCCGCGAACCGCTTCGCCAGCGCCTTGCCAAGCTGGCTGGGACCGATGCGGAAGAAATCGCGATCAATCGCAATGCCACGGAGGCATTAAATACCATTATTTTCGGCCTGCCGCTGGAAAAAGGCGACGAGGTGATCGGTACTTTGCAGGATTATCCGAATATGGTACAAGCCTGGAAACAGCGCCAGATGCGGGACGGCATCGTGTACAAGCAGCTTTCCTTTGATTTTCCCATTGAAAACAAGGAGCAAATCGTGAAAGCGTATGCCGATGCGATCACTCCCCGGACTAAGATTATCCACGTAACGCACATTATCAACTGGGTCGGGCAGATTATGCCGGTCAAGGAGATTTCTCAAATGGCACATGCCAAGGGTATCGAGGTAGTTTGTGACGGCGCGCACACTTTTGGTTTATTGGATTATAAAATCCCTGACCTTGAATGCGACTACTTTGGTACCAGCCTGCATAAGTTCCTGAGTGCGCCTGTGGGAAGCGGGATGATGTGGATTAAAAAAGACAAAATCGAGAAAATATGGCCGCTCCTTTGCAACAGCGAGCCGAAAAGCGGCAATATCCGCAAGTTTGAGACGCTGGGCACCCGCAGCTTCCCGATCGAGCAGGCGATAGGCGAGGCCATTAATTTCCAGGAAGGCATCGGTAGCAAGCGCAAGCAGGACCGCATTCATTACCTGAAAAAATACTGGGCGGAAAAAGCCGCGCAAATCCCCGGTGTGAAAATCCATACCTCATTGAAACCCGAGTTCTCCTGCGCGATAGCGGGCGTCAGCATCGAAGGCATGAAACCCGAGGAATTGGATGGGAAACTGATGAAGGACTATCAAATACATACCGTGGGTATAAACTGGGAAAACATCCAGTGTGTGCGTGTGACGCCGCACGTATACACGAAAACCAGCGATCTGGACAAGCTGGTAGGCGCCATCGAGAAAATTGCGAAGAAGGCCTGATATTTTTGAACATTAATGTCCTTGGAGCATAGCTGGGTTAGCTGCCGGTTATGCTCCAATTTTTTGCCGCCTGTAAGTCCACAGGTTAGGATATCCACAGAAAAAGCCATTGGCACGAATCATCAATCAACTGCCGTCTTCATGCATTACTTTTGAAAAATCCTCAACAGAAAATCAACATTATGACACAGTTACGAAAGGGCTCTTTTGTCAGAAAGGTAAAAGATATCGGCATAGGCGGCGCATTGGCGCTGGCATTGTTGTCGGGGACGGCGCTCGTTTCCTGTTCTTCGAATGATGATGAATCGGAATACAGCTATGAAGAAACAACTTACGGTAAAGGAATCCGATCGCATATCAGGGAAGTGAGTCCGGGAGAATTCAAGATCATCAGCGAAGAAAACGTCCCGGCCGACAGCTCTATGGCGATTGTGGACTACCTCGATGGGCACAAGGATACGCTGAACCCCATGGCGGCCAAGGCGCTGATCGACCAGGAGATCCGCTCGAACCCGCATATGGGCTATCACAGCGGGCTTTCTAGCATGTTGCTGTATGGCGGAATGGGTTACCTGCTGGGTCGCAACTCGTCGTATTCTTACATGAACAACTACCGCGACAGGATGGATATGGAACGGAGCAGATCGTTTTATGCCAACCCGGGCGCGTGGGCCAGCTCCCGCAGCGCGACGCTGGGCGTGGAAAGTTCCCGTTCGGTAAGGACGGTGACGACAAGGCCATCGGGAGGCCGGAAAGGTTTCTTTGGAAGGTCGTCGGGAAGAAGCGGCGGCTAAGAGCGTTCAGAGTTTATGGGTTTAAAGTTCATGAAGTCAAACTTCGTGAGCTTACGAATGCTACTTATAGACTTATGAACTTGTAAACTTTACACTGAAAATATGGTAAAATTGAAATCACTGCCGAATCCGCCGCAAGCTGCATTGCAGAAGGCTGGCTGGGATTGGGCGCTTGGTACCGACACGGCCCCGTACGTCGTAAACGACATGGTGATCGTCACCGAGCAGCAGGCCGGGAGCTACTACGAGGCTGCGGGTACATTATACGATATGCTGATCGAAGCGGGCCAACACGCCATCGATCACAACCTTTTCCGGGAAATGGGCATTCCCGAAAACCTGGTCGAGCTGATCAAGCTCTCCTGGAGCGACGACCGGCAGATACATCTATATGGTCGGTTCGACCTGGCTGGCGGATTTAACGACGAGCCCGTCAAACTAATCGAGTTCAATGCCGATACGGCTACCTGCGTTCCCGAAACGGCCGTCGTGCAATGGGCGCATTTGCGGATGAACGGAATGGATGAATCACGGCAGTTCAATACGCTCTTTGAAACCCTGGTAGGGCAGTTTGCCTACCTCAAAGCTGAGAACGGCGACCTCACACCTTCGATGTTGTTTTCGGCGATGCGCGGCTACCCCGAGGACGACACCAATGTAGCCGTACTGATGGAAGCAGCGAAAGAAGCCGGCTTTGACGTAGAATTTGCCTATATCGACGACGTGGAGTTTTCGAATGGCGAAGGCATATTCTACCAGGAGCCCGAGCATGGGCATTTCGTCCGGTTCGATTTCTGGTTCAAACTGGTGCCTTGGGAGCACATCGGGGCCGACGAGCCGGAACTGGCGGCAATGCTGACGGAGATAGTGAAAAACAGGAAAGCGGTAGTGCTAAACCCAGCCTACACCTTGTTGTTCCAATCCAAATACATTCTGAAAATCCTGTGGGACCTATATCCATACCATCCGTTGCTGCTGCAAACGGAACGCGACGTGTTGCCGCATAAAAAATCGGTGAGCAAGGTGTTGCTGGGCCGTGAGGGGGCAAACGTGGTCATACACGATGAAAGCGGGGCGGTGCTGGAAACCGCAGCAGGAGAATACGACGACCAACCACGCATTTACCAGGAGTACGTGGCGCTCCCGACCGACGAAGGCGGCTACACCTACCAGGCTGGTGTGTTCTACGCCGGTGAGGCATGCGCGCTGGGGTTCAGGCGGGGCGGGAAGATTTTGGACAACACAGCACAGTTTGTGGGGCATGTTGTGGATTAGTAGGATACGTAAATTTACTTGCCTATGAATCAGATTGTTACCGGAGGATCATTGAGATGACCGTTTACTAATCATTTTGCTGAAAAATCCCTGGCAGCGGCGAAGTTTGTAAAGTTTTACAGGCGCTGCTGGTATGAAAGTTTTAAGGAAGCCCGAAACATCGTCAGCAGTTCAGCAATATTCATCGATCCTTAATACTTAAAAGACAAGTCATGATTCACGAGAAAATTTTCCAACTAAAAAGCGGCAGGGAGGTTAAAGTCGTCGTAAAAAGTTACTTCCTCCACGACAGTCCGCAACGTGATACCGATTGCGAGATTTTAATCCGCGAACCCAAAGAAAAATACTTTCGTACACCCATCGGGGTTAATCACCCGCAATACTGGAAAATGAAGCGGTCCAGCGCACAACAGGCCAAAGTTCTTCTGATGGAATACAGTGGAATCACTCAGCGTCAGATCAACCAGGCCATTAGCGAATTTAACCGCATTCTCAGTTACCCGCCAACACACATTGGTTTTCAATACGAAAGCGAGCTGGTTTAGAAATGGTTAAGCTTTGATACAGAGCACTAACTAAGGAATATTAACACACACTGGGAACCGGGCATGGTCAGAATCAAGGGAGGCTGACCATCGTCCGGTTCTTTTTTATGTACTTACCTGCCGCTTTTTGCCTTAGGGTCAGGTGAATTTGCTAATTTAAGCCCGCAGCATTTTTTTTCAGGGTTTTATGAAGGCAAAAGGCGTTCTCCTGCCAGCCGCAGGATTGATATTGATCGGGGCACTCGTGTTTTATTGGACCCGGTTTTACCCGTTTTCAAAATCCGGCAATTACTCCTCAGATGTCCTGAATGCTGCTTTCGCAGAGCAGCCGGTAGGTTATATCAACCGGGCCGACTCGTTGGGCGTAACCATGCGAGGCCTTCAACACATTTCAATTCAACTTTATCCGAATACCGCAGATACGGCGCTTGCGGCCGTATTAAAAGACCTCGCTGCGGACAAAGATTTGCTCTTGACTGTCGTGGCCGAACAGAAAGCAGCGCTACGTATGGTGAGGGACGGTGACTTCGACGATGCCCTGCGCTCGCTATGCAGCCTGTTGCCTGACAAGAAACGCATTTATCTGCGCTGGGATCCGGATATGGAGGTGCCGGTTCAAAGGCACTCGTGGCAATACCAATCTCCGGCCGATTATGTCAAGGCGTTCAGGCATATGGCGGAGATTTGCCGGAATGCAAAGCCAACACTCCAAATCATGTGGTCGCCGGCCGGTTATCCCGGGACGGAAGAGTACTGGCCGGGAGACGATGTGGTGGATGCCGTCGGGATTTCGGTGAATGGCCAGAGCGAGCTTTCAGCGAACGCCTTTCCAGCGGATCCCGATCAGCGAACGGCACTTAGGCGGAAACTGATCAGGACGCGGTTTATGAACAAGCCGGTTTGGGTGTTTGCTTCCGGCAGCGACAGCCTTGTAAATGCGCTGCGAGTTGATTTGAGGGAAGCTGTAAAGGGGATTAAGCAAGATTCCGGATTTCTTTTTCAGCACTATGCGATGAACGAGCCAGCGGGTAGGGCAGCGAACACCATCCCGCTTTTAGGTGTTTACGATCCCCGGCAGGCACTTACAGCTTCGAAGGACGTGCAGGTCGAACATCTGTTTGTGGATTTGGGCAATATACAAACCGGTGGTTTTGCCAGGGATTTCGAAGCCGTTGTGCGACGAGGGCATGAAGTAATCGTCAGCGTGGAGCCTTGGCGCGATGGCAAAGTCAGAAAGGATTCCTCGGTTTTGGAAAATACGATTTTGGGAGTTTACGATGAGGAATTCAAGTCGCTGTTTAATACTATTTCAAAGACTAACCTCGCAGTTTACGTTCGTTTTGCCCATGAAATGGAAATACCCATCCACCGTTATGCATGGCAAAGCCAGGATCCGGCCTTGTACATTCGGGCGTTCCGGCATTTTATGGAGCTGGGAAAAGGTATTAAAAACGTGAAAAAAGTGTGGGGGCCGGCCGGGGATCGGGGCTCCATGGAGTGGTACCCCGGTGGCGATGTGGTCGATTTGGTCAGTATTGCCATTTACGGCCTGCCTGATAAGAATATTACAGACCCTACGAAGCAGGAGTCATTTGAAACCATCTTCAACCGCAAGGCGTGGCGTGTGCGCCCGACGTCCAAGCCGATCTTTATTACGGAATTCGGTGTGAAGGGGCCGGAGGATTTCCAATCCGAGTGGTTAGAAAAAGCCGCTGCCGTGTTAACAGACCACAAAGAAGTTGTCGGTGTATGTTACTTCAACCTTGCCGATAATCCGAAAGTATGGGGCGATATCGAGGCGCCGGATTGGGGGATCAGCCCATCTACATTCAATCATTTTGTTGAGGCATTGGATTCGGATCGTTAGCGATTGCGAGACTCTAGTCCCGGTGTTAACGGCGTATTGAGTTGAGATTCGATGATTGCATTGACGGTTCCACCCTGCACTACGTACAAATACAGCCGGTAAAGCGACGGGTGTTTTGGTATGGTTAAGCTCAACCGGGGGCCATGGCCGACGTCCGTCATTTCGACCGGATTATTGAAACCATCCGTTCTGACAAGTTTCCATTCGAACTGTGTGCTCTTGGCAGGCTCTTTGATGACTTTCCATTGATCATTCTGGAGAATAATGGCGTGGTAATCCAGCGCGGAGCCTTCGAATGTACCCAAAGCAGGTTTTAGAATCTTACAATGAGGGGCGAGTGAAGGCATTTTTTGGTTGCCCCAAATTGCTTCCAGCATTTGGAACGAATGCTTGGGCCGACCCTCATAGTCGTGCAAGCCATCGAAACTCACCTGTTCGAATATCTTCTCATCCTGCCAATTGGAAATGAATGTTCCGGCACGCCGTTCCTGACTGCGGGCGAATGCATCGGCATTTATGTAGCTGAAATAGAACGGTACTGCAAGTCCCCGGAATACGGATTCATGGGGCCGTTTTTCAACATCCGTCAAAACAAGCCCTACGGCATCGACGGCCGGAGCAACCTGTTTGACCAGGTATGCCAGGTTTGGCGTTTCTGCATTCAATTCGAGGTCTACTGTTACGGGGCGGGAGCCGTCAATCTTTTTAATCGCTTCGGTAACCTTTTTTAACCAATACAAATATTGCTTTTGCTCCCCGGTACGCTCCGACCGGCGGTGACGCTGGATGGCTGCATTGCCGATGTTCCAGGAAACGATGTGCTTTTGACTTTTAAGCCGGCTTACAGTCGTTAAAATCTCATCTGTCAGATCATCGGCACCGCTTTGATCGTCCACAAAATCGAGCGTTTCAGGCACCCAGAAAGTATAGTGCACCCGGATTCCCGCGCGGCCTGTGGCCATCAGGATATTGTAGTCATAAATGCCGGGGCCAAAATGCCGGATCGCATTGATGCCCGCTTTGCGCATTTGCCCCAGGTCGGCTTGGAGCTCATGTTTTGTAAATGCCGGGTACCTCCTCGACCAGTTATGTCCTTTGGTATAATTCACGCCCCGTGTTCCCTCAAAAAACTGAACGGGCTTTCGCATGCGAGGGCCGGTCGTGTCCGGCTCCCGCATGCCCATCGCGCGGTAGAGCGCAGGTACATCCGGGTGCCGCGGAGGCTTTTGTTTTGTCAGGCTGAGTGCATACGCCTGGTTTTGCCTGGCGGCTGCCAGGTTGTATTCCAATGTGGGGTTGAAGCGCCTGAAATAAATGATGACGCTGATAAACAACACCGTGATCAGGAAAGCGGAGGTCCTCACGCCGCTGTAAATGCGTCGGCGCAGGATCCAGAAATTGCCTTTCAACTCTTTGATAGCCTTAAATACGCGATCTAATGAGGCGGAAGAGCCGGAGAGTTCACGGATCTGCTGTTGGCGGCTGGCTGCGATCGTGAAGCACATAAAAAAGCAATTCAGCCCGGCGAATCCGGCCATGATCAGGTTATAGGGGTTCAGATCCTGATAGAGCCCGTAAGCCATTGCCAGCAGCGAGACGCCCAATACAGCCAGGTTCGGAATGTTCAGCGGCCAGTTGTTGGCCTCGTTGCCGTCTTTGGGGGTGGGTACATAAGGGATTTTCTTACCTGAAATCGTGTAGAGCACGCCCAACATGAATATCCACCAGGTCCCTATCATCAATAGCCCACCCACGACGTGGAACCCCCGCTCTTCGTCTTCCATTACCCACCATTGTACGAAATGCCGGATAAGGATCACACAGAAAGCCATCGGCAGGCTCACCAGCAGGAAGTCGGTAAGGTCGAAATGCATCGGGCTTACGTCCAGTACCAGTGCCAGAATGGGGATCAGGAAGTTGATCAGGAAAATGAAACCCGACAAGTAATGCAGCGGAATAGTGCCGTAATGAATGCGCTGGGCCCACGTGAACTTTGAAAACAGTTTCGGATACACGTGTACAAACAAATCAAATACCCCGCGGGACCATTTGAGCTGCTGCTTATAGTAGGCCGAAAGCGTGGAAGGCACCAATCCCCGCGCGAGTACCGCCGGCACATACAGCGATTTCCAGCCCTTCGCATGCAGCTGCATGGATGTGTGCATATCCTCGGCGAGCCCGGCCGCATGCCCGCCTATGGATTCCAGCGCGGTGCGCCGGAAAGTGCAGTTGGCACCAATTGCGAGCACGGTTCCGTAATGGTTCATGGTCATCATCATCGGGCCGTAGAACTGGTATGTCTGCTGCGCCGCACCCTTGGCGATTAACCCCTCGTCGTGGTTTTTATACGCTTGTACAATCTGCACATAACCGATTTCGGGATTGTCGAAATGGGAGATGATCGGATCGAGGAAATCGGGAAAAGGAACGTGATCGGGGTCGAGGACCACACAAAGCTCTCCTTTTGAAATACTTAATGCATTATTGATATTGCCGGCTTTGGCATTCCGCTTGTCGGTGCGCGTCACGTGATGCACGCCCAGCTGTGCGCATACATCGCGCAGGTAAGGGTCATCGGCTTCGTCGCACAGGTAGGTTTCATGGGGGTAGGTAATGGCCTGGATCGCCGTCAGCGTCTCAACGATCATTTCGTACGGCTCGCCGGCGCAGAAAGTGGTGAAAATATCGACCGTGTACCGACGCGTCAGCGGCGGTGTCGGCGGTACGGTGATAAACAGGTAATGGTACCATTCGTGCAGTACTTTCAGGCAGGTGTAAACAAACGTAATCACGAGCATCCAGTACAATGGCGCATAGCCCCTGACGGCCTCGGAGAGAACACTGGATAGGAAAAATCCCATCGACGCCAGTCCGAAGAAGATCATCAGCCGCAGCATGATCAGTTGCTTGCGGGTGGGGGGCTTTACATATAATGTTCGCTTCATGGAGGGCTTACGACGTAAAAAGGAGTGTTACATGAAGCAAAGTTTCCGGCATGGTCATAAATCGTGGCAAAAAGCCGGTAGGGCCCTTCCTCTTTCGGAGCCGAAAACGAAAGCCGGAGGTTTTGTCCGGAGTTTTCGCTCGTCGCCAGGGGTACCAGTTTCCGGGTGCTGTTGGCCCGGTTTTCACGGTACCAATCTTCTCTGAATACCTGCCACCGGATCGACCGGATGCGATCGTGGCCCTGAAAGAGGAGCACTTCGGCAGAAGCGGGCGCCGATGGATTCAGCAATATGTTGTCACGTGCGCCCTGGCTGTTCAGGAGCATGTATTTTATGTCAGGATAAGTAGTCGGGGAGGATTGGCCGGTCCAGATACGCTGCATCGCGCCTACCGCTTCGGAAGGGTGGCCGTTTTCGTCGAAAATGCTGAACCACGTGTGGGTAGTTTCCTGTTTATGTCCCCAAAAGAACACGCAGGCTCCCAAAAACCGGGGGTCCTGCAAAGGCATGAACTGCCGGTAACGCTGCTGATAAATGTCGGCTTTCTTTTTGCTGGTATCTTCGATATACGCACCCCATGCCGTTTGTTCGGTGCCTTCCCAGGGGCCGTTGATCCCCCATTCGAGCAACATATATGGGCCTTTCCAGAACCAGGCAAGGTCGTCGAGATCTCTACGGAGCAAGGACAGATTGCTGAAAATGTTAAATGAGATCACGTCAATATCGCAGCGAAGCCCGATGTTAAAAATGTATTTAGGATTGAAATTCAGGATTGTGGTGGTGATGGGGTGGTTCGGATCTTCGCGATGGATCATGTCCGTAAGCTCGTTGAACGAATCGTAAAAACTCCCGTAAGTCCATTTGTAAGGAAAGTCGAGCTCGTTCCCCAGGCACCACATTAATACCGCAGGATGGTTTCTGAACCGTTTGATAACCGATTGCAGTGCCCGAAATCGAGTTTTGGTAATTTCAGGATTATTGTACAAAGAAATATCGCCGCTGTTGGGAAGCGGAAGCCCTACGATAACGGCCAGTCCTTGCGTCTGTGCGCTGTCGAGGACCTGAGCGAGATGGGTGGTATCCCAGGTGCGCAATGTATTTCCGCCCGCTTCATGAAGTTCGCGGAAATGGGATTCCCCCCCGGCGCCCCTGATGTTGAAAGGTTTTCCGTTTCTTACGAGGGTGTATCTGCCATCCTTGTGTTCGATGTACACTTTGGCCGATCTGTTTGGTTGTTTTTCGCCCAAACACCCTGACAAAATAATGGAAAGCGTCAAAGCTAACAGCAATAGCGAGTGAATGCGGATGGACAATGTCGGATGTAGTTGTAACCTGAGGCTGAGTTCTGAAAGAGTAAAATACGATAAAAATGGCTTAAAACAGAAATAGTTTCTTAAATCTGCATAGAAGTACATAGATTGTATGCACATATATAAGTTATGAATATTGCTTACCTTTATATAAATGTTTTAGTTTACCAAATTTTGAATTTTTGTTTACATTAAAATGAAGGAAGACTCACTCTCGAACAGGGCATATACAGAATTGCGGAAAAAGATACTGTCCAATCAGCTGACGTCAGGAACGCGGCTGAAAGAGGATGAATGGTCTAAAAAACTGGATGTCAATAGGATGGCTATCCGAGAGGCCCTAACGAGGCTGCTCGGTGAGCAGCTGATCGTACAAGGGGAGAAGGGAGGCTTTTTTGTAAAGACGCTCACCCTGGAAGATAGCCACAAGATCCGGGAGCTCCGCGAGATCCTTGAAATAGGTGCATTGCGCCTGCTCATCCAGAAAGTTACGGCAGAACAGGTGGCGGAATTGGACCGTATCTGTGAAGACTTTTCATCGATGGTCGAGCGCGGGTACTTCGGCGGAGCGTGTGAGGCGGATGTGAAATTTCACGAAACTTTGATAGAATGTGCTGGTAATGAGAGGCTTGTTGATTTGTATCAGGCGAGTAATATCCCGCTGTTTCATCAAAAATTGGGTAAAACCCAGACACATATGGACGACTACGAATTGACAGATCAGGAGCATCGTGAAATCGTAGCGGGCATTAAAGAGCGGGATGTCAAACGCGCGGAAGAGGCACTGCTGAAACATCTTATACGTGGTGAAGTAGCGTCAATCGACTTGACCTAGCCGCTCCTAAAAGCATATTGTGCCTCTCTGAGCCGGTTTCCTGCAAAGGAAACCGGCTTTTTTGTGCCATAGGATTTTCTGTTGAACAGGGCAGTTGTCGACAGGCATTCGGCGGGCCGCTGCATTCGCAGTAGATCATTTGCTGAAAACACGGAACAATAATTTTTTCTAAATTTTTTTGTTGACAAAAAAATAATATATTTGTTAACATTATTTCGAATGCTGCTTGCGTGCTTGTCCCGCCCGGGATGGGTGGTTTCTGTTGCCCTATTAAACCCATTACTGTTCCGAAATCTTTGTTTATGAAAAAATCTCTAAAATTCCCGGAATCCTTCCCTTCGGAGATTCCTTTACTGCGGTTCCGTTTACGTAACCGTCTGCGGATCCTTTCGCTGATGCTATGCGTGCTGTGCTCGGCCGCGCATTTCAATCAGACCTATGCACAACAGAGTAAAAAGATTACAGGGAGAGTCATCGATCAGAAAGGTGCGCCGGTTCCCGGAACATCTATCGTAGTAAAGCATTCTACATCAGGGGCGATTGCCGACAAGGATGGTAATTTCGAAATCGCGGTGCCGGAAAGCGCTGCAAACGCGGCTGTGATTGTGATTTCATACATCGGGATGAAAACGCAGGAGGTACCGGTGGGTAACCATAGCGCATTGGGTGACATCACGCTTCTGGACGATGCGATGGGCTTGCAGGAAGTGGTTGTAACCGCCCTTGGGATCGAGCGGGCTGCGAAAACGCTCACTTATGCGACTCAGAAAATAGGCGGCGATCAGGTAAATGAGATCCGTGACGCGAACTTTACGAATACCCTTTCCGGGAAAATCGCCGGGCTTACCATCACGCCGTCCGCGAATGGTCCCGGTGGTGCTACGAGGATCGTTTTGCGGGGTAACCGCTCGATCCAGGGCTCGAACAATGCGCTGATCGTCGTGGACGGTGTGGCGATCGACAACTCCACGCCCGCGGGCCAGGTACGCTACGACGCGGGCGGGCACAGCGGGAGCGATGGTGCATCGAGCATTAACCCCGATGATATCGAGTCGATTAACGTGCTGAAAGGCGCGGCGGGTGCGGCACTTTATGGCAGCCGTGCTGCCAATGGTGTAATCATGATCACGACCAAAAAGGGGAAAAGCGGCAAAATCAACGTGAATGTGAATTCCGGGATCACATTTGACAAGGCGCTGGTAACGCCGTCGTTGCAGAATACTTACAGCCAGGGATCGGGCGGTACTTATTCTACGCTGACCAATGGCAGCTGGGGTGCCCGCATTGCCGGCCAGAGCGTGCAGGACTGGGCGGGGAATACCATTTCGCTTAAAGCCTATCCCGATAATATCAGGAACTTTTTCAAAACCGCGATTTCCACCAACAATTCGGTAGGTGTAAGCGGTGGCTCGGAGAAGGTACAGTCCTATTTCTCCTACGCCAATAATTATGTCAACGGCATTGTGCCGCATAACCGGCTGTCGCGGAATACTTTCAATGCGCGACTCAGCTATGATATTACCAGCCGGCTTTCGGCGGATGTGAAGGTGACCTATATGTTGCAGAACATTTTCAACAAGCCCGGTGTGGGGGGCGACGGTATGGTGGTCGCGAATGCCTACCGTATGCCGCGCAGCGTTGATCCTGAAACACTTAAATCTTACAAGAAAGTAGATGTTACCGGCGTGGAAACGCCCACTTTCTGGACAAGCCCCGATGCGGTGTACATGAACCCCTACTGGACGATCAACAATACGCACCGCGACGAAAACCGCAGCCGCGTTACCGGGTTGTTTGTTTTGAGATACAAACTGACCGACTGGCTGAACATTCAGGGCCGGGTGAGCTCGGATAGCTACAACGACTTTATTACACAGAAGTATGCCAACAATACCGTCAACTACGCCCGCCAGCCCGGAGGGTTCTATTCGGAGGGTAATGATTATATCGCCGAGCGCAATGCCGACCTTTTGCTGACCGGTACAAACAATATCGCGCCGGATCTGAAGGTGACGTATAACCTGGGTGGTTCAATACTGAACCGGAGCATGCGGCACCGGATCAATGCCGCCGACGGACTTGGTTTTGCCAATAAATATGACCTGAGCTATGCCACAACGCTCAAAACAGAAACCGCGACTGCGAAGCGACAATTGCAGTCGGTGTATGGAACGGTGCAGTTCGGCTACCGCGACTACCTCTTCCTCGATCTTACCGCGCGGAACGACTGGTCGAGTACGCTGCCGTCGCCGTATTCGTATTTCTATCCGTCGGTCGGGTTGTCCGCGGTTATTTCCGAGATGGTCAAACTGCCGCAATGGGTGAACCTGGGTAAGGTGCGTGCATCGTTTACGAAGGTCGGTAATGACGCCGATCCTTACCTGTTGGGGCAGACGTATACTTATATCCGTGGGGGCTTTGGGGGCTATATCGCCAGCAGCAGTACCAAAGCGATCGCGGATTTGAAGCCTGAATTAACTCAATCTGTTGAAATAGGTACCGAATGGCGGTTCTATAACAACCGCCTGGGCATTGATTTGACCTATTATAAAACCAATTCCAAGAATCAGCTGATCAGGGTCGCATCGCCGGCGTCGTCGGGTTACTCCACATTGAATGTGAATGCAGGAAATATCCAGAATAAGGGATTTGAAGTGGTGTTGAGTGTCAAACCGGTTGTTGCAAAGGATTTTACCTGGAATATGGGTCTCAATTATGCATTGAACAAGAGCAAAGTCGTAGCGCTCTACGACGGTGTGAGTCAGCTGTACCTGGGGTCGTCCACGAGCGTGCGTACGGCTACTCCGCTCATTAAGGAAGGCGGTTCGTTCGGGGATTTGTATGGTTACAAATGGAAAACACTCAATGGTAAGTACGTGGTGAGCGATAAAGGCGTGCCGGTCAAATCGGATGCAATCGAAAACCTGGGCAATTATAATCCCAAATTTTCGGCGGGTTTCAGCAATAACTTCAACTATAAAAACTGGGCGCTCGGAGTGCTGATAGATGGCAAGTTCGGAGGCGTAATCACTTCGGGTACAGCTGCACAAATGGCCTACAATGGCACGGGCATCGATACCGAAAAATTCCGCGACCCGGGTTCGTGGGTGATAGAAGGCGTCACCGCCGAAGGTGCTCCGAATACCAAGGCGATCAATGCCGAGGCATTCTGGCAAACCGTCGCGCAGGGTGATTATTCGTGGGGAGAATTTTTTACCTACCACGCTACCAATGTACGTGTGCGGGAAGTTTCGCTCGGTTATGATTTCAAGGGTCTGCCCGGTTTCCTGAGTACGGCGCGGCTGTCGGTCGTTGCGCGCAACCTTTTCTTCCTGTACCGCGGTAACGCGATCCTCGACATTCCTGGCATAGGTAAGCGGAAAATGGATTTCGATCCTGAAATGAGCCTCGGTAACAGCAATTACCAGGGTATCGAATACTTCAATTTGCCATCGACCCGGAACATCGGATTGAACCTCAAACTATCATTCTAAAAAGCACTCATTATGTTGACGAGGATAAAAAATATAAGTCGGGTACTAAGGAAAATGCTGCCGATGGTCCTTTCAGCGGCCATTCTGGCGGGCTGTACCGATAATTTCGATTCGCTGAATACCGACGCGACCAAGATCAGCAGCGTCGGCAGCAAGGAATATCCGTTCATGTTTGCCTATGCGTTGATGACGCCCACGCTCAGTCCCGACAATTTCGAGGTCGGTGAGGGGACGATTGCGTCGGTGTATTCCCAGTTTTTGTCGCAGGCCGCGCACTCTTTCCCGACCGACCGCTATGTGATCCGGCAGGACTGGATGCCAGCTTGCTGGAATCCGGTGTATACTGCCGCAGCGCCGCAGCTGAAAACCATCATGGCCGGCACCGAAACGCAAAGTGCTGAGAATGCATTGGCGAATATCTGGTGGGTTTGGATGTTCCACCGGATTACCGATTACTTCGGCCCCATTCCGTATTCCGATGCCGCTTCGGGTAAGCGCTATGTTTCTTATACGCCCCAGGATTCCATTTATTACGATTTTTTCAAACGGCTGGATGCGGCCTCGGCGGTCCTCAAATCGCGTTCCGGCGATAAACCGTTTGGTACTTACGATCTGGTTTACAACAAGAATGCCGCACCCGCCGCAGCCTGGATGAAGTTTGCCAATACCCTCCGCCTGCGCCTTGCATTGCGGATATCGAAAGTGAACCCGGAAATGGCGAAGCAGCAAGCCGAAGCCGCTGTGGCAGCGGGTGTGATCACCGACATTGCCGACGATGCCTACATGCCGAAATCGACTACGACCTATGCCGAATACAACGGATTGGCCGTGACGGCGGGCTGGGACGATGTGCGTATGAGTGCTTCCATGGAGTCGATTTTGAAGGGGTATGAAGATCCGCGGCTGCCGATTTACTTCCAGCCATCGGTTTCGACAGGTACCTACGAGGGCGTTCGCAATGGATTGTTTACGTCCGAGAAAATCATCGATATCAATTCCAGGCTATTCAATTCCAACATGGGTACGCGCTGGGCTACCTGGGTAGGAAGCGATTGGAAAACCACTTACAATGTGCCCCAAAACATCCTGCACGCGGCAGAAGCCTATTTTCTCCGTGCGGAAGGTGCACTCAATGGCTGGAATATGGGCGGTACTGCCGAGGATTTTTACAAAAAAGGCATTCAGGCTTCGATGGCCCAGTGGGGCGTGACAGACCAGGCGGCTATCGCAAAATACATTGCGAATGTGGCGGTTCCCATTGCGCCAAAGGATGGGATGAATTCGCCTGCGGTAAACGACTACCCCGTGAAATGGAGTGGTTCCGAAAGCATGCAGCGCAAGCAGGTAGCGCAGCAAAAATGGCTCGCATTGTTCCCGGATGGCATGGAAGGCTGGGCTGAGGTGCGCAGAACGGGACTTCCGAAGCTCTATCCGATTGTTCACAGCGAAAATCCCGACCTGCCGGAAGGTACATTCATCCGTCGGATGCCTTTCCTTGATACCGAAAAGCAAACGAATGCCGCCGAGGTGGAGAAGGCCGTGAAAATGCTTGGTGGACCTGATAATGCCGCTACGCCGCTTTGGTGGGACAAAAATTGATATTGTCAGGAGTGGTCATTTGAGGTCAGGAGTAGTCATTTGTAGTCAGGGGTGGTCATTTGTAGTCGACGGCGGTCATTTGTGGTTATTTGGAGGAAAGCATTACAATACCTGACTCTCTGACCTCCTGACTAGTTTACTCCTGACTAATTTTAACTATTGTTCAAAAATTTAGAAAGATGCTTCCTCGCCTGCTGATTGCCTGTTTGTTTGTGACATCTGTCTTTGCTCAAAATGCGCCTGTGTTGTTTCCGAAGCCGCAAATGGTGCGCTATTCGGAAGAGAAATTTCCGGTATCGTTGCTGACCGTCGCGGTGCCGACGGCGGCCAATGCAGAGGTGCGGTTTGCATTACAGGAACTAAAAAGCATCGTGGGCGAGCACACGGAAATGGGTATCAGAAATGCACCTTCTTCTGCCTCGGCGACCTTTCAATGGGTGGTACGAAAGGAAGGAGGTGCATTGCCCGAGGTTTCGGAGCGGGATGGCAAAAGCAACCGCGAACATTATAGGCTGACGGTCTCGGCCAAGGGAGTGCGGATAGAAGCGCAGACGTCCGCGGGATTGTACTATGCCGTGCAGACATTGCGACAACTGATCGCAGGCGAGGGTAAAACTGCATTTATCCCCGGTGTAGTTATTGAAGACCAGCCTGCGTTGACCTATCGCGGCGTGATGATGGATTTCGCGCATGGCGGCCTGCTCACCATCGCGGAAATCAAGCGGCAGATCGACTTCCTGGCCCGGTGGAAAACCAACCAGTATTACTTTTATAATGAGGTTAGTATCGAGCTGAAAGGTTTTCCGAACATTGCGTACCGCTCGGGTTACACGCAGGCGCAGGTGCGGGAGATTATCGCCTACGGCCGGCAGCGGCATATGGATGTGGTGCCGTTCCTGAATTTGTATGGGCATTTGCACGAATTGCTGCGGAATGAGCAATATGCCGGTCTGGCGATCGGCCAATACGGCCACGAACTCGACCCGCGCAAACCGGAGACGAATGCGCTGCTGAAAGACTGGATCGGCCAGTATGCGAATCTCTTCCCTGGTCCGTTCATCCACGTTGGATTTGATGAAACCTGGGAAACCAAGCGCATCGCCGATGATAAAGATGCCCGCATTAACTCGGAGGACCTCTGGGTGCAGCAACTTACGTTCGTTCAGGCGGAGCTCAAAAAGTACGGTAAAGCCGTGCTGGCATGGACGGATATGAACAACTACTATCCGGATATCATTCAAAAAATCCCGGCGGAAGTAATCCCGGTTTTGTGGGAGTACAAGCCTGATACTGTCGAGATTAACCGGTATTTAAACCCGATTTTAAAAGAGCAAAAACCGTTTTTTATACAACCTGCCGTTTCCGGCTGGGGCCACATTTATCCTGATGCCAACTATACTTACGACAATATCGATCTCTGCCTGCAAGCGGGAGTAAAGCATAAGGCGCTGGGGTTCATCCACTCGGTATGGACGGATCCCGTGGAGCCGTTTGTGCGGGCGTCGTGGCTTTTTATGGCTTATGGCTGCATTGGAGCTTGGCAGGGACAGGTGCCTGATAAAAAGCATTTTACGGAGATGTACAGCCGCGTGATGTACCCGCAGGTGGCAGGAGAAATGCAAAAAGCATTTGACGACCTGGAGGCTTCCAATGAGGCTCTGGATAAATGTCTCGGCCGGAATACCAACGGCATGCCGCGCGGAACGATTATCGAAAGCTGGTCGAACCCTTTTTTGCCCTATTACCTCAAAAACACCGGTGAACACGTGACCGATTTCCGGAATGCGCGCAGGTTGAGCGAATCTGCTCAGGCGGAACTGGTTACCGCATTGGCCAGGTGCAGTCCGAAGGATACCGCATTCATTCACTCGATGATCGTCACCGCGAGGTTGATGCGCTATTCGGCGACGCGATTTTTATGGGCGAAAACCATCTGCGACCGGTGGAATGAGTCGATGTTGGAGCGGAAGAAGAACGATTTCGTGGCTTACGACCTCGTTTACCCATGCCACGGCCTGCTTGTGGATGTAATGGATGAGGCCGGTGAGCTGAAAACGGCCTATTCGGAGGCTTGGCGTTCGGAATACATGCCTTACCGGCTCAATACCATGCTGGGCAGGTTCGATGTCGAGAATGGGTTGTGGCAGAAGCTTTCTCTGAAAGTGATCGGCTACCGCATTGAGAACAAGCCCGATCACGTAGCTGATCAGTCGTTTGAAACACTATTCAAGCCGGATTTTTAAGCTTTTGGGTTGAAGCGCTCCTGGTGCTGCCGAATCCGCTTTGTAATCTTTATGTGAATAATTAGTATAAAAGCCATAGTGCAACTTTTTTGTAAACTATTTTATATAAATTTTGTAAACAAAAAATTAATCAATACATTTGATCATCGCCTGTTCCGAACCTTTGCCATGTTATTCGCCAATTTGAACTATCCATCGATCCGTGCATTCGCGGAAGACGCAGTAGCGGTGCTCCCGCTAGGCGCTACGGAACAGCACGGCCCGCACATGGCGGTGTCGACGGATACGGATATTGTGACGCACCTGGCCGGTGCCGCGGAGGCATCCCTACCCGGGCGTGTGGTGCTGTGTCCGACGTTGCCGTTCGGTTCAAGCCATCACCATTTGTCGTTCGGCGGGACGATCAGTATCAAACCGGCATTATACACACAGGTCATTGTGGACGTGGTCGACTCGCTGCTGCAAAGTGGTTTCCGGCGGATCGTGCTCCTGAACGGTCATGGCGGAAATATTACGCCGGTGAAACAAGCGCTTGCCGTACTCAGCAGTGATGTTGATCGGGCGAACGCGGCCAACATCGCATTGGTAACGTATTGGGAGCTTGGCGGAAAGCCGTTTGCCGGTGAAGCGCCGATGGAAAGCCCCGCGCTGAGCCACGCCTGCGAATACGAAACGAGTATGATGCTCCATCTTTTCCCGGAAAAGGTTTGGATGGAAAAAGCAGAACGGGCCAAACGACCAGCCAGCAATGGCTATATCCCCTGGGAGGACGATGAGCCGGGCCGAGGCGTAACGCTTTTTAAACAAACCGCCTACATTTCCAGCAACGGCAGCAGCGGAGAACCGCAAAAAGCCACCGCCGAAAAAGGCGCACATTTGATCGGTAAAGCCACGGAGGCGTTGGTGACGTTCCTGGATGCATTTGCGGAGTGGGGGATTGGGGGTAGGCTTTTAAGTAGTAGGCTGTAAGCAGTAAGCTATAAGCTATAAGCATAAAGCTTTTCAAGATAGAATTGTTCAATAATTATAATCAAACGCTTAAAGCCTACTGCTTAAAGCTCCATTCCATATGCCCAAACAGGAAATCAAGCATCCCGATAAAAGTGTCAGCACCGGCGCGTATTCTGCCGGTGTTTTGAAGAACGGCTTACTGTTCGTGAGCGGGCAGGGACCGCTGGACCTCGCGACGGGCGAGGTGAAGCATGGTACCATCGAAGAAGAGACATTGCTCACGCTCGAACACGTGAAGAAGGTCGTGGAAGCCGCGGGCGGGACCATCGACGATATTATGAAATGCACGGTGCATTTGAAGGATATCAATGATTTCGATCGCTATAATGCGGCTTATGCTTCTTTTTTCAAAGGCATTCTGCCGGCCCGCACCACCGTACAGTCGGTGTTGTCGGACGGCATCAAAATCGAGATCGACGCCATTGCACTGATAGGTTAGTTTAAGCACCCAGTTCTTGCATTATAACTATGAGTTTAAAAGAACGCATTGGTACTGTTGGCCTTGGCCTGATGGGAAGCAGCATTGCTACCTGTATTCTCGCGGCCGGGCACGAGGTTACTTCGCTGGTCAAGGATGAAAGTGAGGCCGAACCTGCCCGCAAGCGGATTCTGGGCTACCTCACGGAACTCCACGATGAAGGTATGTTGAAAGAATCGCCCGAGACGGTGGCCGGACGCATTACCATTACGACCAATATCGCAGAACTGGTGGGCCATGAGGTGGTGATCGAGTCGATTACCGAGGATGTGGAGGCCAAAAAGGCAGTTTATAATGCATTGGAAACTGTCCTTTCCAACACCGCCATTATCGGCAGCAATACATCGGCGATCCCGGTGTCGGTTTTACAGGCCGGTTTGTGGCACCCCGAAAGGCTGCTCGGCATTCACTGGGCCGAGCCGGCCCATATTACCCGGTTCATGGAAGTGGTTTGCGGGAAAGACTCGGACCTGAAATATGCACAGCGAATCGTGCAACTAGCCGAAAGCTGGGGTAAGGAGCCGTCGCTGCTGCGGAAGGATATCCGCGGATTTATCACCAACCGCATCATGTACGCCATGCTGCGGGAGGCATTCAATCTGGTGGAAAACGGCTATGCGACCGTCGAGGACGTCGACCGTTCGCTGCGCAACGACCTGGGTTACTGGATCACGTTGGCCGGTCCGTTCCGTTTCATGGACCTGACAGGCATTCCGGCTTATCTCACCGTGATGAAGGATCTGTTTCCTGACCTCGACAACCGACCGACAACCCCCGAAATGATGGAGCAGCTCGTAGCCGCGGGCGCGAAAGGCGTGAGCAATGCGCATGGATTTTACCCTTATACGCCGGAGAGCGCCGAAGCCTGGGAGAAAGCATTTATCGATTTCAGCTACGACATCCGGAAGCTGGCTGAAAAATACGCGCAGAAATGACAACAATCGTATCACTCCGCGCCACGGAAGTAATCGTGCCGGCCAAAGCCGGAAGCCTTAATTCCGAAACCGTGCTGGATAAGGACACCGCATTTGCGCAAAAATTCCTGACAGGCGAAAGCTGGACGGAGTTTGCGAACCAGCCCAAATGGATCATCGAAATGACCCTCGCGAACGGGCTCACGGGCGTAGGCGAGACCTACCGGAGCGCGTCAGGCGAGCTGATCCGCGAAGCTTTGCAGGAATTTGTGGGAAAAGATGTGCTGAAACTGAACTGGCGGCGGCTACCCGTAACCGACCAGCGCATTTATGAGGCATTCGAAAGCTGCGTGCTCGACCTGGTGGGGAAACTGCTGCATGTACCAGTGCACCAGTTGCTCGGCGGGGCCTACCGCAACACGGTCAATTGCATGGGCTGGACAGGACGGCGGACACCGGAAGACGCGGCGCAGAAAGCATTCGAGGCGATGCAGAAAGGCCATAAGGTATTTAAATTCAAATGCTCTGACGAAGACCCGGTGCGGCTTTGGACAGAGGAGATCAAAAAGCAATGCGGCGACGGTATTAAGGTCCTGCTCGATCCGAACCAGCGCTGGAACGATGTGAAAACAACGATGAAACTGATGGATGGGGTGGAAATGGATGTCATGCTGGGCCTCGAAGACCCGATTCTCCATGCAGACGTGGAGGGTTTTAAATACCTCAAAAAACACCTCGGAATACCACTCTACCGGCATATTTCGCTCCCGTATACGCAGGACATCCGCGATATGATCACGTTCGTGCGTGCCGATGCGGCCGATGGCTATAATTTCAACGGATCGGCATATAACTGCGTGCTGCTGGCGGAGATCGCGCACCTGGAAGGCAAGCCGTGCTGGCGTGGTTCGGAAGTGGACCTGGGTATTTCGGAAACCATGGGCCTGCATATAGCGGCGGCGAGCATTAACTGCACCATCCCGTCGGATATTTTCGGGGAGCTGGTGCGGGTGGACGACCTGCTGACCGACCCCATTGTATTTGAAAACGGAGCCGCAAAAGTACCGCAGGGCCACGGGCTGGGCATTACGCTCGACCAGGACGCACTCCGAAAATATCAAACCGGAAAAATCCTAACCGCGCATTCATGAAGAAGGCATTCTTTTCGTGGTCCATTCTCTTCTTCTGCAACCTGATCTGGTCGTTCCATTTCACGTGCATTAAGCTCACGCAGGATCAGGTAGGGCCGTATTTTACCGTGTGGCTTCCCATGCTGCTTGCTACGGTTTTCCTGGCTCCCTATGCCTGGCGGGACTTTAAAAAGGGGAATAAGAAATTCAAAGATGTACTCATTTTTGTACAACTGGCAGCTATTGGCGCATTCCCGTCGCAGGTACTCATGACCTGGGGTACGCAATATTCCCTGGCAAGTAATGCGGCCATTCTGATCCTCGCATTGCCGGTCGTAACAGCCGTTTTTGCCTTTTTTATATTAAAAGAAAAAATGAACCGTATCCGATGGATCAGCTTCGGGATTGCGATCGTGGGCGTGTTGCTCTGTTCTACCGACGATATCCGGAACATGGATATGAGCTCGCAATATGCGGTTGGTAACTTGCTGATATTCCTGGCGATACTTGGTAACGGCTATTACAATGTGGGCTGCAAGAAAGTCGCCGAACAATACAGTGAGATGGAAATGGTTTTTTACACCTACCTGGTGATGGTGATCCTGCTTGCGCCGCTGGTGTGGTATTACGAGCCCGAAATGTTTTCGGTGATACCGCATTACACGGCCCAAACCTGGACAGGGATGATCGCGCTGACGCTTTTTCACAACTTCCTGTCTATGCTGCTGTTTTTCAAGGTACTCAAATATCTCGATGCCACGCAGGTTGCCTTGTCCAACTACCTCATTACGTTCATGGGATTGCCCATTGCGGCTTTCGTTTTGGGCGAAACTTTGAAAACACAAGCCATTATCGGTGGCGTCCTGGTACTCGCGTCGACGTTGATACTCACCATTGTAGACAGCCGTGCGGCGCGGGAAAAGAAGCAGGAAGAACTGGTCAATGCCAATCCATAAAACCCTAAGAGTATGAATGCAGAAAACGAACTGTACGGCGTCGTACCCATTATTCCGACGCCATTCACAGAAGACGAGGAAATCGACGAAGCGGCCCTCCGCGACCTGATCGATTTTGCCGTAGCGAGCGGTATCGAGGCGGTTTGCCTGCCTGCTTATGCCAGCGAATTTTACAAACTGACCGACGACGAGAAGTTGCAGGTCGTGCGGATAGCGGTGTCGCAAGCGGCCGGGCGCATTAAAATCGTCGCGCAGTCCAACCATCCGTCGCTGAAACAGGCGATCCGGCTCGCGCAGGCCAATGTGGCGGCGGGTGCAGACGTGGTGTCACTGGCTGTGCCGCGGATTTTCAGCCTGCCGGAGGATTCGCTCAGGGCTTACCTGTCCGGATTTTTGGAATCAGTCCCCGACACACCGGTACTGATCCAGGATTTTAACCCGGGCGGCTCGTCGATCAGCGTCGGCTTCATCCGCGAGTTGATGGAGAGCCATCCGAATTTCAAATACCTCAAACTCGAAGAGCCGCTTTGCGCACCGAAATTTGAGAGCATTATCAGAGAAACTGCCGGAAAAATCGGACTTTTTGAAGGATGGGGCGGCTTGTATATGCTGGAACTCGTCCCGCTCGGTATCCGTGGCGTCATGCCGGGACTGGCCGTGTCGGATATTTTGCAGAAAGTATTCACGCTCCGCAACCAGGGCGCGCACCAAAAGGCTTTTGACTTGTTCGAAAAGGTAATGCCGCAGATATTCTTCTCCCTGCAAAACATGGAGCTCTTCCATTATGCCGAAAAGGAGCTGCTGATGGCACGGGGTATCCTTAAAAACAGCATTGCCCGTAAGGCCGCGTATATCCCCGATCCTTCGTCTGTTTCCTATATCAAGGAATTGAATCAGAGAGTTTTGGATGTAATTAATGATGAAACGTGGGAAATCAAATCACTGGAAACAACCTTCTCGAAAGCGTGAGTAAGAACGGAGAAAAAAGTATTTTTAAAACCGGCAAGTCTAAATCCAATCCAAAACGCGCTGGTAAAATGAACACTTTCGAGAATCAGGTTGCCGTCATTACCGGTGCCGCTTCCGGTTTGGGGCTCGTGATCGCCCATAAACTGCTGTATGAAGGCGCCAGAATAGGATTACTCGACTTGAACGAGCAGGCACTGAACGACGAATTTGTCGGGAATCCGGAGCAGGAAGAGCGCATCGGCGTGGATGTCACGGACGAGCAGCGGGTAGCCCAGGCGGTAGCGCGCGTGGCGGAGCGTTTTGGTAAAATCGATATCCTGATCAACTGTGCGGGCATTACGGGTGCTACCAACATCAAAAGCCACGAGGTGGATACGGCCAATTTGCAGAAAGTGTTCAATATCAATTTTATGGCCAGTTTTTACACGGCCAAGGCGGTGCTGCCTTATATGCTCCAAAACAACTACGGGCGGATTCTGCACGTTGCATCTATTGCCGGAAAAGAGGGAAATGCGGGTATGCTGGCCTATTCGGCTTCGAAAGCAGCGGTGATCGGGATGGCCAAAGTGCAGGGGAAGGAGTATGCCGAGACGGGCATTACTGTGAATGCGCTGGCGCCCGCGGTGATCCAAACGCCGCTCGTGGACGCGATGCCCGAGGCGCAGGTGAAATATATGACCGACAAGATTCCCATGAAACGCTGCGGCACGCTCGAAGAAGCCGCCAATATGGCCGCATTCATCGTTTCACCGGAAAATAGTTTTGTTACCGGGTTCACGTTCGATCTTTCTGGGGGCAGGGCGACGTATTAGTGGACTGACCGCCGACGGCCGACCAACGACAGCCGATTGCGGTCATGGATCATCGATGAGGTCAAATCTTGTATATTCTGAAAAATCATAAAAACATCGGCGGTCGGCGGTCCGTGGTCGGCCGTCAAAATCTTCAACACATTACCTCACATGCATTCCCCCAACACTTCGCTAACTTTTCTCTCACCCGTCGAAGGCGACGTTTTCCATGCCTTTGACGGCGATTTGTCGGATGGCAAGTTAAAAATTACAGTAAAAATGACCGCGCCGGAAGACGCCGAATTAGCGGTGAATAGCGTCCCGGCTATACGCGTGGACGATCACTTCGAGGCGCAGGTGGTTTTGGAAGGATATGAAAACAGACTGGAAGCCGTAGATCATGTGAGTGGAGAGAAAACGGCGATCCGTGTTTTTCTGCTCAATGATTTCGCAGGGCATTACAGGCTGTCGATCGATGATAATATCTGGTTTCTGAGGGATATTCAGCAGAATAAGAACCGTTATGCTTCGCTTTTCGAGAATCCTTACCTCGGATTTTTGAAGCAGGTTAATGCGGAATATGGTACCAAAATCCACCTGAACCTGTTTTACCAGACCGAAGGTTTCAATCTTTCTGACTTCACGGACCAGTACAAAAATGAATGGAAAGC
Organism: Dyadobacter sp. BE31; assembly: GCF_031457695.1. Lineage (NCBI taxonomy): Bacteria > Pseudomonadati > Bacteroidota > Cytophagia > Cytophagales > Spirosomataceae > Dyadobacter > Dyadobacter sp. BE31. The sequence goes on from NZ_JAVDXA010000006.1 coordinate 330,007, forward strand.
CAATGCCGACTGGCTGCGGTTGAGTTTCCATTCATTGCAGGAGTTTCCCGACATGCCGTATGTGAATGCCGGTTATGAAGAAGTGAAGCGCGATTGTGACCTTATTATGAACGAGATCCGGAGATTTGCCGGAGAAGAAGTGATGCATTCGGTCACCACGATCCACTGGGGTGAGGCTACTGCGGAGGGCTCGCGCGCCATGCGCGATGCGGGTTACACGACGCAAGTAGGCTATTTCAATGTGGATGATAACCTGCCTTCCGCTTCCTATTACCTCACCGTGCCGCAACGAAGGCATCTCAAAAGCCGCTTCGTGTGGCGCGACACGGCCCAGGACATCACGTTCGTCCGGGCGAGCATCGTCATCGATACCAAAAAGCTCGAAGACATCAAGCCGCACCTCGATTCGCACGAAAAGACCGGCCGCAAGCCGCCGTACCTCGATTTGCTGGTGCATGAGCAATATTTCTATCCGTTCTATTTCAACTACCAGCCCGATTTCCGCGACAAAATCCGCGCTGCCGTGCAGTGGGCTGGGGAGAATGGCTATACGCCGCAGTTTTTGAGTGAATCTGTTTCAAATGCATAACCCGCTCCTCCGATGGATCAGTACCGCAGGGATTTTATCAAACTAACCGGCCTGGGGCTCGCTTCGGCGGCCTTACCACAGGGTGCTTCCGGGATGCCGGCGGTCCGCGCGGCCGGTCCGCAGCAATTCAATATGTGCAATTATGCCGCTCCCAAGCTGGAAACGGTGCGCATAGGCTTTATCGGACTGGGTAACCGCGGCATGGCGGCCGTAGAACGCATGAATAAGATCGCGGGCGTGGAAATCAGGGCGGTATGCGATCTACGGGAGGGCAAAGTCAACGAGGCTATTCAACTGGTAGCCGGCAACGGGCACAAACCGCAGGGTTACCATACCTCTCCCGACGCCTGGAAGAAGCTGTGCGAACGCGGCGACCTCGACCTCGTGTACATCGTGACACCCTGGGCATTGCACACGCCGATGGCGGTATTCTCGATGAACCACGGCAAGCACGTTTGTGTGGAGGTACCTGCGGCCAAAACCATCGATGAATGCTGGGAGCTTGTCGAAACCTCGGAAAAGACGCGGAAGCATTGCATGATGACCGAAAACTGCTGCTACGACTTTTCAGAACTGCTTACATTAAATCTCGCGCGGCAAGGCTTCTTCGGAGAAATCACCTATGCCGAAGGCGCTTACATCCACAATTTACAGGAATATGTGTTTGACAAAGAGCGTTTTTACCAAATGTGGGAGCTGAAAGAGCTTTCGCAACGGACAGGTAACCTCTATCCTACACACGGCCTCGGGCCTATTTGTCAGGTAATGAATATCAACCGGGGCGATGCAATGGATTACCTGGTGTCGATGTCGAACAATGATTTTGTAATGGCTGGTACGGCCAGAAGTTTGGCCGCTAACGATCCGGATTTCAAGCCATTTGTCGGGAAGCCGTTCAATGGAATGATGAACACCTCGACGATCCGTACGAAAAAGGGTAAAACCATCATGGTGCAGTTCGACGTAGCGTCGCCGCGCCCTTATTCCCGCATTCAGCTTGTGAGCGGTACCAAAGGTGCCGCATTGAAATATCCGGAGCCCGCCCGCATTGCCCAAGGCCACGAATGGCTTTCACCCGAAGCTTACAAAGCGCTCGAAACCGAGCATACGCCGCCCATTGTGAAGAAAATAGGGGAGGCAGCCAAACAGGTTGGCGGTCACGGCGGTATGGATTTCCTCATGGACTGGCGCACCATCGACTGCCTCCGAAACGGCCTGCCCCTCGACCAGGATGTGTATGATGCCGCATTGTGGAGCTCTATCGGCCCGCTCAGCGAATGGTCGGTAGCACACCGTTCCAACTCCATCGACGTCCCCGATTTCACCCGCGGCAGTTGGAAAACCAACGCGCCCATTGATATTTCCATGGAAAAAGGAGGTACAACGGGCGTGAGGCTTTGAGTCAGGACTCTTTTTCCAGCTCGATAAAATCCTGTCTTGCGGGTGTGAAACAATCGATTACCCTGCATTGTGTATGGGCGATTGCGGAATGCGGTGCGTGCGGGGGAATGTGGGCCGTCATACCCGGCGTGAGCAGCATTGTTTCGCCGTCGACGGTAAATTCCAGCTCTCCTTCCAGCACATGGCACCACTGTTCATGGAAATGGCTGTGCTCCGGCAACACGGTACCGGCAACGATCGTAAAATGCCCGAACGTCTGCTGCTCCGAATGCCCCAGCGTGCCATAAATACCGTCCCAGATTTTGACTACTTTGTTGGTTTTGAAATTGACGAATGGCATTGTGAAATGATTTGAATGCTATTTGAAAATGGTAAAAGTAGCTTTTGCGGCTATACGTTGCGTTAGAATTCCTGCTTTTTTATCCATGAAGCCTAGCTTTTCGGGATCATCGCGCCGGGCGCGTAATAGGTCGTGACCGTAGTCGGCCATCAATGCAAACCGGCGCCACTTGATGCCAGCCGCTGCCGATGCAACCGGCAAAATACGATCATAGCCGAATGCATCCCAATTTACCTGCTTCCCTTTTTGATACGGTCGGTCGATAGCCGCCACAAACATATTGACCCCTCCTTTCAATTCTGTAAAAAAGATGAGCTTCGATTGGGGATTTATGTACCATCGCATACCGATTTCTGCCTGTGCATGGTGGTGAGTTTCCCGCGCGTACCAGAAACCTGAATCGTTCCATTGACTGTAAATGTCTGGCAAGATGTCGGTTTGGTGATAAGTCAGTTGGGTGAGCCCGGAAAAGTTTCGATTAAAATGCCTTTCAATCCAAAAACCCACACCCCACACATAGTTGGACTTAAAGTGGGATATATAACCTTCGCCATCGTCTTTAAATTTTCGGTAATCCTCATAATACAGTCGGTCGTAGTAAGAACGGCCAAAATCAGCCGATATGCCGTATTCAATTGGGGAAGTGTACTGCGCGGCCAGGTTACCGGATAAGCAGGATATGTACAGAGTAATGGTAATTGTCAGCAGCGTTTTCATAGCTTATCGATTTAAAATGGAAGATTGCAGATTAGAACTTTGATGTAATTTATCCGCCTCGAATAGCAGGTTTGAACGGCTGTGGGGCAAAAGCCCCAGCCGTTCAAATCAAATAGTCTCGTTATTTTAGGATGACCGTCCTGGTCGACGTGCTGCCGCTTTCCCCTTTTAATTGCACCAGGTAAGTGCCGGAGGGGATATTTGACAGCGAAACCTTTTGACGATAAATACCTTCGCCGGAAAGTGTCTTCCGGAAATGTACATTACCCCGCATATCCAGCACCGAGAGCTCAGTTTTTTCTCCTTTGTTGAGATAAAAAGAAACTTCGAATTGCCCGGAGTTTGGATTGGGTGAGACAAAAAGACCAGTTACCGGCGTGGCCTCCTGAGCCTCCGCACCAACCCTCGCATTGGCATTGCTATTGACACAGATGCGGTCCTGTCGGCAACTACCACCACCGACCCCCTGGATGCGGATGGTATTGTTGCCCGCGGCGAGGTTAACGCTGATCGTCTGTTCCGTCCACACAATGTTCCACGAACCGGAGTGGGGCAAATTGACGGTTTGGGCGCTGCCTCCATTTACCTGCACGGTTACCGTGGGAGCGGTAGAAGAGTAATAGCGTAGTTTCACATAATACGTGCCAGCCGCGGGAACACTTGTAATGGCGTAATCGACATAATGATTATTGTTGTTTTCCTCGCCGCGCGTTTGCCCGTTGGACGCATTCGGGTCGCTGGTGATTGCGCCCGTGCCCGCCGACAATTCGGATTCTTTGCATTGACTGAAATTGGGAGAGCCATTCACAGTTACCGTCACCGCCGCCTGGTTGCTCGTGCAGCCGTTGACGGTGCAGGTAGCGTAATACGTAGTGGTTGACGCCGGGGCTACATTCACGGAGCTATTGTTTCCGAGGCCATTGGTCCAGGTAATTGTCCCATTGCAATTAGATGCCGAAAGCGTGCTGGACGCCCCGGCATTAATGGTCGAAGGATTGGCGCTTACGGAAGGGGGGCTCGGTGGGTTACATCCGCTTCCGCCGGTTACACAAATCTTGTATTGCCGGCAACTCCCACCCCCGACGCCCTGAATCTTGATGGTATTGGTGCCTGCGTTGAGATTGACATTGAAAGACTGTTCAGCCCAGACGATGTTCCAGGACCCGGAATGAGCCAGATTAACCGTTTGCCCGCCGCCCCCATTGACACTCACGCTGACCACCGGTGCACTCGATGAATAGTACCGGAGCTTGACAGCGTAAAGCCCGTTGGAGGGAACACCCGTAACCACATAGTCGACGTAATGGTTATAGTTATTCTCGGCTCCGCGCGTCTGTCCGTTTGAGGCATTCGGATCGCTGCTTACCGGGCCATTGCCATTGGCATTTTCTGACTCGATGCAGGCATTCAGGGCGCCTCCGTTACTGACATTGATGCTGGTTGTGGCAGTTTTGGAACCACACCCGTTTCTTGTTGCGGTAACGGTGTAGGTGTAGCTGCCGGTAGCACCAGGTGCATTGATACTAAGCGGGGAGGTACTGCCATTGACCCCATTTCCGCTCCACGCGTAGGAGACGCCGCCGCAATCGCCGCCTGTGCAGCTGTAAAGTAATTGCAAACCCTGGCCGGGAGCAGGGTTACCATTGCTGTTAGATGCCGACACGTTGAAATTGCAGCTGTTCTGGGTGGTGAGATTGAGCGGGACGACATTCAACAGGCAGCCGGTTTTGATTGTACTCACGTTGTAGGTGTACGAACCCGGTGCGGCGGGCGCATTGATGGTAACGGATTTCCCGGTCTGCACCAGCCCATTGCCGGTCCATTGAAAGCTGTTGATGTGTGAGCACCCTGAGCCCGAACAGCTGGCGGCGAGCGTTACCGGAGCCCCGGACGCAGGCGCAGCCGGTGAGGCGCTGGTAGTGATCGTAAAGTTGCAATCGGTACAAGGCGTAACCTGCGAAATCCCTACCTGTGTCCACGCGTAGGCGGCCTGGCGGGCGATATCGGAGCAGGCGCCATACGAATCGATCGCCCCTTGTATGGTTGCCTCCACCGCGTCATAATACGTGGAGTTGGATTGCAAATAGAACTTCAACGCCCGGTAAACCACCTTCGCCGGCTTCGCGTAATCCAGAGGCGTGCCGGTAGGACCGCCTGTGCGCATGTACCAGTACCATTTGTTCATGACGCCGCTGTTATGGTGGACGCCACCGTTGTCATTCGAGAGATCATTTGTTGGCAGCCAGTTGGGGCCCAGATAGGTATCCGGATCACCAAATAAACCAGGATTAGACATATCTCTTGCCGTTTGGCCATCCTCACCGTGTGTGTAGTTGGCATTTACGCCTAGTAGATGATACTCTAAGGTGGTACCCATAATGTCCGAAATGGATTCATTTAATGCACCGGATTCTCCCTGATAAACTAACTTGGCGGATGTTGCGGTCACGCCATGAGTGTATTCGTGCCCGAAGACGTCCATGGTGACCATACTGCTTCCATTTGCAAAACGTGCAAATTGAGCCTGGTTCCCGATCCAACCCGTATGGTGATCGTCAGTTTCAATAACTACAACTCTCGGATGATTACCATTCCCGTCGTATCCATTCCGCAGAAATAGAAGCCAGCACATGTCATGCATCTTTTGTGCCAGCCAATGAGCGGTTGTGGCGTTTCTGTTGGCATTACTCCAATTAATTGTGGGATTAAAAACGTCCGGGTACCACGACCAGGGAAACGTAACATTAAAATTATCAATCACCGAAAATGGAGCAATCCGCGTATTCAATTGGTTATTGTACGCGCTCAAGCGATATTGGCCACCAACCTGTTCGGTTTCGAAAGTGATATTAGGTTGGCCATTCAAATAGCGATTATAATTTGGGGTCATGATGGAGGCAACCCATGGTGCGTGAGCATTCATTCCTGCTTTGGGGTATTTTCCTTGCGCTCTTTGCTCATGCGATGCTGCGACACAACTCATGAACAGAGGCACCTTTTTCAGGATACTTCCTGTCCGAGCATCCACATACACCCGATAAGGCTCCTGGATTTTCTCCGATTTCAGGTCAAATACCCAGGCCAGCCGGTAATTTTCTTTCAGGAAATGCTCGTCCTTTCGGGCCAGGATCAATGAACCGGTAGGAAGAATATTGCCGTCAAAATTATCCTGGGTAAGTCGTTGCTCGTCCAGCGCGGTTTGCAGGGCGACGGCCGCATCGATTGCTCCGGATACGTCAATATCCAATCCGGCTACGATTCGTCCGTGTGCAGTTTTCAATACATTTTCGATGGAATGCAGGCTGAACTCATTGCCCTCTACCGGTATGTTTTTATAATGCAGCTGAAAAAGCTGATGACGCATTGTCACCGTCGTTCCTTCTGGTGTTTCAGTCTCTTCTTTTACCGCTTTCAGCTTGTATCCTTCCGACAAGCCAAGGTTGGTTGCATAACGCGCAACAAAGGAATCCGGCGAGATTCGTGATGATGGATCATCTTTCAGGAATAACCATCCGTAGTCCGTCATCCTATTGAAAAGCGAATCGAAAGCGGCATCTCTCTGACTCCGATAGTGAGCTTTGTATTGAGGCTGAGCCAAGGCAGAGCTGGCGAATACTGCGAATAATACGCAGAGGGCGGTTTTGAAAAGTGTTCTCATGTTGAATGTGTGTTTAATTGATTTTTTCGATTTTGTCTATGTAAAGTGTCAGAATGGGCAGATGAACAGCTTTTTCGCCTTTCCAATCCAATAGTTTTCCTGACACGCGGTATGGGAATGCATTCGAGTCATTATTCTTTCCGTAGCTAAGGGGAAACCCGCTGAGTTTATGGAAAGACTTTTCGCAAATGCTGGCTAGATCGGTGAAGTATCTCCCGTCGGACTTACTCGGGAATTTCCTCGAAAACTGAAAGGCGTGGTACGCATAATAGGGCGGACCTGTCAATGCGACGGGCTCGTCAACCAAATACTCGACGTATTCGTACGCAAATGGATTACAACAAGAAGCATCCAGGCATTCCGGATCAGGCTTATCGCGCTCGCAACTGAAAACAGCCAGGAAGAACAATGCGCTGGCGCAGGAAATCATTTTTCTTTTCATATTAGATGTGTGTTTTAGTTGATTTTTTCGATTTTGTCAATGTAAAGCGCGAGTATCGGCATGTCGAGATATTTCTCCCTGTTCCAATCCAACAGTTTTCCGGACACCCGATACGGGAATGAATCAGGCTCCTTCATACCTCCATATGTAAGCGGAAAACCCGCGAGCTTGTGTATGGACTTTTCGCAAACACGGGCACTATAACTCCAGTAGTGTTCTCGCCTTTTAGTTGGGAATTTCCGGGTAAACCGGAAGTAGCAGGGAGGCCCCAAAGCTACCGGCTCATCTACGATGTATTCGACGTAATCAAACGAATAGGGATTGCAACACGAAGCATCCCTACATTCCGGATCAGGCATATCGCGCTTGCAATTGAAAACAGCCAGGAAGAATAATGCACTGGCGCAGGAAATCATTTTTCTTTTCATGTGTTAGGTGTGTTTTAATTGATTTTTTCAATTCTGTCGATGTACAAAATGAAGTAGGGTAGATACACTATGTCTCCAGGCTCGGAGATCAGGAGCTTACCTGATACACGGTAGGGAAAAGAATCCGGCACAGCCTTGCTTTTATGGGTAAGTGGAAACCCCTCAATTTTGTAAAGTGATTTTTGGCAAATGCTAGCCTGACCACGCGGAAATTCTGCACCGCCCGCATAAGTCGATAACTGTTTTTTAAATCGAACGTAATACACTGGAAAGTAAGGAGGGCCAGTTAATGACACCGGCTCATCTTCAATGTATCGTACATACTCCCAGGGATATCCGCAACACGAAGCATCCCTGCATTCCGGATCAGGTTTATCGCGCTTGCAATTGAAAACAGCCAGGAAGAACAATGCACTGGCGCAGGAAATCATTTTTCTTTTCATGTTCAATGTGTGTTTGGTTAAAATTTCAAGCGATGCACAACGTGAGGATCGGAAGACCTGCATCTTTTCTTCCGTCCTGTTCACCGATAGCAGCGCTCGCGGACGGGCGTTGTATCGGGCAGGGCATGACCATACAGGGCAGTGATTTTTGCCCTTTGTTCCTGTGTTTATTTTACCCGAACGGGTGTGTTGGAGTGCGATATTTGGGACAATATCAAGGAGATATTTGATAATTGGATACGAAAATGGGAGAAATGATCATAGGCATCTGATGGATTATCAGGCGGCGAAAAAGCGTGCGCCAGGTAACGGTCTACGATATAGGTACTAGCTCAAAGGTGAACGATGCACGCGAAACCGGTATTACTGAAACTTTTAAATACCGGCCTGATGATTTTCTCACTTGTTTTCCTACATTTGTACAAACCGCTCAAAATTTCAATATTTCAACATTGCGCAGGATCATTTCCATATTGCTGCTGGGGCTGCTGCTTTACAACATGGTGGGCTATTCGATAGTCTATCTGTCGGAGGAGCGATATACCATCAGCTCGGCTGGGAAGGGCTTTGTGGAGCAGGCGGCAGGTTCTGCGGATATTGTGATCAAAGTGCCGGTGGCGGTGCCTTACCAGGCCAACTGGGACGCGCCGGAGCCCATTCAGGGGCAGATCGAGCACGAGGGGCAGTTCTACCAAATGAAAAGCCAGCAGCTGATCAACGACACACTGTACGTGCATTGCGAGTTCGACCAGGGTGCCCGCGCCCGCTTTTCGGATCTCGCGTCGAAGATCAACGACCAGGTGACAGGCCATGCAACCGGTTCGCAGAGCGACGCGCATTCGAGTATTTTAAAGAATTTCCTCAAAGAATATATGACCGCCGGTCGCCAGCATGTGTTTTATGTGCTGGAATGGGAGCCATCGAAACATTTGGCCCCGCAATTTCCCGCCAGATCTATTCTGCCTGAAAAATATTACTCCATTCCATCCCCGCCGCCAGATCTGGCTTAGTACATCTTCTTTATTCTTCCTGAAAATGTGGAACGTTCATGTGTGTACGTTACGCGCGTCTGTACGATGCGTGCAGGTATGCAGGTTGCACACTTGAACGCCCGTATGCAGGAGGAAAGACCGATTTACTAACCAGAAATCTTACTTCCCGATGGCGCATATTGCTCTACCCGATGAATCGCTGCCCGGCATTGTCGGACTCTTCAACTTCCGGCCCGAAACGGCTGGCCCGCTGCAATTGCTGGCGGAAACGCTCTTGCGTGGCGAATCGCCCCTCACAAGCGGCGAACGCGAACTGATTGCTTCTTACGTGTCGCTGCTCAACGACACCCATTTCTGCCATACCTCGCATGGTTCGGCGGCAATGGCGCACCTTGGCTATGATCTGAGCCTGATCGACGACATCAAAAACGGCTTTCAGCAGATCGACATTTCGCCCAAACTGCGTGCATTGCTGAACATCGCTGCCAAAGTGCAGAAAAGCGGCAAGGCCGTAACCGACGAGGATATCGCAGCAGCCCGTGCGGAAGGCGCCGGTGATAAGGAGATCCACGATACGGTGCTGATCGCCGCGGCGTTCTGCATGTTCAACCGCTATGTGGACGGCCTCGGTACCTGGGCGCCCCAAGAGAACGAAGCGTACCGCGAAATGGGGCAACGCATGGCGTTTACGGGATATGTGCGCTTTCCGGTCAAAGCGGACGTTGTCGAGGTGTAGTGGCCATGGGGAGTCATTTGTGGTCAGGTGTAGCCGGGTGTAGTTACTTATTGTCTGGTGTTGTCAGGTGTGGTCAAGTGTAGTCAGGTGTTGTCATTTATTGTCAAGTGTAGTCAGGTGTAGCTAAGTGTAGTCATCAAGAGCTAGTGCTTTAACAACTCATGACCACCTCCTGACCACTCCTGACAAAAAAGCACCATATCGTTAACACAAAAAGCAGCAACGTATCATGCCACATATTCCTTTACCGGAGCACTTGCCCGGGATTACCGGCTTGCTGGAATACAGCCGCGTAACGGCTGAGCCTATACGCCAGCTGACACAATTCATTTTGCGGGGCGAGAATTCGCTGTCGCCCGCGGAGCGCGAACTGATCGCGACCATCGTGTCGCATAACAATGAATGCCGGTTTTGTACCGCTGCGCACACCGCAGCGGCCGACTTGCTGCTGGGAGAAACCGAAACCTGCGAGATCATGAAGCAGGATATCGACGCTACGCCGGTGTCCGAAAAAATGAAAGCATTGCTGAAAATCGCGAAGCAGGTGCAGGTGAGCGGCAAAGCAGTAACGGCCGAATCGGTTGCGAATGCCAGGGCGCAGGGCGCTACGGATACGGAAATCCACGACACGGTGCTGATCGCAGGGCTCTTTTGTCTCTACAATCGCTATGTCGATGGTATGGCGACCGTCGCGCCGGCCGACCCGCAATTTTACACCGGCCTGGGCCAACGTTTAGTGGACCACGGTTACAACCGGTTACCGAACGGCTATGATCATTTGAAAAAGCAATCCCAACCTTCCTGACCTATTTAAATCGGACCTCTATTCAAACCTAACCTATGAAGAGACTTTTACCCATCCTCTACCTCCTCATGAACCTGTGTTTCGCAGCGACGCCCGGCGCGCTGGCGCAGGCAACGAAAGTATCGGGACATATTTTTGACAACGATTCCCAGAAACCGCTTTCGGGGGTGTCGGTGTCTGTCAAGGGCAGAAATACCGGTACCATTACCAATGCGGAAGGCTATTTTGAACTAAAAACCAATATACCGACGACGCTGATCATCTCGCTCGTAGGCTATGGACGACAGGAGAAAGAAGTGGCTTCTTCGGAGGGGCTGCGGGTAAACCTGGTACCGGCCATCGAAGAGCTGAATCAGGTGGTGGTAACGGCCTCACGGGTGGAGGAGAGCATTTTGCGGTCGCCGGTGAGCATCGAGAAAATGGATTCCCGCGCTATTCAGCAGACGCCTTCCGCTAATTTCTACGATGGTTTGGTCAACCTGAAATCGCTCGATATGGTAACGAGTAGTCTGACATACAAACAAATCAACACCCGCGGGTTCAACACGACGGGCAACAGCCGCTTTTTGCAGCTCGTGGACGGCGTGGATAACCAGCCTTCCGGCCTGGGTTTCGCGATGGGTAACCTATTCGGTCCGCACGATATCGACGTCGAAAGTGCGGAATTGATACCCGGCGCGGCCTCCGCATTGTACGGCCCGATCGCATTCAACGGAATGCTCAATACACGCACCAAAAATCCATTTGAGTACCAGGGACTGAGCGCGCAGACCAAGTTCGGCATCAACCACATCGGCGATGGTACCGGCCTCGGCGCAAAACCGCTTTACGACCTGGCCATCCGATACGCGAAAGCCTTCAACAACAAACTCGCATTCAAAGTCAATGCATCGTACCTCAAAGGCACCGACTGGTATGCCAACGATTACACCGACATTGACCCAAACACCAATCCTGAAAACCGCGGACCGAACAACCCAGGCCGCAATGCATTGAACATTTACGGCGACGAGGTGGCGCAGACATTGCCGAATATCGGCCGTGTGTCGCGTACGGGTTATGAGGAAAAAGACCTCGCTACCTATGGTGTTTACAGCCTGAAACTGAGCGGCGCATTGCATTACCGCATTACCGACAAGCTGGAAGCGATTTACCAGGGTAATTTCAACCAGGGTACGGCGCAGTACACGGGCTCGAACCGCTTTGTGATCAATGACTTCAAGTTTGTGCAGCACCGCCTCGAACTCCGCGGAAGTAATTTCTACGTGCGTGCCTATACGAACCACGAGTATTCGACCAATTCGTATAATACCCGGGCATTGGGCCAGCAGATCAATCGCACGTGGGTGAAGGACCTGGCGGGCAACACCGTGGCGCCGAATAAGGCCGATTCGACCTGGTTTGCAAGGTATGCCGCTGCCTACACCGGGGCAATTACCGGTGTGACGCAGCAAAACCACACTGCTGCACGTGCATTCGCCGACGAGGGACGTGTCGTTCCGGGGTCGGAAGCTTTCGATTCCGCCAAAGATCGTCTTATCAAGACGCGCGGATTGGCCGGCGCCGGCATTCTCAGCCAATGCAGCCTGAACCACATAGAAGGGATGTACGATTTCAGTTCGCTGCTGAAAGTGATCAATTTGCAGGTCGGCGGTAACTACCGGAAGTATTTCCTCAACACGGGCGGGACGCTTTTCGATGACAAGGACAAAAACCTTACTAATGAGGAGTATGGCGTGTTCGCACAGGCATCTAGATCACTTTGGAAAGACCGCTTGAAACTGACCGTTTCGGGCCGTTATGATAAGAATGAGAACTTCGACGGACGGTTCACGCCGCGCGCATCCGCCGTTTTCTCGCCAACGGAAAACCACCATTTCCGCGCATCCTACCAGACGGGCTTCCGTAACCCGACTATTGGCGATCAGTATATCAAGCTGAACGTCGGCCCGATCATCATCCTCGGCGGTGCGCCGGTGAATTCAGAGGGAATGAATGCCTATTCGAACTCGGTGACGATCGCTTCGTTCTCGCAATTTGCCTCGGCATTTGGCGCGGATATGGCAAAGGGTGTCCCGTTCCCGCAAGCAGTAGCCAACAATAAAAGCAAGCTGGTGAAATCGAATGTGCCTTATATCAAATCCGAAAAGGTGAAAAGTTACGAGGTGGGTTACAAGGGTTTGATCGCTAAGCAATTGCTGCTCGATGTTAACTACTATTACAGCCAATACACCGACTTCATTATCAACACCGTAGTGGCGGCTGCTCCGTCGGACATCCTTTCTGCCGATGGTTCGGTGAATCAGATGGCTGCCATGGAGCTACTGGGTGCCGGGCGACAATTGTATCAGTTGTATACCAATGCCAAAGATAAAGTGTCGATCCAGGGTGTAAGCGCGGGTTTAACTTACTCTCTTCCTAAAAACTATAAGGTATCGGCTAATGCGACCTGGATCGATTTCAACATGGGCGAGGCCGATCCGAACAACATTCCTGCATTCAATACCCCCAAATGGAAAACCAATGTGATGTTCGGCAATGCGAAATTGACCGACCGCATTGGTTTCAACGTGGCCTGGCACTGGCAGGAGGCTTTTGATTGGTACGGTACATTCACGGAAATGCGCCCGGGCCGCGTGAACGCCTACAATTTGCTCGATGCGCAGGTGAGCTACCGCATTCCCAGCCTGAAAACGGTGGTGAAACTGGGTGGTTCCAATATCACCAATAAATACATCGTGCAGGCTTACGGCTCACCGGCTGTGGGCGGGCTGTATTATGTAAGTCTGAACTTCGACGAACTATTCCGCTAACGGACTATGGAAACTTTGGAAATACAACGTGTGGAACCGATCAGCGTCAGTCAGAAATGGCTTGCATTCATGCTGTGCGTCGTTGCGTATGCGCTGAGCGGCACGGTATCGACGCTGATGTCGGTGTACTTGCCGGTGGCCATTCCGGAGCTGAAAGGTTCGGCGGTGAGCGAAGCGGAGTTGGGCGAAATAGGTGCTTATGTGAATGCGGTTTACCTGTACGGCTGGATGTGCGGAGGGCTGCTGTTTGGCGTGGTAAGCGACCGTATCGGCCGGAAGAAGTCTCTCACGCTCGTTACCGCGCTTTATGGCATTTCGACCTGCCTGGTTACCATTGTTCCCGACTGGTATTCATTGCTAGCCATCCGTTTCACCGCCGGAATGGGCGTTGGCGGTGTGCTGCTGATCACCACGGTTTATATCTCCGAAATATGGGAAGACCGCAGCCGTGCCGTAATCCTGGGCGTGCTGGCGGTTTGCTTTCCCATCGGGATTGTTACTACGGGCAGTCTTAATTTATTGTTTTCAAACTGGCGTACTGCATTTGGCATCGGGTTCATTCCTGTCGCCGCGGCAGTGCTGATCTTTCTGCTCTTGCCGGAATCGGATCGGTGGAAGGGTGTCAGGGAAGTCAGAAGTGGTCAGGAAGTCAGGGAGTCGATTTTTGATGCTCAAAACCTGCCGAATGTGATCCGTGGCTCATTGATTTTCGGTGCTGTACTGATCGGCCTTTGGGGGATATTCTCCTGGCTTCCTACGTGGGCGCAGTCGTTGCTCGCGAGCGGGCAGGATGGCCAGAAGGAGCGGGGGCTGCTCATGATCCTGCTCGGAATGGGCGGCATTACAGGCGGTGTGTTTTCGGGGATACTGATGAACCGTTTTGGCAAGAAAAACACCTTGCTGGCCACGTTCGCGACTTGCGTGGTGATGTGCGGCGTGCTGTTTATCACCAACCGCACCTTTTCCAATATCATTTACATCGAAACGGCCATGCTTGCATTCTGTTTCGGTATCAGTCAGGGGGCATTGTCGAGCTACATTCCCGAGCTGTTCCCATTTGCGGTGCGTGGCACGGCCACAGGTTTTTGTTTTAACGTCGGCCGGTTCTTTACCGCGACGGCGGTGTTTTTCATCGGCTCTCTGGTGGCGGTGCTTGGAGGTTTCGGGAATGCATTACTCGTGTTCTCGCTGCCTTTCCTGGTTGCCTTGTTGGTCACCTTCAGAAGCAAATGAGCTGGATTATGCGTATTATCATAGGTTAATATATTAGGCAAACGGGTTCGCCGCCTGGCGAACCCATTTCTTCAATCTTTCGGTGCTCTGCACCTACAAATCTTTCGGTGCTCTGCACCTTTTTGTGATCTGACTATTGTTTGGGGTTTTATATATGAAGAAGTTTTTCTATTTAGGTATTGTTGGCATTATCCTTTATGAAATAGCGAAGGTGTATTTTATCATGCCTATGCCGGGCAGCCAGCGGATGAACAGCATCGATGCCGCATACTTCCTGCATACCTGGCGCTGGCCGTTGCGGATATTGTTTTGGACGATGATCGTAGCCGGCGGGGTCGCCGTGTTTTCTGCTAAAAGAAAATGGCTGCCAGCCATTTTGGTGCTGCTTGCGGCAGGTATTATTTATGCGACCAACTTCGAAATGGCTGCGGATACGATGTTTTACCAGCCTTCACAGGTAATCCAGCACAATGCCGCTACCAATAAAGTAGCTATGGACCGGCTGGTGATCGGCGTGGAGGCCAATGGGGAAGCGAAAGCCTATCCGATTCAATATATCGGTTACCACCACCAGGTGCGCGATGTACTCGGCGGGAAGCCCATTATGGTCACTTATTGCACGGTATGCCGTACCGGACGCGTTTTTGAGCCGACGGTAGACGGCAAGCCGGAGGTGTTCCGGTTGGTTGGGATGGATCATTTCAATGCGATGTTTGAAGACAGTGAAACCGGCAGCTGGTGGCGGCAAGCCAACGGCGAAGCGATTGCCGGTCCGCTGAAAGGCAAAATGCTTCCCGAACTTGCCAGCACCCAAACTTCACTCAGCCAATGGCTGAAACTCCACCCGGACAGCAAGGTCATGCAGCCCGATCCGGTGTACCAGGCCAAATACGACTCCATGAGCCGCTACGAATCCGGCCGCGGTAAATCCGCACTGACTAAAACCGACACGTTATCCTGGAAAGACAAATCGTGGGTAGTAGGCATTCAGGCGGGCGGCGCGGCCAAAGCTTTCGACTGGAACCGCCTCCAAAAAGAGCGCATCGTCAATACCCAGGTCGGTAATGTGCCGGTAGCACTAGTAATCAGCGCCGACAACAAGAGCTTTTTCGCATTTGACAAAGGAATCAATGAACCATTCACATTAAGAAACGACACCATTTTTACCAAAACAAGTACCCATAACCTTCTCGGCAAACGCCTCAGCGGCACCGGTAACGACCTGAAACGCATCAACGCTTACCAGGAATTCTGGCACAGCTGGCGCACTTTCCATCCCGGTACCGAACAGTATTGATTCGTGTCCATTAGTGCCTTCACGGTCGGCCGCTGCCATGGCATTATTACAATACAAACGCTAATGAAAAAACTTTACTCAACCACCCTCATCCTCTGCATTCTTCTTCAAGCCGCTCACGCGCAAACCGACAAAAAGAAGGACTACGAAAAAGTTTTAGACCTCAAAGAAGTCACCGTAGGCGAGCGCAAGAATACCATTCACACCGAGCGTCTCCCGGATGTCCATAACACTTACATCACCGCTGGCAAAAAGAGCGAGGTGATCCAGGTCGATGGCGTGAATGGGAATATCGCCGAAAAGACCGGCCGGCAGATTTTTGCCAAAATCCCGGGCGTGTTTGTGTACGACATGGACGGCAGCGGTAACCAGGTCAACATTTCCACCCGCGGCCTCGACCCGCACCGATCCTGGGAATACAACATCCGGCAAAACGGCATCATCACCAACTCCGATATGTACGGTTACCCCGCGAGCCATTACAGCCCCGCCATGGAGTCCATCCAGCGGGTGGAAATAGTGAGGGGAACGTCCTCATTGCAATATGGCGCGCAGTTTGGCGGGATGATCAACTACGTCACCAAAGGGCCGGATACTACCAAAGCATTTACATTCGAAACCATTAACTCGGCCGGCTCATTCGGGCTGTTCAGTTCCTATAATGCCATTGGCGGCAAGGTGGGCAAGCTCACTTATTCGGCCTATTACCAGAAGCGCCATTCGGATGGTTACCGTAAGAACGCGAAGTCCGATGCACAGTCGCAATATGTGAGCCTGATGTACGAAATCAGCAAAGCGTTCCGCATCAAGGCGGAGCTGGGCCGTTCGGAATATGTGTACCAGATTCCCGGACCGCTCACAGACGCAATGTTCAAAGAAGATCCGCGCCAATCCACCCGCTCGCGTAACTATTTCAACCCGGATATTTATGTGCCGTCGATCGTGATGGATTGGAAAATTAACCCGCAAACGCAGCTGAAACTGACAACCTCGGGCGTATATGGCGCACGCAACAGCGTCATGTTCGATGCATTTGCGAACGTACCCGATACCATCAGCCGCGTGACCAATGCCTACCGCGCCCGTCAGGTGGATATCGACAATTTCAAAAGCTTCACTTCCGAACTGCGCCTGGTGCACCAGTACGATTTCCTGGGTTTCCGCAATGTGGTTGCCGGCGGGGTTCAGTACATGCATAACAAACTCCGTCGCCGCCAGCTGGGCAAGGGCACGACCGGCAGCGATTTTGATCTCACACTCACCGACCCGCAGTTTGGCCGCGACATGTACCTCACGACCGACAATATCGCATTGTTTGTGGAGAACCTCATATTCATTACTCCGCGACTTAGCTTCTCGCCGGGTATCCGCGTGGAGAAGGGCGGCACCGACATGACCGGCAAAATCACCTATTATGACCCGCAAAACCTGCCGAATACCATCAAACACAGTTTTCCGCTGCTGGGAATCAGCTCACAGTATAAAATAGGAGAAAACAGCCGTGCCTATGCAGGTTTTTCGCAGGCTTACCGTCCGGTTGTTTTCAAGGACATTATCCCCGGATCCGTTTTGGAGCAGGTTGATAAAAACCTGAAAGATGCGACGGGCTACAACCTGGAAGCGGGCATTAGCGGAAATATCAAAGATGTGCTGAAATACGATATCGGGCTGTTCCAGGTAATGATCAACAACCGGATGGGTACCGTTTCGATGAAGGATGCCAACGGCAATGCATACCTGTACCGGACCACCACCGGCGACAGCAGGACCCGGGGTGTGGAAGCATACCTCGAATACACGGCATTCAAGCGCCAAAATGGTAGCGAGCCGCAGACCGAATTGTCGTTTTTTACCTCTACTTCCTATTTCGACGCTCAGTATGTGCGGGGAACGGCGGTATCGAATGGCGAAAACAAGAGTGTCGCTGGCAACCGGGTAGAGGGCGTTCCAACCTGGATTTCGCGCAATGGTATTCAATTCCAATACAAAAAGCTTTCGGTAACAGCCCAATACAGCTACGTAAGTTCCAATTTCGCCAACCCGCTCAATACCGTGGAGCCTTCGGCCAATGGTACGATCGGCGAAGTGCCAGGGTACGGGCTGCTCGACCTGAATGCTACGCTTTTCCTGGGGCAGCATTACAAGCTGCGTGTCGGCGTGAACAATATTACCGACAAGCAATACTTCACCAAACGCCCCACGATGTACCCCGGAGCGGGTGTGTGGAGCTCGGACGGCCGCAGCATCGGCATTTCGTTCGGGATCAGGATTTAATTATGCAGATAGGGATAGCACGAACGTCAACGTTCGCGCTATCCCAGGTTTTTGCCTGTAAGCAGGAAGCCGCTCTGCGGCCAGGGCCTACTTGACCAAAAACCTCAACGACAATTGAATATTGGGAGAGTTAACCTTTTTAAACCCGGTGAGCGATAGATTCGATACCGGGATAATGGTCATCCAGGCAACCTGCAATCGATTGTTCAGTATCCCGCGCGAATAGAATAATATCCCGGCGCGGATGTTCCATTGCTGCGGGTTCATGTAGGATTTCAATGCGCCCTGGCCTCTGGCCGTCAAATACGCCTCGTCGACGATTGTACCATTGGTGTAGTCAGTTTCCTTTCGGAGCAATGCCGACGAGTACCGGGCATACGAAAGTCCGCCCACCAGCGAAAGCCCACGAACCACATGGTATTGGTATTGAAGGGAAAAATTCAGTCCGAATGCTTTGATGAAGTTGGTATTACGCTTGACTTGTCGAAGTGTTGAATCCGCAGAGGGAATCGTATCTACGCGTTGAGCCACGCGTTCCTTGTCGCCGAAATAGGAATGCAGCGGATTAAAGATGAACGTTGCGGTATGCCTGTTCCAGCTTTTGGAAACAAATACACCCGGGATCGCCAGTCGCAAGGGATGCTTTGTGCTGTCGGCACCCGTGAACATGTAATTGGGCGCGACGAAAGACCGAGTGATGTTCCATTCCGGCCCGAAATGGATGTCCTTCCACACCGGATTGCGGGATTGGGCGGGTGGTTGCGGTGCATTGGGTAATGCCGGCTTTTGAACCAGCTTGCTCAAATCGCTATCCATACTTTTGAAATGGCCCGCGAGAGGGGCCAGGTTGTTGAGCGACATTTGTGCAGGGACCGCAGGGGTATTTTTTTCATAGCTAAAAGATGGGACCGTTTCTTGCGGCGCCTGTCCGGACTTCGAGCTGTTTGCCTGAGAGGCAGCATTATTTTGCCGGGTAACACGATCAGGAAACGTGTCATTTTCGCTTTCTCGGGTAACACGGCCTGAGAATGCGCCAGGTTTATTTCCGCTTTCGATGGTAGTGCGACCGGGCAATGCGTTATGCTCCTTCTCGTGTGCGCCTGCCGATACACGCGTCTCTTGCGGGCGCGTAGCGCTGGTGGTGCCTGTATGTATGCGGGAAGAGCCTGCCGGATGGCTCAGTAAATGACTGCTTTTGTTTTCAATGCGCCCGGACTTTGAAATGGCCGGTTTGCCGGTTGAAACGTCTGAAATTACCTGACTTGCGGCGCCAGCGCTACTTCGTGCGCTGGTAGTTTTTGATGAGGTAATTTCCGGTGAAGGAGTTGCAGGCGGATGTTTTTCGGACGGGCTAGATGCTGCAATGTCAACTTGTTCCGTCTCAGACTTTGAAATATTTCTTTCCAGTTTTGTCTTAACCGCAGCGGAGTCCTCAATGGATGATTTAATGGATTGACTTTCAGTTGATTTTTGGGTTTTTGTTTCTGCATTCAAAACAACCAATGCAATTACTGCCGAAACAGTAACTACCGCAGAAATCGCTATGAGCAGCCCTCTGAGCTTTCCAATGGATTTCCAGAAATGTGCAGGTGCTTTTACCCTGTTCGCTTCGTCGTTTGCTATGGCGTCCAGCATATCGCTCATGCTTGTCCACGCGTCGTCCGCCCGAATTTCGGGCTCCGGCAACGGGTCGCGGAGAAACTTGTCGATATGTTTGTCTATCCTTTTCATCACAGAGGGTTTTCAAAAATGACTTTCAACCTGTTCCTGCTCTCGCTTAAATGCCATTTGACGGTTCCTTCGCTGATTGCCAGGGAACCGGCTATTTCTTTCACCGAAAAACCATCCATATAATACAAGCTGCAAATGCGGCGTGTGGCCACCGGCAGTTGCATGAGGTATACATGAATATCAGTTCCCGACAACTGTTCAAAAGGGTTGTCCTGCGAGACAAACCCCATTTTATCCTCGATTTCCACGTAGTCGAATGCCTGCGTTTTCCGATCGCGGAGCATGGTGAGTGCGGCATTGCGAACGGTGGTATACATCCAACTGAAAAACCCGCCTTTGGCCGCGTCGTACTGGTCGATGTGCGTGAACACTTTCAGCATTCCATTGTTGATCGCCGTGACGATGTCGTGTTTGTCCTCAAAAAAGTTCTTGCAAAGCGCAAACAGGACTGGGTAAAATTGCCGGTACAATTTTTCCTGACTCTGGCGCTCCCGTCGCCTGCAACCTGCCAATATCTCGTTTAATGGATCCAAATCGTATTGAAATGCCTGACCGGCATAATGCAGGCCGGCCAGGCTGGGTTATTTCAATGAGACGTAAAACGTAAGTTCTCTTAAATTTCCATAATTACTTTCAATGGACAGTTTTGAGCCGTGCCAATGCTCCGGAAGGAGCGGCCTGGTTCCGGCGTCCGAGTGTGTCGGCGAAAGTGCTGTCGGCGACTGTACTGTCGCGACCGAGGGTATCGGGATAAAGCGTGTCGTGTGGGATGCTGTCTTTCCAGATCGAGTCTTTTCGAATACTGTCTTTTCGTATGCTGTCCCAAGCAATACTGTCCTGCCAGGCACTATCTGCACGTGTCCTCGCCGAAACCGGCACCGGAGCATTTTCTTCCATTTTCCCCCGTTCGCAGGCGACCAGCTGGATCAGCAGCAATGCGACGCATAATACCAGCCATTTTTCTGTTCTCATGACCATCAGTGTTTAAAAATTTAGAAATAAATCAGGTGGCCACCTGTCAATAAAATAAACTGCGGAGGAAGAGAGGAAGGTTGGGTCTCTTTTGAAAAAAATATCGGGGAGATTGGATTAACATGGGCTTTGTCAGTAAATACCAGCTATTTGCGCGTTTTATTTTGAAATGGATACCCAACTAATTCACATGAAGCGAATAGCCCTTTTCATTATCCTGCTGGCCGGTTATCCGGTTTTTTCTCAGAATTACGACGAAGCGAAAGTGCCACATTACACCTTACCGGATGTGCTGAAAACCGCGTCGGGGAAAACAATCCGGAATGAAGAAAAATGGGAGAAGCTGAGGAGGCCGGAAGTCCTGAAATTATTTGAAGACCATGTTTACGGGCAAATGCCCACAGACTACGACAGCATCCGCTACGCGCTGACGGAAGACGACGGCGCGGATATGGCCGGTAAGGCGGTTTTGAAACAAGTGGGAATCACCGTTTTCAGAAAAGGCAATTCGGTACAAATCAACGTGGTGCTTTTTATTCCGACACAGGCGAAGAAGCCGGTACCCGTGTTTTTGCTGATCAACAACCGCGGAAAGGAGAATACCGACCCGACGAGAGCGAAAAAGAGCGAATTCTGGCCGGCCGAAATGTTGATAGACAGCGGTTTCGCGATCGCGGCATTTCACGTGAGCGACCTTGCGCCGGATAACAAAGACACCTACATGACCGGCGTTCTGCAAAAGCTCTATCCCGAACAATTGAGAAAGGATAACGGGATGAAGGCCATCGGTGCCTGGGCCTGGGGTGCCAGCCGTGTGATGGATTATTTTGAGACGGACAGGGATATCGACGCTAAAAAGGTAATTGTAGTAGGGCATTCACGGGGGGGTAAAACATCATTGTGGGCGGCTGCGCAGGACCAGCGCTTTGCGGCTTGTGTGACCAATTGCTCGGGCAATACCGGGGCCGCTTTGGCACGGCGGCAATTCGGTGAGCGGATCAGCCGTATCAACACCACTTTTCCGCATTGGTTTAGCAACAATTACAAGAAATATAATGACAAAGAGAATGCCCTGCCGGTAGACCAGCACATGCTCATCGCGCTCATCGCGCCCCGGCCCGTGTACGCGACGAATGCGTCCAAAGACCTCTGGGCCGACCCCAAAGGAACGTTTCTCGCGTTGAAGGCTGCCGAGCCGGTATATGCATTGTACAAGATCCAATCAGGATTACCCAAAGACCCGCCGGGAATCGACAAGCCGGTTATCGGGTCGCATTTTGGTTATCACAACCGTGAAGGCGAGCATGATATGACGGTTTACGACTGGGGGAATTTTATCCGGTTTGCCAGGAAGTTTTGAGAAAGTGCAACGGTTTAAATTAGATTTGGCTCTAAGTAACCGGACATCACTATTTACCTCTGTTTCCTATCAGTATTTATGTTTCAAAAATTTACGATCGCTTCGCTGTTCGCGTTGTTGCTCATGGCCGGGTGTGCCCCCAAAATCCGGACGAATGTCTCTCAAAAATACCAGCCGCTTAATTACGATGAGGAGGTTTGGGTGCTTCCCATGGACTCGGCCGGTATAGGCCTCGCAGAAGTGCTGGGTACTGTGAAGGTCGGCGATGCCGGCATGACAACCAATTGCAGCTACACTGTTGTGCTCGAAAAGGCCAAGGAAGAAGCCCGGAAATCGGGTGGTAATGCTGTGCGGGTCATTGAACACAAGACCCCGGATTTTATGAGCTCCTGCCACCGCATTACGGCGGGGGTTCTGCGGGTGAGCCCGGATCAGATCGCAGCGTTGAAACAGGTGGAGGCCGAAGCCGATTCGCTGATCGATCATGCCATTCTCTACGTTTATCGTAATGGAGGAGCCGGGGCGCTGGTTAGCTATAACCTGAGCCTTGGAGATTCGGTCATATGCCGGGTTACGAACAAATTCCGCCAGAAAATAGAAATCCGGACGGAGGGGGCGAAGGAACTTTGGGCTAAAACGGAGTCAAAAGCCTCCATACCCATCGATATCAAGAAAGGTCGAACCTATTATCTCCGCTGTGGGGTGGGAATGGGCGTGGTCGTAGGCCGCCCGACCCTCGACCTGGTCGACCACCGGACAGGCAAAGCCGAATACATGGGGAAAAAACGTAAATAAGCCTCATCCAATGAAGAACTTCCTTTTTACATTCCTGATCTGCCTGATCGGGACTGTGACTGCACATGCGCAGGACCTGATTGTAACCACGTCCGGCGATTCGATCCGATGCAAAATCACGCGTGAGCAGGGTGATTTCGTGTATTTTACTTACAATAAATTCGGGGTGCCGGCCAAGACGCTCATGTCGATCAGCGACATAGCGGATAAGCGAACTAATTTTTATCATGAGCCCGTTGCAATCGTTCCAAAGCGGACGTATAGTCGCTGGCTATACCGTTTTCAGGGGGGCTATTCCCGTCGCGTCGCGCGGATCAGCGATCAGGTACCTTCGGGCACGATGAGCTATTTGAAGAAAATGAAGTCGGGGTATACCCTTGGCGGGGACATTCATTACTTCATTTCGGAGCCGTTCGGCTTGGGGGCGAAGTACAGTTACAACCACTATCAGTTCAAAGATGTCAGTTTTCGGGACAAGGTCAATCTCAACTATTTCGCGGTATCCGGACTGAACAGGCTGGTTCTGCGGTCGGGAAGCGAAGTGTACATAGGCGCGAATATGGGTTACCAGTCGTACAAGGACCAGGTAAATAGCAGCGGCGCGCTGGTGAGCATTACCGGTGGAACTGTGGGCGTAGGGCTGGAAGTAGGATACGGGATGAGGATGAGCGATGCCTCGAAATTGTACCTGAATTTTTCGGTATTGAGCGGGACCATTTCAAGGGTAACTGTGAACAGCGGCGGGCGGAAAGAAACTGTGCAGCTGGGCAAAGGCGAGTACGAGAGTCTGGCGAGGCTGGAACTGACGCTCGGCCTGGCATTTGGTCATTAACCGGCCTCAGGCATAAAATTTGCGGGTAAATAGGTAAAAGAAGGTAGAAATGCCTTCTTTTATCAATAAAAAATAGCGTAATGAAAGACAGGAAACTCCCCGAAGACCAGTCGCTGGTTCTGTTTACCGATATGAACGGCGTTCCCCGCGAAGGGACTTATAAAAAGGCTTCGAAGGCATTTATTGAAGCTATTGGAGACGAAGGGCCCGAGGATACAGGCAATATTTATCCGGAAGAAGATATCGTGTCCTGGGAATACCTCGATAAAAAAGACCGGCCCAATCCGGATATTATGGTTATCCTTTAAAAGGCCAGCAATGCGCCGCTGCTGGTAGAAGACGGTTTCGATGGCCGCGCAGATTTGCGGATAATCAGGACATTATGCGGATCGGCCGGGTCTACATCCACCCTGATGACCTTCCCCGTCACCAGTTCGCGCCATTCGGGATAGGAAGCGTCGTAATCAAACTCCACGACGAGTGGCCTCTCCGCCAATATCTGCACTTTTAACCGGATGTTTTCTGTATTGAAGATGGAAGGTCTGATAGGCTGCGCGTTGAGGATGAGCGCTTCATATTCACGGCCTGTTTTCAGCACACGTTTCAACCTTCTGTTTTCGCGTACGAGCATCCATTTGCCGCCGCCGACAAGTGTAACCGTTGCAAAAGCCAGCGAAGCGATCGTGTAAAGTGTGAGCATTTCCTGTTTCTTGGATAGTGTAAAGACTCACGAAATTGCGGTACCCGACGCGTAATGGCAAGAAACAGTTAGTGAACGGAGGTTTTTGAGTAGTTTTAGGGAGGAAAGTAACTTTACCGAACCACCTTATCCATTCTGTTATGTATTTTTTCTTCCGACTCATTCCTCCGCGGCCGACCTACCATCTCGACATGTCCGAAACCGAGCGGACGATCATGTTGCAGCACATCGACTACTGGACCATGCTCACCGACGCCGGCTCTTCCCTCTTGTTCGGCCCCGTCCTCGACCCGAAAGGTGCTTTTGGAATGGCCATTATAGAGGTGTCTTCGGAAGAGGAGGCCCATGAACTTGCAGAGAAAGACCCCGTCATTGCGGAGGGAATCTGCACCTACGAACTGGCGCCTATGCGGATTGGGGCGGTGCGGAAAGTGTGAGAGGACTGTTCAGTTGATAATTTGCTGGCTGAAAAAAAGCCATTCACTCCCTAGTCTTTTGATGGATACGTCAGCGAGAATGGCGGCCTCGTTTCTTCCGCCTGTATTTTTTAGTTAATCATTGGACTGCCGTTCTCTGAGTAACTGTTTTGCCGCTTCAAGCGCTTCCGGGACAAACTTTTTTTCAATTACAATTTCCCTCAGCATTTCTATGGAGTAGCTGCCATACTTTTCTTTGAATTTTCCGACGCTTTCTTGAAATCTGGCGATCTCTATTTTGCCTTGTTCCTCCGGTGTTGGCTTATTCGTCAAGTTATCGATAACAAACTCGTTTACTCTCTTAAAATTGATAATGTAGGCAAGCAGTCCCGCTAAAAATGCCGACGGCTGGAAACTCACTTTCAACTTGCTAAATGCAAAACTTTGCGTCGTTTCCAAAGCAGGGAAAGTCATGAGGTTAAAAAGTCCGATGGTAATGGTTAACCCTAAAGTGTATTTGTAAAATGGACGGAAGAGAAAGTAGGTTAAGAAATTCAGCCCGATCGCGCCAAATGCGATGTAGTGTTTTGTAGTCAATTCAAAATAATAGGTATTACCTGCCAGAACAACCGATCCGCGAACGGCTGAAACAATGGCGCTGATGCAATACGCTGTCAGCATCAAAAGCGGAAGCAATTGTCGTTGCTGTCTGAATGTTGTCCCAATTTGTTGTATGCCCATTTGACAGATGCCTAGTTAGGGTGGACTTTGTTTCCCGAAAGTGTAAGTTAGAACATTTGCCCAATGTATAGCCTAACATCAAAAAGAACATATCCAAGCAAACACCGAAGGAAGTTTCGCTGCATTACTTTCAGACAGAGGTGATTTACCAACTCCTTGATGCCGGCGTGCTGATCGCCAGCAGCTCCTACTAGTATAAGCTCGCGGTAAGCCTGGAAGATCTCAATGACTTCGTCAGCCGCAGTAACATGATCATCATGCCGATGCTCTCGAGGGCGGTTCCGCGGTAATTTAAAAAAAAATCGTAGGTGCAAATTCAATTCACCAGATATCTAGGAAGTCGACTAGGTGGAAAATAAAAGTGGATACTTTTATTTGTGAAAACCGGCGTCTTATTCTTGATAGATCAAACGCACTAATCCCCAAATAACTAGCAATGTGCTGTCCCTGTACAGTCTTTATAAGGCTTGGCTTTTCCTTGCAAAATTGCTCATACCGTTCGACTGAGGTCAACATTTTCCAATTATACATCCTAGTAGTGCTTAACCGCAAATTGCAATACGACAGCTTACCGACCAATACGTGAAGTTCAGCATATTTAGCTAAAAGCTCATGGTAATCGTCTTTTGAAATCTCCCAAAATTCTATCGGTGTACAGCACTCTATATATTCCTTTGATGGTTCGTCGAAAAGAAAACTATCAATAGATAATACCAAATCACCAGCTTGGGAGAATCGGCTTGTCCATTCCTTTGTTTCCATTCTATAAAAGTTTCTAGTTACGCCTTTCACCAAAAAAATAAGTGTTTGTTGTCGATCATTCGGAGCCAAGATTTGGGCTTTTCGTGGCAATTTTCTTTTGACAATCCGTTTGGCTATCTCAGACAGGGCATCCTCACTGACGTCAAGGTGAGATTTTATCAATTGGATTATTAATTCCATGCAGTATCCAACAATTTCTGGTAGCTAAAAAGTAATCATTGGTTACAAACTAGTCCATTTCTTGCGAATTCGCAATAGTTTAATAAAAAATGAAAGAATAATTTTACGCCAAATGTAAATAGAAAGGCCTATTCATTGAATAATTCTTTGAGCTCGTAAAATGAATTTCTTCGAATATAATTTTAAGAGTGTCTCTACCAATTCAAAAAAAACTCACCCAGGATTTTGCGGTCGGAGGGTGAGTTCAAAAGCAGTTCAAACTATTTTTCACAATTTAAACCAAGGTAAAAGTATGAAGAAATTGTTGCTTTTATTAGTCGGAGGTGTATTCTTCCTGTCCTGTGGTGACAAAGAAGGTAAAATTAGCCCGTCACCTGATGTCGAGCGAGCGGGCTCGATAAATGATGTTGAGCTTGTGGACGGAGTACTCAAATTCTCCTCCAAAACTCATCTGAATAGCGTGATTAGGGAAATTGCGAATCAAAAGGATATGGTTAACTGGTATACCGGGTCTGGTTTTACATCATTACTGAAACGGCAAAATGCCATAACCACAGCACAATATGATAAAATCGCTGAAACTGGTGAGTTTGGCGAGCTTTCTGACCTTGCAATATTCAGAGGGAGCGGCGAAAATAAGATCTTGGAGAAGATCGTAGATGATCCAAGACTGGCAGCAATTTTGAATGCAAAAGGATACATAATAGTGTCTGATACAGCCTATCATATTGGGGCTGAAACGGCAAGCGCAATAAAAATTGGTCAAGACTACGATATTTTGAAAGAATTCCTGGCTAATTATAACATGGCAGGGGTGAAATACAGCAAAGTTATAAATGAACAGCTGGGGAATGCCAGGGTACAAGATTACCAAAATACCGATGGGAATCGCCGGATTATTGGCGAGTTTAAGCGTCATCTAGCTCCTTTTTATAGCTCTCTCGTTGTTAAAGTAAGCTATAAAAAGAAAAATTTGATTGGATGGAGCGGTACTGCGGCAGATCATCTCAGTTTCACAACATCAGGCACTTACGAGAAAAATGAGGCAGGCTTTATTTCAAGATCTCCTTTTTCTGGATCAAGAAGTGGGAACAATGTGGAGGAGATCAGTATGTTCGTTGTCGAAGTTTACGGACCGGCAGGGCTATCCTGGCTCTCCGATTGCCGTGCTAACATGTATTGCCAAGTTACACCTTCAAAATTGTATAATGTGGATTTTTATCCAGAATGACCCGGGTTTTTATAATTTGCATACTCATTCAACGAACTATGCAGATTTAAATTAAGATAGCCAAGCCGTGTAAATGCTATTTGTGTATACATGGTTTGGCTTTAAGCATATATATGACCATGAACATTAGGCGCTTTCTTTTTCTCTCACTAACATTCTTAGTCGGCTGTAAAGAACAAGATTTGGAAATGAATGTTCCATACTCGGGCGACAAACTTGTTCTGTGGGGGAAACTTCAGGCAAATTCCTCATTCAAATTGCAAGTCACGAAGACTTTTAATCCGGTTGGAAATATTCCAAACGATGTTACAGTGAATAATGCCACCGTTGTGGTGTTTAAAAACGGAAAAACATACCTGACACTTTCGCATTCTGGCAAGGAGCCTGGGTTCTATACATCCGATAGCGTGATTCAGGCGGGTGCCAGCTACTTCGTCCGGGTGTCAGCACCTTCGTTACCTACGGCGGAGTCGGCTGTTGTGACTGTGCCCGCCGAAATATCTGAGGTGACTGCAATTCGAACACATGATGTTGTTCCTCAAATGAACCATCAAACTCCACAAGATTTGGTTACGCTATATCTTGCAAATGAAGATGCGATGTCTGATAAGTATCTTAGCATAAAGTTGATGAGTTACTACAAAAGCGATACACTTTCCAGCTACCCCTATGCTTCGGCAGATAATATACCCGCCAACGAAGAAGATTGCCATACTTGGGGAACGGAACCTGAGAAGCCAAAATACAATGCGGTTATAAAAGCATATCTTTTTCCACAAAGTCGCGTCTTCTTGATGTCCAGTCAATGCTTGCCAGTACCGGCGATCCCACTGAAATTTTACGTTGAAACGGCAACTGGCTACAATTATACTGAGCGGGCCTTAAAAGTGACTGCGCGTATTGGCGTAGTTTCCAAAGAATACTTTGAATATGCGAAAATAGAAAACAAGCAACCGGAAGGTGTAGATCACTTGGTTCTTCCTCCGCAGCGGGCACTAACCAATGTCAAAAATGGCTATGGACTTATTTTTGCGTCCAGCGAAAAAACCATAGAGCTACTATGAACCAGCCGTTTAAATATATTTTCATTTTGCTGTTTACTTCCATTGGACAGGCTTTTGCACAAAAAATTACTGTAAGTGGAACGGTTCGTGATGCTACAAGCGGCGAATTGCTCATCGGAGCTTCTGTTAGCGATAGCATTGCGGGAACGGGAGTGCAAACTAATGCATATGGCTTCTTTAGCATTGAAGTTCCTTCTTCGGGTCATCATCTTAAAGTAAGCTATGTGGGTTATTTGCCAACTCAAATAACCAGCATTGGCGATCTTGGTTTTCCTTTGGAAGTAAAGTTGCATCAGCAAAATAATCTCAATGAGATAAGCATTAGGGAAAATAAGCTTTTTAGTGCACCTATTGGGAGTTTGTCAATTCCCATTCACAGAATTAAAGCGTTGCCGGCACTACTTGGTGAAGTGGATGTTCTAAAAGCTTTAAGCTATACCCCTGGTGTTTCCACTGGTACAGAGGGAAGTGCAGGATTATACATTCGCGGTGGAACGCCGGATCAAAACTTGATTCTTCTGGATGAAGTACCTGTATACAATGTCATGCATTTAGGTGGGTTTTTCTCAGTATTCAACCCAACTTCGTTAAAATCAGTAGATCTGTACAAAGGTGCATTCCCAGCCAGGTACGGGGGCAGGCTTGCCTCTGTTATCGATCTTACGATGAAAGATGGGAACAATCAGAAATTCGGTGGGGAAGTCGGGATAGGACTGCTAAACCAAAAACTTACGCTGGAAGGGCCTCTCATTAAAAATAAGGCATCCTTTATCATATCAGGTCGCGTTTCGACATTAGGGCTTACTTCACTATTCAGTTTACGTAAGAAGCGCAGCTCTGGCACAGGAGAGGAGCGTGTGTATCGCTTTTATGACCTAAATGCGAAGTTCAATTACCAGATCAATAAAACGGATCAAATGTATATTAGTTTTTACAATGGCTTTGATCGATTCAAATATACCGAGTGGAGTGCCAGCGGTAATGGTAAAGAAACGGAAACAGCCATCGGGAATAATTGGGGAAATACGACGGCGACACTCCGGTACAGCAAAGTATTCTCTCAAAAACTTTTCGCAAGATTTGCTGTTCTGTATTCGAAGTACACCAGCGAATTTACGAATGACTTCCAAGACAAAAATATAAATGAACAACCTGTAAATTTTTATAGGTATACCAACGCTGGTGTAAGCGATTGGGGGGCCAAAATCCAGTTTGACTATTTTCCGGTGAATTGGCTGGGCTTGAAGTTTGGCATCGACGGCACACGACATTCATTTAGCCCGTTTGTAACGAAAAGCAACTACAACGGGTTGTTCGATAACTCCAAAGAAGGTCGGCTTCCCGCGTATCAGTTAGATTTATATGTTGACGGGGATATCGCTGTAATTTCGGGCATCCGGCTTAATCCCGGGTTACGTTATAGTATTTATAAAGTAAGCGGCCGTACATTCTATAATCCGGAACCACGACTCGGATTAAGCTATTCCCTTTCAAACAACTGGAAACTGAAAGCGGGTTTCTCGGTGATGAATCAATATTTGCACCAACTGACCAACAACGGCTTCGGATTTGGTTATGATGCATGGGTTCCTTCTACGGACAAGGTAGTGCCTTCGAGGGCTGGGCAATTATCACTGGGATTGTATAAAATTTTTCCAGACTCAGGCTGGGAACTATCAGTCGAAGCATACGCTAAAAGGCAGAAAAATCTGATTGACTATCCCGATGGCACCAATTTCACCGGTTTGTTGGCCGATTCCTGGGATTCAATTGTTATTAAAAATGGGATAGGTAGGGGAAAAGGATTGGAATTTATGGTCGCCAAAAACATCGGTAAGTTTAAGGGGTCGCTTTCTTACACCTTGTCCAAATCTGAGCGAAAGTTTACAGGCATAAATGATAACACCTGGTTTCCAATGAAGTATGACAGGCGGCACAACGTTTCGATTACCGCCGGCTATGCGATTGGAAATAAATGGGTTATCAATAGCGCGTTTGTTTATCAAACAGGACATGCTGTCACATTACCTGTGGCCGCCACACTTACGGAAAATAATTCTGACCCCAAATTTATATACGACCATCGGAATAACGGAAGGATGCCGAGTTTCCATAGACTGGATATTGGTGCTGTCAAATCTTTAACAACTGCCCGCAAACGCAATGCTGATCTTGGGATTGGGCTATACAATGTTTATAACAGAAAAAATCCTTTATACCTTGACCTTAAAATTCAGCGTAGTAATAGTGATTTCAAGCCGACAGGAATTTCCATCAAGCAGGTTTCTTTTCTCCCAATACTGCCTTATATAAGCTACACTTTGAGATTTTAGCTGCGTTTGTAGCAAGTTGGAAGAAATTTGCTCTTTTTACTGTTCATCTCAGACGATATTTCTATGAAACAAATACGGGACAACGTTATTATCTGGCTTTTTATCCTTGCGTCAATTAGCCATACGCATGCACAAGAAAATTCAGCATTGAGTGAGCCAACCAGTAGTTCGGAGAATACTTCTTCTGTGGGACTGAAAAAAGGGCACATCGTTGCGACGTTAAATGCCTCGGCATCTGCGGCTAATGATATACAACAATTGACAAGGACTTGGTCGCTTAGCCCCCAGATCGGCTACCTTGTAGCGGATCGTCTGGTAGTTGGATTACAATTTTCAATGGGGAAACGGTACCAACGGAATAAGTCGGGAGTACCAGGTACTTACGTGTTACCTGAATATCAACTATATTCTGCGCTCCCTGAAATCTATTCCCGCTATTACCTTCTTAGGTTCAAACTAAAGCCATTTTTGCAACTCTCCTCCGGCTATAATTTCCAATGGGGAAAGGAGGACACCGATGGTATGCACACGACCGTCAATTCTCAAAACTTTGCCCTATCCGGCGCGTTTGGATTGAACTTACGGCTTAGCCGAAGTATTGGCTTAGAGGCTCTATTTAATACGCGTTTTGATAACAATTCCAAGCTCACCGATGCAAATGAACTCCTCAAGTATAGACTAGGCGTATCAATATGTATCAATTAGTTGCTTAAACGCCGTACTGAGCTGTTTGTTAAACGTATGGATTCGTAGATTATCAACTTTGAAGAACACGACCAAACTCATTAACTTGACATTATTGGCCGAATAATTCTAACCTAAGGAAGAAGGTACCGATTTACGCCATCTGATTTTTCAACTGATGTTGAAAGTTGATGCGCTCGAACGAGAGCAGAAGGAATTCATTAGAGAGCGAGATTTGTTACGCATTTTAAATGAGCGACTTCAAACAGACGCTAGGGCCATTGGCGGGTTCTAGTCTTGCACACACGCCAGAACTAAACAGGCCCTGCTTATTGGTGGGGCCTGTTTAGTTTCATAGCTTGGTAAATGTTACCAAGTCTTCGCTGACATCCCCGCGAAATACTATTGCTGTTTTTGACTTCACATCCAATTTGCCTCCTACTAAATTTCCTTCGAACACTACCCGCACTTTTTCCATTTCTCGCGAATCAAGCCGCCAATCAACAGTTCTATCCAAAGTGAAGCCATCTTTCCGGGTTAATTCGATATCATTAAAGGTTATTTCTAAAGGCTCTGTTGTATGCTGGATAGGGCCAGTTGGGATAACTTGTCCGGTTTCTCTGTGGCTCAGGCTGATCTTGTTGTCGGCGGTTTTCGTAATAATCCACTTCACGGTATATTCGATGGTGATGTTCCCTAAGTAAACCTCTGAATAGCGATACTGATATGAGCCAACCAAGTCGCGGGTTAGATCATTCGATGGGGTAGGGTCGGAGTCTTTTTTACAAGAAATCGAAGTTAACAATATGGCGATGAACAGCAGTTTTCTCATTAGAAGGTTCTTTAAGACGCAAACTTCGGAATGTCACTTGGAAAGTCCAATTAGTTGCAATTATTCGTTAAGTTTATTTCTGAACAAGTCAGAGGGTGTACCAGAAAATTTCCTTTATGAGATGACGCCCATTCCATTAAATAGTTGTCACGCTACTAATTTAAAAATTTTGCAACTAATTTTTGGGTGCTACCATACTTTGAAAGGGAATATATAGGTTTCTTACATATTTATATCGATTTGTCCCTTTTCGCCACGTGGTATATGTCGTTTTACTTCCTTGATCTCGTACCCTTTAATGACTTCGTGATCTACCGAAGGGTCATAGGCCTTTTTACCTCCATCACGACTTCCAGTGCATCTCCCTTGGAAAAACTGTCTCCGTTATCCACATTTTCATAAAACGCCTTGTCCCTGATATAAGCGGAGATTTTATTCCCTTGGTAATAAAAGTCTGATTTGTACTTGGGGTCGAAAGAGAATTTTAGAATGCTGAGAATGGCGCTTTGCGGCCTTTCTGACGTTTCTCCATCAACCGTTGGAGTTGGGGCCGATAGTGCAGGAAAGTCGTTGCGCTCCACTTGTAAAATTGGTGTTCCGTCTTTCGCTGCAATCTCCACGGCAGATACTTGTTCGTCGTTCTCCAATGTCTCGAATTGCTTTTTTATTGATTCGTTAACCTGTGGATTGTTGGCTTGAATGTTGTAGGCTTTTGAGTCAATTTTTAGGATAGATCCGTCTGGGTTTTCAATTACAACGTAGTCTCCGTCTTTGGTGATCTTTTGTGCTTTTTTTCCTTTAAGAAATTTTTTGATTTCAACGATGGACTTATAGACTGATACTATAGTCAATAGGTATTTTAAGTTGCCAACCGTAAAGAGGGATAGGACTTGATCGAGAATAGACTGTAAGCTAGAAAGCTACCTGATTGAAAGGCATTGATTTTGACAGTAATCCTTCAATCACGAGCCAAGTCGTTATTGATCTCCTGGATCACTGAATTAAAGTGTATCAAGTAGTTGACAAATGTGTTCGAATCAATTTGATTTGAGGCTACATCAAACCGTATGATAAACTGTTCTTTCATCAAATTGTCATCAATGCTCATTGTCGTAGAGTTGGTAGAGAGAGTTTTATAGCACGTAAGTTACGGTTACAAAACATTTACTCTAACTACCAATAAGTAAATTCAAGCATTTGCGACTGTATTTCAATCATTGTTAGTCGCACCGTTAGGAAAGAAAAAAGCACCTAGCGTTTTGTTGCTAAGTGCTTGATTTTCAAAGTGGGCCCACTTGGAATCGAACCAAGCACCTACTGATTATGAGTCAGTTGCTCTAACCGAATGAGCTATAGGCCCTTTGCCAAACTTTCGTTTGGGTTGCAAAATTAGCGAATCGGTTCAATTCTCCAAATGAATACGACAAGATTAGCTTCTTTTGTCCGTTGGTTGTTTATTACTTTTGCCAAAAAATCGATTTTGAATAAAAGGAAAATCATCAACGATCCGGTCTACGGATTCATATCTATCGCGTCGGATCTGCTCTATGATCTGGTCGATCATCCTTACTTTCAGCGGCTCAGGAGGATAAGGCAGCTCGGCCTGGCCGATATCGTTTATCCCGGCGCTCTGCACACACGTTTTCACCACGCGCTTGGCGCTATGCACCTCATGAGCCAGGCATTACGGACGTTGCAGGAAAAGGGCCACATGATCTGGGAGCCCGAATCGGAAGGGGCGCAGGCAGCGATCCTGCTGCATGACCTCGGCCACGGGCCGTTTTCTCATGTTTTGGAGAGTGTAGTGCTACCCGGTGTCCCGCATGAAGCGATTACGCTCGTGATGATGAAGGATCTCAACCGTCAGTTGAATGGCCGGCTCGATATCGCGATCCAGATGTTCGAAGGGAAGTATCCGCGTAAATTTTACCACCAGATGATTTCCAGTCAGCTGGATATGGACCGGATGGACTACCTGAACCGCGACAGTTTCTACACCGGGGTTATCGAAGGCTCCATTGGTGCCGACAGGTTGATCAAAATGCTGGATATCAGCCATGACCAGCTGGTGGTGGAGGAGAAGGGGCTTTTGAGTATCGAAAACTTCCTGCATGCGCGCAGGCTTATGTACTGGCAGGTGTACCTGCACAAGACGCTCCTGAGCGCGCAGGCCATGCTCACGCAGATCCTGCACCGCGCCCGTGAACTGGCGGCGGCAGGAGAGCAGCTTTTCGCCACGCCCGATTTTGCCCGCTTCCTTTATAACCGTTTTACCCTCGCTGACTTCGACAATGAACCCGATTTGCTGGCGGCATTCAACGGATTGGACGATAACGACGTATGGGCTTCTGTAAAAGGATGGAAAACGCATTCGGACCCTGTTTTATCGACGTTATGTCAAATGCTGTTGGATAGGAACCTGTTCAAAATCAGCTTTTTTAATGAGCCGCCAGGCGAAGAAGTACTGGCGCCGCTCCGTGAGCGCCTGACGGCGCGCGGAATATCCGAAACGGATATGAAATATTTCCTGATCACCGGCGAAACCACCAATTGGGCCTATGCGAAAGAACAGGACCCGATTCGCGTTAAAATGAAAAAGGGGAATTTGCTGGATATCGCCGATGCGTCCGACATTCCGACCATCGAAGCCCTCACTAAGATTGTACGCAAGTACTATGTATGTTGGGCTAAAAATGTATCTTTGCGTGGTTAATCAGGACCCAAAAAAGAAGGCAGAATTAATAATTTTTACAACGTACTCGAATACCATTACCCGAAATTAGCCGATAAAATATGAAATTTACTGTCAGCGAGATTGCTCAGATGCTGAATGGAACTGTTGTTGGAAATGATCAGATTACAATTAGTTCGGCTGCAAAAATTGAAGAGGGCCTGCCGGGTTGTATATCTTTTCTGGCCAATAGCAAATATGAGCATTATATCTACTCCACACAGTCTTCGGCAGTAATTGTCAATAAAGATTTTACTCCCAAAAAAGATATTGCAGCGACGTTGATCTACGTCGAAAATGCCTATACCGCCTTCACGATCCTGCTGGAAGAATACCAGAAACGCCTCGCCGGCATCAAGTCGGGGGTGGAGCAGCCGAGTTTTATCGGAGAGAACAGCCAGACGGGGGATAACTGCTACCGCGGTGCGTTTTCCTATATCGGGAAAAATTGCGTGATTGGAAAAGAGGTGAAAATTTACCCGCAGGCCTGGCTGGGTGATGGGGTCGAGGTAGGCGATTACTCGGTGATCCATCCGGGTGTGAAAATCTACGATAATACGGTGATCGGTAAGAATGTAACGATTTTTGCGAACACGGTGATCGGCAGCGACGGCTTCGGTTTCGCACCGCAGGCCGATGGCAGCTATAAGACGATCCCGCAGCTCGGAAATGTCGTGATAGAAGATAATGTGAGCATCGGTTCTAATACAACGATCGACTGTGCGACGATGGGCTCGACCATTATCCGCCAGGGAGCGAAAATAGATAACCT
Organism: Dyadobacter sp. BE31; assembly: GCF_031457695.1. Lineage (NCBI taxonomy): Bacteria > Pseudomonadati > Bacteroidota > Cytophagia > Cytophagales > Spirosomataceae > Dyadobacter > Dyadobacter sp. BE31. The sequence continues at coordinate 366,311 of NZ_JAVDXA010000006.1, forward strand.
GGTTCAGATCGCACATAATGTAGAGATTGGAAAAAATACCGTAATTGCGGCCCAGTCGGGCGTGTCCGGTTCTACCACTGTTGGCGACCAATGTGTGATTGCCGGGCAGGTTGGTCTGGTCGGACATATTACGGTAGCAAACAATACTAAGATCGGGGCTCAGAGCGGGCTTGGCAAATCCATTAAAAAGGAAGGCCTGTCGCTATCGGGCTCCCCCGCCAGGGACCTGAACGAACATTTACGGTCCATGGCTTTGGTGCGAAGGCTGCCTGAGCTGGAAGAACGGCTGAAAGACCTGGAACGCAAACAGGAAACGTCTGATTTTCAGTAATACAGCATCCGGACGCACCTTATTTAGAAAAGGAAATAGATATAATGAACGAAAAACAACAAACCATTTCTAAGTCTGTATCCGTAACTGGAGTGGGTTTACATACCGGTGTTGTCGCTACGATGACATTCGTGCCGGCGCCGGCCAACCACGGGTACAAGTTTCAACGTGTTGATTTACCCGACCAGCCCATTGTAGATGCAGATGTCGATAATGTAGTGGATCTTTCCCGCGGTACTACCATCGAGCAGAACGGCGCGCGGATCCATACGGTTGAACACACACTTGCCGCATTGGTAGGTTTGCAGATCGATAACGTGCTGATCCAGCTCGATGGCCCCGAACCGCCGATCATGGATGGCAGCTCCATCAAGTTTGTGGATGCGTTGCTGGATGCGGGTATCGAAGAGCAAAATGCTTATCGCAATTATTTCGAAGTTCCGGAATACGTACATTATAAAAATAAGGATAAGGATACCGAGCTGGTAGCACTGCCGCTCTCGGACTATCGCCTTACGGTGATGGTGGATTATAATTCTACCGTCATCAGCAGCCAGCACGCCTCGCTGAACGATATCACGTTGTTCAAAGACGATATCGCATCGTGCCGCACATTCGTGTTCCTGCACGAGCTGGAAGCACTTTACAAGCAAAACCTGATCAAAGGCGGAGACCTGACGAACGCGATCGTGATCGTAGACCGCGAGGTGAAAGACGGTGAACTGGATCATCTGTCGCAGCTTTTGAACAAGCCGAAAGTGAGTGTCGACAAATCCAAGGGTATCCTCAACAATGTGGACCTGCATTATTCCAATGAAATGGCACGCCACAAGCTGCTCGACCTCATTGGTGACCTCGCGCTGGTAGGCCGGCCGATCAAAGCGCAGATCCTGGCTGCACGCCCGGGCCATGCGGCGAATGTGGCCTTGGCTAAAAAGATCAAGAAACTGATCAAATCAGGAAAAGGAGACATTCCTCAATACGACCCCAACAAGGCTCCTGTATTCGATATTAACCAGATAGGCCAGTTGCTGGCGCACCGCTATCCGTTCCAGATGATTGACAAGATCATCGCGCTGGACGAAAACAGCGTGGTAGGGGTTAAGAATGTGACGATCAACGAACAATTTTTTCTCGGACACTTTCCGGGTAACCCGGTAATGCCTGGCGTCTTGCAATTGGAAGCAATGGCGCAAACGGGCGGAATCCTGGTACTTTCCAGCGTTCCTGATCCGGACAACTACTGGCCGTACCTCATCGGAATCGATGCATGCCGTTTCCGCCGCAATGTTTTTCCGGGGGATACAGTTATTTTCAAATGTGAGTTCACTTCGCCGATGAAGAGGGGGATAGTAAAAATGAGCGGCCGGGGATACGTAGCCGGACAGCTGGTGTGTGAAGCGGATATGATAGCAAGCCTGGTAAAGAAAAAATGACTCAATCATTAGCATATATCCATCCTGACGCTAAGATTGCTCAGAATGTAGAGATTGAACCCTTTGCAATGATCCATGCCGATGTTGAGATCGGGGAAGGATCTTGGATCGGGTCACACGCTGTAATCAATTCCGGTGCGCGTATTGGTAAAAACTGTAAGATCTATCCCGGTGCCGTTGTTTCTGCAACACCGCAGGATTTGAAATACAATAATGAATATACCCTGACGGTAATCGGCGACAATACGACGATCCGTGAGTATGCGACGATCAGCCGTGGTACCGAAGAGCATTGGAAAACGGTGGTCGGTTCCGACTGCTTGATCATGGCCTATGCGCACGTGGCGCATGATTGCCGGGTAGGGAACAATGTCATCATCGGTAATAATGTGCAAATGGCGGGACACGTCCATGTGGGCGACTGGGCCATTGTGAGTGCATTGAGTGCGGTGCACCAGTTTGTAAAAATCGGTATACACGCGTTCGTGTCGGGTGCTTCGCTGGTGCGGAAAGACGTACCCCCGTTTACCAAAGCTGCACGCGAGCCTATTTCCTATGTGGGTATCAACTCTGTTGGATTGCGTAGAAGAGGCTATACCAATGAGCAAATCATCGAGATCCAGAACATCTACCGCTACGTGTACATGAAGGGTCTTAACAATGCCGAAGCGCTTCAAAAGATCGAACTGGAAATGGCGCCTTCGGACGAACGCGACGAAATCATCAATTTTATCCGTAACTCGGAAAGAGGGATTATGAAAAGCCCCTTTCAAACAACCGGAGCGAGCGAAACAGAAGCTCAGTCTTGATGGAGGTTTATAGGGCAATAGGCTATAAGCTATAAGCAATAGGCTAAGCCGGGTAGGCTAATGGTGTTGAAGAGTTTAATTCTTTATCATGTAAAAGAGCTCCGTTTCTTCGGAGCTCTTTTGCTATTCCAGGACCGTGAGCCGGTCGCCTACTTTCAGTTCTCCGAAATCCTGCACCGTTACATTCTGGCCGAACAATATCTTGTTGCCGTTGCGGCGGTAGCTAGCGAGCGTTTTGAGCGGCTCGGTACCTTTTTCGGCGGTTTCGGGGTTAATGGTCGTGAGTACGCAGCGCGCGCAGGGCTTCACCACTTCGAAACGCAGATCACCAATGGTAATGTGCTTCCATTGGTCCTCGGCAAATGGCTCGGTGCCGCTGATCACGAAATTAGGGCGGAAACGCCGCATTTCGATCGGCTCTGCGAGGCGGGCGTTCAGGTCGTCGAGGGAAGCCTGCGAAATGACCAGGTACGGAAAGCCGTCGGCAAAACTCACATTCTCGTTGTGCCGGGCATAGCGTGGGTCCGCCTTTCTTTCGGTCGAATCGGGCATTACTACCAGCCGGAGTTTCATACCGAGCTGCCGGGTGAGCCATGCGTCGGCTTCGTCGGAAACCGTGAGCGCTTCCGCGGTATCGTCCCACACTTGCACAGTGACGGGCAATGCGGTTACCGGCTGATAGGGTACGAGTACAAAATCCGTCGGATCGGCGCGGAGGTATATTTTTAGTCCTTCTTCTTCCAACGCGACGTCTATCAGCGCCATTTTCAAATGCGTACGCTGGGTGATGAACACGTTTTCATCATCGATGATCATCCAGCGGCGATCGTATCGAAGCCCTCTTTCTTCTGTTAATGCTTTGGTGAGCCTGATCCCGCCGAGGGATTTTACGGGATAGACCCAGATTTCTGACAATGTCATGGCCATGATTATTGGATGGTCAGCTTACGTATGCGCTGATTAGCTGAATCTGTAACAAAAAGATTTTCGTCTTTGTCCAAAGTGCATCCCTGAGGATGCTTAAAAAGTGCATTTTCGCCGGTTCCTTCGTTGTACCCCTCCGTTCCGCCTTTGCCTGCGAGCGTAGTCACGTACCCATCCGGGTACACGAGGCGGATACAATGGTTCCAAAGGTCGTTTACATAAAGGTTCCCGAGCTTGTCGATCTGGATATTACAAGGTTGGTTAAACATCGCCTGGCCGGCTTCACCGTCGCGGTAGCCTACTTGGGTGGGCGTTCCGGAAAATGTGGTTACCATTCCATCCGGCGTAATCTTGCGAATACAATGGTTGTGTTTATCGGCGACGAAAATATTGCCGTTTTCATCGAAATTCAGGTAGGAAGGCATATAAAATTTTGCATCCCTGAGTTTTCCATCGGCATAGCCTGGTGTACTGCCGGCGAAAGTAGTCACCTGGCTGTTCGCCAGCTTCCGGATCAGGCCGTTCTTGGTATCACAAATCCACAGTGTACCTGTTTTGTCGAGCTTTACGCCATAAGGCTGATTGAATTGGGCAGATGCCAGTCCGCCATCTGCCGATCCGGGGCGATCAGGCTCGCCGGCCACGGTAGTAAGTGTGCCATCGGGAAACAGTTGGCGGATGGCGTGGTTTTCATGATCCGCGACAAATATGGACCCGTCGGGAGCCAGTTCGATGCCGATTGGGAACTTCATCAACCCCTGGTTGCCTTTGCCGTCTTTAAATCCCCCGCTCGCCGCACCTGCGACGGTGGAAGTGCTGCCGTCGGTATCAATGCGCCTCACCATGCAATTGCCCAGGTCGGCGGCAAACATAACGCCTTTGCCATCCATAGCAATGTTGTATAATGTCCCGAATTTGGATTTTAAGGGCGCTCCATCTTCGTAGCCACCGAGGCCGCTGCCTGAAAAGTAACTCGTGGTGGCCGTGTAGAGGTACCGGAATGCAGCCGAAGAGCTGATTTCTTTACCGTTTATTGTTAGTACCAGCTTTCCTAAGCCACATTTATCGGGTACCACCGCCGATATTTCACTATCAGTAACAGTGTTGATAACCGCTTTCAAGCCGTTGATTTGCAGCGAAACTTTCGCCTTATCCGTACCAAAATGCCTGCCCTGGATTTTGATAACAGTGCCTTTTTTACCCGATAGCGGTGAAAAGCCGGTTAGTTCGGGCGGCTCATTACCGCCGGTTGCCGGAGGTGTAGGCTGCGGGGATTCGCTGCACGACAGGCAGATCGCAAATACGATCATGAATGCAGATAGGATGAATGCTTTCACGGGTTAACGACAAATCGGGTGGTAACCTGCTGCTGCTGCGACTCTACTTGAAGCACATAAGTGCCTGCCGGAAGTTTGGAAACATCCAGCTCGGTTTTCCCGTGTACATGCCGCTTTTCGCGGATCAGCGTACGGCCGGTCATATCGGTGACGGTCATTTGGGCATTTTGCTGGATTGGAGGTCCCTGGATTTGCATTCTGCCCCGGATAGGGTTCGGGTACACAGTGAATGCATTATATGCGGGTTCGACCGCCGTGACCACTTCCTTTGGAAAAGTGATTTCCCAAATCTGGCCCTGGCCTTCGAGCACATATAACTTATTGTCGACGATCGTAGCATCCGTTGGCTGGAAAAAATCGGAGACAATGCGGTAGGTATTCAATGTATAATCGTCACCAGCGGCATTTTTCTTCAAATCGAGCATTAGTAAATCCTGCCCGGATTCCTGCATGGGGCCGTAAGTGGCGGAGCCTTCCTGGAAATTCAGCACAAACCCTTTGCCCTTGTACGCGCCTCCAAAGGCTGACTTTTTGTCAAAAACCAGCCCTAAAGGCGATCTGTGGGCAGTGAATGTGCTGATCGTATTGCCGGTTTCGCTTGCGTCCATCACTTTCCCCGTGGCCGGGTCGCGGTACATGTCGGCGTCGGGGCCGGCATTCCGGATTGGTTTGTGAAAAGTCAGGTTCTTCGGTTTGGGAGGATATTGCGGATCGTCATGAAACGCGCCGATCTGGTAGGCTGTGTAATTGCGGTTGATCAGCTTGTCATCCGACGGCTTGTACCCGGCAAACTGCATAGGCGTGTCGTTACCGCCCATTTCCCAAGGAAAACCATAATGCGCACCAGGCCTGATCCAGTTCATTTCCTCGGGGTCGTCGCGATCGCCGGAGTTTTCGACGCTGAACAGGTCGCCGTTGGCCGCAAATGCGAGACTGAAAGCATTCCGCACGCCGCGCGCGTGGACGTAAGGCGCAAGCGCGGCCGAGTCATTGGGAAGTTGCAAATTTTCGGTATTGGCGGGTATTTTGAAGATGCAGGCTGTCAAAGGCAATTCGCGCAGGCCGGGGTAGAGGCCCTCATTATCCTTCACTTCGCCGTGGTCGGTGCGAGAGCCGCTCGCGATGTAAATGTCCTTGCCGTCGGGCGAAAAACAGATGGCACTGAAAGCGTGGTCGAAAAGTGTTTTTGAAGAGGCGTGTTCGGCAGTTTTAAAGATCTCGGTCCAAGTCAGTTTGCCGCCGGTCAGTGGGGCTTTCACGGCCTTGCCATAACCCGAAACACCTTGCGTGATAACCACATTACCGGCGAGGTAAACGCTGCCTTCGTGCAATGCAAGTCCTTGCAGGTAGTTGATACCATGATCCTGTGATGAAGCCAGTCTTTGAATGCTGTAATTCCCCGATCCGTTCGGGGTCAGGTGAAAAAGGTCGCCATTCCAGGCGATGGTGTAAAACGACTTATCGGAAGCATCGTATGCGAGCCTGGTTTGGGTATCGGTACTGTCGATCCGGAAGAATGGCTTGATTGTCAGGTCGCTGCGGAGTGCGCGCGCGGGTTGTGCGAAAAGCGGCGCGGTCGCGGACAGGATTGAAAGAAAAAGAATGCCCAGGCAAAAGTGTTTCATACAATCCTTTTTAGGTTAGCACTGTTTCTAAAACTCCATCCTTGCAAGCGGACTGACCGTCTGGTCGCAGAAATCGCCCGCTTCGAACTTGTAATGCGCTGCGATCGCGATCATGGCTGCATTGTCGGTGCAGTATTCGAAAGCAGGAATATACACATTCCAACCCAGCTGTTGGCCCAGTTCCTGCAACGATTTGCGCAAACCTGAGTTAGCGGAAACACCGCCGGCGATGGCAATTTCCTTGATGCCTGTTTCGCGGGATGCTTTTTTTAGTTTTTTAAGGAGAATATCAATCAATGTAAACTGAATGCTGGCACAAATGTCGGCGATATTTTCCTGGATAAAATCCGGGTTCTGGCGGACCTGCTTTTGGAGAAAATACAAAAACGAAGTCTTGATCCCGCTGAACGAAAAGTCCAGGCCCGGGATTTCCGGAAGCGGAAATGGGAAGGCTTGCGGATTGCCCTGCGCGGCATATTTGTCGATGAGCGGGCCGCCCGGGTAGGGCAGGTCGAGCAGCTTGGCCGTTTTATCAAAAGCTTCGCCCACGGCGTCATCACGCGTTTCGCCGATGATTTCCATGTCGAGCGGGCCGGTAACTTTCACGATCTGTGTATGCCCGCCACTCACCGTAAGGCACAGGAACGGGAATGCGGGTTTGGGTGCGTCGATGAAGTGCGCCAGCACGTGCGCCTGCATGTGGTTGATCTCGATCAGCGGAATATCCAACCCGAGCGCCATCGACTTCGCGAACGAAGTACCTACCAGCAAAGCACCCAGCAAACCCGGTCCCTTTGTAAAAGCAATGGCATCCAGGTCTTTTTTTGCTATTTTTGCATCATTCAATGCTTTGTCCACCACCGGCAGAATGTGTTGCTGATGCGCTCTCGAAGCCAGCTCGGGGACGACGCCGCCGTACTGGGTGTGGATGAGTTGCGTAGCAACAACATTGGAGCGGATATTCCCGTTTGTTATAACAGCTGCGGAGGTTTCGTCACACGACGATTCAATGGCGAGGATATTCATACTGTGGAAAATATTCGCAAAATTAAGCATTAACAATAAGATAAGCAGTATCCCGCTGCGAAGCTATATATGTTAAAATTCCTGAAGGCGCTTGGTAATGGTCTGATCGTGGTTATCATCTTCGTGCTGCTGGCACTAGGGATTGCTACTACCGCATTACAGCTTCCTTCCGTGCAAACCTGGGCTGTGCGGCACGTAACGGCCGAGATCTCCACCAAGCTTGGGTATCCCATTTCCATTGAAAGGGTTAATATCAAATGGTTCGACGTGGTTTCGCTCGAAGGGGTTTCTGTGAAGGATTCCTCGGGTGCGGACATGATCGACGTCGGCCGGCTGGATGTCAATCTGAATGTCAACAACATTATGCGCGACTCGGCGAAGGAGATATTTCTCGACGAAGTCAATGTATACCGGCCCAATGTGCACCTGGTAATCGTGCCGAGATCGGGTGACCTAAATATCGACGGGTTCATCGCCCGTATTAATGAGCTTACCGCCCCGGCGGTGCCCCGGCCACCGAACGCCCCGGAGAACAACACGCCTTTTATCATCGGCAAAGCCAAGGTGATCGACGGTACATTCGGCTATGATGATCCCCGTCAGCCCCGGGATCGTGGTTCGCGGGTATTTGACTACTCGCATTTCAGCCTCAAACACCTTTACGGCGAGCTGAGCGATTTCCTCGTTCAGGGAGACACCATTGCCTTTCGTGCCAAAAACCTGAAAACGGTTGATAAGCAAACCGGCCTGGAAATGCACGACCTCGATACGAAATTCCTTTTTTGCCAGAAGAAAATGGAATTGAAAGAGCTCGATGCGCACATCGGGAATTCGCATTTGAAAGACGAGGTGATATTCTATTACAACCGGTCGGGCGAATTGGGCGATTTCAACCATAAGATCCGCATGAAAGGGCACCTGGTCGGCAGCCGTGTGGATTCGCGCGACCTCGGGTTGTTTTCGAGCTATATCGATGGTTTGAACGAAACCTGGCTGATATCGGGTGATTTCAATGGGAAGGTCGATGATTTTGTGCTTTCCAATACCGACCTGCATTTTGGCAAGAACAGCAGGCTCATAGGCGATATCGGTTTCAAAGGACTTCCCACAATCGAGGGCGTGCTGATGGATATCCGGCTGTCGGTTTCGAAGATCGACCCCGTGGACCTGGTCCAATATTACCCCGAATGGGACATGCACCCTGATCTGCAAAAATTCGGCTACACGCTGCTGGATGGCACATTTAAAGGAACACTCGAAGATTTTGCGGTGAATGCCTCGGCTTCGTCGGAGCTGGGCGAGTTGTCGGGCGACCTGGTGTTCCATATTGCCGATGCCAAAACGACCACCTATTCGGGTGAAGTAAAAACGGCGTCCTTCAACCTGGGTACTTTGCTGGAAGACGAGGATAACTGGCAGGAGCTGGATTTTGAAGGGAAGGTTTACGGAAAAGGGTTGGAACTGTCGGTGGCTTCCGCGGATATGAATGCTCTGGTGCAACGGGTGGGTTTCCGGAATTATGATTATAAGAACATCCGGCTGAGAGGTAATCTGCAAAACCAGTATTTCAATGGCCTGGTGAGCGCCCGCGACAGCAACCTGGTATTAAACCTCGACGGCGAATTCGACCTTTCGAAACAGCAGAACATGTTCGACGTCAAAGGGCTTATCGAACGGGCCAATTTGAAGGAACTGGGGCTTAGCGAAGATCCGATCACGCTCCGCACGCAATTGAATGTGAATGTGACGGGTAACACGGTCGATGAACTCGTAGGTGATGCCAAATTGCTGGATACCTATCTCGTGATGACCAATAAGGAGCGGAACCTCGTCGTGGATACGCTCGTGTTATCTTCCCGGAATCACCTTGGGAAGCGCCGCTTGCAGCTCGACAGCGAGTTTCTGACGGCGAAGGTGGAAGGCAACTTCCTGCCGACGCAGGCCTGGAAGGACGTGAGCCAGGTTTTGGAAGAATATAAATTGTATTTCTTTGAAAACGAGGCCAGCCGGAACGAATACTACGCGCGGAAGCCGTTGAAGATGCTGTCGCGGAGGTACGATATCGACTATTCGATTCAGACGCATAACCTGTCGAAGTTCCTGGCCTTCCTGAGCCCGGATATTTACATTTCGCGCGGGGCAAAGGCGGAAGGAATTTTTAAAATGGATAATACGGCTGTGCTCACTTTCAATGCGGTGTCGGATACGGTGAGCTATGGTAAAAACCAGTTTATGAATGCAGAAGTGGATGTTACCACCTCGAAATTCGTCAACAGCGCGGAGGTACTCGCGTCCATTCTCGTGACTTCCGACAAGCAGCAGATCAGCAAAATGGTGCCCACCGAGAAAATGGAGCTCGAAGGAACCTGGGATGTGGACCACATCGACTTCAATGGCGCGGTGCATCAGATCAAAAGTACCAACCGGGCTAATCTGGCGGGTGAGATACGGTTCCTGCCGGCCGGTCTGGATATTGGTTTCAAAAATTCTAAACTGAATCTGCTGGATGAAGAGTGGAATGTGCCTTCGGAGAGCCTGATCTCGATTGTAGGTGATGATATTACAATGTCCAACCTCGGTTTGGTGAGTGGCAAGCAGCGCATTTTCCTTAGTGGAACCGCCTCGGAAGATCCGGAGAAGAGCCTTTTGCTCGATATTAAAAACTTCAAACTAGCCAGCTTGAACCCTGTGTTCAATACCAAACTATCGGGGATTATGGATGGCTCGGCGAAGGTGAAAGACATTTACAACAGCGTCATGCTGGACGCGAATTTCGCGATCGAAGGCCTTGGATACGGACAATACGAATTCGGGAACCTGCTCGGTACGGGCGACTGGGATCAGATTACCAGCGAGTTGCAAATCGATGCCCAACTGAGCAAGAATGCACGCCGGGTTTTCAGTCTGGTGGGGTCCTACCGTCCGAAACTGGAAGCAAATACTTTGAACCTGAAAGCGATTTTCAACCAGGCGGATTTCAAAGCGCTCGAACCTTTCGCGGAGGGGCTTGTATCGGACATCAGCGGAACGGCGCAGGGAGTCGTATCGATCAGGGGTGTGGTCGACGCGCCCATTCTGGAAGGCTCACTTACCGTAGACAAGGGCCGGATGAAGTTCGATTACTTGCAATCGGTGTTTACATTCAGTGATAAAATCAATTTCTCTGAGAGTGAAATCACGGGGAATAACATTCTCGTTACCGATTCCGACGGTAATACGGCCACATTGCGCGGCGGGGTGTTTCATGACGGTTTCAAGTATTTTTCCCTCGGTTTCAATGCCGACCTTCGCAATTTCAAAATTTTGAACACCACTGTGAAGGACAACGACATGTTCTATGGGACGGCCTACGTCACCGGCCCTGTGGCGGTGTACGGCCCGATCGATAAGCTGAATATCGAAGCTAATGTGACCAGTAACAAAGGTACGCGCATTCACATACCGCTGGACGGGGCTACCGAGGTGGTGACACAGGATTATATCCAGTTTGTGAGCAAAATGGCGCCCGCCGACAGCACAGCCGGCGTTCCCGCTGCCGACTCCGTGGCCCGGAGCCAGATCGCCGGAGGGATCAAAATGGATTTTAATTTCAACCTCACCCCGGACGCGACCTGCGAGATCATCTTCGACCGGCAAACCGGCGATGTGCTGCGCGGAAACGGGAGCGGACGTCTCAACCTGAACATTGATACCCAAGGCGATTTCACCATGGCTGGAACGTACGAGATCGAAAAGGGGGAGTATAATTTTACCTTGCAGAATGTTATCAACAAGAAATTCAACATCAAACCGGGCAGCAGGATCATCTGGGCGGGCGATCCCTACGCTGCGCAGCTCGATGTAAAAGCCGGATACACCCAGATGGTTTCGCTGGCAGGCGTGTTGCCCAATACCGGCAATCTTGGGAACAACAGCGGCGACGCATTGTCGAGAAGGTATCCTGTGGAAGTGACCATCGGGCTATCGGAGCGGTTGATGTCGCCCACGATCCGGTACGACCTCAAAATCCTCGATAATCCCTCGCTAAGCGCTTACCGTGGTCAGCTGGAAGCATTTCAGAACAAGTTGAAATCCGACGAACAGGAGCTAAGTCGGCAGGTGAGCAGCTTGCTCGTTGTGAACCAGCTGCTGCCTGAAAGTAGCCTGGCAACGGTGGGCAGCCAGAACTTCCTCGGAAGCAGTATCAGTGAGCTCGTGTCGAACCAGATCAGCCGCTGGGCTTCGGGGATCAACGAAAACCTCGAAGTGGGCGTTTCGGGCCTTTCACTGGATCAGAATGCATTGAATAATTTGCAGCTCCGCTTTTCCTACCGGTTCCTGAACGATCGCTTCCGCGTCACGCGGGACGGCCGCTTTACCTCCGGCACGCAATCGCAAACGGGCGCTTCGCAATACGATGCGGCGAGCTTGCTCGGTGAATGGACATTGGAATACTGGCTGAATGCCAAAGGCTCAGTGCGGGTGAAAGCCTACAACCGCAATATCCAGAATAACCTGGTGTTCAACAGCGGAACCTTCACAACCGGCGGTGTGAGTATGCAGTTTACCCATAGCTTCAACCGCTTCACCCGCTCGCCGAAGCCGGGCGTGCGGATTCCTTTCCTGCCGGCAGATTCTGTTCGCCAGGACGCCCCGCAAGATGCCAAACAGGATACGACACGAAAATTGATTTCAGAAAAAGATCCTACGCGTTAGCCCCGGCCGCCAGTTCCTGCTTGATCGCATGAATGCGGTCGTTGAAATGCAGGTTTGGGAAATCGAGGCCCGGCACGCAGGTTGCGCCCAGGTAATCCATAACCTCCTTCGGGTGCGGCACCCGTTGCCCTGAGGCAATGCTGATATGCTTGGATGTAGTCCAGAGCACGGTTTTGAGCTCGGTACGCAGGTCGTTGGTCATGAAATACTCCGTCACCATCGTGTCTTCATTATAGTAGATCACGCGTGAGGTAATGCGCACCCATTCGCTGATGCGCGCGGGCCTTACGTACGCGATCTGATGCTGGTACACGACCCAGCTCGTGCGCAGCTCGCGAAACATCGCCTCGAAACTGAAACCATACAGTTTGGAAACCTGATCTTCCCGTGCATTGAAGAAGTAATCGAAGTATTTGGAGTTGTTCAAATGCATCAGCGGATCGCAATCCTGAAAACGGATGATCACCCTCGATTCCGCTTCGACGGGCATGTCGGATAGTTTGGCAGTAAACAGCATGGTTTTTAGTTTATCTTGTTAGAAGTGTCATTCTCCCCGGTACCGCACGGCCAGCCCGCTCAGCATATAGCCCTCCTTGTTCACGCTCGTGTAGTATTTGTATTTGACATTGATAATCGCGTCGGCGCCGATTTTCTGGGCCTTCATTACCAGCCGCGCAGTCAGAAGCTCCTTTGTCTTGGCGTCGTTTCCGCGGAACATCATTCTTTTGTCCTTCGTTTGGTCGGCGGTCAGTGAATCCTCGCTGCCGATCTCCACCACCGCCAGTTCGGAATAGGGGCGTTCCAGCGGCTGGTTATCATACAGGACCTCGATCGGATATTTGGTGTTGGATGAAATAGGTATCCCGTTACCGGCGCAGGCGGATAGCAAGGTAGCTGCGAGGATGGAAAACAGGATCGGGGCTTTTTTAAATGTGGTCATTCTCTTTCAATGAGGGACATGTTTGAAAACGCATATGCAACCCATACACGCCTGATACGACATTATGTTGCAACGTATATTATTTTGCCATTTGTCACCAATCCATTGGTAAATGTGATATTCTGCACTATTTTCAAGGATTATAAATCTAAACTAATGGTTTTTAATATGGTCATGAAATCTAAAAGAACAAATTTGTTCAGGCACGGCTCGCTGGTCGGAATGATGCTCGCTGCGATGCTGGCAATGCCTTCCGAAGCACAGCAGTTGCCGAAAGGCGTTACGAAAGTGACGTCCGTGGAAGGGATTACGGAATACAATCTCGAGAACGGCCTGAAAGTACTGATGTTCCCCGATCCGTCAAAGCCGACCATCACGGTGAACGTCACCTATCTCGTAGGCTCGCGCCATGAGGGTTATGGAGAAACGGGGATGGCCCACTTGCTCGAACACCTCGTGTTCAAAGGCTCTCCGAAGCATACGAACATTCCGCAGGAGCTTACCGAGCACGGCGCACGGCCGAACGGTACCACGTGGTACGACCGTACCAATTATTTTGAAACTTTCGCGGCATCCGACGAAAACCTGAAATGGGCGCTCGATCTCGAATCCGATCGGATGGTGAACTCGTTTATCGCCAAAAAAGACCTTGATAGCGAGTTCAGCGTGGTGCGCAATGAGTTCGAATCGGGCGAAAACAGTCCGTTCCGCGTGCTGATGCAGCGGGTTATTTCGGGCGGTTACCTGTGGCACAATTATGGCAAATCGACGATCGGTAACCGCTCCGACATCGAGCGCGTGCCCATCGAAAACCTGCAAGCATTCTATAAGCGATATTACCAGCCCGACAATGCCGTACTGACCGTCGCCGGAAAGATCGACGAGCCCAAAACACTGGCATTGATCAACGATTATTTTGGCAAAATTCCCAAACCGACACGCGTCCTTCCGCACTCGTATACCGTGGAGCCCACCCAGGACGGCGAGCGTTTTGTGGAACTGAAAAGAACCGGCGATGTGCAAATGCTGATGGCGATGTACCATATTATGCCCGGCTCGCACGCCGATTATCCTGCGATGGAAGTGCTCACCGAGGTGCTTACCACCGAGCCGAACGGTAGATTGTACAAAAACCTCGTCGATACGAAGAAGGCATCGTCGCAATTTGGATACACATTCCAGCTGTTCGACCCCGGGTTCGTATTGTTCGGAGCTGAGATCCTGAAAGAGAAGTCTCTGGACGAAGCAAAAAAGGCATTCACCGCGACGCTGGATTCTACCGCCACGTTCAAACCTTCGAAGGAAGATGTAGAAAGGGCCAAAACGACAATCCTTAAAAACTGGGACTTGGAATTCCGGAACTCGGAAAGGGTTGGGTTGAGTATCAGCGAATCCATCGCGACCGGCGACTGGCGGTTGGCATTCCTTTTCCGCGACAATATCCGCAAAGTGACACCCGAGGACGTAGCGCGGGTTGCACAATATTATTTCAAACCATCCAACCGTACACTGGGAACGTTCATGCCGGAAGCTAATCCGGTGAGGGCCGAGATCCCCGAAGCGCCGAAAGTGGCCGATCTCGTAAAAGATTACAAAGGCGAGGCCGTGGTGGCAGAAGGTGAGGCATTCGATCCTTCGCCAGCCAATGTGGAAAGCCGTACAACGCGGGTTGAAAAAGCCAACACGATTGAAACCGCGCTGCTCCCTAAAAAGACCCGTGGTAATGTAGTTGCGGCGCGCATTTTCCTTCGTTTCGGTGACGAGAAGAGCCTGCAAAACAAAGCGACGATCTCCGACCTGACCGGCTCGATGCTTGACAAGGGGACCAAAACCAAAACCCGCCAGCAGGTAAAGGATGAGTTCGACCGTCTGAAAGCACGCGTCAGCTTCTTTGGTAATACCAATCAGGCAGGGGCGAGTATCGAAACGACCAAAGAGAACCTGCCTGCCGTGATGAAACTGGTGGCGGAAGTATTGAAAACCCCTGCATTCGACGAAAACGAGTTTGAGAAATTGAAGCAGGAAGAGCTCGCAGGCATCGAATCGCAGCGTAGCGAACCACAGGCCATCGCATTTAACCAATACCGCCGCATTACTTCGCCCTACCCGAAAAGCGACGTGCGTTATGTCGGCACATTCGATGAGGATATCGAGAGCATCAAGGCGACGACCATCGATCAGATCCGGCAGTTTCACAAGGATTTCTATGGGGCTAACAATGCCTCGGCAACAGTAGTCGGCGATTTCGACAAGGATGCGATCCAGAAAATCCTGAACGACGAGTTCGGAAGCTGGAAGAGCGCGAAGCCATTCACCCGCATTTCCTCACCTTACCAGGCGGTAAAAGCGGAGAACAAGGCGATCGAGACGCCGGATAAGGCCAATGCGATGTTTGTGGCCGGGTTGAACATGCCATTGCAGGATACGGATCCCGATTACCCGGCGTTGATTATGGGTAACTACATGCTCGGCGGCGGCTTCCTGAATTCGCGCCTGGCTACCCGCATTCGTCAGAAGGAAGGATTGAGCTACGGCGTTGGCTCGCAATTCTCGGCGAGCCCGCTGGATAAGAACGGTTCCTTTATGTCGTACGCCATTTATGCACCTCAAAATGCGGAGAAGCTGGAAGCGGCATTCAAAGAGGAGATCGAGAAGGTCATGAAGGAAGGATTTACGGCGGACGAGTTGAAAGCCGCCAAATCGGGATACCTGCAATCGCGGCAGGTGGCGCGCTCGCAGGACGCGTCCCTCACGACGACCCTCAGCAGCAACCTTTATCTCAACCGTACCATGCAATGGGATGCTGATTTTGAGAAGAAAATCGAAGCATTGACGCCGGACCAGATCAAGGCTGCATTTAACAAGCATATCGACTACAACAAGCTCGTGATCATCAAAGCCGGTGATTTTGAGAAGGCCAAAAAAGGCGCTCAAACCGGAGGTGCACCCGCGCAGCTTGGCGGAAGCGATAAAAAATAAGATTAAAATAAAATTAAGATTCTGGAAACCGGTCGTGAAAAGCACGCCGGTTTTCTGCTTTTAAACGTAGTACATCTTTATCTTTGCCGAGTAATATTTACACGGAACCTCACGCTGTCAATAGCATCACAATGAAATTGATCCATCATCCGCTTCTCAGAGTTTTGTTCGCGGGACTCGTCATTATTCAACCTGTTTTTGCTCAAACCAAAAGTAAAACGGGCGGGGCGGCTTCCACGGCCGCAACCAAGTTGGAAAGGCCCAAACTGGTAGTAGGCATGGTCGTAGACCAAATGCGCTACGATTACCTGTACCGCTATTACGACAAATACAAAGAAGGCGGTTTAAAAAGGCTCATTAACGAGGGTTTCAACTGCCGCAACAACCATTACCACTATGCATTGACCGTGACGGCAGCGGGCCATTCGGCTGTTTATACGGGTTCGATGCCGGCTATGAACGGGATTGTGGGTAACGACTGGTACGACGTTGCGCAGGCCAAAAATATGTATTGTACAGATGATAACACGGTGGCGACGGTAGGGAGCAGCAATGTGACGGTAGGCAAAATGTCGCCGCGGAACCTGCTGGTAACCACGGTTACCGATCAACTCCGAATTGCTACTAACTTTCGATCCAAAACCGTCGGTGTGGCGATTAAGGACCGCGCTTCCATTCTGCCTGCGGGTCACGCGGCGTCAGGTGCTTATTGGTTTGATTCCAAAACCGGGAATTTCGTGACGAGTACCTATTATATGGATAATTTGCCGCAATGGGTTACCGATTATAACAGCCTGAAAAAGCCTGCCGAGTACATGGGCAAAGGTTGGAATACAATGTTGCCTATTGGAGAATATACCCAAAGCTCCCCGGACGATGTGCCCTGGGAAGGTAAGCTTTCGACCGCTGCCAAGCCGGTGTTCCCGCATGACCTGACGGGCAATGCAGGTGATGCCTACGGTCCGATGACAACTTCGCCATGGGGCAACACGATTACCAAGGAGATGGCCATTGCGGCGATCAAAGGCGAAAACCTCGGTAAAGGTGCTGATACCGATTTCCTTGCCGTAAGCTTTTCTTCTCCCGATCGCATCGGCCATATGTTCGGGCCTAACTCGGTGGAGCAGGAGGACGACTACCTGAAACTGGATCGCGAGTTCGCCGATTTCTTCAACTTCCTCGACAGCTGGGCAGGCAAGGGTAACTACACCGTGTTCCTCACCGCCGACCACGGGGCCATGGATGTGCCCGCATTCTGGCAGGAGCACAAGCTGCCAGCGGGCTTGCTGAATGCAACTACCCTGACGCGTACCATCGTGAAGACGCTGAACGATGCCTATGGCGAGGCCGAATATGTTTCCGCATTTGAAAACTACCAGCTTTACCTCAACAAAGCGATCCTGAAAGAGAAGAAGATCACCGTGGCAGATGTGTACCAGACATTGCGCGACGCATTGCTGGCAGTTGATGGCGTAGCAGATGTGATCAATCTGCGTGACATGGGTAAAGCACCGTTGAATACCTATCAATTGGAGCTGTTCAAGAACAATATCAATGCCAAGCGCAGCGGCGATTTGCAGGTGTTGCTGCAACCGGGCTGGTTTGCTTCGACCATGAGCACCGGCACCGACCACGGCACGCCCTATAACTACGACACGCACGTGCCTTTCTTGCTGTACGGCTGGGGCATCAACAAAGGGGAAACGCTTCGTCGTACTTCCATTGCCGACATCGCACCTACCATTTCGGCATTGTTGCACATTCTGCCCCCGAGCGGCAATGTGGGTAACCCGGTGCAGGAAGCATTGAAAAAGTAACCTGAAAAAAGAGTATTCGCTGCGGGCCATCCCGGGTTCGGGCAGTATAGGGCTCCGCAGTTTTTTTGTTTTACCTAAATCCCTTAATTGTGAGAAGATTAGCTTGCTGGGTATTGGCTGCAATGGCTGCGACGGCCGTTTCCGCACAAACTCCCAAAAAGGCGGCCAGTACCAAGGCCGCAGCTGCGAAGGCCACTGCACTTGCCCGTCCGAAACTGGTTGTCGGTATTGTGGTGGACCAAATGCGTTACGATTATCTCTACCGCTATTACGACCAGTATACCGAGGGCGGTTTCAAAAGAATGATGAACGAGGGCTTTAACTGCCGCAACAACCATTACAGCTACGCGCTTACAGTGACGGCTGCGGGGCACGCGTCGGCGTACACGGGCTCGGTACCCGCTATCAACGGGATTGTTGGTAACGAATGGTACGATCCTATTGCAAAACAGGATGTGTATTGCGTGGAAGATAGTACGGTCAAAACCGTAGGAAGCAGCAACGTGGCGGTAGGTAAAATGTCTCCCAAAAACCTGCTCGTGAGCACGGTGACAGATCAGCTCCGCATTGCGACCAACTTCCGCTCGAAAACCATCGGCGTAGCTATTAAAGACCGCGGTTCGATCCTGCCCGCGGGCCATGCTGCGAATGCAGCCTACTGGTTTGACTCCAAAACCGGCAACTGGGTGAGCAGTACCTATTATATGGACGATCTGCCGCAATGGGCCAAAGATTACAATGCGAAAAAAATGCCGGCCGCTTATGCGCAAAAGGGCTGGGACCTCCTGCTGACAGCGGACGCTTACACGCAGAGCTCTCCCGACGATGTACCCTGGGAAGGCAAGCTGCCCGGAGCAAAAAAACCGGTATTCCCTTATGAACTCGTTGGAATGGCGGGTGACGCATTCGGGATTGTAACCGACACGCCGTGGGGTAACACCATCACCAAGGAAATGGCTATCGAGGCGATTAAAGGCGAGCAGCTTGGGAAAGGAAAAGATACCGACTTCCTGGCGATCAGTTTCTCGTCGACCGATAAAATCGGTCACCGCGTAGGACCGAACTCCGTGGAGCAGCAGGATGATTTCCTGCGTCTCGATCGCGAGTTTGCCGATTTGTTCAATTTCCTCGACGGCTGGGTAGGAAAAGGCCAGTATACGGTATTCCTCACCGCCGACCATGGCGTAGTGGATGTTCCGGGCTTCGCGAAGGAGCACAAGCTGCCGGCAGGCCTCGTCGATCGTAAGTTGCTCACCAATGCCGTTACCGACGCGTTGAATGAGGCTTTTGGAAAAGATAAATATGTGGTAGCTACGGATAACAACCAGCTTTATCTCGACCATAGCCTCCTAAGAAAAAAGAACATCACCATAGCAGCCGTACATAGCGTGGTACGCGACGCCTCATTGACGGTGCCGGGCATTGCCGACGTGATCGACCTGACCGATATGGGCAAAGCACCGCTGAATACCTACCAGCTGGAACTGTATAAAAACAACGTGAATGCGAAACGCAGCGGGGATTTGCAGGTAATATCGCAGCCGGGCTGGTTCTACGGAACTTCCACCGGAACCTCGCACGGAACACCTTACAACTATGATACCCAGGTGCCGTTTGTGATGTTTGGCTGGGGTATCAACAAAGGGGAAACAGTCAAAAGAACTTCCGTTTGCGACATTGCGCCTACCATTGCTTCGCTGCTGCACATTTTACCGGCGAGCGGCAACATCGGACATCCGGTGGAGGAAGCGCTGAAAAAGTAGTTTTTAGTGTAAAACAAAAAGCCGTGGGTACGAATGTTCGTGCTCACGGCTTTTTGTTTGGATTAATATTTAAAGTCAGGATTCTTCGACGATCAGGACAATGCCCTCTGTTTTTTTGATCACGACTTTGCTGCCGGCAGGGATATTCTCATGATTCTCGGAAATGGCTTTCCATTCGGCGCCGCGGTAATAAATGCGGCCTTCGCCGTTGCCGGGAATGTCGCGGATCACCATGGCGGTTTCGCCGGTAAACTCGCTGTATTCCGCCGCAGAGCGACGTTCGAGCAAATTACGGGCGTGTTTCCGGAGTACAAGCAGCGAAATCAGCGAAATGGCTGAAAAAGCTAATATCTGGCTTTCAGTGCTCGGGAGCAGGCCGATAGACGTGAGGAGGGATGTGAGTAATGCGCCGGCTGCGAAGAAAACGAACACGAGCAGGACGCTGACCAGTTCTGCAACAAGCATTACCAGCCCTACGATGAGCCAAATCTGAGGTAAGGTCAAATCCATGATACTATTGCTTGTGTTCCGACGATTTGACTACGGTTAATGCCGTCGCGATGAGCGAGCCCATATCGGCGAGGTTAGCCGGGAGAATGAGCGTATTGCCGGCTTTGGCTATTTTACCAAACTGCTCCACATAATTTTCGGCCACTTTCAATTGAACTGCCTCTGCGCCGCCTTCCTCGCGGATCGCCTGGGCTACCAATCGGATACTTTCGGCCGTAGCTTCTGCCACCGATTTCAAGGCCGAAGCCTCACCTTCCGCCTCGTTGATTTGTCGTAAACGGATACCTTCCGATTCCAATACCACTTTTTGCTTTTGCCCCTCAGCTACATTGATAGCTGCCTGTTTTTCACCATCCGATTGCAGGATCACCGCGCGTCGCTCACGCTCAGCCTGCATTTGTTTCTCCATCGCATTCAACACGCTCTGCGGCGGGGTAATGTTTTTGATTTCATAACGGAGCACCTTCACGCCCCAGCCCGTAGCTGCCTCATCGATCGATTCTACCACGGCACGGTTGATCGTCATACGTTCTTCGAATGTCTTGTCGAGATCCAGCTTACCGATCTCGCTCCGCATGGTGGTTTGCGCCAGCTGGATTACCGCAAAAGTGTAATCCGAAATACCGTATGCCGCTTTGCGCGGGTCGATTACTTGTATAAAAATGACCCCGTCCATGCGTACCTGCACGTTGTCGCGGGTGATACAGATCTGCTCGGGAATATCAACAGCGGCCTCTTTGAGCGTGTACTTGTAAGCAATCCGGTCGAAGAAGGGAATGATGAAATTGACGCCCGGTTGCAGGACGGCGTAAAACTTTCCCAGACGTTCCAGAATGTAAGCACTTTGCTGTGGGACAACCTTGACGGTCATCAGAATGGTGAGCACCACCAGGACGAGCAGAACAATGAAAGGGGTCATAACAAGTCGGTTTAAGGTCTATGGCGAAAATAACACGAAGTGGCGTTCAATCCTATCGGTCTCGGACTAATGTAAGGTAACGGTGCCCGTCGGTCGATGTCCCGGATAAATGGTCAGATGGCTAGGGGATCAGTACCTTCCGGCTGCCCAAATCCTCGCCCGTCGCGTTTCGCAGGTGCATAATGTACATGCCCGCAGGCAACCGGGAGGTTTTGAAAGTCATATTGTCGGCGGAAGAAACTTGCATGATTTTCTGACCCAATATGTTGTAAAGCTCACCCCGATACTTATTTGGCTGTTTGTCGGAACGATTTTCAATGTTGATCTTGTAGGTGTCGGGTTCAACGGGAAGAATGGCCCATTGCACGTCGCAGCCGGGCAATTTTGCACAACGTGTGACAGAATTCCCAGATGTTCCCTTCGTGCGAACAGGTAACGGATTGGCGAGAACGCTGCTGAAATACGCAAACACTGACGCGGTTACAGCAATCTCCTGCACTGTAAACTCCGACATTTCAACCGCCTGTCGTGCGTCGGTGTAACGGCGAAGCACCGGGTACGGATCTTCTTTCTTGTAGCCGTAAGGGTACCGGTTCAATGAGTCCTGGATGATGAAACTCGACGGCCGGTTCATCAAAAGAGAAGCGGCCGGTCCGAAAACCGGTACACCGGGTACCGGTTGGGCATATTGGCCGGTTACGGTCGACCAATGTAACGGATATGCAGGCGCGTGCACGCCGGTACCTGTGATAAAGCATTGTGACAGCGGATTATTGCCTAGCGGAATATCGATCTGAATTTTCGCATAATCCAGTAATTCCTGCTTTTGGAGCAGGTGTGCAAACATAATATAGTCAAATGCGTAACTCTGCGCCATTCCGAAGGAGCCGTAGCCCACATAACCTTTGAATTGGTGGTAGGCACCATGGTAGGCGTGGATTTTCATGGTCCGGTTGTAGTAATTCACCAAAACCTCGCTGTTCAGTTTGTTTTTGAATTCGTCTACAAACGCATTGTTTACATCGAAAGTAGTAGTCGCGTAGGCCCATGCGGCTTTGAAAGTGTGCTGCTGCCAGCTCATAGTCGCGTGGAACTGGTGCGGTATCTGGCCATACCATTCATTGAAATCTGCATTGTATTGGGCTTCGCCGGTCGTTTTGTACAACTCTGCCGCTGCCCAGGCCCGGTTGTCGGCGTCGATCGGATCGGGATAGGGGCCGGCTGAAATGCCCGGCACACTTACCGGTGGCGTGGGAGCGAGGTGATTTTTCAGGAATGTCCACGCATTGCGGGCTTTTTCGAGGCAGAGCGCCGCATAAGCTTCGTTGACGTCTTTGAAATTTCTCGCTGCCATAGCCATTGCAGCAGCGAACACGGCGGTCGATTGCGTGGTTTTTTCGGAGATGTAGAGGGGATTTTGCTCATCGCCGGGCAGGCCCTGTGACCAGGTAGCCGGTGTAACGCGAAAATACACACCGCCGTCGGGTGCCTGCATTTGCAGCAGCCAATCGGTTTCGTACTTCGCCTCATCGAGCCAATCGGGGATGCCGTTGCCTCCTTCCGGAATGTTGAGGTGGTTATCCGGAAATTTTTGAGGGTACATTTCAAAAGCGGTGAACATGATAAACAGCGCACTCGCCGCGGTGGGCACGTATCGCCCGTAGTCACCGGCATCGAGCCAGCCGCCCTGCATCGGTAGCTTTGTACCGGGAGGATAATCGGAGGCAGAGTAAAGTGCCGAATTAAGGTGCGAGGAATGGATTTGCGCAGTTTCGGCAGGGAGCCCTTCGCGGGCCCATTCGCCTCCGCAGGCAGGTTCGATTTTCCCCGACCGCTGATAGTATAATGCCCTGGCGGTGTTGAAATAAAGTGTGTTGTAGCAATCCGGAGCAATAATGAATGTTTCCGAACGGCCATAGCCGGGCACATAAACGTAGTATTTGCCCGGCGTTTCCAAAGCTGAAAAATTCATTTCAAATACGCTTTCCCCACTGAATGCTGAATCGGATTTGAGATAAGTGCAAATGCCGTTGAATGCAACCTGTTGATCTTCGCCGATAACCTGGAATGCGAGTGGCAGCAGCGAATCGACGGGCATAAACCATGCATCGCCCAGGAAGCTGCCTAGTTTTCCCAGTTTGGGACTTTCAGGCAGATAACCCACCTCGTTAACTTTTACATTTCCATGGATTCCGGCGTCGTTGAAAAGGAAAGTAGTGTCCAGGTTTACAACATTGCCGTCCGTATCGCTGATGTTTGCAACCTGCAAATGGTAGAGACTACTGTTTTTCAGGGGTTTTTCAAAAATCACATACAACTCGAAAACGATTGTAGGATCGTCCGAAGGTGAGAGTCCTTTTACGAAGCTATGCCGACCTATTCGGACTGGTTGTGTAATCGATTGATAATCAGGATCTGTTGCGGATTGCAGCGAATAGCGCTTTGGATCGTGGCAACTCGTGGTATCGAACCTCTCGCTGACGGTGAGCAAAACAACCTGGTTTGAAACCAGCGAAGCTGTTATCGACGGACTGCCAGGCACGGAGCCGGCTGGTTGTGCATTTGTGTAGCTGACTACCATCAGGAGCAGCATTAGTACCGATCTTTCCATCACATTTCACGTTTGATTTGGGATAGCGGAAAGCGATTGCTGTGCCGTTGGTAGAGCTGAATAAGTAATAAATCCCAACCGGTAGCGCTTATTTATCAGCCGGTTGGGATAATTATTATAGTATATTAAAAGCAGGGATCGGAGTAACGAAAGCGGGATTTAATTCCTCAATATCTCTTTGGAAATCACTATTTTCTGTATCTCACTTGTACCTTCGCCTATGGTACAGAGCTTGCTGTCACGATAGAATTTCTCGGCGGGATAATCTTTCACAAAGCCGTAGCCTCCGAAGATTTGCACAGCCTCATTAGCCACACGTACAGCGGTTTCGGACGAATGGTATTTGGCCACGGAGCTCGCCAGCGTCACTTTTTCGCCGGCGTCTTTCAATGCGGCGGCGTGGAAAGTGAGCAGCGAGGAGGCCTGGACGTCGGTGTACATGTCGGCTAGTTTGAATGCGATGGCCTGGAAGTCGCAGATTGCTTTACCGAACTGCTTGCGTTCTTTGGAATAGGCC
Organism: Dyadobacter sp. BE31; assembly: GCF_031457695.1. NCBI lineage: Bacteria > Pseudomonadati > Bacteroidota > Cytophagia > Cytophagales > Spirosomataceae > Dyadobacter > Dyadobacter sp. BE31. Next base: position 390,550 of record NZ_JAVDXA010000006.1, read on the forward strand.
AATGCGGCCTCGTATGCACCCCAGGCGGTGCCTACGCCCAACGCTGCAATGGAAATGCGGCCCCCGTCGAGGACTTTCAATGATTGTATAAACCCGTCGCCGATTTCGCCGAGGCGCTGGCTGTCGGAAACGCGGCAATCCTGGAACAGCAGTTCCACGGTTTCCGAAGCGCGCATACCGAGCTTGTCTTCCTTGCGGCCCGCGCTGAAACCGGGGGTCGAAGTATCGAGTACGAATGCGGTGGCGCCGTGTTTGTCGCCCGGTTCGCCGGTACGGGTCATTACTACGAGCACATCGGCGCTTTTGCCGTTGGTAATGAAGTTTTTAGAGCCATTGATCACCCAGTCATCTCCATCCCGCACGGCCACCGTGCGCATATTGCCGGCGTCGGAGCCGGTATTGGGCTCGGTAAGGCCCCACGCGCCCACGAGCGAGCCTGTGGCGAGGCCGGGGAGGTATTTTTGCTTCTGTTCGTCGTTGCCGAACATGTAAATATGATTGGTACAAAGCGAATTGTGCGCCGCCATCGACAATGCTACCGACGGGTCGACTTTCGCGAGCTCGATGATGGCCGTCACATACTCCCGGTAGCCGAGGCCGGCACCGCCGAAGCTTTCGGGAATGAGCATGCCCATGAGGCCAAGCTCGCCCATTTGTTTGAAAAGCTCTTTCGGAAAATGCTGCTGGTCATCCCAGGTGCGGATATTTGGCCTGATGTGCAGCGAGGCGAAATCCCTGACGGTTTGTTGGATAAGGTTACAAATTTCGTCGGAGGGGTTTGTAGTCAGGTCTTTTTCTCGTGTGTCCATAGGTGTTGATGATTATATTTGTGTGATTACCCAATGATAGTGAGAATGCAACAAAATCGCTAGCCAGTAACGAACAAATACAAATCGCGAAGGTGAACATTCGCTTAAAAAAATTACTTTTGCAACCGTCCTTACGCACTGGACTTAGTTAAGTACAATTCCCGGATTTTATTAAACAAGTGCCAAAACAGCTATATAATAATTAACCGTTTATGAAAATTGCAGTAGTAGGAACAGGATATGTTGGTTTGGTGACAGGTACTTGCTTTGCCGAGACCGGCAACCAGGTGACTTGCGTCGACATCGACGTCAGAAAGGTGGAACGCCTTCAAAAAGGAGAAATACCCATTTACGAGCCGGGCCTCGACGTTCTTTTCGACCGCAATGTGGCGGAAGGACGCTTGTTGTTTACGACCAATCTGGCCGAAGGTATCAAGGATGCGCAGGTGATATTCCTCGCATTACCAACGCCTCCGGGTGAAGACGGCTCGGCCGACTTGAAATATATTCTCAAAGTTGCCGACGATCTCGGACCGATCCTGGATCAGTATGCGGTGATCATCGACAAGAGCACGGTGCCGGTCGGAACGGCTGAGAAAGTACGCGCAGCAATCGCTAAAAATGCGAAAGTGGAATTTGACGTGGTATCGAATCCCGAGTTCCTCCGCGAAGGCGTAGCCGTGGAAGATTTCATGAAACCCGACCGCGTGGTGGTAGGTACAACCTCGGAAAAAGCCAAAAAGGTAATGGAGAAGTTGTATGCTCCGCTGGTGCGCCAGGGCAACCCGGTGATCTTTATGGATGAGCGCTCGGCCGAAATGACCAAATACGCAGCAAACTCGTTCCTGGCGATGAAGATCACGTTCATGAACGAAATCGCGAACCTTTGCGAGAAAGTAGGTGCCAATGTGGACGATATTCGTCGTGGTATCGGAACCGACAGCCGTATCGGCAAGCGCTTCCTTTTCGCGGGTATCGGATATGGCGGTAGCTGTTTTCCGAAAGACGTGCAGGCACTGGCCAAAACTTCGAAGGACTACGATTACGATTTCCGTATCCTGAAATCGGTGATGGACGTGAATTACGACCAGAAGAAGAAATTGCTCCCAATGGTGGAAAGCTACTTCGCCGGTGACTTGAAAGGCAAGACGATCGCCGTTTGGGGATTGGCATTCAAACCTTATACCGACGACATCCGCGAAGCTCCGGCATTGGAAAACATTGAAGCATTGCTCGAAGCCGGCGCGAAAGTAGTGGCTTACGATCCGGAAGCGATGACGAATGTGAAAGGTATCCTGGGAGATAAAATCACTTTCACCCACACACCTTATGCAGCGCTCGACGATGCGGATGCATTGATGATCTTTACCGAATGGCCCCAGTTCCGTACGCCGGAATTTGAAAAAATGGGTAAACTGCTGAAAAACAAAGTGGTGTTCGACGGAAGAAACCTGTACGAACTCGATCAGATGCGCGAAATGGGTTATACCTATTACAGCATCGGTCGTGAGAAGGTGGTGCCGGCCTGATCATAAAATAGTAAATACTCTAACTTACTCATCTTAATGAAACGTGTTTTAATTACGGGAGCAGCAGGTTTCCTGGGTTCGCACCTCTGCGAGCGTTTTTTAAAGGAGGGAATGTATGTGATCGGGATGGACAACCTGATCACCGGCGATATGCGCAATATCGAACACCTGATGCCCAACCCGAATTTCGAGTTCTACCATCATGATGTGACAAAATACGTGCACGTACCGGGCGAACTCGATTACATTATGCACTTCGCATCTCCCGCCAGTCCGATCGACTATCTTAAAATTCCGATCCAGACGCTCAAAGTAGGGGCAATGGGAACACATAACCTGCTGGGATTGGCCCGTGCTAAAAAATCACGTTTCATTATCGCTTCCACTTCGGAGGTATACGGCGATCCGCTCGTGCACCCGCAAACCGAAGATTACTGGGGCCACGTGAACCCCATCGGGCCGCGCGGCTGCTATGACGAGGCGAAGCGTTACCAGGAGGCGATTACGATGGCTTACCACCGCTACCACGGCCTGGAAACGCGCATTGTACGGATTTTCAATACCTACGGACCCAGAATGCGCCTCAACGACGGACGTGTATTGCCTGCATTCATGGGCCAGGCGTTGCGTGGTGAGGACATTACCGTATTTGGTGATGGTACGCAAACACGTGCATTCTGCTATGTGGATGATTTGGTGGAAGGTATTTACCGCCTGCTGATGAGTGACTATTCGTTGCCGGTCAACATCGGTAACCCGAAAGAGATTACCATCGGGCAGTTCGCAGAGGAGATCATCAAGCTCACCGGTACCGACCAGAAAGTGGTGTACAAGCCGCTTCCGCAGGACGATCCGAAACAACGCCAGCCGGATATTTCGAAAGCAAAGGAAATCCTCGGATGGGAACCCAAAGTATCCCGCGAAGAAGGCCTCCGCATTACATACGACTATTTCCGCAGCCTGCCGAAGGAGCGTCTGTACGAAGAATCGAACCACCGAGGCTTCGAAGGATTCAGCGCGAAAAAATAATTTTTGTTCCCCCGGACTTCAGTCCTGGGCTATATGATCCCATTGCCCCGGACTTCAGTCCTGGGACCTTAATCAAACAAAAAACCCGCCGAAAGCGGGTTTTTGTTTGGTTAAGGTAGGGAATCAGTCTTATACTTCCATGATCTCCTTTTCCTTCACGGAGAATATCTGTTCGATTTTGGCTACAAAGCTGTCGGTCAGTTTCTGAACGCGCTCTTCGCTGGATTTTACCAAATCCTCGGAAACACCTTCCTTGGTCAGTTTACGCAGCGAGTTGTTCGCGTCCTGACGAATGTTGCGGACGTTGATCTTTGCAGTTTCAATTTCGTTTTTGGCGCGCTTTACGAGCTCGCGGCGGCGCTCTTCATTCAATGGGGGAACAGAAATCCGGATCAGCTCACCGTCGTTCGAAGGGGAGAATCCCAGGTTACTATTGCGGATCGCCTTTTCGATGTCGTTAATGATCTTCTTTTCGAAAGGTTTGATAGCCAGCGTCCGTGCATCGGGGGTATTGATTGTTGCCACGTTCTGGATCGGCGTCATTGAACCATAGTATTCGATCTGAAGACCTTCCAGCATCTGGGGAGATGCTTTGCCGGCGCGGATTTTACCTAATTCAATAATAAGGTGTTTGATTGCGCCGTCCATGGTATCTTTGGCGTCGTCCAGATATAATTCTATTTCTTCCATTGTTTTATAGTAAGCTGTATTTTCTATTGATTCGAGATCAGGGTTCCGACGTTGCCACCCATTACGAGATCGTACAGGTTACCGGGCTTGTTCATGTCGAATACGATGATCGGCAGATCGTTTTCCTTGCACAATGTGAATGCAGTGAGGTCCATGATCTTGAGATTTTTGGACAGCGCTTCATCAAATGAAAGCTGGTCATATTTGGTAGCAGTCGGGTCTTTCTCCGGATCGGCGGTATAAACACCGTCTACGCGCGTACCTTTCAAGACCACCTCCGATTCCGACTCGATGGCGCGGAGGCCTGCGGTAGTGTCGGTTGTAAAGTAGGGGTTCCCTGTTCCTGCTCCGAAGATCACCACACGGCCTTTTTCGAGGTGGCGCACTGCGCGGCGGCGGATCAATGGCTCGCAAACCTGCTCCATTTTGATAGCCGACATCAGGCGTGTGTTCATTCCGTGTTTTTCCAGTGAGCTCTGGATCGCCATGCCGTTGATTACGGTTGCGAGCATGCCCATGTGATCGCCCTGCACGCGGTCGATCCCGGATTTCTCCACGGAAGCTCCGCGGAAAATGTTTCCACCACCAATTACGATTGCAACCTGCACGCCTACCTCGGTAATCCTTTTGATTTCCTTGGCATAATTGTCGAGAATGTTAAAGTCGATGACCTGGGCTTTGTCGCCCCCGTTGAGTGCTTCTCCGCTGAGTTTCAGTAATAAACGTTTGTATTTTGGTTCCGGCATGGTTGTGAGTGGTGTTTTGATCCGTAAAAATAAGCGGACGAAGTTCAGAATCACAAGTAATTTAGTGAAACTCCAATAATACCTGGTTTTTTTCCACAATCTGTCCGGGCGTCACTTTCAGCGTTTTAATGACCCCGCTACCCGACGATTTGATCACGTTTTCCATTTTCATGGCTACCAGCACAAGCAGGTTGTCGCCTTTGGCGATGCTATCCCCTTCGGCTACCGCGATCGACTGGATCAGCCCAGGCATAGGGGCTTTTACATTGTTGATCTTTTGAGCGGAACCATTCTGCATGCCCATTTTTTCGAGCAGAAGATCGAGGTCGTCCTTTGCTGTGGTGTGGTAATGCTGGCCGTTGATGAGCAAATGCGTCGTTTTCTCTGCCGGGTTACGGTCGAGGACCTCGATATTGTAGGATTTGTTGTTCCAGATGATGTGAAAGCGGTTGTTGCCAAGCGGTGCAATGTCGCCGTCGAATGCACTACCATCGATAAACCAGCCTTCTTTCCGCTGGTCTATTTCAAATGCATGGTTGTTTTCAGGCTGTTCGGCCTGCGGTTTGTTGCCCACGTTTACTTTCAGCATACCATTTCGCTGTAATCGTTGGAGATTTCTTTGAGGATGCTGTCGAGTTCGTCGAAAGTAGGCGCTTCCACGAGGCGCATTCTGTAAGGTTTGAAGTGTTCCAGCCCTTTGAAATAATTGGTATAATGCCTTCTCATTTCAAAAACACCTGCTACCGGCCCTTTCCAGCGGATGGAGAATTCGAGGTGCCTGCGGCAGACATCCACGCGTTGTTCCATCGTTGGCGGCGGCAATTTTTCACCGGTTTTGAGATAATGCTTAATCTCGTTGAAGATCCAGGGGTTACCGATCGTTGCGCGGCCGATCATGATGCCGTCCACCCCATAGGTGTTTTTGTATTCCAAAGCCTTCTCGGGCGTATCGATATCGCCATTCCCGAAAATAGGGATGGTAATGCGCGGGTTTTCTTTCACTTTGGCGATGAGCGACCAGTCGGCTGCACCTTTGTACATCTGCACGCGCGTACGCCCGTGAATGGACAGCGCCTTAATGCCGATATCCTGCAAACGCTCGGCCACTTCCTGAATGTTCTTGGTATTATCATCCCAGCCCAGGCGGGTCTTTACAGTCACCGGCAAATGCGTCGATTTAATCACCGACTCCGTCATCTTGACCATTTTGGGAATATCCTGCAACAATGCAGCGCCCGCACCCCGGCACGCGACATTCTTCACCGGGCATCCGTAGTTGATATCGATCAGGTCGGGGTTCACGCGTGACGCGATTTCGGCGCACGAGCCCATGGTTTCCACATCGCTCCCGAAAAGCTGGATACCCACCGGTCTTTCGTACTCAAAAATATCCAGTTTCTGAACGCTTTTGGCAGCATCCCGAATGAGCCCTTCCGACGACACAAATTCGGTGTACATCAAATCGGCGCCGTTTTCCTTGCACACTGCGCGGAACGGCGGGTCGCTTACGTCCTCCATCGGCGCGAGCAGCAACGGAAAATCACTCAGTTCTATATTTCCAATCTTAACCATAATCCTTCAATACCACTTCGCAGTAATATGATAATAAACTGTAAATTTACACCAATTATGCAAAATAGTAACCCGAATCTGGTTGTTTCGCGCGTACCCGGCACCTGGGGCAGTTTGTTGGTACTGGTCGGCTTCATGCTTATCGGCATGGCCGTAGGCAATGTACTGGCTGTAATGGTGCTCGCGGTTTACCTCGGTGCGGACACTGAAAGCGTTACAGCCCTGCTCACCCAGCTATTCGCCGAACCCGAAAAAATACCAAACGGATGGAATGCGCTGATGATCATGCAGGGGACTGTCCATTTCTTTTCCTATTTGCTTCCCACGCTCATTTACTGGTTCTATATCGAACGCCGTACAATAAGCGACCTCAGCACTGAGCGCAAACCGGTGTGGTACATTTGGGTGCTGGCGTTTTTGCTGGTACTGGCATTTATCCCGGCAAACAGCAAGTTTATTGAATGGAACCAGGCGATGGATCTGCCGGATGCATTGTCGGGCCTTGAAAAATGGATGCGCGACAAGGAAGACCAGCTTTCGGTGATGACGGAGTTTCTTACGAGTTATACCAGTTTTGGTCAGTTGCTGATCGCATTGTTTGTTGTGACCGTGCTTCCTGCGCTAGGAGAAGAAATCCTTTTCAGAGGGGTGGTCCAGACGAAGCTTTTGCAGGAATTACGCAATGTTCATGTGGCGATCTGGGTGTCGGCGGCAATTTTCAGTGCTATTCACTTTCAATTTTATGGCTTTCTGCCGCGTATGATGCTTGGTGCATTGTTCGGCTATCTGTATTATTGGACCGGCAATTTGTGGGTCGCCATCCTGGCACATTTCGTTAACAATGGTTTTGTGCTGGTAATGATGTACTTACACAATGTGGGTTTGGTAGAAATCAATATCGAAGAGGCAAAATCAATGCCCTTAATGCTCATTACGGCGTCGGTGGCGGTATCAGCAGGTATTCTGGGAGTGATCAGAAAGAACGGCCGGGAGGCGGGGACGAGCGCTTCACGCAACATTTAAGATAATTTAACATTTTGAAAAATAATGGAGGAAAACTGGGCTAAGGCCTACCAGAGCGGACAGGCAATCCGGGCCGAAATTGCCCGGGAGATTTTGGATCAGAACGGAATCGGGGCGGTGATTGTGAACAAGCAGGATAGCAATTACCCGATTTTTGGAAACTTTGAAGTGCATGTGCCCGCGGCCGATCTCATAACGGCCCAAACAATACTAACGAATGAAGAAGCGCTTAAACAACCTGAGTAATTTACAGCAAAGGACCATCACCGGGTTGGCGGGCGTATTTGTCATTATTAGTTGCATTGTTTACAGTGAATGGTCGTTTTTGCTGCTTTTTTGCGCCATCAGCTCCCTCACACAGCTCGAATTCTACAAACTGCTCGGCCTCGACGGTAACCAGCCACTTACATATTATGGCACGTTCTGTGGCACAGTCATGATGCTTCTTGCGTATTTGATTGAGCAGGACATTGTCGAGTTTGAAAACTACTTCATTATCAGCCCGCTGCTGTCGATGATCTTTTTTATCAAACTCTATAAAAAGAACGACCTGAAACCCTTTACGAACATCGGTTTTACGTTCCTGGGTATTATTTACGTCGCATTGCCATTCGCATTGATCATCGTGATGGCGCTGCGGGGAGGGACTTACAATTACGAGATCGTGCTCGGTAGCCTGCTGCTCTTGTGGGCGTCGGATATCGGGGGGTATTTCGCGGGTACCAAGTTTGGAAAAAGGAAACTGTTCGAACGCATTTCTCCCAAAAAATCCTGGGAAGGATCGATGGGCAGTGCCGTCTTTGCGGGTATCATCGCGTTTGCGCTGGGGCATTATTTCCGTACCTTCGAACCCTGGAAGTGGTATTGCATCGGCGCGATCATCGTGGTGGTGGGTACTTACGGCGACCTGGTGGAATCGTTGTTCAAACGGAGCATTGCCATCAAGGACTCGGGGAGCAGTATTCCCGGTCACGGCGGCTTCCTCGACCGTTTCGACGGCCTTTTGCTGTCGGCACCATTTATTGTTACATTTTTGAAGTTATTTTCCTGAGCGAAATCGCTTTGTATAATTCATAGGGCAATGCCCGGTTACTCAGGTCGTTTGTAAAATAAGGAACGGAATTTTACAGGCATTCGGCAAACACTATTTGAAGGGAAATTTATCATCGTGCTAATCAAAGTTTCCGGGTGTTTCCCGGGGCGTAATCTGGAAGGAATGAAACGGAGTCTTTTTATATTTTTCCTCGTGCTGGCGGGAATGTTGTGTGGGCGGGAAGCATTTGCTCAGGGTGAACAGAAGGCGATTATCTTCTCAGGGGTAGTCGTGGGAGGTAAAACCACCGAGCGCTTGCCGGGTGCCACCATTTTTATCGTGAATGCAGGGCGGGGAACGCTTGCCAAAGGCGACGGTTCATTTACTATCCCGGTTTTCCCGGGCGATAGCATCGTGTTCAGTTATGTGGGGTATAAAAAGCAATTTCACATCGTTCCAAGAGGCTACAACTCGGATATCTATTCGGCGATTGTGGCGCTGCGTGAGGACGTGGTAACACTTTCAGGTGTTACGATTTACCCTTATTCAACCGAAGAAGAATTCAAAAAAGCCTTCCTAGCCCTCAAATTGCCCGATCAGGCGGAGCGGGATGCATTGGCCAAGAGCACGGATCCGGATTATATCAACCGCCTTGCCGCCCAAATGCCCAACAACGCACAGACCAACTACCGGTACTCGATGGACCAGCTGATGTTCGGCCGGGAATCCGCGGCGAACAAAGGCTTTGCGACGAGTTTCCCCTTCCTGAACCCATTTGCCTGGGCCAAGTTTATCAAATCCGTCAAAAACGGGGATCTGAAACAAAAGGATTGGAGCAAAGAGCTGAATGCAACCCCGCGTGAAAATATCACGAAGCAGGATTTCATTATACCAAGCCCTGCCGAAACGGAAGCTGCCAAAAAGCGGAGCGGAAACTAGTTCGCCGGTTCAAACTTTTTCAACTGCAAATCATTCCCGTCAAATACGGCATAATGCTGCTGGGTAACCCATTCGCCAAGGTTAATGTAGCGTGAGTGGGCGCTCACGTGCATGTCCAGCACCAGGTGCCGGTGCCCGAAAATGTAATAGTCGTGCGGGGCCGTGGCTTCCACCTCACGGCAATATTGGAACAACCATTCATGATCCGCACCTAAAAAGCGCTCCTCGCCCTTATTCACATTGGCTAACCGGCTGCGTTTCGACCATTCGGAGGCGATCCACATGCCCAGGTCCGGGTGCACGACGCGAAAGAGCCATTGAAAAAAGCGGTTTTCGAATACTTTCTTCAAAAACTTGTAGGTATGGTCCCCTGGCCCCAGGCCGTCGCCATGACCAACGAGGAGTTTTTTTTGCCCCGAGGACGAGGTAATGTTGAAACTTACCGGATTGCGGTAAATGGGGGCGCCGAGTTCTTCGGTGAGATAGCCCGACATCCACATATCATGGTTGCCTGTGAAAATCACGAGCTCTATTCCTTCGTCGGCCAACTCGGCCAGCTTCCCCAGCAAACGCACAAAGCCTTTTGGTATCGCCCGGTTGTATTCAAACCAGAAATCAAAAATATCGCCTACGAGAAAGATGACCTGCGCATCGTGCCTGATCGATTCCAGCCAGCTTACAATGCGCCTTTCGCGCTCACGGCTTGCGGATGCGGTGGGTACTCCGAGGTGAAAGTCCGACGCGAAGTAAATGCGACGCCCCGGGGCAAGGGTAATGTTTTTTTGCTGGAATGAAAGACTCATGTAGATTGGTCAAATGCGGTGCAATTTACGATGTTCGTGGAAAATGCAGTGATGGTATGGTTTTTCAGCAGGCTCTTTCTAGCTTGCATCCATTTTAAAGAACTTGTGAAATGAAACGCTACATATCCATCTTCACCCTCTCGGCGTGCCTCCTTGGCGCTGTTTTGCCGGCATCGGCACAGGCCCCGAAAAAGATCCCCGCCGACAAGCAGCGCATTACGCTCTGGAAGCCCGACAAAGGTCAGTACTATTTTAGCCACGCGCTGGTTTTCGATTATCAGAACAAAGCGGATAAGACTGCCGGAACGATCAAAATCCACCTGGATCCGGTTACTGGTGCCATGTGTTTTGTAAAAGAGACAAGTTTCGGGCAAGGCGGCAAGTCGTTTGACTTCGTGATAGGTTTCCCCGACGGGAAATACATTTTCTGCGGCACGGATGAGGACGGGAAGAAAGTCAGGATTAATGAAGTGGTGAAAGAATTCAAGCCTGATGCAGATACCAAAAAGCAACAGCAGGACGATTTCAAAACCTACGTCGTTCCCACGGAAAACAAAAGAGAGGAATTTGGCTTGGCGAGCACCGAGTACGACCTGACGTACGCCACTTCGGGCAGTCAGGAGAAAATCTGGCTTATCCACACACCATTCAGCGTGTATCCACTCTACGGCCTGGAGTTCGTCGAAAGCGCCGTTAGCTTACCCGTTTCGTTCGATTATATGAACCTGCTGCCTTCGGATTTGCTGCTTTCGGAGATCAATTCGAAGGATGTGGTATTGAAACTGAAAAGCTTTGGCAAGGATCCTTACACGGCGAATGCCAAGGGTTATACAGTATTGAAAGTGAACGACTAAGCAAACGGGGCGCCTTCCAGCGCCCCGTTTTATTTTATGCATTTTCGGCTGGTGCCGCCTCGGCTGTTTCTGCTTCGGGTGCCTCCGCCTGTGCGCGTTCGGCCATTACCTCGGATAACGGACGCATATTGGCAGGAATTTCCGGCTCCTTATCTTCATCTGCCGAGTACGGGAACACGTCGAGGATCGGCGTGAGGGTAATGTCAGTCACCTCGTAAGGGATCAGGAAGTTGCGCATGCTTTCGTTGATCCGGTCGAGGGCTTGCTGGATGCCTTCCGCGTTGACCAGCATATAATTCACGATTTTTTTCTCCTTGCCGCTTTTTTCATCCACGGAGAAGTAAATGACCTTTGCTTTAAACCACTGTTCGCCTTCTTCATAAGAGAAAAGATCGGCGAGGCGCATTCTGCTGATGGCCGTCACGCTGAAATCGCTGGCGTCGGTGAGGATCTGCTTGTACAGCCTCGCTTCCGACTCGGTGTATGAAACTGCATCCACGAGGTACGTCTCATTGATCGTTTTCAACCTTCCTGCTTCATCTTCTTTTTGATACCGAATTTTTCCTAAATACCAGCTGGCCATTGTTCGTGTTGATTGGGTGAAAATTAGAGTGTGCAAATGTAGAGGCTGGCTCGAAAGCACGCAAAAAAATAACACCAGAAACTAATAATCCCCGCCCCGGGTATGCGTTCTGATACCTACTGTTTAACTTGCGTAAAATACATTGTAATGAAAAAACACATTTGGTTGGCTGCAATTGTCCTTGTTGCGGCTGTAATGACAAGTTGCGGCGTGAGTCGCCAGGTTTCGGAAGCGAAGGTTTTTGGTGATTGTAAATATGATATTGCGTCGGTAGATAGCGTTTATCTCGCCGGCATCGACATCCGCGAGTTCAGGAATATCAGGAGTTTCAGCGATTTCGATCTGGCCAGGTATCCGCGACTGGCAATGGGACTGTTACGGAAAGACGTGCCTCTGAACCTTCGGGTGAATGTGGACATCACCAATCCTACCCGCAAACGGGCGGCGATCAACCAGCTGGAATACAAAGTGCTGCTCACAGAAAGCGAAATTTTCAACGGATATCTGAGCCAGTTGATAGAAGTAATGCCGGGCACCACGCCTACACGTGTACCCGTAAGCTTGCAAACCAATGCGTACCAGTTGCTTTCGAACGACAAAACGCGCGATCAGTTTGTGGACATGATCCTCGCCCTCACTGGCAAGTCGGATGCCAAGCCATCGAAGTTTGTTGTGAAAGTGAGGCCGACGCTGGATATTGCCGGAAAGCAGGTCAATTATCCCGGGTACATTACTTTTGAAAAAGAAATAACCAGCCAGATGATGACCGGAACCCGGTAAGCAGGCGCATTCAGTTCCCAAACACCTACGTTTTGAAGCTATTTCTCGAAGATCCTCATCTGTTTGAGTATTACAGCCTTGTTGTTGTGCTGCTGCTACTGTTTGGAGCTACGTTTTTGGTAGAAAAAATAAAGTCCTGGCGGCAATGGACCGGTATCGGCCTCATTTTGCTGCCTGTTCTCTATTTTTTCATTCTCCTCGATGCACACCTCGTCAATATCCCTTACACCGACGATTTTAACCTGCTCGAAACCGTGCAGAAACTGCGCAATTCAGGAAGTGTGATGGAAATGCTGAAAGCGCTTTTCGAGCAAGTGAACCAGCACCGGTTTGGCTTCGAGCGAATCGTTATGTTGATCATGTTCGTGTTCACCGGCACGGTCAATATCAAAACGCAAATCATCATCGGGGATCTTTTCATGCTGGGCATAGGGTATTTACTTTACCTGAGCCTGAAACGGGAGGGAATTTCATGGTATTGGTTCATTCCCGTTCCCTACATACTTTTCAATCTGGTTTACTTTGAAAACGCTTACTGGGGAATTGCGGCGCTGCAAAACACACCGCTGATCTTCTTTGCGATGCTGACCGCCTATGGCCTGGCGCGTGACGATGAGAAGGGCTTCCGCATTGGGCTTATTGCTGCATTGCTCACCACCTTTACGAGCGGCAGCGGACTACTCGCTTGGATCGTGGGAATGATTATACTGGTGTTTCAGAAACGGTTCAAAAACCTGCTTTGGTGGCTCGCGGCCAGCATTGCGGTACTCATGTTCTATTTCTTTTTCGATTACCAGTTCGTCAGCTCCCAGGGTGAAAAAGTCTGGAATCACCCGGTTTTCAATGCGATCTTCGTGATGGCGTTCTGGGGAAATGCATTGTATCTCGACGTCCGGCATCCGCTCGTGCCGGTGTTTCATAAAGACATGATCGCTTGTGTCGTGCTGGGGGCCGGTATCACATTCATTTTCGCGGCCTGGGCATTACGGATACTGCTTGCACGCAAGCCCACCTGGTCGGACTGGTTCCTGCTGGGCACAATGATGTTTATCATGGGTACGGGTGCGATGTTCGTCATCAGTCGGCCGATCAACAACTACGTGATGTACGGCGGCACCGTGTTTTCGCGACGGTACATGATATTCGGGATCGTGCTGGTCGCGGCCTGCTATGTGTGTGTGGTTATTGTTTTGAAAAATTTCAAATCCTGGAAAAAACTGGCTGCCATTGTTGCGATGCTGTTTTTTGTAGGGTTGAATTTCGTGAGCTATTTTACCTCCATTGTATCAATACGAAAGCTGCACGACGACCTGGTGATCGACAGCTACTTTTGGAAAAACTACAAAACATTCCTGACGATCGGGGACTTGTTTACCGACATCCCGTTCTGGAACCACCCCACGCGTATGCGCGATCTGATCATCAGCCTTGAATCGGACGGAATTACGGATTTTTACCAGTTTTATGATATGCCTGCGCAGGAAGATCTGATTCGCCAGACGAAGTCAGGAAACCCATTCGCTGGGAGATTTGACGCGCAGTCTCAGTACAGAAACGGCGAAAGCAATCATTCGGTGAAGTATTTCAAATTTTTTGTGACGCCGGAGAAAGTGCAAAAGGAAGCCTTTTACATTGTCCTGGAATCGGAGCAGCATACGATCGTGCTCCCCGCGGTTCCGGAACCCAATACGGTTTCCGATTTTTTACAAAAAGCCTCATATTACAGCAACAATTACCAGTACTCGCTTTACAAGGCAAAGCTTCCCGAGGGAAAATACCGTGCGTGGATCATGTCGCGCGGCGAATCCGGAAAATGGGAATCGGCCGCTACCGGAAAGCAAGTACTATTTTACTAGGCCTGCCAACGCCTGCCCCTCATTTATGCAAATACTTACCTACAATCTGAACGGCATTCGCGCCGCATTAAAAAACGGCCTGCTCGACTGGCTTCAAACCACGCCGGCCGATGTTCTTTGTTTCCAGGAAGTGAAGGCGACCCCCGATGTCGTCGACCTTTCGGGCTTCCGGGAGCTGGGTTATGAACTGGCGGGCTGGCATGCAGCCGAGAAAAAGGGTTATAGCGGGGTCGCGATATTTTCCAAAATCAAGCCGGACCATGTAGTGGAAGGATGCGGTATTCCGGCCTACGATTCGGAAGGACGTGTGTTAAGAGCTGATTTCGGCGATATCACTGTGCTGAACTGCTATTTCCCCTCGGGTACCAGCGGCGATGTGCGCCAGAGCGTGAAAATGCGCTTCCTTGCCGACTTTTTTGTTTGGGTAAATGAATTGAGAAAAGAACGTCCGAACCTGATCATCTGCGGCGACTATAACATCGCGCATACTGAAATTGATATCCACGACCCGGTAAGGAACCAGAAATCGTCCGGCTTCCTTCCCGAAGAGCGCGCCTGGATGACCGAATGGTTTGCGAATGGCTACACCGACGCCTTCCGTTTCATGAACCCGACATTGCGCCAATACTCCTGGTGGACCTACCGCGCCGGCGCCCGCGGCAATAACAAAGGCTGGCGTATCGATTACATTTCCGTAGCCGATACGATCAAAGACCGCATCATCGCCGCCCGCCAGTACAACGACGCTGTCCATTCGGACCACTGCCCGGTGTGGTTGGAAATTCAGTAGGGTATAGGGGTAAATGTATGTTTTAATGCCGGTGATAATTGTTTATTTTTGGTAGAAGCGAAAAAACTCAATGACCTATGGATGCGGAAATGCAGGTGACTTTAAGAATGGTTAGCCCGATGAGTGATGAAGAATTCTTTGAGTTCTGCCAAATAAACGACACACTGGAGTTCGAAAGGGACTCGCATGGAAATATTATAGTTATGTCACCAACTGGATCAATCGGGGGAGGGTTTAATGCAGATGTAATTACTGCTTTAAATGTTTGGAATAAACAGGCGGGTCTAGGAAAAGTCTTTGAATCATCTTCTGGTTTTAAGTTGCCGGATGGTTCCGTTAGATCGCCGGATGTGTCGTGGATCAGGAGGGAAAGGTGGAATGCTCTTTCTAAAGAGGAAAAGCAGAAATTTGCCCCGATTTGTCCGGATTTCGTTATTGAAATCCGTTCCATATCTGACGGTTTGCAATATTTAGTGGACAAAATGAAAGAATACATTGCAAACGGAGCCCAACTGGGCTGGCTAATTGACAGTTTCGATGAAAAGGTTCATGTTTTTCGCATCGATGGAACTGTCGAAATCAAGCAAATCAATGAAATTCTTTCTGACGAGGAAATTCTTCCAGGCTTTTCAATTGACCTTACCGAATTTCTGGAATAGCTATTTTTTGTTCACTAATATTCTCCATTTTGTTCCAATACTACCTCATCTACAAACCTTTCGGAATGCTCTCGCAGTTCTCCCGCGAAGGCGATCACCAAACACTGGCCGATCTCGATTTTACATTTGCCAAAGACATTTACCCGGTTGGCCGCCTCGACGCCGATAGCGAGGGGCTTTTGTTGCTGACCAATGATAATTTCCTTAAAACAAAACTGCTCGAACCGCGCAACAGACACACGCGTACGTATTACGTGCAGGTGGAAGGCGAGGTGACGGACGAGGCTTGCAGGCAGCTTTCCAGCGGTGTGAACATTTCCATTAATGGGAAACAATACAAAACACTGCCTGCCGAGATCTCGAAAATAGCGGAACCGGAGCTCCCGGAACGGAATCCGCCGATCCGTTTCCGGAAGAATATCCCTACTTCCTGGCTATCGGTTACATTGCATGAGGGCAAGAACCGGCAGGTACGTCGAATGACGGCGGCAGTCGGTTTTCCGACGCTCAGGCTGGTGCGCTGGTCTATCGGAAAAATTTCATTGGCGGATAAAAAAATAAATCCTCCTAAACCAGGGGACGTATGGGAAGTTACACCGAAAGAGGCTAAACTTTTTTATGAAAGGACCTTTTGACGAGGGGATAAATCATTTGCCCTGACTTGCCAAACCGGAGAGAAGGCTTAATTTTGTACAAATCCTTGTTCTTAAAATTAGGCTGATAATTGGCAAAGGCACACAAAGAAACTCCGCTTAATAAACAATACAATCAGATTAAAGCCAAATACCCCGGAGCATTGCTGCTTTTCCGGGTTGGTGACTTTTACGAGACTTTCGGAGAGGATGCGGTAAGGGCTTCCAAAATCCTGGGCATCGTGCTCACGCGCCGGAATAATGGCGGTGCACATGAGGAGCTTGCGGGTTTTCCACACCATTCACTGGACAACTACCTGCCCAAACTCGTTCGTGCAGGCGAGCGCGTGGCGATTTGCGATCAGCTCGAAGACCCGGCGGCCGCGAAAGGTATTGTAAAACGCGGGGTAACGGAGCTGGTTACGCCCGGCGTGTCGTTCAACGACAATGTGCTCGATATCCGTAAAAACAATTACCTGGCGGCGATACACGTCGGTAGCGACGGCCTTTACGGGATCGCTTTTCTGGATATTTCGACGGGCGAATTCATGGCATCGCAGGGTAATGCGGCGTACGTGGATAAAATGTTGCAAGGCTTCGGCCCGGCTGAGGTACTGTATTGCAAAAAGCACAAGCAGGAATTCAACGAACTCTTTGGAGGGAAATACCATACTTTTCACCTGGAAGACTGGTGCTTTGGCTATGATTACGGCTATGAGCAACTTACAGGGCATTTTCAGACCACAACCCTAAAAGGTTACGGCATTGAATCGCTCCCGCTGGGCATCATCGCCGCGGGGGTAATTTTGCATTACCTGCGTGAAACCGAGCACAAGGAAGTTGCGCATATCAGCCGCATTACGCGGTTGGAAGAGGAGAAATATGTATGGCTGGATCGTTTCACCGTTCGTAACCTGGAACTCGTGTACGCCCAGCAGGAAGGTGGCGTGCCGCTGATCGACATTCTCGACCACACGGTTACGCCAATGGGCGCAAGGCAGCTGCGGAAATGGATGGTATTGCCGTTAAAAGACAAGGCGCCCGTAGAGGAGCGCCTGAGCGCGGTGGCGCATTTCCTCGCACACGAGGAGCTCCACGAATCACTGGTCGGGTATTTCAAGCAAATCGGTGATCTGGAACGCCTGATTTCCAAAGTGGCAGTGCGGCGTATCAATCCAAGGGAATTGGTTCAGCTTAAAAAATCATTGAAACAAATTGCCCCCGTAAAGGAACTACTGACGGGCGGAATGCTGGATAAATTCGCGGCGCAGCTGGATGCTTGCGGTACATTGGTTGATAAAATCGAGCGCGAACTCCGCGATGATGCTCCCGTACTCTCCAACCAGGGACGGATGATCCAAAGCGGCGTAGACAGTGAACTGGACGAGTTGCACGCTATTTCTTACGAGGGCAAGGACTACCTGATCAAACTCCAAAACCGCGAGATCGAACGGACGGGCATCGGTTCACTGAAAATAGCCTATAATAAGGTTTTTGGTTACTACCTCGAAGTTACCCACGCACATCAGAGCAAGGTTCCTTCGGATTGGATCAGGAAACAGACGCTCGTGAATGCGGAGCGGTACATTACCCCCGAACTCAAAGAATACGAAGAAAAAATCATGAATGCGGAGGACCGCATTTCGGCGATCGAATTCAGGATATTCAGTGAAATTGTTCAAACGGCTTCGGAATATGTGGCCGCTATTCAGCAAAATGCGCAGGTAGTATCAGCGCTGGATGTGCTGAGCTCGTTTGCATTGGCTGCCCGGAAGAACAAATACGTGCAACCGGTGATCAGTGAAGGCAACGAGCTGGATATCAAGGAGGGGCGTCACCCGGTGATCGAGCAGCAATTGCCCGTGGGCGAAAGTTACGTGCCAAACGACGTTTACCTCGACGATGCCAGCCAGCAGATTATCATTATCACGGGTCCGAACATGGCCGGTAAGTCGGCATTGCTTCGGCAAACGGCATTGATCGTGCTAATGGCGCAAATGGGTAGCTTCGTCCCGGCCAAATCGGCGACAATCGGCCTGGTCGACAAGGTTTTCACCAGGGTAGGAGCGAGCGATAACCTGAGCAAAGGAGAAAGTACCTTCATGGTCGAAATGACCGAAACGGCCAGCATCCTCAATAACCTGAGCAGCAAAAGCCTCGTGCTGATGGACGAGATTGGCCGGGGAACGAGCACCTATGATGGCGTTTCCATTGCCTGGGCCATTACCGAATACCTCCATAGCCAGTCGAATTGCAGGCCCAAAACGCTTTTCGCAACGCACTACCACGAACTAAATCAGCTTGCGGAAGATTTTCCGCGCATCAAAAACTTCAATGTGGCTGTAAAGGAAGTGGACAACAAGGTGGTGTTCCTGCGGAAACTCAAACCCGGCGGCAGTGCGCACAGTTTCGGTATCCACGTGGCGCAGATCGCCGGTATGCCGCAACCGATTGTGTTGCGCGCGAGCGAGATCATGCAGCACCTGGAAAAGGACCACGTAGCACATGAGCACAAGAAGCGGGTGAAGGATATTCCTAAAAACAACTTCCAGCTCAGCATTTTCGAGCCGGCAGACCCGAAGCTCGACGAGTTGAAAGAAAAGCTGCTGCTCGTGGATGTCAACACTTTATCGCCGATCGAAGCATTGCTGAAACTGAACGAGTTCCAGAAGCTTATCAAAAAGTAAATTCATTTTCAATGTTATACCAATCAATCTCCTACAACCGCTAACCTAGTTTATGAAAAATTCGACCCGCTTTCAGTTGATGGCCATGATGTTCCTGCTCTATTTTGTGTGGGGCGCATGGTACGGGCAAATGAGCAAGTATATGTTTACGGAATTGGGCGCAACGGGCGTCCAGGTGGGAAATGCCTACGCGGCATTCTCCATTGCGATGATCATCGCGCCATTCTTCGTGGGGATGATCGCCGACCGTTATTTCGCGGCACAAAAAGTGTTGGGAATCCTGAATTTGGTGGGCGCGGGCATTCTGTATGTGTTGTCGGAGGTAAAAGATCCCGACACGTTCTTCTGGGTGATCCTCGCCTATTGCATCACTTTCGCACCGGCGATGTCGCTCACGACATCCATTGCCATGCAGCAGGTGACCGATTCTGAAAAGGATTTTCCAGCGATCCGCGTTATGGGAACAGTCGCCTGGATCGCCGTAACGAACATTGTCGGATACTATAAGATCGGTGATACTGCGCTAATCTTCAAGATCTCGATGTATACCGCGGCATTTCTGGGGGTTTACTCTTTCTTCCTGCCTAACACGCCTCCAAAACCAACTTCACACACGTCTTTCTCGGATATCCTTGGTTTGGATGCGTTCAAATTGTTCAAAGACCGCTCTTTCGCGATCTTCTTCATCTCTTCGCTGCTGATCTGTATTCCGCTGTCATTCTATTATGCGATGGCGAACCCGTCACTGACGGATTCCGGTATGACCAACGTGGAGAATAAAATGTCCCTCGGGCAGGCTTCCGAGGTCGTATTTATGTTGCTGATCCCGTTGGCATTTTCACGTTTTGGTGTGAAATGGATGCTCGTAGTAGGGCTTATCGCCTGGATCATTCGTTTCATTGGCTTCGGTTATGGCGATGCTTCCAGCGAATGGCTGCTTTACCTGGCAATCGTGCTGCATGGTGTTTGTTACGACTTTTTCTTCGTTACCGGCCAGATTTACACCGACAGCAAAGCGGGCGAGCAATACCGTTCCTCCGCACAAGGCCTGATCTCCATCGCTACCTATGGTATCGGTATGGGTATCGGTTCGTGGATCGCCGGTGTGGTGGCTGACATGTACACGGTCGACAATGTGAAAAACTGGACGTCGATCTGGATGGTGCCGGCTGGTATCGCAGCCGTAGTATTGGTTCTTTTCGTGTTATTCTTCCGCGACAACAAAGTTAAAGCTGCTTCATGAAATCATTCCTGACCATCGGCCTTCTGGTATTGTCCAACGCTTTCATGACGATGGCGTGGTACGGACATTTGAAATTCAAGGAGATGGCCTGGTTTAGCAAACTGGGGCTGTTCTCCATTATTCTCATCAGTTGGGGAATAGCCCTGTTTGAATATTGTTTTCAGGTACCTGCCAACAGGATCGGCTTCAAGGAGAATGGCGGCCCGTTTTCTCTGGTAGAGCTGAAAGTGATACAAGAGGTGATCACCTTGGTCATTTTCATGGTTTTCACCCTGGTCTTTTTCAAAACGGAGACCTTCCGGTGGAACCACTTCGTCGGGTTCCTATTCCTCGTCCTGGCGGTTTATTTCATATTCAGGAAATAAAAAGAGCCTGCAAGCGAAACTTGCAGGCTCTTTTTTCAATGTGATATCTCAATCCCAATCGTCGTCGCCACCAAACCGGCGACCGTAGTCTTTCGAACCGCCTCCGCCTTTTTTGCTGCTGTAACGATCTTCCATTTTGGGTCTGCCTCCCTGATGGCGGTTATGGTCATGTCCGCGGTCGTAGTGCCCCTTGTCGCGTTGTTTATCGGGCTGGCGGAAGTTGTTACCCCCTCCCGAGAAGCCCCGGTCGCCAAAGCTGCGTTCGGCAGGCCTTGCCGGTGCGCTGGGCGCATCGTCATCGTCCTGATCGTCGTCGTCAAGAGATGGTTCTTGCCGGGTATAATCCCTTCCTGTATTTCTATCTTGAGTATAGGGCGTTCTGTTGCCTGGACCGTCATTTCCCGCCGGTCGTGGCCGGTTAAAGCCTTCCCGGCTGCGCGTATCAGGGCGTGAAGTACCGCCGCCGTCGCTTCTGGGTTCTCTCTTCTGGGATTCGTTCACCACCAGAGGTCTGCCATACATATCCGCCCCATTCAACGCATTGATGGCAGTTCTCGCTTCTGTTTCATCGGGCATTTCAACAAACCCGAACCCTTTGCTTTGACGCGTAATTTTGTCAATGATAATTTTCGCTGAGCTCACTTTACCGTACTTTTCGAAAGCTTCACGCAGCTCGCTTTCCTTTAACTTAAAAGAAAGACTACCAACAAAAATGTCCATGAAACGCCTTGATTTTATTGATTTTAGATGTAATAAATATATTTTACTTTATCCACTCAAGAGCCAAAGCCGGCTTATTTACTTTTCTTGGTCTTGATTTTCTGATTATTATATCAAAGCTAAATAAAATTGCCCAAAGTGATCCAAGGGGACATTTTTTAATTTTTTTCTATAATTTGAGTCTGACGTCATAAATAAAATCCCTGACCGACCCAATCGCATACGCCTTGGCTTTATGAAACAGCGGATTGAGCAGGTAATTAAATTCGTCGTCGATGATTGCCGAAGGGATTTTGATGATCCCGTAGTCGGCTTTCCGGAGCAATGCAGTGCCAAAATCTTTGGTCGAGGCTGGTGCAGGCGCATCTTTCCAGTCACCCGGCAAGGCGCTTGCAGGCAAGTCTAAAATGTAGGTAGGATCTATTTCAAATGCGGTAATGCTCAGTGCCCTCGGAATGTCGTCGATATTCACATTGGCGGTGTACTCCAGCAAAGCCAGCGCACGGCTTTCCGAAGTATAAATGCAAGGCGTAAGCGGATGATTCCAGCGACCGCCATGCAGGCGTGCTCCCTCGCCATCGAGGTCGCGGGCGTATCGTGTGCGCCCGACTCTGTAAACGACCATCAGCTACGGCATTAAGAATAAACCCCGTAATCGATCCGGCCAATCAGATTTTTGACTTCCTCGCGGCCAAACTGATTGTCCATAAAATCAAAGGGCCGCTGACCGCCTAATGCCTGATTAGGCCTGAAAACCCAGTGGTTGAAGCGCTCCACATCCTCGAACACCTCGTAGCCATAGGAATAAATATCCGCAAGGCTCACGATCCGCTCACTCAGGGATTGGTTAAACTTCTCATCCCCCTTTTTGTTGATCAGTGTCGCCCGCGCGACCAACAATGCATTGGCCAGTTGATCATAATCCAGGCCTGCCTTGTCTTTAAACCGCTCAAAATCATTTTTGCTGATCCCTTTCCGGATCATATCGATTTTCTGAAAACTCGTCATCTGGCTTTCAGGCTTTTGAAGGGAAGTTTTGAAGATGATGCCAGGGTGCTGCGCACCGTGGTAGGCGACGTAAGGCTCATTAAAAGTGGCGCCCGGAGCGTCATCAGGCTCGGGGTAAGGCTTGGGTGTGTGCTTTTTCATCGTGATTTAAATATCTACTAAATCAAGTATAATTTTATACTAAATCTACGAAAATAAAAATGCCCCGCAAATAGCGAGGCATCTTCAAAATCACTTTTTCTTCTTATTCTTTTTCTTTCCGGTCTCAACAGGTTCGGGAGCGACTTTGCTTAGGTCCTTGATGCGGATGTTCCTGAATTTGAGCTCGGAACCGTGGCCGAGGAACCCGAGGTGGCCGCTGGTCCTTTTCAGTCCCGGGTGGTCCTTATGGTCGGCGGTGCCGTTTTTGCTGGCTTCTGCGAGATCGCCATCCAGGATCACGGTGCCGTTGAGTGTTACCTTAATTTTCGAGCCCTGCACCCGTACCTCTTCGTAATTCCATTCGCCAACGGGTTTCAGATAACCTCTTTTGGCAGGAATAATGCCATAGGCGGAGCCGTGGTACTGGTACTCGTGCAAATCCTTGTAAATATCCGCGTCGTTGTCCAGGATCTGAATTTCTGTTCCCACGTAAGCCGCGTCGCCTTCCATTGGCGTGCGGATGCCCAGGCCGTTGTTTGCACCCGGCGTAAGCTGGAATTCGAAACGGAAATCGAAGTCGCTGTACTCGTCCTTGGTATACAGGTTGCCTTTGCCGCCCTTTTTAGGATCAACAACCAGCTCGCCGTTCTGGATGAAGTAGTCGGTTTTGTTGCCCACCCATTCAAACATATTGGTACCATCGAAGAGGACTTTGAAATCTTCCTTCTGCTCTGCTTCCGGTAATGTAAATTCCGGACGCGGGATTTCACGAACGTAAATGTCGCGGTAGTGGATCTCGTTGCCGTGCGCTTGCAATTCGAGCTGCTCTTTCGCGAAGATCGGCAAGTTGCGGTCCCAATAGTTTTCCAACACCACATTATCCACCACATTTTCACCATTCAGGTCCACCGAAACACGATCACCGATCATCGTGATATGGAATGTATTCCATTCGCCAATCGCATTGTCGGCTACTTTCGAAGGCTTGCTCGGGTTTTTCTGGTTGTTATAAAGCCCTCCCGAGCCCACCTGCGCGCCTACGCTTACACGGGAGGTGTCCCAGATCTGCACCTGCGGCGTACCTCTAAGATAAATGCCCGCATCACCGTCTTTCTGGATTTTCCAGTCGACGTACATTTCGAAATCACCGTATTGCTTCACAGTGCAAAGGTTATCACCATGGCCGGAGAACACGAGTTCGCCATCTTTGGCAAACCAATCTTTGAATGCAGCCTCATCCGCTTTTTTCTGTTTGAAAGCCAGCGTGTCGGCGCTCATTTTACGGCGTGCGATTGGGTTTTGTACCAAACCCTTCCAACCGGAGAGGTCTTTGCCATTGAATAGCGACACAAAACCTTCACCAGCCGGCAACTCCGCCAAATGCTTGCGGATCGATTCGCGTTGGTAGTCAGCGTCCTGTCCTTTCAAAATCGGTCCGGCTTTGGTCAGAAGCTCCCGGATTTCAGCGCTGTACAGGTTTTTGTTAGCCAATGCGATGTTCATTACCGCCTGCGCCGCAGCCTGCTGTGTGCCTGCGTTATCCAGGTATTTTCCCGCCAGTATCAGCGAATTGAAAGTTCTGTTTCTTCCCAGTTCCTTGATAATCGCCTCTTTCTGCGCATCGGTTTTAGCGATCGCCAACGCTTCACGGAGCATAATCACCTTGTTGGCGGCCGTTTTGCCGGATTTCGCTGTCGCGGCTACATAACCCGTCAATGCGGCATTGAAATCGTCTGAGTCACTGGTGTTGCGTGCGATCGCCAGCAACTCTCCGGCCGCGCTCGCATCGGACCATGCCGAAAGGGCTGCAATGGCCGATTTTTTCTTTGCCGCATCTCCGTTTCCGTAGGCTTCCACCACCGATTTGAGCGCTTTTTTACCACCGATACCAGCCAGAACCGCAAGGTAATTGCCTTGTTTATCAGCAGGGGCAGCTTGTATTTGTTTCAAAACAGCGTCTGTCTGGCTGTTCACATCACCGCTTTCCTTAATCGCCACATTCACCGCGCTCTGCGTAGCCGCAATTTCGTCAGCATTGGAAACCGTGTTAAGCAGGGTATAGAGTTGAGGTAAATCGTTACCCGTAGCCAGCGATTTCAATGCACTGAAAGCTGATTTCCGGACTTCGGGATTCGTATTTTTCAACTGCGCGGAAACAACCGGAAGCTTAGAGCTCGCTCCTCGTGCAGCTAATACGTCGATCAATGCCGACTGCGAAGCAGCAGGAAGAGTAGGGATAGCAGTTGCCACCTGATCCACGAGCGAGGTACCTTTGATCGTCAGCAAGCTGCTTTTCACTGCCGCGATTTCATCTGCATTGGCGGTTTTCAAAACCGGAATCAGTTTGGCGACGCTGCTTTCCTGTCCGATTCTCCCCGCGGCCCAAACCGCAGCCGTTTTTACTCTGCCATCCTTGGAAGCCAGGGCTTTCAAAACTACCGGCAACGCGTCTTTCGACTCTGCGCGGCCCAGCATGGTGATAATCTCGGCCTGGACGGTAGGGTTAGCCTTTTTGTATGCATTCAGCCACGGGGTAGTGCCATCGGCCATCAGGTATTTCTGGCCCAGTTTCAATGCAGCAGCGCGGTATTGCGCGTCGGTGCTCTGCAATGCGCTTACGAGCACGGGTACGGATTCCCGCTTTTTGATATCCGAATAGATCTTCAATGCAGAAGAGCGTGTTGCCGACTGCTTCACATCAGGTGTAGCCTTGATCAATGCGAGCGTTGCCTTTTCAGCAGAGGCGGCATTGCCATTGGCTGCCAGATTTGCGAGGTATTTGAGGTAAACAGCAGTTGCGTCGGCTTCATCGTAGCCGTAAGCAGCCTTCTGAGCGGCCCCTGCGAGGATACTTTCAGAAGAAGGTGAGCCAATTTCCGAAAGCGCGTAAAGGCTGACCTTGCGGAGGTTACGCTCGGAGCTGGTGGCCGTTTTTTCAATCGTGGTGGCTGCTTCTTTGTAATGCGTGCCGCCCAATGCCTCAGTAATCGCGAGCTGTGCGCTTCCGCTGGCATTACCCAATGCTTGCAGTAACGCGGCACCCGCAGCTGGCGAGCCGATGCGTGCCAATGTCCGTGCGGCAGGTTGCGAAAGTCTTTCGTCTTTAAGATACCCTTTCAAAACATCTACCGACTCATCCTTTCCAACCGTTTGAAGCTGGTAAATGAGGAAGTTTTTGCTGTCCGGATCGCTTACCTTCGACAATGCTTCGCCATAGGCTTCCGCAGCGTCTTTGCGCAGGGCCTCTTTGCCTGCTTGGGAAGCATAATAGGTGAAACCACCCAATGCATACTGGATTTTGGTATTGTCCCCTTTGCCGAGCGGCGTCAGCATGGAGGCGATCTGCACCAGGCCGGGTTTGCCGAGCTGGGCGAGTTCATCCATGTTTTTCTTCAACGCAGCCTCATTCTGTGAAGGGAGCTTTGCCAACACCGCCTTCACTTTGGCGTCGAGCGAGTTGTCGGATTGGGCCATCAGCTGCGAGGATGCCAGGCAGAGGGCCATAATAGGGTAAAGTCTTTTTTTCATCGGATATGCCGGTGCTGCAAGCGCGGAAGGCTTGTCAGTGTAGCTTTTAGGTTCTTAAATGGTCCAGGGAGCGCGCATGGGCTGGTTAATGAGCCTGTTTGCGCCTTCGTCGTCGATAAATTCCTGCTTGTCCGGATCGAATTTCAATGAGCGGCCCAGGCGCAATGCAATCAGGCCCATGTTCACGATCGTACAAGAGCGGTGACCGTTCTCTTCGTTCAATGCGAATTTTTTGCGGTTCTTCACGGCGTCCACGAAGTCGGTAACCTGTGGCTCAGGGTCGGGGAATGCGGCGAGTTTCTTTTCCAGGTCCGGAATATCCGATTTGAAATTTTGGTACAATTTGCCTTTCGGGCCTTCGATATACGCTACTTTATCGTCCTTGGCCTCGCCGTCGAGTACGATCTGGCAGCCATCGGCATAGGTATAAGTAATGCGGCGCCAGGTGCCTACGGCCTCGGTATGCTGCTGAGGCGCATCCACCTCCACGCTTACAGGGCTCGTATCGTCCTTGCCGAGGAAATATTGGATCGGGTCGATGTAATGCTGGCCCATATCGCCCAGGCCGCCGCCATCGTAATCCCAATAGCCGCGGAAAGTCTGGTGTACGCGGTGCTCGCTGTATGGTTTGTAAGGCGCTGGTCCGAGCCACATATCGTAGTCGAGCTCGGCCGGTACCGGTTGAGGGGCATTGTTTGTTTTACCAACCCAATAAAACTTCCAGTCGAAGCCGGTATGCTTGCTCACGGTCACTTTCAATGGCCATCCGAGCAGTCCGCTCTGAACGAGCTTTTTAATAGGTTTTACGGTGGTGTTCATTCCGTAGAAATTGCTTTCAAACCGGAACCAGGTATTGAGACGGAACACACGTCCATGCTGCTGCACGGCCTCCACCAAGCGCTTGCCTTCGCCGATGGTACGTGTCATCGGTTTCTCGCACCACACATCCTTACCCGCGCGGGCAGCGTCGGCGGCGATAATGCCGTGCCAATGCGGCGGAGTTGCCACGTGCACGATGTCGACTTCGGGAAGCTGGATCAGCTCGCGGTAATCGGAGAAGGTTTTGACGCCCTTATCGACCATATTGACCGCGATGTCGAGGTGCCGTTTGTCCACATCACACAATGCAACCACTTTGGTACCTGCGTAAGGGATATGGCCGCGGCCCATGGAGCCGGTGCCGACGATGGCTTTGGTGAGCGTGTCGCTCGGGGCGAGGTAACCCTTTCCCAGCACATGGCGGGGAACGATCGAAAACGTTGCCAGCGTCGCCAGTGAGCCTTTGATAAAGCTCCTGCGTGAGGACGCGGAAAGTCCTTTCTCTTCTTTCATTCGTTAAGGTTCTTTTAGGAAGTAATTGAGATTGTTTAGTGCTTGTGAAATTAGGACAATATCAGGAATGTGCCAAAGCATTGCCTGGCATTACCTGATATTAATACAGTAAGGCTGCGGAATAGACTAAAAAATCAACAAAAAAGGGCAATACGCGCTGCGTGCTCGTTACAACGGAATATTGCCATGCTTCTTTTTCGGCAGTACATCCACCTTGTTTTCGAGCATTTCGAAGGCGCGGATCAGCTTGGCGCGTGTCTGGTCGGGGTAGATCACCTCGTCGATATAACCGCGGTGCGCGGCGCGGTAGGGGTTCGCGAATTTGTGGGTATAATCGTCGATTTTCTCCTTCAATTTCTCCGCCGGATCTTCTGCTTGTGCGATCTCGCGTTTGAAAATGATTTCAGCCGCGCCGCTCGCGCCCATTACCGCGATTTCCGCGGAAGGCCAGGCGAAGTTCATGTCCGCGCCGATGTGCTTGGAGTTCATCACGTCGTACGCGCCCCCGTACGCCTTGCGGGTGATCACGGTAATGCGCGGCACGGTAGCCTCGCAGAATGCATAGAGCAGTTTGGCACCATTGCTGATGATCGCATTCCACTCCTGATCGGTGCCGGGCAGGAAGCCGGGAACGTCTTCCAAAACCAGCAATGGAATATTGAAACAATCACAAAAACGCACAAAACGCGCCGCTTTCTGACTCGCATGGATGTCGAGCACGCCCGCGAGCACGGCAGGCTGGTTGGCCACAATGCCGATGCTCCTACCCGCAATGCGCGAAAAGCCTACGACGATATTTTCGGCGAAATTTTCATGTACTTCAAAAAAGGCGTCAGGATCGGAAAGCTCGGTGATAACTTCCCGCATATCGTATGGTTGGTTGGCATTCTCCGGGATGAGCGTGTTCAATGCAGGTCGGAGCTCGTCACCAGGCGTGTAAGGTTGCCGCGGTGCATCGTCCTCGCAGTTTTGCGGCATGTAGCTCAGCAATTTTTTGATCGATTGCAGGCATTCAACCTCATTGGCAGACACAAAATGCGTGACGCCCGATTTCGTCGCATGCGTCATAGCACCGCCGAGTTCTTCCGAAGTTACTTCTTCGTGGGTTACCGTTTTAACCACATTAGGCCCGGTCACGAACATGTA
Source organism: Dyadobacter sp. BE31 (assembly GCF_031457695.1). Taxonomy (NCBI): domain Bacteria; kingdom Pseudomonadati; phylum Bacteroidota; class Cytophagia; order Cytophagales; family Spirosomataceae; genus Dyadobacter; species Dyadobacter sp. BE31. The sequence goes on from NZ_JAVDXA010000006.1 coordinate 419,047, forward strand.
GCTCGTGTTTTCAACCATCAATATAAAATCCGTGATTGCGGGGGAGTATACCGCGCCGCCCGCGCAGGGGCCCATTACGGCCGATATTTGCGGTATGACGCCGGAAGCCAGGGTGTTTTTATAAAAAATGTCGGCATAGCCCGCCAGGGAGAGTACGCCTTCCTGAATGCGGGCACCACCCGAGTCGTTAAGGCCAATGAGTGGCGCGCCGTTTTTCATGGCGAGATCCATCAGCTTGCAAATCTTCTCCGCATGTGTTTCCGAAAGCGACCCGCCGAAAACCGTGAAATCCTGTGCAAATACGTACACCAGCCGGCCATTGACTTTGCCGTAACCGGTTACCACGCCATCGCCGAGGTAATGCTCCTTGTCGAGCCCGAAATCCTTGCTGCGGTGCATCACAAACCGGCCTATTTCTTCGAAAGAACCTTTGTCGAGCAGAATGGAAATGCGTTCCCGGGCGGTGAGCTTGCCCTTCGCGTGTTGCGCCTGGATCCTGTTTGCACCGCCGCCCAGCTCAGCCTCAGCATTTTTTTGGTCTAAAAGTTCTTTTTTTGAAACAGCGGCTGATCGGGATTCCATGTAATGCGGGGATATGGTTACATTTGTTGGTGAACGGTTATAAATATAGCTGCATTTTAATGATTCGGGAAATTATTGGACGTTTATGAGGTCGACAGGCTGTGGTTTGCTTTTCCTGATCACATGGCTCTGCTCGCCGTGGAATGCAGCTTTCGCTCAGGTGACGGGTGGCCGTTCGCGTCTGGATTTCCTACAATTACCCGCCCAGGCGCGCAGTACTGCATTGGGTTCCAATCACATTACCGCGCAAGGCAACGACCCCGCATTATTTCTCCAAAACCCCGCATTACTCGATTCGGCGAAGATCAATAACGTATCACTGAACCTGATGCCTTACCTGGCGGATACGAAGTTTGTGAATATGGGTTATGCCAACCGCGTCCGCAAAACGGGCGGGATTTGGGCGGTTGGGCTGCAATACCTGAACTATGGTACCATGCAGGAAACCGACGACATCGGGAACGTGGTAGGGGAGTTCCGTGCGGCGGATTATGGCCTTTCTGCGGGTTACGGGCACACCATAGGCGCATTCACATTAGGCGCGACGGCCAAGTTCGTGGGCGCGTCCATCGAAAGTTACCAGACCTGGGGTATGGCCTTCGACTGGGGCGCCACATTCCGGCATCCGCAAGAGGACCTTACAATCGGTTTTGTGGCCAAAAACTTCGGCTTTTTAAAGCAGAATTACAATGGTGCATCGACGCCGGTATTGCCACTGGATATGCGGGTAGGGGTAACCTTCAAGCCTAAATATATGCCGGTGCGTGTGTCGTTGACGGCCCACCATTTAAACCGCTTCGATATGGTTTACAATGATCCGAACCTATTTTACACTTACGATATCAATGGTACTAAACTGCCCAAAAAAGTGGGGGTTGCAGAAAAGCTGGGTAGGCATTTGTCGCTCGGAGCGGAGATTTTGGCGCATTCCAACTTTCGCATTTTATTAGGTTATGACCATTTGAAAAGGCAAGAACTTCGTTTGACAAACCGCGGGGCACTGGCAGGCTTTTCATTCGGTGCGTGGCTGCGCATTAAGCGATTCGAGGTAGGTTATGGCCGGGCGCAATATGTACCGGGCTTTGGCAGCAGTTCCATTTCCATTGTCATGAATCTCAAAAACGGCTTGGTAAGAAGCAAATGGGACGAGCCGGTGAAAGCCCGGCCCGTCCGGTAATGCAATGCGCTATCTGCGCGTGTAATGCAGTTGTACCAAACCTTTTTCGAAAGATTTGCTGCTCACGAATGTAAGATTTTGTTCAGGCCGACCATCTTTGAACAAGCGGATGCCATCGCCGAGCAGAATAGGAATCAATGAAACGATGTATTCATCGATCAGGTCCATTTGCATGAGCTGATTGACCACTTCGGCGCCGCCATCGACGAAAATGTGTTTCCCTTCTTTTTGTTTCAGCTCTTCTATGAATGCTTTCAGGTCGTCGGTGTGGAAGCGGACATTGCCTTCCTGCGCACGCGGGGTCCGCGTCATGATGTGGTATTCCTTATCGGCCCGAAGGTATTCAATGCCCATGGCCTGCACTTTGTCATACGTTTTGCGGCCGATGATCACGGTGTCAATTGTGTCGATGAACTCGGCATAGCCGTAATCTTCGCCCTCTTGTTCAACGAGGGAGAGGAAGGTCAGGTCATCGTCGTGTTTGGCAATGTAGCCGTCGAGGCTGGCTGCAATGTAAACGAATACTTTTCTGGTCATAGCTGGTGATTTGGTTAGTACAGGAAAAATAGGATGGCTGTTTCCCGTAAAAAGTTGGAACCGCTAGCGGGATTCGACCACTTTACCCTTTTCCAGTCTCAAATAATGCTTCACACAGCTCGGGATCTCATTCGGATAATGCGAGACATAAATCAGTGTCCGCTGATCGGTATCGCAAATGGCGTTCACAACCGACTTGAAATAGTCGATTGCATCGGAATCCAATCCCTGGCAGGGTTCGTCGAGGATCAGCAGCGGCGGATTTTTAACCAATGCCCGGGCAAGAAGTACCATTCTTTGCTGCCCTTTGGAGAGCTGTGAAAAATCCTTTTCGATCAGTTCATGCACATGCAGGAGTTCGGCCACTTCGTGCACGCGCTCGATTTGTGTTTCAGTGAGTTTCTTGAAGAAAACGCCTGTCGCGTCGAAAAAGCCGGATGCGATGGTTTTGAAAACGGTGGTATTTCTGGGGAAATACAAATGCAGTTCCGGCGAAACGTGCCCGATTTTTTGCTTGATATCCCATATGGAAGCGCCTGCGCCGCCGCGTTTTTGATCAAATAAATCATAATCGTTCGCAAAGCGCTGCGGGTTATCGGCCGTGATAATGCTTAGCAAAGTAGATTTACCGGAGCCATTCGGGCCGGATAATGCCCATTTTTCTCCCCTGGCGATTTTCCAACTTACGCCGTCGAGAATCTGATCTTCGCCGTATTTGACTCGAATGTTCCTCAAATCGAGCGCGTGCTGAAAGCCGGTGAATTCGGGATGGCCGAAATGCGCCAGTTTTTGCGGATCGGGCTGTGGAAAGTGATGGGTATGGGTAGCTGCGGAGCGAAATTGCGCCACGGGTTTTTGCGCTTCAATCTTCCCGGCTTCGAGTTCGAGTACATCGGTAATGCAAGGAGGGATTTCCGTAGCCGTAGTGGCCATGATAATGGTTACCCCTTGCCTGGTCAGTTCGGTCAATGCATTGCGGAGCACTTCGCGTGAATGCACGTCGAGGCCGCTGAATGCATTATCGAGCATGAGTACTTTCGGCTTTTTCAAAAGGGATTTGGCCAAAAGCATCCGCCTGGTTTCACCATTGGAAAGCGTCACAAACGGGTGGTCGAGCAAATGGGTAATGGATAGCAGGCCGGCCACGCGTGCCAGTTCTTCATCACTCACTTTGGAAGGTGCTAATGTTACCGATTTGTCGTCGACGGTGCCTACCGGTTTCAATTGGTCGGTCAGGATCGCACGTACACTGGGCGCTCGCTCGGACTCGTACGCGTGAAAGCGTTGCTGGTAATACTCGGCGCCGGCACTTACAATGCGGTTGAACGAATAGTCGTTGGAGGCAAGTTCGACATGCTCACGAACGGGTGTGGTCCAGTCGTAAGCGATTTTGCCGGTGAGCACAGGCCATTTTCCCGCGATCACTTCCAGCAGCACCGACTTGCCGGAGCCGTTCGGGCCAATGATCGCCCAGTTTTTCCCTTGTTCAATATTCCAGTTGATTTCAGAAAGGACCGTTGATTCGTATTTGCGGACGGAGACGTTTTGAAGCGAAATGAGTGTCATGCGAAAACCAGGTAATGAAAGAGCAAATACCAAAATTTTGGCCTTAAATGGAAACAAAAAGAGCATCCGTTGCGGGATGCCCTGGCTAAGCGTTTGAATCAGTGATTAATGCATTTAATGGTGGAATTCCATATTGAACTCCCTGATCATCATGCTCACGAATGCCGAAAGGTCGTCCGTTGTGCGGCTTGTGACGAGCCCGTTGTTGGTCACCACTTCCTGATCCACCCATATTGCGCCGGCATTTTCGAGGTCGTGGCGGATGGCTGCGTAGGAGGTAAGCGTGCGGCCCAGCACCACGTCGGCGTCGATCAGTATCTGGGGGCCGTGGCAGATTGCCGCCACCGGTTTTCCCGCGATAAAGAACGAGCGTACAAAATCTACCGCCTTTTGGTTGATCCTCAGTGCATCGAGCCCCATAACCCCGCCAGGGAGCAGCAATGCGTCGTAATATTCGGCACGTGCCATTTCAAGCGGGACGTCTACCCGGTGGTTTTCGCCCCAGTCCAGATGGCTCCATCCTTTCACAATGTCCTTGCTGGGCGAAATCACGTGGGTGGTCGCGCCACGTTGGTTTAGGACTTTTCTGGGGCAGGTCATTTCAACCTGCTCAAATCCATCGGCAACCAGTATCGCGACTTTAATTGAATTCAGTGATTGTTCCATGGATTTAGGTGTGGATTAAAAGGTTAGATTATAAGAATAAATAATTGTACAAAAACTATGCCAAAAAAGCGATCTGTTTTTGGGTCGAGCACGCGGCAGCGGGGCGGTGCGGACCTTCCACAACGTGGGAATGGAGCCTGTGGCAAATCCCGATTTGGGGAAAACAAAAAGAGCGGCATTGCTGCCGCTCCCTGTATTAGCATTATTCTGTGATTATATCTCTACGCCTCCGACGTTTTCGAAGACGAGTTCACCTTTCGAATCGAGCTCCATCATGATCACCGAGTCTTTCGCAACTTGTCCGCTCAGGATACCTTTCGATAATTCATTCAGGATTCTTCTTTGAAGTACCCTTTTCAACGGACGCGCACCGAATGCCGGGTCGAAACCGTCTTCACCGAGCTTGGTTAACGCTTCATCAGTCGCATCGAGCGTGATTCCCTGCTCTTTCAGCATGTGCTGAATGCCTTTGAACTGGATATCCACAATTTTGCGGATGTTTTTCAGCGTCAATGGTTCGAACAGTACAATCTCGTCGATACGGTTCAGGAATTCCGGCCTTACCGACGCTTTCAGCAGATCGAGCACCGCCTGTTTGGCTTCTTCGATGATTAGTGTGTGGTTCCAGCCTTCGTCTTCCGCGAATTTCTCCTGGATGATGTGGCTGCCGATGTTGGACGTCATGATAATGATCGTGTTTTTGAAATTCGCCACACGACCTTTGTTATCGGTCAAACGGCCTTCGTCGAGCACTTGCAGCAGGATATTCCACACATCCGGGTGTGCCTTTTCGATCTCATCGAGCAGGATCACGCTGTAAGGTTTGCGTCGCACGGCTTCGGTGAGCTGGCCTCCTTCGTCGTAACCCACGTATCCCGGAGGCGCGCCCACGAGGCGGCTTACGGCGTGGCGTTCCTGGTACTCGCTCATATCGATCCGCACCATGGCATTCTCGTCGTTGAAGAGATACTCAGCCAGCGTTTTTGCGAGCTCGGTTTTACCTACCCCCGTCGGGCCGAGGAAGAGGAAGCTGCCGATCGGCCGTTTCGCATCCTGCAAACCTGCGCGGCTGCGGCGTACGGCATCGGATACCACTTCAATGGCCTCATTCTGGCCTGCTACACGCTGGTGCAAATGCTCTTCGAGTTGCAGCAGCTTCTCGCGGTCGCTTTGCAGCATTTTGCTGACAGGTATACCGGTCCATTTAGCCACTACTTCGGCAATGTCTTCCGGCGTAATTTCTTCCTGCATCAGGCTTTCCGCATGCTCCGATTTTTGAAGCTCTTCCAATTTGGCCTGAACCTCGGGAATGCGGCCATAGCGGATCTCGGCTACCTTACCGAAATCGCCCGAACGCTCGGCCTGCTCCGCTTCGAGGCGGAGCTGCTCGCTTTGTTCTTTCAGCGCGCGTACTTCATTGACTTTACCCTTTTCATTTTCCCATTGGGCTTTCAGGGCATTACGTTGTTCGCTGAGGTCGGCAATTTCTTTGTTCAGGACAGTCTCCTTGTCCTTGTTGTTTTCACGGCGGATCGCCTCGCGCTCGATTTCGAGCTGCATAATGCGGCGGTTCAGTTCGTCGAGTTCTTCGGGAACGCTGTCCATTTCCAGGCGGAGCTTGGAAGCGGCTTCGTCCATTAAGTCAATCGCCTTATCGGGCAGGAACCGGTCGCTGATGTAGCGGTTCGAAAGCTCCACGGCAGCGATTACAGCATCGTCCTGGATGCGGACACCGTGGTGCAATTCGTATTTTTCCTTAATACCCCGCAGAATGCTGATTGCGTCGGAAATATTAGGTTCATCCACCATCACAGCCTGGAAACGACGTTCCAAAGCCTTGTCTTTCTCGACATATTTCTGATATTCTTTCAGCGTGGTAGCACCGATCGCGTGCAGTTCGCCACGTGCCAATGCGGGTTTTAGCAAGTTGGCAGCGTCCATTGCGCTTTCGCCACCGCCACCCGCGCCGATCAACGTGTGGATCTCGTCAATGAAAAGTACAATCTCTCCTTCCGAGTCGGTTACCTCTTTGATAACCGCTTTCAGCCTTTCTTCAAATTCACCTTTGTATTTCGCACCCGCAATCAGCAAACCCATATCGAGCGACACGATGGTCTTCGATTTCAGGTTTTCGGGAACGTCGCCCTGCACGATCCGCTGGGCCAATCCTTCCACGATTGCGGTTTTACCCACCCCCGGCTCACCGAGCAGGATCGGGTTGTTTTTGGTACGGCGGCTCAATATCTGCAACACCCGCCTGATTTCTTCGTCACGGCCGATCACCGGGTCAATTTTACCGGCTTTGGCCAATTCATTCAAGTTTTTGCTGTACCGTTCCAGAGAGCGGTATTTGGCTTCTGCGTTTTGATCTTTCACAGGGTTATTCTTTCCTCTTAGTTCTTTGATTGCATTGATCAGTTCCTTCTCCTTGAATCCCAGCTCCTTCATCATGGTGGCTGTGGAATCTTTTCCGCTGAGTATACCCAGTATCAGCAGCTCGATGCTGATGAATTCGTCCCCGAATTCTTTGAGGTAATTCTGTGCCTTGCCACTGGCAGCGGCCATATCGTTGCCCAGGTAGGGCTGTCCCCCGCTTACACGCGGGTACCCGTCCAATATCTTTTGCAAACGGTTGTTAAGCACGTCGGCGCTGATATTGAGCTTGTTAAGTAGAAATAGTGACGTATTAGGGTCCTCCTCCAAAATGGATTTCAACACGTGTCCCGTTTCAATGGCCTGCTGCTGGTTGCCCTGGGCCATTTGCGCGGCGTGCTGGATTACCTCCTGCGCCTTGATAGTATATTGGTTAAAGTTCATGGCGTTGATCGCTTTGTTAATGGTACAACGCTAATTGAAAAATGGTGTGCCGACCAGTTAAATCGGAAATTTTGTCTCAAAAGAGTGACGTAATGCGATTGTTTCGGACAAAATGGCAAGAATCAGTGGCTTTTTTTCTCGATCTTCTTGTGAATTTCGAGCGTTTCGGACAGGGCTGCGGAGCCGTACCACATCAATAAATCCATGTCGAGAAGCTTGGCCTGAACGGCCGGGTCCGTTTCTACGAGTTTCCTGCCTTCCTCGATAGAGTCAGCATTGAGGATGAAAATGCCCCGGTATTGATCATTTTTGAAGAACGGACCCGCCACCACGAGCTTTCCGGTCTTGGCGAGGTGATTGATATTCCGCATATGCCCGGCAAAGGCGCTGTCCGATTTGCTTTTAGGAACGTTCGTCGCGCTGCCGGTTTTGAGGAAAACCATCACATACTTTTTCATACCATATTCATCCGCATTCAGTTTTTTGGCAAGTGTGGAATCGTAGGTTGTGTTGGCGGACTGGGCAATGCTGTCATGGCAAATAGCCGAGAGGCAGGCCAGCAGGAGTGTGGCGTACAGTGTTTTCATCAGTTATCCATTTGAGTATAGGTTAATGAATAAATGTATTGAAATTTTGACTGAAAAGGAATGCACGCCGGTACCAAAAGCAAAAAGCTGCACAGGTACTTTTGTGCAGCTTCTCTCGATGTATTTGTAGGTAAATCTTATAGCTCGGCTTGCGTTCTCAACAAATCCTCCATTGTCTCGCGCCGTCTTACCAACTTGGCCACGCCGTTGTCGATCAGCACCTCGGCCGGCCGGAAGCGGGCATTGTAGTTTGAGCTCATCGTCAGACCATAAGCGCCGGCATTCAGGAACGCCAGCACATCGCCTTTGCGAACCTCGGGAAGTTCACGGTCTGTCGCGAATGTATCGGTTTCGCAAATGTAGCCTACCACATTGTAGTGCTTCAACTCGCCTTTCGGATTTGAAATGTTGAGAATGTGGTGGTAAGAACCGTACATCATCGGGCGGATCAGATGATTCAGGCCCGAATCGACATGTACGAAGTTACGCGCCGGGTCTTCTTTTACCACGTTGGTCGTTACAAAGAGGAAGCCCGATTCGCTCACCAGAAACTTGCCCGGTTCAAACCAGAGTTGCAACTCGCGGCCATATTCCTGGCAGAAAGTCTGGAAACGTTTTGAAATCTTTTTGCCCAGCAAATCCATATCCGTAATGGCATCGCCCGGCAGATAGGAAACTTTGAAACCACCACCCAGGTCCACCACCTGAAGGTCGGGGAAATGCTTCGCGGTTTCGAAAAGAATATCGGCCACTTTCAGGAACGGTTCAGCATCTTTAATATCCGAACCGGTATGCTGGTGCAGCCCGATCACTTTAATGTCATATTTTTTAATTACTTCCAAAATCTTATCCAGGAGCAACACCGAAATCCCGAACTTAGAATCGGCATGAGCCGTCATGATTTTAGTATGCCCGCCCGCAGCGACGTTAGGCTTAATGCGGATCATGCAGGGCTTGGCATTTCCGTAAGTTTGTCCAAACCATTCGAGCAAGGGAATGCTATCGACGTTCACAATGGCGCCGGCTTCCACGGCCTCGCGTACTTCCTCGAAGTTCACACCGCTGGGCGTAAAAGTGATTTGGCCGGCATCGTAACCCGCCATTTTCCCCATTTCAAACTCGCCAGGCGATACCACATCCAGCTCCACCCCGATTTCGCGCATCAGTCGCAGCACGGCCAGGTTGGTATTGGCCTTGCAGGCATATTTGATCTTCATATTTACGCCGGCAAATGCATGTTGCAGCTCTGCCGCCTTCCTGCGGATGGTCGCGCCGTCGTACACGTAAAGCGGGCTTCCGTACTGGTTGATGAGCTCGACAGGGTCTATTCCCTGGATCGAATAGGGGTAATGGTCAGAAAGTTGCATTTTTGATATGGGCGGCAGTGACGTGCCGGAATGATTGGATTACAAATATTTGTCGAGGTAAATGGCCATTTCCTGTTGCAGCGCTGCTGCCTCCTGCTTCGCTTTTTCTGCGAAATCGGTGCCGTTACTGGCGTAAATAATGCTGCGCGATGCATTAACAAGCAATCCGCAACTCTTATTCATACCAAACTTCGATACCTCTTCCAGGTTACCGCCTTGCGCACCTACGCCAGGTACGAGGAGAAAGTGATCGGGTACAATAGCACGGATGTTCTGGAAATCGGACGGGTGCGTTGCGCCTACCACATACATCATACGCTCTGCGCCTGCCCAGGTTTGCGATGTACGAAGCACGTTTTCATATAAAGTACCGCCTTCCACGTCGAGCCGCTGGAAATCGCCGCTGCCCGGGTTGGAAGTCAGCGCGAGCAGAATCACCCATTTGTTTTCGAACGCGAGGAATGGCGTCACCGAATCGCTGCCCATGTACGGGGCCACGGTGATGGAGTCAAAATCAAGGCCTGAGGATGATTTATCGAAAAATGCGCGGGCGTACAGGCCAGATGTATTCCCGATGTCACCGCGTTTGGCGTCGGCAATCGTGAAATGGCTCTTCGGAATGTACTCGACCGTTTTTTGAAGGCTCTCCCAACCCTTGGGTCCCAATGCTTCATAGAATGCGATGTTGGGTTTGTAGGAAACGCAATAGTCGGCGGTTGCATCGATGATCTGCTTGTTGAATTCAAAGATCGGATCGTCGGTTTTCAACAAATGCGCCGGGATTTTCTGGATATCGGTGTCCAAACCCACACACAAATAGGACTTTTTGGTCGAAATTTGCTGGAAGAGCTCTTGATAAGTCATGATTTTGTAAATATTGCGGCGAAATTACAACCTCTTCCAATAGATTCATAAATTTGCCCCAACATTAAACTTTGCTCCAACCAACACATAACCATCATATGCAGATTCGAGAAACTTCCATTGCCGGTCTAGTTGAAATATTTCCAAGGGTCTTCGGTGATGACCGTGGAGTATTCTTTGAATCGTATAATGAGGAGATATTTAAAAAACTCGGTCTGCCGGTAAACTTCGTTCAGGACAATCAGTCGTTCTCCAAAAAGGGCGTGGTAAGAGGTTTGCACTTCCAGAATGCGCCTTTCGCGCAAGGTAAGCTGGTGCGTGTGATCTCGGGCAGGGTACTGGATGTGGCTGTGGACATCCGCCCGGATTCGCCGACATTCGGTAAGCACGAAGTATTTGAACTGAGCGGGGAGCAAAACAATATCGCCTACATTCCGGAAGGCTTTGCACACGGGTTTGTGGCTTTGGAAGATTCCGTTTTCAGCTACAAATGCACCAACCTTTATAATAAGGAATCCGAGTCGGGCATTCTGTGGAACGATCCCGATTTGAATATCGACTGGGGAATTTCCGATCCGATCGTTTCGGAAAAGGACCTGATCCTGCCTACTTTCCGCTCCCTTTTCGGTGAGTTGATCAAGTAAAATCCGGTACCTATTTTTCAAAAAGTTCTTCTAGCGCTTTCGACGCTACTTTCCGGGCCGAATGCGAATTTTGCCCGGTAATGAGCCTTTCGTCCATTTCTATGAATTCCACGAAAGGAATCATGGCTTTGGTGTAATGCGCACCGCGTTCCTTCAATTTGTCTTCGAGGTAGAAAGGAACTTCGCTCACAAAGCTCACCAGTGCTTCTTCGACATTGGAGTAGCCGGTCACGTATTTGTCCTGGATAAGTAGTGTGCCATCGGATAGCCGGACGTTGAGCAGCCCGCAAACGCCGTGCGCAATAGCTGTGACCATCCCATTCCGCTCATAAATAGCCTTCGAGATGTTTTGCAGTTCGGTGTTCTCGGGGAAATCCGACATTGCGCCGTGGCCGCCCGCGAAATAGATCAGGCGATAGTCGATGGGGTTAACATCCGATGGTTTAAGGGAATTTTGAAGCTTTGCACGAAAAGTGAGATCTTCCCAATACCGTGCATTGCATTCGTCTTTCAGGTCGACGCTTCTCTCGTCCACGGGAATAACACCGCCCAATGGACTTACGATGTCCACCAGAATGCGCCTTTTGGCCATTAAGTCATAAAAGTGCGTCAATTCATTCAGCCAGAGACCTGTTTTAGAGGTTTTGGTTGGGTATGAGTCGTGGTTAGTGCAGACGATCAGGACTTTCATAGCTATACATGGAATGGCTCCGGGAAATATAATATAAACCCCGGAAGTTTTCACCATGAAAGCGTTACGCTTAGCTCAGCAGCTGGTTTTTGTAGGCGAATGCCACTGCGGCTGCGGTACTTTTTGTCCCTGTTTTTTCCAAAACCCGTAATCGGTGCCCTTCGACCGTGCGTACGCTGATAAAAAGCTTATCCCCGATTTCGGTAGTTGAAAGCCCGTCGCATATCAATTGAAGTACTTCTTTCTCGCGTGAAGAGAGCGCTACATTACACGCATTCGGGAAGAACGGGTGCTTGTTGACCTGCCTGTTCACCATTTTACGGTGCATGGCCTTGGACACGAAGTCGTTGTAGTAGAAACCTTCTTCGTGCACCCTTCTGATCGCCTTTTCGACTTCGTCGGGGCTGGTATCTTTCAGCAAATATCCCTGCACGCCCTTTTCGAGCATATGTATCACGAAACGGTCCTCATTATACATCGAAACCACGATGATTTTGATGTTCGGAAAGCGTTCAAATGCAGCTTCCGTGGCCTGAATGCCGTCCATAACAGGCATTTGAAGGTCCATGAAAACGATGTCAGGCGTATTGGCGGGCAGGCGGTCCAGCAATTCCTGGCCGTTGCCGGCTTCCAGTACAAATTCGAAGTCGGGAATGCCGCTCAGCATGGAGATAAACCCCTTTCTGAATAGTTCGTGATCGTCGGCAATTCCTAGTTTAAGGGTGCTCATAGCATTAAATATTCACTCGTTCCCGGCGGAATGGATGTAATGGTTCAGGTTTATTACCGGATGCCGGGTTCACCGGAATCCTCGCGATGGCGCTGGAACCGCCCTTGGCCGGCTGCTCGTACTGGACCGTTCCATTCACAATAGCCAAACGGCTTTCAATTCCAAGCAAGCCCAGCCCGGCCAGGTTGCTTTCTTTTATTTTTTCCGGATCGAAACCAACGCCGTTGTCGGTTACCCGCAAACCTATCATTTCTTCGTCGATTTCCAGCACAATATCGATTTTTGTACAGCTCGCGTGCTTAATGGCGTTATTGACCAACTCCTGCATAATGCGGTAAAGCGTCAGTTCCAGTTTCTGGCCCTGACGCGGAAATTCCTCAGTATTTGACTGAAAAGCAATAATCAGATTATTATCTTCTTCCAGCTTATGGATAAACTCTTCGATCGCCTCCATCAACCCGAACCGTTCGAGCGTCGTCGGTACCAGGTCGCGCGTAATGCGCCGCACGTGGAGGATCGTCTCTTCCACGAGCGACTGCGACTTCTTCATAATGCTCTCCTCCTTCTCATCGCCCGAGTTGGCTACCAGCTTACTCAATTGATTGAGACTTAACTTTGTCAACGATAGCATCGTGCCGATGTCGTCATGCAAATCCTGCGCAATCCTTCGTCGTTCTGTTTCTTCGGAGTTCAGCGCGGTATCAAGGAGCAGGCGGTTGTAGTTTTTCTCGATGTCGCTGATACGCTTTTCTTCTTCGAACCTTTTCTTCTGGTAGTACATTACGAACGTGATGACAAAAAAGGCCATCATCAGCATTGCGATCGATGCGATGAGCAGTACCAGTTTCAGTTCGTCGTTATTTTGCATAGGAGTTGTCACGATATTGGGCGATCCCAACGCTGAAAAGTATGAGACTCACGCTCTCAAACACATAAGGTAAATAATCCAGGGTTCCTATGTCCATCCATTGGTCCCACTTGGCGGCATAATGCATAACCGGAGCGATGAAGAGGAGGCTTGAATAAAATAAAAGTAGGCCAGAACAAATCCAAAAAAAAGGATAAGTCAGAAGATTCGGGATTTTAAGTGCGCGTATGGTATTATAAAAGTAAAGCAATATCCAAAAAAGCATCAGCAGGCTTTCAATCGTGGCCGAGTATAGAACCACATTTTGATTATGCACGTCGCTTATCGATGGGTTTGTGTGAATAGTATCCCATATAGAAAACCCTATGAACAATGGCCAAGATGCAAGCAGCCATCTACGTTGCAATTTGCTGTCGAACTCGTAATAGTACATCCAGCTTGTCAGAACATATCTTACAGGAATGCTCACATTATAGTAAATTACATTGTTCTCCCTATGCGACGCCAAATCGAACATCACAAGGTCAACACCAAGTTTTAATATCAAATAGACAAATAGGATGAGTAACAATTTCTCATTGTATGCTCTCTTTCGCCAAATCAGTAAAATAGGCAGCAGGTTCAAAAATACCGGGGCACTGATAACCGGCTGCCTTATGATATAGGAGAAGTAACTCTCAAGCATTGAAAATGATCTAAAATGTTAGCAGCGGCGCGGGCAAAGCGGGCCGCCAGTCATTGCTTCGCCCGAATCAGGCATATCTTTCAAGCCGCCCAGTTGTGCAGTCCTGATAATGTCTTTGCCATCTGCATCAACAGGGACCAGAACTAGTCTTGGGGTTGGCTTCTTTGATTTGTTTGTTTTTGTATCGTCATCCTCTTCCTCGTCTCTCAGCCCGTAATACACCCGGAATCCCACACAATTATCGCCGTGCAGCTTGATCAGCTCGTTGAATGTGTGAATGCCGAAAAATTCAGCCTTCACATAGTTTTCACCTTTGTCGGTGAAGTAACGTTCCCTTTTTTGATGTGGAATAGTAAGCTCCTGGGCTTCCGATGCTGAAATCAGTCGACCCTCCCGACCTGTAAATCTCTTGCTGTCCATAGTTTTAGTTAAAATATAACAATTAATCAACGTAAATGTAAATAGGGAGGCGGCGAAGGGCAAGCCAACCATTTGCAATTGATTTAACGGTTAGTTTGTAACTAATTGTAAATCAGTTGTATTTGTTCCTTACTTCTGAAAATCACGTAATTTTACGTATAGTTTTCGGGCAATAATACGATGTCATACTTGTAAGCCTACCCATGCTGAAAATCGGGGATTTTTGCGCTAAAATGCTTGTGTAGAGCGCTGTACATTTGTAAAGCGTTAGGGAAGACTTTTCAAAAAGCTTTCTCATCAAGATTAAAGGGTTAGGTTATAGTCGAAAGCCGCAAGGGGATGTCCCTGGCGGCTTTTTTGATTGTTTGCTTCCAATGCCGACTTTTGGCTTTGAAAGCAAATGAAGATATGAAACCAACCATAGAAATCGAATACTGCCCCAAATGCGGCTGGCTGCTGAGGGCGGCCTGGATGGCCCAGGAGCTGTTGACCACTTTCAGCGATGATTTGCATGCGGTGCAATTGCGCCCTTCGGAAGTCGCGGGGCGCTACACCATTATCATGGATGAGGAATTGCTTTGGGATAGGAAACGGGAAGGGCATTTCCCCGAGCCAAAGGAAATTAAACAGCGGGTAAGGGATATTATCGCACCCGATCGCAGCCTTGGGCATAGCGACCGCTGACCGGGTTAATGTACTGAAAGGTGTCATTTTGGCGTAGTGGGTAGGGCGAGGCTGTAATTTTGACATTTTCTTTCGTTCTATATTTCAGCGGATAGAGAAGAATAGGGCAAATGCACTACTGGGCTTCTACGGCTGGTTCCGAGCGAAAAAAAGACCTAATTAAATCTCGCCGTCCATCACATTTTTGTCCAAAAACGATCTTTGGCACGCAGTTTTTCGTTAATAAGTAAAACTTGTGAACCTAAAACGCGATAGCTATGGAAAGCAAACTGAAAATACCACGGGAGATGTTGATGAACATAGACTTTATCAACACAGTGAACGGTGGAATGAGTGAGCCCTCTATCAAGCTTGACAAAGGATCGGACGGTTTTGAAGTAGTTGTGAAAATTCCAGGCATCGAGGTTGAGGATCTTCAATTAGAGGTTGTAAAAGGCAAGAGAAACTCAAATAACTTAAAGCTTTTCCACTTGCTGCCCATATTTTCACAGGAAAACTTGCCCGACGAAGAGCAGTGGAAGACAATCCGTTTCATCAATACCTTCGTTATCCCGGACGGAGTAGATATAGACAATATATCAGCAAGATACGACGATGGTCGTCGTCAGTTGGTTCTGTTCCTTCCTTTCGGGGACGAACAGGGCGATTATCACCGCAAGGTAGATATCGAACGTTGGTAAAAATATCGACAGATTATAAAGGAGCCTGGTAAATAACCGGGCTTTTTTGCTGCTCAGGAGCCGCTCAGGCGGCTTTTTGACAACCAATACGAAGTAAACAGAGGTGATATATGGTACTAATCCTGGTAGGGTTTGTACGCTTCCAATAGAATGCATTAAGATTGAGTAAAGATTCCACACTTTTTCTAAAAAGGAATTACATATCTGTATCTTGCACTATTAATTCCCTTAGTGCTCGTCAATCTCAACGTTATGAAAAAGTCTAATATTTTCGCTTTTATTGAGCTTACCAAGTTGGTCGAAGAACTTAAAGTTGACCAGTCTAAGCTAAGGCAGAAACTGAAATCGCAGTCGGCCTACTTCAACATTATCGAACCGAGGTATTTTTCAGAAGGATTGGTTGGAGAGTGGGAAAGCATTCTCAGCGTAATCAAGCAGAAAGGCGCCAAGGTGAACGAAGAAGGCCGTGTGGTGTCGAATGCCGTGAGTAACACGATCGACCACCTGAGTGACAAAGAGTGTTTGTCGCTGGTAGAGCGGGTCAACTCGATCTACGACTCGGTGAGAAAAGAGTTTCAGTAAAAAAGGGCCCTGCATGGTACTCCGCCAATGCAGGGCCGATGAGTTTAGTTCACCGTTCCGCCGTTCCAGACATCTTTGCCCGGTTGAACGAATGCCAGGCTGCCGTCGCGGTCTTCGGCCATAAGGATCATTCCGTGGCTTTCCATTCCCATCATCTTTCTGGGAGCCAGGTTTGCCAGGTATAGTACTTTTTTGCCTATTACCTCTTCCGCTTTGAAATGTTCGGAAATACCGCTCAAAACGGTACGTTGCTCCGAGCCGATATCAATCAATAACTTCAATAACTTCTTGCTTTTAGGGACATTTTCGGCTTCGAGGATGGTCGCGATGCGAATATCCATTTTCGAGAAATCATCATATTGGATTTCAGGTTTGACTGGAAGCACGGTTTTACCTTCCAATTCATTCTGACGTTTGGCGTCGTGAAGCTTCTGCACCTGTTTTTCGATCACGCTGTCTTCTATTTTTTCAAAAAGCAGTTTGCCTTCCAAAACAGGCTGACCCACGGCGAGCAGATCTGCATTACCTGCATCCTGCCAATTTTTGTCCGACAGGCCCAGTTGCTCCTGAATTTTAGCCGAAGTAAACGGCAATACCGGCTCGGAAACGATCGAAAGCGTTGCTGAAATCTGCAATGCGATATTCAAAATCGTATTCACGCGCTCAGGCTCGGTTTTGATCGCGTGCCATGGCTGGGTATCTGCCAGGTATTTGTTTCCGGTGCGGGCGAGGTCCATAATCAATGCGAGCGCTTCGCGGAAGCGGTAATTCTCCATCGACTCGGCGATCCTTGCCGGGAATGCGGCCAGTTCGTCAAGCGCGACGCGGTCGATATCCTGCAATTCACCGCGTTGAGGCACTTTGCCGTCGCAGAACTTCTGCGTGAGCACCACCGCGCGGTTGATGAAGTTACCATAAATACCTACCAGCTCGCTGTTATTGCGGGTTTGGAAGTCCTTCCAGGTGAACTCGCTGTCTTTGGTTTCGGGCGCATTCGCGGTAAGCACGTAGCGCAGTACATCCTGCTTGTCGGGAAGTTCTTCCAGGTATTCGTGCAGCCATACAGCCCAGTTGCGCGAGGTCGAAATTTTGTCGCCTTCGAGGTTCATGAATTCGTTGGCGGGCACATTATCGGCGAGGATGTAGTTGCCTTCGGCCATCAGCATTGCGGGGAAGATAATGCAGTGAAAAACGATATTGTCTTTCCCGATGAAATGTACGAGTTTGGTTTCACCCGCCGACGCATCCTTCGCAGGTTGCCACCATTTCTGCCAGCCGTCGGCGGTGCCGTTCTTTTGGATTAACCAGTCTTTGGTTGCCGAGATGTAGCCGATAGGCGCTTCGAACCACACATAAAGCACTTTGCCTTCCGTGTCTTCGACAGGCACTTTAATGCCCCAGTCGAGGTCGCGGGTCATAGCGCGGGGTTTGAGGCCGTCTTTCAGCCATGACTGACATTGCCCGAACACGTTCGTCTTCCATTCGGAATGGCCGTTCACATAAGCCTCAATGTCCGGCTGCATTTTGTCCAGGGGCAAATACCAGTTTTTGGTTGCCTTCAAAACCGGTTTCGCGCCCGAGAGCGTCGAGCGAGGGTCTTTCAATTCCAAAGGGCTCAATGTAGAACCGCAACGCTCGCATTGGTCGCCGTAAGCATTCGGATTGGCGCAAACAGGGCAGGTACCTACAATGTATCGGTCGGCGAGGAACTGCTGCGCCGTTTCATCATAGTATTGCTCGGTCGTTTCTTCGATGAATACCTTTTTATCGTACAAATCCCTGAAAATTTCGCGGGAAGTTTCGTGATGAATCGGCTTGCTCGTGCGCGAATAGATGTCGAATGAAATGCCCAGCGATTTGAATGAGGCGTCGATTTGCTCGTAATACTTATCGACCACCTGCTGAGGTGTGAGACCCTCCTTTTTGGCGCGGATGGTAATGGGCACACCATGCTCGTCGGTGCCGCTGATAAACGCTACTTCCCTGCCGGAGGAGCGGAGGTAGCGAACGTATATATCAGCAGGTACATAACAGCCCGCCAGGTGGCCTATGTGGATCGGGCCGTTGGCGTAGATCAACGCTGCTGTGACGGTATATCTTTCGGGATTTGAAATCGGCATTTGAATTCAGGGATTTGGTTCAATCATTGGAGCATAGGCTAGCTCCCCGGTGTGGCCGGAGCGTAAAATTAGTAAAAAGGCTTGCAATGGTGTGACAAACTACTTTTTTACTACGAACTTTGACCCAAACAATTTGTTTCGCTTACATGAAAGTTCTCATTACCGGTGCGACGGGCTTGGTGGGCAGTGCAGTAGCCAGAAAGTTTTTGTCGGAAAATCATGAAGTCTTTGCGTTGGTGCGCCCGGGTGCGGATAAGCGCCTGCTCGCGGAGGCGCATCCGAAACTGACCTGGGTTGAAGGTGATATCCTCGACATTCTATCACTGGAACAAGCCATTCGGGAAGTGGATTACGTCGTTCACACAGCCGCAGTCGTATCCTTCGTGCCGCGCGACCGGAAAATGATGTATAAGGTAAACCAGGAAGGTACTGCCAACGTGGTGAATGTGTGTTTGAAATACCAGACACAAAAGCTGGTGCACGTAAGCAGCATTGCCGCCATTGGCCGCCCCGATCCGCGCAAGCAGGCAACCGGGCAGGACGTAGTTTTGAACGAGGAGCAACGGTGGGAAGATTCGCCCGAAAATTCGGAATATGCCAAAACGAAACACATGGCGGAACTGGAAGTGTGGCGGGGCATTGCCGAGGGGCTCAATGCGGTGATCGTAAATCCCACCATTATTCTTGGCGAGGGGGATTGGGAGAAGAGCAGCACCCAGCTTTTCCGGTACGTATATAGAGAAAAGCCATTTTATACCGAGGGTATTGCCAACGTTGTAGACGTAATGGATGTGGCCGAAATCGTGTACCGCCTGGCGGGTTCGGATATCACCGGTGAGCGTTTCCTGCTCAACGCGGGGAGCATTTCGTACCATAATTTGTTCAATATGATAGCGGATAAAATGCGCCGCAAAAGGCCGTCGTTCAAGGTTGGTGCCGGGTTGGCTGGAGTGATATGGAGGGTAGAGGCAGTGCGGACCTGGTTGTTGGGTACGAAGCCGCTGATTACCAGAGAAACAGCACAATCAGCCGCCAGAAAAATCAACTATGACAATGGCAAAATCAGGAAAGCATTGGATTTTCAATTTAAGTCAGTTGAGGAAACGGTGTCCCGCATTAGTGAAAGTTTGATTAGGAGGATTTGAAATCCGGGGAATTATTTTATAACTTTCTTTCATTAACAGTGGTGCATTTGCCCTCGATTCTAACCTAGCGGTTCGTATGATGGAGAAAAATTTTGGTGAAAGGAAGGATTATATGAAGGAGACACTGCTCAGGTTCGAAAGAATGCTGAAAACCAGCGAGCCGGTCTTTTTTGATTTGGACACTTACGAAAAGGTTACAGTACATTACATAGAAAAGGGGGATTGGGAAAAGGCTTTCAAAGCCTGTGAAATGGGCCTGTCGGATTACCCCTATTCGCTCGACCTGCTGCTCAGCATGGTCCAGCTGCACGCCAACCGCGGCGAGCACGAAATGGCCCTCGAAATATTGGAGCGTGCATCACTTTTTCATCCTGGTGATATCGAAATCTCTTTCATGCAGGTGGCGGTAGCCAATATGATGGGAGAGTATGAAGAGGCGATCGAGATTCTCGAAAACCTGCTCGGCAGGGTAGAGGACAGGGATGAAATTTACTTCCAGATCGGGCAGACTTACCAGAACTGGGGCAAATACGAAGACGCGATCAAGTATTACAAGCGGTCGCTTCGCAATAATCTGAACAACGAGAATGCGCTGTACGAACTGGCCCATTGCCTTGACCTGGTAGGGCAGCTCGAAAGCCATTTGGAATATTATAACGACCTCGTTGATCGCGATCCGTTCTCGCATCATGCGTGGTACAACCTCGGGATTGCATTCAGCAAGCTGGAACGCCACGAGGATGCTGTGCACGCATACGAGTACGCGACGCTCATTAAGGATGATTTCGCCTCTGCATTTTTCCAGCTCGGGAACTCCTACATGAACCTGGAAAAGTACGAGGATGCCAAAATCCAATACCTGCGTGCGATTGAACTCGAAGGCGACCAGCCCGAAACTTGCTGTTGCCTGGGAACCTGCTACGAGAAACTGGGTGAATTTGAAACAGCCATTAAATACTACCGCCAAACCGTCAAGCTGGATAGCCAATGGGACGACGGCTGGTATGGCCTCGGTATCTGTTTCAGCGAGCTCGGTCGTTGGTATGAGGCGGTAGGTTTTCTCCGCAAGGCAATCCAGATCACCGAGCTGAACCCCGATTACTGGCTGGCTTTGGCCGAAACCGAATTCAAAGTAGGTAATGTCGTTTCGGCATTCGAAGCATTTGAAAAAGCAGCAGAAATAGAGCCTTCCAACCCGGATATCTGGTTGAAATGGTCATACGTACTATTCGAGCAAGGTAACTATGCCCGGGCGTGCGACCTGCTGCAAGCTGCGATCGATGAAATGTCGGAGGAAGCGGATTTATACTACCGCATGGCTGTTTACCAGATCCACGCGGGACAATACCGCGAGGCATTGGTGAACCTCGAAATCGGTCTGACGCTCGATTACGATGCCCACGAGCAGCTTTTCGATTTCTTCCCTGATCTGGAAAAACAGAAAGCATTGTACCGCATTATCGAGCAGTATCGTGAGAAATAATTACCTCAGACTTTCATAAAGCTGAACAAGCTGCCCGGCAATGTGTTTCTCTGAAAATTGTTGAACATGTTGCTTCCCGGCCTCGGATAAAGTCCTTCTAAGATGAACATCAGTGACCAGTTTTTGTAGCTGTTCGCTGATGTTTTCTGTTTGAAAGGGATCCGCATAAAGCCCGCCCGGCCCGCCGGCTTCTTCCAGGCAGGAGCCTTTGGCCGCCAACACCGCCGTGCCGCTGTGCAATGCCTCGACGATGGGGATCCCGAAGCCTTCATAAATGGAGATATAAGCGAATACTTCTGCCTGTTGGTACAATGCGGGCAAATGCAGTGTCGACACGTTATGGAGCAGCACTACCCTGTTTTCGAGTTTCAGCCGTTGGATCGTATCCTTGATTTTTTGCAAATAGCCGGTTGGCTTACCTACCAATACCAGTTTGAAATCATGGTTTTTCAAATGAGCAAATGCTTCTATCAACCGGTGCTGATTTTTGCGCTCTTCCAAAGTGCCCACACAAAGAACAAATGGGCCGTCGATCCCGTACGCAGCGCAAATGCGGCCGCTTTCGTCCGAAGTAAGTTGTTTTTGAAATACTGGGTTGCAATCCTGGTAAATGACTTTGATTTTGGCGTCATCCACGCTGTAAAGCTCGATCAGGTCACGACGCGTTTGATCGCTTACTGCTACCACGGAATCGGCACGCTTGCAGGCGGACTGGAATTTGTGGCGGTAAATGGCGCGGTCGACAGGTTTGAAAAGATGCGGCAGCCTTTCGAAAATCAGGTCGTGAATGGTAACAACGGACCTGATGCCCGCCTGGTGGAGCCCCCGCGGGATTTCGTTGCTAAGGCCGTGGTAAATGCCGACATGGTCTTCGCGCAGCTGTCGGGTAATCCGCGAGTACCTCCAATAGGCCGACAACTTTCGGTTGAAGAACCCTTTGGGGTAACGGATTGATCCGCTGGGAAATCCGTCGAACAGATGTCGGTTGTTTTTGGGGGTGTAGGCAAGATATTCGTGGTCGGGTTCATGCGCCGTTAATGCATCGAGCACGAAGCGGCTGTAATTTCCCAGACCAGTTTTATTGGCAAACGCTCTTTTAGCGTCGAATCCGATGCGCATCATGTATCACTGCAAGGCTTTCCGGGCAAAAGTCCGTATTTTTGCGGATACCACCGAAAATTATTGGTGGCTATTTTGTGTTAAAAAGGAATGAAGAGAAACAATGTTCGCAAACGGGGTAACCCCAAAGCATCCTCCCTTTCAACAGCCGAAGAATATCAGATACACACGCTGGCCAATGGGATCCGCATTGCACATAAGCAGGTTCCTTACACGCAAATAGCGCATTGCGGCATTATGCTGGATATCGGTAGCCGCGACGAACAGCCGCACCAGCAAGGCCTGGCCCATTTTTGGGAACACATGGCTTTCAAGGGCACTGAAAAACGAAGCTCCTATCACGTGATCAACCGACTTGAAAACGTCGGCGGCGAGCTGAATGCCTATACTACCAAAGAGAAGATATGCTTCCACGCCTCGGTACTCGACGATCATTTCGAGAAGGCGATGGATTTGCTGGCCGATATTACTTTTCACTCCGTGTTTCCTGATAAGCAGATCGAGCGGGAGCGGAATGTGATTTTGGAAGAAATGTCGATGTATGTCGATTCACCGGAAGATGCTATTCAGGATGATTTCGATCAGCTGATTTTCCCTGAACACGCGTTGGGTGCCAATATCCTCGGCACGGCCGAAACGGTCAATTCATTCGGTCGGGAGCAACTGTACGAATTTATCAATCATAATATCGATACCGAGCGGATTGTAGTGTCGTCGGTGAGCCGGTTGCCGTTTTCAAAAGTGATCCGCATTGCTGAGAAGTACCTGGGCGCTGTGCCGCACCGTACGACCAGCAGGGAGCGTATCGCGCCGCTTATCTACACGCCCGTGCGTCAGGAACGCGAGCGCCCGATCCAGCAGGCGCAGGTGGCGATGGGTCAGCCTGCCTATGCATTGCTCGACGAGCGCCGTTTGCCGTTTTTTATGCTGGTGAACCTGCTCGGAGGGCCGGGAATGAACTCCCGTTTTAACCTCTCGTTGCGTGAGAAATATGGGTTTGTGTATTCGATCGAAGCGAATTATACGCCTTATCTTGACAGCGGATTCATGGGTATTTTCTTCGGTACGGAGAAAAAGCAATTGAATAAGAGCATTTCTTTGATTAACAAAGAGTTGAAGCGAATCAGGGAGGTGCCTTTGACCACGCTGCAACTGCATCAAACCAAAGTGCAGCTCATGGGCCAGCTGGCGATGTCGGAAGAAAGCAATATGAGTTTTATGCTCATGATGGCGAAAAGCATTCTCGACACCGGCAAGGTCGACTCGCTGCCGGAGATTTTCGGCGAAATCGAGCAGATCAGTGCGGCCCAGTTGCAGGAAATCGCGATGGAGCTGTTTAATGAGCAGAATTTCAGCTATCTGACATTCCTTCCAGAGGAATGATTAGTTCATATTAATACAAAAAAAAGCGCTGCCGGTTCCATTGAAACGGCAGCGCTTTTTTTTGTATTAATCTCTTCTTATTTCGCTTCGGCGCGATAATACATTGTCGAGGTATTCTCAGGCCTCAGAATATTTTTTGCGGCATTGTTAATATCATCGGGAGTAAGCGCCCTGATAATGTCGGCATCGGCATTGGCCCAATCCACGTTGCCCGCGTTGGCAGCAAATGCGAGGTTCATCGCCCGGTTGAGCAACTCTACCTCCGAAAATGCCAGAGACGCTTCCGATTGGTTTTTTACCTTGGTTACCTCTTCTTCCGAAGCACCATTTTCGACAATTTCCTGCAAAATTTCAGTCACCGCCGCATCGGCCTCTTCCAATGTGACGCCGGGGTTCAGGTTTCCTTTCACCATCAGCAGTCCCGGATCGAGCGAAGAAATGATGCTGCCGCTCACGCTGTTGAACAGTGCGCGCTCTTTCAGCAATTTCTGATACAGACGGGAAGATTTCCCTCTTCCCAAAACATCACTGAGCAAATCGCCCGCGTAAAAACCGGGCTCATACCTTCCCGGCATGTGGAAAACCTTGATCAGCGAGTTGAGCGGGACATTAGCGGATGTTTCCAGGAACCGAGCTTCGGTTTGAACCGGTTCGGCTGGCAGGTTGCGGACGTAAGCCGGGCCGGCCGGGATTCCACCAAACCACTTTTCGGCAAGCTCCTGTACTTTTTCGAATGACACGGCACCCGCAACTACCATTACCGCATTGTTGGGACGGTAGAAACGGAAGAAGAAATCCTGCACATCATCCATGGTAGCCCGCTCGATGTGACCGATGTCCTTACCGATCGTCGCCCAGCGATAAGGGTGTGTTTTGTAGGCTAATGGGCGCAATTTAAGCCACATATCACCATAAGGCTGGTTGAGATACCGCTGTTTGAACTCCTCGATCACGACCTTGCGCTGCACTTCAAGCACGTTAGGATCGAAAGAAAGGCTCAGCATCCGGTCAGATTCCAGCCAGAATGCCGTTTCCACATTATCTGCCGGTAATGTGATGTAGTAGTTGGTAATATCGGGAGAGGTGAAGGCGTTATTCTCGCCGCCCACGTTCTGCACCGGAACATCGTAGCTGGGAATGTTTTTGGAACCGCCGAACATCAAATGCTCGAACAAATGGGCAAAGCCGGTCCGTTCTTCGTCTTCATCCCGCGAGCCTACGTTATACAGGATATTTACCGCAGCCATGGGCGTTGAAAAGTCTTCGTGGACAAATACCCGAAGGCCGTTACCCAGTGTAAACTGCTTATAGCGAATCATATTTTATCAAAAAGGAAGTTGAATAGAGAGTATATGCCCAAAATAAAACCTGCGGTCGAAACCCGCACCATCAATTATGGGTTATAAACAAAGCTACTGTTCAGCTGGGATACCACCAAACCAATTTGAGTTGAAAGCCATGCAAATTACACTTCGTTGCCTGTGCCTGGGGATTTTACTTGCCCTTTGTTCCTTCCAGGCCAATGCCCAATTGCTGAATGACCCCGCCTCATTAAAAAACATCCAGAATAGCCTCGACAAAATCTACAACTACGAGTTCGACGAAGCGGTTCAGATCATCGATCAGGTTGAGAAAAAGTATCCCAACCACCCGGTTTCCTACATCCTGGACTCGTTTATCCTCTATTGGAAATACCTGCCGATTAAAGACAACCCGGCCAAATCGAAAGAGTACATCCAAAAGCTCGACCAGTGCCTGGAAGCGATCAACAAGCGCTACGGAAAGAATAGTACCGATCCCGAAGCCGTGTTTTACACCATGGTAGCGCGGGGCTATATGGCAATGATGTACAACTACCGCGGAGAAATGATGGCCGCGGCAGGTGAGGGGAAAAAAGCCTATAACGCATTTGTGGAAGGCTTCAAACTGATGCACAAGAACCCGGAGTTCTACTTCACATCGGGGATGTATAATTACTATGTGGAAGTGTATCCGGAAGAGCATCCGATCGTAAAGCCATTGCTGGTGTTTTTCAAAAATGGAGACAAAGCGCTGGGATTGAAACAGGTGGATACGGCTACGAAAGTCGGGACGATCACGAAAGCGGAGTCGTGCTACTACATTTCGCACATTTACCTGAAATATGAATCGAAGCCAGAGAAGGCGGTTTCTTACATGGAAAAGCTGGTGGATATGTACCCGCGGAATCCTATTTACCTGATGAAGCATTTGGAAGCGCAGCTGCTCTCGGGCAGGTACGACGAGGCGTATGAAGGCGTGCAGTTGCTCCGGAAGCAAAGTGCCGGTTTTTACCCGGTTGCCTGGCGGACGTTTCAGGGGATCTTGGAAGAAAAAGACCGGAAAAACGACGCTGCTGCCCAAAAGGAATACCTGGCCGCGCTCAAAACGCCTCACGACGATCAATACACGAAGGAATATCACGCATTTGCCTATGCAGGCCTCGCGCGCATTTCCGCGCGTGCAGGCAACAAGGCGAAAGCCAGGGAATATTACAAAAAATGCCTTGGCAAAGCCGAATATCGTTCGATCGTCCGGGAGGCCAAGGCATTCAAGTGAGGCTGAAATGTTAGTTTGGAAACAGGCTCTTGTCGAGTCCCGGAATGATTTTCAGCGCATTTTTATAGTAAAGCTTTTTCAAAATTTCATCGGATAGCCCCATTCCGTACATGCGCCAGAACGCGTGGTACTTTTTGTGGTAGGGGAAATACTCGTCTTCGGTTTCCAGCACGCGGAAATAGGTGGCGTATTCGGCCGGCACCCAGCTGTCTTTTCCAAAAAGGACGCGGTCCTGGTATTTATCAAAAAACTTCTTGGCTGTGCGTGGCTGGCGGCCCAGTTCAGCAATAACAGCGCCTATTTCCACATACATATTCGGGAAGGCGATCATCAGGCTGTCGAGCTTTTTGAGGTTGTTGGGATACCAGCCCATATGCGCATTGATAAACGTCGTCTTCGGGTTCACCTTGAAAATATGGTGCTGCTCGGCGATCAGCGAGTCGAATGGGATAGGGTCGTTAGGCCCGCGTTTGCGGCCGGGATGCGTTTTCAATTCCAGCCAGCGCTCGTTATAGCGGTCCATCGGATCCCAGAACGACGGGACATCGGCAGTGTGGATCAGCACGGGAATACCCAGCTCGCCGCATTTCTGCCATACCGGCTGCAAACGGGCATCGCTCACCGGTACACGGTTGCCTTTGTCGTCCTTGATGCCCGCAAAGCCGAGGCTTTTATAGATTTTCAGACCTTTCGCGCCCATTTTTACATCTTCCTCCAATTGCTTCACCGCTTTGGCCGACCAGTCTTTCTCGCCAAAACCTTTGAATTGAAGGTTTGTAAAAACAGCAATGCGCTTCGGCTCATTTTTAGCTACATTTTCCAGCGAGCCCTTCAAAGTAGCCGTGCCCTCCGCCCATTCCTGCGTCCAGCCCCGGCCACTGAGGTTCACCATAATGCCCATATTCAGCGCATCCATCTCCTTTACCAGCGCTTTCAGGTCTTGCGATGGCATCTGGTACTGGTGGTTATGCACGTCAATGAATGGAAATTTCGCCTTTTTCAGGGGGTGTTCTTCCACCTTCAATGTGGAAATAGGGTCGTATTCTTCAAAACCGAGGGGTTGCTCGGTAAGCGGCGCGGACGATTGCTGGGCGCACGCGGAGAGGGAGATACCAATGGAAACAGAGAGGAACAGTAGTGCTTTTTTCATGCAAATCTATTTTTAACAGGAACGTTGGCTATGCATTCCCCGGAAACGCGCCGGGTTTATAAATCAATGCTACACAATGCGCGGCAATGCCCTCTTCCCTTCCCACAAATCCCAAATGCTCGGAAGTGGTCGCTTTGATCGAAATGTCTTCTTCTGAAATGCCGGTAACCTCCGCCAAACAGCTTTTCATAGTCGGAATGTGCGGATTGAGCTTCGGATTTTGCAACACGATAGTCACATCTACATTGCCCACTTCGTAACCTTTTTCGCGGACCATTTCCAGCACTTTTGCCAGCAGGATCTTGCTGTCGACGCCCTTCCATTGTGGGTCTTTGTCGGAAAAATGGTAACCGATATTGCGCATATTGGCCGCGCCCAGGAGTGCGTCACACATCACGTGACAGACTACATCGGCATCCGAATGCCCTTTGGCGCCATGTGTATGGGGGATTAAAATACCGCCAAGCCAAAATGGCCGGCCTTCTACTAACTGGTGAACATCGTAGCCCTGGCCTACGCGGAATGGGAACATATATATTGTACTCGGAGTGTTATAAGTTATCTAACTTTCTTTTGATAGCCTCGATACTGTCATCGAGCCTTTTGGTTTTGCCTCTATGTTTCGTTAATGCAGCTTCCAGGCGATCGATATGCCCCTTCGCTAGATCGTACTTTCTCATCATGTATTCGTACAACAGTGAAAGGTCGTCCTTCGCGAGCGTGTTTCTTGCGTAGTTTTCAATGTCGATGGTGTTTTTTCGGGTAATTGCAAACACGTCGAGAAGCGTTCTATGCAACTTCGCATGTCTCATCTCGTAGATTTGCTGCTGACGCTTTGTCCGTGCCGCCATGGAGGCTGCCGACCGGATGTCGTTCGCCTGGCTAATGTCGAGCAATCGTATCTTTTTGAGATCGTTGTCGATTCTGTCGAGGATAAGATAAATATCTGCCGTCATTTCTTCCAGATTACTGATTCTTTCACTGTCTTTCATAAAAGATAGGTTAACAAATATAACAATTCTTTCCTACCTATACGGAACAACAGGGCTTTGGTAACGATATATCGGACGGCAATTTTCCTGCGGTGAAAAAAGTGACTAAAATCGCTTTTTTTGACGTTGCAGGGCAACTTTTTACCAACTAGCTTTGGTTACCTTTATGAATCAACACAATCAACATATCAAATACAGAGACGCATGAAAACCAACATCGGAATATCAGACGAGCATAGCCAGGCTGTTGCCTACCAGTTGAACAAATTGCTCGCCAATGAATTTGTACTGTATACCAAAACCCGTAACTACCACTGGAATATCGGCGGCATGAATTTCTTTGAATTGCACAAGCTTTTTGAAGGACAGTATGAGCAGCTGCAAGTGATCCTCGACGATATCGCAGAGCGTATCCGAGCCATCGGTCACTATTCGGAAGCCCGCCTGGCGGATATCCTGAAACTGACGGACCTCCTCGAACCGGAGTACACCACCGAACCGAAAACGCAATTGCAGAATTTGCTGGACGATCACGAAACGATCATCCGGCTGCTTCGTCCATTGGTTACCGAATTTGCTGATACTTACAAAGACCTCGGATCAAGCGATTACGTGACTGGCCTGCTCAGAGAGCACGAGAAAATGGCCTGGATGCTCCGCGCATTCCTGAAATAGGGCCTTGCAATCAACATAAAAAAAGCCGGTCGGATCGCAATGTCCGCCGGCTTTCGTGTGTACAGGTAGATATTTTTACTTGTTGTTCACTTGTATCTCAGTCTTGATCTTTTCGAGTTCCTCCTGCTGTGCTACCGATTTGAAATAGAAATATAGACCGGCAATCAGGAAGATTTTCGACAGGATGAAAACGGCAATGAAGGCCGGGCGCCACAGCTTGTGCACCTTCATGTGCGTGTCGTTCACCTCCACGTCGAGGTATTGCTTCGCATTGACCGGCTCTTCGTAGCCGCTGCGGCCTTTTTTCTCGCGGATGCTTCTCAGTAGTATAATTTCCCGCACGGCTTCGGGTGGAGGTACCGATCCTTCCGCGAAGTACCGTTTGATATCGTATTCGAGATCATTTACGTACTCGGCCATTTCGCTGTCTGTCAGCATCATTTCCGCGACTTGCGCCTGCTCTTCCTCGTTGGCGAGCCCCATCAAATGTGACTCGAGAATCCCGCTCTCGATAAATTCCTGTTTGCTCAATGGGTGTAAAATTTATGCGTTGCGATATGATTTGAAAAACTCGTGAAAAGAACGAAGCACTTCCTTCTTGGATATATTCAGTTTGCCTGCCACCTCATCCGGCGTGAAACCCTGCCTGAATGCGAGATCGAAAATGCTTTGCGGAGAAGTGTCTCCAGGAGCATATTCGGCTCCTGCCGGTGCCAGGGCAGTCAATTTGCGCTTGGCTTCTACGGCTTTGGCACGCGCCAGTTTAATCACGCACGCTGCAAAGGTAAATGGATAACTATTACAAGACTGCAATTGAGGAGAGGAGAATACACTTACCAGTACTTCCTGCGCCAAATGTACCTGCGGCAAAATTTGTAATATGATGCCATATGCCATGGCGCCGTACTGGTCATAAACTTCAAGGGAAGTAAGCGTTTTTGGCTTCGAAAGTGCGTGACCGTCGACTCCATTGCCAGCTCGTTCTAATTCATTCATATACGCAATTAATTGATCGGAAATTGGGTCGGGTAAATCGGGGAGCTTTTGGTATGATACTGAATTTAAGGAAGTTTAGCGCAAATAGTGTGAGGCGTTGCAGGTAAATTTAATAGAATGCTCCATAAAAAGGTCAGTTGCGTGTAAAAAGTTTGAATTTAAATTGTCAAATTATTTCAAGGGCTGTACCATTTTTAGTTCGGCAATTCATTTTCGTGAAGGATTTTCGATGGTTAACTTTGCAGGATGAAAGAAAAATTAGCAGTCATTTTTGATATGGACGGCGTGATTGTCCATACCAATCCTTATCACTCCCGCGCATTCCGCGAGTTTTTTTCAAAACGAAACCTTTCGCCTACCGAAGAGGAATTTGCCCAACATATGTATGGCAAAAGCAACAGCTATATTTTAAGCCATTTCTTGCAACGTGTAGTCGAAGGCGAAGAATTGCTGCAAATGGAGGAGGAAAAGGAAGGGCTATTCCGTGAATTGTATGCGCCCTATGTGGAACCGATCAAAGGGATCGTAGGATTCATGCACGATCTGAAAGCAAACGGGGCCGTGCTGGGTGTAGCCACCTCGGCGCCGCGCGCGAACCTCGATCTGATCCTGAGCAAGGTGCCTATTCAGGAAATGATGGGCTCCATCCTGGCCAGTGAAGATGTAAAAAAACATAAACCTGATCCCGAAGTTTACCTCAGTTCGGCAAAGAACCTGGGCGTGGAACCGGGGCAATGTGTAGTGTTTGAAGATTCGTTCTCGGGCGTTTCGGCTGCACTCAATGCCGGTATGCGGGTGGTAGGCGTACTCAGCTCCCACACCCGTGAGGAATTGCCGCCGTGTAATCTGTATATAAATGATTACAGCGATCTCTCGTACGAGAAAATCGCTGCGCTCTTTTAGACATTGGATTTCTGAAATGCTATAAAGTAACCGGATCATTGACCCGCACATCGAATGCGCCGGTCAGGACCTTTTCGTTTCTTTTGATTTGCAGGAAAATCCGGTACTGACCGCCTTTCGGGAAAGCGTACGGGAACGAAATGCGTGTTCCATGTTCCATGCCGGTCATACCGCCTTCGGAGGCATTGTACATGCCCATTTCCTTCATGAGGAATAACTCCCGGTCGATGGTCGGCATGGCTTTGAGATTGGCTAAATGCCGGTCGATGCTGTCGCGGAAAACGTCCGCTTTGGGCCATTTGGCTACGTGGGCCGTATCCGAAATGCGGTTTTCAAACGACTGCTCGGCTGCCATCGAGTAGGAGCCGCTCGGGTGCAGGTGAATGTACACCGAACCATCGGAACGCATGATCACGGCGTGGCCGAGCATACCCAGGTATGGTTCCGGGAAACAAGGACTGTTATCCGGATTGTATATTTCAAAATTAAGCTGATAAGGTTTCCCCGCTTCGAGCGCCTTGTCGGGCTTACCTTCCCAAATGGCGTAGGAACCGTCCTTGAAAACGGTTTTGGTGCCCGGTTTTCCGCAAATGACCACATTCTCGCCCATCGGTATCCTGCCGGGCGTATCGAGCGGGTCGGTAATGATGTAGGTATCGTCTTCGGATATTGCCTTGGCGATGTGTGAGGACGGCTTGGCAGGGACCACCAGCGTATCGACGATCGTTTCCGCAAAGCCGGAATATTGAACAATATCCGAGTAAACCAGGTACTTGCCGGCAGGCAAATCGGGTAATGCCGCTTCAAATGTCAGGCTATCCTTGCGGTCGGGATGGACGTGTGCAAATGCGTCGAGCCCCGGCATGCGCACGAGGAACGTGTGCATGATCTTGCCATGATCGGGGATGAGGGTGCTGAGCATGCTTCTTTTCTTGCGGTGATCCCAGTTGGTCGTGTCGATTTTCAATTGAAACACACGCTGAGAATCGGCCTCGATGATCGCGGTTTTTGCATTCAACGGCTTGTATAGCCACTGCTTGTACTCGGCCGCCCAGCTATCCCACCAGCTGCTTCCACCATACAAAATCAGGGAGCACACTGCGGTAGCAATGCCCATATTGATCCATCGTTTACGTTTTTGGGCCGTGGTGAGGTTTTGGCCTGGCTTTAAAAGGCCATCGCTCACACTGGCACCGATGGTCGTGATCATCAGCAGGAAAAGCAACAATCCCACAATGCTCAGGCCAATTCCGAGCCCTTTTGGCATATCGCGCTCGGCGGTTGAAACGGCTACTACGGGAATAATCAACTCCGCATCGCCCTGGACGCCTTCAATGCTGATCTGCGCGCTGGAAGAGCCCGGCTCCATGAGCCAGACTGCTCCCTGGAACTGGCCTTTTTGTCCGGGGACGGGCGTCAACGCATCGGCGGTAGGCGCGCCCTTGTCGCCCGAGTAAAAGTAAATCGGCCGCACCGACACTTTGCGGGCTTCACCATATTCAATAAAAACCGTAACCTGCGCCGTTCCCGGAATGACGTCGGGCGGGGTCACGCTCACGAGCACCTTGTAGGCGCCGGCTTGTGCCTGCATTTGCACGCCTGCGCTTCCTACGTGTGCATATGAGGCCATGCTTTGCAGCAATAGAAGAAAGAAATACAGATATTTTTTCATCGTTGAATCCGGTGCATCCAATTACCCCACGCCAGTCCGATGCGGGTTGAGATTAATGTTAAAACCAATGCGACGCCCAAGCCTTTGAGCAGTTGAGATGTACCTTCTACCATCCAGGGGCCGAATTTGTAGCGGTACTCCCAGTTGGGGTCATTCCCGAAATACCAGTAATGGCTTCCGAAAAACCAGTTGCGGGCATAGGGCGACTCCATCAGGAACCCGCCGAAAAACCATTGCACTACAAAAAATACGACCAGGAATGCGACGCCGAGCAGGACGGTCAGTTTCCACTCGTTCCAATGTGCAAATCGGTAGCGCAGGATGTCTATTACAATGGCCGGAGCGATGAGCAAAAGCGGGAAATGAAAGCCCTGGTAATGGGTAATGTGGTTCAGGATAGGTCCGAGTTTGGGTTCTGCGGGAAAAAGCGGAATGATCCACAGCGTACCTAGCATGAGGGCGGTGTAAACGCCGGTCACTGCGGTAACGGCCCATTTATGCGAAACGGCCCTGCCCACCGCTACCAAAAGAAGTGGAAACGCGGCGCCCGCAAATATGTAAAAGCTCGACCGGTGCGCGCGCATTCTGCCTAGTTCTTCGGATATTAATGTAAACCAGATGGTTAACAAGAATCCCGCCGACAATGCGAAAAGCCAGAAAAGCGTTTTGTCCAATTTCTTAACGCCTTCCTCACCCGAAGCGCCAAAAAGCTTCATTTGGTTCTTTACGGCAATAACGCTGATCATCGCACCAAACTGAATGCCGATAATGCCGAGGATCAGCA
This sequence comes from Dyadobacter sp. BE31, assembly GCF_031457695.1. Taxonomy (NCBI): domain Bacteria; kingdom Pseudomonadati; phylum Bacteroidota; class Cytophagia; order Cytophagales; family Spirosomataceae; genus Dyadobacter; species Dyadobacter sp. BE31. The sequence goes on from NZ_JAVDXA010000006.1 coordinate 452,193, forward strand.
CGGTATGCGGGGGAGAAAGGATCGTGACATCCAGTCCGTAGGTATTATGCCACCAATCGTCGAAAGGGGCGGAGGTGAGCATTGATAATGCGCCCCAAACGCAGAACAAGGAGCCGAGCGAACTGTAAAAGAAGCCCCAGATTTTAACACTGGCAGCTTTTTCGATGTCACTGCCCCAGAATGTCTTTCTCAAAATCTCATAGCCGGAAAACAAACCGGCTACCACGGCACCCAGGTATATGACCAGGTGCGGCGGCGACAGCAGCCCGTCGCGTCCGATGCTCATATGCCAGCAGATATCCCAGATCAAGCCGGTAATCACGCAAAAAGATGCGAAAACGGTGGCGAAAATGTAAACAGGGATGTCCGGACTGGCCGGTATGGTCAATGTCCGGTCGCCGGATAGCGGCGGAGGGGCTGCGGTTTCTTGCATATGGCGGAGAGGAAAATGGAGTTACGACTGCAAATTTCGAAAAGGACAACCAGATTCCGCGCTACCCCTATGATAGTTGTTTATTTTAATGAGGCAAATTCGTAAACGGTTGCGAGGCTCAGAAAGGGCGCATGGCTTTCACGAAACGGCCTTTGAAATAAGTCGAAAACAGATTGTCCTCACGCACACCGCGAGAGGTGGAAGCGTGGATGAATATGATCTCGTCGCGCCCGCGTACATCGGTGACGATACCCGCATGCGAAACATAACCTTCCTTACCCGCCTCGGGGACAAAGAATAGCCAGTCGCCCGCTTTAATCTCCTCTACACTGCCCACTTCCTGTCCGAACTCCGATTGCTGCCACGAAATGCGGGGGACTTTTACGCCCATTTCGGAATAGACCTGGCAAATGAGGCCTGAGCAGTCGATGCCTTGTTTGTCGTTACCGCCGGAACGGTAAGGCGTACCGGTGTAAGTCCGGGCGATTTGCACCACTTGCGGGACGTTCTCGGTATTGGCGTCACCAGGGCGAGAGTAAGTCGCGGCGGTTCGGGCGGGCGCAGGTTTGTTGCTAGATGGTTTCCTCACCGGGGCCTTTGCTACGGGCTTGCGGGCAGGCGGGCGGCGGGTAGCTGACGTGCGCCCGCGGGACGAAGATCCTCGGGAAGAGGTGTTTCTTTCGGGCGTTGTCCGGAATACTTCGCAGGAAAGCAACGTGGTGATCAGGAAGATGAAAATCGTGCAGGAAAGGGATTGGGAAAGGTACTTCTTCATGCGTAAGCGAAATTGGCCTGATACTTTTTCAAAAATAGCAATTAATGTGTTTACTATTTTAACTGCATTAGGTCTGAAAAATTGTGACAAATATTGTGAGGCCCCCGCTTTGTAAGTAGCTTTGTCCCTGACGTTCATTCCTTTTAAATTAGCATTTGACCCCTGATGAAAATTATTTGTGTAGGCCGGAATTACGCAGAGCATATTGCCGAACTGAACAACCAGACGCCCGATTCCCCGGTTATATTTCTGAAACCTGAAACCGCACAGCTTCGTCCCGGCGAGGATTTTTATTACCCCGAATTTTCAAAAGACGTTCATTACGAAGTCGAACTGGTCGTGAAAATCAATCGGGCTGGGAAAAACATCGAGGAAAAATTCGCTCATAGATATTACAGTGAAATCGGAATAGGCGTGGACTTCACGGCCCGCGACCTGCAATCCGAACTGAAAGCAAAAGGGTTGCCATGGGAGCTTGCCAAGGCCTTTAATGGCTCTGCACCGGTGTCGGACTTCGTGCCGGTGTCGGACTTTGCGGATATTCAGGACATCAATTTTAGTCTGGATGTGAATGGCGAGACGCGGCAGAACGGCAACTCGTCGATGATGATCTACCGCATCAATTACCTGATCTCTTTTGTTTCCAAATATTTCATGCTCAAAACGGGCGACCTCATCTTCACAGGCACACCAAAGGGTGTCGGCCCGGTGCAGATCGGCGATAAGCTGACGGCCTCTATCGAAGGCAAGAAGATGCTCGAACTGTTCGTTAAGTAAACCGTACTCGTCATATCACACGGTAGTTGTACCGACTATTCAAGCACTTTTTCATGCGTCATTATTTTCGGGCATTTGTCCGTTCAGGGTTGTTTGTATTGGGGTTGGCAGGTATTGCGGGGGGAGCATTGGCTCAAAAACAATCCTATCCGAAAGGTTATTATCAGTTTCCGATCCGTCCGGGTTTGCCTAATTCACTGGCGGGCGGTCTCGGCGATTTGCGGAGCAACCACTTCCATGCGGGCCTGGATATCCGTACGCAACAACGCGAAGGCTTGCCTGTGTACGCCGCGGCCGAAGGGTATGTTTATAAAGTGGCGGTTCAGCGCACAGGTTACGGCAACGTAATTTATCTCCGCCACCCGAATGGACAAACGACGGTGTATGGCCATTTGCTGAAATTCAGCGATCCGCTGGCGTCATGGGTGCGGCAGGAGCAATATAAAAAGCAGACATTTGAAATTGACCTTTTTCCGGAAGCGGGCCAGTTTACATTCAAGAAAGGCGAGGTAATCGCATTGTCGGGCAATACGGGCGGTTCGGCCGGGCCGCATTTACATTTCGAAGTACGGGATTCCAAGGACAATTACCTGAATCCGTTGTATTTTGGTTTTAATGAAATCAAAGACGTTACGCCTCCGAAATTCGTGAACCTGGCGATCAGGCCGATGGATATTAACGGGCGGGTGAACGGACAGTTTGATCGCCGGGTTTACACGCCTGTCAAATTGAAAGATGGTACCTGGCGTTTGGCTGAGCCGGTTTCCGCGACTGGGATTGTCGGCCTCGACCTCATTGCATTCGATCAGATGACCGGCACCGGTTTTCGCTATGGTTTGCAATGCATAGAGATTAAGATGGACGGACAGGAAGTGTTTTCCTACAATATCGAAGTTTTTCCAAACGCCTCAACCCGGGATTATAACAACCTGATCGACTATGAAACAGAGCAGGCGACGGGGCAGCGTTTCCTGAAATGCTACGTTCCCGACGGGAATCAATTCAATTTATATAAAACCAATGCGATCAACGGCAAGCTCAATATTGCCGATACGCTGAGTCATGAAGTGAAAGTGAGGATCTCGGATTCTTACGAAAACTTCTCCGAGCTGATATTCACGATCAAGGGCGAACTGCAAAACCCGCCGCTTCCTGCATTCAACACCGAAGTGAATCCGGAATATGTGCAGACTGAGATACGGGAGAACACATTGGTAGTAAAAGCGAAGTATTACCGCAGCCAGGACCCATTCGCGACTTTTTATATTAAAGGGAAACCCGAAAGGAAAGTGCCGAACCTATATGCCGGAGAATCGGCTATTTTTCTCACTGATTTGAGGAAAGAAATGCCGGATTCGGTGAAAGTGGGCACTACTACTGTCAAGACTTTCCTGCGCAGTCAGGTGCTGCCAGGCGTTGCGTCGTCATTCAAGGACGCGAAATGGTCGGTGGACCTGGATAACACCAGTCTTTTCGATACGCTGTTTTTAATGGGCCAGCGCAATTTCAATGCATTGACCATTAACAATCGCGGAACGGCATTGAACGATTACATTCACGTCACGTTCACACCCGAGAAAGCGCCCGAAGACAAATCGCGCACGTATGTGTACCGCTACCTGAACGGTGATTACCGGTTCCTGGGCGGCAAATGGGACGGAGACCTGATCCGCTTTGATACCCGCGAGCTGGGCACTTTTGTGATCCAGGAGGATACCGTTCCGCCACGGGCGCGCCTGGTGGAACATAGCAAGCATCGCATACGCGGGTATGTGGGCGACGGGCTGTCGGGGATTGCCAATTTCAAAGCGCTGGTGAATGGTGAATGGGTTTTGCTGAATTACGATTTTAAAAAGGGCTATATATGGTCGGAAAAACTGGATGATAGCCAGCCATTTGAAGGAGAACTCGTGTTGGAAGTGACGGATAGGGCGGGAAATAGTACTATCTTGCGAACAGAATTGGTAGACCTGGTTGTTAAACCTAAGAAAACCAAAAAACGTAGAAGATAGATTATGGGACTACAAGTCGGTGACCCCGCACCCGCATTTTCAGTAAAAGATCAGGATGGAAACCTAGTAAAGCTGTCGGATTTGAAAGGAGAGAAAGTTGTTTTGTACTTTTATCCCAAAGATAACACACCTACCTGCACCAATCAGGCCTGCAATATCCGTGATAACTACGGGGCGCTCCTGAAAAAAGGCTACAAGGTATTCGGGGTGAGCCCCGACAGCGAAAAATCGCACCAGCGGTTTATCAAAAAACATAACCTCCCATTCCCCTTGCTCGCCGACACGGAGCATCAAATGGTAGAAGCTTACGGCGTCTGGGGAGAAAAAACAATGTTCGGGCGCACCTATATGGGTGTACTCCGCACGACCTTCGTCATCAACAAAAAGGGGATCATTGAAGAGATTATTTCCAAAGTGGAATCGTCGAAACACACTGATCAAATTCTTGGAAAAACTGAATAATAATCAGTCATTTTACCATTCCGAATTGCAGGACATTTACGCCGCCTAAATCGTCCCGCTTCGGGTAACCCGATTAAGGACAGTCCAATAGAAAATAAATGAAAATGGAAATTGAACAATTAGAAAAAGTAGCATCCCAGGTTCGCAGGGACATCGTACGAATGGTACATGGTTGTCAGTCGGGACACCCTGGCGGGTCGCTGGGTTGCACCGAATTGTTGGTAGCATTGTACTTTGAGCGCATGAAGCTTAAAGAAAACGATGGTAAGGTTGTATTCGACATGGATGGCAAGGACGAAGACCTTTTCTTCCTTTCGAACGGCCACATTTCCCCGGTATGGTACAGCGTGTTGGCACGCAGAGGGTATTTCCCCGTATCGGAGCTGGCTACTTTCCGTAAGCTGGATTCACGTCTGCAGGGACACCCTACCACGCACGAGCACCTCGAAGGTATCCGTATCGCGTCGGGCTCATTGGGCCAGGGATTGTCGGTAGCACTGGGCGCGGCAACAGCAAAGAAATTGAACAACGACAAAGGAATCGTATATGTACTGATGGGCGATGGCGAGCAGCAGGAAGGCCAGGTTTGGGAAGCCGCTACTTTCGCACCGCACCACCAGGTGGATAACCTGATCGCATTCATTGACCTGAACGGCCAGCAAATCGATGGCCCGACTGTCAAGGTAATGAACAACCGCGACCTGGGTGCCAAATATGAAGCATTCGGATGGGAAGTAATCTCTATCGAGGAAGGAAACGACATGGCGGCAGTGACGAAAGGCCTGTACGAAGCCAAAGGCCGTTTGGGACATGGCAGACCGATCATGGTATTGCTCCACACCGGCATGGGCTATGGCGTTGACTTCATGATGGGCAGCCACAAATGGCACGGTGTAGCGCCTAACGACGAGCAGTTGGCGGCGGCACTGGCTCAGCTTGACGAAACTTTGGGAGATTATTAATATCCGGATCGGCGTGGCAACCACGCGGTTTCATAAAACAGACATATTCAAAATGAAAAAATACACCTTCACTGAGAAGAAAGATACGCGTTCGGGCTTCGGTGCCGGAATGCACGTGCTGGGGCAGCAAAATCCCAACGTCGTAGCGCTTTGCGCCGACCTCGTGGGTTCTTTGAAACTCGAACCGTTCATCAAAGAAAACCCTGAGCGTTTTATCCAATGCGGTATTTCCGAGGCTAACATGATCGGTGTTTCTGCCGGTTTGACCATCGGAGGCAAAATTCCTTTCGCTACTACTTTCGCGAACTTCGCGACTGGCCGTGTGTATGACCAGATCCGCCAGAGCGTAGCGTATTCTAACAAAAATGTGAAAATCTGTGCTTCACACGCAGGTTTGACTTTGGGAGAAGACGGTGCTACCCACCAGATCCTCGAAGACATCGGTATGATGAAAATGCTTCCGGGCATGACCGTTATCAATCCTTGCGATTACAACCAAACCAAAGCGGCTACCATCGCCATTGCAGATCACGACGGACCGGTTTACCTGCGTTTTGGTCGTCCGGTAATCCCTGTTTTCACTGATGCTGACCAGAAGTTCGAAATCGGTAAAGCATGGATGGTAAACGAAGGTACCGACGTGAGTATCATCGCTACCGGCCACATGGTATGGGAGGCGATCCAGGCTGGCGAAATCCTCGAAGCCGAGGGTATCAATGCGGAGATCATCAATATCCACACCATTAAGCCGTTGGACGAAGAAGCGATCCTGAAATCGGTTGAAAAAACAGGTTGCGTAGTAACAGCTGAGGAGCACAACCGCATTGGTGGTTTGGGCGACAGCGTGGCGCAGGTTCTGGTTAAAAACAAACTCGTTCCGCAGGAATACGTAGCTGTAAACGACAGCTTCGGAGAAAGCGGTACGCCAGCGCAATTGCTCCAAAAATATGGCTTGGATGCGAAACACATCGTAGAAGCCGCAAAAAGAGCGATCGCAAGAAAATAACATCCTGCATTGTCATCTGCCACAGCGCATCATGACATCCTGCAAAAAATGCATCACTTTGCCGTCGACTTAAGTCGACGGCAATCGGATTAAAAAGCATGTTGCATTATGGAGTGCCGAATGTCATCAAGACATCTCACAAAAGAATGCATCGCCTTGCCGTCGACTTAAGTCGACGGGAATTGATTAGAGATTAGATTAGATTGATCAAATCTGAATATTTATCAAATCAGATTAATCAATAGAATAGAATCAATTGAGCTCTGAGAATGCAAAAAGCCATTTTTGCATTCTCAGAGCTCTTTTATTTGTCCTGCACAAAAAAATAAACTATTATTGATCGGCGTTGACTTCGGGCTCCGGTACAATTATTGGTCACGCGGATTTCCCCTGTAAAAAACGATCAGGTTAATACTGATTAAATGTCCGACGAAGAATTATTATCCCTTTTTGAAAATCTCGAAACGCGAAGGAACGCTTTCAATCAGCTGGTGCGGAAGTACCAGCAAAAAGTATATTGGCTGGTAAGGAAGATGGTGGTCGATCATGATGATGCCAATGACATTACCCAGGATGTATTTATCAAGGCATGGAGTGCGCTGGAAAACTTCCGCGGCGATGCCAAGCTGTACACCTGGCTGTACCGCATTGCGAGCAACGAAGCCATCAATTTTCTCAATACAAAGCGGCGGAAATACTTCATCCCGATTTACGACGTCGAGAATGAGCTGAGCGAAAAACTGGAAGCCGACCCTGACGTGAGCGGTGACGCCATTCAGCTGAAATTGCAGAAGGCATTATTAAAATTACCAGAAAAGCAACGTTTGGTATTTAACCTGAAATATTTTGAAGATTTACCCTACGAAGAGATTTCGGAAATCACCGGAACGTCGGTAGGAGCGTTAAAAGCCTCATATCATTGGGCTTCGAAAAAAATTGAGGATTTTTTGAACGACACGGATTAAACTATTTGCATTCACATTGGTCAAACCTTCACAAGACAGGAAATATAAATAATCATGGACAAAAAACGTATACGGCTGGATGATCTGAAGAGGGAGACGCCCTTTTCCGTGCCGGAAGGTTATTTTGACAAGCTGCCGCAAATGATCCAGGCCCGGATCCCCGCGGAGCCCGTCCGTAAACCCCTCGTAAGCTGGTCGTGGCAACGTTCTGTCGGATTGGCGGCAGCATCGGCACTGATTCTCGTGCTGGTGTGGGTAACGGTACCGGAACGCCAGGGATCGCTTGGGCAGGAGCCTTTGAGCGACATCAGTAACGCCTCTATCATTAGCTACCTGGAAGACCAGGACATCAGTTATTACGATCTAAGCGAACATAAGGTGGTTCAGAAAGCATTCGAATCCGATTCGACGGTGCTGAATTACCTCGACGGCCTGGAAGACGATGTTCTTCGCCAGCAGTTGGAGGAAGCTATGGTTGCCCCGGAGAAGATTTGACCCTAACGAACAATCGAAATGAACTTACAAATTGAATTCAAACGGTATCGGAACACTTTTGCTCTTTTGCTCCTATTCATCGGGGTTGCATCCACGGCAGCTCAGGCACAGCGTCGTTCCGAGGAAGAAATAAAGAAGATCCAGGACGCCAAGGTGGCGATCATCACCAATCGCCTCAACCTGACGCCGGAGCAATCCACCGGTTTCTGGCCGATGTATAACGAATATTCCCAGAAAAGAAGGGAAATACACCGGGCGCAGCGCAAGATCATCAACGATAAAAAGGCAGAAGGCCAGAACGACGAGGCCGTGCTGGACAATTTGAAAGAAGTTCAGGAGCTTCGCCAGAAAGAGCTCGATCTGGAAAAGGAATATCAGAACAAGTTTTTAAAGGTGATTACAGCGAACCAAGTGATCGAATTGTACAAAGCTGAACGTACATTCAACGACATGCTGATCCAGCGGTTGAAGCAAAAGAATTAAGTTAGCCTGCTTGTCGATTTATTACAAACAGAAAGGCCCGCTTCCTACGGAGGCGGGCCTTCTTTATGAAACAGGTTATGCTAATGAGCTCCCACGGCTTCCACTTCGCCCACTCCCCGTGTTTCGACGGAGATATTGCGGAGCGGCGCCTGGTGTTTTTTGAAGTCCTGGATGATTTCGAGCACGTCGTAATCGATGTTCATCGATTTGGAACCGTCGATCACCACAGTAGCGCCGTCGGGCAGGTTGTCGAGCGTCGCGCTGATGCTTCCCTTGTTCAGGAATGTAACTTCCTCCGAAAGCAAAAGCGTGATCACATCGCCGTCGCGGTGTTCTTCTTTGATATAGTGGTAAGAATGTTTGTGATTCTTTTTCAGGATGAAATAGATCGCCACTACCATTCCGATACCGATACCTTTGAGCAAATCGGTGCTCAGGATCGCGATGATGGTCACTACAAACGGAATGAACTGTTCGAGACCGAGCTTGTACATTCCTTTAAACAACTCGAATTTGGCCAGTTTATACCCTACCATCAGTAATATCGCTGCGAGCGACGCAAGCGGGATGTAGTTAAGGTATTTGGCAATAAACACCGCCGAAATAAGCAGAATGGTACCGTGAATGATGGTACTGAGCCTGGTTCTGCCACCGGAATCGATATTGGCCGAGCTGCGGACGATTACCTGCGTTACAGGCAAGCCGCCCAATAAGCCGGAAATCATGTTGCCGGTACCCTGCGCCATGAGCTCGCGGTTCGTAGGCGTGGTGCGCTTGAACGGGTCAAGACGGTCGGTCGCTTCCACGGAAAGCAGCGTTTCAAGGCTGGCAACAATAGCCAGGGTTACTGCCACGGTGTAAACTTCGGGTTTGTTGAATGCGGAGAAATCAGGTGTTTTAAAGAAACTAAAAAACTCCTGCGCGCTCGAAGCAACCGGGAGCTGCACCATATGCTCGCCGCTCAAAACCCATTGCGGCGCTGCGGCGCCGAACACGAGATTGAGGATAACGCCCGTTATGACCACGAATAAAGCACCCGGAATATACCTGAAAAGCTGAATGCGCTTCATGAACGGCTTATCGAACAGGATCAGCATCGCGAGCGAAATTGCTGAAATGATGATGGCCCCCGTGCTGTTATATCTGAACGAGTACCAAACCTCCGTGAAGGTATTGCGGCCATCCTTCTGTGCAAAGGCTTCGTCGCCCATGAAATCGGCATCGTAGCCGAATGCGTGCGGTATCTCCTTTAAAATAAGTGTAATACCAATGGCTGCGAGCATTCCCTTGATCACCGACGAAGGGAAATAGTAACCGATAATACCGGCTTTGAGGAAACCGGCGATTATTTGCAGAGCACCCGCCAGCACTACGGCCAGCAAAAATGCTTCGAAGCTGCCCAGGGTATCGAGCGCATTGAGTACAATCACAACCAGACCCGCTGCCGGACCTGCCACACCCAGGGAGGAGCCGCTCAGCGAGCCTACTACGATTCCGCCTACGATACCGGCAATAACACCCGAAAAAAGAAGATCGGAGCGCCCGGTCGAGGCCAGCGCAATACCGAGGCATAACGGCAGCGCTACCAGGGATACGACAAGCCCGGCAGGTAAATCGTATTTGATATTGGCGAACAAACTTTTATTATTCAATGACATACGATTGATTCAATAAGGATCAAAAATTGGACTACTCGGAATGCAGAACCGCTGATCAGACCAGCTGCGGTATTTCGAGACGGTATACGTCGTCGGCAAAGTTGCTGGCGTCGATGGTCACGTCCAGGTCTTTCAGAATGCCATTGCTGATGTCGTAGACCATGCCGTGCAGTTGCAGCCTTTTACCATTCGCCCAGGCGGTTTGTACGATGGTGGTTTTGGCAAGGTCGCGCACCTGCTCCTGAACGTTGATCTCCACGAAGCGATTGGCCCTCTCTTGCGGGTCTTCAATCGCATTCAGTTCCTGTGCGTGCAGGCGATACACGTCTTTGATGTGGCGCAACCAGTTGTCGATCAGACCTACCTGCTTGTTACCCATTGCGGTGATCACCCCGCCGCAGCCGTAGTGCCCGCATACGAGAATATGTTCCACGCCGAGTACATTCACAGAGTAGTCGAGTACGCTTAGCATGCTGATGTCCGTGTGGATCACCATGTTAGCAATATTGCGGTGCACGAAAATATCACCTGGTTGGGTGCCGGTGAGCTGGTTAGCGGGTACGCGGCTGTCGGAGCAGCCGATCCAGAGGAACTTCGGGGCTTGTCCTTTTGCCAGATTCGAGAAGAATTCGGGGTTTTCCTTAGTTGTTTCTTCTGCCCACTTTTTGTTGTTTTCAAATAACTGATTATAAGCCCTTATCATGATTTCTTGATTAGAATAATGGATGAATAATAGAGGAACATGCACGCAGGGACACGGAAATACCGCATCGCGTTACGATGGCAACGAACCCAGATAATTTTGGATCAAAGAAATCAGATTAGCTCCGGAGGCGGAGAGAGCAGGTTGCGGTAAATCTCGTTATCGAAATTCGCAGTATAGAAGAATGAGCTTTTGACCGGGATAAGCGTTACAGATCGGTCAAAATGTACGCTATGTGAAATCAGGAGTTGGTCGTCGTTCAGCTTTTCGACCTCTGTTTTTTCCTCATTGTCGCAGGTTCCTGACTCACAAACCACAGATGCCTTTTCCTTGGCCAGCAGCAGACTGGCAACATCTGTGGCTTTACAGATGAGGAAGGCCGTAAGCAGTATGAGACAAAGTGTTCTGAACACGGAAAAACAGTTTTTTAAGAACCAAGTTAACACTCAACGCGTCTAAAACGTTCAGTAGGGCACTTTTTAGTGTGGCTCCGGATTGAATTTTCTGCAAAGCATTCAACCCGAAGAATAAAAAAAGGGTCGTATCAACAACCCTTACTTATTCGCTTTCCATTGCTTTTCATTGTTCTCCAACCAACGCCCAACCAGGAACGCCGAGCTCAGCAGAACGACATAGAAAGCAATCATAACAATGGTCATCATCATAGTTGTACTCGATTATAATGCAAAGTAGGATGAGCAAAAATAGCTAAAAAATGCCAGAACGACGCTTTGTCAGCGAAAAATTAAAGCACTCCTTTGGTCGATGGCATGAAATCCAGCGCTTTAAGGTCGCGTTTTACAGCCATTTTGATCGCTTTCGCAAATGCTTTGAAAATCGATTCGATCTTGTGGTGCTCGTTATCGCCTTCGACCTTGATGTTCAGGTTGGATAGCGAAGTATCTGAGAATGACTTGAAAAAGTGGAAAAACATCTCGGTCGGCATTTCCCCGATTTTCTCTCTTTTGAACTCTGCATCCCACACGATCCACGGGCGGCCCGAGAAATCGATCGCCACCTGTGCAAGGGCTTCATCCATGGGTAAAAGGAAGCCGTACCGGCTGATTCCCCGTTTGTCACCAATTGCCTGACGGTAAGCTTCGCCTAACGCGAGGGCGGTATCTTCGATCGTATGGTGCTCATCAATATGCAAGTCGCCTTCGACGTGGATCGACAAATCGGCACCTGAATGGCGGGCGAGCTGGTCGAGCATGTGATCGAAGAAACCGAGGCCGGTATGAATGTCCGAGCGGCCGCTGCCGTCCAGGTTCAATTCTACCTTAATCTGGGTTTCCTTGGTATTTCTTTCGACAGAAGCTTTGCGGGAAGGGAGTTTTAAATGCTCATAAATAGCATCCCAGTCGCTGGTAACCAATGCCGTGGTCTCGTTCATCTGGTCGGTAATACCTTCTTCCGGCAGTTCCGAACGGAAAAGGATGGCTTTTGCGCCCAGGTTCACGGCCAATTGCACGTCGGTCAGGCGATCGCCGATCACGTAGCTGTTAGCCAGGTCATATTCATTCGAGAAATAAGCAGTGAGCATTCCGATGCCCGGTTTACGGGTAGGAAGGTTGTCTTCCGGAAAGCTGCGGTCGATATGCACGTCCGCGAAACGGATGTCCTCGCCTTCCAGCGTTTTGACCATCTTGTTTTGAGCCGGCCAGAAAGTGTCTTCGGGGAAAGAGTCGGTGCCGAGGCCGTCTTGGTTGGTCACCATCACCAGTTCATAATCGGTTTCATCCGCGATTTTGCGCAATGCGGAAATGGCTTTGGGCAGGAATTCGAGCTTTTCCAGGGAATCAACCTGAAAATCGGTGGGGGGCTCAACGATGATCGTACCGTCGCGATCGATAAATAGGACTTTTTTCATTAACGCAATGCTTATTTTCCCGCAAAGTTCGCAAAGAATGCCTAATTGAAAAGCAGTTGGACACGAATAATGGTGTTGATGGGAATTTTGTGCAATAGGAGAGCGGTTAGGAAATTGTAACTTTGCATTATAATCCGATATTAAAATGTTTACAGGAATCGTAGAAGCCATCGCGGAAGTGGTGAATGTCGACACGGAAGGGACCAATAAAACCTTCACTTTCCGGTCGGCCATTGCCAACGAGTTTAAAATAGATCAGAGTGTGAGCCATAACGGCGTTTGCCTTACGGTAGTGGCAACGGACGGCGACCAGTATAAGGTAACAGCCATCGAAGAAACCCTGTTGAAAACCAACCTGGGCGACCTCACACCGGGCAGCAAGGTGAATCTGGAACGGTGCATGCCTGCCAACGGCCGTTTCGACGGGCATATCGTGCAGGGGCACGTGGACCAGACCGCTACCTGTACGCAGGTGCAGGAGCGCGACGGCAGCTGGCTGTTCGATTTCGAGTATAATGCTTCAACCGGCAATATTACCGTCGAAAAGGGATCGATTTGCATTAACGGCGTGAGCCTCACGGTTTTCAACTCGGGAGAAAATACATTCAGGGTTGCGATTATCCCTTACACCTATAACTTTACCAATTTCCATTCGTTAAATGCGGGAGATACGGTGAACCTCGAATTTGATATTCTGGGTAAATACATCAAGAGAATTCTCGGTTCGTATGCGGTTTAGCATATTGGCATCTTGGAATATTACGTTTATTTTTACCCGTTTATAATACCCAAAGCCCATCCAATACATTCATGGCCAAAATAAGTACACAGTCCAGAACTGATCTTTTCATACACATCGGAATCATTGTCTCGCTGCTTTTGGTCCTTTTTCTGGGGTTTTTCTTCGTTTACCTCCCTTTTACAACCAATCATGGTGAAGCGATCACCGTGCCGGACCTGAAAAAGAAGAGTGTAGAGGATCTCGATGACTTTCTCGGCGACCGCGACCTGCGTTATGAGGTCGACTGTACGTTTGTGACCAATGTGCCGGCGCTGACGATCATCTCCCAATATCCATTGCCGGGTTCAAAAGTGAAAGAGGGACGGAAAATTTATGTTACAGTAGTTTCCCGCACCGCGCCGCTGATCAAAATGCCGAAGCTGACGGATATGACGCACCGTAGCGCGCAGATGTTGCTCAAAAGTGTAGGATTGGAAGAAGGAAATATTTCTTACGTTCCGGACATGGCGCAAAATGCGGTTTTGAGGCAGCTATATAATGGTAAAGAAATCCTGCCGGGCCAGCCGATCGCGAAGGGTACGAAAATCGATCTGGAATTGGGCGAAGGGCTGGGGACGGCACAATTTGAGGCGCCATCGGTGATCGGAATGCCTTTGGATGAAGCTAAAATAGCGATCGTGGGAGCGGGGCTGAAAGTAGGTCAGGTAATGGAAGTGCCGGCCGAGGAAGGCCAGGCAGCAGGCTCGATCGTGCGCCAGAACCCCGACGCGGGTAATAAGGTAAGAATAGGGGACGTAATCGACTTGTGGGTAACCCCGCAGGCGCCTGAATCGACGGATAATGGGAATCAACCGGAGCAGTAAAAAATTCTTCACACACAGGATTTTTATTTGGGTTTGTGTGCTGGCCATGGTACAAAGCCAGGTTGCGCGCGCGCAGTTACGCATCGTGCCGATCGATCAGGCCAGGTACAGTCATGCAGACGATGAACCGGAAGCGCAGAACCTCCGTACCCAGGCTTCGTTGAGCCTGCCTTTTTTTGATGATTTTTCGACTACCAAAACCCTTGCACCCAGCAGCAAATACTGGATGCCGGGGAGCGGGGTTTATATCAATAATACACTCACCAATTCGCACCCGTCGGTCAATGTAGCTACGTTCGACGGCTTGAATGCCAAAGGTATTCCCTATAACCTGGTGAACCCATTGGTACAGGGATATACCGATACGCTTACTTCACAGCCGGTTAATCTCAATCGCAAAGTCGCCGCCGATTCCGTTTACCTCAGTTTTTACTGGGCGGCGAAAGGCTTGGGCGAATTGCCGGATTCCAGCGACTTTTTACAGTTGGAGTTTCTCAACAAAACAGGGGAATGGGTGTCTGTATGGCAGCAGCTGGGATATGAAGTAGATACGCTGTTTCATCAACAATTTGTTTCTATTAAGGACGCGGGCTATCTGCACGATGCATTCCAATTCCGTTTCAGGTCTTATGGCAGGAGTTCAGGGCCTTATGATACCTGGCATCTGGATTATGTCTATCTGAATTCCAAACGATCGGTCAGGCAGCCGTATCTGTTCGACGTGGCTATGCGGAAGCCGGTCTCGAATATCCTGAAAAAGTATACCGCAATGCCCCTGCGTCAGTATCGTATCAACCCGGCCGGGGCGACTGCGGATTCTGTCAAAACCGATGTTGTCAACCATTTCAACAACTTCAACGTCCTCACGAGTACCTACACGCTCACGGACGCGCAGCGGGGGACCGAGTTTGTACGCAATGTGCAGCGCTCTATCGTTGTTGAATCATTGAAGTCGCAGGTATTGCGGGCTAAAATAGCGCCGGTCAATCCAGCCGCGCTGATCGACAGCCTGCATTTGATCAGTAAATTCTTCATCGCCACAACTGATACCATCCCCGGAGCGAACCTCAAAACGAACGATACCATCACCGCGAAAGCCGCATTGACGGATTACTTCGCCTATGACGACGGCAGTGCCGAATATGGCGTGCAGGTGAATCAGAAACTTGGACGTGTTGCCGTGCAATATGTGCTTGCCAAGGCAGATACAATCGGCGGGGTACGGATGTCGATGGTTTCATTCAACAAGGATATTTCAGGACAGGGTTTTACGATTCAGATTTACAGCAGCAAAGGCGGCAAGCCTGACCAAGTGATTGCCCAGCGGTCGGTAGCCGTGCGTTACCCGGCAGCTCGTGATGGTTTTATCGATTATGCATTTGCTACCCCGGTTGCGGTGGCGGATACCTTCTACGTAGGCTGGTTGCAGATCAACGATCAGCCGGTGACGGTAGGTTTCGACCGAAATTCACTTTTGGGCAGGAATGCGGTGTATTATAATCTGGGAACTGAATGGGCGAAGGAAACATCGCTGAAAGGCTCGATCATGATCCGGCCGTACCTTGGCAAAAAGGCGCAAGGGATTATCACCGGTAATGAGCCAGCCGATCAGATCAATGCGGTTTTTTACCCCAATCCGGCCAGGGGCGAAGTGCGCTGGAATAACAAATCGCTCAAAAAGATCGAAGTTTACAGCACCGGAGGGAACCTGGTGCATTCTCTGGCGCCTGCGCGTGATCAGCAATCGGCACCTGTTGGCCATCTGAGTCAGGGAATTTATATCTTTAAGGCTACCGATGGGAAACGTTCTTTTGTACAAAAAATGTTAATCTCTCAATAGACCCAGTCGTCACAAATTTTTGAAATATGGATATTACCGTTGAAGAATTAAAAGAGCGTCTTGAAAAGGGCGAAGATTTGCACTTTTACGATGTTCGCGAAGAACACGAATACGAAGAGGACAACCTCGGCGCGATATTGATCCCCCTTGGCGAGTTGCCGGATCACCTCGATGAGCTGGAACCGTTGAAGGATGAGGAAATCATCATTCACTGCCGTTCAGGCGCTCGTAGCGGCAAAGCTGCACGCTACCTGGAATCCCAGGGTTTCTCCAACGTGCGCAATGTATTGGGAGGCATCCTGGCTTACCGCGAGCTGGAAGACTAAAACTTGTCCATTTGACGGAGCGCAGGCTCCGTCAAATGCCTTATAGCAAACCTGTCTGCTGCCGCACATATTCCAGAATGCGGCCGTATTCGTCCGGATGAAACCACTCGAAATCCCCCTGATGCCTGAACCACGTAAGTTGCCGCTTGGCGTAACGGCGTGAGTTCTGTTTCAAAAGCCTCACCATTTCCTTTTCGTCATACTCGCCGTCCAGAAAGCTGTAAACTTCACGGTATCCTACTGTTTTGAGCGCATGGTGCTCACGGTAGTCAATCACGCTTTTTGCTTCTTCTACCAGCCCTTCTTGCAGCATGATGTCCATTCGTAGGTCTATTCTTTGGTAGAGTTCCGCACGGTCGCGGTCCAAAGCGATGTTAACGGGCAGAAAAGGCCTGTTTCGGGTACTTTTTAGCTTAAATTGGCTGATGGGGATGCCGGAGGTATAAAACACTTCCAGCGCGCGCACAACACGCTGCGGATTAGCTAGCTCGGATGTAGCCGCAAACTCCGGATCGATTTGGCGTACTTCCTCTTGCAGCGGGGAAAGCCCGTTGTCGTTCAGTTTCTGCATAAGTGATTCACGAAGCCCGGGAAGAGGGGCGGGCAGGTCGTCGAGGCCTTCCAGCACTGCTTTGACGTAAAAGCCCGAGCCTCCCGTCATGACTACAATGTCATGTTCCTGAAAAAGCACTTTGAGCAGGGCTAATGCGTCGCGCTCGAAATCGCCGGCGCTATATGCTTCCGAAATAGAATGCGAATCGACAAAATGGTGCTTCGCCTGCATTAGTTCTTCGGGCGTAGGTTTTGCTGTGCCGATACTCAACTCTCGGAAGAACTGTCGCGAATCGGCGGATATGATTTCCGTACCGAGGTCCTGCGCGAGCCGGGTGGATAGGGCGGTTTTGCCTACCGCTGTGGGGCCTGCGACGGTTACCAGATATTTCTGTGGGCTATTTGGCATTGTGCCGTTTTTATTTGAATTTTAATCAGTACAAAAATAGAGATATGGACTCCACTACACTATTTTTTTTGATCATTACCCTCGTTGCCGGTGGCCTGGCCGGAGCTGCACTTAATACCTGGTTGCAGGGCAGGAAGTCGAAGAAATACGTGTCTACACAGGAAGCTTCCGTATTGATCGAACGGATCGAGAAAGTATTTAAAGTGGTGATGGCCGAAGGCTATTTTACTGAGATTTATAATTACCAGAATGACAAAAACATCTGGAACCTTATTAATGATAAAAAGAAAGCCTTGATTATTGCGAAGGCCAAAGTGTTGGTAGGCTATGATTTTAGCAAATTGAAATTCCACCGGCCTGATGGCGAACGCAAATTGGTAATAGATTTCTTTCCTGCCCCCGAAATTCTGTCCATTGATACCGACTACAAGTTTTACGACATCGAGCAAGGCTGGCTCAACCGTTTTCACAGTGACGATTATACTGCCATTTTGAATGAAGCCAAGCAAACGATGAACGACAAAGCGATGGAAAGTGACTTGCCTCGCATTGCTGGTAATCAGGTGCAACTCATGATCTTCCAGTTAGCTGCTTCTATGAACTGGTCAGTTGAAATGAAGCTTCCGGATGGTAATGTGGCAATGCTGCGAGAGTTTACACATTACCGTACACTGGAAGCGCAAATTGATTCTTTGGATACCCGAAAGGAATAGTTAATTTTTTTATATAATTTATGCGTTAAACGCCTCTGTCCTCGTCAGAACAGGAGTTGTCTGCGTATTAACTCATACAGTTTTTCAATTAATCACTTTCTAAACTTTAACAGTTATGCTCAAAAAATTATTACTATTTGCCTCTGTGGTGTTGATGATCGCTATGGTAAGCTGCAAGGGAGATGATGGAGCTGTCGGTCCGGCTGGTGCTACGGGAGCCCAGGGGCCAGCGGGTCCGGCAGGACCTGCGGGTAAGGATGGAGAAGACGGAGCCAGCAGCTCGGCCATAATTCTTTCAACAGGTCAGGTCGACACAGACAGCACCGGCGGATTTATTACAGGTATCGAAAACCTGACAGCCGAACAGGATACTGCTTTGAGCAAATCTGTTGTATTGGTTTACTTGAAATCACAGAACGTTTACTGGCCGATGCCGGGTCTCGTTCTTTTCACGGGTAACAAGTTCAGCTCGTATACCTTTGTGCATGCTGTTCAGAACAAGACGTTTTTCGTTGAGCTGTTGGCTACCAACTGGGGTGAAGATCAGGACGATGCTCCTAAAAGAACTTTCCAGGATATCCGCATTGTGATCGTACCTGGCGAAGTTGTAAACATGGGGCGTCTAAGTGCTGAGACACTCAAAGACTACAACAAAACAATCGCTGCATTGGGCCTGACAGATACGCAGGTGAAAGTGGCAACCAAATTGAAATTCAACCTGAAAAGAAAGTAATACATTCAACAGGTTAACTGGAAAATCAATCAATTAATAGGAAAGGTCAGTTGCAACGGATAATGCCGTTTTAACTGACCTTTTTCTATGCTGTGAAACGACTTTGGAAGATAAACGACCAGGGGAACCGCGGCACAGCACATGCGTTGAAATACGGCGATAGGATTGCAAACAAAAAGAGCTTCCATTTGGAAGCTCTTTCGTATTTTGATATCTGTTGTTCTTAGTATTCCCAAAGACCGTGTTCCAGTTCCATCAACTCCTGCTCGTAATTCAGGGATTTGATAAGTGCCTCTTTTTCTCCATTGTAGATGTCGAGGAATGCCTTATCGTTGGCGTTCGAGAACTTGGTGATCCGTCCGTAGAACAGGCGAAGATCGAAAGCATCCGCGAGGTTCTTATTTTGGGCGGTATTGTGGGTGTTATACCAGATATATTTCTTAGGATCGCTTCTGAAAAGTCTTTCAACATCTTTCCAACGGAACGAAGCAACCGGCAATTCAAGCCCTGTTGCGGTTTGGTCAGAAGGGAGAACAATTGTGAGCGTCTGGATGTCGGTATACAAACGTGAACGTTTCTTATCGAAAATCCAGTCTTCCTTCACTTCCAGGATACTCAACTGATCAGGGAAATATTCTTCTTCTGACGCAGCTATTTGCTGAGTTTCGAAAGAACTGCTATCCGGTTTGGGAGCTTCCACTTTGGGTTCTTCTTTGGCAACCTCAGTTTTGGCACCTTTTTTGGAAGACTTTTTCTTAGGAGGACCCCAACCGTCGTCTACCGGCTCAGCTTCTTTTTTTGTATCCTTTTTGGCACCCCAGCCATCGTCGGCGTTAGCGGCTTGTTTGCTAGGATCTGTTTTGGCTTTCGTATCCCAACCGTCTGCTTTGGCTGGCTCACCAAAACCTGCCGCGATTTCCTCGGCAGAAAGGCCTGCGGTTTGGTTAGGGATTAAAACACGTTTATGAAGCTCGTCACCGGTGATTTTGGTCGCGCAGGAGTCGTTTGTATAAGCATCTATCAATCCTGCTTTCGCCGCATCCAACAAGTAACGTGTGATCTCATTGTTTTTAGAGAACATGGAAATGTTCTGCTTTTCTTTCAAATCAACCCGTCTCCAGAGCGTTCTTTTCATCATCACGTCGCCGTCTGCAATAGGGCGTGACGAGAACTGATTCGCAGTCGAATCCTCTTTCTCCTGCCCAAAAGCGGCAGTACTTGCAAGAGACAGCGACAGCAAAGACCATGCAATCGTTTTTCCGTTCATTCTTCTCATATCATACATAAAGTTGTATTGTCCAATCAACGACTAAAAGCGGTGGATTAGTATAGCGTCACACTACGAGTTTGGTTACCCATTTCAACTTCGCTCACAGCGCCTTTAAAGTTCTGGCGCTCTACTTTCAGGATTGAAATTACATAACGGTCACCAGGTTGCGCTTGCTGTGCGAGAGAGGAAATGGAACCTCCTCCTCCGTTCAATGTCACGCCGTTGATGCGACGTGGACCACGTGCAAGTGAAATTTCAACCTGAGATACCCGGAATTTAGCATCCTCAGGAGAGAAGTTCTTGAAGCTCTCGTCAGGAATAGCTACAATCTGAATGCTTCTGGTACCCGAGGCAGGAGCGCCTCTGCGTTCGTCGAATGCGGCACCGTTCACGCGTACTTCCAGGGATGGTTTGGGAACGCGGTTTACTTTAAATGGCTCAGAACCCAGTACGTTACCTGCATTGCTTACCGTGATGTTCAGGCTGGCCTTGTTAGGTACGATAGTGAATTTACCTTTTTGACCGCTATTAATGATCTCACCGCCGTCTGTTGAGAAGCTAGGTGCCCAGAGTGCTCCCAATGCGGGGCTTTGAATGCTAAGCTTGTTGGCGCAACCAAAATACAACGGAGGCAATGTTCCTGTTTCGATCTGGTAGGAAGGCTTCACCACGAAGTATTCCTGAGTCATTGTATAAGTAGTGTCTTTGCCGGATGGGGTAGGGATAGTGATTTGTCCGCGAAGCTCTCTTTTAGCAAGACCTTCTGCATTGTAACCGCCGCCTTGTGCTGTAAATTCGATGATACCCACGCCGTTTTCAACTTTAACAGGTGATCCATTCAAGCTCATGCGGGGGGTGATACCCGAAGCGGAAGCCGCGATGAACATCTGGCCTTTGAATTTGGTACCGGCTACTACTGTTTTCGCATCTGCACTTACCATCGCCAATACGCGGTCGAATTTAATATCCGCGGCACCTACTTTGGTGGCTAGGTAGTTCAGCACTTCGCCTTCCATACGACGAACGTCGGTTTGTTTCTGGCTCAACACGGCCAGCGCGGCCGCAACAGGCGTAGATTCGAAATTCAACTCTGCGAAGTCTTTATTACGCTGATCTTTGTTGTTTTTTGCCAGATCGTCTTCACGACCATCTTGCGCCAGCATTTTGAATTTGTTGGGAGAAAACTTGTTAAGCTCAGAGGTGAAAGCGTTCAATTTTTGTTTCAAAGCATATGCTTTTCCATTCTTGCGAACGCCAATCATCAATTCTGCCACTTTGGTTTCTTCCTGGGGATTTTTGATAGCGCCTTCTTCGTTGTAGCCTGAACCTGCATCTTTGATAATTTCATCTTTCAATGCATTCAGTTCGTTCGCCATATCGGAAGAAAGCTTGCGTACCTGTTCGGCTTCTTTGATTACAGCCACATCGGCCGCACGGTTACCCGACTTCTCAACTGCCGCTTTGATTTTCAGCACAGTTTCCTGATTTATCCTGTTAGCGGCTCCGGAGGATAATTGCAATGAATTGTTCAGAAGGAGGAATTTTTCGATGATAGCTGAACTTACCTGCAATGCGAGCATCGCCGTAAGCACCAGATACATCATTCCAATCATCTTTTGACGGGGTGTTTCTTTTCCACCTGCCATATTGTTGTGTAATCAGTTTCAGTGATCGAATTATTTAACTAACAACAATGACCCTGCAAACCCGGACGGGAAGCCCCTGATGGGATTACAGAGTCATCGCCTGAGCGCTGTTACGCATTGCCACCACGCATTGCGGTCAGCATGTTTCCGTAAATGCCGTTCAATGAAGAGATATTGTTGGTAAGTCTCGCCATTTCGCTCTTGAACACCTGTGATTCCTTCGTAGCATCGGCCATGTTTTCCATAGCGGCTGTCAGGTTACCATAGAAAGCATTCATTGCTTTCAAGTGTTTGGTAGTGTCCTGCAATTCCAGTTCGTATACTGCATTCAATGCACCCATGTTTTTGGTGATCAGTTGGAACTGGTCGCGGTAAGATTGTGCATCTTTGGTAGCATCAGCCATAGATGACATCGCGTTGATCGCCACGCCATAAGACTTGTTCATATCGCTGATAGCAGTTGAAGCAGTCTTTACATTTTTAGCGTAGTCGTTTGTAGCAACGGTTGCGTCAGTAAGGTCGGTGATTTTGCCTACTGTTTCAGACAGGTTTTTGAAACCTTTGCCGAGGCTTTCGAAAATCTCAGGAGAGATTTTCGCATTATCGAGCATATTATCCAGTTTGGCAGTGATATTGCTGCTAGGGGCCGAGCTTCTGGAAATGGCAGGACCTGAATAATCGTCAGCGAGTTCAGGATACACACGGGTCCAGTCCGGATCCTTGTCAACCGATTGGGTAAGTGTTTGCAATGCATAAAGCAAGAAGATCAGAACCTCGGTTCCAAGACCTGCTGTCAGCATCGGGCCACCTCCGTCCCAGTGCTGGATTTTGAACAAAGCTCCTAAAATTACGACGGCAGCACCCGCACTGTATATTGTTGGTACTAGTTTATCCCAAAAAAAATTAGGTCCGCTACTCTTAGCCATGTGAATTGAAATCGGTTACAGTGAAAAAATTATAGTAAGTAAAGTGTTGGATTGATTCGGTCTGATCGTAAAAAAGAAGCAGAGTAGAAACGCTGCTTCTTTTTTGGTGAAAGTTTTTTCTAGCGACGACGGGCACGGGCTCCTCCGCGGTCGTTTACATTATCCATTACACAGCGGAAGCCGATGAATGCACGGGTTTCAGTTTCAAACTCGTAGGTACGGGTACCGGTTTGCAGGTAGTAGGCAATATCTTTCCAGGAACCGCCTTTTACCACTTTACGTGGTTCGTTCGGGTCGTTGTATTGCGGGTTCATATCCCATACGATCGCTGTCGCATTGTCAGTGTAGGCATCCGAAGTCCATTCCGCCACGTTTCCAGCCATGTTGTACAAGCCGAAATCGTTAGGATTGTAAGCATTTGCAGGACCGGTGTAAGGATATCCGTCGGCATCGTAGTTACCACGCTGAGGCTTGAAGTTTGCCAGGAAGCATCCTTTTGCATTCATGGTATACGGGTTACCCCAGGGATATTTCGCTACAGCACGTCCGCCTCTTGCAGCCCATTCCCATTCAGCCTCTGTCGGCAGACGGAAGCCGGTCGAATTGAACTGGCCCTCTTTGTTCTGGAAATCGTGGAGCAGGTTGGTGCGCCATTTTGAGAAGTAAGTAGCAGCGATCCAGCTTACGCCTACCACGGGGTAGGTGTCGAAGCCAGGGTGCTGATAGTAATATTCTACGAATGGATCTCCGTTTGAATATGCAAAATCCTTTTTCCAAACGGTTGTATCAGGATAGTACTTGGCCATGATTTCCTCCTCACCGAGTACGGATACGGAGTCAACCAGCAACGCGTTCACGAACTGACGATACTCGTTGTTGGTGATTTCAGTGTCATCCATGAAAAATGAACTGATTGTCACGCGGCGGTTCATGTTGTTCATGGAGGAAGCGATGTCTTCGTCAGCCTGGCCCATCACAAAAGAACCTGAGGGGATCACGACCATCCCAGCCGGTGTGGTCTGCTTGAATCCTTTACGGGCAGTAGCAGTGATTTCACCGTTTTGAATACCGCTTTCTTCTTTTCCTCCCTTGCCAAACTTGCTCTTAAGAAAACCGCAGCTTTGCAAGAGCATTAATGCGGCTACCAGAAGCAGGCTTTTGACTCCATCCCGATAGAACACTTTCACATTCATAGTGGTTTTGTAAATTTTGATAATAAAATGCTAGCCTAAAAACGTCAACGAATGATATCTAGTATACTTGAAATAAAACAAAATGTGTACGCCTGTCAGAATAAGTGCCACTGGATTTCAGTGTTGAAATCTTCACGGATCGATTACTAAATCAGGTGTTTATCGACTAAACGTAAGAATAATGCAATTGGTATGGAAGCCGTACATTTTACAAATATAAATCAAAGTTTCGCAAACTGATTCATACGACTTACCAAGAGGTTGGCAAAAAACGTCGATTTGACATCCAAATCTTGGATTTTTAATAATTTGGTGATAAAATATTAATATATCCGATAGCGTTTAGGCGGATTTGCTAAAAGCGGAACCGCGGTGTACGGATAGGGGCCTTTTTACCGAATTTAGGCGAAGGCAGCGCATAAGAAAGCATTACTTCGAAAGAAGAAGGTGACTTCGTTTTGTTTCCGCCAACCACCATATCATAGGCACCCGAGAGACGCAGCGATTGATCGGCCAGCAGGTAAATACCACCCATGATGATGAAGTAAGTGTCCTGTTGACGGTAAGTACCGCCTATCCAGTAACGTTTATTATAGGTCAGTGTCGCTCCTCCTTCCACCGACACGGTGTTAATGTCCGATTTGACCAGGACGATCGGCTGGATATCGAGTAAGTAGCCGAGTTCGAGATTTACACCTGCATTGAAATACAATGTACGCGGAAGCGGGTTAGTGCCTGTTTCGGAGCCCAGTTGGTATTTAGGTTTCAGGAAATGGTTCAGCGAGAGACCCGCGTAGAATGTCTCGTTCTCATACCGTGCGCCAACGGAGAAATCGGGGTTGATTTCTGCGATCGTGCCGGTTTGGATCAAAGGATCGTCCGGGTCGCGGGCGCGGAGCTTGCCGTAATCGATCGCCTGGCGGAACAGCCCTGCGCTGAGGCCTACTCCTAATTTACCACCGCCAAGTGGTATATGGTATGCGGCGGTGAGTTTGAAATCCTGGTCTGTCCTCGGACCACTTTTGTCGTTCAATGCGTAGAAGCCGATACCGAAGTTTTTGATCGGCATGCTGAACGAGAACAGCTGTGTTGAAAGTGCACCACCTGTATCGTCGATGTTAGTCCCTTGATAACCTGCATATTGTGTCCGGTGCGTGAGCTGGAACTTGGTCAGTCCGTCGGCGCCTGCCGCAGCAGGGTTCAGGTAAAGCTGGTTCAGCGAGAACAAACTGAACTGCGCGTCTTTTTGGGCAATGGCACAGAGCGGTAGGAAAAGCAGTAACGCAAAGGGCCGGATATATCTGGTACTTCGAAGAGTAAAGGTCAAAGTCATGCCGCAGGAATAGATTTAAGGATCACGCTGATATGCTTTCGGATTTAGATTGATAACGCATATTGCTTAAAAAAATTGACATATACATGAAAAAGCCCCGGATTTTTTCCGGGGCTTTTCGTGCTTTTTGTAAAGCTTTTTATACGTTGTTCGCTTTGCGGATGTATAAGTCGAGCGCGCCTGTCATCGAAGGTGCATTCGGTAACGGAGCCTGGATGTCCAGAAAAAGCCCTGCGTCTTCGACCGCCTTCGCAGTGGTAGGGCCGAATGCCGCAATGCGGGTGTTGTTCTGTTTGAAGTCCGGGAAGTTGTCAAAAAGTGACTTGATCCCCGAAGGGCTGAAAAACGCGATGATATCGTAGTATACGTCTTCCAGATCGGATAGGTCAGACGAAACCGTCTGGTACATGGTCGCTTCTGTGAAGTGGAATTCCTCGGTATCCGCAAATTCAGGAATGTCGTTCTTTCTGACGTCCGAGCAAGGGTAGAGGAATTTCTCCTTTTTATGTTTGCGCATGAGCTCGATCAACTCGGCAGCCGTTTTGGTGCCTGTGAAGACCTTTCTCTTGCGGATCACGATGTATTTCTGAAGGTAATTGGCAGTTTGCTCTGAAATACAGAAATATTTCATCGTAGCTGGTACTTCAACCCGACCTTCATTGCAAATGCGGAAGAAATGGTCGATGGCGTTACGGCTTGTGAAAATGACGGCCGTATGGTCCAGGATGTTAACTTTTTGCTTGCGAAAGTCTTTGTAGGAAACCCCGTCGACCTGAATGAAAGGCCGGAAGTCCACCTTGATATTATACTTTCTGGCTAATTCGTAATAAGGTGAATTCTCGTCTGCTGGTCGGGATTGACTTACCAAAAGACTGGTTACTTTTTTAAGCCTGTCCTGATCAAAATTGATGGTATCACTCATGTATAATCCTCATTAGTTTATTCCCAACTCATGTTTCCTGACTACAAAGCAAACTTCATACTCACAATGAGCGGGATTATTTCGATGACACAAAGGTAAGAAAATAAATAGAGATTAATCAACGAGCCGGCCGGCTTGGCTACAACATATAGCGCGACGAACCGGGCTACATAGAAAAAAAGGAATGGCAAAAGGATATAGGGCCGGCTTGCTTCCAGCCAGTTGATATGGTTGGAATACAAGCCAAAAATGGCCAGAAATACGAGCGCGTAAAACAGGTATGTCGACTGTACGATTTTGATAAAAATAATGTCGACCTGCTTGTCCAGATTGAGCATATTCCCCGCCAGCACCATAAATATGTACTTTGCGTAGATCAGCAAAAAGAAGATTACCGACAGGATACAGAAGTCGCCCAGGATTTGTGCCGTATTAACTTTGTCGGAAAGTATCGTGCTGACAGAGAATAGGTTGAGTCGGTTAATCGACAGATAAATAACCGTAAAGCTCATCATCATCGAACTGATTGCGACAAAGAAGATCACCGTGTTGCTATACGGCTTGTTGATCTTCGAAAGCTGGTCACGCGGGTCGTTGTTGAAAAACTCGATGGGATTTATTAAACGGATAAAAGAAAGCGGGTTCAGGTTGAAGATCCACGCATTCAATACCAGGATAATAATCAATGCAATTCCGGCAAATGTGCCGAAAGGTGTGAAAGTAATCGGCTTGATATTGATGAAGCCCGATCGTGCGGGCCCGATGGACTCGGAATCGGTTTGCTTTTTTTTGTTGCAAATGATCACCGTTTTGTCGGCAATACCAGGGCTGCCGTACAAGGTCAGCAGCAGCTCGTCTTTGTGATAAAGGCGATAAAGGCTGTCGAGGCTGAGTTCCTGCCATTTGCCAGCTGCAATGCGGTTTTGCAATGCGCCTTCAAGAAACAGGTAGCTTTCGTTTTCGGAGTGTACAAGAAGCGAATATCTTCTGTTTTTAACCAAATCAATATAAAGACTCGCGAAGCGCGTGCCTTCATTGACACCCTGAGAGAAGGGTACGTAGTTCTTGTACTGCTCGTTGTACACAAGCCAGTCGTCCTGGTAATTATAGACCGGAAAGAACTGACCCGGCGGGTTTACTTTTGCCGCGCCCTGCGCCAGTGAGCCCAACAAGGTTACTGCCGTAAAAAAAGCCCAAAAAACAGCCGAAAATATGGACTTCATTGGTACAAAAAAGGCTGGGTTTCCCCAGCCCTTTGATCAAAGTCAGTTAGCAATGATTATTTCTTTCCAAGTGCGAGAAGCATCGTTTCACCGATCAATGCAGGTGATTCTGCCACGAAGATGCCCGACTCTTTCATAATTCTGATTTTCGCTTCCGCAGTATCGTCCGCGCCGCCGATGATCGCACCCGCGTGGCCCATACGACGTCCTTTCGGAGCTGTCTGACCTGCGATGAAGCCAACAACAGGCTTTTTGTTGCCGGTTGAACGGATATATGCCGCAGCGTCTGCTTCCATGCTTCCGCCGATTTCACCGATCATTACGATCGCTTCTGTTTCGTCGTCGTTCATCAGGAGCTCAACCGCTTCTTTGGTAGTAGTACCGATAATAGGGTCACCGCCGATACCGATTGCCGTAGTTTGGCCCAATCCGGCACGTGAAAGCTGATCTACCGCTTCGTAAGTAAGCGTTCCGGATTTCGATACCAGGCCGATCGTTCCTTTTTTGAAGATAAAACCAGGCATGATACCTACTTTACATTCTTCCGCAGTGATGATACCAGGGCAGTTAGGGCCGATCAGGCGTACATTTTTGCCTTTGATATACTCTTTCGCCTGCATCATGTCCTTGGTTGGGATACCTTCGGTGATACAAACGATAACGCCGATACCAGCATCAGCAGCTTCCATGATCGCGTCGGCAGCGAAAGCCGGTGGAACAAAGATGATGGCAACGTCTGCACCGGTAGCGCGAACAGCAAGGTCAACTGTATTAAAAACAGGTCTTTCCAAATGAGAAAGCCCACCTTTGCCAGGCGTAACACCACCTACAACATTCGTACCGTATTCAATCATTTGCTGGGCGTGGAACGAGCCCTCCGAACCGGTAAATCCCTGAACTATAATCTTGGAGTTTTTATTAACTAAAACGCTCATGTTGGTAAATCAGTTTTTTCGGTAAAAGTAGGACGAAAAGCACGAAGTAGCAAAATGTAGGCATAATTTGTAAATTGCTTTTTCGACATCATGATGGCTGTTTATGAACATATTTCTTAATCCGCATATATTTTCTAACCTCGTTTTGGCGATCACCAGTTTATTTGTCTTCTTCCGGTATTTCAGGCAGCAGCAGGTTTTGGTCCGGTGGCTCTGGGGTATTTTCTTCGGTAGCATTTCGCTTGTCGCATTCACAGATCTGTTGTTTTATGCCGGTGTAGAAGGCCTGGGAATGGCCCACGAAATATTCGAGGCGGGGGAAATGACGCTCGGTGCGCTGTGCCTGGTGACGGCGTCGTGGTGCCTCATTATGCGGTATGAAAGCGGCTCGTTCCTATTTTACTCGACGGTCGGGCTGGGGGCATTGCTGTTCTACTGCATTACCTGGTACCGGGTCGAATATGTGGGGCTGATCATCAAAGCATTTTGCATTCTGGTAACATTGCTGATCTCCTGTGTGGGCCTGGCCAACCGCCAGAAGAGCGCGTTATGGACGTTGTTTTCGATGATGCTGCTGGCGCTTTCGACCAAGTCGGGGAAGCTGCCGCTGCCGATGGACCCGGTGGATATCAATCACTATATGATGGTGTTATCGGTTATTTGCGTCGGAAGAGCCGTCCGCGACCAGTATAAGATCCTTTTTTAAGTTCAAACAATTGTTAATGGATTGCATTTTTCAGAGTGCGTGTCGTAAATTGCACCAGTTAATCTTAACCAACACAAGTTTACTAATACTCAGAATATGAAAAGGACCAAGTATGGCGTAATGCTTCTTGCCTCAGTTTTGGCTTTCGGAGCAGTTACATTGAACCCTGTTTCGGCTAAAACATCTCCTGCAAAAGAAGTAGCAAGCGATGTGAAGCAAGCTAAGACGATCGTGATCAAAGGAAGTGATGCAATGCAGTTCGACCTGAAAGAGATCAAAGTGAAGGCTGGACAAAAAGTGAAACTTACGCTGACTCACTCAGGTAAACTTGCGAAAGCTGCTATGGGCCACAACTGGGTTCTTCTGAAACCAGGTACTGATGTAGCTGCATTCGGATCAAAAGCTGCTGCTGCGAGAGAAACAGATTATATCCCTGCATCTGAAAAAGCAAGCATCCTTGCGCATACCAAGCTGGTAGGCGGTGGCGAAAGCGACACGATCGAGTTCACAGCGCCTGCAAAAGGAACTTACACCTACATTTGCAGCTTCCCAGGCCACTACGCGCTGATGAAAGGTAGCTTCATCGTTGAATAAGCGAACCTGAAATTTATATAAACGGCGTCACGCATTTGTGTGACGCCGTTTCTGTTTTAGATCTCTGCCAATTGCCTCTCGATCAGTTCGACTACCTCCGGCCGGTCCCATTGCGAAGCGCCGATTTCCTGCGCCAGGATTTTGCCCTTATATATAATGTACGTCCGCGGGATCGCATTGCCGTCGAGCTGCGAAGGGTACGGGCCCGCATACTGGTAGAAGGGCAGGTTATAGCCTTTCCGAGAGATGAATGGGTTCACGGTTTCGGCATCTTCGTCGGAAATGATGTAGAATGCGATCTTGCTGTGGTCTTTGTATTTGTTATAAAGCGTCTGGATACCCGGCATTTCCATATTGCACGGCCCGCACCATGTCGCCCATACATTCACGAAGGCGATTTTGTTCTCGTCCATCGTCACTGGTTTGCCAGAGAGGTCGGTGAGCGGCAGGTATACCGACTCCTGTACAGCGGGTGCTTCTGCGCCGGGCGCTTCCGCAACGGGGCTGTTTTCCTCGACGGGCGATTTGAAAAACACAAAATAGACCGCCGCGCCGGCTACCAGCAGCAGTAAAACGAGCGACAATTTTTTGGTGGTTGATGACATAACTGGTGTAGTTCTGGTGATTGGATGTGGATACGAACCATTCCAAAAATAGGGCTTTTCTTTTTTTGATGCTGACTCGGAATTTGAATACTTTTATACACTATTTAAAAAACATCGATTTGAGGAAAAGGTTTACATTCATGAGACTTCAATTTACTGGCATTTCATTTCTCCTTGCGCTTACCTTTTATTGCCCCGCTTTCGCCCAACGCTCAGCAGCTGAATACTTCGAAGACGGCAATACCAAAGCCGGTACAGGTGATTTCAATGGCGCAATGCAGGCGTACACCACGGTGATTTCCATGAATCCGGACCATGCGCCCAGCTATTTCAACCGCGGGCTCGCCAAAGCCAACCTCAAAGATTATCGCGGCGCGATGCAGGATTACGACCGGGCTATCGAGCTGAACCCTAAAGAAGCACTTTACTACCAGAGCCGCGGCGTGAGCAAAAGCTTACAGGACGACTACCGCTCAGCCATTGAAGATTATTCCAAATCCATCGAACTCAACCCGGAGGAGCCCAAGGCCTATTATAACCGCGGCGTGAGTTATGCCAAATTGAAAAATCACCGGAATGCGCTGGTAGACCTCGACCATGCATTAGCGCTGAATCCCGACGAGCTTGCAGCACTGTATGCAAGGGGAAATTGCAAGCAGGATTTGCAGGAATACGCCGGCAGCCTCGCCGACTTCACGCGCGTGATCGAGCTCAGCCCTAAGCGCACGGGCGCTTACGCAGGCAGAGGTCTGGCGAAACTTGAACTCGGCGATTACCAGGGCGCCGCCGCCGATTTCACGCGTGCGATTGAATTAAGTCCGAACGAGAGTGAATATTACAGCAATCGCGGATTTGCCAAAAATAAAATAGACGATTTCCAGGGCGCTATTATCGATTTTGACAAAACCATTCAGCTTGATCCTGAAAATTATAATGCCTATTACGGCCGCGGATTTGCCAAAGGAAAACTGAACGACCCGCGTGGTGCTATTGCGGACCTTACCAAAGCCATTGAAGTAAAAAATGCCTACACCGGCGATCCAAAAAAGAATGCATTCACCGGAAAAATCAACAAAGAGAAACTCGACGAACTGCGCGACCAGGTGCAGACGCATGTGAAGATCGAAACCCTCACAAACGAGCGCGCGGAAGCATATTACGTACGTGCGATCGCGAAGTCGAAAGTAGGGGAACTCAAAGGGGCCTTAGCCGACCTTACCACCGCCGTGGAGCTCAATCCAACCTATTCCAATGCCTACTTCTCACGGGCGATGATCCGTTCCGCATCGGGCGATCAAATGGGGGCTGTCCTGGATTTTACCAGTTCCATTAAACTGCGCTCCGATTACCCGGAGGCTTATTATTTGAGAGGTATTGTAAAAAATAGCCTGGGAGAGATTAATGACGGCTGCCTGGACCTGAGTAAGGCGGGAGAGCTGGGTTATCAGCAGGCTTATAAGGTGATTGCGGCGTATTGTAACTAGTAGGCTAGTACAAATCTCCTGATTTGCACATAATATTTGAAGGCCTCCGGCCGGACTGCACCGCAAAGTCGTTTTGCAATTCTGCCCGGCCGGAGGCCTTCGAATAGTTAGTCACGAAGGATGACCTTCGCGCCATTTTCCTCCCTACTAAGCCTTTTTCAAATTTTCAGCAACCTTATCCCAATTCACCACATCCCAGAATGCCTTGATGTAATCCGGACGTTTGTTTTGGTAATGCAGGTAATAGGCGTGCTCCCAAACGTCGATGGCGAGGATGGGTGTTCCTTTGAAATCCGAAACGTCCATCAGCGGATTGTCCTGGTTGGGCGTTGAGCCTACCGCGAGTTTTCCGCCTTTGGCAACCAGCCACGCCCAGCCTGAGCCGAAGCGAGTAGCTCCCGCTTTCGCGAATTCTTCTTTGAACTTATCGAACGAGCCGAATTGTCCATTGATCGCGTCGGCAACAGCGCCGGTTGGTGCTGCGCTCTTTTTAGGGCCCATTACATCCCAGAAGAATGTGTGGTTCCAGTGGCCGCCGCCGTTGTTGCGGATGGCAGCAGGCGCTTTGCTGACCGATTTGATGATATCTTCAAGGGATTTCTTCTCCCATTCAGTTCCTTTTACAGCGTCGTTGAGGTTTTTCACATATGCAGCGTGGTGCTTGCCGTAGTGGATTTCCATCGTCAGTTTGTCGATGCTGGGCTCCAACGCACCGAAATCGTAAGGAAGCGGCGCTTGCTTGAATGGAGCAGTTTCAGCCAATAGGGAACCGGCCGCTGAGGCGTTCGGTATACCCGCCAATGATTGTTCGGCCAATGCGCCAACAGTGAGTGCGCTGCCGGCCAGTGTCCGCAAAAAATCTGTTCTATTCATAATAGTACATTAAGTGTTTAGTGTTAATCATAAGCCACCCGGCTTACAATGCTGCGGCCGAGCGTAATCTCGTCCGCATATTCCAGGTCCCCGCCAATGGGAATACCTCTTGCGATAGTGCTTAGCTTAATACCTGTGGCTTTCAGCTTTTTTTGCAGGTAAAAAGCTGTCGTATCGCCTTCCATCGTGGGGCTCAATGCCAATATGACTTCCTGAACGGCCTCGTCTCCTTCCTGGCTCCCGATCCTCGACATCAGCGAATCGATTTCCAGATCCGACGGGCCGATGCCTTCCAACGGCGAAATGATACCCCCCAGCACATGGTACAGGCCCCGGTACTGATTCGTCAATTCGATAGCGAGCACGTCGCGCGTGTCCACCACGACGCAAATCGTTGTCTGATCTCGCTTGTTATTGCTGCAAATATTGCAAAGTACGTCGTCGGCGATGTTGTGGCAGCGGGTACAGTAAGTGGTTTTGGTGCGCATGTTCAGCAATGCGTCGGACAACGAGCGGGTTTGTTCTTCGTCCCTTTTCAGCAAATGTAATGCCAGGCGCAGTGCGGTTTTTTTGCCTATTCCCGGCAAGCGGGATATTTCGGCGACGGCTTCCTCAATAAGACGTGAGGGATAGTTCATGAGAAGATGCTGAGTGATGGGGTTTGAAAGAACATCAAAACCCGTTTTGTTGATGCTGGCAGTGCGATAGGGGGGAGGGGCTCAATGCACCTCTGCTGAAATGCCTCTCCGGCATATTTCGTTGCGCATCCCCGCCAGCTCTTCAAAAGAACCTTCCTTGACGGAGCATTTGCCTTTATAGTGGATAATGATCGTACATTGTTCCGCTTGCTCATTGCTATGACCGCAAACTTCAATCAGCGTATCGATCACCCAATCGAAGGTATTCACGTCGTCATTGTAGATAATCAGCTTTTTAATGTCCGTATCTACGGTTTCTTCCAGAATTTCCAGCTCTGTTTCTGTGAGCGCTTGCATAACAACCAAATTTCTGTTTGATTAGCAAATCTAATTAAAAACGGAAACTATCCGAAGCTTTTAAGCGCCTTTTAATCCACTCCTGAATCCTCAAATACCCACTTTAATGAACCCTTATATCTCCCTGCTGATACTGGTAGTTTATTTTGGAATGCTGATCACGGTGTCCATTTTCACTTCCAGGGGCGCGGATACCAATACTTTTTTTACCGCCAACCGGCAGTCGCCGTGGTACCTGGTGGCATTCGGTATGATCGGTACTTCGCTGTCGGGCGTTACGTTTGTGTCTGTGCCGGGCGCGGTCGCGAATATCCAGTTTTCCTATTTCCAGGTGGTGATCGGTTATATTCTGGGGTATTTTGTGATAGGCACGGTGTTGATGCCGCTCTACTACCGGCTGAACCTCATTTCAATCTATTCCTACCTCGAACAACGCTTCGGATTCTGGTCTTATAAAACGGGTTCGGGCTTTTTCCTGCTCTCGCGCACGGTGGGGTCGGCTGTGCGGCTGTACGTGGCTGCGCAGGTATTGCAGCTCGCATTGTTTAAACCGCTGGGCGTCCCGTTTGAAGTGGCGGTAGCGATCACCATATTCCTGATCTGGATTTATACATTTAAAGGAGGCGTTAAAACGATCATCGTGACGGATACGCT
Source organism: Dyadobacter sp. BE31 (assembly GCF_031457695.1). Classification (NCBI taxonomy): domain Bacteria; kingdom Pseudomonadati; phylum Bacteroidota; class Cytophagia; order Cytophagales; family Spirosomataceae; genus Dyadobacter; species Dyadobacter sp. BE31. The sequence continues at coordinate 486,331 of NZ_JAVDXA010000006.1, forward strand.
GCAAACCTTCTTCCTCATTACGGCTGTCGTGCTGACAATCGTGCTCGTTTCCAGCGAGCTGAACCTTAATGGGGTCGGCGATATCTGGACGACGGTTCAGAAAAGCGGGTATTCGCAAATCTTTTATTGGGACACCAACGATCCCAAGAACTTCTTCAAGCAGTTCTTCGCCGGGGTGTTCATTGCGATTGTGATGACGGGCCTCGACCAGGACCTTATGCAGAAGAACCTGACCTGCAAAAACATCGGAGAAGCACAAAAGAACATGTTCTGGTTTGTGGTAGTGCTCGTGATCGTAAACTTCCTGTTCCTGTCGCTTGGGGCATTGCTTTACGTATATGCAGAGGCGCAAGGCATACCCGCAACCGCGAAGACGGACGATTTCTATCCGATGCTCGCATTGAACCACCTCGGATTGGTGGTGGGGATAACGTTCCTGCTCGGAATTACCGCGGCTACCTATGCCAGCTCCGATTCGGCGCTTACGGCATTGACGACCGCATTCTGTATCGATTTCATGAATATCGAGAAACGTCCGGAAGAAAAGCGGGCGTCGATCAAATTCTGGGTGCATGTGGGCTTCTCGGTGATATTCTATCTGGTGATCCTGATATTTAACCGGATGAACAATAAGGAGGTAATCACGGCGGTATTCGATCTTGCGGGATACACCTACGGGCCGCTGCTGGGCTTGTTCGCTTTCGGCGCGTTTCTGAAACGGCCGGTGAAAGATCGCTTCGTGCCGTTCGTCTGCATTCTGGCCCCGATCTTGACCTACATTATCAACGACCATTCCGCCGAATGGTTTAATGGCTACAAGTTTGGATTTGAAAGGCTCATTATCAATGGGTTAATTACTTTTGTCGGGCTCTGGCTTCTGCATGATCGCGCCGGGAAGCGTTACGTTCCGCAGGCATAGGCAGGCGGCGAATCTTTGCCGTTATTTTGATATTCTAATACCCTGGAAACGGTTACACAATTCCAGGGTTTTTTCTTGCATATATTCAAAAAAATCTTAACTTTCTGATAAAATCAGGCGTGTAATTCATGCCACCTGATGGATGTTTTGTTGAAAGATTGAGTTCGGTTATTTATTTAACAAACTAAACTTTTGCAGTATGAAAACACTGTCAGTCATGTTGCTAGGCATTGTCCTTTTTGTTTCCTGCAAGGATAAAGCCGCAGAAGAGGAAGCTGCCCGTCAGGCTAACCTCGAAAAGGAAAAACAAGCCATTAAAGCAGTCATAGAGAATGAAACGAAGTCGTTTTTCGCCCGGGATTTCAATGCCTGGAAATCGAATTACGCACAAACCGATTATGCCTTTCAGGCTTGGAGTAACGATGACGGTACTTTCGATTCCAACGTAGGTTGGGCGGATATCAACAAGCAGGTCGGCAAGTATATTGCTGCCAACCCCGAACCGGTATCCAGCCACCCGATCGTAGAGCGGAAAAATATGATTTTCAAGTTTTATGACGACGATGTGGCCTATCTTACCTGGGACCAGTTCAATAGCGACAAATCCGAAAAGAATTTTCACCACAGCAAAGAGGTGAGGCTGCTCGAAAAAATCAATGGAGAATGGAAAATCGTATGCGTGTCGGCATTCTGGGATTATCGTCACCCGATACCCGCCAGCAGGCTGCCGATGATTCAGAAAATTGCGAATGAAAGCAGAGGAAAAATTTAAACCGTGCAACCTGTGTGCCGTTTCAAAGCGTTCGGTTTCAGGCACAAATGTTCGGTTCTGAACAACCAGCTATCGGGCACGAAGTTGCAGAAAAAAAATCGAAAACAAATGTAAGCTGCTCGTCATCAGTGTATTAAAAGTAGGGTGTGCCACGATTTGGTTCGTTAAAACCAGGTTTGGCACATCCTTTTTTTATTTAAAGTCAACTGTGCGATTGTACAGAACCAAACTTTAAATACTTATTAGCCATGAAAATCTCCATTGTTTCCATCCTGACCAGCGCCTTTGCGCTCACCTTGTCTTTCACATCTTTTGCGGCTGACAAAAAGAAAAACAAAGAAGAAAAAGAGACCGCCGGTGTGGTCGCTTTCGACGCTGCATTGTACAAAATCGGTGATACCAATAAAGTACGGTTGTCGGTCGACAAAAATGCCAATGAAAGACTGCGCGTGGTGCTGAAAGACAAATCAGGTAAGATCTATTACTCGGAAGTGTTCAACGAACGCGACACCAAATACCGCCGCGTGTTTAACCTCGACGAGATGACCGATGGAACTTACTATTTTGAACTGTCCCACAAAAAGGACAAAAAAGTAAAAGAAGTGAATATCGAAAGCACCAGTTCTAAAATGATCTCGCTGCAATGAACACCGAACCCATAAAAAATCCCGGTCCGAAAAGACCGGGATTTTTTATGTTAATGCAATTCTTTTTCGGGATCCCAGAAGCATTGCTCCCAGTTGACGATCCGGTTGTTTTCAACCTTCACGCCCTCGCTTTCGAGGCGTTCCTGCATGGTCGTAGGCGTTTCGAAAAGCTGGCTTGCGCTGAGTTCTCCCGCTTTGTTTACAACGCGGTGGGCCGGAATGCCCTGTTCGTGGTAGCTGCTGCCCATTGCCCAGCCGACCATTCTTGCACCTCGTTTGTTGCCGAGGTAGGCGGCAATTGCCCCATAGGAGGTCGCCCGGCCTGCGGGAATTTGCCTCACCACGTCATAAACGTCATTGAAAAAGTCATTTCCCTTTTTCATGCTCGTTTGCGCGGGCTTGTTGTCTCTCGTCGATTTCTTCGGAAAGCTGACGGTACCAATCTTCCCCGTATGCACGGATCAGCGGGTCTTTGAGGAATTTGTAAACCGGGACTTTTAATTGCTGGCCCAGGCTGCAAGCAGGGCTGCATATTTCCCAGCGGTCGTAATTAAGCGCGTGGTACTGCTCGTATTTCGTAACCCTAATCGGGTACAAATGGCAGGAAAGCGGTTTTTTATAGCTGATCTTGCCGTCGTTGTATGCTTCTTCGATACCGCATTTGAGAATACCCTTCTGGTCGTAGATCGCGTAAGCGCATTCGCGGCCATTGATGATCGGTGTTACGTAGTCACCGTCCCAGTCCTTGGTCCAGGTGCCTTCGGCGGCGATCACCTTTTTGCCGGCTTCGGTCAGGTAGGGCTCTACCTCGGGATAAATCTCATCGAGAATCGCGAGCTCATCCTCATCCAAAGGGGCACCGGAGTCCCCTTCCACACAACATGCGCCCTTGCATTTGTCCAGGTTACAGACAAACTCCTGGTCTTCGATGTCGTCGCTAATGCACGTATTTTCAATGAGAATCATAATGGGAACAGCTTATTGCTGAGGTATTTTAAGTTTTTGTCCCACCATAACACTGTTTCCGGACATATTGTTTAATTTCTTGATATCATCCACACTGGTATGGTAAGTTTGGGCAATGCGGAAAAGGGTTTCACCTGGTGCGACGGTGTGGGTCTGGGAGCCTGACGGCTGGCTTGCAGCCTCCGATTCGCCGCCTTCGCCTCTTTTTACACGTAGTTTCTGACCTGATTTCAGGCGGTCGGAATCACTCAGGTTATTCAAATCGAGTAGCTCCTTAATGGAGATACCGTAAGCTTTTGAAATGCTGTAATAGGTCTGCCCACTCTGAACCGTATGGAATTCACTACCCGGTGTAGCAGTGAGTCTGGTTTCTTCTTTGATTTCCTCCGGTGTTTTGAAAGTCGAAGCCGGAGCAGGGCGCTCCACTGCAACCTTGGCCGGTGCAGCTTCTTCACCCGTTTTCGACACCAGTAACCGCTGGCCTGATACCAGGCGGCTTTGCGCAGAGCGGTTGTTGATTGTCAGCAATTCGCGCAACGACAGGTTGTATTTGCTTGCAATGCCGAAATACGTGTCACCTGGCTGCACGGTATGATATGCCGGCGCTGCTGAGGCAGTAGCTGTGTTTTTTTCTTCGCTGTTGCTCCAACGCGCAGGTTCTGATTCTTTCTTCGCCGGGGCTTCGCTTTCTCCTTCTGCTGCGCGTTCTGCACGCATACGGGAGTACACAGAGCTGGATGATGCCGTTGTACGCGTAGTATTAGGCGTTACTACTTTACCAGGCGTATTGGATTTGCTCGCCGGCTTTTCGTCTTCTGCCGATTTGAAAGTGCTGTTGGTATCGTCCTGGGTGATGATCACCACGCGATCGTTGGTATTGGCAGCCGCTGGTGCGGATGCTCCCGCGCCCGAAGTTTTGCCGGATGGCTTATAAAGTCCGGCGGCATTGCCCGCCGTTTTTCCGGCTGATGCAGCAGTGCTAGCAGGGGCTGCGGCCGGCTCAGGTTCTTTGGCTGCAACGCTTTCATTTTTTTCAACCAAAACCGGAGTGTATTTCTTGCGTCCGGAAGCATTACTCGGGATGTTGTTGTTGGACGCTGCCGGTGCTGTTGTTGCTGAGGCAGGTGCTTTTTGCGGAACAACCGATGTGCCGGCGGCTGCGAGAATCGAGTCTTTTTTAGCAGGAGCAGTAGGTTGCGGCGGAGCGATAATCTCTATTGGCTGCTTGCGTGGGCGTTTCTTGTTCAGAAAAAGTACCTGGCCGGTCTGGATAGGGTAGTTGCGGCTGGTAGTGCGGTTGAACTTCAAAAGGTTCACCAACCGAATGCCATATTGCTGCGACACGCTCAGCCAGGTATCGCCGGGCCGGGCCACGTGCGACGGGGCGCTTGCCTTCTTGTGCTTGCGCGAGAGGTAATATACCTGGCCCGGAACAAGCGGCATGTCGGCGAGCAGGTCGTTGTAACGCATGAAACGGGGTGTGCGGATGCCTGCGGCTTTGGCCAGTGTTTTAGGTTTGTCGCCAGCGCGGGCTTCGATACCCGGTAAGCCGTTGATTTCGTAAAGTGTGGGTGAATTAGGCTCCTGAAGTTGAACGGCTGATTTCTTCAGGACGGGATAACCTGTATCCTCGTAAACCGACGCCACGGCAGTCTGGCGGGGAGGCAATGCAAGTTTTTCGCGAACAGATGCCACCTGGTCCACCGGTACGGGCAAAGTAATGAGGTACTCGCGGTCGTCTGGAATCTTGTCGTCGTTAAGCCATCTATTATGGTTTTTCAGTTCCGAAGCAGGGACATTCAACGATCTCGCAATTTCATCGAGTGATTGCCCTTTGCCATAATCCGACTCCATCAAAATGTACGCATTGGGGGATTTGTAGCGCTCGATACCCGATTCCAATGCAATTTTATGTGCAAAAAAGCGGAGCATGTAGCGGTCGGTTTTGCCGGTGAGCGTCACCTCGCGTGCGTAAGCCCAGTTTGCAGGAACCACTTTTTTTACACCGCCTGCACCCTGATAATAGGAATACAACGTCGTTACCCAGTTGTTGAACTGCTGGTTGTTCTTTTTGAGATACCACGCGGCGGCATGTGTGGAGGAGCTGATGTTCTTTCTTTCATCCACATCATTATCCACACGAAGGTTCAGTTCGCGTGCCGTTTCGGGTTTGAACTGCCAGTAACCTACTGCATTGGAGCTCGAAACCACATCCGGGCGGAAAGAGCTTTCCTGTACAGCCAGGTATTTGAAGTCGATGGGCACCTCTTCGTCCATGAGAATACCCTCCACGATAGGGAAGTGCATAATGGCGCGGTCCATTTTTTCCTCCCAAAACTTTCTGTTCGACATCAGGCTTTTGACGTCTTCCTCGATGATATCCTGTGCGCTCCGATCGAACTTGACGGTGATACCGCCGAAGGAAACGCTGGACGGGATTTCGGGGGCCTGCGCAAAAGCTGCATGGGCGGTTAGCAGCAGGACGATAGCAAAAGAGATGATGTTGTTAGTGGAAGTTCTGGCCATAAAAAAGGTAAATGGTCGCCTGACTATTGAGTACTATAATTTCTGAAGAATCATCAACCCGTCGCGGATTGGTAGCAGCAAGTTGGAAACCCGTGGATCTTCGTGTACCATCCGGTTGAAATCCAGCAATGCCTGCGTGTCTTTGTCAATCTTTTTTAACTGCTGCACGACTTTGCCGCTCCATAGCACATTGTCGGCTATCAGGAAGCCCCCCGTGCGGGTTTTGTCGAGACAGAGGTTAAAATAAGAAGAATAATTGATTTTATCCGCATCGATGAACACGATGTCGAAGGTATCGGTGAGCGTCGGGATAATATCCAATGCATTACCGATACGATAGTCGATCTGGTCTTTGAAAGGCGTCTGGTCGAAATAGCGCCTGGTGAAGCTTTCGAGCTCCTCGTTCACATCGATGGTGATGAGCTTGCCGCCGGGATTGAGCCCTTCACAAAGGCAAATGCCCGAGTAGCCCGTATACGTGCCGATTTCCAGGATGCGGTCGGGCCGGATCATCCTGGAAATCATCGAAAGGAACCTTCCCTGCATGTGCCCGGAGAGCATACGCGGGCTGAGAACGTGTGCATGTGTCTCCCTGTTGAGAGATTTCAGCAATGCATTCTCATCCTCCGTATGGGCCGCGGAATATTCTTCGATTTCCTCTACCAAAAACTTCATTCGAATATAATATGTGCTAATCCCGGTGCCGCCGCCTGTCAGGCATGGGCTACAATGCGTTCCAGATAAGTGCCGTAGCCGCTCTTCAAAAGAGGCCGGGCGATTTCACGCAATTGTTCTGCATTAATAAAGCCCATGCGGTATGCGATCTCCTCAATGCAGCCTACTTTTAAGCCCTGGCGCTCTTCGATTACCTGGACGAACTGGCCGGCTTGCATAAGCGATTGGAATGTGCCCGTATCGAGCCATGCCGTGCCGCGGTTGAGGACACCTACTTTCAATTTGCCGCGTTCGAGGTAAACCCGGTTTACGTCCGTGATTTCGAGCTCGCCGCGCGGGGAAGGAGGGATAGTTTTTGCGATCTCCACCACATCGTTGTCGTAGAAGTACAATCCGGGAACCGCATAATTGGATTTTGGTTCAACGGGTTTTTCTTCAATAGAAATCACATGATTGTCTTTATCAAACTCTACAACGCCGTAACGCTCCGGATCGTGTACCTGGTAGGCAAAGATCACGCCTCCGTCGGGGTCGTTGTTGGATTGGAGCAGGCTCGAAAGGCCCGATCCGTAGAAAATATTGTCGCCGAGGATCAACGCAACTTTGTCGTCGCCGATGAATTCTTCACCAATGATGAATGCCTGCGCGAGACCATCCGGGCTTGGTTGTACCGCATAGCTGAACTGGCAACCCAGACGGCTACCGTCGCCGAGGAGTTTCTCGAAATGCGGCAGGTCGTGCGGGGTCGAAATGATCAGGATTTCGCGAATACCCGCCAGCATCAGGATCGATAGCGGGTAGTATATCATCGGCTTGTCGTAAACCGGCATGAGCTGCTTGCTTACCGCCAATGTAAGCGGGTGTAATCTCGTACCGGAACCACCGGCCAGAATAATGCCTTTCATAAAAAGAGTTTCAATTGAGTAAAGAAATGGCCCGGATCAACGATCCTGGTACATTTCGTCATAATATTTCTGGTAATTGCCGGAGGTAACGTTGTTCAACCAGTCCTGATTCGAAAGATACCAGTCAACGGTTCTTTCCAGGCCTTCTGCAAACTGCAATGAAGGTTTCCAGCCCAGTTCTTCCGACAATTTGGTGGCGTCGATCGCGTAGCGCAGGTCGTGTCCCGCGCGGTCGGTCACGTAGGTGATCAGTTGCGCGCTTTCGCCTTCGCCGCGGCCGAGTTTGCGGTCCATAATGCTGCAAAGCAAATGCACGAGGTCGATATTCTTCCACTCGTTATGGCCGCCGATGTTATAAGTATCGCCATTGGCGCCTTTATGGAAAATCACGTCGATCGCGATTGCGTGGTCTTCCACGAACAACCAGTCGCGGATATTTTCGCCTTTTCCGTAAACAGGAAGTGGTTTTTGCTGAATAATGTTGTGGATCATCAGCGGAATCAGCTTCTCGGGGAAATGGTTCGGGCCGTAATTGTTCGAGCAGTTTGAAATAACAACCGGCAATTTGTAAGTATTGTGGTATGCCCTTACAAAATGATCGGACGACGCTTTTGAGGCCGAGTACGGCGAACGCGGATCATAACTGGTCGTTTCCACGAAGAACGTCCCGGGATCGTGCAGTTCACCATAAACTTCATCGGTAGACACGTGGTAGAAACGACGGTCGCTGAAATCGTCTTTCCATGCTTTTTTAGCCGCATTCAAAAGATTTACCGTACCTACCACATTCGTCATTACAAACGACATCGGGTCCGTGATTGAGCGGTCCACGTGACTTTCCGCAGCAAGGTGTACCACACCGTGGAAATCGTTTTCAGTAAAAAGCTTGTCGATAAACGCCGCATCGACGATATCGCCTTTCACGAATGTATAATTCGGCGCATTTTCGACGTCGCGCAAGTTTTCCAGGTTACCCGCGTAGGTAAGCGCGTCGAGGTTATATATATGATATTCCGGGTGAAAGTTGACAAACCGGCGAACCACATGTGAGCCGATAAAACCCGCTCCTCCCGTAATCAAGATTTTTTTCATTTTTCAGCTTTTGAGTTTTAGTTGCCAGTTCCAAGCATCGCGCAATGCGTCCGCCATGGTTTTCTCGGCACGCCATTTCATTACATTATTTACTTTGTCGGACTGCGCGTAGATTTTCTCGACGTCCCCTTCACGGCGTGGCCCGATGGTGTAATTGAGTTTCACGCCGTTTACTTCCTCAAAAGTATTAATCAATTGCAAAACGGTATAACCTTCGCCCGTTCCCACATTAAATACATCGTAATAGTTAGTATCCGTCTGCAATTCAAGCAGGTCGAGCGCCTTCACGTGTGCCTTCGCGAGGTCCACCACGTGGATGAAATCACGGATACAGGTTCCGTCGGGCGTGTCGTAGTCGTTCCCAAATACGGTGAGCGACTTGCGGAGGCCGGCGGCGGTTTGCGTAATGAACGGCACCAGGTTACTTGGAACGCCATTCGGCAGCTCGCCGATGAGCGACGTTTCATGTGCACCGATCGGGTTGAAATAGCGCAGTGAAATCGCTTTCAGGCCTGGACGTGAATGTACATGGTCGCGGATAATGTCCTCGGCGATGGCCTTGGTGTTGCCGTAAGGCGAGTTGGCCGGCAGGCGCGGCGTGCTTTCGGTTACCGGCAGCTTTTCGGGCTGGCCATATACGGTACACGACGAGGAAAATACAAATTTATCTACATTGAATTCCTTCGCCGCCCGAAGCAGTACGAGCAGGGAAATCAGGTTGTTTTCGTAGTAATTCAGTGGCTTTTCAACCGACTCACCCACAGCCTTGTACGCTGCAAAATGAATCACGCCGTCGAACTTTTCTTTTTCAAACAGAGCCCTTACCTTGTCGGCGTCATTGCAATCGATTTCGTAGAACGGAAACTCTTTGCCGGTGATCTTTTTGATTCCTTCTAAGACGTTGAGATTGGAGTTGTACAGGTTGTCGATAATGACCGGTTCGAATCCTGCATTGTGCAACTCTACAACGGTATGGGAACCGATAAAACCGGCCCCTCCGGTAACGAGAATTTTCATGCGTTATGCGCGTTTTTTATAAGAATATGGTGGTATAGATGGTATTCAAAACGGCTTTTAGCCCGCTTTTTTTCCGGGCAAAAGTAGAAAATTTGACGTCCATTAAAAAAAAATGTTTTTATTTATCCGTTGGTTGTAAAACGCAGATTTGAGGAAAATGAACCAGAAAGAAATCAAGGCACTGATATCCTTGCTTGATGATGAAGATCATGAAGTGAGTCAGCATGTTGAAGGGAAGATATTATCGTTGGGAGGGACAGTGATACCTTTTCTGGAGACCGAATGGGAGGAGAGTTTCAACCCGATCGTGCAGCGTAAAATCGAGGAATTGATCCACGAATTGCAGCTCAGCATTATGATCGAACGGTTACAAGCGTGGAAAAACGGCGGCGGGCTCGACTTGCTGGAAGGCATGTGGATCATCGCCACTTACCATTATCCCGACTTGTCGATCGAAAAGTTGCGAACCACCATCGAACAGCTTTATTACGACATCTGGATACAGTTCCAGGAAGAGATGAATGCGGTGGATCAGGTGAAGCGGATCAACAGCATTTTCTTTGGCGTGATGAACTTCGCGGCCAACACCAAGAACTTCCATTCACCCACCAACTCGATGATCAGCTCGGTGCTGGAAAGCCGGCGGGGAAATCCGATCACCTTGTGTGTGATCTATTTGTTGATTGCGAGAAAGCTCGGGATGCCGGTATACGGCGTGAATTTGCCGAACCTGTTTGTGTTGACCTATAAAAGCGATAAAACGCAGTTCTATATCAATGTATTCAACCGCGGGATCATCTTTTCCAAAACGGATATCGATCACTACATCGCGCAGCTGAATATCAAATCCAAAGACATATTCTACCAGCCCTGTACCAATCTCGAAATCGTGCAGCGTGTATTGCGTAACCTGATTTTATCTTACGAGAAAACCAGCGAGCAGGATAAGATCCGGGAAATCGAGAAAATACTGAAATCGACGCTCGACGAGCTGCCGGAAGGCTGAAATCAGAGCGCGATGGCCAGGCAATGGCCGTCGAACCAGCGGATGTAAATGTTGGAGGGGATGATAATGTCTTCGTCGGTAAGGCTTCCTCTGAGGATAATGTCGGCGTCTTCGAACGGGCTGATAAAAATAGAATCCCTGAAACTGATCTTTTTCTTTCCGTAGAGTTTATACAAAGCTTCTTTCGCGCACCAGTACATGCAAAGGCGGTCCATTTCGTCCTGCGCGTGGTCGTGCTCGGGCGGGGAAAGGTACTTTTTGGAAGTACGCTGTAGTTTCGGGTCGGTCTTTTCCATGTCTATGCCCACCGCGGCTGTTGGGTTAATGGCCACGGCTACGAATTCGGCAGTGTGGGTGATGGAAATGTGCGAATCGTTGTCGATCAGGAATGCCTTGCCGTGCTCGTCCTTGTGAATGCCCACGTAGTTAATGCCAAACTGCTCCGCCAATGACTTGATCAGCATCCGGCTGGCGAGCCACTCGCGTTTTTTTTGCGGGTGGGATATTCTGTCGAGCTCTTCCTGGTTAAAGCCGTTACCCAGAGCCGTTTGAAGTTCCGCTTCGGTTTCCGTCAGTTTCCAGAGCAGTAATGTGCTGCTATCTTCTATCTTTTCGGAATGAACGAGGGGCATGGTAATACTGTTTGCTACAAAACTATCAAGATGAATATTCGCAAAGTAGATACTTTTTCCGGTCATAGGGACAGTGTTTATACAATTATTTCTGACGGAAGCGGTCGCGGCTTTTATTCTGCGGGAGCCGATGGCTTTGTAATTCAATGGGACCTGCAAAAGCCGGATCTCGGAAAGCTCGTCGCGCGTGCGGGCACGTCCGTATACGCGCTCGCATTGCACGAAAGCAGCGATTCGCTCTGGATCGGGCAGAATTTCGAAGGCATTCAGGTATTGAATACCAAGGAAAATGCGATTGAAAAAACTTCCAAAATCACAACCTCGACCATTTTCGACATTCGCTTTGCGGGCGATAAGGCGCTTATTGCGTTAGGGGACGGCGTGCTAGTAGTGATGGACGTGCCGTCGTTCGCCGTGCAGAAGCATATCAAGATTGCCGGTAAGAGCATCCGAAGCATCGCGGTCAATATGGAGACTAATGAATTTGCAACCGGCGACAGCGATTGCAACGTCCATATCTTTGATTTGGATGGTTTTAAATTAAAAAAGACCATACAAGCACATACAAACTCGGTATTTTCCGTTAAGTATTCACCGGACGGTAAATACCTGTTCACCACCGGCCGGGACGCGCACCTGAAAATATGGGACGTCAATGATGCATACGGCATCGTCTCCGACATTCCCGCGCATATGTACGCGATCAACGACATTACATTCAGTCCTGATCGCTCCCTCTTCGCTACTTGCAGTATGGATAAGTCCATAAAATTGTGGGATGCAGCCACATTCAAGCTTAAAAAAATTATCGATCGCGCACGTCATGCGGGGCACGGAACATCGGTGAACAAGCTCCTTTGGACGGGCTTTGAAAATCAACTGATTTCGTGCAGCGACGACCGCATGATATCCGTTTGGGAGGTCGCGTAAGCCAATACTTATAATATGGTAATGTTGGTAAATACTTTGAAAAATGACACATATATCTTTAACTTACACGACCGTTTTTAACTAGGCATCAAAGCATAGAATGCATCATGAAAATATCCGCTATAGAGATACGCAAGCACACTTTTGAAAAGATTTTCAGAGGTTATGACCCGGACGAAGTAGATGCTTTCCTGAACTCTTTGTCTCAGGAATGGGAGCGGTATTCAAGCGAAAACAACTTGCTGAAGATGCAGCTGGAATACGCGGAGAAGGAATTGGCGAAGTTGAAAGATATCGAATCAACCTTATTCAGAACCTTAAAAGCAGCCGAAGATACCAGCAAGTTAATCGAGAAAGAAGCCAACGAAAATGCGGAAAAAAGAATAGAAGAATCACGCGTCGCGGCGAATGACCTGGTAACCGAAGCGGAGCAGCGTACAAGCCAGATTATCAAGCAAACGGAGGACAGGCTGGCTAAATTTAAGGAGGATTTTGCACAGGAAGTGAAGATTCAGGAACGTGATTTCCGGGCGATCGAAAACTTCCGCGATAACCTCATTGTGCAGCTTAGTTCACTGGCGAACAGCGCCCTCGAAACCGTCGAACGTTTCGAGCAGAAATATGATAAAGAATCGGTCCTCAACAAAATGGAGGACATTAAAAAACATATCGCGGAGATCGAAATCCCGAAGAAGCCGCTATACCAGGCGCCGGTAAGGATTGAAGTGGAAGAGAAACCGGTAGAGTCGCCAGCCGAGCCGGAAGTGGAAGTGGTGTTGCAGGACGATAAGCCGGAATTGGTATTTGAAGTGGCGGAGGAACAAGAGCCAGAGCCGGAACCTGTTTTTGAAATAGATCCCGAACTCCCCGGAGTTGAGCCGGAAGAAGAAATTCAGGCTGTTGCCCCGGTAGTTACGGAAGTCCCCGAACCCGAGCCTGCACCCGTTCCCGAACCGGAGCCGGTTCGCGAAGAGCCCGTTGCTTACAACAGGCCAAGACAAACTCAGAGGACTGCCGCCGACGAGGCCGAAGAGGTGTTGGCAGAAATGCACAAGGTGGCAGAGAAGGCCAGGGATTCTTCGGCGGGTATCAACCGGCCGAGAGAAAGCAGCCCGCCGAAGAAATCAGGCGGCGGTTCATTTTTTGACCAAATCTAATAACCACCATTGGGAACGATCAGTCTCGAAGGACTCGAGTTTTTTGCATACCACGGCTACTACCCCGAAGAACAACGTATCGGAAATAAATATGCCCTGGACATTACGATTACCACCGACTTTTTCCGTGCCGCGCAGCACGACAAGCTGAGTGAGACCGTCAATTATGAAACCATTTACCAGCTCACGGCGAAGGTCATGAAAGAGCCGGCCAAGCTTTTGGAACACATTGGTTTTAATGTAATTGAAAAGATCCGGGAGCATTACCCGACGGTCGAGAAGGTGACGGTGAAAGTTTCGAAGTTCAATCCGCCAATAGGAGGGGTTTGCACCCGGGCGGTGATAACAATGGAAGGATAACAAAAGAGGCGGTTCTGAAACCGCCTCTTTGCATTTATCAATATTCGTGGGGAAGCTCGATGTTCACCGCCTCGTGCCATGGCAAGCCGTGGATGTTCAGCAGCTCCATGAAAGGATCCGGATTCAGTTCTTCTACATTATAAACTCCGGGCTTCATCCATTCGTCGTTGGTGAGCATCAGCATGGCGCCGATCATCGCCGGAACGCCCGTGGTGTAGCTCACTGCCTGAGCGCGTACTTCGCGGTAGCATTCGGCGTGGTCGCAGTTGTTCCAAACGTAGTAAGTTTTCTCTTCACCGTCTTTGATACCCTTGATCTGGCAGCCGATGGAAGTTTGGCCTGAATAATTCTCGCCCAAAGTGTCGGGAGCCGGCAATACCGCTTTCAGGAATTCGAGGGGAACGATGTCAATACCGTTGAATTTGATCGGTTTGATGCTCGTCATACCGACGTTTTCCAGCACATTCAAATGCGTAATGTAAGCCTGGCCGAAAGTCATCCAGAAACGTGCGCGTTTCAGGGTAGGGAAGTTCTTTACAAGTGATTCGAGTTCTTCGTGGTAAAGCACGTAGCTCTCTTTGGGCCCGATGCCCGGGTAATCGATCGGTTTATGGATGCTCATCGCGGGGATTTCGACCCATTCGCCGTTTTCCCAATAGCGGCCCGGCTGGGTGATCTCGCGGATGTTGATTTCTGGATTGAAGTTGGTGGCGAATGCTTTTCCGTGGTCGCCTGCGTTACAGTCGATAATGTCCAGGTAATGCATTTCGTCGAACTGATGCTTGGCAGCGAACGCGGTGAAAACCTGCGTAGCGCCCGGGTCGAAACCGCAGCCCAGTACGGCCATCAGTCCTGCCTCCTTGAAGCGCTCCTGGTATGCCCATTGCCAGCTGTATTCGAATTTCGCAACGTCTTTGGGTTCGTAATTGGCGGTATCGAGGTAATGCACGCCGGTTTCGAGGCAGGCATCCATGATCGTCAGATCCTGGTAAGGCAGCGCTACGTTGATGAGCACTTTGGGCTGGAAACGTTTGATGAGCAAAACCGTTTCTGCCACGATGTCGGCATCCACCTGTGCGGTCTGGATATCAACCCCATGCATTTCCTTGATTTCGGCTGCTATTTTATCACATTTCGCCTTGGTGCGGCTGGCGAGCATTATTTCGGTGAAAACATTGCTGTTCAATGCGCATTTGTGTGCCACAACACTACCGACACCACCTGCGCCAATGATAAGAACCTTGGACATTTTAATAGTTTTAAATTTCCGGCAAAGATAGGACGACCGGTTAATTTTTCAATTTAAATTTCCGTTAACCACCTTCATCACTTTGCCTGCGCCGTAGTTCAAATAGTACACTTCGCCCTTGATATCCTGCCCGAAAGACGAAATATTACCCTTGCCTTCCAGGATGAGCGTGTTGGATTTGCGGACGTCGCCGTCGAGTTCGAGCGCCCATATGCGCCCGCTCACGTAATCGCCGTAGATGTACTTGCCCGCGAGCGCGGGAATGGCCGAGCCGCGGTACACATACCCGCCGGTAATGGAGCGATCGCCGTTGTCCTGGCTGTAATCATGCACAGGTTCGATGAGACCTTGTACATTACAATTGGACGAAGGATTGTAGCAGTTAATGCCCTCTTTCAAACGCCAACCGTAGTTACCGCCTTTAGTAATAATGTCGATTTCCTCCCGTTCGTTCTGGCCGACATCACCTGCGAAAAGTTTACCGGTAGTGCTATCAAAGCTGATGCGCCACGGATTGCGGAGACCGTAGGCGTAGATTTCGGGTAAATTTCCGGTGGTGCCAGTTGCATAGGGATTGTCGGCGGGGATGCTGTAATTCCCTTTCACCGTGCCATTCACATCCACGCGAAGGATTTTGCCTAAATAGCTTTTCAAATTCTGTGCATTGTTCTGCGGGTCGCCGCCGCTGCCGCCGTCACCGGTGGCAATATAGAGGTAACCGTCTTTCCCGAATTGCAGCGAGCCGCCATTGTGGTTATCGTAGGGTTGATTAAATGTAAAAAGAATGGCTTCGCTATTTGGATCGGCTTGGGTGGTGCTGGTTGCTTTGTAGCGTGCTATCACCGTTTTCAAAGGTGTGCCAGATGTGTAATTGACGAAGAAATAGCCATTGGTCTTAAAATCAGGATGGAAAGCAAGACCTAGCAACCCACGCTCGCCGCCGGACCTTACCTTGCTTTTAATATCGAGGAAAGTTGAACTGGCAGAGACATTTGCCGCATTGGAAAACACCTTAATAACCCCGCCCTGCTCGACGACGAAGAACCGGCTGCTATCACCCGGCGCCTGCACGAGATCTACCGGCTGGCTGAATGTTAATGCCTGAAAAATGTCTTTGGAATCGATTGTATTTTCGGGAAGCTCGGAATCCTCGGGCGTTTTGGGGGCATCGGATTTGCAGGCAAAAACTGCCATTGCGAATGCCAGCGGAACGAGCGTGAGGCGAAGGATGGCTTTCATGAGGTCGTAGTAGTAAGTTTCTAAGACAACGTCATGAAAGCCTATTTGTTTTTGGAAATGGTTTTAAATCAGGTGTTTCCATATCACATCATACACATCTACGGCTTCCAGTTCTTGCTTTTCGGTCGCCTGGTCGGTGATGATGATCGGGTAGTATTCTTTGGGAATGTTAATGCCGCCGTGGGACCCTTTTACTAATGTGGCATCAAGTGGAATGACGTCCATTAAGTATCTGAAACCAAGCAGTTTTCGCGCCAGTTTGTAGCCTGCTCGCAGCTTGATCAACGGATTTTTGGGATCCATAAACATTTCCACAGGATCGTAACCCGGCTTACGGTGAATGTCTACCAAATGCGCGTAGTCCGGTGCTTTCGCATCGTCGAGCCAGTAGTAGTAAGTAAACCAGCTATCCGGTTTCGCAACGACTACGATGTCCCCAGAGCGCTGATGATCGATATGGTATTCCTTTTGCGCTTCTTTATCGAGAACGAGGTCGATACCCGGTGTTTTTTTCAAAACCTGCATGACCCGTTCTTTCACGGAAGGATCATTCAGGTAAACGTGGGCGATCTGGTGATCGGAAACCGCGAATGCTTTGGAAATACCTGCATCTAGCAACTCGTACCAGCGTTCGTTACGCACGGAAATCAGTCCTTCGTTTCGGAGAATGCGATTGATGTGGATTGGGTTATTTACTGCATTAATACCATATTCCGAAAGCAGAATGATCTTCGCATTACGTGCTTCGTAAAACTGAATGAGGTCTTTTACCACTTCATCGATCTCATTCAGCTCCTTGCTGATCTTCGAGAAATCCGGGCCGAATTTTTGCAAACAATAATCCAGATGCGGCAGGTAAATCAGTGTCAGCGTGGGATTATGCTTTTTCTCGACTGACATAGAAGCATCAGCAATCCAGCGGGTGGATTTGATATTTGCATTCGGTCCCCAAAAATTGAAGAGCGGGAACTGGCCGAGTTCGGCTTGCAATTCGTCGCGAAGTTCGGGGGGATAGGAGTAGCAATCGGGCGCTTTCACACCATCGGCATGGTATTGTGGGCGTGGTGTCACCGACCAGTCGGCGGTAGAGTACATGTTATACCACCAGAACATCTTCGAAACCGTGAAATTCGGGTCCTGTTTTCTTGCATTATCCCAAATTTTATTGCCTTGCACGAGTTTGTTCGATTGTTTCCAAAACTTCACTTCCGAATCCTCACGATCGTACCAGCCATTGCCGACGATGCCGTTCTCCGCAGGCCATTTGCCCGTCACATAGGTACTTTGCGAAGTAGTGGTAACGGCCGGAAGCACTGGTTTAATGGGCGTCAAATGCCGTTTTTTGACATAAGCATCCAGGAACGGCGTATGCTCGCCGATCAGGTTGGCGCTTAGTCCTACAATATCTATAACTACGGTTTTATTCATAATTCAAAACTTTCTTCACCCATTCGAGCTCGCGAACGATGGATTCGCCGATCGGCTTCTGCATATCTTCCGGCAGCACGCCCCAGGTGTAGGTTTCGACTTCGAGATAGGCCGAGAAGGGCGCTTCTTTTTGCAATGCCAATGTCTGCACAATATCTCCCTGAGTTGAATCGAGCACGCCGTAGGTATTCACAAACAGTGGAACGTGAAAATGCACGCGCCATTCCTCGTGGGTTTCGTCCCAGTCGGTCAAAGTCTCTTTGAGATCGGGGTAATGGGTGAAATGGCCGTCGTCGTGGCGGGCTACCACCTGGTGGAGGTATACCGGCTCATCGAAAGTCTCGATAGCCTTGCGTTTAATTTCCCGTTCGTTGGCGTAATTGACTTTCAAAGCCGAGCTCACCTGAATGCGGCCGACTTGAATGCCGTATTCATTCAAGGAGTCGAGGATATCTTCCGGTTTCTCAAATCCTACCGCCGCGTGGCAAATGTCGTAGCACAATTGGATGTGTTTCAAGATCAGCGCCTGCGCCGCTTCACCGTCGATTCCGTATTTTTCCACCAGATAAATAGTGCCTTTCGGAAGAAGGAGATTGGTATACCAGGTTACAAAATCTTCGGTATTATCCAGAATGCCGTCCGGTTCGGGCTCAATATCCAAATGAAGGAACTTGCCGGTTTCCTTTTCAATGCGGATCAGTTCATCGAGGAGTTCGAGAATGTGATCAGTCGCTTTTTCGGTGGCTTGCAACTTGTCCGCTTCGGTTTTCCACCAAAGTCTGTATGATAATGGAGGAGTTGAAACGCCGCCATGCATATCGGCAGGCAGTAATGCGGCCAGGATGTTGAAAAGGCGTTTGGTATAAGTGAGGCGGTCGGCGGTCGTCCAGTCGGGCGTGTGCACGTCGTCCTTCACACGGGTGTTGTGGAAGCCGCCGTAAGGGAAGCCGTTGATCACAAACACATACACATTTTGCGCATCGAGCCAGTTTTTGAACTCGGCCAGCACTTCCGGCTTGCTCAGCTCGATGGACGCTTCATTTGCAACACGCAGCCCCAGCCCGAAAGGCTTACCAGGCGCTAGTTGTTCGCGGATATAAGGAATGCTTTCTCGCAGCGACCGGAAATGCTCGTCCCACTTTTCACCGGGATGGATGTTGCTGCAATAGGTAAGGTGTCCGTAAGGCGTGATCATGCAGGGATAATTTTGGAACTTTCGAGGTAATCCACCGACTGTGCGATGATGTCGGCGTCCAGTTCATGCACTTCCACTCCTTTTCCAATCTTTTCCAACAGCATGATGGTAAGCCTCCCGCCCAGGTGCTCGCGGAATTCCTGCAAGCCGTTGCGGAGGTTGATTTTATCGTTTTCAGCCAGTTTGGAATGGTATAATTCAAAACCAACTTTGGTCAACACGTCGATAATGCGGTGCAGGTCGCTCTCTGCCAGCATACCTATTTTATGGGCATACACACAGTCCAATGCAATGCCGATTGCCACCGCTTCGCCGTGACGGACTTCAAAATTCGTCAGGAATTCGAGCTTATGCGCGGCCCAGTGACCGAAATCCAACGGGCGTGAAGAGCCGAATTCAAACGGATCGCCGCCGGCAATGTGGTCGGTATGCATTTCGGCGCAACGGTGGATGAGGTAAGCCATCGCCTCTTCATCGCGGTTGGCGAGTGCCGTTGCGTGTTCTTCAATCCATTCGAAAAATGCCTGGTCTTTGATCAATGCCACTTTCACGGCTTCTGCTAAACCGCCGCGCCAGTCGCGGTCGTCGAGTGTGCGCAGGAAGGTGAGGTCGTTGAAAACGGCCACCGGCGGTGCGAATGTACCGAGGAAGTTCTTTTTACCGTGGAAGTTAATGCTGTTCTTAACCCCCACACCTGAATCGTTTTGGGCTAAAACGGTCGTCGGAATGCGGATCAGCTTGATACCCCGGTGCGAAACCGCGGCCGCATAACCCACGAGGTCGAGCACGGCGCCACCGCCGATGCCGATCACAAATGAATGGCGGTCGATCCCGAAAACGTCGACGGCTTCCACAAGCTTGTCGAACTGGGTAGGGTCATTTTTGCAAGCCTCTCCGCCCGGCACCGAAATGATTTCGGGTGCGAGCTGGATGTGCGTCACATTTTGTGCGAAATAGGCGCGGATATTGTTTTTCAAATCCGGCTGCGTCTGTTCAAACCCCTCGTCCACGATCACCAGGGCCTTGCGTTGAAAGCCCTGCTCGGTATATTCTTGAAAAAAATCTTTCAGTAACGGGTTCTGGGTGTCAAAAAGGTGTTGGGTGAAGAATACGGCATAGTTGTATTCCACCTGGAAACGTTGTTTTATGGTTTGCATTGAATCTGGCATTACACGCAAAATGGGTATTTAACATTAAAACGTTTGAAAGCACTATCCGTTCAAACGCAGCTCAAAATCATTGATATAAAGACTAAAATTAACAGGTTTTCCCCGTCCCACCATCGTCCAATTTATTTATTAGCCGGAAGCCACCTTCTTCGATCCTTGCGCGACAACCCTTCCTCCATCCTCCTTACTCCCTTTCTACCTTAATCAAGTAACCGCAAACGCCTTCGCCAAATACATCGAAAGCGGCAGCAATGCGAGCACTGCAATGGCAATAGGTAGCAGGCCAAAAGCCGCGCACCAGGAAGCATTCATCACAATGAGAGAAATTACCCCTGCTTTCACCGCCTTACCAATCAGCGGACCAATGGGATTTTGCATGGCATTCCAAAGCGGCCGGAAAATGAACCAGGCGTGCAGCAATACAAATGGAATAGTAAACAGCAGATTACCCTTTCCTTGCGCGATCGTCAACTGCGCCGCAAGCACAGCGAGGTAAAGGAATGCGGCGATATACAAGGTGCGTTTCTTGCCGCCATGCACTTCATCCTGGCTGATGAGGGTGATTGCGCCGATGTACATGATCGGGAAAATGGCAATGAATGCCCATTGCTGAAAAGATTCGGGTAATACGCTCATGCCGAGGATCAGGTTGCCGCCCCGGCACATCCCCATGACGAGCGGGCCGAAGAATACGTGATGTTTGGCAAAACGGTTATACAAAACCGTCAGCATCGCGACTACCACGGCAATCATCCCGCTTTGCAAGCTGAATGCACCCGCCGCGATAATGCCCAGCAGTAATAGCGAAATACCCATCGTAGCAGCCTGCGCCAGCGGCACTTTCCCACTTGGAATAGGCCGCTCAGGCCGCTCGATGGCGTCGAGTTTGGCATCGAAAACATCGTTCATCACCACGCCGCCGCCGTACAGGCCCAGCGTGGAAATGACCAGTAATGCGGGTGAAAAATCCGAAAACGTAAACTGCGCGATGGCCATACCAGCCAGGATGTCCGCAATGGCGGTTACCAGGTTGGCCGGGCGCGTCAGCTGCAAATAAGGTTTGAGGCTGCTCACTTTAATTGATCACTAAAAAGTCTTTCACCGGAGCAGGCTGCTGGCCGCCTCTCAGAATGCTGTTACCATGGAATTTCTCCGTTTGGTCGACTGCGTATCCCGATTCGAAATCGGTCACGTCGATCTGCCCGCTCTTGCCGAATGCGTCGATCGCATTCTGGTAAGTGACGAGCCGGATCGTTTCATCCGAAATGCCCCGCATTTTCATCAATGCGGCCGTTTTCGGGATTGCCAGCGGATCGGAAATGCCCCAGTCGGCGGCGGAGTTGATCATAATGCGTTCAGGACCATATTGTTCCACCACTTTCACCATCCTTTCATTCCCCATTTTGGTAAAAGGATAAATGGTAAATGCTGCCCAGAAACCCTGGTCGAGCACGCTCTTTACGGTTTCTTCATTGTTGTGGTCCACGATCACCCACGACGGATCGATGCCGTGTTCCAATGCAATGGCCATACTGCGCTCCGTACCTTTCTTCTTGTCGCGGTGCGGCGTGTGAATCTGCACAGGCAGTTTCGCTTCTTTCGCGAGTTCCAGTTGCAGGCGGTAATATTTTTCCTCTGCGGGTGTCTGGTCGTCGAAACCGATTTCTCCAACGCCTACCACGCCTTCTTTATAAATGTATAATGGCAGGATTTCCATTACCTGTTCCGCCAGCGGCTCGTTATTGGCTTCGCGGGAGTTCAGGCCCATGGTGCAGTAGTGTTTTATTCCAAACTGTGAGGAGCGGAATCGTTCCCATCCTACCAGGCTGCTGTAATAATCCTTGAATGTCGATAAACCCGTCCGCGGCTGTCCTACCCAGAATGCGGGTTCGATGAGCGCCACGATGCCGGCCTGGTTCATGGCCTGGTAATCGTCCGTTGTGCGGGAAACCATGTGGATATGTGGGTCGAAAAACCGCATTCCTTTGATGAGATCTTTGTAGTCGTTCCAGGCGATGTCGCGGTGCGCAGGGGCCTGGTTCGCTTCTTCGCTGTCTTCGAAATGCGAAGGGTTCGGGGTTATTTCTGTATGATTAGCGCACATAATGTCAATGTTCAAGGTCGGCCCAGGTCAATGCGCCGGATTTTACTGATTTTTCGAGATCGGTATATTTTGCCAAAAGGTAATTGGCTGCCGGGAGCGTCGCCTCGCCACAAGCCAATGCGGCCGCCTGACGGTCTTCTTCTTTTTCCGAATCAAACAAATGCTGCATATCGGCTAGCAATGCGGTGTTCAGGTACTTGCCTGTGAGCCGCCACACCTGCGCAGGCACGCTACGTCCGGCCGCCCAGCGCTCGTGCGCGAAGTCCGAAAGCGTTACGGCCAGCTTTTCGTTCGAGCGGCTTCCCAGGCCTTCTATGAAATGAATAGGCTTGTCGTTGAATATCGTTTTGAGTACCAGCTGGTTCCAGGCCAATTCGCTGAAATATTTTGCCGGGAAAGGGTTGTGCAATGCAATCGCATCGAACACGAAGCCCATATTCGACCGCACGGCATCGGTAGCGCGGAAAAGCCATTGGTCGGGATAGGAAAGCAGCGGTAATGCCGAATACAGCGCCACCAACTCGTTCATTTCCGCCGTGTCGAACAGCGTTTCAATGTTTTTGGTATATGCTTCTTTATCCGACGGGTCGAGTTGCGTGAGCAGCCACACGCGGCTCAGCCTTACGAGTGACCAGCCTTCGACCGAAAAACCAGGTACTTCGAGGTCCAATGCAGCCTTGTCGGTGTCGGAGGTATGGATGATTTTTTTGGATAAAAACCTGGGGGCTGCCACGAAGGCCGTCATCAGGTCGATGGGTGCTGAGATGCCTTTTTGCTGTAACCATCCAGCCTCTTCGGCAGAAGTGTTCGAAGCGATGATCTCCCAGATCTTTTGTTTAATAATATCGGACATAACTGTTGTCTGTGATCCCGTTTACCGGTTTGCGCCGTGTAAATCTTTTGAGGATATGGGTTATTGCTATAATGCCTGTTTTGCAGTATAAAGTTTCCTGTCGGCTATTTATAACGTTATAAAGGTGCTTTTTGGCTCATTTTCGGGCATGATTGATATCAGTTTTAATGAAAAACTAATATCATTTGTAACTGATGGTTAAAAATCAAATTCCAGGATATCCGGGTCGTTGAGCAGGTGATGGGTCAGTTTTTCATGCTTTTTTTCGGAGCCCTGTAACGTCCAGCTGCCGGTAATGTGGGTACCGATGCGGCTCTGCTCGCCGCGGAGTATTTTCAGATCATACTCCTTGAACAGGTTCTCGTAAGTTTTCAGGGTCTTTTTCTGATAAACACACATCAGGCGGTAGTTGCGTATCTGGCTTTTCTGGCGGATAAGCTTCTGTACGGGCGATAAAATGACCAGCGTCATCCCCGAAATCAGGAAGCAACAGATCGTCACCTCATAAAATCCGGCGCCGATGCCCATTCCCACCGCGGCCGTCACCCACACAATCGCCGCCGTCGTAATCCCGACCACCCGGTTGTTCTCCCTGAAAATGATCCCCGCACCGATGAAACCGATGCCCGTCACGATATTCGCCGCAATGCGTCCCGCGTCCGAGCTGATTTTAATGGAAAGTATCGTAAAAAGCGTCGACCCCATCGCGATCAATATCAATGTGCGCAACCCGGCCGATTTGCTCCGGTACTCGCGCTCCGCACCGATGATCCCGCCGAGGGTGAAGGAGATCAGTAGTTTGTAAATGTCTTCGGGAAGGAGTTCCATTAAAGTAATTTGTATTCATAAATAAAGCCGGGCAGATGCGGAATCTCCCGGCTTTGTGATAGTACAGTATTATGGATTAGGCTGCCGAACGCAGTTCTACCCAGTCTATGATTATTTCAGCTCGTTGAAAGCCAAGCTTCACGACCTCGGCGTCGCCCACGCCATCGTACGCCATGACGAGGTGTGGTTGTTCGTAGACGGATACGAACGTGTGCAACATTTTTTTATCCTGTTGAGCCAAATTAGACTTGTACCAGTCCACATCCTTTCGCCCCTTGGTTTTCTTGCCGAAATAATGGTCGAGCGCGAAAAGAACACCGGAATAGGCAGTATGCCCAGCCATTTTCACGTACTTGGAATCCTGGTAAAAGCCATCCTCTTTGGCGCCCTTTTCGCGAAGGATTTCCTTTGCATTGTTCAGGTAGCGTTTTGCCTCGGTTACTGCTTCTTGTGCGGAGAGTTCTTGTTTTTTGATCATAGCGTATGTTTGAGGTACATATGTTTTTAGTGTTGTTAGATCCTTGCAGGATTTTCAATTTCACGCGGCCGCTGTTCGCGTTTCGACCCAGTCAATTATACGTTCGGCCTCTCTGAATCCGATTTTGACAACTTCTGCATTCCCTGCACCATCGTATGCCATAACGAGGTGTAGCTGTTCATAAACCGTTTCGAAAGAGTCGAGTATTTTTCGGTCTTCTTTCGAAATGTTGACCCTGTACCAATCCACGTCCTTGCGGCCTTTCGCTTTTTTACCAAAGTAATGGTCTAATGCAAAAAGCACACCGGTATAGGCAGTATGTCCAGCCATTTTTACATACTTCGAATCCCGATAGTGTCCTTCCACTTTTGCACCTTTTTCGCGTAGGATTTCCTTTGCATTGTTCAGGTAGCGTTTAGCCTCGGTTACAGCTTCTTGTGCGGAGAGTTCTTGCTTTTTGATCATAGCGTATGTTTAATTTAAAAGTGTTTTTAATGTTGTTACATCCCTACGGAATTTCCAATTTGAACGGTTTCTACTCTTGCTACCAATGTTCCGTACCTGGCGGCACTCTTTTCTTCATGATTGAATCGCGTTAGCGATGCAACATTGGTAGAAAATAGTAGCGACCAATGTGTTGAAATGCTGTCGGCATGTAACAACAATCAATATCAACAAATTTACAAAGAATCACTTAGCATTCATCCACTCCTCGATCTCCTCCGCTTCCAAGGGAATATGCGCCATCAGATCCACATTTCCGTTTTCGGTAATCAGAATGTCATTCTCCAAACGAATACCTAATCCTTCCTCGCGAATGTAAATACCCGGCTCACAGGTGAAGACCATACCGGCTTCGAACCGGCGGTATTTGTTGCCCACGTCGTGAATATCGAGGCCGAGGAAGTGGGAGGTTCCGTGGGGGAAATACTTTTTGTACGCAGGCAGGTCGGGGTCCTGCTTTTCGATGTCTTCTTTGGTGATGAGGCCCAGACCGATGAGCTCGCTTTCCATAATGCGGCCGATTTCCTGGTGGTATTCATCCCAGACGTTGCCGGGCACGAGGAGGCCTTTGGCGGCTTTGAAAACGCGAAGCACCGCATCGTACACATCGCGTTGGCGTTTTGTGAAGCGGCCGTTTACCGGAATACTACGCGTGAGGTCGGCGCCGTAGTTGGCGTATTCGGCGGCTACATCGAGCAGGAGGATGTCGCCGTCCTTGCAAATCTGGTCGTTTTGAATGTAATGCAGCACGCAGGCATTCGCACCGGATGCGATGATCGGCTGGTAGGAGAAGCCTTTCGAGCGGTTGCGGACGAATTCATGAAGGAGCTCGGCCTCGATCTCGAATTCATGGACGCCGGGTTTGACGAATTTCAATACCCTTTCAAAACCCTGCTTGGTAATATCACAGGCCTTTTGAAGCAATGCGATTTCCTCCGGCTGCTTCACTGCCCGCAGCTGGTGCATTAGTGGCGCCAGGCGCACGAGATTGTGCAATGGGTAGCGGTTTTTGAAATCCACAATAAACCTTGCGTCGCGCGACTGCACGTATGAGTCGTTGCGCGTGTGTTCGTTGGTGTTCAGATACACATTTTCAGCCTCGAAAACGATGTTGCCGAAAACCGTTTCGAACTGGTGCGTCCAGTATATGCTCTGAATGCCAGTAGCTACGCGGGCCTGCTCCCTGGTCAGTTTTTCCCCTTCCCAAACGGCGATGGTTTCGTTGGTTTCGCGGAGAAAAAGTACCTCGCGGAACTTCGGATCGGGGTGATCGGGGAAGATGAGCAGGATAGTTTCCTCCTGGTCGACGCCGGTGAGGTAGAACAGGTCGCTGTTTTGTTTGAAACCCATTGTGCCGTCCGCATTGGTAGGCATAATGTCGTTGGCGTTAAGAATCGCCAGTGATTTCGGTTTGAGTAAAGTCGTCAAACGGCGTCTGTTTTCAACAAATAGCTTTTGGTCGATGGGGGAATATCGCATGTCTGTATTTTTTCGGATCCGGTAATTTAATTTGTAAAATTACGTTTATCTTGTTCAAAAATTCTAAACATCCGTCTCTGAGCAGAATAGCGTGAGGACGCTTAAATGCCGTTTTGGAAGTTACATTATACCAAATTGATTAAGAATACCTAACTAATGCCGTTGATGAGAAGATTGCTTTTGCTTGCGTTTGTATTGGTGCCGTTGGTGTTGTCTGCAAGCCCGAAATATTGGATTTATCTGAAAAATAAAGACCTGACCACAAGCCCTGCTGTTTCGGCGCTGACGCTGGAAAACCGGCAGAAATTGGGCCTGGCACTTTCAGATGAAACCGATTTACCGGTAAAAAAAGAATATGAAGCAGCATTGCGGCAGCAGTCGGTGAATATCATCAATCGCTCCAAATGGCTGAATGCGGTTTCGGCCAATCTTACAAGCGAGCAGGCGATGAAAGTAAGGGAGCTGGATTTTGTGGCCGATGTGGTGATGATCGATCCGGGTTTTTACATCGCACGCACGCAGCCGATCGAAAAGGCGCAAATGGCGCCCGTGATGTCGCAGGTACAGGCCAATGCATTTTTGAAAGAAAATATCACCGCCAAAGACGTGACGATCGGTGTAATCGATGCCGGTTTCTACGGCGCAGACTCTTCCCTTTCGCTTTCACAGGTTTTTTCCAATAAAAGAATATTAGGCATCCGGGACTACGTGAAACCGGGCCGTCCGGGTGACTTGCTGTTCAGCACCGCCGAATCATTCTCCGATATGCACGGTACCGAAGTGCTTGCGGCTATTTCAGGGATTGATTACCAGGATCAGGTGCAATATGGTATGGCTACCAATGCGAAGTTCTACCTCGCCCGCACCGACTATTCGATGCGCGAGTACCGTGGCGAAGAGGACAACTGGATCGCCGCGATGGAATGGATGGACAGCCTCGGCGTGCGTTTGATCAATACTTCATTGGGTTATGCCAAAGGCTTCTCCGACCCGAAAGAGAACTATCAGCCATCGCAAATGGACGGCAAAACCAGCGCTATCAGCAAAGCCGCGCAGATTGCTTCCGATAAAAAAGGCATTATGATCATCGTTTCCGCCGGTAATGAGGGCGACGACAAAAGCTGGGGCATTGTTTCCGCTCCTGCCGACGCGAAAGGCGTACTTTCGGTAGGTGCTACCAATGGCAAGCTTTGGAACCGCATTGGGTACAGCAGCGTCGGGCCGGAGTTTCTGTCCTATGTGAAACCGAATGTTTCGTGCTTCTCGCTGTACGGAACGTCGCTTTCTGCCCCTGTCATTACCGGTTTTGCTGCATGTCTGCTTCAAGCTAATCCACAGCTTTCGAACAAAGAACTCATTTCACTGATCGAAAAATCGTCGCATTTGTATCCTTACGGCAATAATTATGTGGGTTACGGCGTGCCGCAAGCTTCACGCGCGTTGGCGCTGGCGAAGGCTCCCTATTTGCCTAACAACTCCAAGCTGGTAACCGCCAAAGGCCGTACTTGCGAGGTAGATGTAACGAGCCAGGATCCGATGGTTGCTATTTACCGCAAGAAAAACGAAAAGGACGTGATCGCGCAGCAGGTAGCAAAGGTTCAAAACGGCAAAGTGTCGCTCAAACGCCAGAATAACGAGAAATTCACGACCATCGACCTTCGGGATTACGTGGTGGAAGTGGAGTGGAATTAGCACTAAGGTGACCTGCGGAGCCTTGCTTCTTCGAGATCGAGTTCGTGTTCTTTGGTCTTGATGAGCTCGTTGGAGCAAGTTCTCTCCTGTCTCAATTTCAGGATTTCCTCCCTTTTTACTTCAATAATTTCCAGCAGCATCTTGCGGTATTTGCGCACATGGCTTACTGATTTGCTGTCTTCGGAATGAAGCAGTTTGTAATCCGCCATTTCGACAATTTTCTCATATCGGTCTTTCAATAGCCGGAATGGTTCGAAATCCTGTATCTCACCTTCATAATTAGATTTCATGTAATCGAGGCTCACTGTTGCCAGTCGGGAGTTTATCAACGCATTCTCCTTTTCCAGGCTATCGCCGTCGTCTTCGATTTTAAGCCATTTGATCAAATAGGGCAGGCTCAGTCCCTGGAACACCAGCGTGAAAAGAATCACCACGAACGTGATAAACAAGAACAGGTCGCGGTGCGGAAATGCCTTTCCATTCATCAAAAGTGGAATAGCCAATGCAGATGCCAGCGACACCACGCCGCGCATCCCGCTCCAAGCAACGATAAATACCGGCTGCCAGCCGGGCCTTGCCTCTTTTTGGCGGATGGATTTGAAAAGGATCCGCGGAATGTAGGTACTGGGAAAAACCCAGATAATGCGGATCAGGATTGTAACAATGCTGATAATGACGGCGTAGGTCACCACTTCGGTGATGGTGTATTCATGCAGCCCATCCATCACTTCCGGTAGTTGCAGCCCGATCAGGATAAATACAATGCCATTCAGAAGGAAAACCACCGTTTGCCAGACATAATTGGTCTGCATTCGCGACTGGTAGGTAAACAGCTCGTGCGCACGGAAGCTCAGGAAGAGCCCGCCGCTCACCACGGCCAGTACACCCGAATAATGGAAATGCTCGGCCGCGATATACATCAAATAGGGTGAAATGAATGTAAGCGCCGTATCGATGCTCGGGGTAGTCGGGAAAAAACGATGAACCACGTACAGCACATGCGCGATAGCCAATCCGATGAGGATACCCATGATGGCGACCATCAGGAAGTCCGCGCCTGCTTTCCAGAGTACAAAATTGCCAGTTTCGATCGTCGCCAGCGCCACACGAAATACAATGAGTGATGAAGCATCGTTGACAAGACTTTCACCTTCGAGGATCGTAACGACGCGCTTAGGGACTTTAAGTCCGTGTAAAACGGAAGTAGCTGCCACGGCGTCGGGCGGTGAGATAATGCCGCCCAGCACGAAGCCCATCGCCAGTGAGAAACCCGGAATGAGCGCGTGGCTGATGTAGGCAATGGCGGTGGCCGTAAATACAACCAGCCCGATGGACAGCAGCCCGATTGCACGCCGGGATGCCCAGAAGTCTTTCCAGGAAGTATTCCAGGCGGCTTCATAAAGCAGTGGAGGCAGGAAGATCAGAAACACCCAGTCGGGTTCGAGCTGGATGTGGGGCATGCCGGGGACTACGCCGATCAGCAAGCCGGCGATGACCAGGAAGATCGGGTAGGAGATGCCGATTTTTTCGCTCAGCATCGTGAGCATCGAAACCACAAAAAGGAGTGATATTATAAGCAGTAAATTCTCAAGGACCATATTCAGGAAACGGAAGTTCGGGGATATAAAACTATATAAATTGTATTATTAACATGTAATAACTTTTGTGTGTGGTCGAGCACGCAAATGGAAATTTTGGTTTATATTAGCAGGAAATATTGAGGTTTTGCATTAACTTTAATGCCTTTAAGATCCTGTATCACTGGCATAATCAACAGAAAATTCAATAAAAACAGTCATTCCATCACCTAATCCTTAATTGACAATGAGTACTTCTCGGAGAGATGTTTTGAAAATGGCGGGAGTTGCATTGGCAGGTAGCACATTGCCGACCTTTGCGATTCTGAACCCCAATCGCGCTTTTGCAGGCGTAAATGCCGATACCCTCAAAGTAGGTTTGATCGGTTGCGGCGGCCGTGGCTCCGGTGCTGCCAACCAGGCTTTGAAAGCCGACCCGAACGTGGTGTTGTGGGCAATGGGCGACATTTTCAAAGACAAAATGGACGCGTCGCTTGAAAACCTTACCAAAGTGCACGGCCCGAAAGTGAAAGTGGATGAAGGTCGTAAGTTCATTGGTTTCGACGCTTTCAAAAAAGTGCTGGACTCAGGTGTGGATGTAGTGTTGCTCGCTACGCCTCCCCACTTCCGTCCCGAGCACCTCACTGCCGCTATCAATGCAGGTAAGCACGTGTTCTGCGAAAAACCTGTGGCGGTTGACGCTCCCGGTGTTCGCAAAGTGCTGGACGCAGCGAAATTGGCAAAACAAAAGAATGTGTCACTGATGTCGGGCTTCTGCTGGCGTTACCATGAGCCGAAACGTGCGAGCTTTGCGCGTATCCTCGATGGCGCAGTGGGCGACATTACAGCTATCTATAACACTTACGACACCGGTACACTGTGGTCGTTCCCACGTGTTTCGGGCTGGACAGACGCTGAATACGTATTGCGTAACTGGACTTACTACACCTGGCTCGCGGGTGACCACATCGTGGAGCAGGCCGTACACAGCATCGACATGATGGCTTGGGCAATGGGTGGAAAGCTGCCGGTTTCAGCGGTAGGTACAGGCGGCCGTCAGGTTCGTACCGATTCGTTGTTCGGTAACATCTTCGACCACTTCTCGGTTGTTTACGATTACGACAACGGCGTGAAAGGTTTCCACCACTCACGTCAGCAGGCCAACTGCGAAAACAGCTACCTCGTACAAACACTCGGTACCAAAGGAAGCGCGATGGTGAACTGTGCTCGTAACGTACACGAAATCACCGGTGCGAACCCTTGGAAATACGAAGGTGTACAAAACGATATGTACCAGACAGAGCACAACGAACTGTTTGCGTCTATCCGTAGCGGTAAGCTGATCAACGATGGTGAGTTCATGGCACACAGCACATTGACCGCCATCATGGGTAGAATGGCTGCCTACACCGGCAAGCGCATTACCTGGAACGAGGCATTGAACTCTACCGAGAAGCTGGGCCCTGATACTTACAGCTTTGACATGAAACCACCGGTTGTAGAGGTGGCCAAACCAGGTATCACTGCATTCTCCTGATACCTTATGCAAAGAAGAGATTTCTTAAAAAACACCGCCATGGCAGCATCTGCCGTGGCGGTGGGCTCTTCGGTGCTGGCTGGCACCGAAGCAACTGCTGCTATGCCTGCTGCGGCCGGGTCGCCGGTCGCCGGATCCCCGGCGGCACGTCCGATGGTGAAGAAAAGCCTTAAATGGGGCATGGTGAAAGAAGATTTGTCGATCATGGACAAATTCAAACTCCTGAAAGACCTCGGCTACGACGGTGTCGAACTCGACTCGCCCGACAAGCTGGATATGAAGGAAGTATTGGCCGCGCGCGACAAAACGGGCCTTGAATTGCCCGGAACCGTGAATTCGATGCACTGGAAGCTCCCATTGTCGGACCCGGATCCAAAAAAACGCGAGGAATGCGTCAAATCCATCGAAAAAGCATTGTACGATACCAAGCAATACGGCGGGACTACTGTTCTCGTGGTACCAGGCGTTGTGAATGCGAATGTGACATATGCGGAAGCATACGAGCGCTCGCAGGCAGAAATCCGCAAGCTGTTGCCGGTTTGTGAAAAAACAGGTGTCAAAATCGCGTTCGAGAACGTTTGGAACCAGTTTTTGCTGAGCCCGCTCGAAGCAGCCCGTTATGTGGATGAGTTCAAACATCCGATGGTAGGCTGGTATTTCGATGTTGGTAACGTGCTCCGTTACAGCTGGCCTGTCTCGTGGATCGAAGCATTGAACAAGCGCATTCTCAAACTGGATTTGAAAGAATTCAGCTTCAAAAAACAGAACGACCTCGGTCTCTGGAAAGGCTTCGACGTGGAGTTCATGGAGGGCGATTGCAATTGGTCCGAAGTGAACAAGGCGTTGCAGAAAGTCGGCTATTCGGGCTGGGCTTCCGCAGAAGTTTCCGGTGGCGATCGCAAACGTTTATTGACTATCCGTGAGAAGATGGATCTCGTATTTAATGCATAATTACACTTCTTACAAATGCGAAAAGGGCCCGGGTAACCGGGCTTTTTTTGTGCCTTGTTTGTAGTATAGAAATGTGACCGGAATTGATCAACTTGCGACTATATCAACACACTATATCATATGTATTACGAATTCATATCCTCCCTGAATGAGATCCTGCCTGTCGAAGACCAAACAAGGGTACTGTTTCAGCAAAAACTTAAAATTGTGAAAGTTCCGAAAGGGCGGGTGCTGTTATCCGACGGTGAAACATGTGACAAGCTCTGGTACCTGCAATCGGGCCTTGTGCGCGGCTACCATTTCGCAGCCGACGGCCAGGGCAATTTCCGCGACGTTACCGACTGGTTCGCCAGCGAGGGGGATTTCTTCCACGCAGCTGACAGTTTCTTAAGGCAGCTCCCTTCTCGTGAATGTATTGAGACGCTGGAACCCTCCGTACTCATTTACATTACCAGGGCTGACCTCTACGAGCTATATATGAATCATCCCCAGGCCTGTTGCATTGGCCGCATCATCGCCGAGCGCCTGTTGCTGACCCACCAGGACCTGCTCCGCGACATGCGTACGCTTTCCGCGCCCGAAAAGCTGGAATCGTTCCGTACGCGCTCGGGCGAACTCTTCAACCGCGTACCTCAAAAGTACATCGCCTCCTACCTCGGCATCTCTGAAAACTACGTCAGCAAGCTCAAATCAAGGCCCTGAATTTTCTTCCTTTTTGTAGGTTCGTTCCTTCCTTATCCCAGAATGGGTGTGGTTTGTACTCATTTTATTTGTATAAAAAATATAAATAATATGAAGAACACATGCTACTTAGTTATGATGGCCTTTTTGGGGCTCGTTGGTTCAATGCAAAGCGCTCATTGTCAGGAGCAAAAGAAGCCTCCGGAAGGTATTTCTAATAACCATGCTAGTACGGATTACCGGTGGGACGTTAGCCTGGATGTGTTTCGCGCGATAGCGGCCAGTCAGGCTCACGTGACTCTTAGGTATGCATCTAAAAAGGGGCGAGGAGCGTTCCGTGCGACCATTAATACACTAAACTGGTTTGCAGACAAAGACGCTTCAAAAATGAATTCCGATTCGGGTTATTCGGTGACTTTTGACAGTCGCCATGAAATGGAGAGTTTTTCAACCTCATTCGGCATCGGCTATGAATGGAGGAGGAATCTTCGGGTAGGACAGTTCTTTCATGGAGTAGATACGGAAATCGACTGTTTCAACAACTATAAAAACACTACTGGAATTCTTCCTTCGTCCAGCCTGGCAGTGGCTGTTGCGCCGTTTTGTGGTTATAAGTATCAAATCTCCAAGCGCTTGTCGGCTTCGGTAGAAAGCAACCTTTACATCAATCATCGCTGGTCCAAGGGCAAAAGTCTGGATGGAGAAGTCACATCAAAGAGCCATCGTTACGGATTCGCACTGAGTCCTCTGAGCAAGCTAAATTTTACTTTTCACTTTTAAACACAACACTATGAAAACTATGAAACTAAGTC
This sequence comes from Dyadobacter sp. BE31, assembly GCF_031457695.1. Classification (NCBI taxonomy): domain Bacteria; kingdom Pseudomonadati; phylum Bacteroidota; class Cytophagia; order Cytophagales; family Spirosomataceae; genus Dyadobacter; species Dyadobacter sp. BE31. The sequence goes on from NZ_JAVDXA010000006.1 coordinate 519,711, forward strand.
TTTGTATTGCATTTGTATTTTGTCAGATTGGATTGTCAATGATGGCAAATGGGCAATCGGTAACTATCAATTGCGGCCTTCCCAACAACACGTGTTCCTACGCACTTCCGAATAATACGGAACACACCTATTCTATCGCAATGAGTTCGTTTGCAAAATGTAACAATGGTAAAGACTGCAAGTACAAATGGGAAGTAACAAATGGTCTTATTGTAGGAATTCCTGCTGCAAGTCCATCCATACTTGAAGCTAATGCAAAGGATCAAATTAAGGTCGTATGGAACAATACCAATGGAAATGGTACGATCAAAGTTACATCAGGTCAACCCAGCGCTGGTGATCAGGGATGTTCGGAATGTCCCGTCGGCCTGACGCAAACCAAAACCATCCCCATCCGCTACTTAGGCACGCCCGGCAACATCAAAATCAACGGTGTCGCACAAAGCGGAAGTTACCAAGTCAATTGCGGCACGGCACCGATCAATGTCGCGGTAGATCCGGTAACGAATGCAACCAACTACGTTTGGACTTATCCTCCGGGTTGGACGCTTTCGGGAAGCGGGAATATCGTAACGCTCACGCCGAATGCGGGTTCAGGCGGCGTGATCAAAGTCACGACTTCGAGAAATGATGTGCCTGGTTTGACAACCTCTTCGCAATTGACTATCACAAGGCCGGTTCCATCTAAACCCGTCATCAATTCACCGGATATCTTGCTTTGCAATCCCCAGACGATAACCGCAACGGCCAGCAACGCTACAAGCTACAACTGGGTAGCCACCGGCGGCATTACCGCTAACTCGCCCGGCAATACCAATTCTGCACAAATTACGGGTGTCCCGGATGGTACCGTGAAGGTTTCTGCTACTTCATCGGTATGTGGAGTAACCTCAGCTTTCAGCACACCTATCAATGTAAAGAGAAGTGCCCCGCAGCCCGCTTCATTATTGGTAACTGCCAATGGCGGTGGTTCTCCCGACTTCATGTGCAACGGCGCGGGCGTCATGCTCAACGCGTATACGGCAGAGCCGGGAACGCAGTTTGGAATATGGACTTGCAGCGATCCTGCTACCGGACCCTCTCATACCACCTGAATTTTCTTCCTTTTTGTAGGTCCGATCCTTCCTTTTCCCAGAATGGCTGTGGTTTGTTCTTATTTTATTTGTACAAAAAAGTATAAATAAATTTCTAACAAAATCGTCACACTATTATGAGAAAGAATTTAAGCAAAGGACTATCGATTCTTACACTAGTTCTCGCGTTTTTGGCTTGCGATAAAGAAAATAACTTGAATGTGGCAGATCGGTCGCCAAGTTTTCTGCAAAAGAAATTCTTTGTCAGTAAGAGCGAAGCACTGGCATTGGTTGAAACTTTGCAGCGAAACAGGAGGACCACGGAGACAAACGGTAAAGAAGTAAACGACATAGCGACTTTCACCGATCGAGCGGGAACAGCAATTTTTTACGTCATCAATTTCAAAGATAATAAAGGACACCTGCTTCTTTCAGCCGACAAGCGTATGAAACCTGTGCTAGCATTCTCGGATACGGGAATCTTTGATTTAGAAACGGATAATCCGGGAGTTCAGTTATGGAAGGATTTTATCGCCGAACATGCAGCAGGCATTCGGGGTAAAACCGAGGCCAATATCGATATTATCAATGAATGGAGGCAGTTTGAAGTTGGTCAGGGGCCGGGTTTCAAAACAGCAGATCAGCCAGTCTGGACACCAGAGGCAAGTTGTGAGTATTTCGTAACACATCCGATTCCAGCTAATGTGACTATTGCGCATTTGACACATAATGTGGCTCAATGGGGGCAGGGGAAGGGATACAATGCGCATTGCCCGAACGGGATTGTTGTTCCCAATTGCACGAAATCGGGTGCATTCCCATGTAGTAAGGCGCTTGTTGGATGTGGGCCATTAGCGATAGGGGAAGTTTTAAAATACCATCATCGTGCTGTAACTATTGAAGGCACTAATTACACGGCTGCCATGTTTAATGGAATGCCTCCTAAGCAGTCCGATGACTGTGCTCCTTTGGACAATACTGTGAATGGAAATTTAGCGCATCTGCTCAGGGATATAGGCAAAGCCACTGGAGCAATTTATAATACAGTCATACCGGCTTTAGGCATACCGATGTCGGGTTCGGGTTGCCAGACATGGATGGAACCAGGCAAGACTGACGACTTTTTCGCGGCACGTGGCTTTACATCTTATGATCTGGATTTTTTTAATCCGGCCAACCAGGCAACGATTAAGAGTCAGTTACTGGCGCAGCGACCGGTCATCGTTTATGGGGCGAATTGTAGTGTTTGCTTAGCTAATATGCATGTTTGGGTAATTGATGGCATACAGGATTTACATGCTATTTTCCAGGATCAGAATGGATATTGCTATGAGTATACCAGCTGCTATTATCAAATGAACTGGGGATGGGACGGAGGCCCGCAAAATAACACCTGGTTTACTTACGACAATATTGTGGGAGATGGGATACTTTACAACAGCTCTAATATGAAGGCTTACATAGTAATACCAAATTAATATCCGATCGGAAGCCAGGCCGTGTTGCCCGGCTTCCGAAAAATCACTTACTCACCTTATACCGCGCCCTCGCGTAATACTTCAAAGTTGAAATCTTCAACTGCTTGTCCTTCAGAGCAATCAGCTTATACTCCTTAAATTCCCCTTGCTTGTCCAGAAAACCGACGATACAGGATTCCTTCTGAGGGCCTTTACGGATCTCCACTTTGGGCATGATACCGAAATTGGGGATGGTAAGCGTGTCTTCCGCTTCCTGCACCATGTATTCGATCTTCATCAGGAATTTGAAGGTCTCTTTCGTTTCGTAAATATCCACGGCCAGGCGCCAGTCGTTGAGTTCGTCCTTCACCTTTTCGCTGTAACTCGCGATCGGGCTGTTTTCTACTTTGTCGCGGGTGAGCGGGATGGTGTCGTTGATGGCTTTGGTGGGTTCGCCGCTGTTCGAGGCTGCGGTTTCATCGTTGTTTTTAGGTTTGTTGCAGCACAATAGTGCCAAAAGGAGTAAAAAGCTGTAATGCTTCATGGAAAATCGTTGAGGTTTGTTGATAGGTCTACCTGTTTGCAATATACCTTTGTTATTTGCATTAAAAGAAATATTTTACTCAATGCATTATAAACAAATCATTACTAATCCCGCCTTGGCACTCCTGAATCTGATATGGCTTTAAATTATATTTTCGTTTCCTTTTTCGTCATCGCCTTTGTGATAGCATTCGTGCAATTCATTTTCACGGGTGATGTGCAAACCTTTAAAGCCATTACGGAAGGGATGCTCAAAATGGCCGAAACGGCTGTAATGGATATTGCACTGCCGCTCACGGGTGTGATGACATTCTTTCTGGGTATTCTCAATGTGGGTGAAAGAGCCGGGATTATCCACGTGATCGCCCGCTTTATAGGCCCGTTTTTCAATAAACTTTTCCCCGAAGTTCCCAAAGATCACCCGGCGAACGGCCAGATGATCATGAATTTCTCCGCTAACTTTCTTGGGCTCGATAATGCGGCTACACCGTTCGGTTTGAAGGCGATGCAAAGCCTGCAAGAGCTCAACCCGAGCAAGGATACCGCGTCGAATGCGCAGATTATGTTCCTGGTACTGCATACCTCGGGGTTACAGATTATCCCGCTGTCGATCATCGCCCAACGTGCGATCCTCGGTGCAGAAAGCCCCTCGGACGTGTTCATTCCGTGCGTCGTGGGTACGTACGTGACCACGGTCGTGAGTATGATCATCACGGCAACCTGGCAGAAGATCAATCTCTTCAACCGGACGGTAATGCTCGGGCTCGGCAGTGTGACGGCGATGATCGCATTGATATTATGGTACTTATCCGGCTTGCCGAAGGAGCAGATCGAAACGATTTCGATCCTGGCCGGAAACTCGGTGTTGCTGTTTGTGGTAGCGGCGTTTTTAGGTTGGGGGATGTTTAAAAAAGTAAATGTTTTCGAAGCATTCATTGAAGGTGCAAAAGGCGGGTTCACCACTTCGGTAACGATTATCCCGTATCTGGTGGGCTTGCTGGTGGCGATCAGCGCATTCCGCAGCTGCGGGGCGATGGACTATATGATCGACGGTTTGAAATGGGCATTTGCCTCAACAGGCATGAATACCGACTTTACCGACGCCCTACCGGTTGCGCTCATGAAGCCCCTGAGCGGCAGCGGCGCGCGCGCGCTCATGATCGACGCGATGAAGGAATTCGGCCCCGATTCGTTTGTGGGAAGGCTGGTGTGTATTTTCCAGGGATCGGCCGATACGACGCTATATATTGTTGCACTTTACTTCGGGTCCGTTGGGATCAAAAACACAAGATACGCTATTGTGGCAGGTCTCATCGCCGATTTGATAGGCGTAGTCGCCGGAATTTGGCTCGGTTACCTGTTTTTCCACTGATCCCGAAGCATCCGGGATAAATCGCCCTTTACCATGGAAATGCAACCGTCCGTACCAAATGGATGGTTGCATTTTGAGGTAAGCACTAATATTGATCATCTAACTCTAAACCGCTTATGTTTCATTCTTTACGCTATTCCGCACTGGTTTTGGCATTGTTTGGTGGAATGACAGTGTCGCAGGCACAGCAAAATGTAAGTCAGCCGGCCAACACGTATTCGCTGGAAGATTGCATCCGGATTGCCCTGGAAACCAACCCGCAGGTCAAGCAATCGGAAATTACGGTGCAAACTAATGGCAACACCTACGAGCAGTCGAAATGGCAGCGGTGGCCAAGTATCAGTTTCAGTGCCAGCCAGGGTTTCCGTTCGGGACGTAACATCGACCCCTTCACCAACCAGTTCGTTCAGCAGAACGTTAGCTCCAATAACTACCAGCTCGGCGGGCAGGTGACACTTTTCAGCGGTTTTCAGATCAGCAACAACATCAAATTCAATAATGCCAACTACCAGGCGAGCGCCAAAGACCTGGAAGCGACCCGCAATGATATTATGCTCAATGTAGCATTGTCGTATTTGCAGGTAGTGACCAACGAGGAGCTCATCATGGTAGCCCAGCGGCAGGTCGATGCATCCCAATTGCAGGTAGAACGTACCGCCAAACTTGTAGAAGCAGGTACGCTCGCGGAAAGTAATCTGCTCGACCTCAAATCACAACTGGCCAACGATGAACTTTCGCTCGTAAATGCCCAGAATAATCTCGAAAGCGCGAAGTTGAATTTGAAACAATATATGAACATGCCGGGCAGCGAGGTGATCAACGTCGTGAAGATACCGGTGAAAGACCCCACAATGCAGGCGTATGACGCGTCTATTCAGGAGATTTACGAAACCGCATTGAACAACCTGCCGCAAATGAAGGCTGCCAATATGCGGATTGAAGCTTCAAAAATTAACATTGATCTGGCAAGAGGCGCAGGTATGCCCACACTGACGTTGAATGGAGGTATTTATACGGCTTATTCCAGCGCGGCACCCAAGCAGCGGTTTGTCGGGGACGGAACGGGCAATACCACGATTGATGTCCCTTCGACGACCGATTATGTGATGATTGATAACAAGCAAGTGCCTATTATCCAGCGTGTGACAGCACCGAATGGTTCTATCCAGAACTTCCGTTATTTCAACCAGCTCGATTTTAACCGTAACTCGGCGATCAACCTGAACCTCTCGATCCCGATCTTCAATAATTTCCGGACGAAATACAATGTAGCTAACGCCAAATTGCAGCAAAAGACCTACGAATACCAGGCGCAACAGGTGCAGCTGACGATCCGCAAGAATGTGGAACAGGCTTATATCGATATGACGAATGCGGCCAAACGTTACTCCGCGACCGCAAACCAGGTACGTGCATTGCAGGAAACTTTCCGCGTAGCGCAGGTTCGTTTCGATGTAGGGGCAATCAACTCGGTGGAGTACAACATCGCGAAAGCCAATCTCGACAGAGCGAATGGCAACCTCGTCCAAACCAAGTATGACTACGTTTTCAGGACTAAAATCCTGGATTTCTATATGAACCGACCGCTCTCTGATTTCTAGAATTCCCGTACTATCAGCAATCTATCTTCAAAATTGTAATCAAAAAAATATGGCACGTAAATCTTCGAAACAGATCTGGTGGATAACGGGAGGTGTCGTGGTGCTACTCATCGGTGGTTTGTTTGGAGCCAAACAGGCCGGCTACATCGGCAAGCCCAAGACCACTGAGGTAGAATACGCGACCGTCAAAAAATCGGATATCATCGAACGGGTAAGCGCGTCGGGAAAAGTGCAGCCGGAGGTGGAAGTGAAGCTTAGCCCGGACGTTTCTGGTGAGATCATTGCATTGAATGTAGCGGAAGGCGATTCGGTGGTAAAAGGGCAATTGCTCCTGAAAATCCGCCCGGACAACTATGAATCGTTAATGGCCCGGGCGCAAGCCGCGGTCAATTCGAGCAAGGCCAACTATGAACAAACCAAGGCATTGGTAGCGCAGGCAGAGGCAAGACTTGTTCAGGCGAAGGCCAATTATGACCGGAACAAGAAGCTTTTTGCTGACAAAGTGATTTCTTCGGCGGATTTCGAAGGATTTGCGTCCAGCTATGGCGTGGCCCAGCAGGACGTGGAATCGGCGAAGGCGAATGTAGCGGCAGCGCTTTTCAATATCAAAAGTGCGGAAGCCAGCATGCGTGATGCGGCGGAAAACCTGCGCAAGACCAGCATTTTCGCGCCAGTGAGCGGTATCGTGTCGCTCTTGAATGTCGAAGCGGGCGAACGCGTGGTGGGCACTTCGCAAATGGCAGGTACCGAAATGATGCGCATCGCCAACCTCGCGGATATGGAAGTTCGTGTGAATGTCAATGAAAACGATATCGTACGGGTATCGATCGGCGATACTGCCGAGATCGACGTGGATGCTTACAGCTCATCGGGTCGTAAGTTCAAAGGGGTAGTGAAGGAAATCGCGAATACGGCAGCGGGCCTTGCATCGCTTTCGTCGTCGTCAACGGCTGCTGCAAGCACATCCGCTGACGCCGTAACGGAATTCCAGGTGAAAGTGAAAATTTTGAACGATTCATTTAAAGACCTGATGACCGCGCGTTCGAAAAAATCCTATCCTTTCAAACCCGGAATGACAGCATCGGTGGAAATCATTACCGAACGTAAAAATGGTGTGGTTTCGGTGCCTATCGCGGCGGTTACCACGCGGGGAGGCACCCCGCAGGTGATCCCGGGCTCAGGCGACGGGTCGAATAATAATGTGCAGCCAGCCGAGGAAGACGAGAAGAAACCCAAGAAGCAGGAAGTGATTAAGGAAGTGGTATTTATCGATGTGAATGGCAAGGCGGAAATGAAGGAAGTGAAGACGGGCATCAGCGATTTTGAGAACATCGAAATTCTTTCGGGCCTGAAACCGGGCGACAAGATTATCTCCGGACCATACATTGCAGTGTCCAAAAACCTCAATAACGGTGACCTGGTTGAAAAAAAGAAGGAAGATCCGAAAAAAGATGGGAAAAAATCAAATGAAAACCCGAACTGATGCGTTGTAAAAAAGTAATAAGTTCGATTTAGTTTAGGTTAAAAAGGAAAATCCTTGCGGCTTTGCTGCAAGGATTTTTTATTTTCAGCTATTTTGGCCCCATATTTCAGCCAAATTCTGACAATCCAGGCGGATGAGTTTTTTAAATCATACTAAAATTGCCGTGATAGGCGGGGGAAGCTGGGCGACTGCCCTGATTAAAATCCTTTGCGAACAAAATCACGTTCAGATCCGCTGGTGGCTCCGGAACCAGAAGGACATCGACCATATCCGGAAGTTCAATCATAACCCGAGCTATCTCAGCGATGTAGTCCTTTCACCCAAAAAGGTGAAGGTTTTCGAGAAGACAACCGACGCGGTGAAGGGAGCGGACTATATTATTCTGGCGGTTCCCGCCGCATTCATCCAGGAGTCTTTGCAGCACTTATCGGCGAAGCATTTGCAGGGTAAGCGCATCGTTTCGGCCATTAAAGGAATGGTCCCCGGCCAGAATGCCCTCGTTACCGATTGGGCGGCCGAAGCTTTTGGTATTGAAATGAAGGATACCTGCGTCATCGCCGGCCCGTGCCACGCAGAGGAAGTGGCACTGGAAAAGCAATCCTACCTGACCATAGCATCCACAGAATGCCCCGCCGCGGAAGATTTTGCCGAGTTGATGACCTGCCGTTACGTCACTGCCAACGCGCTGGACGATCTTTATGGCGTTGAATATGCCGCGGTGATGAAAAACATCATAGCACTCGCGTGCGGGATCACGCATGGGCTTGGGTATGGAGACAATTTTCAGGCGGTACTTGTGTCCAATGCGATGCAGGAAATTGGGAGCCTGGTTACTGCCCTCGACCCGCGCGAAAGGAACCTGAGCTCGTCCGCATACCTGGGCGATTTGCTGGTGACGGCCTATTCGCAGTTCAGCCGCAACCGGTTGTTCGGCAATATGATCGGGCGTGGGTACAGCGTGAAGGCCGCGCAGCTCGAAATGAAGATGATCGCGGAAGGTTATTATGCCACCAGGAGTATCCAGGAGCTCAACAAGACTTATCACGTTAATTTACCCATTACCAACGCGGTTTACAGCATTCTTTACGAAGAGCAGGCACCTGCGGCGGTTATGAACGAATTGAAGAAGTTGCTTAAATAATAGCCTTTTTTTGGTTCGGAAGGGTATTCTGCCAAACGTTTAACCTATCATTTAATCCATGCTACAATATAAAAAGCAATCTAAGTGGCTGGCGGCTACTTTGCTGCTGGGCTCCATTGTGATGACATCCTGCGGTTCGAAAAAGACGGAAACGGCAGAGGACAAGAAACTGGATTCGCTCGCGAACGACAAAGAGTTCGTTTTCGGCGATCAGCGCCCTTTTCCGCAATGCCACGCTTCCACGCTCGTGCGGCTCGATGACGGGCAGTTTCTCGTAGCATGGTTTGGCGGTACGGAAGAGAAGAACCCCGACGTGGGTATCTGGCTTTCAAAAGGTCGCCCCGGCCATTGGAGCGAGCCGATTGAAGTAGCCAAAATCCGCGAGGATGCGCATTGGAACCCGGTTTTGCAGAAAACTGCCGACGGGAAAGTGATTTTGTATTTCAAAGTAGGGAAGGAGATCGCACAATGGGAAACATGGGTGAAAACCTCTTCCGACAATGGTGGAACGTGGTCGGAAGCTTATGAACTCGTAAAGGGCGATAAAGGCGGCCGTGGGCCGGTGAAGGACAAGCTGATCGAGCTTTCGAATGGCGACTGGCTCGCTGGCGCTTCCAATGAAGTAAACCGTTGGGAGGTTTTTGTAGACCGCAGCACCGATAAGGGCAAAACCTGGACGGCGAGCCCGTATTTCAAGATCGATACGATGGAAATCAAAGGAAAGGGTGCGATCCAGCCTACATTGTGGGAATCGAAGCCGGGAGAGGTACATATGCTCGTGCGTACGACCGGCGGCGTGATCGGGCGCAGCGATTCGAAGGACAATGGCAAAACCTGGTCGACGATCAAAAAGACCTCATTGCCTAACCCAAACAGTGGTATTGACCTTGCCAAATTAGCCGACGGTACATTGGTACTCGCCTACAATCCCGATGACCACAATTGGGGCTCCCGCTCTCCGCTTTCGCTGATCCTTTCTTACGACGACGGCCAGAACTGGACCGACAAGATCGACATCGCAACCGGTAAGAAAGAAGACGAGTATTCCTATCCGGCTGTGATCAGCTGGGGCGATTCAGTGGCGGTTACTTACACCTATAACCGCCGTAAAATCGCATTCTGGACCGGCAGCAAGAAGGACATTGTAGACCTAGCCGCCAAGAAGAGTAGCATTTAATAACCCCGCAACTCGATGTCGTAAGACTCCATCATTTCAACACGCTTGCCCATCTTTTTCTGGATGATTTTGAAATGGTGGACGTCTTCGGGGCAGATCAGCGAAATGGCCTCGCCCGGATTCTCGGCCCGGCCCGTCCGGCCAATGCGGTGGACATAGTCTTTCGGAGACCTCGGTAGCTCGAAATTGATTACGTAAGGCAAAAACTGGATGTCGATCCCGCGCGACGCCAGATCGGTCGCCACGAGCACATTCAACTTTCCGGATTTAAACTTATTCAAAGCCTCGGTGCGCGCACCCTGGCTTTTTTTGCTATGCATGGCCATGGCGTCGATGCCGTTCTTTTTCAGCTTTTCCACGAGGTTATCCGCCGTCCGCGTGGCCGAAACGAACACCAATACCTGCTTCATTTGCTGTGATTTGATGATGTATCTCAGCAGTGGCCCCTTCCGGTCGGGATCTACAAAGTAGCCGGTTTGTTTTATCAGGTCAAGGTTCTGTTCCTCCTCTTCGATCTCGATGCGGAGCGGGTTTTTCAGCTGGTTTTTATTGATTTTATCTACTTCATCGCCCAGCGTAGCCGAGAAGAGAATGCTCTGGCGGTTTTTAGGTAATAGGAAGAAAATGTCCCGCATTTCATCCGCAAAGCCCATATTCAGCATTTTATCGGCCTCATCGAGCACCAGAACGCGTGTTTCCGATAGGCTGAGCGCTTTGTAGGAAATCAGTTCGAGCAGCCTTCCGGGTGTTGCAACGAGTATTTCCACATTTTGCATGGCGATCATTTGCGGGTTGATCGACACGCCGCCAAACACCGCCAGCGTTTTCACTTTCCGCGGAAGCCGCTCACCGAAAGTCTGGAAAACCGTCCCTATTTGCACTGCCAGCTCACGCGTGGGGACCAGTACCAATGCAGTAATGTGCCGGTTTTTCGCGGGTGGCAGTCTTTGAAATGATTCCAGAATCGGCAGCACAAAGCTCGCCGTTTTTCCCGAACCCGTTTTGGCGATGCCGAGGACGTCGTTTCCCTTCAAAATGGCTGGAATTGCGGCCTGCTGAATCGGATACGGTTGAGTATAATTCTGTTCAGCAATGGTTTTTAGTAATGGTTCGGACAATCCAAGCGATTGGAAGGAAGTTGCGTTCTCCGGCATGCGGTCATTTGTTTTGTGATTGATGCAAAGATAGCGCTCCCTGTGCAAATGCTACCTGTCGAACCATCCGCAAGAAACTTTCGATCACCAGCATTTATAACAACCATGTCATACAACCGCAGGGAATTCCTTCAAAAATTAGGTTTTGGCGCCCTTCAATTGGGTGTAATCAGTGCTATTCCGGCGTCGGCCTGGGCGGCGTCGCTCAGCTACGGACAGTTGCCGCGCAGCTCACCGGAAGCGCAGGGAATGTCGGCCAAAGGCATTCTGGACTTTGCCAATGCCGTCGAAACCGACCGCCTGAACCTGCATAGTCTGATGGTCCTGCGCCAGGGAAAGGTAGTCGCCGAAGGCTGGTGGGCACCTTATGCGCCGGATTTGAAACATACATTGTATTCGCTCAGCAAAAGCTTCACTTCCAGTGCTATTGGCTTTGCCGTTGCCGAAGGTAAGTTGAAAGTGGACGATAAAGTAATGTCGTTTTTCCCGGAAGACAAGCCCGCAACCGTGAGCGCCAACCTCGCGGCCATGCGTGTACGCGACCTACTCAGCATGTCGACAGGACATGACAAGGATACTACGGGCAAGCTCCGTGAATCGGGGAGCGACAATTGGGTGAAGTCGTTTTTGGCGCAACCCGTCGAGCATGAGCCGGGTACATTCTTTGTGTACAACAGCGGCGCTACCTACATGTTGTCGGCTATCATTCAGAAACTGACCGGCCAGACATTGCTCGAATACCTCAAACCGCGCCTCTTCCAACCGTTGGTGATCGAAGATGTGGATTGGGAGGTGGATCCGAAAGGCATTAATACCGGTGGTTGGGGGTTACGGGTGAAAACGGAGGATATTGCCAAGTTCGGGCAGCTGTATTTGCAAAAAGGAGAATATAATGGCAAGCGCATTCTGCCTGCCGCGTGGGTGGAGGAGGCGACACGCTCGCATATCATGTCCAAGGGCAGTAACCGCAAGCCCGAGGACGACGACTGGCAACAGGGGTATGGCTACCAGTTCTGGCGTTGCCGGAATGGCGCTTACCGCGGCGACGGCGCTTTCGGACAATACTGCATTGTAATGCCGAAAGAAGACATGGTAGTAGCCATTACCAGCGAAACCAGCGATATGCAGGCCATTCTGAACCATGTTTGGAACCATATCCTTCCTGCTGTAAAGGCCACCGGTGTTCCCGCTGACAAAGGTGTACAGTCAGAAATGCAGAAGAAACTCGGCTCACTCGCATTGCCGCTTACACCTGGAAAACCGGCGTCGGAGCTTGCGGCGAAAATGAACGGAAAGGCATTTAAGCTGGCGGATAATGAGTTGAAAATTAATAAAGTATCCTTCGAGTTCGATAAAGGCTGGTGCCTGTTCCGCGTAACCGACGATAAGGGTGAGCACTTGGTGGTAAATGGTTTGGGTAACTGGAAGATCGGCCTCACCGACTTATCGACCATGCCGCTCAAACTCGTTCTTACGCCGGTTCCTGGCGAAAAGAAGACCAAAATTGCCGCCAACGGCGCCTGGATCGACGACACGACCTTCGAAATGACCTGGCGCTTCATCGAAACCGCCCATTATGAAACCGTGCGGTGCAAGTTTGAAGGGGATAATCTGCAAGTTGAGTTTAAAAGAAGCCTCGCGATCATCGGAAATACCAAAGACCCGCGGCCGGTACTGAGTGGCAAGGCGATTGCGTAGAATAGCTGATTGTCAGTTCAGTTTTTTATTTTTGTGTAAGCTAATTTAAACACATCACACTATGAGATTAACGATCGATTGGAGCAAACTGAAATTGGCAATGGCTGGTAAAACCAAGGCGGGTAAAGTCAGGAAGGACAAGCAGGACACAACCGAATACCTGCTGAGTAGCAAGGAAAACAGGGAAAGGCTGCTTAGGGTAATAGCAGACCTAGAAAACGGAAAAAATATCCATGAGAGAGCGCTGATCGAAGAATGAAGCTCCTCTTCCACGATGAAGGGTGGGAAGACTATCTTCATTGGCAGCAGACAGACAAGAAAATCCTGAAAAGGATTAACGAATTGATAAAGGATTGCAAAAGATCTCCTTTTGATGGAATCGGAAAACCCGAGCCGTTGAAGGGAGATCTTTCCGGTTATTGGTCCCGCAGGATAGACGAGGAGCACCGTTTGGTATATTCGGTCACACCCGATGCGATCAAGATCTTGAAATGCAGATTTCATTATAAAAAGTGAATTTGACTAAATCTTCAAATCAAAACTTTTCCTAACATTAGCATTCAAATCTTTAACAAAAACCACAAAATATGAAAAAGAACATTTTCCTGGCCCTTTTGATGATGGTAATCGCATTCGGTGCGAACGCGCAGAAGTTCAGGGGGCTGGATAAGAGCCCGCGTGACATCGCATATTTCCCGGACCACTTTGCCCATGACCGCAAGGATGGCGAGAAAGCGTTGGTGAAGGTCTCGTACAGCCGCCCGTTTTTGAATGGCCGCGAAATTTTCGGTAAAAAAGAGCCGTACGGCAAAGTGTGGCGCCTGGGCGCGGATGAATCGACCGAAATCAAATTCTACGAAGACGCCACTTTTGGCGGCAAGAAGGTGAAGGCGGGTACCTATTCGTTGTTCGCGATACCCGGCGAGAAGGAGTGGACGATCATCATCAGCTCTGACGTCGATTACTGGGGTGCATTCAAGTACAAGGAAGCCAATGACGTGCTGCGCGTGACCGTGCCGGTAAAAAATGTGGACGTACCGATCGAGAATTTTTCAATTGTATTCGAAAAGGTATCCGACAAGCAGGCCAAGATGTACATGGGCTGGGAAAAGACCGTCGTAGAAGTACCTGTTTCGTTCTGAGCGCAGTTGGGTGGCATTATTATTGTAAAAGCTGGCCGGGAACGCAATGTTCCTGACCAGCTTTTTGCATTAATATTCATCAACATGAGGAAGTATCAAATGATCTGTCTCGCTGCTCTGGCATTTGCATGGGGTTGCAACAGTAAAAAGGAAAAGGAAGAGGCCGCACTAACTGGCCCCGATTCGGTGGTTACAGTGACCGACAGCCTCACATTGCCCGCGCCATTCGCGACGGAATCTGTGGAAAACCGTCCCGAAGAGGCTGGCTGGCCCGATGGCAAAACACCCGTAGCTCCCGAGGGTTTTGTGGTAACCAAATTTGCCGACAAATTCGATAGTCCACGCTGGACCTATATTGCACCCAATGGCGACATTTTCGTGGCCGAATCCGCTACGCGCAAAAGTGCCGACAGGATTACGCTCCTCCGCGATGTGAACAAGGACGGCACACCCGAAATGCGGGAGATTTTCCTTGAAAAACTCAACAAGCCGCTCGGGATGCTGGTGCTGAAAGGGTACTTCTACGTCGCTAACACCGACGGCCTCTACCGTTATCCCTACAAAGACGGTGAAACAAAAATCACTTCCAAAGGCCAGAAAATAGTGGATTTGCCCGCGGGAGGTTATAACAATCACTGGACACGGAACTTGCTGGCGAATGCAGATGGCAGCAAAATTTACATTTCCGTCGGCTCGGCGAGTAATGTGGCCGACCACGGCATCGATGAAGAGAAGCGGAGGGCGAATATCCTAGAAATCAATCCCGACGGCTCGGGCGAGCGTGTATATGCGAGCGGGTTGCGCAATCCCGTGGGAATGGGTTGGGCACCAGTTTCCAATGTGCTTTGGACGGCCGTGAATGAGCGTGATAAGCTGGGCGACGAACTCGTGCCCGATTACATTACCAGCGTGAAGGAAGGTGGATTTTACGGCTGGCCATACGCCTATTTCGGACCAAACGAAGACCCGCGCAGAAAAGGAGAGCGCCCCGACCTGGTTGCAAAGACGATTGTGCCGGATGTTCCCGTCGGTTCGCATACGGCATCGCTGGGGTTGGCATTCTACAACAAAACCAAGTTTCCTGCAAAATACCATAATGGTGCATTCGTAGGTCAGCACGGCTCCTGGAACCGCTCGACGCTTTCGGGCTATAAAGTGGTTTTTGTGCCATTTAAGGACGGGAAGCCGTCGGGGAAGCCTGAGGATTTTCTGACGGGTTTTGTCGAAAGCGAGAAGAAGGTGTACGGCCGACCGGTTGGTGTGACGGTGATGAACGATGGCTCATTGCTGGTGAACGACGACTCCGGTAATGTCATCTGGCGTGTAAGTGTGAAGTAAGAAATTATTGGCGATCGGAAATAGAATTGCGGCCTGGTGGACAACCAGGCCGTTTTTTGTAGATAGCTCAAAAGTTTTTATGATTTTTCTTGCAAAAATATACCGATCAGTATATTTTTGTCATGTGAATTTTGATTTACAAATAGCGCCGGGTAAATGCCGGTTTTAGTTTTCTCAAATAATATACCGAATGGTATATTTTAAACTCGAAAACAATGAAAACTATTGGAAATACAATCCTCATTACCGGCGGAAGTGCCGGTATCGGTCTCGAATTCGCCAAAGCGTTCGACGCAAAAGGCAATCATGTAATCATCACCGGTCGCAATGAAGAACGTCTGCAAAAAGCGGCAGCGCAACTGACCAATGTGACGCCCATCGTTTACGATGTGGTCGACAAGCAGGCTACCGACGAGCTTGTTGCGCGCCTTGAAAACGAATTCCCAGATTTGAATGTGGTGATTAATAATGCAGGAAAGGCCGCCTACTATCATCTGGACGGCGACCAGGACGCCGCAACACTGGCCGAAGAGGAGATTATCACCAATTACCTGGCCATTATCCGTCTGAATCAGAAGTTGCTGCCGCTCCTCAAAAAAGCGAATGAAGCTGCCATCGTGACCGTTTCCAGCATTGCAGGCCTGGTTCCTAACCATTTCCTGCCGACTTACGCCGCAAGTAAGGCTGCATTGCACTCGTATACTCAATCGCTGCGTATCGCACTGGGCAAATCCACGAATGTCAAAGTATTCGAAATCCTGCCTCCGTTGGTAGATACCGAGTTCTCTGCTGAAATCGGTGGTGCTACGAATGGCATCCCTGCGAAACAGGTAGCCGACGAACTCGTGGAAGCATTTGAAAACAATACCTACGAAATTCTCACAGGCCGTACTGCCGATGTTTTCAACCTCTTTTTGAGTAACCCCGCAGCCGCTTTGCAGGCCATGAACCCAGGCGTGGAGCTCCAAACAGCCTGACGGAGACCTTTCAAAAAGTAACCTTCAATAGACAAAAATCACAGCCGGTATGAGACAGAAAATCGCTTTTGCCATGATCATGGGGATCGTTACAACGGGGATAATTTCCTTTACTTTGATCTCTGTAAATATTGGATTTGTTGCCAATTTTTTGGTGATTTGGCTCAAATCTTGGAGCATGTCGTATCTGATCGTCATCCCGGCAATCCTGCTGATTGGCCCGAAGGTGCAGAAACTGGTCGACGACATCTTTAAAGATACACTGACTCAGGAAGTTGACTGAACTTTCCTGACGTCTTGGATCAAATAATCAAACTGTATGAAAAGAGTAGTAGTTACCGGCCTGGGGGTTATTTCTCCGCTGGGGAATTCTGTGGAAGAGTTCTGGCAAAATATTGTAGATGGTAAAAGCGGTGCTGCTACCATTACGAAAATGGATGTTTCCAAATTCAAAACACAGTTCGGTTGTGAAGTGAAGGACTTCCATCCCGAAGATTATATCGAGAAGAAGGAGATCAAGAAATACGACCTGCATACCCAGTACGCCATTGCGGCGTCGGATACGGCGATCAAGGACGCAGGGCTGGACTTTGCGAATATCGACCTGGAAGACCGCTACGATATGGGCGTGATCTGGGCGACCGGAAACGGTGGTATGGGCACATTCGAAGACCAGCTGCTGGAATTTCACGCATCCGGTGGTGTACCACGTTTCAGCCCCTTCTTTATTCCCAAAATGATCGTGGACATTGCGGCCGGCGTTATCTCGATCCGCCACAAATTGCACGGACCTAACTATTGTACCGTTTCGGCCTGTGCATCTTCGAACACGGCGTTGATCAGTGCATTCGATACCATTCGCATGGGGAAGGCCAAACTGATGGTTGCAGGCGGTTCCGAAGCTGCGATTATCTACTCCGCATTGGGTGGTTTCAGCGCGGCACAGGCACTTTCGAAAAGAAATGACGATCCTGCGACTGCTTCGAGACCGTTCGATAAAGACCGCGATGGTTTCGTAATGGGCGAAGGCGCGGCGGCATTGATCCTCGAAGACCTGGAATATGCCAAAGCGAGAGGGGCTAAAATATATGCCGAAATCGTCGGCGGCGGAATGGCCGCGGATGCTTACCACCTCACCGGAACACCTCCGGACGGCATGGGTGCGGCATTAGGCATGCGAAAAGCCCTTGCAGAAGCCGGCATCACGCCCGACAAGATCGACTACGTGAATGCGCACGCGACCTCTACCGGGCTGGGCGATATGAGCGAGCTGCAAGGCATGAAAACCGTGTTCGGCGACCATCCTGTGGCGATCAGCGCAACCAAGTCGATGACCGGCCACTTGCTGGGTGCGGCGGGAGCGCTGGAAAGTATCGTTAGTGTTTTGGCGGTGAAGAATGATATCATTCCGGGAACGATCAATACCGAGAATCTTGACGAGGCGATCCCCGAAGGCATGAATATCGTGCTGGGCAAGTCGCTGAACCAGACTGTGAATTACGCGCTGAACAACACCTTCGGTTTCGGGGGCCACACAGCGACTTCCATATTCAAAAAATACACGGAGTAGGGCATTGCCTTATTCCGTAATTTCCGAAAGGACTTCAACTACCCCGTTTTCATCGTTGCTTTTGGCGATGAAACGGGCTATTTTTTTAATATCCGGGTGCGCATTCGCCATTGCGTAGGAGTAATGTGCCTTTTCGAGCATTTCGAGGTCATTCAGGTAGTCTCCGAAAACCATCGTTTGCTCGGCGGTCACTTTGAATTTTTCCTGCAAAACCTCCATTGCGCGGCCTTTGTTCGCTTTTTTGTGCGAAATGTCGAGCCAGATCGGCCCTGAAACTTTCACTTGCAGGTCTTGCTCATATTTTTTGTAATGCGGGTAGCTGTTCACTTCGGAGCCGGCCAGGTCGCATAATGTGAATTTCAGAAACTGGTCGTCGGTGATTTCGAGCAGGTCATTTACGACCTCGTATCTTTCAAAATAGAGTTTGAGGTGGTTGATAAATTCCTCGTCGTCGTTCTCGACGTAAGCCTTTTTCTTCCCGCAGATGATCGGGTAGGTATTTTTGATCTTTCTTGAAATCAATATCAGCTCGCGGGTAATCTCCGGATCGATCGCCTGAATGTGGATTTCCTCGTCCTTGAAAACCACATAACTGCCATTCTCAGCAGCGAAGATGACTTCGTCCTTTACCGCATCGAGGGTTTTGGCGAGGTTGAAATACTGACGACCGCTGGCTGCAATGAAAATGATCCCGTGATCTTTGAGTTTTCTGAAAACAGGGAAAAACGATTCGTGGATTTCGTGTTTGGAGTTCAAAAGCGTACCGTCCATATCGGTAGCCACCAGCCGGATGTCGGAAAATGTCATACTTGATTAAATATTGCCTTACTAATCAAGCCAAATAAGCCGACTATGGTTCCTCTTTTACTGCTTTTTTAGAATATTCGGTACTGTACACCCACGCGCCAGACGCGCATATGGAGGTCGGTAGCGCCGCCTGCCCAGCCGTTGAGCCAATTCGTAGCCCCGTGTGCGTAACTGACAGCCAGCCCGAGCCTTTTACCGGCTATTTTTGCCTCTACCCTGGGGCGGAAATCGAGCCCGGGAGCGAGACCGTCGTGATCGGTGAATTGGTCTTCTTCAAATACCTCTTTTATAACCAGGCGACTGGAACTGCTCAGGCCGATCCCGAAATCGGCGCCTCCCCGAAGTGAGAGGTTGAGGTTGTCCGCCAATGGAAAATTATATCCGGCACTGGGAAAAATGTTGATGAAATGGTTCCGGGTGATATTGTAGCCGTTTTCAGTCTTGAAAATCATATCGTCTACCTGGTACGTCTCGACGTTGATCCGCGTGCGGAGGTTTTCGTAGCCGGCTTCCAGTCCAAGCAGGAAATGGTTTTTAAACTCATATTGCACCGCGAGGTTTCCGCCGTAGGTAATGGCAGGCACATTGCCCAGATAACTGGCCTCCCGAAGCGCGCAGCCACAGAATGGCCCTCCCGTGCCGGAGGTAGTGGTTTTTTCCGCGCTCGCGCCCGCAAAGCGTGAAATGCCGGAGTTGACGCCAACGGAAAATGTAGTTCGCTGGGCGAGGCCGATCTGGCAGATGAACAGGAAAGGAAGGATGGAGAGAATTTTCATGGACCTGGATTTTCAGAAGTGGAAACTGTCTGGTTGACACGATACGTCAACCAACGGTTGCATAGCCAAAAGGTTAAATTTCAATGGTAAATATCCGGCCGCGGCCGAAATGTACGAACCCGGCTGCATAATTTGCTGTTTCGGGAGTACGGTCCACACCACATCGATAGCCTGATGAAATTTTCAAAGTACTACCTCACCGCATTCGTTTCGTTTCTGATCTGGGGCTTTTTCAGCCTGGCCCTCAAACCATTGAAAGGATATCCGTCGCTCGACATCCTCTTTTACCGCGTGTTCATGTGTGCGGCGGTGATGGCGGTAATCAGTTTGTTTGTGCGGGTGAAAGTGCTGAAAGAGAGCATTGAGGCATTCAAGGCAATGCCTGTGAAGCGGAAGCGTGAGGTTGCATTCCTCACGTTGTTCGGAGGAGTATTGCTCACAGCCAACTGGTTTTTCTTCATTTATGTGATGAACCACATCAGCGTGAAGGCGGCGTCGTTCGCCTACCTCGTCTGCCCGATCATGACCACCGTAATCGCCTTTTTCGTACTGGATGAAAGGCTCAGCAAATGGCAATGGACAGCGGTAATACTCAGTGTTTTGAGTTGTATTTTATTGTCTTTCAATAATATCTCGGATATTCTGTACAGCCTGATCGTCGCGGCTTCTTACGCTTTCTACCTCGTGAGCCAGCGCAAGAATGCAGGTATCGACAAGTTCCTGGTACTCACGATCCAGATCGTTTTTTCCGCGCTGCTATTGCTTCCTTTTTACCCGAAATACAGCGCCGAGCTGCCTACGGAGGCTTCATTTTACATACTCATCACGCTGATAGCGGTCGTTTTTACGATTATTCCACTCTTCATGAACCTGTATGCGTTGCAGGGGGTAACGTCTTCTACGATGGGTATTTTGTTGTATATCAATCCATTGATGAACTTTGCCATCGCATTGTTCTACTTCCATGAGCCGATCAATTCGGTGCAGATCACTGCTTACTCACTGATCCTGCTATCGATTGTCATTTTCAACGAGCGGTTTATTTTCGGTCGTGGCCGTACCGCCGTTGCCTGATTTGCGGTACGCCGCCGAACGGATGAAACGGCCGAAATGAAAGGTTTCAAATGTGAGGTGGTAGTTATGTGTGTTAAAAAGAGTGTGCATATCCGGCAATTGATCCGCTTCCACATGACTGATATTTTTGAAGAAAATATACATGGACCGCAGCAGGGCTTTTTGCCAGATGCGGTTGAGGTTTTGATCAATATGAAAGTCAGCGAACAGCCATAATGCGCCATTTTTGAGCATTTTATCCAGCTTGTCAAAAACCTCGTGGGCACGTTCGCGACTGAAATTGTCGAAAAGAAACGGCGTCATGACCACATCGTATTTCACTGGTGCGGCATAGTTTTCGATCCCGGCGTGCACGAATGCGACATGATTTTCCCTGCAATTTCGCCTTCTGGCGAGGTCCAGCATTTTGGACGAAATTTCGACATAATCGATGGCTAATCCTGAGGGGGATAACCTTGCAATTTCCTCTAATATCCAGCCGGTTCCACCGCCTACGATAAGTATGCGTGCAGGAGAGCCTATAAATGGGAGCAGTGCCTGCTGCGCGCGGACGATCGATTTGCCGAATATCAGTCTGCTTAGCCTGTCATAGTTCGTTGCGATGCGGTCATAGTTGTTCAGCATACTAATGCAGGTTTTGATGTGCAAAAAAGCTGCCTGCGATCCCACATAATGCTTTTACCAGCAAAAGCCCGTCGATCACGATGAGGTAAAACAAAATGCTTTGCCGCTTTTGGAGCGAAAATGCAACTACCAGCAGGCACACGAAAGGCACCATGTTAAACAGGATCGTCGGAATGCCAAAATGCCGGTAGATGGCAAATGCGAGAAAAGAAATGAGCCCGACAAGCAGAAGCGGCACCAGCACTGCGTAAATGGTTTTCCGTAGTCCCATTCGCACGGCAAATGTTTTTAATTCGATATTCGCGTCGTCCTCATAGTCCTTCATATCGAACATAATGGCGTTGACGGTGCAGAACATCCAGTTTTTGGCAAAGAGCCAGAGCATTAATAAGGGCTCGGCGACGGTTACGCCCCGCTCGATCCGTAAGGCCGTCACCGGGAAGAGGTTGACGCATCCAGCCCACACAAACCCGATCACGAATGCTTTCAGCCAGCCGGTATGTCGCAGATTGAATGAAATAATGGATTTGGGAAGCAAACCGTAATAGAGGATCGCGGCAAGCGGCACAACCGATAAAACAAGCCAGTAGTAAAACGGCAAATGCATTATTGCATGGAAGTTTTCAATCAGATACCAGGCTCCCAGCAACACGCAAATACAAAACAGGAATACCTGGCTCACCCGCACGAACCGGTAGTGTTGCCGGTACCATTCGGTCCGGGGATTGGCGGAAACTTTCAGGATAACCGGCCCCGAGTAGGCGATTGTGTAATAGAATACGGTTGTGCAGAAAAGCAGGATGTAATAGGCCGGGGAATTGAGCGGGATGCTAAGCTGGAAGGCAGTTTCCAGGGATAATGCCACCGCCAGAATTCCGACGAAGTAGTTTGCGAAAAATACAAATGCGATAATCCGGTTTAACATATCTGCCTGTGAACCAGTATGCCATCCATGCCTGGTGCTGGAATAATATAATTAAAATATCAATTTAGAATTTTTTAAGAGCGTACGGAAAGCGTCATAGCGATTTCCTACATTGGGTAACGATATTTCTTAAACCACCAATTCCATGAAAAAAATCTATTTGCTCCTGACCCTTTGTCTTTCGAGTCAGGCCGGTTTTGTTTTTGCACAAAGTAAAGACGCGGTCGCGAAAGACCCTGTGGTTGAAAACATCGTAAAGGAGGCTACTGAAAATTCGCAACTTGAAAAACTCGGTCACGAACTGATGGACGTGATCGGCCCCCGGCTCGTAGGCTCGCCGCAAATGCAGCAGGCGCACGATTGGGCAGTGGCTAAATACAAAGGTTGGGGTATTAGTGCAAAAAATGAAAAATGGGGCGAGTGGCGTGGCTGGGAACGCGGTGTGTCGCACATAGACATGGTGGCGCCGCGCGTGAAGTCGCTCGAAGGAATGCAGCTCGCATGGAGCCCCGGCACGAACGGCAAAACGGTGACTGCCGATGTGGTGATCCTGCCCGATGTGGCCGATTCGGTGGCATTTCAAAAGTGGTTACCAACCGCCAAAGGCAAGTTTGTGTTGATCAGCATGAACCAGCCCACCGGCCGTCCCGATTATAACTGGCAGGAGTTTGCGACGAAAGAGTCGTTTGAAAAAATGAAAAAGGACCGGGACGCGCAGACTGACGCATGGGCCAACCGTTTGAAAAAGACCGGGTACACTTCCCGTGCATTGCCGCTTGCATTGGAGAAAGCGGGTGCGGCGGGCGTGGTGATGTCTTACTGGTCAAAGGGTTTTGGGGCTAATAAAATCTTCGGGGCTTATACGAAAGCTATCCCGACGGTGGATATTTCACTCGAAGATTACGGCCTGCTATATCGGCTGGCGGAATCGGGGCACACGCCGAAAATCAGCGTGCGTGCCGATGCGAAAGAAACCGGCATTAGCCAGACGTTCAATACGGTAGGGGAGATCAAAGGCACCGAAAAACCCAATGAATATGTGATACTCTCTGCGCATTTCGACTCTTGGGACGGCGGCAGCGGTGCCACCGATAACGGTACCGGCACGCTCGTGATGATGGAAGCCATGCGCATTCTCAAAAAGGTATATCCTAATCCCAAGCGGACGATCCTGGTTGGGCATTGGGGAAGCGAAGAACAAGGGCTGAACGGCTCCCGCGCATTTGTGGAAGACCATCCCGAGATCGTGCAGAACATTCAGGCGGTTTTCAATCAGGACAATGGAACGGGCAGGGTTGTGAACCTGTCGGGTCAGGGCTTTTTGAATGCTTATGAATACCTCGGCCGCTGGCTTTCGAAAGTTCCCGAACCGATCCGTACGCCTATCCAAACCTCATTTCCCGGTGCTCCCGGAACCGGTGGCTCCGATTTCGCCTCATTCGTAGCGGCGGGCGCTCCGGCATTCTCTCTGAGCTCATTGAACTGGTCGTACGGCACCTACACATGGCATACTAACCGCGACACCTACGACAAGATCGTGTTCGACGATGTGCGCAGCAATGCGATACTGGCCGCAATTCTGGCTTATCAGGCTAGCGAAGATCCTGCCAAAACCTCACGAGACAAGAGCATTTTGCCCCTCGATGCCAAAGGTGTGCCGGGCGCATGGCCTGAGCCGCGCAAGCCTACGCGCCGCGGCGGATTGGATTAATTCCCGTATAACCCATTTTTGAAAGCAAAGGCATATATTGTCTTTGCTTTTTTATTAAACCGAATTTCGAATCCAATGCAAATAGAGATCATACAGGAGCCTATCGAAGACGTACTGATCGTCCGCCCGTTCGAACAGGGTGCCGAACCCGCTAACCAGGAGATGTTCAAGGCAGAAAAGGGAGAAACATGGTGGTACTCTTCGAAAGAACTGTGGTTAGGACTCGGAAAAACCCCGAAACTCCCGGCTATTACCAAAATTTTCCGCTCGCTTTTTTTCAAACGAAAAGACCGCTGGCCCGCCAACATCATGCTCGACGGACGCGGACGTGGGGCCGAATGGCTTGGAAATGCTGTGAATGGCATTGTGTTGGGCGGTTACGACCTCCAACTCTACAAAACGGAGCCGAAAGCGGTAAGTGACTTTTTCAAATCGGGTACATTATCGATTTTGTCCGAAGAAAGTTCGGACGTGGAGCAATCGGTTAATAATGCACTGAAAACGGCTCTGGTGCAAATCCGGATCATGGATTTGATGAATGCGCCATCCAACTATAAAAAACCGGCTACGCTGGCCGATTGGGCAAGAAAGTCGGGTGCAGAGCATGGGTATGCGGTGGAAATATTGGAGAAAGAAGCGCTGGAAAAGCAGGGTATGCACGCATTGCTGGCTGTGAATAGGGGAAGTGACACACCGCCCGTAATGATTGTTTCAGACTATAAACCGGCGCATTACACCCAAACGGTGGCGCTGGTGGGCAAGGGCGTGACTTTCGATACAGGCGGTATTTCGATCAAGCCATCGGCCAATATGCATTTGATGAAAAGCGACATGGGCGGAGCGGCGGCTGTTTTGGGCGCGATAGAGCTGGCGGCGCAATTGAAACTGTCGATCCGCATTATCGGCGTCATTCCCTCCACGGAAAACTCGGTGGACGGTTCGGCCATGAAACCCGGGGATGTGATCGGATCTTATGCCGGGAAGACGATTGAGGTGATCGATA
Source organism: Dyadobacter sp. BE31 (assembly GCF_031457695.1). Lineage (NCBI taxonomy): Bacteria > Pseudomonadati > Bacteroidota > Cytophagia > Cytophagales > Spirosomataceae > Dyadobacter > Dyadobacter sp. BE31. Next base: position 544,357 of record NZ_JAVDXA010000006.1, read on the forward strand.
CCGATGCAGAAGGCCGTTTGATCCTTGCCGATGGCCTGCATTATGCCGTCAAACATTATGAGCCGGATGTGCTTATCGACCTCGCAACGCTTACCGGAAGCGTGATTCAAACGCTTGGCTACGAGGCGGCGGGCCTTTTTACACCCAACGACCATCTCTCCGAGGAGCTCACCCAGGCAGCCGACGAAACAGGCGAACGCTTATGGCGGCTGCCTGTCTGGGACGAATACAAAGAGGAGATCAGCTCCGACATTGCGGATGTGAAGAATTATCACGGCAAACCGCTGGCGGGAGCCATTGTGGCAGCCAAGTTTCTGGAAGTGTTTACTGCCGGGCATCCCGCATGGGCGCATCTCGACATTGCCGGAATGGCATTTGGCGATACCGAGTTTGCACCAGGCCGCGCCGGAACAGCGTATGGGGTGAAGTTGCTGATCGCTTACCTGTCGAAACTTGCGGGTTAGCGTCAAACCCCCGGTTATAACGCAAATTTAACCGGCGCTTTTCTTGCCAAAATGGTTCTTTTTGCTAGATTTGAGAATATAAGCTTTGCGGCATGGCTTGTCCGCAAATGCCGCTACCGTCCACCAAATCACATTTTATGACCCGAACTCTGACTTTTCTCTGCATTTCCACCTATTTCAAAGGCAATGATTTTTTGCAGGCACTGAAAGACGCTGGTAATAAGGTTTTTTTGATCACCGCGAAAAAACTGGAAGATAAACCTTGGGTCAGGAATGCCGTGGATGAGTTTTTCTATGTGGAGGAGGGTGAGGATGGTACTTACAACATGAACGAAATCATCACCGGTCTTGCGTACGTGATGCGGACGCGCCCGATCGACCGTGTGGTCGCGCTCGATGATTTCGATGTGGAGAAGGCGGCGCATATCCGTGAATATTTCAGGATTCCCGGGATGGGGCAAACCACCGGCCGCTATTTCCGCGACAAGCTCGCGATGCGTACAAAGGCATTGGAATCGGGCATTCTCGTTCCCGGGTTTTCGGCGCTTTTTAATGATGATGAGATCAACCGTTTTATCGAGAAATATCCGGGTCCATGGATGATCAAACCGCGTTCTGAGGCGTCGGCTCTGGGCATTCAGAAACTAAGCACCGCAGAGGAATTGTGGAATACCATTCATGAACTGGGAGATAAGCGTCACGCCTATTTAGTGGAACAATACAAGCCGGGCGACGTTTATCATGTCGATTCGATCTCTTACAACGGTATTGTTATATTTTCCTGGAACAGCAAGTACCTGGCACCTCCTTTCGATGTGGCTCATGGCGGTGGAATATTCCGCTCGGTTACCGTGCCGCTCGATTCCTCCGAGGAACATGCATTGCAGACTCTCGCCGTGGATTTGTTGAAAGCATTCGGGCTGAAACACAGCGCCTCGCACACGGAGGTGATACGGTGCTACGACGATGGAAAATACTATTTCCTCGAAACATCGTCCCGCGTCGGGGGCGCCCACCTTTCCGAAATGGTGGACGCGGCTTCGGGTATTAATCTCTGGAAAGAATGGGCCCGGATGGAAACCGCGGAGGCCAAGGGCGAAAACTACAAACTACCTCCTGTGCGGAAAGAGTATTCAGGCATTATCATCTCGTTGGCACGCCAGGAGTGGCCTGACCTGTCGGTTTTCAATGACCCGGAAGTAGTATGGCGTATGAACGAACCGTACCATGTAGGGCTGGTCGTAAGATCCAAATCCCGAGACAAGGTGTTGGAACTGATGGACAAATATGCTGCCATTGTTCAGAAAAAATACCACGCTTCCGCGCCGGCCCCGAAGAAACCGGCGCATTGACAGTTACTTTTTGGAGACAGGTACATTCGCAGCCAGGTAATTTCCCAGGCTTCTGAATTGCGCTGTCCAGTATTCCTCAAACGTATTGATCCATTGCTGAACTTCACTGAAACCAGCCTGATTCAGCACGCAGTACCGTTCACGGCCTTTCTCCTCGATATTGATAAATCCCGCATTTTGAAGGATTTTGATGTGTTTGGAAACTGCTGGCCGGCTGATGTCGAAATTTTCTGCGATAGCATTGATTGAGCGCTTTTCTTTGGCGACCATCATCAATATCTCCCTTCGTCCCCTGTCCGCGAGGGCCTGGAAGGCGTCCGTTGTCTCCGTGCTCATAGGAAATGTGCTTCGAAAGCCTTTTTGAGTGATTTGTTAACGATTTTCTTCCAGCCCATTTCCATGATGAAGCTTGTGAGCATGTTTTTCGGGCCGGTAAATCCGGTATGTTCCAGCCGCAGCTCAGTACCTCCGTCTTTGGGTTCCAACATCCAGGTCACAACCGTGTCCAGCGTAGTGACACCCGGTTTTGGCCCGCCTTTGAAACTATAAGAGAGCTTTTTCAACGGCTCGATTTCCAGGATTTTGTGGTACATGATCCCATCCCAGTTCTGTGCGGGTCTTGGCTTTTGCTGCGTCTGGCATTCAAATCCTATCTCCGGCTTGAAGTCCTTCATCGGGCTCCATTGTCTCAGGATTTCCGGATTCGTAAGGCATTCCCAGATCATTTCGGGCGGATAGGGATAAAACCATTTGAGCTTGATATCGCGTTTCATGATGCGTAACTTTTTGGTTACGCAAATTTATATGTAACTTTTTTGTTACGCAATATTTGGCGAAAAAGTTTTTGTAGAAGTGCGTTACCAAATAAAAAAGGGAGCGTCTAAATGGGTGGACTTAAACATTAATAATATGAAAGAGCTCGAAGATTCAGGTCTTTTAGGTGCTGTAAGGGAACTCATTGAACAAAGCCGGCGAAACGTGGCGCTAGCTGTGAATGAGGAGATAACGCTACTGCACTATCGTGTTGGAAAACAAATCAACGAAGTAATATTGAAAGAAAGCCGCGCGGACTATGGGAAGAAGGTTTTAAAGGAACTGAGTTCGAAATTGGTATCCGAATATGGGCCTGGGTGGGGAGAAAAACATTTAAGGCATTGTGTTAAATTCGAATTGACATTTCCGGATTACTCGATTGTCTCTACACTGCGGAGACAATTGAGTTGGACGCATTTCAAGACGCTAATGTACATCGAGGCCCCATTGAAACGGGACTTTTACATTGAGATGTGTAAAATTGAACGATGGTCGTCTCGTCAGTTACAGGAGCGCATCCAATCCATGCTCTACGAACGGACCGCTATCAGTAAAAAGCCCGAGGACGTGATCATTAACGACCTGCAACTGCTGAAAAGCGAGCAGAAACTGAACCCCGACTTGGTTTTCAAAGATCCGTATTTCCTCGACTTTCTGGGATTGAAAGACGCCTATTCTGAAAAGGATCTGGAAGCCTCGATTATCGTGGAATTACAGCGGTTCATTATCGAAATGGGCAGCGATTTCGCATTCATGGCGAGGCAGAAGCGCATTACCATCGATCACCGGGATTATTTTATCGATCTGCTTTTCTACCACCGGCGGCTGAAATGCCTGGTGGTGGTTGATTTGAAAATGGGCGAATTCGAAGCTGGTTTTAAAGGGCAAATGGAGCTTTACCTTCGGTTTTTAGAGAAGTATGAGAAGATAGAAGGCGAAAATGATCCAATAGGATTGATTCTCTGCTCCGGCAAAAGCACCGAGCATATTGAACTAATGCAGCTCGGCCAAAGCAATATCCGGGTCGCCGATTACCTGACGGCGTTGCCTTCACAGCAAATTTTACAGGAAAAGCTGCACAAGGCAGTGGAAATCGCGCGGCACAAAATGGAGCAGCGTGACTTCTCCAATACCAAAACGGGCCCGCTAAGTGACTAGCAGGCCCGTTTTGAATAGGTTTGAAGCGATTCTAAACCAGTTTGAATGCCTGGCGGCCGAGGAGCACCCAGCTTCCTTTTACTTTTTGGAATACCATTAGTACCCCTAGTTTCACCTGGGCGGGATCTTTTCCCTTATTGTGCGTATCGCCAAACAGCTTGTGACGGACCAATGCAACATCTCCTGAAATAGAAATAGTTTGGTCACTCAGATCGATTTTAGTGAATTTCGATTCTTCGCTCACGAGGGCACGGATGAACTCCTTTTGATCTTCCAGCAAACCATTGGAATGGCCATAGGAGAGAGCAGGAGAGGTCAGTTTTTTCAGATCGGCCTCATTAGCGCTGATGATGGCGGTTTTGAGCTTTTCAACAGTTGCGGCAACGGCTTTTTCATCGGCGCTTTGAGCAAAAACAAATGCATTGCCTATCAAAAGGAACGCAAGAAGCAAAAATGTTTTTTTCATTTGATTAATAAGGAATTAGGATTTGACGTCGGCAGTCGGCTGTCAGACTTCGGCAGTCGGCTTTTGTTTGCTTTTCAAAAATGATCAGGTATGATAGCCGACGGCCGAAAGCCGAAGTACTATATATCCACCCGTTCCATTTTCGGCGAGAAAACATGCATTACTCCCCACGCGAGCAGGTATGCGAACCCGCAGATGATGAAAATGACGTTGTACCCGCCGCCGATGTTCCCGGCAGCCTTGTAGTTGTCGAGAATGATCCCTACCAAAAGAGGAAAGAGGATGCCTCCTACTGATCCGGCCATGCCACCGATACCGACAACCGAACTTACAGCCTTTTTAGGAAACATATCCGACGCCGTTGTGAAAATATTTGCACTCCACGCCTGATGTGCTGCTGCCGCAAGACTAATCAACACCACCGCCTGCCAAATGTTGGTCGTGTACTGAGCCGCCATAATGGGCATTACCAGGAACGCGAAAATGAGCATCGAAGTCTTCCTCGCGCGGAAAACAGGCCAGCCTTTTTTGATAAAATAGCCTGACAAATACCCGCCGCCGATACTGCCTACCGTGGTTGCCGTGTACACGATCACGAGTTCCGGGCTCGGTTTGGAAAGATTCAGCTTGAATGCTTCCGCGAAATAGGAAGGCAGCCAGTAGAGGAAGAACCACCAGATCGGATCGGTGAGCATTTTACCAAAAACAAATGCCCAGGTCTGCCGGATTTTGAAGAGTTGGAGCCACTTTACCGGCGCTTCGTTGCTTGTATCGGCTTCGTTGTCACTGTGAATGTAGTCGTATTCAGCCTTATTGATGCGGCTTTGTTTCGCGGGAAGTTCGTAAAAGCGCCACCAGAATATCAGCCACACAAAACCCAATGCACCCGTGATCAGAAATGCTTCCTGCCAGCCGTATGCGCCCAAAATCCACGGAACCATAATGGGTGCCACAACCGCACCGATATTAGCGCCGGAATTAAAAATGCCTGTCGCCAATGCCCGCTCTTTCTTAGGAAACCATTCGGCAGTGGCCTTGATCGCCACCGGAAAGTTGCCGGCCTCGCCGAGTCCGAGAATGGCACGCATGAACCCGAAACTAAATGTGCCCGTCGCGACGGCATGCAGCATGGCGGCGATGCTCCACACGACTACGGAAATCACGTAACCGATTTTGGTGCCTATTTTATCGATAATAGCCCCGAAACCAATCAGTGAAAATGCATATGCAGCCTGAAATGCCATAACAATGTGGCTGAAATCAGATTCCGTCCATCCGAAATCGGCTTCAAGCGTCGGTTTGAGCAAACCGAGCACCTGGCGATCGAGGTAGTTGATGGTGGTTGCGCAGAACAGGAGCGCTACTACGCGCCAGCGATAGCTGGTCTTTTTGACCTCCGTTTGGAGTTCCGCGGGTTCAGGATTGCGAGAAAGCATATTCCGTTCTTTCTAAAAGCGTTTTAAGTGTTTCAGTAATACCGTTTTGTGCAATGGATTGGAGATATCTGACGATGGAACTGTGTACAGAATCGATTTTATTCAGATCCCGGCCCCAGATCGACTGTTCTTTCAATATCGCCTGCACCATGTCGGGTAGCGAAGCCATTTGCCATTTCTGATAAAAGAACGGCGCTTTCGGGTCCTGAATCAGGTAGGGAGTGCCGTCGAGGCGGCCGTAGTAATTGTCGCCTTCTTTCTTCACGGCTTTCATGAAGTAGATATAAACCGCGAGTCCGAAAGTCATGTATTCGGGTAGGTAGCCGTTTTTTGTCTCATAATTCAAATAGGTGGGAATGACCCTCGACAGGATTTTGGCGGAGTAATTTTGGTTGATATTGAGCCATTTGTGCAAAATATGCGGGTTGCGGAAACGGTCGGCGACCTGTCGGCTGAATGCCAGGGCTACATCCGGACGGACGTTGTACGGAATCGCCGTCGCGATTTCGCTTTCCATTAAATGCGTAATGAATGTCGAAAAGAACGGGTCGCTCATGGCTTCCACCACGGTTTTGAAGCCGCACAAATGGGCGAGCCCGCCCCCCAGCGTGTGAGGACCATTCAGTAGCCGTAGTTTCAGTTCGCGGTACTGTTCGATGTCCGGCTCGATAATCAGGCCTTCATCAATGCCGTAAAAGCCGATTTTCCGGCGGATACGCTCGTCACCTTCGATGGCCCACAAATGGTAATGCTCGGTCGTGATGAGCAGCTCATCGCGGTAGCCGAGTTCTTCTTCGAGCTCTTTCAGGCGTATCTCGTCGGGTTTTCCAGGTACAATGCGGTCGACGAGTGAGTTGCAGAAGAAATTGGATTGTTCGATCCAGTCGATGAAAGCGCCTTCCAAGCCATTGCGGTGGGCGAGTTCGAGGATAATGGATTCAAGCTTCTTCCCATTGTCGGCGATCAGTTCTGTTGGAATAATTACTACTCCAAAATTGGGATTACCGCCGAATGCTACGTATCGTGCATACAGAAACGCCAGCAGCTTGCCCGGGAACGACACGGGTGGCCATTGGTAAATGTCGTCCTGGACGAGCTGAATGCCGGTTTCCGTGGTGTTAGATATCACAATGCTAACCGCCGGGTTTTTGGCCAGATCCAGCACGAGCGACCATTGCGTTTTGGCGGAAAGCACGCGGCTAATGGCCGAAGAAATGATATTCTCCTCTTTCGCTTCGCCATCCTGAATCCCTCGGGAGCAAATGGTGTAAAGGTTATCCTGTCGTTCAAATGCCTTGGTGTCGCCCTGATCGGTCGATTTTACGACTACAATCCGGCCGTTGAAAACGCCCTGGCGGTTGGCTTTGTCGATAAAATAATCGGCCAGGCCGCGGAGAAATGCACCGGTGCCGAATTGCAGCACTTTTTCCGGCAACTGGAACACGGAATCATCGGCCACGACCACGCCGGGCTGACTTCTGAGCTGGCGAAGGTTTTCGCGGAAGAGATAGCCCATAGCAGTGAGATTTACTTTTTAACAACCTGTTTCAACAACCAACCGGCGAGGTCCTTGCCCGCCTCGAAATTCTCGAAGCTGGTATCGATCCTCCTCCCGTCAACATATTCATTGTAAAGCCACGGATCGCCCACGGCGAACACAGTTCCCTTACCATATTTGGAAATCCCGAAAATGACGTCGCCCTGGTCGGTCAGCAATGCTTTTGCCGGTGACGTGAGGGCGAGCGGCGACAGTTCTTTGATGTAAATTTTTTCTGTGTGAGGAAAAACAGCCCTCGCTTCGGTGGGGATCATCAGCCTGCCTTGCTCGAATTGCGTGCCCTGCACCATATTCCGGTTTTTGGCGGTAAACTGAATGCCGAATTTTGCTGCGAGCCTGTTGAAATGCGGGATTTCGCAATTGGCGGTGTCATTGGCCATGAGTACCAGCACGCCGCCCGCTTTTACCCATTTTTCAATCTCAGAAATAGATTTGTCGTCGATGAAGTGCGGTTCCGGCGTTTCCTTTTTAGTATCCGGGTCCACGATGATGTAAATGTCAATGCCTTTCAGGTTAGCGATGGTCGGCGGTGTGGATACCGAGGCAGTTTGGGCGCCCAATTCCCGGAAGGTATTGCCCCAGAGCCAGAAACCGGAATGCATTCTGTCCTCCCAGGTGTAGTGAAACTGCTCTGGCGTGCCGGTCAGGTCTTTCCGCGTTTCGTGGTTGAAATAGTAATCCAAACCAACTGTTTTACCTTTACCAACCGCATTCTCTGCTATAATCTCCATTTCAACACTCGCAAAAATGAATGGGCCGATACCTTTCAGATCGTTTTTGCGAACGGGTTCACTGAGGTAGTATTCGAAAGTACCGTCACGGTAAGGCGTGCCGCCGAGGCCGCCTACACTCACGGTTTTGTTTAAACTCAATGTGCCGTTCGCTTCTTTTTCCACAAAATTTTGAAGGATCCCCTGGTAGCCCTTTTGGGCATTGGCGGCAAATTTCTCAGGAATGTAGCCCAGGCGCGCACCTTTCGCGAGCGCATATACGAACATGCACGAGGCGGAAGCTTCAAGGTAGTTCCCGGCACGCTTGCCCTGATCGATCACCTGGTGCCATGCGCCGGATTTGGGATCCTGATATTTGGCTAAAACAGGCGCAAGTCTTTGCAAATAGCCAATGAGTTGTGCCCTGCCGGGATGTTGCGCCGGCAGATAATCGAGCACATCCACAAGAGCGATGGCATACCAGCCAATAGCCCGCGCCCAGAAGCTAGGTGAGCGACCGGTCGTTTTATCGGCCCATTTCTGCTCGCGGCTTTCGTCGTAAGCGTGGTAAACGAGTCCCGTTTTTTCATCGACGGCATATTTTTCAATCAATGCGAATTGCTTCACAATGTCGTCGAAATGCTCGGGATGATGGAAAATAGCACTGTACTCGGCGGCAAAAGGCTCGCCCATGAACAGCCCGTCGAGCCACATTTGGTTAGGATAGCGCTTTTTGTGCCAGTAGCCACCTTCTTTGGTGCGTGGCTGTTCTTCGAGTTGCTTCCAAAGCAGGTCGGCGGCTTTTTTGTATTTCTCTTTGTCGGGTTGCGACTGCCGGTACAAGGTCAGCAATGCACGGCCCGGCGGGATGTTGTCGATGTTGAATTCGTCGGCGTGGTAAGTGCGGATGCTGCCGTCGGCGCGTACATACTGATCGATGTCCTTGCGGATGTATTCGAAATACTTGCCTTCGCCGGTCCGGTACCACACTTTTTCGATGGCTTTCAGCATTAATCCCTGCTCGTAGTCCCACTTGGTGGCCGTGTTTTTTCCGACGAGGATCGAATCTTTATGGTTAGCCATGAAAGAATCGGCCATTTGCCGGGATAGCGGCAATTCCTGTGCAAACGACGATACTGTCGTAAAGCAGACGATCCAGAGGGGAATTTTACGGAAACGGGGTAGAGTAAGGGCCATTTGGAACTGGTTAAACCTTTGAAATACGCACAAAGTCCTCGCGCATGGGCGTGAAAATATCGACCAGCATACCAGCCGAAAGACATAATGCGCCATGTATGACGTGCGGCGGGATGTAGTACACATCGCCCTGACGCAAAACCTGCTTCCGCTCTCCGATCGTAATCTCGAACTCGCCGCTTTCGACGTAGCTCATTTGAGTATGAAAATGGCTGTGCAGCGTACCGATTCCGCCTTTTTCAAATGCAACTTTCACCATCATCAGGTTGTCGTCGTAGGCCATGATCTTGCGTTTCAAACCGCCTCCGAGGTCTTCCCAGGCGATTTCGCTGTCACCGACGAACTCTTTTTGTTTGAATGCTTCCATTATCTGAGATCGCCGATTAGTACCGGGTCCATGTCTGTATAATCCTTGTTTTCGCCCGCCATTCCCCAAATGAACGCGTAGTTGGAAGTGCCGCAGCCCGAGTGGATCGACCAGGGCGGCGAGATCACCGCCTGCCGGTTGGCCACCCACAAATGCCGTGTTTCCGAAGGTTCGCCCATTAAATGCAGTACCCGCTGATTTTCAGGCACATCAAAATAGCAATACGCTTCCATGCGCCGGTCGTGCACGTGTGAAGGCATGGTATTCCAAACGCTGCCCGTTTGCAGTACCGTAAGCCCCATAACCAACTGGCAGCTTTGAATGCCCTCCAAATGAATGTATTTGTAAATGGTGCGGTGGTTCGAAGTTTCCATACTGCCTACTGTGGCCGGTGTGGCGTCTTCTTTAGTGAACAACCGGGTGGGGTGAGTTTGGTGCGCGGGGGAAGATAGCAGGTAGTAAGCGGCAGGTTCAGAAGGGTTTTTACTGATTAGCAGCACCTCTTTTGTACCTTTCCCTACATACACACAACCCAGCTTGCTGATCGCGAAACGTTCGCCGTCGGCAAGCACCTCGCCGTCGCCGCCGATATTGATAATGCCTATTTCACGCCTTTCGAGGAAATAAGAGGCTTTTAATGCATCGAAAACCGGGATTGCCAGCGGAGTTTCGAGCGGAATGGCGCCGCCGATGATCACGCGGTCGTAGTGACTGTATACGAAATGGACTTCGCCATCCCGGAAAATATCTTTGACTAGGAAATTGTCGCGCAGGGTGTCGGTATCCATTTGCGCTACTTCTTTCCGGCTGCTTTCAAATCTGATTTGCATATGAGGCGGCAACTTGTTGATTTTCTGTTGATTAATAGGTTTACTAGCGACCCATCCAGCCGCCATCGACGGTTAATGTGGTTCCATGCACATAACTCGCTGCTTCCGAAGCGAGGAACAAGATCGGGCCTTTAAAGTCTTCGGGCAGTCCCCAGCGCGCGGCCGGAATGCGGTCGAGGATGGATTTGCTGCGTACGGGATCGTTGCGTAATGCTTCGGTATTGTCGGTATTGATGTAACCCGGTGCAATAGCGTTCACATTCACGCCCTTACCGGCCCATTCGTTGGCCAGTGCTTTCACCAGCCCGCCAATCGCGCTTTTCGAAGCAGTATAACCCGGCACATTAATGCCTCCCTGGAACGTGAGGAGCGACGCCGTAAAAATGACTTTGCCTGACCCGCGCGCGATCATTTCTTTGCCCAGCTCGCGGGCGAGGATGAAAGGTGCGTCGAGATTGATATTCAATACTTTGTCCCAGTACTCATCGGGGTGCCCGGCAGCTGGTTCGCGAAGGATAATCCCTGCATTGTTTACAAGGATATCGATAACCGGGTGGTCTTTTTTTACCTGGTTAATGAACTGATAAAGCTTTTCACGGTCGCCCAGGTCGGCTTGATAAGGGTAAAATTTCCTTCCGGTCTGCCGGATAGCGAGCGTCGTTTCGCTGCCTTCCTTAAACTCCGAAGACGCGACACCTATAATATCCGCCCCGGCTTCGGCTAGCGCCTCGGCCATGGCTTTTCCTATGCCACGGTTGCAGCCGGTGACTAATGCGGTTTTACCGGTCAGATCGAATAAATTAACGGTATTCATTAATGGGTTTGTGATTTGTCTTTTTCGGGGTATCCGATAATTTTAGCGTCGGTAATAAATAGACCCGAACCAAACGATGTTAGACTGAATAATCAGAAAAATCAAATAACGAATTGTCTTTTTTTGTGCAATCGTTATCGGGAACGTTGTCAGTTGAGCCGGAGGATTGTAAATTTTAAGATAAATTGGCAGTGCGGCATAACAGGATAGAGGTCGGTAGGATGTTTTGAAACGAATAATAAGTTGGAATAAACCAATTTCTTCCATTGGAAACCATCACCATCAAGGATATCGCAAAGGCACTGAACCTGTCGACCTCGACGGTCTCACGTGCATTGAGAAATAGCTACGAGATTAACCCCGAAACCAAAAAGCTGGTGATGGAGTATGCCGAGCGGATGAACTACCGTCCGAACCCCATTGCGCTCAGTTTGAAGGATAGCAAAAGCAAGTCGATAGGCGTCATTATCCCCGAAATTGCGAACCACTTTTTTTCGCAGCTGATCAATGGCATTGAGTCTATTGCTTATAACCTGGGTTATCATGTGGTGATCTTCCAAAGCCATGATTCCTACGAGCGCGAAGTGGCAAATACGAATTATCTGGTTTCCAGAAGAGTGGATGGGCTGTTGGTTTCTTTGGCAAGTCTCACGACCAATCTGGTACATTTTCAGGAATTGATGGAAAAAGGGCTGCCGATTGTATTCCTCGACCGAGTGCCTAATGACATCGAGACGCACAAGGTGGTAGCCGACAATTTTACGGGAAGTTACGAGGCTACCGAGCATTTGATCCTTTCGGGTCGCAGGCGCATTGCGCATTTGACTAGCCCCATTTACCTGTCGATCACCACGGAACGGCTCGCTGGTTATAAAAAAGCACTGGAAGATTACGGCATTGCATTCGATGAGTCGTATGTGAAGTATTGCCTTTACGGGGGCAAAATAGAGGCCGAAAACGAAGCCGCGATAGAGGAACTGCTTACACTGCCCGAGCCGCCGGACGCCATATTCACGGCCAGCGACCGGCTTACAACCGGCTGTATGTCGGTATTTCAAAGAAAAGGGGTCCGGGTGCCGGATGAGGTGGCGATCGTCGGCTTCACCAATATCAGCGTGGCCAACTTGCTCAATCCGCCGTTGACGACCGTCATGCAGCCTGCAATGGAAATGGGCCAGCAAGCCGTAGAGCTGCTGATCAGGCTGATCGAGCATCCGCAAAAAAACGACCTATTCGAAACGCGTTCGCTTAAAACTGTGATGACGATACGGGAGTCATCTGTTGGAAAAACGGTAGTTTAGCGAAAAAAACGCGTTACGGATGATCAGCCTTCGCATTGATGGAGCATTGTTCAATTACAGGGTCGCCGGTGTGGCCGTCGTGAATGGCAAGGTGCTCCTGCATAAAACTCCTTCCGACAATTTCTGGACGCTTCCCGGCGGACGTTGTGAGTTGTTTGAATTTTCAAAAGACACTTTGCAGCGTGAAATGCAGGAAGAAACCGGGCTCGACGCACGGGCCGGCGAAATGCTTTGGGTTTCAGAGAATTTCTTTCTGTACAACGGCGATAAATACCACGAAATAGGTTTCTATTTTGAAATGCAAATAAAAGGCCTGCCCTCCCAGGACGACTTTGTCGGTGTGGAAGGGCAGGATGAATTACTATTTCACTGGCACGATGTGAATGATTTACATTCGATTCGCGTCTATCCGGAATTCCTGGCGGACGCACTGGCGAAGAATCCTCTGGAAAAAGGGCATTATAACTCGGGTTATCTTGATCTCGACGCTGTGAGCGCTATTCCGTCATAAATCGCCAGGTAACATTACCGATTGTATTCGGCTTGCCGTTTTCAGCGGCAGAAATGCTGCCTTTCAACTGCCCACCCTGCCGTTCCACTTTAATGGTACGCCAGGAGAATACTCCTTTTTCGTAGGCAAATGTCTCGCCATCATCATCGTAGAGGTTATAACTGGCATTCTTTTCCCCGTAATGCCGGATTTCAATGTCCGTTTTGGCACCCGATCGCGGCGCGTGGAGCAGGGCCGGCATCATAGGAATAATGCCCCCGTCTTTCACGAAAACAGGGATCTGATCCATTCCCGGGGTGATGGTGATTACTTCGCCGTCACCTGCAAGCTTGCCGGTGTAGAAATCGTACCATTTGCCTTTGGGTAAAATGACTTTTCGCGAAGTCTGGCCGGTGAAGAGCGGCGCCACGAGCAGGTATTCGCCTGCCATATACTGGTCCTTCACCTCTCGGGTCACGGCTTCTTCGTAGGGGTTTTCTTCGAGGTTGGTCGGCGTTTTTTCCTTCTTCATATTTATTCCAAAGCCTTCTTCGAGATTCATCCCTCGGAAGGGCGGCGTGCCGTTGTAGTGGTATTTGGCGAATTCGGAGTACCAGTAGGGCATCATCCGCATCCGAAGCTCGGCCAATGCCTTGATCTGCGGTGCTACCTCGGGGAATGTCCACGGCTGCATGCTGCTCGACCACGCGTTGATCATCGCCATGGGCGAGAAACAGACCGTTTGGAAGCGGCGCAGCCATTCTTCGGCGGTTTTCGAGGCGCGCACCTCCGGCGTCCATAATACGCCCGCATAGCCGCTGTTGATCAGCGCGGTAATGAAATCTTCGTGGCTGTAATTGTCATTATAGATCACATAAGGGAATGACGCCCCGCCCGCGTTGGACGCGCGCACGAGCCCGTACGTACGCATGTTGTTGCGGCGGAACATTTCAAAACTGTGTTTCTGAACGAGCAGCCCGTAAGTCTGGCGGATTTGCTCGGATGAGCGGCCCGAGGGAAACGTGGCCACATCCGGCCAGAGGTAGGAGTCGAAACCATCCACTTCATCGATCTTGTACCCGCTGACGCCTATTTTGACGTGCTCTTTTTCAAACTGATCGAACAGTATTTTGCGTGCTTGTGGCATCGATAAATCCGGGACAATGCCGTTCCAAACTGTGTGGGAGCCGGTGTAGGGAGCTATCGCCTTGTAAATAGAGGCATCGGGCGAGACGTACGGGTTTGTCCACAGGTTGATTTTGACACCCATTTGATCCATATCCTTCACAAAACCTGCCGGATCCGGGAAACGGGAGCGGTCCCATTCGAATGTGCACGGGTAAGATTTGGTTTGCCAGCCGGGTTCAAGGCCGATAAAATCGAGTGGGTAGCCCTTTTCTTGAAATGCCTTTGCCTCCTGTTTCACCTGGTCGGCCGTGTAGAGCCGGTGAACGCGCTGTGTAAAGCCGAGCCCCCAGCGCGGCGGCAGGCTGCCTCCGCCGCTTAGAAGGTTGAAACGTTCGATCGCATTGACGGGTTTGGGGCCGGCGAAAACGTAGATTTCAATGCCTTCGGCCGGGATTAGCATTTCGACGGCGTCGGAATAGGGGTGCGCTTCCCAATTCTTGTCGGTGTTGCGGTCCATCACTTTCGGCGGATTTTTGCTGTCCTTGCGCACGCCCGAGCCCGCGTACACATCGATGTATTTGGCAGAATTTACGAACACACCATAGCCCAGCGATGACACATAAAACGGCACCGGCGCATGCGTACGGCCATTGTCCGACTTGCCGTAATGGTCGGCGTGGAGCTGCATAATGCGGCCGCGCTGGTGGATGGTCTGGAAATTCAGCCCGAAACCGTAAAGCTGCTCATTCCGCTGCAATGGGAGGCGCAGGTAGGATTTGCCATTGTTGACTTGAAATACAATGGCCGATTTGTCGAGCGGAAATTCTTGTTTGGATAGTTTCGCAAGTGCAGGCGAGGCGCTCGTTTCGGCGGCTTTCAGCAGATCATAGGCATCCGGTTTGCCCGCAGTGCCCTTCCATACACCCGGATGGATCTCTTTCCAGGTGATAATTTGCCCGAAAAGCAGGGATGGAATGAAGATTAAAAATAGAGTAGAAAGGGTTAGGTTGAGGTGGCGCATGGCGTTCAGTGGCTCTTGGATCAATGTTATAAGAGGTTATTGATTTTTTATACTAGAAAATAATGGTGGTAAAATAAGTCTATTAAATTTGTAGGATAAATAGGTTAATGCTAAATTTGAGCTTCGAAATCAGAAGACCCCTGGCATTATGTACTACGAAATTGAAGACGAACTGGGCAACGTGTCCACCTTACAACTTAAACAACGGATTGCCGAAGAGCAGATCGAGCCGCCCAAAAAGGATGAACTGGCGCCGCTATTCTATCTTCGGAACGAAGAAGGGTTTCCGGTAACGTCGCTGACAGGTACGCCTGCGGACAGCGAACTACGGTCGGTCCTTGATGTGGTCCGTTTCAAGCCGCTTGTTCTCAGTTTCTATTGCAATTGCTGGGGAAGTTACGCACCTAAGCACCTGGAAGTTCTGAAAGCGCTTGCGCCGCAGGTGGAGGCTTTGGGCGGGCAGCTGCTGATATTGACCAATGAATCGCAAAAGGAAATCGGGCGCATCGCCAGGAAGCTGGACGCCGGGGCACTGATTTACCATGATAAAAATTACAATGTAGCACGTTCCTACGGCGTGTTTTCGGAAACCTCCCCGATATGGGACCGCATTGCCGGAATTTCGGAAGAAGTTTTTACGCCTTCGCTGTTCGTTCTCGGTCGCGACCGCCGGGTAGGGTACGCATTTGTAGATGAAAACTTTGATAATACGCCAGATGCTAAGACTGTTTTGAAAGCGGTTTACGACGGGCGGCAATAGAAGTTACATATTTGGCATTCATACCGTGTCAGCCAGGCAACCATGCATTATCTTTGGTTTCGCCGCTGACACGGTATTTGTTTAATACGATTTTTGGATATGTTATTGAAAAACAGGTTGCAATCGAAGCTTCCCAACGTCGGGACTACCATTTTTACTAAAATGTCGGCGCTGGCCGAAGAATACAAGGCGCTGAACCTGGCGCAGGGTTTCCCGGAATTCGATTGTTCACCTGACTTGCAGCGGCTGGTCGACAAATATGTGCGGTCGGGTAAAAACCAGTACGCGCCTATGCCGGGTGCATTGCCATTGCGCGAAGCGATCGCACTGAAGACTTTTGAGGCCTCCGGTTACGAATACCATCCTGTAACGGACATTACCATCACCAGCGGTGCCACCGAGGCATTATTCGTGGCGATCAGCACAGTAGTGCATCCCGGCGACGAAGTAATCGTGTTCGAACCTGCCTACGACAGTTACGTGCCGGCCATTGAACTTAGCGGCGGCATCCCGGTTTTCGTAACGCTCGATCCGCAGTACGATTCTATCGATTGGGAGCTTGTAAAATCGCGTGTTACCGATAAAACACGTGCGATTATTATCAATACACCGCATAACCCGACCGGTAAGGTATGGGCGGCATCTGATTTACGGGCACTGGCCTCGCTCTCGGAGGAGCACGATCTGGTGGTGATCAGTGATGAGGTTTATGAATATATTGTCTTTGACGGACGCGAGCACATTTCGGTAGCATCCATTCCTTCGCTCGCCGGGCGCAGCTTTGTTTGCGGGTCCTTCGGCAAAACTTTTCATACGACGGGCTGGAAATTAGGCTATTGCCTGGCGCCGGCCGACCTAACTGCCGAGTTCCGGAAGATCCATCAATTCCTCGTGTTCAGCGTGGTAACGCCATTCCAATTTGCCGTAGCCGAGTACCTGACCGAACCTGAGCATTATCTGTCGCTCTCTGCATTTTACCAGCGTAAGCGGGATTTGTTTAACGAGGCAATCAAGGACATTGGTTTTGTACTTAAACCATCCGAAGGCAGCTTTTTTCAGAACGTTTCTTACGCCAATTTATCAGACGAAAATGATCTTGCATTAGCTGAGCGGCTCACCAGAGAGGTAGGGGTTGCTTCTATACCCGTGTCTGCATTCTATGGACGAGAAACGGACTTCAAAACGCTTAGATTTTGCTTTGCTAAGCATGATGAAACCTTGCTGAAAGCCGCAGGCTTGTTGAACGCTGCACGTTGGTAAAAAGATTGTAGAAGACCGGATTGTTATTTATAAATTCGAAAAAAGTCGTAACTTAATCTGACAAATTTCGGACGTATGAAAACGATACAGTATCAAAAATACGATGAAGTCGCTCCGTTGCGGATAGCAGAGGAGCCCGAAGTGTTGTATGTGGCCCGCAAAACCGTCGATATGTTTCCGGTTGAGCGCTTTCAGGCGCTCTCTGCAAAGCTGCTTTTTACCCAGCTGGAATGGGCGGAGATATTGCATGTAAGCGACCGAACGCTGCACCGGTATCTGAAAGAAGATAAGCCTTTCGAGGGGCTCTATGCGGAGCATTTGTATCAGCTTGAAAACATGGCGGACCTTGGCCTGGAAATTTTTGGGGATACGAAAGCATTCGAAAAATGGCTTCGTACGCCGCGGGAAGTTCTTGGGGAAACGCAGGATTTTTCGACGCTGCGCTCATTCTGGGGTGTGAAGCTGATTTGCAATGAACTTGGGCGCATGGAGCATGGTGTGTACATATGATTGCCTACCGCCTTGCTGCGAGGGCGTATATTGATGATTTGTCGGGTTCAGGTGCCAAGCTGTTTGGCGGGCGCTGGAATCCCGTAGGTTGTCCCTGCATTTACGCCAGCCAGAACCTTTCACTCGCATTATTGGAGAAATACGTCCATGCCGAATTCAGAGAATCGATGGAACGTCTTGCATTGCTCCGTATCGACATTCCTGACGATGATAAACTCGTTTTTCACGTTGATGATCGGCAGTTGAAGAAGAATTGGGCAAACGATATTTCCTATTCCCAATGGATCGGCGAGCAGATCCTGACCGATCCCGAAATCATCGCATTCACCACGCCATCGGCGATTGTACCATCAGAAAGAAATGTGATATTGAATCCGTTAGCGAAAAAATTCGGAGTTATTCAGTTTTTGCCGGCTGTGGATTTCTCGGCAGATTTGCGCCTGCTGGCCAAACTTCTGACGAGAAAATCTACTTCTTAAACAACAATGCCTTAATCGGCTGAATGCGCGTGATGATGAGTGTTGGAATGAGCAGAATCGCGGCTGTGATAATGACCGCAACCACGTTGACCAACGCGAAAATCCCCCAGTCGAATACAATGGGGACGGTGTCCATGTAATAATTGACCGGGTCGAGCGGGATCAGTTTGAACTGGTATTGCAGCCAGCATAGCAGCAGTGCGGTCACATTGCCGATGACAATTCCCTTGCGGAGCATATCGAGGCCGACCTGGAAAAAGATCATTCGGATTTGCCGGTTTGGGCTTCCGAGTGTTTTAAGCAACCCGATGAGCGGTGTTCTTTCCATAATGATCACCAGCAGTATCGAGATCATGTTAAAGCAGGCCACAAAGAGGATTAGCACCAGAAAAACAGCGGTATTGCGGTCGAGCAGGACGAGCCAGTCGAAGATTTGCGGAAACAAGCTGGTGACTTTTTGCAGGAACAATCCCGGCGGGAGTTCGCGACGGAGCTTGTGGGTGACCACGTCGAGGTTGCGGAAGTCTTTGAGGTAAATTTCATAAGTTCCGACAGAATCTGCTCCCCAGCCATTCAGCCGCTGCACAAGACCAATATCCCCGATAATCAGGTTATTGTCGAATTCTTCCATCTCGGTTTCATAAATACCGGCAACGACGAGCTTACGAGGTCTCGGCGGGTTTTGAAGCGAATACATGATCACATCATCGCCGGTTTTTAGCCGCATTTGCGTAGCGATTTTCCGGCTGATCAGGATTTCCGAAGAGTAACCGTATTTGATGGAGGAAGAATCGGTGCGCCCGATTAGCTTGCCTTCTCTTAGGTTCGGTTTGAAAGTTGCCCAATCGTAGTCCTTGCCTACGCCTTTCAGAATTACCCCTTTAATTTCATCCGGCGTTTTCAAAATGCCTGATTTATGCGCTACGGCTTGCCAACGCTTGATTTCCGGGATTGTTGGCAGTATATCCGACACCGCATTTTTGGCCGGCAGCGGCGCTTCTTCGTAAGTGTTTCCCTGTGAAAATGCATTTACGTTGATATGTGCGCTGAAAAGAAATATTTTTTGCTGGATGGTTTGCTTGAAGCCGAGCAGCACCGCAAAAGCGATGATCCCAACTGCAACACCAATGGCGATACTGGCCACGCCGATTCGCGAAACTGTGGCAGAAAATGATCCTGCTTCGTTATGGCGTATCCGTTTGGCGATGAATGAGGGGAACTGCAAGAGGAATCTGTTCTTTAAATTAGTTGTTGACAAAAATAGGAAAAAACCTTAGCGGTTCGAAAAAGGCATTTTTTTATTAAGTTTCCCGTCTTGATTTAACACAAGGCTATACCGAATCGAAAACATATCACCGTCCATGCCATTAATCAAAGTTGCTTCCGGAGTTGTAAACCAGACACCCATGGCCTGGGAGGCCAATACCCGAAATATCGTCGATGCGATCCGGGAAGCCCGCAAGCAGGATGTTAGCCTGCTATGCCTGCCCGAATTGTGTATTTCGGGTTACGGCTGCGATGACTATTTTTTCGCACCCGACATGGTGGAACAAGCCCAGCATTGCCTGCTCGAAATAGCAGAGGAAACGGCAGGAATGATCGTGGCGGTGGGTCTGCCGCTGAGGCACAATGGAAGTTTGTACAACGCAGCCTGCCTGATTTCCAATAAGCAGATTGCCGGTTTCTACTGCAAACAAAACCTGGCCAACAATGGCATTCATTATGAAGCTCGGTGGTTCAGGCCGTGGCAGCCCGGCGTGGTAGAAAGCATTGAGGTCAATCAGATGTTTTACCCGATCGGTGATCTGATTTTTGACGTGGCTTCGGGCCCGATCCTGGGTGGTTCACACGGTGTGAAGATCGCATTCGAGATTTGTGAAGATGGTTGGGTGGCCAACCGTCCTGCGCGCCGGCACTACGAGCGGGGCGTGGACATTATCCTGAACCCCAGCGCGAGCCATTTTGCATTCAACAAGTTTATGGTGCGCGAAAGACTGGTTGTTGACGCTTCCAGGTCGTTTTCATGCAGTTATATTTATACCAACCTCCTCGGTAATGAGGCTGGTAGGGCTGTGTACGATGGTGATGCGATGATTGCTTCGAATGGAGACCTGCTTGCTTCCAGCCCGCGGTTCAGCTATGACGACTTTGTGATCACAACGGCGGTGATCGATACGGAATACACCCGGTTGAGCCAGGTACAAAGCAAGATCGCGGTGCCGGCAAAGGAACGGACCTGGCGCATTCCAGCCCGCTTCGACTTCCCGGACATTGAGCCGGTACTGCCGCAGGTTCCGGAAATAGAGCCATTTGAAAAAGGCGGTGCATTGAAGGAAGAGGAGTTCGCACGGGCCGAATGTCTTGCATTGTTTGATTATCTCAGAAAGAGCCGCTCCAACGGCTTCACGATATCGCTTTCGGGAGGCGCCGATTCCTGTGCTTGTACCGCATTGTGCGGGCTGATGATCCGCCTGGCCGACGAAAGTATCGGTATGGACCGCTTCAAGCAGAAACTGTCTTACATTAAGGATATTCAATCTGCCAAAACGGAGGAGGACCTTGCCAGAGTTTTGATCCACAATATTTACCAGGGAACTGAAAACAGCTCTACCGACACGCTGGAATCGGCACAGTCGCTGGCCGAATCCATTGGTTCTACATTTTATAATGTGAATATCAATGGGCTCGTGGAGACTTATAAAGGGCTGATCGAAGATCAGATCGGGCGGAAACTGACCTGGGAACAGGACGATATTGCATTACAGAACATTCAGGCGAGGGTGCGCGCCCCGGGCGTGTGGTTGCTGACTAACTTGTCGAACCACCTGTTGCTAGCTACTTCTAACCGATCGGAAGCCGCCGTAGGCTACGCTACCATGGATGGCGATACTTCCGGAAGCATTAGTCCGCTCGCGGGCATCGACAAGCATTACCTGCGCCAATGGCTCCGCTGGCTGGAAACGGTGGGATGTGAAGTGAAAGGCAAGCACATCCGGATCGAAGGTTTGAAGAAAGTAAATAGCCTGC
This sequence comes from Dyadobacter sp. BE31, assembly GCF_031457695.1. Lineage (NCBI taxonomy): Bacteria > Pseudomonadati > Bacteroidota > Cytophagia > Cytophagales > Spirosomataceae > Dyadobacter > Dyadobacter sp. BE31. Next base: position 565,498 of record NZ_JAVDXA010000006.1, read on the forward strand.
AACCCACCGCTGAACTGCGGCCACTCGCGCAGACGCAGACGGACGAGGCCGATTTGATGCCTTATGAGTTCTTGAATGACCTGGAAGGCTGGGCTATCAGGGATAAAAAGTCGCCTTTGGAATCGTACAAAAACCTTTATGTGCGCTACAAAGGAACTTATAGCGTGGAGCAGCTTCTCGGCTGGACAGAACGTTTCTTTAAGCTATGGAGCCGCAACCAGTGGAAGCGGGAGCGTTACGCGCCATCCTTCCATCTCGACGACCGGAACCTCGACCCGCGTTCCTGGTGCCGCTTCCCGATTTTGTCGGGCGGCTTTGAAAAGGAGCTCGCAGAATTGCGCGCTTATGTGAATGGAGCGGCGGTACAGAACGGACGGAAGCGGATCGGGTTTTGATAGAAGTGAGGGAGAATTTAGCTATATTTATTAAAATTAACCTAAGTATTATGGCTACGCTAACGGTCGAAGTAGAGGATAATGAACTCAACTTTTTGCGTGATCTTTTGAAGAGGTTTCCCTTTGTTAGGGTAAGTGAGGAGATTGAAGAGGACTCCGACGAAGAGGTCAGGGCAAATATCAGAGAAGGGATTAGACAAACGGACCTGGTAGAAGAAGGCAGTTTGCAAACTCGCCCTGCAAGGGAGTTTTTGAAGGAATTATGAGTTTTGAAGTCGAGACCCTGCCGAATTTTGAAAATGAAGCTAAGAGACTCAGGAGGAAATTCGCTTCGTTGGCTGGGGAGCTACTTGATTTTGAACAACTTGAAAATAATCCGTTCATTGGAACGGCACTTCCCAAAGGCTTTTATAAGATTCGATTATCCATTAAATCAAAAGGTAAAGGTAAACGTGGCGGAGCGCGGGTAATTGAGGTGGCTCCGAAAAGCGGGACACATTTTTGCTCAACATGATGCAAAATGAAAGACCAAAAGTTGGTGAAAACTCGTCGGAGTTACGATCCT